>CAWGMV010000040.1:0-49192 GCA_963823635.1 uncultured Acidobacteriaceae bacterium | reverse complement strand
AGTGGGCATTGACGGCGCAATATGCCGATAACTGGCATCCGCTGACGTGGCTGTCTCACGCCCTGGATTGCCAACTCTTCTTTCTGAACCCGGGCCCCATCACGCCACCAATCTCTGGTTGCACGCGATGAACGCGGTGCTGCTCTATTGGGTACTGTTGCGCGCCACCGGTTTCGCCGGCCGCAGTTTCATGGTGGCGGCTCTGTTTGCCCTGCATCCCCTCAACGTTGAGTCGGTGGCCTGGGTTTCCGAGCGCAAGAACCTGCTCAGCATGCTGTTTTTCCTGCTCGCTCTGGCGGCGTATCGCTGGTACGCCCAGGAGCCGCGAGTGGGACGCTACCTGACCGTCGCATTACTGTTCGCTTTGGGATTGATGGCCAAGCCGCAGATTATCACCCTGCCCTTCGTGCTTCTGCTTTGGGACTACTGGCCGCTGCGGCGGATGTTTGCCGGCAGCGATGGTACTGCTTCCCAAGCCGATGTCATTCCGGCGAAGCGTCTCTCCTGGCTGGTGCTGGAGAAGTTACCGCTGCTCCTGCTAGTGGCGGCGAGCGCGGCCATCACCCTGCATGCGCAACGCGAAGCCGCTACGCCCTATCCGTTCTCGGTTCGAGCCGCGAACGCCATTGTCTCCTATGCGTGGTACGTGAGGAAAGCATTCTGGCCATCGCACTTGGCGCTTCTGTATCCTCACCCTTCCGGGTTGCCGCCAATGTGGCAAGTGATGGCGGCGTTACTGTTCCTGTTTGCCGTTACTGCGCTGGTCGTCGCGGCGCGTCGCCGGCGCTACTTAGTCACCGGCTGGTTGTGGTTTCTGGGAACTCTGGTGCCGATGATCGGATTGGTGCAGGTGGGGCGGCAGGCGATGGCCGATCGCTATGCCTATCTGCCTGCTATCGGACTGTTCCTTATGATCTGCTGGGGCGTGGCGGAATGGACTGAGCAACTGCATCTTCGCCCAGTGTGGCTCCGGACAGCCAGCGTTGCAGCATTACTCGCGTTCGCCGTGGTTACCCATCGTCAGATCGGCTACTGGAAAGACAGCTATGCGCTGTGGTCGCGCAGTTTGCAAGTCACCAGCCCAAATAAGGAGGCCGAAAACAACCTGGGCGTAATGTTGATGGATGATGGGCGGCTGGGTGAGGCACTCCCGCATCTGCGAGCGGCCGTGGCGCTCAATCCGCTCTCTCCCATTGACAACCTGAACCTTGCCATATGTGAGCAGCGGCAGGGGGACTTGCCGCAGGCGGTTGAGCATTACCAGACGGTGATAAGGCTGACGCAGAACGACATCCCGAACAGCGCGAAATGGAGGTATGACGCATTTAAGAACCTGAGCGTCGCGTATCGTGATGAGGGAGATTCTCCGCACGCTCAACAGAGCCGCGAAAAGGCGCAAAACCTTCTGCGAGAGTACGGCAGCAAGTAGCCGCGTCGCTTGTTGCTAAGCTACTTCCTGCGCCAGCGTACGCCGTCTTTGGTGTTCTCCAACAGAATGCCTTGTTCTGCCAACTGCGCGCGAATGGCATCCGACCGCGGAAAATCCCGCACCTTGCGAGCCTGCGAGTGCTGGGCAACGAGGCGCTCAATGTCCGCCTCCGAAAGCGCAGCCGAATTGGCAAGCTCGGCAGTTTCGGGACTAATCTTCTCTTCCAGTCCTTCCTGCTTCGCCCACTCCACGGTGGCGCGCACCTTGGCAGCATCGTCGTCCTGCAGCACAGCGAAGATCTCGTCAAACTGATCGAGGACCCGCAGCAATCGCGGTACGTTGGCTGCGCGCACTTCCCCGGCATCGGCCGCGGCGTTCACGTCGCGCACCATGTCGAAGATGGCGCCCAGCGCGCGAGCGGTATTCAGGTCGTCATCGAGGCCGGCGCGCATCTCGGTCGAGGTCCTCTCCGCGATCTCGGCAATGATTACGTTGTTGTCGTCGGCGAACTGCGAAGTCTCCAGTCGCCGCTTGAAGTTGCGCAGGCGCTCCACCGAGTTGGCCGCCTGTGTCAAGCCATCGAAGGTGAAGTTGAGCTGCTTGCGGTACGGCACCGACATCAGCAGGAAACGGATGGACGAGGGCTTGTGTCCCATGAGGATGAGGTCGCGCACGGTATAAAAGTTGCCCGCGCTCTTGGCCATTTTTTCGCCTTCCACCAGCAGAAAGCGCGCGTGCACCCAGCAATGCACGAAGGGTTTGCCGGTCATCGCCTCCGACTGCGCGATCTCGTTTTCGTGATGAGGAAAGATGAGGTCTTCGCCGCCACAGTGGATATCGAAGCTCTCTCCGAGGTACTTCATCGACATAACGGAGCACTCGATATGCCACCCGGGCCGACCCGGGCCGATCTCCGTCTCCCAAAATGCCTCGCCGGGCTTAGGTGCCTTCCACAGCGCGAAGTCGCGAGCGCTGTCCTTGTCGTATTCATCCACATCCACGCGCGCGCCGTCGGTCATGCCGGCGAAATCTTTCTTTGACAGCTTCCCGTATTCCGGAAACTTCGCAATCCGGAAGTAATACGAGCCGTCCTCGGTGCGATAGGCGAAGCCTTTCTCTTCGAGCACCTTGATGAAACGTGCCATCTCCTGAATGTAGTCGGTGGCCCTGACCAGAAGCTCGGGGCGCTCGATGTTCAAGGCATCGGCATCTTCCAGAAACGCTTGGATGTACTTTTTCGTGTACTCCTGGACGCTGACGCCGTCGCGCGCCGCATTGCGGATGATCTTGTCATCCACGTCGGTGATGTTCATGACGTGCTTCAGCTTGTAGCCGCTCTGTTTCAAGAAGCGGCGCAGCGTGTCCACGACGATAAAGGTACGGAAATTGCCGATGTGCCCATAGTCGTAAACTGTGGGTCCGCAGGCATACATGCGGACTTCGTTGTCTTCGAGCGGGTGAAATTCCTCGACCTTTCCCCACAGGGTGTTGAAAAGCTGAAGGGGCATAAAGTTTTCGCTGGCGGCAGAGAATCTTCGATTGTAGGAGTCAGCGAGAAGAAGGGTCAAGGAAGGCTGTTGCCGCAGACTGCGGCGCGGGCTCGCGCCAGGGAAACACGGCAGGCTATGCTTGGTGCTGTCATGCCCATTCTTATCTCCATGCTACGCGGCGTAAACGTCACCGGCTTTAACAAGATTCCAATGGAAGCATTGCGTCAGCTCTACGAATCGCTGGGACTGCGAGGGCCGCAGACCTACATCCAGAGCGGCAACGTCGTTTTCAGAACTGACGTGAAAGACCTCGCGGCATTGGCTAGGCGTATTGAGGACGCGATTGAAAAGAAGTTTGGCTTTCGTCCCGGTGTCACGGTGCGCACAACGGCGGAATTGAAGGAGGTGATCCGCAAAAGCCCCTTCGCGAAGCGGAAGGAGATCGAGCCGGCCAAACTCCAGGTGCATTTTTTCCTCACTACATCCCCGAGCGCGGAAATGCAGGGTGCGATTTTGCGGCTCAAGGGCGATCACCCGGAGGAGCTAGTCTTTGGTAGCCGTGAGCTTTATATCTATTTCCCGGACGGTCAGGGACGGTCCAAACTATGGCCAGCCTTAGATCGGGCCCTGAAGAAATCGGCAACAGGACGAAACTTAAACACGGTCACAAAGCTGCTTGCCATCGCCGAACAAATGGAGAGCTCTCGTTGACGAGCCTCGCGCCGCTCCGCGGATCAAAAAGAAGCCGCTTCCGGCTATTTCGAAACCAGAAAATGTTTTAACCTTGACTGATGGGAACCCGCATCATCTTTCTGGCAATCGCGCTTGGACTGGTCGCGGCGGCCGTGTGGGCCTATCACCATGACGAAATGTTGCGTAAGAATTCCGGCCAGGTTAACCTCGGCGACTCCAGCGAAGTAGTACAGGAGTTGCTCGGCAGTCCTACGAGCTACGGTCCTTGCGGCTCGATGACTCCCGCGCCTACCGGGTGCTCTGACGAGTACGTTTACCGATATTGGTACTCAGTGTTCCAGCCGCAGTACGAAGTGGTGTGGTTCGACCGCGCGGGAAAGGTGCTGGGTGAGCAGCACGTGCGGGCAGCGCCGTAAAACAGGGGCTAGGGACTTGGGACTAGGGATCAGTAGGTAGTTCGGACCAAACTGTTCTGAGCATTACATATTTGCGACGGTCACGACGGGCCGCGCAGTGTTAGCCTGTTGGAACGGACGGATCAATGGAAACTCTCTATTACTCCCGCGTGAGTTCGCCCGTGGGGCCACTGCTGATCGGAGCGTCAGCAACAGCGCTGGTCGCACTGGAGTTCGATCGCGGGCTGCCAAAGAAAATCGCCGGCCAGGCAGTTATCTGGGAAGAATCGGAAGCGCGCACGCACGCTGTGCGCAAGCAACTGGAAGAATACTTCTCCGGCAAGCGCCGCAACTTCGATCTCTCGCTCGACCTCCGGGGAACCGACTTCCAGAAGCACTGCTGGAACGAGCTGCTGCAGATTCCCTATGGCGAAACCCGCTCCTACGCGGAGATCGCGCGCGCGGTCGGCAGTCCGAAGAGCTTTCGCGCTGTCGGACAGGCCAATCACTACAATCCAATCGCTATCATCGTCCCTTGCCATCGCGTCCTCGCTGCCGGCTGCTACCTGGGCGGATACGGCGGCGGACTTCCGGTGAAGGCCTGGTTACTGCGGCTCGAAGGCGCGGCATTTCGCGAGCGCGAGAAACCTTCGGAGCCATCGAAACAGCTCGCGCTTGTCTCGGGCTAAAATTGATGCTCCCTCTTCATCTGTCATCCTGGGCGACGAGGTCGCTGTGGCGACCGAGGAGTCAAAGGACCCCTATTCCAAAAGAAAATTTGACGTTGCGTAGCTCTTCGACTGCGGTCGTCCACCACCGCGGACGGCCTCCGCTCAGGATGACACCATCCAATGTTCTTCAGCAGTTCTCTACGGCTCGCTGCACTCAATCTCCGGAATCGCTTCCAATAAGCTACGCGTGTAGGGATGTCGCGGAGCGGTAGTGATCTGCTCGGTCGTGCCGACCTCGACCAGCTCCCCCTGTTGCATTACGGCAATACGATCTGCCAGGTAGCGCACGGTTGGCATAGAGTGCGAGATGAACAGGTAGGTCAGCGAGAACTCGCGCTGAAGCTGCTGCAACAGGTTCACGATCTGCGAGCCGACGCTGACATCCAGCGCCGAAACCGGCTCGTCGGCCACAATGAAGCGCGGGCGTAAGACCAAAGAGCGTGCAATGCCGATGCGCTGCCGCTGCCCACCACTGAATTCGTGAGGAAAGCGCCCCAGGGCAGAGGCGTCGAGCCCAACGGCGCGCAACACCTCGCTGGCGCGCTGATGACGTATCGCGCGGCTGTCGCTGCTGTGGATGGCCATAGGCTCGCCGACGATCTGCTGGACAGTCATGCGAGGATCCAGTGAGCCGAACGGGTCCTGGAAGATGATCTGCATCTCGCGGCGCAGACGGCGCAATTCCGCTCCTCCGGCACGCAGGACATCGTGGCCATCGAAGAACACCTCGCCAGAGTCCGGCTCGACCAGTCGCAGCAGCATTCGCCCCAATGTGCTTTTACCCGAGCCTGACTCGCCAACCAAGCCCAGCGTTTGTCCTGCTTCGATAGTCAGCGAGACGTCGCTGACTGCCCGGACATGCCCGGCCGCGCGCATTCCAAAGGTGGATTGGCCTGAGCTAAAGGTCTTGGTCAGATTGCGAGCTTCGACCAGAGGCATGCTGCCGATGGTAACAAAACTTCTCTTCACCACAGAGACACGGAGAACACAGAGAAAACCTTTAATGAAGTATTTTTGTGTCGTGGCCCGACCATCAGTCGTGCCGATAAGTCCTCTTCTTGTCGTCCCGAGCGGGCTGAAACGAAGCAGTTCAAGCTACTCAAGTCGTTTTCCAGACTTGTTCGAATCCCGCTCTGGGCGAGGTTTTCGCCTAGATGTCCACAACGGCAGATGTTTTCTCGCGCGGTTACATAGCAAGCCGACTCTCAACAACATCACTGGAATCAACGCCACGATGCAAGCTGCAAGAACTCGAAATCCACGCTGCACAAAATTTCGGCACCCGCCTGTGGACGAGCTGCACTTGATTGAAAACATGGGAGATAAAATCGCGAAAAAAGAGTTGACTTAGAAAATGCGGTCACGTACAAACACACTCGTTCTTTGACAGTTTTTAAAGTTTTCCCGGTTGGCGGTAAGTCCGGGGCTGAAGCGAGTTCACTGCTCCGCGCCCGCGGCGCAAGGCAGCAGAGGGACCGCGACGGTCAATAGCGAGCTGCTGGTTGAGGAGAACGAGAAACGAGTCAAAGGCAAGACGGAATCCCGAGGCGTTGAACGGTCATTCCGATTAGTGGTGAGCCCGGAGTCCAAGCTGAGATCGAACACCGCGTGCGCAAGTACGGGATGGACATAGGTCGGCAAGGGTCTAAAGCGAACCGCTGGTCGAGAACAGCCGCCCAACAGAGCCTCGGGATTCTTTATTTCCAGCCGGCCGCAGAGCCTCAGGTGCGCACTCTAGGCGGTGCTCACCGCCAACCTGGGAAACGCATCCTTTCCCAGGCTCCCGGCTCCAAAAGTAACTTACTTGTGGTTCTTATTGGCTGCTTCGGCTGCCAGCTTCAATTGCTGATTCACCTGCTCCAAAAGTTCCTTAGCTTTCTGGGCGTGGCCTTGCATGTCCCACTCATTGGCTTGCTGCGCGGTAAGTATCTTCTGGTAAGCCTGGTCAGAAAGCCGCTGCGCCGCGGCGAGGTTAGGGTGGTGATGCGGATTGACGTTCTGCACGGGCGCTTGAGCCAGGACGATTCCCCCGCAGAGCAGCGCGAGAGCCGCGGTTAATTCGGCAAGATGTTTTCTCAAGGAGTTCCTCCCGATGAATCAGGGCGCGACTGTAGGTGACCCGGATACGCCGGAATAGTTGCGAGCCGGCGGAGTAAAATCGATACAAGTATGGCCGACATATTCTCGCCAGCTCAGCCTAAGGCCCAGGAGCGCAACTGGACACCGTTTATTGTCGGGCTAGTCGCGGTGGTCATTGTGGTAGCGGTCATCGTGGTAGTCAGCCGCAACAAGAGTCAGACCGCAATCCAGCCTGATCCATACGCCGCCAAGCTGCAGCTCTCCAATCCGAAAATGAGCGCTGCGGAAAACTACGTCGGCGGCACCGTTACCTATCTCGACGTGAACATCACCAACGCTGGCGACGAGGCCCTTGTGGGTGCGGCGATGAAGCTGGTGTTCAAGAACTCCATGAATGAAGTGGTGCAGACTGAGACCATTCCGCTGCATGTGTTGGTTGAAAATCAGATGGGCGGCTACCCCGATCTGGTGGACCTGGCGCGCCTGCCCATCGGCCCGGGGCAGACCAGGACAGTCCGCATGACGCTGGAGCACATTTCTGCCGACTGGAATCAGAATTATCCCGAAATGCAGTTAACCGACTTGAAGCTGAAGTCTTAGCGAGCCGCTCTCTTCCCGAGAGCAGGCCCGGCATAGAACCGCTGCTAATCTATTCTCATGCCGAAACCGAGCGCCGTCATTCTCGTCATCTGTTTTCTGGTTTCCCTGTGTCCTCTTGCCCAGGAAAAACCTGCAGCCACAACCGGCTCGCAGTCGAGCGCGCAAGCTCCTGCCGAAAAAGAACACACGGTCTTGGGCGTGCTGGAGATCACGCCCTTTACCAGCAAAATCTTTCACAACACCCGCATGCTGCGTGTATGGCTGCCGGCCAACTATGGCTCACCGCGGAACGCGCATCGCAGCTACCCCGTGCTTTATATGCAGGATGGCCAGAACTTGTTTGACGAAGCCACCAGCAATCCTGGCGGCGAGTGGCACGTAGATGAAACCGTGGACCACCTGGTCGGCAGCTTTAAGATTCCGCCCATGATCGTGGTAGGCATTGACTATCCCGGGCAAGATCGCAGTTCGGAGTATTTGCCGTATCCTGACCCTCATCACCAGCAATATGACGTGGCCGCTCCGAAAGAGGTACGGGGCAAAGAGTACGTTACGTTCCTGCTCACCGAAGTCATGCCGTACATTGAGAAGAAATATCGCGTGTCGCTCGGCGCCGCGAACACCGGCATCGGCGGCGCTTCGTATGGCGGTGTGATCAGCCTCTACACCGCGCTGAATCATCCTAGCGTGTTCGGTCACGTGCTGGTGGAGAGTCCGGTGCTAGGCGTCGGCAATGGGCAGCTGCTGAAGGATGCTGAACAGGCGAAGCAACTTCCGCAGAAGATGTTTGTCGCCATGGGCACAAAGGAAACGCACGATGCCGCTTACAATGCCGAATTGGTCAAGGATACCGAGGAATTGCAGACCGCCCTGCGCAAGAAAGGAATGGGCCCGACACGGCTGAAAGTCGTCATCGATGAAGGTGCGACGCACAATGAAAGCGCGTGGTCTCGCCGGCTGCCGGAGGCGCTGATTTTCCTCTACGGGCGCTGAATTCCTGTGTCAACGAATTGTGTCGGGACGAAAGACCGCCTTTCCGGGACGAGCCGCACATTCTGGCGTTGACGAACGAGTTCCTGCTTATTCCACCTGCCTCCAATCGGAGTATGATTTGTGAAACTGCTGGCCGATCCAGAGATTCGTGGGGAGAAGCTATATGGTGCGCAAACTCATTGCCGTTTTGAGTGTGTTCCTGATTGCGGCATCAGTTCCATCCGTCGCCGCAACACGCGGGCCTTCAACCGCGGAAGAGCGGGCGCAGGCGCTCGAATATGCGCAGAGCCTGGAACAGCATCCGCTCGCCAAGGACAGCCTTCAGAAACGCATGTGGCTGAGCGAATGGATTGTGCAGGTTCCTGACATTACTGTGAACGTCTGCTGCCATGAGCTGAAAGCATTGCAGTCGCTCGACAAAGTGAATGACACCTATTCCAACCAATTGCGGATGCAGGCGGTGTTCTCGCAGGCTGCGTACCAGTTGCAGCATCCGGAGGAAAAGAACACGGCCGCAATCCAGGCGGCAGGCTTGGCCGGGACTTTACGCGCCTATCGCGCGATCCAGGCATTCGATCCTACAGCGAAGTATCCGCTTCTAGACAACCTGATGTCACTGGAGAAAAAGGGCAAGTTGCAGAAGTACGTGGAACGGCGCAACAAGTGCAGCAAGAGCTAAGCAGGAATACTCGAAGATCATGAAGGGCGCGCTGGCCGCGCCCTTTGTTATTTCGCGTCAGCAAGTACCATGGCCGTTCGAGTTGATAGCGCTAAAATGCGCTGGCCATGAAATACGACTTCATCGCCATCCCCGAGCAGGACGTCCCGCGCGCCAGTGACCCGCTGTTTCAGCATTTGCTCGACGCCTATGCCAGCGAGACCGACAAAGTTATCTCGGTCTGGCGCTGCTTCGCGCCGGGGGACATGGATTACCGGCCGCATCCGAAGTCGTCAACTGTCGCCGAGATCCTGAAACACCAATTGCTGTCCGAGCGCAGATTCTTCGGCGAATTTGTTGGCACTCCCGAGCCTGCGCCCGGCGATGTGCTGCCGAAGAACCACGAACTGACCGCATATATTCAACGCATGGAAGAACTGGCACGGCCGCGGCTGGCATTTTTCGCCACGCAGACAGCAGAGTGGTGGCTGCAGGATGTGCCTTTCTTTGGCCTCACGCGTCAGCGCATCTGGGTCTTTTGGCGTCGCGTGCTGCACACCTGCCATCACCGCACACAACTCACGGTATATCTCCGGTTGCTGAACAAGCCTGTGCCCTCGGTGTATGGACCAACTTCGGACCAGAGTTGGGAAGGGGCCGATCCGACTACCTCAGTCGAGGCGGCGGGACGGAAGTAAACCCAACCGCCTCGAGTTTTGGGAGGTCAGCTTGCGTGACTGAGTTCCTCTCGGATGACGCGGCGTAGCGTGGCCTCAAGGGGCTCCTGTGCTCGCCGAAGGTGCTGGCGCAGAGCTTCGTTGATCAGGCTCTGGTAGTTACCGCCTCCGGCCCGCTCTACTTGCCGGCGAAACCAGTCGAGGATGTCGTCGTCGACACGGATGGTAATTCTAGTCTTGCCCTTGGACACCGGCGCGACAGCGCCGCGTTTTGCCTTGCTGAAATCGTATTCACGCCTCATCGTTTTTCCTCGTATTGCCGTCTCTCGCGGGAAGTCGCGGGCCGGGCCGAGATGATCCGAATTGTCCGTCCCCGCCAGGTGTAAACCACGACCAGAACTCTGCCCAGAGCGTCCGTCCCAAGCGTGATCCACCGCTCCTCTTCATCGTTGAGATCACGCATCGTTAATGCAAAATCGTCCTCAAGGACGGACCCAGCATCTGCGAAATAGATCCGGTGCTTTGCAAAGTTGGCGGCGCTCTTCGCGGCGTCCCACTCGAAGTCCACGCGATCTATTGTATGCACATTTGTACACCAACGCAAACCTTAGCGGCGCTCTGTCGCAAACACAGACGCTAAACCTCAACTGGGCCTTTCGGACAACCTCAAGTGTGAAGTTTAGAACTTTGCTTTCAGCCGCTGATAGGTCGCCTCCAACAGTTCCGGCAGGACTCGCGCCTCGCCGATAACAGTCATGAAGTTCGAATCAGCGAGCCAGCGCGGCAAAACGTGCATGTGGATATGACCGGCGACGCCCGCGCCCGCAGCCTTGCCGACATTCATGCCGAGATTCACTCCATCGGGCTGATAGACCTCGCACAAAACGGTTTCCATGCGTTGCACCAGTTGCATCATCTCAGCAGCCGCGGCTGGAGGAAGCTTGTTCAACTGATCGAGATGCTGGTAGGGCACGACCATGGAATGTCCCGACGTGTACGGATACGCGTTAAGGATGATGAAGTTGTACTCCGCACGATGGACGATCAGCGCTTTGTGATCATCAGCGCTACGTTGCAGTTCGCAAAAGATGCAGGACGGCGCTTTGCCGGCAGTGACGAGATATGTGTATCGCCACGGAGTCCAGAGATAATCCATAAGAGGGCAGACTACCAGACAGGTTGAGCGCTTCCCAAGAGCGACTCGCTTCGTGTCACACCAGGTAGTGATGCAACTCACTTGACATAGCTGACGAAACGTGAGGAAACGCCAGCAAAATCGGGGCTAAACTTGCGCTTGCTTGTTTGACACTCTTCTGCAGCGGTTGCTATAGTCAAAGGGTTCCCTGTGAGCGCAGCCCGCTTCATAGGATCCGGCCGCTGGGTTGTCCGAATCCCCGCTGAGGCGGGGAACAATCTTACCCGTTGATTCAAGCCAGCAGTCCGTTTATCCCAGGCTCTATGCGCGTCCACAAACGCGCAAGTGTGTGTACGCAACCAATGGCTTTTGAAGAAACCAACAACGAAACCCCGACCACCGAAACCCAGTCCGCCCCGGCGGATGCCGCTAACCAACAGCCGAACGCTGAGCAAGTTTCTGGCCCCGCCACTCATCCTGCCGTGACAGCCCCGACGGCTGCTCCGCGATCGGAAAAAGAACCCAGCATGGAAGACTTCGCCACCGCCCTTGAAACCTTCGAACAGGAACAAGCCCAGACGGAAGCCGCACTCAACGAGGAGCAGATTGTCACTGGCACGGTGCTGAAGGTCACGCCCCAGTATGTTCTGGTGGACATCGGCTACAAGTCGGAAGGCGTTATTCCGGTGGCTGAGTTGCAGGACCATGAAGGCAACGTCCGCGTGCAACGCGGTGACGAAATCCCGGTCATGCGCCAGCCCGGCCACACCGAAGAGGGCTACATCAACCTTTCCCATGAAAAGGCACAACGGCTGCGCGCGTGGGACGAGATCGAAAAAGTTTTTAACGACAAAGCTTCCGTGAAGGCGCGCATTATCGACCGCATCAAGGGCGGGCTGACGGTTGACATCCTGGGCGCGCGGGCGTTCTTACCGGGTTCGCAGGTTGATCTGCGCCCGGTTCGGAACCTTGATGGGATGAAGGGCCAGGACATTGAGGTCCGCATCATCAAGCTGAACAAGAAGCGCGGCAATGTCGTGGTTTCCCGTAAGCAGTTATTGGAGGAAGAGCAGGCGGAAAAACGCGCTCACACGCTCGAGCAGTTGCATGAGGACGGCATCATCACCGGTACGGTGAAGAACCTCACCGACTACGGCGCGTTCGTTGATCTCGGCGGTATTGACGGATTGCTGCACATCACCGATATGTCCTGGGGACGCCTCACCCATCCCCGCGATCTGGTGCAGGTAGGCGACCAGATCCAGGTGAAGGTGCTGAAGTTCGATCGCGAGAAGCAGCGCGTATCGCTGGGTTTCAAGCAGCTTACGCCTGATCCGTGGCTGGATGCAGCCGAGCGCTATCCGATTGGCGCGCATGTTCGCGGGCGCATCATCAGCGTGACCGATTACGGCGCGTTCGTTGAGTTGGAGCAGGGTATTGAAGGCCTGGTGCACGTCAGCGAAATGACCTGGTCCAAGCGGATGAAGCATCCATCGAAGCTGGTCAATATTGGCGACCAAGTGGAAGCCGTGGTGCTGAACGTAAATCCCGGCGAGCGTCGCATCAGCCTTGGCCTGAAGCAGCTTGAGTCCAATCCCTGGGAAAGCCTGCACCAGAAGTTTCCGGTGGGCACGGTTGTCGAGGGCAAGGTTCGCAATCTGACTGATTTTGGCGCCTTCATTGAAATCGAGGATGGGATCGATGGACTGGTCCACGTCAGCAACCTGAGCTGGACCAAGCGGGTGAAGCATCCTTCTGAGGTCCTCAAGAAGGGGGACAAGGTGAAGGCCATCGTGCTCGCCATTGAGCCGGAACAGCGTCGCCTGTCATTGGGCGTCAAACAGCTTCAGCCTGACGTTTGGGAGAGTTTCTTCGACAACCATCGCGTGGGTGACGTCATCCACGGCAAGGTGCTGCGCCTGGCGAGTTTCGGCGCATTCGTCGAGATTGCCGACGGAGTGGAGGGGCTGTGTCACAACTCCGAGGCAGTGGATGCTCATGGCGCGCCGGTCAAACTGGACTCAGGGCAGGAGCACGACTTCAAGATCATCAAGATGAACCCGGCAGAGAAGAAAGTTGGGCTCAGCATCCGCGCGGTCGGAGAAGAGGCCACGCGCCACGATGTGGAAGCCTACAAGGCGCCCGCGAGTTCAAGCTCGTCAGGAGCCGCCACGATTGGCGAGTTCATGTCGTGGAAGCGGGCCAGCAACGAGAACAACTGAATCGGTTTTTCGGAAATGAAAATGGCCGCCAGAAATGGCGGCTTTTTTACTCTTTGGGAGACGGCTGCTTGTTCACGTCAATCTTCAAATTGATGTGGGGCTGCGCGCGGTCATCGAACTGGCTCAGCACTTTGGTATCGCTCTTCTTGCCGTTACGTTGGGCATAAACCTCATAGTCAATGTTGTTGGAGACCTCGGGAAAGCGATAGCTGCCATCCTTCTGCGCAATGTAGGTCCTCACCGTGAGGGTCTTCGTGTTCTTCAAGTAAACGATCGCTTCCGCCACCGGCTGGTCGCTTTTGTCCAGGACATTGCCGGTGAGGGTGCGGGTGGTGGCGCGAGGGGCCTTGCGCTCCGGCTCGGACGGAGACGATCCGCCCAATGGAAGCTCGAGCTGGAAGGCAAGGCAGTTAAGTGCAATCAGCGACATCACGACGGCGCCAAGTACTCGTTTCATGGCAGGCAATCCTTCCATTTCATTTTACTTGCTTAAGTGAATGCCGATGTCTTTCCGCTCGTTATCGTCGATATGAACCGTAACCTCGGGCTTCGGCTGCCCCTTGGGCGTCTTGATGTTTGCTTGCACAATGTAGTCTTGTGCCCCCACCGGGACGCGCTGAGCGAACTCACCATGACTATCCGAAACCAGCTCCCACTTCGGCTTCTTATCGGAGACCCTGCGAATAGTGATAGGAACGCCGGCTACGGTCCGATCGTCAGGACTCCACACCGTGCCGTAGATTAGAGCATAATCTTTCTTCGCGGCCTTCCCGGATGAAGTCGAGGTCTGTGGTTTGGCGTCGAGTATGCCTCCACTAGCGCCGAGCAAAAGCATAAAAGCAGCGCTCAGTCCGAGCCCCCACCTGCTGATGCCGCGTCCTGGGCTAATATTCACTCTCTTCCTCTTCTTCTTCCTCTTCGTCCTCTGCTTCCTCCTCCTCTACGCGCGTCAACTCCAGGGGCTCGACGGCCACAACCTCAAAGTCAGTGCCGCACTCCGGACAGGAGACAATTTCCCCCTCGTCAACCTCGTCCTCTTCGATATCCAGATCGCCTTCACATTCAGGACATATGATCATGATGACTGCCTCCGTTCTTCTGGAATATGCGCCTCAATTACAGCGCCTTGCCTCTGCATTTATATTTAGAGTCTCCGGGCAACAGCGTCAAGTGATAGACGCTCCAGTCTGCCCGGGGGCTCAAGGAGTTCCGATGTACGTCGCCAGAATATTCCTCCACGGAATCGTGGTTTTGATGTTGACCCTGCCGTTCGCGGTTGCTTTATTTTCCCAGCAGCCGCCCGGCGTATCAGCGGCCACTCCCGATCCGCAGATCGCGGCTGCCCTCCGTGAGGTCTCGCCGCAACGCATTCAACAGACCATTGAGAAGCTGGTCGGCTTCGGCACGCGGCAGACGTTATCGTCCGATATGCCGGCAGCCGGCGGCAAAGGTGCCAGCGCGGCCGCCGCCTGGATCCAAGGCGAGTTCGAGCGCTACTCCAAAGACTGCGGTGGCTGCCTAGAGGTCAAGACCGACGAGTTCATTCAGGACCCGGCACCGCGCATACCCAAGCCGACGAAAATCACTAATGTCTATGCTGTGCTGCGCGGCGCCGATCCTGCCAGTGCCGGCCGCATCGTGCTCGTCACCGGACACTACGACTCACGCAACAGCGATGCCAACAACGCGACAGATCCTGCGCCCGGCGCCAACGATGACGGCAGCGGCACCGCCGTCAGCTTGGAGTGTGCTCGTGTGCTCAGCAAGCATCGTTTTCCCGCCACCATCGTCTTTCTCACCGTAGCCGGCGAGGAGCAGGGACTCTTCGGCAGCGCACATTTCGCCAAGATGGCCAAGGCGCAAACCTGGGACATCGAAGCAGCGCTGAACAACGACATCGTGGGCGGCGACCGCTCTCCTGGTCAGGATCCGCATGTGGTGCGCGTCTTCTCCGAGGGCATTCCCGCCACCGCCGACGAGAAGCAGCTGAAAATGATCCGCGCCCTGGGGGGCGAGAACGACGGCCCATCGCGGCAACTGGCGCGCTACATCGCGTCCGTCGCGAAGGAATATCTTCCGACCGCGACGTTGCAGCCGCTCGTGGTTTTCCGCCGCGACCGCTATCTCCGTGGTGGCGATCATTTCTCCTTCAACGAGCAGGGATACGCGGCCGTCCGGTTTACCGAATTTCGTGAAAATTACAACCACCAGCACCAGAACGTCCGCACCGAAAACGGCATCGAATACGGTGACCTTCCGAAGTTCGTGGATTACGATTACACCGCAAACGTTGCGCGGCTGAACGCGGCCACGCTGGCTTCTCTGGCCTCGGCGCCTGCGCCACCGGCAAACGTCCGCCTGTTGACGAAAGAGTTGCAGAACGATTCCACTGTTGTGTGGGATCCATCGCCGGGCGGGTTGGCGACCGGCTACGAAGTGCTGTGGCGTGACACAGCGGCACCCGACTGGCAGCACGCGCAGGCCGTCGGCAACGTCACGCGCGCAACTTTGCCGCTCTCGAAGGACAACGTAGTCTTTGCCGTACGCGCGGTTGACGCCAAAGGCCACCGCAGCCTGGCGGTGGTGCCCATGCCGGAACGGTGAGAGTGGCGCGAGCAGCGCTTGCACTATAGCGTGAGCGCAAGCAGTTTTTGGTTGTCATCCCGAGCGACGACAGTCGGCCCCCCTGCGGGACGACGGAGGAGTCGAGGGCCCCCTATACTGGCAGGGTGAGACTACGACTTGCCGCGATTCCAGCCCAGAGGGCGACCCAGCTTAGCCCAGCGCGGAAGCGCTGGGTAGCGGCGGAAAGAAATAATCCGAGTCCCGTAGGGACGGCACAGATCTACAACAGAGCTATCTATGCGACGCGGCCCATCCATGACGCTGAGTTTCCCGCCCTTCACGCCAGCCGTGAAACAACTCCTGATCGCGAACTGCGCAATTTTCCTCCTGTTTGCCCTCCTCGGCGCATTCGCCCCCACCGTTGCCGGTATTGGCGAAGGGCTTTTCCAGTTGCGTGGCATCGCCGTCATTCACGGATGGCTGTGGCAGTTGGTGACCTATGGCTTCCTGCATGCCGGCCTGCTGCACATCCTGTTCAATATGCTAGCGCTTTGGATGTTCGGCGCGCAGCTTGAAATGGATTGGGGCTACAGCCTGTTCATGCAGTTCTATTTCTTCTGCCTGATTGGCGCGGCGCTGGTGACAGTTGCAATCTCATTCACCGGGCTGCTCGGCGTTAGCCCGTACACTGCTACCATCGGCGCATCGGGCGCCATCTACGGACTGCTGCTCGCTTTCGGCATCCTGCACGGCGACATAGAAATCATGATGTTTCCTCTGCCATTCCTCATCAAGGCCAAATACGTCGTCATCGGCCTCATCGCGCTCGCGCTCTACGGGGCGCTGGCCTCTGCTCACGGCGGCGGACAATCCATCGCCTACATGGCCCACCTCGGCGGCGCGCTCTTCGGATACATCTGGCTGAAGTTCGTGCCCCGGCGCGGCTTCGGCTTCGCCACCTCGGAGCGCCTATTCGGGGTCCGCAATGCCTACCACCGCTGGAAACGCAAGCGGGCCGCGCGCAAGTTCGAGGTGTACATGCGCAAGCACGACCGCGGCGACTACAAGCACGAGGACTATTTCGACGAACTCGGCAACTTCCGCGATCCCACCACCCGCGAGCCCCGCAAGAAAAACGGCGACTCCCGCGGTCCCTGGGTGAACTAGGGCAGTTGCCGGTTGTCAGTGAGCCGCCGACATCCGCCGCACGCGCCACATCGGAGAATTCAACCGCTGGCGCGACCACGACTCCTATAAGCGGGCGCTGGAGCGCCTGCTCCGCGACCTGAAGGCAGAAACTGCAGCCACTGCCTGAGGGCCTGGCACGCGTGCTCTCAGTGGGAGAAGTAGGTCGGTAATCCGGTCATAATGAAGGCCCGGAGGGAGTAAGGCCACTATCCCAGGCGTTCAGCGCTAGTGAAGTGGAAGATTTCGGCAAATTCCTCTAACAACCACAGCCTCTACACTTCCCGAATTGGAACTGACAATGGTTTCATTCTGGGAATTTGCGAAAATATTTCTGAAAAATCCTGTGACGCTGTTGCGTCCATTTGCGTTTATTTGTGTGGCCCCATTGTTATCGGAGGAGCAACAACAAAACGCAGCGCTAGCTTTCGAACACCTTCTCCAGGCTCTCGTACACCGTCGGGATGGTGCAGAGTCCGGGAAGCATTTGCCAGTAGTGATGGACTTCGGGATCGGCCTGGGCTTCAGTGCGCATCTCGGACGAGGCCCAATGGCGTAGATGCAGGAAGCGGCCAGGCTGCGCCGCGTCAAGATGCAGAGAGTCGCGGCTGTAGCCCTTGGCCTTCATCAGGGTGTACAACCCGCGCAAGGCGGCCAGCAGCTCCTGCTCCTTGCCGGGCAGCGCCTCCAGAATTGCCATGGACAAAATTTCGTCAGCCATTTCTCTCCCGTCCCATAACTTGACATTGCTGTTTCGTCACTTCGGTTGGTCCTGTCCTGCCGTAATCAAGCGCATGAAATTCGTCGCACCGGAAGCGCTGGTTGTGCCCGCAATCATCCCGAAGACATCTCCCGGCGAAAGCACTTTGCGCCGTAACAACTCACGCTCAGCAAACTCCGCCATCTCCGCCGCCGAAATGTCGGCTTTGCAGCTCAGAGGCGTTACGCCCCAAAGCAGGTTCATGCGGTTGCAAACAGCTTCAAAACGAGTGAAGGCGTAAATGTCCGCCGCCGGCCGATACTTTGACAGAATACGCGCAGTATTGGCAGTTTCGGTGAAGACAGCGATGGCGCGAATGTTGAGATCGCTCGCAGCGTGCGCCATCGACTCGCAGATCGTCTCCGCAATGGACAATTGGCGAGCCTGGCGATGCTCCGGCCGCAAGGGATCAAAGAGATTGCTTTCGGCCTCGGCTACAATGCGCGCCATCATCTCCACCGCTTCACGCGGATATTTCCCCACTGCGCTCTCGCCCGAAAGCATGACCGCGTCGCTGCCGTCGAAGATGGCGTTGGCGACGTCGCTGGCTTCGGCGCGCGTCGGCCGCGGATTCCCGGTCATGGATTCGAGCATCTGCGTAGCTGTGATTACAGGCTTGCGGAAGTCGAGTGCGCGGCGGATGACCTGTTTCTGGATGAGCGGAACCTTCTCGGGCGCAACCTCGACGCCAAGATCGCCGCGTGCGACCATCACCCCGTTGGCGACTTCGAGAATGGAGTCGAGGTTGTCGATGGCCTGCGGTTTTTCCAGCTTGGCGATTAGCGGAGTTACGCCCCCGCGCGACACGATTGCACGCCGCGCCCGCACAACGTCGTCGGCGGTGCGCACGAACGAGATGGCAACGAGATCGATGGCGTGTTTCAGGCCGAAGTCGAGGTCGTCCTCGTCCTTCGGAGTCAGCGATGGAATGCTGACATTGGTACCAGGCAAGTTGATACCCTGATGTTCGCCCAGCGTCCCGCCGTTCAGCACGTCACAAATAATATCGGCGCCGGAGACTTCCCTGACCACCAGTTCGATGCGTCCGTCGGAGAGCAGAATGTGCTCGCCCGGCTTCACGTCGCGCGCGAGCTCCCGGTAAGTGGTGGAAATGAGCTCCGCGGTGCCCATCACGTCTCGCGACGTAATGGTGATCGTCTGCCCAGTTTGCAGAGTGACTGCCAGACGGTCTTTGAGACGGCCGGTCCGGATCTTCGGGCCTTGCAGATCCTGCAAAATGCAGATGGTGCGTCCGAGATCGCGGGCCACTTTACGCAGACTGCGAATCACTCGCGCATGATCTTCGTGCGAGCCGTGAGAAAAATTGAGCCTGGCAACGTTCATCCCCCGCAGCATTAACTCGCGCATCATCTCCTCGGAATCGCTGGCTGGTCCGATGGTGCAGACAATCTTGGCGCGACGGCGAACCGGAGTCGAGTTGTCCACATTATTGTTGGCCATGGTCTTACCTTGTCAGAGCGTCGGCACGCGCTTCGGCTCCGAACTCAGTTCGGAATGCGCTCCGAAGAGGAAACGAGGATAGCGCACAGCGTTGAACTCAGCGCCGATCAGCACCACCATCGAGACGATATACAGCCAGATGAGCAGCGCTATGGCAGCGGCGGCGGAGCCGTAAATGATGTCGTAGTTGGCGAAGTAGCGAAGATAGAACCCGAACACCAACGTGGAGGCGAACCACAGCACCGTCGCCAACGCCGCACCCGGCAGGACGCGATGCCACGGCTGGGTTCGCGGCACACCATGATGGTAGATGAGCCCGATGACAGCGATGCTGGTGAGCGCCGCAATGATCCAGCGTAATGCAGTCCACAGCCCCAGCAAGTACGGTCCGAGATCATGGCCGACATGGTACACAAGCCATGCCTCAATCTGGTTGCCAAAGACCAGCAGGACGGAAGCGAAGGCCATGGGAATGCCGGCGAGCACAACCAACAAAAAGGCGATCATTCTTTCCTTCACCAGCCCCCAGATCTTAGGCATCTGGTAAGCGTTGCGGAAGCCTTCCATCCAGGAAATCATTACGCCCGAGCCTGTCCACAACGTAATGGCTGCTATAGTGATCAGAAACCTGAGGCTGGCTCGCTTGCTGCCATTGAAATACTGCAAGACTGCAGCTCGCGTGCCCTCCGGCAGAATCCGGCCGAGCGCATGCCCAATCTCACGAGTGAAGGCCGTGGTGGTATGCGATTCTGAGAGCACCGAAGCTACCAGGAGCACCGCGGGAAAGAGCGTGAAGATGGCAGAGAAGGCCGCACCCTTGGCCACGGCGAAGGCGTCGTGCACGAAGGCCCGCCATAGTGCCAGACGAAGATGTTCGAAGAACCGATACATACAGAGCGCAAGGGCAGTTTACACAGCGCAGCGGACAGTTGTCAGTTGTCGGTTTTCAGTTAACTTGCGATTGGCGCGTGGCCCTTAACAGATTGGCGATGCCAGCTCAGAAGCGCAGAATGCGAGTTGTGTGTCAGAAGCGGTAGAGCAGCAAACCGGTGACAAGCGCGATTCTGGAAAAGTCCTGATCCAGCGTGAAAACGCTCGCGCGGTGTTCCATGGCAATGGCTGCAATCAGTGTGTCGCTCGTGGTCAGCGAAATGCCCTTCCCGCGAGCTGTGCGGTAGATCGCAGCCGCTGTCCGATAAGTTTCGAAGTCTCCAGGCTCCAACCTCTCGAACTGAGCCAGAAACTGCTCAATAGGACCGGCGTCCCGGGTGAGGCCCTGTAAGGTCTCGGCTATCACCACTCCGGTCAACGCCAGAGGTTCGCTGCCGTCGATCATCCTGCGCAGCTCGCCACCGGCGCGTCCGGGTGAAGAGCTGAAGAAGTCAACCCAGACGGAGCTGTCCACCAGAATCAAACACGATTTCTCCGGGAAGCTTTAAGGTCGCCCTTCCAGATGCCGCTTCCGTAGTAGCGAAGGATTCCCTTGCGGCCCTCGCTGCGAACCAGTAACTCGAGGGCCTTGTCCACAATCTGGCGCTTGGTTTTGAGGCGGGTGAGTTTGCGCGCCTTGCGAATCAAGCTCTCGTCGATGTCGATGTTGGTTCGGCTCATGGAAATATGATACACCAATTTCTACAAATCTTGTGTACAGACGTTCTCCAGCCCGATACAGCCTAAAGCTAAAAGGCTCCATGTTACGCACATGGAGCCTTTCCCAATGTCGGCGGAAGCTACTCTCCGACAGGCCGTCGGGCGCAGTCCGTCGACAGCCCTTATTCGGTCAGTAGCTCCTCGCTCTCGTTTTCACCTTCGTGGCGGAGCAATTCCAGCGCGCGCTCAGCTTCTTCGTACGCTGCCGTGACTTCCTCCTGCACTTTGGCCGCGGCTTGCTCCATCTCCTGCGAGAGCCGAACGTTGCGATAGTACTCCATGCCGGTTCCAGCCGGAATGAGACGGCCCACGATAACGTTCTCCTTCAGGCCGCGCAGGTAGTCCACGGAGCCCTGAATGGAGGCTTCGGTGAGCACGCGCGTGGTCTCCTGGAACGACGCTGCCGAGATGAACGAATCAGTCGAGAGCGAGGCTTTGGTGATACCCAACAGCAGCGGACGGCCCGTAGCCGGCTTACCGCCATTGGCGATCGCCTTCTCGTTCTCTTCGCGGAAGCGGAACTTGTCGATCTGCTGTTCCAGCAGGAACGAGGTATCGCCCACGTCTTCCACCTTCACCCAGCGCATCATCTGGCGAACGATCACCTCGATGTGCTTGTCGCTGATGTTCACGCCCTGGAGCCGGTACACTTCCTGGATTTCGTTCACCAGGTAAGCCTGCAGCTCCTTCTCGCCGAGCACGGCCAAAATGTCGTGCGGATTGAGCGGACCATCCATCAGCGGCTCGCCGGCGCGGATGCGTTCGCCTTCCTGCACATTGATATGAACGCCGCGCGGCACCTGATATTCCTTCTCGGTACCGTTGTCGGCTACGACGTAGATTTTGCGCTGTCCTTTGCTCACATCGCCGAACTTCACCACGCCATCGATTTCGCTGATGACCGCGGTTTCGCGCGGCTTGCGGGCTTCGAACAGCTCCACCACACGCGGCAGACCGCCGGTGATGTCCTTGGTCTTGGTGGTTTCGCGCGGGATCTTTGCCAGCACGTCGCCTGGAGTCACGGTGTCGCCATCCTGCACCATGAGGTGAGCACGCGAAGGCATCAGGTACCGCTTGCTGCTCTTGCCTCCCTTGATGATGATCGTCGGCTGGCGCTTCTCGTCCGGCGAATCGATGACCACGTGCCGCGAGAGGCCCGTGACTTCGTCCACTTCTTCATGCAGCGTCAGACCTTCCTGCAGGTCCTTGAACTGCACCGTCCCGCCGATCTCGGTCAGGATGGCGAAGGTGTACGGATCCCATTCGACAAGCACGTGACCCAGCGCGACCTGCTGTCCTTCTTCAACCTTTACCTTGGCGCCATACACCACTGCATAGCGCTCCTTCTCACGGCCCTTTTCATCCACGATAGCGATTGAGCCGTTACGGTTCATCACCACCAGGTGACCTTCCTTCGCCCGTACGGTCACCAGGTTGATGAAGCGAACGGTGCCGTTGTTCTTGGCATCAAGGCGCGACTGTTCGCTAACTCGCGAAGCAGTGCCGCCGATGTGGAACGTGCGCATGGTGAGCTGTGTTCCCGGCTCGCCGATGGATTGCGCAGCGATAACGCCAGTGGCCTCACCCAACTCAACCAGCCGGCCCGAAGCCAGGTTGCGGCCATAGCACATCACGCAGACACCACGCTTCGACTCGCAGGTCAGCACCGAACGAATCTTAACCCGCTCAATGCCCGCGGCCTGCACCGCGCCTGCCAGGTCTTCCGTGATCTCCTGGTTGATGTCAACGATGACGTTGCCCTCATAGTCCTTGATCTTCTCCAGCGAAACACGGCCAACGATACGGTCGCGCAGCGGTTCGATGATCTCGCCCGATTCCACGATGGAGGTGACGTAGATCCCATCGACGGTCCCGCAGTCGTACTCGCTGATGATGACGTCCTGCGCCACGTCCACCAAACGACGAGTGAGGTAGCCGGAATCCGCCGTTTTAAGAGCGGTATCAGCCAGGCCTTTGCGCGCGCCGTGCGTAGAAACGAAGTATTCCAACACGGTCAGCCCTTCGCGGAAGTTCGCGGTGATCGGCGTTTCGATGATTTCGCCCGAAGGTTTGGCCATCAACCCGCGCATGCCCGAGAGCTGGCGAATCTGCTGCTTGGAACCGCGAGCGCCGGAGTCGGCCATGATGTAAATCGGATTGATCTCGCCGGCCTTGTCCATCTGCTGCATGTTGCTGAACATCTCGTCAGCCACCTTTTCAGTAATTGCCGACCAGATTTCGACTACCTTGTTGTAGCGTTCACCGTTGGTGATGGCACCGTCCAGATACTGCTGCTGTACTGCGATCACCTGCTTCTCGGCGTCACGCACCAGCGTCTGCTTGCCGGGCGGGATCACCATGTCATCGATTCCGATCGACAAGCCTGCCTTGGTGGCGTAATGGAAGCCGAGCTGCTTGATGCCGTCCAGCATCCGCACCGTGGTTTCCAAACCGAAACGCAGATAGCAATAGTTCACCAACTGACCGACGCCCTTCTTCTTGAGCAGGCCATTGATGTAAGGCATATCGGCGGCGCCGCGCTTCAGGTGGTCGTTCATAATCGCACGACCCACTGTGGTCGAGATAAACTGGCGCTCGAAGTTGGTGGGCTCGGTGTGGATCACGTCCTGATCGTCGTACGCGGTGGTGAGGTCAATTACCTCGCCGGAGTAACGAAGCCGGATCGGCGTGAGCGTTTCCACCTCGCCCATTTCCTTGGCCAGCAAGACTTCGTCAATGTTGGCAAACGCACGTCCCTCGCCTTTGGCGCCGGGCTTGCCTTTAGTCAGGTAGTAAATTCCGAGCACCATGTCCTGCGTCGGCACGGTAATTGGCTGCCCTGACGCCGGCGACAGAATGTTGTGCGAAGCCAGCATCAAAACGCTGGCTTCCACCTGCGCCTCGGGCGAAAGTGGGATGTGCACTGCCATCTGGTCACCGTCAAAGTCGGCATTGAATGCGGTACAGACCAGCGGGTGGATCTTGATCGCTTTGCCTTCCACCAACACTGGCTCAAACGCCTGGATGCCAAGGCGGTGAAGCGTTGGGGCACGGTTCAGCAGGACCGGATGGTCCTTGATGACCTCTTCCAGGATGTCCCAAACCACCGGCTCCTGCGCCTCCACCATTTCCTTGGCCTGCTTGATGGTGGTACAGTGCCCGGTCTGCTCCAGCCGGTGATAGATGAATGGCTTGAACAGTTCCAACGCCATCTTCTTGGGCAGCCCGCACTGGTGCAGCTTGAGGTCGGGACCAACCACGATGACCGAACGGCCGGAGTAATCCACGCGCTTGCCCAGGAGGTTCTGGCGGAAGCGGCCCTGCTTGCCCTTGAGTGTGTCCGACAGCGACTTCAGCGGACGGTTGTTGGCGCCGCGCAAAACGCGGCCACGACGTCCATTGTCGAACAGTGCGTCAACGGCTTCCTGCAACATGCGCTTCTCATTGCGCACGATCACTTCCGGCGCGTGCAGGTCCATGAGCTTCTTCAACCGGTTGTTGCGATTGATGACGCGGCGATACAGGTCGTTCAAATCGGAAGTCGCAAAGCGACCGCCGTCGAGCGGAACCAGTGGACGCAGCTCTGGAGGGATGACCGGAATTACGTCCAAAATCATCCAGCTGGCCTTGTTGCCGCTTTTGCGGAATGCTTCTACCACCTTCAGGCGCTTGGCGTACTTCAAGCGCTTCTGGACGGAGGTTTCGGTGCGCATCCGTTCGCGCAATTCCGTGGAGAGCGTCTCCACCTCCACCCGCTTCAGCAATTCCTTGATGGCTTCCGCGCCCATCATGGCCTTGAAGCCGCTGGCGCGGTGCGCCTGGTCGAGCTCGCGATACTTGGTTTCGTCCTTGATGACTTCGCGTTCTTTTACGGGGGCGTCACCGACTTCAACCACGACATAAGCTTCGAAATAGAGCACCGATTCCAGCTCGCGCAGCGAAATGTCGAGGATATGTCCGATGCGGCTAGGCAGGCCCTTGAAGAACCACACATGGGAGCAGGGCGATGCCAACTCGATGTGCCCAAGACGCTCGCGGCGCACCTTGGAGAGCGTAACTTCCACACCGCACTTGTCGCAGATAACACCGCGGTGCTTCATGCGCTTGTACTTGCCGCAGAGACACTCCCAGTCAGTCACCGGTCCGAAGATGCGGGCGCAGAACAAGCCGTCGCGCTCCGGCTTGAAGGTCCGGTAGTTGATCGTCTCCGGTTTGGTGACTTCCCCGTGAGACCAGCTGCGAATCTTCTCGGGCGAAGCCAGGCTGATGCGAATGGCGTCGAAGTCGGCGATAGGATTTCCCAGATCAAACGGACTCGATCGGTACATAATTGGTCCTCGATGTCAGTTGTCGGTTGTCAGTTGTCGTCCTGCAACGCGACTGTTAGTTGTTATTCGCTGCCAGTTGGGCAGCTTTTCCCATTAATCCACATGGGGCTCAATGCCCTGCTAGTCGGCCGCGACCGGAGCCGCCGCCGGCAACTTGCGCTCGGCGGTCTTAATGAGCTCCACGTCAAGGCACAACGATTGCAATTCGCGAATCAACACGTTGAACGATTCCGGCACTCCCGGCTCGATCGCCGCTTCGCCTTTGACAATGGCCTCGTAAATCTTGGTGCGGCCGTAAACGTCATCGGACTTCGCGGTGAGCAGCTCCTGCAGGATGTAGGCTGCGCCGTAGGCCTCGAGAGCCCAGACTTCCATTTCTCCGAAGCGCTGCCCGCCAAACTGTGCCTTGCCGCCCAGTGGTTGCTGGGTGATCAGTGAGTAAGGTCCGATCGACCGGGCGTGGATCTTGTCGTCCACCAGGTGGGACAGCTTAAGCATGTAGATGTATCCGACGGTAACTGGCTGTTCGAACTTCTCGCCCGTCATGCCGTCGTACAGGTATGCCTTGCCCGATTCCGGCAAGCCGCCTTGTGCCAGCAGTGATTTGATTTCCTCTTCCTTGGAGCCATCAAATACTGGAGAGCTGAAGTACACGGCATCTTTCATGCCGCCGGCCACGCGCTCCAGGGTTTCGTCGTCGAGGTCGGCGAGCTCGTCCACAAATGGCGTGTTCTTGAACATGGCCTTGAGTTCGCGGCGCACGTGTTCCGCCTTCGAGTTCTCCTTCAGCAGTTCGCCAATCTTCTGACCGAGTTCGTAGCCAGCCCAGCCGAGGTGGGTCTCCAGTATCTGGCCAACGTTCATACGGCTGGGCACACCGAGCGGATTCAGGACGATCTCCACGGGCGTTCCGTCCTCGAGGTAAGGCATGTCCTCTTCCGGCAGAATGCGCGCGATAACGCCTTTGTTGCCGTGGCGTCCGGCCATCTTGTCGCCCACGCTCAGCTTCCGCTTCATGGCGATATACACCTTCACGAGCTTGATGACGCCCGGCGGAAGTTCATCGCCCTTCTGCAGCTTCTCGACTTTTTCGCGGACAATCTTGCGCAGAACATCGATCTGGCGCGAGGTCATCTCCTCGATTTCGTCGATCTGCTCGTTGATACGCGGGTCCTTGTCGGGGAATTTAATACGCTTGAGGTTGCGCGTCGAGATGCGCTCAATGGCATCGCGATCGAGAATTACCCCTTTGTTGAGCAAGCGCTTGTTGGTTCGCTCGTCATGCAGGTCGGCAAGAACCTCTTTGCCGCCGAGCAACCCTTCCAGGCGCTTCAATCGTTCGTCGGTGAGGATTCGGATCTCGTCGGCCAGGTTTTTCTCCAGCTTGGCAACCTGTTCGGACTCGATGAACTTGGCGCGTTCGTCTTTCTCCTGACCCTTGCGGGAGAAGATCTTCACGTCCACCACCGTTCCCTCGATGCCCGGAGGGCAGGTGAGCGAGGCATCGCGAACATCGCCGGCCTTCTCACCGAAGATGGCCCGTAACAGCTTTTCTTCCGGCGTGAGCTGGGTCTCACCCTTGGGCGTTACCTTGCCCACCAGAATGTCGCCGGCCTTTACGGTCGCGCCGATGCGGATGATGCCGCTCTCGTCAAGATCGCGCAGCGCCGACTCACTGACGTTGGGAATGTCGCGGGTAACTTCCTCTGGTCCCAGCTTGGTGTCGCGAGATTCAATCTCGAACTCCTCGATGTGGACAGAGGTGTAATAGTCCTCTTTCACCATCTTCTCGGAAACCAGAATCGCATCCTCGAAGTTGTAACCGCGCCATGGCATGAACGCCACGAGCACGTTGCGGCCCAGCGCCAGCTCACCCATATCGGTGCAGGGGCCGTCGGCGATGACCTGTCCCTTCGCTACCCGCTGGTCCTTCGTCACGATGGGACGCTGGTTGATACAGGTGTTCTGGTTGGAGCGCTTGAACTTGGTGAGCTGATAAATGTCGCTGCCCACCTCGCGCGAAAGCTGTCCAGGATGGTGCTCGCCCTCAACCCGCACGATGACGCGCTCGGAATCGACGGAGTCAACGATACCGCCGCGGCGTGCCAGCACAACCGCGCCGGAATCGCGAGCCGTAACACCTTCCATGCCCGTGCCCACGATCGGAGCCTGGGCGCGGAGGAGCGGCACCGATTGCCGCTGCATGTTCGCGCCCATCAGCGCGCGGTTGGCGTCGTCGTGCTCCAGGAAGGGCACCAGCGATGCTGCCACGGAGACGAGCTGTTTCGGACTCACGTCGATGTAGTCCACCTCGTCACGATTGACCAACACGAAGTTGCCGGCCTTGCGGGCGTTAACCAGTTCCGCAACGATGCGGCCCTTGTCATCGATCTCGGCGTTGGCCTGGGCGATGACGTGCCGGTCTTCCTCCCACGCGGAGAGGTAGAAGGAATAGGGCTCGACGTCGATGAGCTTCTTGCGGCGCTCCTTCAAGTCGGCATTGGCCTTGACGACCTCCGCCTTCTCCAGGTGATCACCGACGCGATGGTCGCTATCGCCGGCGTTGACCACGCTGACGAAGTCGAGCACCCGGCCGTTCTTCACCCTGCGGTAGGGCGACTCGATGAATCCATAATCGTTGATGCGCGCGTAGCAGCTCAGCGAGGAGATGAGGCCGATGTTCGGGCCTTCCGGCGTTTCGATCGGGCAGATGCGGCCATAGTGCGTCGGGTGGACGTCGCGGACTTCGAATCCCGCGCGCTCACGCGACAGACCGCCCGGCCCCAGAGCGGATAGACGGCGCTTGTGTGTGATCTCCGAGAGCGGGTTCGTCTGATCCATGAACTGCGACAACTGCGACGAACCAAAGAACTCGCGGATGGCCGCCATTACCGGCTTGGCGTTCACCAGATCATGCGGCATGGCCGTGGACATCTCCTGGTACACGCTCATCTTTTCTTTGATAGCGCGTTCCATGCGGACCAGGCCGATGCGGAACTGGTTCTCCAGCAATTCGCCCACCGCGCGAACACGACGGTTGCCCAGGTGATCAATGTCATCCACCGTGCCGATGTTCTTGCGCAGCTTGAGCAGGTAGCGGATGGTCGCGTAAAAGTCATCCGGCTCCAGCGTGCGGTTCTCGAGGTTGGTTGCATCCTCGTTCTCGAACAGCTTGATGTTGAATTTCAGGCGGCCCACACGCGAGAAGTCATACTTCCGCGAATCAAAGAACATTCCGTGAAACAGCGACGTAGCCGTGTCCAGCGTCGGCGGGTCGCCGGGCCGCAGCTTGCGGTAGATCTCAATCAGCGCTTCCTGCGGCGTTTTCACCGAATCGCGGCGCAGCGTGGCGCCAATCACAGTGCCTACGTCGTCGCGCTCGGGGAAGAACACATGCAGTTCGCTGACGCCTGCTTCGATCATCTTCGACAGCTTTTCGGCGGTCAGCTCGGAATTGGCCTCCAGCAGGACCTCGCCTGTATTGGTGTCAACCACGTCGGCGGCGACAAACGCGCCTTCCAGATCGCTCAGTTCGACTTCAATCTCGGAGATCCGATGACGTTGGATTTCCTTCAAAACCGCGGCCGTAACTTTCCGGCCGGAGTGCACAATCTCCTCGCCGCCCTTGGTCGCGATGCGGTGCGCCAGCTTCATGCCCACCAGGTTCGTGGGACGGTCAACCCCAGGCTCCAACGTCCAGTACAGCTTCTTATCGTGCAGGGCGATGCGGTCCACCGTGTAGAAGGTGCGCAGAATGTCTTCATCGGAACGCAGGCCGAGGGCGCGCAGGAAGATGCTTCCCAGGAATTTGCGCTTGCGGTCGATGCGCACGTAGAGCACATTTTTCTGGTCGTATTCGAATTCCACCCACGAGCCGCGGTAGGGAATGATCTTGCCCAGGAAGTAGGTGCGGTTGTTGGCAGTCTCGAAGAAGACGCCCGGCGAACGGTGCAACTGGCTGACGATAACGCGCTCCGTGCCATTGATGATGAAAGTGCCGTTGGCCGTCATCAGGGGGACATCGCCGAAGAAAACCTCCTGCTCTTTCATGTCGCGGATAGAGCGGTTACCGGTGTCGGGGTCCTTATCGTAGATGGTCAGCCGCATGGTGACCTTCAGCGGAGCGGAGTAGGTCATACCACGCTCCTCGCATTCCGCCACGTCATACTTCAGTTGCAGTCCTACCGGGTCGCCACACTTGTTGCAAAAATCAGGAGTGTTGGCGTTGTAAGTGCCGCACTTGCTGCAGAGCACATCCCCCAAATGGAATGGATCTGTCTTCACCGTCGCGCCGCAATTGCGGCACGTGGTGCGCAGATGGTTCAGCCCTTTGAGGTGGCCGCACTTGCATTCCCAGTTGCCGATGGCGTACTCGACAAAGTCCAACTGCGAAACGTTGCGGAAGTCGGTTATGGGGAACACCGATTGAAAGACCGCCTGCAAACCCGCGTCATCGCGTTCGCTGGGCAGTGCATCCATCTGCAGGAAGCGATCATAAGAGCGCTTCTGCACCTCGATCAGGTTGGGGATCTGGATGGTTGCCGGAATTTTGGAAAAATCGAACCGCTTGCGATTGGCAGTTTTCTGTTGCGCCATGTATAAAGCTCCTCAGTCAGGCCGGCCGTACCGCTCAGGCGGGGCCAGGCAGCTACTAATGCGGAAGTGCGACGTGCCGTCGCACGGTAAAACAGGTCGAGGCCAGGGAAGGATTCGGGACGCGGGCAGCGCACAAAAAGACGCATGCACTTGCAGGGACAGAACTCCCCGCAAGCGCCGCTTGATGCGTCGTGCAATCCCGTGACCATTTCATCCGGGATTTCGGCACATAACGTGCCGCTATGTTTCTTGCTTCCCGCGCCAGTATCTTCAGGCCTTATTGTCAGCCGGCCCAACCCTCGCGTCCGAGCTGACGCGACTCTGATTGGGCTTGCCGCCCGCCACTTCTATTTGATGGTACGAACCCGAACTTGGATTCGTCCCTCAACGATGCCCGGGAATTCTCGCGGCTCCTGCTGAGGAAACCGCTCACTTCCTCGGCTTCATCGCGCCTCTCCACGGCTGCTCCAACGTGAAGAGGAACGTAGCTGCCGCCCTTCTCTCGAGGCGGCAGCCGCCATGACTCCGGCTCAGCTTGGCCGGAGTGCTGGCCCCATTCCTTCATCAGAACGGGGCGTGAATCTACTTCACCTCGACGGTTGCGCCCGCTTCCGTGAACTTCTTCTTGATGTTCTCGGCTTCTTCCTTCGAGACGCCTTCCTTGACGGTCTTCGGGGCACCATCGACCAGGTCCTTGGCTTCCTTCAGACCCAGACTGGTGACCTCACGAACCGCCTTGATCACGTTGATCTTGTTCGCGCCCACCGCCGTCAGGACGACCGCAAACTCGGTCTTCTCTTCCGCCGGGGCCGCAGCCGCGCCCGCCCCCGCACCGGCAGCGCCGGCCATAACGACCGGGGCCGCGGCCGCTGCTGAGACACCGAGCCGCTCTTCCAGTTTTTTCACCAGGGCCGCCGCGTCCAAAAGCGTCAACCCTACGATTTGCTCTTCCAACTGCTGCAGATCCGCCATGTATTTCTCCACCTGTTCGTTATTCGTTGTGTTGATTTCGTTACCGTATCTGAGGTTTCCAGTGTGCGCGCCGCATGCCAGACTCACGCAGGCCGCACCCCTCACAACGGATAACGCAATCTCTTCGGAAGCGCTTTCGAGCTTCCAAACCTGTTGACCCAGCCTAAGCCTGCGCTTCTACCGCCGCAGGTTCAGCTGAGACCGCCGGCGCCGCTTCTGCTGCGCCACCAAACTTGTTCTGCTCCACACCCTGGTTCAGCACCACCGCGATATTACGGCCCACTGCATTGATGGCGGTCACCAGGCGCTGCGCCGGAGCATTCATCAGGAAGAGCAGTTTGGAGTAAATCTCTTCCTTCGACGGCATGTTGGCCAGCGCGTCAATGTCTTTGATCGCGATGACCCGGCCTTCCACGATGCCCGCCTTGAAGGTGTACTCCGGGTTGTCTTTCGCGTACTTGCTGAGCGCCTTGGCCAATGCGACCGGATCGCCGCTGGTATAGGCAATCGAGGTCACGCCGGCAAGGTCCTTCATCGCCTGCTCGACTTGCGTGCCCTTCGCCGCGCGTTCGGCCAGCGTGTTTTTCACCACGCGATAGCGTCCGCCCGCGCCACGCACCAGCTTGCGAAGTTCGAAATCCTTCTCCACGGTCAGCTTGCTGAACGTGCCGACGATGGCATGGCTCGCCTTTTGGAATTCCTCCGCCAGCTTCTCAACCTGCTCGATCTTCTTTGCTCTCGTAACAGCCATTTTCCGATCCTTGTTTTACCGCGCTCACTGGCGCGAGTCTCTCATTCGAGTCAGCAACACGCTACGCGCGGGCAGCAGCTTCCACAGGCGAGGTGTCAATCGGGACACCGGGCCCCATGGTCGAGCTGAGATAACAACCCTTGATGTACTTGCCCTTGGCGACCGTCGGCTTTGCCTTGATGACGCTGGTAATCACCGTTGCTGCGTTCTCCACCAGCTTCTCCGCCGGGAACGAAATCTTGCCCACCGGCACATGCACCAGCGCAGTCTTATCCGTCCGGAATTCCACCTTACCGGCCTTGGTCTCCTTGACCGCTGAGGCGACATCGAAGGTCACGGTTCCGGTCTTCGGATTTGGCATCAGTCCCCGGGGACCAAGCACCTTTCCCAGCCGGCCGACAGACTTCATCATGTCCGGGGTGGCGATAACGGCGTCGAAGTCGGTCCAGTTTTCCTTCTGGATCTTCTCCACCATGTCCTCCCCGCCTACGATGTCGGCGCCTGCCGCCTCAGCTTCGCGTACCTTTTCGCCGCTGGCGATGACCAGCACCTTCTTTGACTTACCCAGGCCGTGCGGCAGTACCACAGTTCCGCGCACCATCTGGTCAGCGTGCTTGGGATCCACTCCCAGGCGCATCGTCAAGTCCACAGTCTCGTCGAACTTGGCGAACTTCACTTTCTGCAAAAGCGGCACCGCGTCCTGAAGCGTATATGAGCGAGCCTCAACCGCCTTGCGCGCCTTCTCGATGTTCTTACCCGATTTCCTCATCGTCTTTCCTCATCTCCCACCGCCAAACCTTGCCGCCGAATGGCCGTGGTGTTTGCGACTGCGGTCTGGCGACCGCGAAACTTGTCTTACGCCGTTACTTCAATACCCATGGAACGCGCTGTGCCCTTCACGCTCTTCACCGCCGCGTCCAACGATGCCGCATTCAGGTCGGGCATCTTCTGCTTGGCGATGTCCAGCACTTGCTTCTCGGTAACCTTGCCGACCTTGTCCTTATTCGGCGTACCGGATCCTTTGGCCACTCCTGCAGCCCGCTTCAACAGGATGGCAGCCGGAGGCGTCTTGGTGATAAAAGAAAACGTGCGATCGCTATATACCGTCACCACGACCGGAATGATCAAGCCGTCGAGTTCTTTGGCGCTGGTCTTGGCATTGAACTGCTTGCAGAACTCCATGATATTGATCTGCGCCTGACCGAGTGCTGGGCCAACCGGCGGAGCCGGAGTGGCTTTGCCCGCCGCAATCTGCAACTTCACCGAACCTGTAGCTTTTTTCGCCATGTCTGCTCTTTCAAAAGGACGGCAAGCGCCCGTCCGTTAGTTATGAATTCACTACGCCTACGTAACCACCTTTTCAACCTGCCCAAATCCGAGTTCCACTGGGGTCGAGCGCCCAAAGATGGTGACCATCACTTTCAGTGTCTCGCGGTCTTCATTGACCTCGTCCACCACGCCAGTGAAACTGGCAAACGGGCCCTCGCTGATGCGCACCGACTCGTTCTTTTCGAACTTGACCTTGAGCCTCGGCTTTTCCTTGCTGTCCCGTACGCGATAAACAATCTGCTGGACTTCCTCCGGGGACAGCGGCGTTGGCTGCTGGCCAGTCCCAACGAATCCCGTCACCCGCGGCGTTCCCTTCACCACGTGCCAGGTGTTGTCATCCATGTCCATCTCGACCAGCACGTAGCCGGGATAAAACATTCGCTCGCTGGTATATTTCTTGCCGCCGCGAACTTCCGTCACCGCCTCGGTCGGGATCAGCACTCGCCCGATCCTGTGCGCCAGCTCGGGGTAGGCGCGTACGCGCGATTCCAGCGATTCCTTCACTTTGCGCTCAAAGCCCGAATAGGTGTGGATGATGTACCACTTCATGTTCGGGTTCTCGGGCGCTGTCTGCCCAAGGGAAGCTGCGGCGGCCTCTTCGCCGCCCGACGGGGTCTCGGCGACCGTCTCGCCGGACGCCTTTGGCTCTGCGGTGTCAGCCTCAGGCTGGGTCTCAGCCAAAGCACTGGTCTGCTCAGTCGCGGTGTTGCTGTTGTCCAATTTGTTTTCTTCTTCTGCCATGTGTACGAGCATTAGCGATGCGTCAGAAACTTGATCAGGCGGTCAAGCGAAGTCCCAAGGACCTTATCGATGACCGCAAAGTAAAGGCCGAACAGGAACACCGTGATGATGACCACCGTGGTTGTGCCCTGTACTTCTTTTCGCGATGGCGTGGTGACCTTGCGCATCTCGGTGCGCACGTCGCCGTAAAAGCTCTTGATTTGTTGTGGCCAGGCTTTGACCTTGGTCACCAGACTGTTGTCATCTAAACGTTCGACGATCGCCGACTTCGCCATCTGATACCTGTAATTTCCGGCGCTTATGGCGCCACCTTCAAAATCCTGGCAGGGGCGGAGGGATTCGAACCCCCAAGTCCGGTTTTGGAGACCGGCAGTTTAACCGTTGAGCTTACGCCCCTAAAACGGCAGTTAGCGTTTAGCCTTTAGCACTTTCCTTAATCCGAATCCCTCAGTCGCCTAAGCATCGCTGCCCAATCAAACCAACAGCTAAATGCCAAGTGCTAAGTGCTATTTAACTTCTTTGTGCAACGTGTGCTTGCGGCACTTGCGACAGAACTTGCTAAATTCCAGCCGGGCCGTCGTAGTCTTCTTGTTCTTCATGGTGGAGTAGTTGCGATCTTTGCACTCTCCACATTGCAATGTCACGATTTCGCGAGGCATACCCTCAACTCCACTCTTGCGGGGCGCGATACGCGCCCCTAAACTCTGTTACGCAATAATCTCGGTGATGGTGCCGGCGCCCACGGTGCGTCCGCCTTCGCGAATCGCGAACCGCAAGCCTTTCTCCATCGCCACCGGCGTGATCAGCTCAATTTCCAGCGCCACATTGTCCCCCGGCATCACCATCTCGGTGCCCGCCGGCAAGGTCGCCACGCCCGTCACGTCCGTGGTCCGGAAGTAGAACTGCGGCCGGTAGCCCTTGAAGAACGGCGTGTGCCGTCCGCCCTCGTCCTTCGACAGCACGTACACTTCGCCCTTGAACTTGGTGTGCGGCGTGATCGAGCCCGGCTTGGCCAAAACCATGCCGCGCTCCACGTCTTCCTTCGCCGTGCCGCGCAGCAGCAGGCCGGCGTTGTCGCCCGCCATGCCTTCGTCCAGCTGCTTCTTGAACATCTCCACGCCGGTCACGACCGTCTTGCGGGTCTCGCGGAAGCCGACGATCTCCACATCCTCGCCCACCTTCACCTTGCCGCGCTCGATACGGCCGGTCACCACCGTGCCCCGTCCCTGAATCGAGAAGATGTCTTCGATCGGCATCAGGAACGGCTTGTCGATGTCGCGCGCCGGCAACGGCACGTTCTTGTCCACCGCGTCCATCAGCTCTTCGACCTTGGCCTCCCACTGCGCTTCGCCGTTCAGCGCCCCCAGCGCCGAGCCCCGCACCACCGGCACATCGTCGCCTGGGAAGCCGTACTTGCTCAGCAGCTCGCGCACTTCCATCTCCACCAGGTCAATCAGCTCGGGATCTTCCACCGCATCGCACTTGTTCAGAAACACCAGCACGTAGGGCACACCGACCTGGCGCGCCAGCAGCACGTGCTCCTTGGTCTGCGGCATCGGGCCGTCGGTGGCCGCCACCACCAGAATGGCGCCGTCCATCTGCGCCGCGCCGGTGATCATGTTCTTGATGTAGTCGGCGTGGCCGGGGCAATCCACGTGCGCGTAATGCCGCGCTGCCGTCTCGTACTCCACGTGCGCCGTGGCAATGGTGATGCCGCGCTCGCGCTCTTCCGGCGCATTGTCGATGGAGTCGAAGGAGCGGAACTGGATCTTCGGATTGTGCTTGCCCAAAACCTTGGTGATGGCCGCCGTCAGCGTGGTTTTGCCATGATCAATGTGCCCGATCGTGCCCACGTTCACATGCGGCTTGCTGCGATCAAATTTCTCTTTCGCCATAATTGCGTGCTCCTAAAATCTATCTCCTGCTGCGAGCGCTCGCCAACCGGCGCACCCTCGGACGTGGCCTCATCCCTCGATAAACCTTGTCCAAAACGCCCAGCCAGACGCCTTCTCCAAATTCCTGGTTGTATTCGCGCTGCGTCATGGCAATACACAAGGAGATCTTTCTGATCAAACTCTTTGCGCCGTGTGATTCTAGAATCGAAAAAACTTCCCCTAAGCGTTCCTTTTCCGACATACCTTTGAAATAGTCGGACACGACATACATTCGGATGAAATCCTTGTAGTCGCTCTTATCAGCCCAGACGACTACTCTCTCACCCTTGTCGGCAAAGCCGGTCTTCAAAGCGCTGCTCACGGTCTCAATCGTGTCTGTAGCCAATTGCGCTCTTTTGCTTTCTCACTTTGCAAATGACGAACTTGAGAAAGCACTCAAGGACATAACCGCACAGATAAACCGCACCTTCAAATCTCCCGTTTGCGTGAAGACATTGGGCATCTTTCCACCGCTCCTCAGCGGCGTGCCAAAAGCGGTTAGCCGGGACGGTGCGAGCTTGCCGCGAATTCAACGCCAGCGTTCCTCATGCGCAAACTCATGGAGCCGATGACCAGGATTGAACTGGTGACCTCTCCCTTACCAAGGGAGTGCTCTACCAACTGAGCTACATCGGCCCGCGAACTCTGGAGCGGGAGACGGGAATCGAACCCGCGACCAACAGCTTGGAAGGCTGTGACTCTACCACTGAGTTACTCCCGCCCTGCAATCGCTGCACTCATTCTCCGTCGCGGTGGTCGCGCTGTTCGCGGTCCATCTTCCTGCTCCACGACCACGTTCGGATGGCAAACATCGCCAACACAGCTAAGGTCGCCAGCTTGAACTTCTGGTCGCTGATCGTGGTTGCTGCCAGAATCGCCAGCACCGCGTATACGCCCAATGCCACCCACAGCCGATTCATTCGACCACCCCACCACGCGCAAAACCGACGCGTGCCGGGCGCCCCGTGAAAAACCTGGTGCACAGGGGAGGATTCGAACCTCCGTAGCTCGCAAGGAGCGGCAGATTTACAGTCTGCTGCCATTAACCACTCGGCCACCTGTGCACGCTTCGACCGAGCATCCGGCCCTCGGCTCGTTCCCGAGAGCCAACCCGGAGTCGCCCATCCTGCTGTCAAAAGAACATTGGGCCCAACCCATCGCTCACAATCCCGGCAAAACTCCGCAACCGGCGCGTGCCCATACTTCCGCCCGCGGTTGCCAATTCAGGAGGCTGCTGCTGGAATCAGTTCTTCTCTAGGAGAGCTGCGTCTGGTTTGGCTTGCTCCTGCTACGCCTCAGCGGCGCGCTCATGGCCACAATTCTGGAGCTGGCGAAGGGATTTGAACCCCCGACCCTCTGATTACAAATCAGATGCTCTACCAGCTGAGCTACGCCAGCCTGCTGCCCGGTTCGACACTTATGCGCCGACCCAAGCATGATTAGTCCTGCCAGCCGGGACAATCATCAAAGTTATCACGAACGGCACGCAACCTGCAAACAGATCGCCCACGTGCGCACGCCAATTTGCCTATTACGGCGGACCAACAACTCACCACTCCCGCGGGCCTCATGGCTGGGGATTCTGCGGAGCGCGTCCGCTATCGCGAACGCTGAAATGCGGTCGCCTTATTTTAACTAATTTCAGCCGGGTTCGCCACTGGAGAGGCTTTTCTCGTATCATCGAGCATCGTCCATGCGTACTCGCCGCAAGCAGTTGTGGGTTGCCTTCGCGGTTGTCCTGGTTATTGTCGGCGGAATTGTCACTGCCCTCGTGTTGCGCAAGCGTGCCGCGCCCGACCCAGCTCGTCTCCTGCCCGATTCCGATGCGGTTTTCTACGTCAACCTCGAGCCGATTCGGCTTCTGACTGGACTGGGCAAGACTCCCCCCAAGGACCGCGATCCACAGTACGAAGACTTCGCACGCCAGACCGGATTCGAGTTCGAGCGCGATCTGGACAAGGCCGCGTTCGCCATTCACTACGCCACCAGGAGTAACGGAAAGTCCGGCGAGACGCGCTACAGTGAGATCTTCCAGGGCCATTTTGACAGCACGCGCGTCAGCCAATACCTGCGCAAGCTTGCCCATGGCGTTGAGAGCTATCGCGACCTCGACATTTACATCATTCCCCTGGAAGGACGGACGGTGCGTGTCGTTCTTCTCGGAATTGATATCGCGGCAGCATCCAATACCGCCGATGCCGGCGTCATTCACGGCATCATCGACCGTTATAAGCAGGCGGCGTTGCCATTCGCCGGCCCTCCCCTGGTGAGTGAGTTTTATCCTCGGGTTCCTCTTGGCAGCGTGATCTGGACGATTGCCCGGCCTCCCGGGGCCAGCCGGGCCGGGGAGAACGGTGAATTTCTTCTGCCGGGCGGATGGAGCGGTCTGCTGCCAGCTAACAGTGTGGTTATCGCATCGGCGCGTCCGCTCAATGACATTCACTTGCGAGCGCAAGTCCTCACCAGCAGCGACGCGGAGGCCCGTGCCTTTACCGCTCGCGTGAACACGTATCTTGCACTGTTCAAGTCGCTCGATATTTCAATGGATTCCGGCGGGCCCGATCCAGACGTAAAGGCTGTCTTCGAAAGCCTGGAGGTACATCAGGACAAGAATGAAGCCGTGCTGACGGCCAAGGTCCCGTATGCGTTCCTCAAGAAAATAGTGAGCGAGCCGACGGTTGAGCTTGGCCCTGAAACGCCAAAGCCGCCACAGCAAAGCGCTCCGGCGGCCAAAGCAAAATCACGAAAGTGAATGTACTAGCTGCTGGGAAACTCTCCCGCTTTGACTGTGGTGCTGCGCAGGAACTTGTGCGGATTCACCGGTACATCGTGGATGCGGACTTCATAGTGGAGATGCGGCCCTGTACTGCGTCCGCTGAGACCGACATAGCCAATCACTTGTCCGCGCCGCACACTCTGTCCGTCGGCGACCGCAAACGCTGAAAGGTGGCCGTAGCGTGTGGCTACGCCATTTCCGTGATCGATCTGGATCATCCGTCCGTATCCGCTGTAGAAGTCTGCGTAGGTTACAACGCCATCCGACGGCGCAAGCACCTGCTGTCCGTAGCTGCAGGAAATGTCCACGCCCGAGTGGAACGCGCCCTCACCATTGAACGGATTAATGCGCTCGCCGAAGGAACCGGTAATGGGCCCTATAACCGGCCAAAGTGTTGGAGCTGTCGTTGCATTCAGCCATTCGGTCAGCGTGGCTTGATGTGTAAGCCCCAATCCCAGACCAGCGCTCGTCGCTCCGGTCAGCGCTGAACCGCGCAAGGCATACAACTGATCCATGGAGTACTTCACTTCTTCCGGCTTAACTGGGCCGTCGCCATCCTGCAACAGCTTGGGGTTACGTTTTAGCCCGTAGATGACCGAGACCTCATTGGCCAGGGAACCCAGAGAAGCGACCTGAATGTCCTTCTCGTGATTGACCCGCTCCAGTTGCGTGTAGCGCGACTCCAACGCCTGCTTTTCCGACCGAAGCTGGTTGAAGGTCGCCACCTTCCACAACATGCGCGCGTAGGAGCCTGCCATGCCGGTGATGGTAAACATGCCAAGCAAGGCTCCGGCAAGGAATACGTACAGGTAGTGAACTGGGATGGGGATTTTTCGTAGCTGACCTTCCGCGTCGCGGGCTACGAAAAGGATATAAAAGCGTTTTCGCAAAACTATTAACCCTCAGTTATAAATTGGTTCCGGTTCGTGCTTTGAACAATCTATGAAAATCCGGAACGCTGGCCTTGCTGGTCCGACTTGCTCGTTACGGGTCCCCCGGAGAACGTGGGTTAACGATTCTCCGCCCCGGCTGCAAACTTGCCGACTGCCGGGTGCTCGGCGGCTGGAATAAAACGAAGTCAAACCGTAACAGAGCAAGCCGCTCATGTCAATGAATTTAGGCCAGACCCACCACTAAAGTAGTATGAGCCACGACCATGTGATGCGGCATTCCCGCCTCAGGTATAGTGGCGAAGGAAGCCTCCTCAGAGACGGAAGCCGTGCCAGTTAGCGAAAAATTGATCATCCAGCGCATTCGACGAGCTGCGGGCAGCGGGCTTCGGGGCCGTGGCATCGGCGACGACTGCGCAGTTCTTCCGATTCCGCGAGGGCACGAAGCCTTGGTCACCACCGATTTCAGCCTGGAAGGCGTGCATTTTCGCCGCGAGTGGCATCCTCCAGAGTCGGTCGGGCACCGTTGTCTGACTCGCGGATTGAGCGACATTGCAGCCATGGGCGGCCTGCCGCGCGCAGCCTTTCTCTCTTTGGCGCTTCCTGCCGAGCTTTCGCAGCAATGGGTTGACCGCTTTATCGCCGGATTGCTGAAACTTGCCGCACGATTTTCTGTTCCTCTCGCGGGAGGCGACACGGCCCAATCTCCAGACGCGGTGCTGGCCGACATTGTGGTGCTGGGATCGGTTCCCACGGGCCAGGCCATTCTGCGCTCGGGAGCTTGTCCCGGCGACATTCTCTACGTTACCGGCACGCTGGGTTCGTCGTCTGCTGCGCTGAACCAGTTACGTTTCGGAGAGGACCTGAATCCGAAGGCGCACCCCAAGCACTTTCATCCCGAGCCGCGCCTCGCAGTGGGAAGGTTCCTTCGCGAGAAGAAACTGGCTTCGGCCATGATCGACATCAGCGACGGTCTTTCCACCGACCTCTTTCACATCTGTGAGGAAAGCAAAACTGGAGCCGTCGTTTACGCCGAAGCAGTGCCCGCTCTTCCGGGGACGGACGGACTAACGTTCGCACTCCACGGCGGCGACGAGTACGAGTTGCTCTTCACGGCGCATCCCAATCGCCGCGTCCCGAAGCAGATTGCAGGCGTTCCAGTGACACGCATCGGCGAGATAACGCGTGGCAGGCACATGAAACTCGTCTGGGCGGATGGCAAGACCGAGGTCCTCAAGCCCGGAGGTTGGGAACATTTCGCCTAAGCACGTGCCCTTCAACGCTGCGAACATTCGGCAAGTACATTCGTCACACTGGTCGGTGAGCTGCCCAAGGCACAACTTCACGCCTTTCCGCGAGCAACGCTATTTATAATCACGCCCATGGACCTGGAACAGAAGTTGACCGAACTGAAGCGCCGTGACTCGCTGGCCGATGCCGGCGGAGGCGAAGAACGCCGGGCACGCGAGCACAAGCAGGGCAAGATGTCGGCGCGCGAGCGCATCGAGTTCCTGCTCGACGAAGGCACCTTCGAAGAGACCGACAAGCTGGTCACCCACCGCTGCACCGACTTCGGCATGGACGAGCAGAAGTACTTTGGCGACGGCTTCGTTACCGGCTACGGACGCATCGAAGGCCGCCTGGTGTTCGTCTTCGCCCAGGACTTCACCGTGTTCGGCGGCTCTCTGTCGGAGACCAACGCCGCCAAGATCGTCAAGATCATGGACGCCGCGATGCGCGTCGGCGCTCCCATCATCGGCCTGAATGATTCCGGCGGCGCGCGCATTCAGGAAGGAGTGATGTCGCTCGCGGGCTATGCTGACATCTTCCTGCGCAACACGCTCGCTTCCGGCGTGGTTCCGCAGATCTCCGCCATCATGGGCCCGTGCGCCGGCGGCGCTGTCTATTCGCCGGCCATCACCGACTTCATCCTGATGGTGAACAAGACCTCGTACATGTTCATCACCGGCCCCGACGTTATCAAGGCCGTGACCCACGAAGAGGTCACCAAGGACGAACTCGGCGGCGCCATGACCCACAACGAGAAGTCGGGCGTGGCGCACTTCATGGCCAACGACGATGCCGAATGCCTGAGCATGATTCGCGAGTTGTTCAGCTTCATCCCCTCGAACAATCTCGACGACCCACCGCGCAAGCCGTGCACCGATCCCATCGATCGCACCGATGAAAAGCTCGACACCATTGTGCCCGCCGAATCGAACCTGCCTTACGACATTAAGGAGGTCATCACCACTGTGGTCGATGACGCCTACTTCTTCGAGGTGCAGGAACATTACGCCAGGAACATCGTGATCGGCTTCGCTCGCCTGAATGGCAAGTCCGTCGGCATTGTGGCCAATCAACCTGCATTTCTTGCGGGAGTGCTCGACATCAATGCCAGCATCAAGGGCGCGCGCTTCGTGCGCTTCTGTGACTGCTTCAACATTCCGCTTATCACCTTTGAAGACGTTCCCGGATTCCTGCCAGGCACGCAGCAGGAGTACGGAGGCATCATTACTCACGGCGCAAAGCTGCTGTTCGCATTCTCCGAGGCGACCGTGCCGAAGATCACCGTCATTACCCGCAAGGCTTATGGCGGAGCGTACTGCGTCATGGCGTCAAAGCATATTCGCACCGACGTAAACTACGCCTGGCCTACCGCCGAGATCGCGGTGATGGGGCCGGAAGGCGCGGTCAACATCGTGTACAAGCGCGAAATCGAAAAGTCGGCGAATCCTGACGCCGATCGCGCGGCGAAAATCGAGGAGTTCCGCGAGCGCTTCGCCAATCCCTACATCGCTGCCGAGCGCGGATACCTTGACGCCGTCATCCGTCCTCGCGACACGCGCCGCAAGCTGATCCGGGCGCTCGACATGCTGGAGAACAAGCGCGCCAAGAACCCGCCCAAGAAGCACGGGAACATTCCGTTGTAAGAATCGTCAGCCGAATCGCGCTTCCCTCTCTGGCCGCAGTATCTGAAGTCGTATCTGTGCGCCTTCCGCCCGCCGCCCGTCGCGAGGGCATCACGGGGTTCCGGGAGAAGCAGGGTGGTAGATCGAACCGGGGCGAGCGGCCAGTTTCAATTCGGCCCCGTTCCCAAACTGATACGAAGCGGCCTCTTTTTCCACAACGAACCCGTGTTATCAACTATCGCCCTGCTGCTGTCCGTGATAAAAACTTAGCAAGCACTGGAAGACGCTATGACCGGAAGCCCATCCCCGCTATATCTCGATGAAGAACAGATCGGGCTCTTCGGAAAGATCGCCGAAAAGAACGGTGTGAGAACGATCAGAAGAAAGCGGAGACTTATCGCTTTCGGCTGGTATGGCGGAAAGTTCAGTCACCTGAAGTGGCTGCTCCCGCTTCTCCCCGATTGCCACCATTATTGTGAACCCTTCGGCGGCTCCGCCGCTGTTCTGCTCAATAGAGCGCCGTCTCCGGTTGAAACCTACAACGACATCGACGGCGAAGTTACGATTTTTTTTCGGGTGCTGCGTGAGCGTGGAGATGACCTCATACGAGCGATCGCACTTACGCCATTCTCGCGCGAGGAATTCTTTATCGCGTGCTCCACGAACGGGCATGAGCTTCCCGAACTCGAACGGGCACGTCGGTTTTTCATCCGTGCACGCCAAGTTAGGACGGGACTCGCTCAAACCGCCAGTTTGGGCCGTTGGGCGAATTGCAAGGACACCACACGGGCCGGAATGTCCGGTGTGGTTTCCCGGTGGCTCGGAAGCGTTGAGAGCTTGCCGCGAATCGCCGAGAGGTTGCTGCGGGTTCAGATTGAAAATCGACCTGCGATTGATGTGATTCGGCTCTACGACGCAAAGCAAACCCTGTTTTACTGCGATCCACCATACCCCCATTCTGCACGTACCGATGACAAGGCATATGGTGCGGAGATGACAGATGCTGAACATCGGCAGCTCGCTGCAGTGTTGCTCTGTGTAAAGGGCAAAGTTGCGATTTCTGGCTATCGCTGCGACCTGACGGACACGCTCTACAAGGATTTCAAGCGGCACGATGCTTCTTCAAAAATGTGCCATTCGGTCAAGAAGCCAAGAAGGGAGGCACTTTGGGTAAACTACTGAGGACATTCGTGAGCAAGGATGCCTTTAGATTACCAATCCGCCCGCACGCGGCTCGACGAGGAATTTGCTGACGTCGAAAGGGCTGTCCTCCTGGGGGCGGCTCCGACCCTCGATGATACTGCTTTGCTCAGGCGCTTCGATGAGGTCTATGCATCCGCCACACAAGCTTACCGTGAAGTGTTGCTCGGTTGCGTTCTAGCCAAGCTCCAAGACCGCAATGTCGATATTCACAAACCGTATCTCGGCCATGGTGCGGGCGCGTTCAGTGGGCGAACGCTGGACGAGCGAGTGGTCAACCCATTCCTGCACGACAAGCGAGTGCCGTCGTCTCGCGGGCCATATCTATCAACCTTCCGACGTTCTGTTCAGTTTGAGCCTGCGACACGTGAAGGATTGAGAGACAAGGCCGGATACGATTCTCTTCTCGATATCCTCGATCGTGTAAACACAGTGACCCGGCGGCAGCTTACCTCACTGCTTCGATACACACTTCTCCAGTTTATACGCCTGCGGGATGCAGCGGACGTACAAGTTGTCCGATTGCAGCGAATCAGTCTGGAACAATATGACCGCCTGATTGACGGACTGCTTGCAACCCCCAGTGGCGGGCGGTTCCCCGTTATCTTGGTCGAAGCAGCGCTAACAGCGGTAAGTGAAAGATTCGGCTTGAACTGGAGCATCGAGGTGCAGGGAATAAACGTGGCAGACCGCCCTGCGGGCGCGGGCGGGGACATTATGGTGAGATCAAGCGACGTCTTGCTGTTAGCTGCAGAAGTAACTGAACGGCCCGTCGACCGTGATCGAGTAGTGGCAACTTTTCAAACGAAAATTGCGCAGCAAGGAATCGAAGATTATCTCTTTTTCGTGCGAGGCAGGGTTGACGAGAGCGTGATGCGTCAGGCAAGGCAGTACTTCGCGCAAGGTCATGAAGTAAGCTTCCTGGAGCTTACAGTTTGGCTGCGCACACTTCTTGCAACCATCGGGCGGGGAGGTCGAGACGTGTTCAACCGCGTAGTGGTCGAGAGGTTGCAAGCGGTTGATACTCCAACGGCACTAAAGGTTGCATGGAATGACCAGATTGCCCAGTTAACAGAAACGTAGCCTGGTGCCCCACGTTCACGCCCGGTTTTGGACGTTAACCGGGGCGCAGAGTTTTCGTCATGTCACGCGCAAGCGTGACGTGTGCACTTGCCGTCAGTCGGCCTGACGCGATATCTAGGTTGTGCGAGGAGAAGGCTGTAGTGTTTCTTCGCCGGACGCACCCAGTGTGCGGCCCGAGAAAGGTCTTTGACAAGCCAGTAGGACCGGTGGCGGTTCGCCCCTCTTTTGGGCGAAGCTGGGATCGGGTGTGCGGGTTTACCGTGCTCCGGGGAGGAACGGCGCCAGGCGCTGAGCGGCGAAGCGCAGCACCTCCTCAAAGATCTGCGGATCCAGTTGGAAGCGCCGCCCCACTTTGGCCGAGGCATGGCCCTCCTGCAGCAGGCGAAAGACTTTCTTTAACGTCACTTGAGTCCCGCGAAAGACCCACACCCGCGAGCCGTCCTGCGCGCCGCGGCTCTCGACCGCCCGGCAGGCAGACCAGTCGAGCCCGGCCGCTCCCCGCAGCCACGCAAACGCAGGACCGCTGTGGGCACGTGCAGCCGCCCCTTGTCCCGGTTTCCCCTTGCGAGTTGACCCACTGGCCTGCGCGCGCGCCGCAGGCGTAGCGCCGGGTTGCAGTGGCTTAGCGGGAACCGCGGAGACGGCTTGACGCGCCGGAGCCGCGTTGGCTGGGGCGGTTTCCCGCACCGATTTCGCGCCCGGCTGCGGAACGCCGGCTCGCGGTGATGCGCTTGGCACGACGGAATGGGCGATCCACTCCCGCAGCGCTTGGCGCACCGCCTGGTTGAGGGTCATCTCGCGGGAGGCGGCGGCTATCTTTATCTGCCGCTTCTCCTCCGGCGGCAGCCAAATGCCCAGCAGCTTGAGTTGGTCGGCCTTCTTTGCGCCAGTCATGGGCGGAAAACCACGGAATCTATGATATCCATAAAACCTATAATACTAAAGCGAATTAAAGGCGAATATTTTCGCGTTAAGTCCAATTATTTCCGTAGATTCAGTGCTAAGTTACTGAAATCAATAATTTGCACGGGATTTGGGTAATGGGACAATTCAGTATTGGTCCGTTTGGTGCCAGAATGGTTACCGTCAAGTTACCCTGCCTCCTTCGGAAAGGCGGCAGGGTGAAACGCTGCTGAGATGCGAGCTGTATTCGTGCGTCAGTGGCGTGATTGGGTAACGGGCGTGTTAAGGGTCAAAGTGACGTAAAGCTCAATCGGAAATCGGATCGCACACAGACCAATACTATTTGTTCTGGCGCATCGGGGTCGTGTGCGAGGTCGAATCCACACGGGCCAAAATCTAATTCAAAGAAATTTGCTGCGCCTGGAAGTTTAAGGCCGAAGCGTAAGGGCGTAGTTCCGCACAGCACCGCCTCCGAATCAAAGTGCAGTGATGGTGAAATTAGAACAACGCGCAAGGGCGTTTCCTCCTCTTGCCATTTCCTGAGTACAAGCAAGGCTTCTTCTAGGTCAATCAAGGTTCACTCTCCGCAGTTTGTACCGGCTCCCAAAATTCCGCATTTTGTGGAAGTCATGTTTAGGCGACTCGCGCGGCAGATGAACCAGCGGTGCGAGGGCGTGGCATGACCGTCACATCGTTTCGCGTTAGCCTGGAAAAGATCGTTCTGGGTTGTTTAAGACGAGGGCTGACCACAGAATCAATCCCCGATGCGCTGAACCTGTTAACACTGGAGTGGTACTCGCGTCAAAATCGCATTCGAGAAAGCCGAAAGGCCCGCCCGAATGAATCAACGTACAACCCTCAAACGAGCAGCGAGCGAATTGATGATTATCAATTACAAGTCGCTCGCCAACAAATTTTTTATCTTGGATTTGGATGTAATCAGGGACATAGTTCCAGTTATCACCCTTCTCTGGCTGATCTAAGGAAAAGAGCGTCAGATGCATGGCGTATAGCCTCCGAGCGGATTGAGGGGGGCAATTCTATGCCCCGGTCAACAGTTCCTCCAAACTCCAAATGTGGTCAGTTATCCCCGCAGCCATAGCGGGCGTTTGCTTGAGCGTCATATGAACGCGGCAGAAGTTGTAAAAACCGATGTAAAGCACGGCGGCATCCTTGAGGTTTGCCAGCGTCTTGCTGAAGGCATTGGTCAGGCGCGTAAATCTGCGAAGGTGCATCCGAACGGACAAGTTGTTGCGTTCGACGTGAGACGTAGAAATCCGCTTGAAATCCGGTCTGCCGATTTTGACGTGTGGGACCGCTGCGACAACCTGGCCGCTGCCATACCAGCCATCACCAGTGCCGCTGCTGTAGATTTTGCGAAGTTGGGCAAAGTCCACGTTCTGCCCAAAGTGTTCGCGCATCGCTCCGACATAGGCGTTGTATTGATCGGAAGTAAGTTGATAGCGGCCATTAGTACGTGCTCGCAAGTCGGAAATGAACGCATGGGCATTGATGCCGCTGCGCCGGCCGATGTGGTACGAGATGATGAGCTTCGTTTCCGAGTCCAGGGCGAGCCAAAGCATGGTGCTACCCCATTCCGGCGGATCCGAGGGATTCAAATGCGGGTCGCGGGTATGGACGAATTGCCACATCTCGTCAACCTGCACGTAATTGGGGCTGATATTGCGGATTCTGGCGTCAAGTATCCGGCGAGCTTCGTTCGCTGCCGTTTTCATCAATTCCAGAATCGTATGCTTGTGCAGTCCGGTGAGGCGCGAGATCGCGCGAACGGACATGCCTTCCAGCATCATCGCCAGGGCTTTTGCCGCAACGTCGGGCGGGGTGTAGTGGTTCCCGAGTTTGGGCTCGTACTCGGAAAAGGTAATTTTGCAGGTGGTACAGCGGTATCTCTGGATTCGGCGCTTGCCGTAGTGTCCGAACTTGCGGACAGTGTGATTGCAGCGTTTGCACGTCATGGGCTTTTTCCTCTTGCCTTTTCGCTGAGGAAAGCCCAAAATCAATTTGAAGGGACTGAGATCGGGCTTCCCGGTTTCTGTCTTGCCCCGCAACCTGTTTCAGCAGGAAGCGGGGCGCTTACTGTTAGCGGTTTATGGTGGTTCGACGCTGATTTCCAGCGAGAACCAGCGGCTAGTGAGCTTGAATCTGATACGCCGCATCGTTGTATCTCCTTCCTGAAACGCTCTGCGCTGGCGGCGCGGGGCGTTTCGCATTTGCTTCCAAACTCATCGCCCAGTAAAGCGACTGCGAAAGCGGCTGTTGAATCGTTCAACTCCTACGGTTTGCCGTTCAGCCGGATTCACCCACTGATAAGCGTTCTTCTGGCCTTCAATAGGCTTTATCTCGCCAGCCTTTTCGAGCCTAGTAAAAATGCCGTGTATTGCTGCGAGCGGATTAGTGCGCGGAAGGCGATAGTCAAAGGCTTCCAACTTTGCTCGCACGTCTTTAGGCGAGAGTCGGTCAGGTTCATTCTCGAACAGCTTGCGAATCGCATCTGTCAATCCCATCTCGCGCAACCCTTCATAGCCAGGTGGAAGCGGAGGCGGCTCAAGCCGGAACTTGTCCTGCTGGGCATCGAGCAACGCATTCAACCCGTTAAGCGTAGAGCGCAGCGCAGCGGCTTTCCTGTCAATGTCGCGGCGCTCCTCTATCAGTTTTTCGAGTTCCTTAATCGTCTGGTCGCGTACAGCACGGAAGTCCATGAGGTTAATTATGCACACAGAGGGTAAGTCTGTCAACAAGAAAATTGTACATGACATGAGCAAAAATGGATGGGAGGAGACCATCAAGGCAGCGAAGCTGGTTTTACTGCGGACACAGGTGCGCCAGAGGGAATTGGAGGGCGTTATTCGCCTGTTCACCGAGAAGATGAAAGCTGGCGAGCCGTTCCCTGGTCTTAAAGAGCTTGGCTACTCAGTCCAAGACTTGGACGAGAGGCGAGTCAATGGCTGACAAGGAACGCACAATAACAGACCGTGTACGCGAAGCCGTGAACAGTCCGACGACGCAGCGCGTTGTTGGCGCTGTTCGGGATTTCGCAACGGACCCGCTTAACATCGAAGGCGCTAGGAGGGCGGTCAATAGCCGAAAGAAACGGAAGCAGCAAGGAAGGTCTAGCTCTGGGCGGCAATAGGCGGTAGTCTTTCGGCATCGGAGGAACGCCCGATGATCGAGAGAAGCTATCTCTGGGGCAAGTTTCAGGGATGGGGTGCAGTGCTTTTTGCAGTCGCGCAGTTCGTCCTTGTTCCCTTTCCGTTATCGCTACTGGTTGGACTGTTGGTGCTGAGTCTTGGGGTCGGCCTTCTGCGTAAGCGGCGCTATGGTTTTGTGCTGGTGTACGTAGTCGCTGGCGTTTCATTGGTGGCAGGGCTGGTTAGATTAACGATTGAGCCGACGGGAGACGCAGTTAGCCAGTTTGTAATCGCGATGTGCTTCTGGGGTATCCCGGCAGCGTTCTACTACCCAAAGCGATACCGCGAGTTCGGCTTTGGGAAGCCAACGGAAGCGCCAGCGGCAGACCCGCGAGCAGTAGCGCCAACAGCGGCAGAACCGAGGCGGCTGGAGCTGACGGACGAGGAGCGAGAGACAGTGTTACAGCACATGCGGGAGCGGCACAAGCCGCAGGAGCCTACGCCGTGACGATCACGCCTCCGCAACAGTGGAATCCTGACCGCGAAGCCTCTGAATCTCAAGAGAGAGTGCTAAAAGCAATGCGTTCTGTGCTTGAGTCTCGGCAGGAGTCGGCAACTCCGTCATGGCCTGGGCGCGTGCTTCGACAAAACTTTGATTACCGCACAACACCCTTTCAAGAACAGCAATGGCGGTTCGTGCCTGAAATAGCAATTCCTGCTGATAGCGCAGGGTTTCGTAAATCTTGGCAAGACACTCGTTATTTTCCATCGTGGGTGACCTCGGCAGGAGTAGGGACGGAGCCACTATACGCCGACGAGGAGAAGGCCCGATGTGCTACGTTAGTGATCAAAGAGGCGTTTGCCGAACAGGTCGAAAGAGGAGGAAAAACGATGCCAAAAACCGA
>CAWGMV010000039.1:0-12755 GCA_963823635.1 uncultured Acidobacteriaceae bacterium | reverse complement strand
GCAACTACATATTCAGCTTCAGCGGATATAACAACGGAAAGCTTGTCGTCATGGCGGGCGGCCTCATCGCTGATGGCAATGGGAACATCACCAGCGGTGTACTGGATTACAACGACGGCGGTGGCGAACCGGTTGATAGCAGCGGCAGGCCCATTCACAGACGATTCAAGCAGGCGCGGAATCGGTTCAACCGCTATCACACCCAATGGGCTTGGCACCATGACGCTTACCACGAACCTGCCGGCAGTGTTCAACCTTGCCATCTCCATCCGCAACGATGGCAGCGGCGGGAGTCTTATCCAGAGCGACCCAACCAATCTTCAGGCCTATGGTTCGGGGATACTGATGAACCATACCCAACTATCCGAAGGCGAGATATGGCCGCTCTGCGGCAGCTATGTTTCGCTTGGGCTGTTTGGACTTGACCCCTCCCTGACGGCTCGATATGCGGCCGCAGGAGAGTTTCAGTACAGTCCACAGACTTGCGTCGATGCTGAGAACGGTGTTTTGGACGTCAACGATGGCGGCGTCACATCAAAGTCAACCTTCACTGGGGCATTTAATCATACGACACACCACCAGTCGAGGAATCGTAGGAATGACCTTTAACAGTAATCAAAATCAGCGTTACTTCAATCCCTTCTATCTGATCTCGAGCAGCGATCACAAGAAAAACCAGTTGGTCTTCCTGACCGAGAACGTTTGCGACCCGAAGTTGAACTGCCCGCCAACGAATCCGACGCTCTGGTCAGCGCTTCCGCAAGTCAGCAGCGCCCAATGCCCGGGTTCGCCCAACCGGAACAACTACTGCCTGAACAGCACGGGGGTAGCCGAATTGAACGCTGTCGACACCAAAGGCGCGGCGGATGTCACCGCTGGTTTATTTGTCAGCCAGGGCGTCTTTGGTCATACCTGCACAAGCGGCCAGGGGCGGCATACTGCAGTACGATGCTGCCACTTTCAGCTCCGACGAGAACCAGGGAGGGACGTGCAACGGCGGCAGCTGCGGCAGTCCTCAATCGTCCCAGGGTACATTCTGTGTTGACACCACCACCGGTCGAGTCACGCTGCAGGGCTTCTCGGGTTCGTTCGGCGGATATTTGCCGGTGTTCTACGTGGTCGGGTTCGACCAGGTGTTCTGTTGTCGGCGCCGATCCAGCGGTCACCTCCGGATATCTAGAGTTCCAGAGCGGCTCTTCCTTCACCAACGCGTCCCTTCTCGGGTATCTACGAAGGCGGCACAATCACGCCAACCACCGCCATGGTCACCAATGCCGTCAGTTGGCTCTATGCCGACGGAAACGGCAACATGAACGGAACCGATACACCAGCCGTCCCGGTGGTCCGGGACAGCAGAACTTCACCTACACCTTCGGGTGGGCAACACCGGCAGGACTCTGGTATGTGCTTCAGGGACTTGCAACGCGAGCAGCAAGAACATAATCGGCATCGCTTATGTTGTCTCGTCCACCAAGTTCGTTCTGCTGCCGGCGACCGATCCCAATCCGGCGCTGTCGCTGTTCTCAACAGGAGGGGAATTGACTCGGGTCAGCGTAAGGCGCGACACAGGTTGCCGAAGTGCCTTTCTGAAGACTGCTCTAGGTGAACCTACACCCTCCTGGTCGCGAAATAACACACCGTTCGCGGCCTGCCGTCGAGGATGGCATAGTAATTCACCACCGAGCCTAGCCGCGGCTCCGGAAGATAAGCGACAAATCCCGAATAGTTCGACGAAAACTTCGGGATGGGAGGCGGGAAGATCGCGACGCTCCTCGCCAACCGCGCCGAATCCGGTGATGACTCCGTCGGTGGTGACAACAATCCCTGCCGGAGGCTGACCGTGTTTCAGGTCCCAGGCCCAGCCCAGGACCCGCAGTCCGTGTCCCGCCGGATCATCGATGATCGCGATCGATTCCGCGGCTCCGGTGCAGTCGCCGGAAACTGCGGTGGAGAAAACCGACTCCAGGGGCTTGCCCAGTTCGGAGAGATCGCCACTTGAAAACACCGACAAGTGGTTCGCCTTGAGGTACGGCACTGTCCCAAGCAGCGCCTGCACGCTGGGAAAAACTCCCTTCAACGGGACCGGATCGTAAACTCCCGTCACAGCGCGGCCGCCGTGGCATGTTGCGGAAAAGGCTGGCGCTGCGCCTTCTCGAAGGGATAGTGGGCGAGCACCGCGCCCCTGACGAAGATCGCCAGTAGGCAGAGCTGCGCCACCAGGAAGGAATTGCGCATTCGGGGCCGTGAAAATGCCGATCCCAACAACAGCAATCCCAGACAACACCAGAAAATCAGGGCAATCGTCTGATAGCGCGAAGCGGCAGCCTGCTCGATGCCGTAATTCACTCTCCCGGTTGCGGTGATCAAGGCCGTGCCCAGGCTAAAGGACATCATCAGCATAAGCAGGACTGCAAACGGCCGGAAGACACGAACGCCTGACCGCGCCGGGGAAAAGCCATGCGGCCACCACGATTGCCAACCCCAACAGCGTGACAACTTCCAGCCCGCGAATTTCCAAGCCATGAACACCGCCAGGCACCCACGAACTGAAGAAATACATCGCAATGTACCGTAGCAACTCGGTTGGCGATTGCACGGCAAGAAAAGGATTGGCGTGATTCCAGGGGCGCAGGTAATGACGGAAGTACAGAGCAGTGCTGAGTAATCCTGTGATTCCGAAGGTCGCGGCAACCGCGACTCGCAGGCGAAGGTACAGCGCTGCGACTACCAGCAGCGGCCACAGCAGGGCACCGTTGGCCAGAGAATAACTGGCTCCCAGGGCCGCCAACAGCGAAACAACAATGAACATTGATGACGGCCGTGTGTCAGACTGTTGCGCCGACTCGACCCAGTAGAGCAGCAGTGTCACAAACGACAAGGTCGCCAAAAACGGCGGCAGCACAAAACAAACCTGAAAGCCCCAAACAAAGTTCTCCTGCTGGGCCGGGCAGAACAGGCAGAACGCCGCCAGCCCAGTGCCCGTGCGCCACAACGCTCCCCGCCAGCCTCCCAGCACCCACATGCTCCAGCTCAGCAGCGTCAGGTGCAGGAATTGAATGGCAAAAATACTGGCCAGCAGGAACACCTGCCGGGCCTGAAACCAGTGCAGGTCGGCCGCGAGGAACAGCTTGGGAAGCACCAGCCGGTGTTCATTCCACTGCTGCCATAGCCAGGGAGCAGAGAGCGTGCGTCCGCCTCCGTCCACTCCAACCTGTATCCACCCATCCCAGAAGGGAAGGCTGGAGTAGGTGGTTACGACGAGTCGCACCGCGACCACAATGGTGAGAATCCCACCGAGCAGAATGGCATAGGAGAGCCAGGAGCAGAGGCGGGATGTTGCCGCGTCCTTTTCTTGCGCCGCCTGAACGCGGGGGCTTGTGGCCGTGCTGGACATAAGGGTTACGAGGTTATCATCGCTGAACAGTGCAAAATCAGGAAGTGCTGTCTGCTGCGTGCGGTCTTCGTACGGCGCAAAGCGTACTTGCAGTGCTGCGCAGCGTGACGCCGCACTAAGCTGATATCATCGCCATCCTGTGGGACGAGCTACTGAATCTGCTGTCGACCGGCCGATGACGGTTTCCGCCCGGACAGACATCCTCCGTACCGCCGCTGCCCGTAAGCTTCTCCTCGGATTCTTCCTGGCAGTTATTACCGTCGCCCTCTACTCTCCAGTACGCCATTATCAGTTCGTCAGCTACGACGACGGGCTGTATATAACAGACAATTTTCACATTAAGTACGGGTTGACCTGGAAGAGTGTGCAGTGGGCATTGACGGCGCAATATGCCGATAACTGGCATCCGCTGACGTGGCTGTCTCACGCCCTGGATTGCCAACTCTTCTTTCTGAACCCGGGCCCCCATCACGCCACCAATCTCTGGTTGCACGCGATGAACGCGGTGCTGCTCTATTGGGTACTGTTGCGCGCCACCGGTTTCGCCGGCCGCAGTTTCATGGTGGCGGCTCTGTTTGCCCTGCATCCCCTCAACGTTGAGTCGGTGGCCTGGGTTTCCGAGCGCAAGAACCTGCTCAGCATGCTGTTTTTCCTGCTCGCTCTGGCGGCGTATCGCTGGTACGCCCAGGAGCCGCGAGTGGGACGCTACCTGACCGTCGCATTACTGTTCGCTTTGGGATTGATGGCCAAGCCGCAGATTATCACCCTGCCCTTCGTGCTTCTGCTTTGGGACTACTGGCCGCTGCGGCGGATGTTTGCCGGCAGCGATGGTACTGCTTCCCAAGCCGATGTCATTCCGGCGAAGCGTCTCTCCTGGCTGGTGCTGGAGAAGTTACCGCTGCTCCTGCTAGTGGCGGCGAGCGCGGCCATCACCCTGCATGCGCAACGCGAAGCCGCTACGCCCTATCCGTTCTCGGTTCGAGCCGCGAACGCCATTGTCTCCTATGCGTGGTACGTGAGGAAAGCATTCTGGCCATCGCACTTGGCGCTTCTGTATCCTCACCCTTCCGGGTTGCCGCCAATGTGGCAAGTGATGGCGGCGTTACTGTTCCTGTTTGCCGTTACTGCGCTGGTCGTCGCGGCGCGTCGCCGGCGCTACTTAGTCACCGGCTGGTTGTGGTTTCTGGGAACTCTGGTGCCGATGATCGGATTGGTGCAGGTGGGGCGGCAGGCGATGGCCGATCGCTATGCCTATCTGCCTGCTATCGGACTGTTCCTTATGATCTGCTGGGGCGTGGCGGAATGGACTGAGCAACTGCATCTTCGCCCAGTGTGGCTCCGGACAGCCAGCGTTGCAGCATTACTCGCGTTCGCCGTGGTTACCCATCGTCAGATCGGCTACTGGAAAGACAGCTATGCGCTGTGGTCGCGCAGTTTGCAAGTCACCAGCCCAAATAAGGAGGCCGAAGACAACCTGGGAGTGGTGCTGCTGAACGAAGGGCGGCCGAAAGAAGCGCTTCCGCACCTCGAAGCCGCGGCTGCGCTTGACCCAGGTTCTCCTATCTACAATCTGAATCTGGCCATATGTGAGCATCGGCTTGGGGACTTGACCGACGCGCTGGAGCATTACCAAGCGGTGGTAAGGTTAACCCAGAATGACGTTTCGCATTACGCACAGCGCAGGCGCGACGCGTTCTACTATATGAGTTTCGTCTATCGCGACCTCGGAGATCTCCCGCACAGTCTGGAAAGCCAGGAGGAGGCACGGAAGATGCTTCGTGAGTACGGTGAGAAATAGCGCAAGTAGCCCGGGAACGTAGCTGACCCGAATCCCGCCCGTGCTGCAGTTGCTCTAACTTGGGTAGTTGAGCCCGCAGAAGGCACACGGGAAGAATGCTTGCGCCTAAGTCATTTAGATGTAACATTTTACGTATACAGGGAAGGCATTTTACTGCTCCTTTGTTTTCAGCATTTTGTGCAGACATCTTGGAGGGGGTATGACAAGCCTAGCGAGCGCATTTGGCTCCTCCGGAAATCGCCGGGAAGCGTTAGCCGATAGTCAACGGAAGCTGAGTCCATGAGTGTCCTCTCTGTCAATGTAGGCAAGCCACTGGAGCATGAATGGCTCGGCTCGCGCGTCAGCACCGCCATCTTCAAGAGTCCGGTGCAAGGCCCCGTTGCAGTTGGCACGTTGAACCTCGAAGGTGACCGGCAAGCCGACCTGAGCGTTCACGGCGGTTTGGACAAGGCGGTTTACGCTTATCCTCACGAGCATTATGCCTATTGGCAATCGCAGCTTAATGATTACCCACTTACGCAGGGCAATTTCGGCGAGAACCTCACCCTCGAGGGACTGTCCGAGGAAGCCATCCACCTCGGCGACCAGTTACAGGTTGGAACCGCCTTGTTTACTGTGACTCGGCCTCGCTCGCCTTGCTACAAGCTAGGGATCCGCTTCGCTCGCGAAGACATGACCAAGCTGTTCTATCAGAGCCGCCGCTTTGGCTTCTACCTGCGAGTGTTGCGCGAAGGTCTACTGCAGGCCGGAGATAACGTTAGAGTTGTGACTCGCGACCCGAATGCAGTGAGTGTTGCGGACGCGATTAGGCTCTTCACCGGAGAAAGCCGCGATCCGGCCTTGCTGGAGCGCGCGCTGAGAGTCAGCACTCTTCCTGAGGGCTGGCGCAATGCGCTGCGGGAGCGGATTGAAGGACGACGCGCTCCGCAATCATAGGGCATTCCAAACTCGGACCGCTGCAACCTCAGCTCCGGATTCGCCACGTTCGTGGGGCCCCTTGCTCCCGAGACGGGAAGCCAGCGGGAATTGTGCTGCAAGTTGTTGCAGTTTAATCTCTAGCCGACCGAGAGATTTCAACAACTTACAGCGGAGATAAAATTGCAACATTGTCTCCAATGCTCTCCCGCGTATTGGTGTGCACCACTTCGCGGTGGTCGGGGAGAACAGGGCAAGGAGCGATAGCTTGGTCGCGACCTGTTCCTTGCGCAGTATGGTTCCTTCGTTGAACACCGCAAGGTGTTCGTGTAAGTGGTTCAACCTCGCGAGTCAGGACTCTCAACCACGGAGGTAGCAACTTGGACAGAAAACTAGTTTGGTCGGTCTGCTTGCTGGCCCTCGCTCTCACCGCCATGCCGGCAATGGCAGGCACCCTGTACACCAACTTGGGATCAGGGAGCGACGTTTACAACTGCTGCTCGGGCTGGACAATATCCGGTACCGGCAGTATTGGAACGAGTTTCACATCCGCCAACGAATTCTCGCCCACGAGTAGTGGCAGTGTAGGCGAGATTGACGTAGCGGTTGGATTTGTGGAGGGCGCAAATTCGTTCTACGTTGCCCTTTACACGAACAACAACGGCATTCCCGGGTCCCAGCTAGGCGAGTGGGGCGGGTTGTCTAGCTCCACCACATTCGGCAGCTGCTGCGGCCTGGTGGACATTACCGGTATTTCCGGGCTCAACATCACCGCCGGAACTGATTACTGGCTGGTGATTGGACCAACCAGCACCTCCTCCACAACCTGGGAGGCGTGGAACTTCAGCAACAGCGCTACCGGCAACGATGATTATTCGACCGATGGCGGCTTGACCTGGGTCCAGCAGGGCAATCAGTCGCAGGGCGCATTCCAGATCATCGCCGGCACCGGCGGCACCACGCCGGAGCCAACTTCCTTGCTGTTGTTTGGCACTGGAGTTCTGGGAGTGATCGGTGCTTTCCGTCGCAAGATGAAACTCTAACCCCGTATCTAGTTTCCCGGAAGCCGGAGCTAACCATCTCCGGCTTTCTTCTTTTGCGCTCATGCGCCCTCTTGCTGACCCGTCGAAAACCGTCGAAGCAACCTACTGTCGGCGAATGGCGGCATTCCCGCCGTTTACAATGTTCTCCCGGAGGTCGTTTGCTATGCGCAAAGCCGTCCGGCCGTTACTGAATTTCCTACTCCTGATTGCTTCTTGTGCTCTCATGAATGTCCAAACCACTACCGCCAATGCTCAAACCGCGACTCAATCCAATCCGCCGACAGTTGCTGAAGCGGAACAGTTCATCCACGATGCTGAAATACAGCTCCAGGATCTTACGGTGAAGGCCAGCCGCGCTGCGTGGGTACAGGCCAACTTCATCACCGACGACACCGAGCAGATGGCTGCCGACGCTAATGAAGTGCTGATTGGTGTGACCACCGAGCTGGCCAAGAAGGCGACGCGTTACGACAACCTTAAGCTTCCCGACGTGCTGGCGCGCAAGATGCTGCTGCTGAAGCTCTCGGCCGCGGTGCCCGCTCCGGCGCCGGCCGATCCCAAAGAGCTTGCCGAATTGGCCCGCATCGGAACATCGCTCGAGGCAGATTACGGCAAGGGGAAATACTGTCCGAAGACCGGCAAGCACGCCGGTGAATGCCTTGACATCACCACTATCGAACGCATCATGGCAAGCAGCACCGACCCCGACGAGCTCCAAGATCTGTGGGTGGGCTGGCGCACCATATCTCCGCCGATGCGCGACCGTTATTCGCGCTGGGTAGAGCTGGGCAACAAAGGCGCGCGTGAGATGGGCTTCAAGGACCTCAGCGCCATGTGGCGCGCCGGCTATGACATGACGCCCGAGCAGTTTTCGCAGGAGATCGAGCGCCTGTGGCAGCAGGTGAAGCCGCTCTACGACTCGCTGCATGCCTACGTGCGGACCAAGCTGGTGGAGAAGTATGGGCCGAGCGCCGTGGATGCCAACGGCATGATTCGCGCCGACCTGCTGGGCAACCCCTGGGCGCAGGAGTGGGGCAACATCTTCCCGCTCGTCGCCCCACCACAGCAGAAGCAGCCGTATGACGTTACAGAGTTACTGAAGGCAAAGAATGTCGATCCCATTGGCATGGTGAAGTACGGCGAAGGATTCTTCACCTCCATGGGATTTACGCCACTGCCCAAGACCTTCTGGGAGCGCTCGCTGTTTGTGAAACCGCGCGATCGTGAGGTTGTCTGCCACGCCAGCGCCTGGGACATCGACAACTTCCAGGATGTGCGCCTGAAGATGTGCATTCAGGTGCGAGGCGAGGATTTTGTCACCATTCATCACGAACTGGGACACAATTTCTACCAGCGCGCCTACGAGAACCAGCCCCTCCTCTTCAAGAATGGCGCCAATGACGGTTTCCACGAAGCCATTGGCGACACGATCGCGCTGGCCATCACGCCGGAGTACCTTAACAAAGTCGGGCTGCTGGCAACCGTGCCGCAGACCGACGACATTGGTTACCTGCTGCGCGAAGGGCTGGACAAGGTTGCGTTCCTGCCGTTTGGGTTGCTGATTGATCAGTGGCGCTGGAAGGTTTTCAACGGCGAGATCAAGCCCGCCGACTACAACAAAGCATGGTGGGAGATGCGCGAGAAGTACCAGGGTGTCGCCCCGCCGGTGGCGCGCAGCGAGGCCGATTTCGATCCCGGGGCGAAGTACCACGTGCCGGCCAACGTGCCTTACACGCGCTACTTTCTGGCGCGCATTCTGCAGTTCCAGTTCTTCCGTGCAATGTGCCGCGAAGCTGGAGCCACCGGCCCGCTCTATCGCTGCTCTTTCTACGGCAACAAAGCCGCCGGCGCCAAGCTAAACGCCATGCTGGAGATGGGCCAGAGCAAACCCTGGCCTGACGCGCTGTCTGTCCTGACCGGTGAGCGCCAGATGGATGCCGGCGCCATGCTGGAATACTTCGCGCCACTGAAGAAGTGGCTCGATGAGCAGAACGAGGGCAAGCAGGTGGGATGGAAGAGCAGCAGCAACTAGCAGCTAGCCGTAGCTCTATCTGGAAACCCTAGTCTGACCCAACATGCTTGAGCACCGTCGCTAAGGCCGGAAAGGTAATAGCATGTTGGTGCCATGCTTAAACGCGATCTGAGGAGGCCCTCAAAAATTCCCTCTCTCCTGTAAGTCCGTGTTTTGAGGATTTTACCCGGAAAGTCTCGGCAAAGTCGTCAATCCATGAGACTTACTGCAAACTATTAAAAACAAACAACTTATTTTCTCACAGCATCACATTGCGTTCCAGGCACACCTCGAAACCTAGGTTACCCTTTTCTGCACAGCGATGTCCCATGCACGAATTGTAAAAGACCCTGTTCGCCTGACCCGACTGATCGGCGGCGTTCAGCCCATACTGGCCGACAGCACAGCCTATCATGTGTGGTAACGGGCTGCAATGTTACTAAAGTAGTACGAGCATCACCCTCTCGCCCGCTCGTTTCACCCATCAAATTGCTCGGTACATTGGTAGCATCGAGTATGGCTCGTGCCTAAATTGCTACAGGGCCACATATCCCTGCCCGTCGGTGGCCGCTTCCCGCTCGCTCTTCTTTTTCCGATGCATTTCCTCAACCAAATATTCTCGCGGCCACTTAGGCATTCATACATAACCTCGACAGTTTGATCTGCTTCAACCATGCCGACGCAGCTACAATGAACCCATGCGTCTAATTCATCTTGCAGTAATTCTCTTCGCTACGATGGCGGTCTGCGCGCAGACTTCGCCATCCACGACTCCAACTCCATCTCAGGCGCCCTCTGCAATTCAAACTCCATCTGACGTTGCTGCTCCGCCAGCCGACGCCATCAAAACTCCGTCCGGCTTGGCAAGCAAAGTAATCACGCCCGGCACCGGCAAGGACCATCCTGGTAAGGACGAAGCGGTGATCGTGAACTACACCGGTTGGACCACGGACGGCAAAATGTTCGACAGCACCATCGCGCGTGGCAAGCCGGCAACTCTTGCGGTCAACCGCGTGCTTCCTGGATTGGGAGAAGGTTTGCGCCTCATGGTAGTTGGCGAAACACGCCGGCTTTGGGTTCCCGAATCGCTGGCCTACAAAGGCCAGGCAGGCAAGCCAGCAGGAATGGTGGTGTTTGATGTGACTTTGCTGGAGCTGCCAACCCGCGCACCTGCCGACGTGAAAGCGCCGCCGCCCGATGCCAAGCGAACCCACAGCGGCCTCGCCTACAAAGTGCTGACGCCTGGAACCGGCACACGCCATCCAAAATCGGTTGACGAGGTGACGATCAGACTACACCGGGTGGTCGACCGACGGGAAGATGTTCGATAGCTCGCTTCCCCGCGGCCAGCCATCCACTTTTCCTGCCGACCGCGTGATTCCCGGCTGGACGGAAGGCCTGCAGTTGATGGTCGTGGGCGAAAAAACCCGCTTCTGGATTCCGCAGAACCTTGCCTATCAGGGCAAGCAGTCGCCCTACGGCATGCTGGTCTTCGACGTGGAGCTGATCAACATCCGCTAGCTTTGCCCTGAAATTTTCAGCCGCAAATCTTCGGGGATGCGATCGCGAATTTCTTCGGGGAGCTTTTCCAATCCGACGCGAGCGCCGAAAAGCGCAACGTCTTTTACCACCAACGGCGCTGGGGTTGCCACCGCGACCAGCAGCCACAGCAGCATGGAGAGCAGAAATCCGCCAAGCGCGCCAATTTCAAACCAGAAGGCATGGACGGGTTTGAAGTGGCGGATGACGCCATAGGCAAGCAGGAAGACCACCATCGACGCTGAGGCGAGCGCCATCAGGCCGATGTCAATGCCGCGATGCAGGCGCTGGCGGGAGCGGCAGAACTCGCATTCAGCGAGGTGCGCTTCGTAGTCGCCGCGCATTTCGGGAGCGATGCCGGAGATGTCATAGCGCCAACCCGCAAGAATCTTGCCGATAACGCGATCGGTGCATTGTTTCATCGGTCGTAGTTAAACCCGCCGCAGCCCGCTGCGACGTGGACTCGCAGGGTGGAAACTACAACTGGATCGCTGGCAGTGGTTCATGCTGTGCTGCGAGCAACAAGTGATTGCGAAACCAATTGCGCTGCTCGCCCAGGTCTCGCTCTGCCGTCATCCGCGCGATCTCCGGATGATTGTTCTGCTCGGAAAGATGCGCCAGGATTACGAACTCGGCATCCCCATCATAGTCGCTCGTCAGGAACTTCGCGAGGGCGTCATTGGACAGATGGCCGACGTTGCTCATCACGCGCTGCTTCACGCTCCACGGGTAGGGGCCGCCGCGCAGCATCTCGAGATCGTGATTGGATTCGATCATCAGCACGTGGCAGCCTCGCAGGTGGTGGCGCACACTGGCCGGCATGTAGCCGAGATCGGTGCAGATACCGACCTTCACGCCGTCACTGCAAAATGTGAACCCGACCGGATCGACGGCGTCGTGCGGAATGGTGAACGGCATTACCGTGATGTCGCCGATCTGGAATGCGCTGCCGGAGCAGAACGTCTCTGGCGAGTGACGGTGATGCGGTTGCCGGCGCTGTCGCGCGCAAACTTCCGGTAGGCGTCGTAAGTGGCGCCAGTGATGTAAACCGGAACTTTCAGGCGCTTGGCGAGCACGTACACACCACCGATATGGTCGGTCTGCTCGTAGGTGATCGAGAATCGGCATCGACGGAGTGCGGCTGCGACCCCGCGCGGCATCATGTGGCACAATATTTCCTTGCAGGAAAGACCCGCGTCTATCAACAGCCGAGTGCCGGAGCTGGAACAACGGTACAGTTGCCCTGCTGCCGCTCGCCACACCGTGACCGACACTGCCATAAGCGCTGAGCATAACCGCAAAGGGGGGTTCGCGGTAGCAACGATGTGGTTAACAGGCCCAGAATGCCTGCCTGAATTTTGAGGCTCCCGAATAATCTGCCTGCTTTTCCTCTTGATTTGCACAACAATATTGCGCCTTGCACATGATATGCACAACGCCGACTGGTTCGTGCTTGTAGAATGCTGTCCTCTCCTGCATCCTGTCGTGCAGGCGAGGCGTAGGCAGTTGCACGCCGCTTCCGGAGTTGCTTGATGAATGTTGTCCCAGCGCGATGCAGATGATCCGAGGCGTTCAGGCAACCGCCTCGATCTTTTTCTCCGCGCTACTCGACAGGCGCTAAGGAACTCCCCGCATCGCTGATCGTCGCTCCCGTTTGAGGCCATGTTAAACTCACGTACGCTCATGCACAAACCGTCTCGAGGCGCCAATTCTCGAGATCTCCTCCCATCGTCCGCACCACCGTCGCGCAGCAATGCGCAGCGGCAGCCGCGCAGGTTTCTCATCGCCTCTGCTCCATGAGCATGGAAGCCGCGCTGACGTCACGCGACGTCACGCTTGTGCCTCATAGCGCGGCCCGAGGTGGCTGGCCTCGGGCCGCAATTAGAAACGCAGTTGCCAGTTGTCCGAGTTGTGCGTCCCGCACTCCAGTCGGAATTCTGGATTCCCTGTTCTCCACACTCCCCCACAGCTTTTCGAACGAAATCTGGCTGCGCACCGTCGCTGAATCTTCTTCGGCATTGTCATCGACCGCGCTCGTCGCTAAATTGAATTAAC
>CAWGMV010000038.1:0-36523 GCA_963823635.1 uncultured Acidobacteriaceae bacterium | reverse complement strand
AAAGTCTCGGCAAAGTCGTCAATCCATGAGGCTTACTGCAAGCTATTAAAAACAAACAACTTATTTTCTCACAGCATCACATTGCGTTCCAGGCACACCTCGAAACCTAGGTTACCCTTTTCTGGACAGCGATGTCCCATGCACGAATTGTAAAAGACCCTGTTCGCCTGACCCGACTGATCGGCGGCGTTCAGCCCATACTGGCCGACAGCACAGCCTATCATGTGTGGTAACGGGCTGCAATGTTACTAAAGTAGTACGAGCATCACCCTCTCGCCCGCTCGTTTCACCCATCAAATTGCTCGGTACATTGGTAGCATCGAGTATGGCTCGTGCCTAAATTGCTACAGGGCCACATATCCCTGCCCGTCGGTGGCCGCTTCCCGCTCGCTCTTCTTTTTCCGATGCATTTCCTCAACCAAATGTTCTCGCGGCCACTTAGGCATTCATACATAACCTCGACAGTTTGATCTGCTTCAACCATGCCGACGCAGCTACAATGAACCCATGCGTCTAATTCATCTTGCAGTAATTCTCTTCGCTACGATGGCGGTCTGCGCGCAGACTTCGCCATCCACGACTCCAACTCCATCTCAGGCGCCCTCTGCAATTCAAACTCCATCTGACGTTGCTGCTCCGCCAGCCGACGCCATCAAAACTCCGTCCGGCTTGGCAAGCAAAGTAATCACGCCCGGCACCGGCAAGGACCATCCTGGTAAGGACGAAGCGGTGATCGTGAACTACACCGGTTGGACCACGGACGGCAAAATGTTCGACAGCACCATCGCGCGTGGCAAGCCGGCAACTCTTGCGGTCAACCGCGTGCTTCCTGGATTGGGAGAAGGTTTGCGCCTCATGGTAGTTGGCGAAACACGCCGGCTTTGGGTTCCCGAATCGCTGGCCTACAAAGGCCAGGCAGGCAAGCCAGCAGGAATGGTGGTGTTTGATGTGACTTTGCTGGAGCTGCCAACCCGCGCACCTGCCGACGTGAAAGCGCCGCCGCCCGATGCCAAGCGAACCCACAGCGGCCTCGCCTACAAAGTGCTGACGCCTGGAACCGGCACACGCCATCCAAAATCGGTTGACGAGGTGACCGTCAACTACACCGGGTGGTCGACCGACGGGAAGATGTTCGATAGCTCGCTTCCCCGCGGCCAGCCATCCACTTTTCCTGCCGACCGCGTGATTCCCGGCTGGACGGAAGGCCTGCAGTTGATGGTCGTGGGCGAAAAAACCCGCTTCTGGATTCCGCAGAACCTTGCCTATCAGGGCAAGCAGTCGCCCTACGGCATGCTGGTCTTCGACGTGGAGCTGATCAACATCCGCTAGCTTTGCCCTGAAATTTTCAGCCGCAAATCTTCGGGGATGCGATCGCGAATTTCTTCGGGGAGCTTTTCCAATCCGACGCGAGCGCCGAAAAGCGCAACGTCTTTTACCACCAACGGCGCTGGGGTTGCCACCGCGACCAGCAGCCACAGCAGCATGGAGAGCAGAAATCCGCCAAGCGCGCCAATTTCAAACCAGAAGGCATGGACGGGTTTGAAGTGGCGGATGACGCCATAGGCAAGCAGGAAGACCACCATCGACGCTGAGGCGAGCGCCATCAGGCCGATGTCAATGCCGCGATGCAGGCGCTGGCGGGAGCGGCAGAACTCGCATTCAGCGAGGTGCGCTTCGTAGTCGCCGCGCATTTCGGGAGCGATGCCGGAGATGTCATAGCGCCAACCCGCAAGAATCTTGCCGATAACGCGATCGGTGCATTGTTTCATCGGTCTAGTTAAACCCGCCGCAGCCCGCTGCGACGTGGACTCGCAGGGTGGAAACTACAACTGGATCGCTGGCAGTGGTTCATGCTGTGCTGCGAGCAACAAGTGATTGCGAAACCAATTGCGCTGCTCGCCCAGGGCTCGCTCTGCCGTCATCCGCGCGATCTCCGGATGATTGTTCTGCTCGGAAAGATGCGCCAGGATTACGAACTCGGCATCCCCATCATAGTCGCTCGTCAGGAACTTCGCGAGGGCGTCATTGGACAGATGGCCGACGTTGCTCATCACGCGCTGCTTCACGCTCCACGGGTAGGGGCCGCCGCGCAGCATCTCGAGATCGTGATTGGATTCGATCATCAGCACGTGGCAGCCTCGCAGGTGGTGGCGCACACTGGCCGGCATGTAGCCGAGATCGGTGCAGATACCGACCTTCACGCCGTCACTGCAAAATGTGAACCCGACCGGATCGACGGCGTCGTGCGGAATGGTGAACGGCATTACCGTGATGTCGCCGATCTGGAATGCGCTGCCGGAGCAGAACGTCTCTCGGCGAGTGACGGTGATGCGGTTGCCGGCGCTGTCGCGCGCAAACTTCCGGTAGGCGTCGTAAGTGGCGCCAGTGATGTAAACCGGAACTTTCAGGCGCTTGGCGAGCACGTACACACCACCGATATGGTCGGTGTGCTCGTGGGTGATGAGAATGGCATCGACGGAGTGCGGCTCAACCCCGCACAGCATCATGCGGCACAATATTTCCTTGCAGGAAAGACCCGCGTCTATCAACAGCCGAGTGCCGGAGCTGGAGACGACGGTGCAGTTGCCCTTGCTGCCGCTCGCCAGCACCGTGACCGACACTGCCATAAGCGCTGAGCATAACCGCAAAGGGGCGTTCGCGGTAGTAACAATGTGGTTAACAGGCCCAGAATGCCTGCCTGAATTTTGAGGCTCCCGAAATAACTGCCTGCTTTTCCTCTTGATTTGCACAACAATCTTGCGCCTTGCACATGATATGCACAACGGCCGACATTTTCGTGCTTGTACGAATGTGTCCTCTCCTGCATCCTGTCGTGCAGGCGAGGCATAGGCAGTTGCGCGCCGCTTCCGGGGTTGCTGATGAATGTTGCAGCGATGCGAGATGATCCGAGGCGTCAGGCAACCGCCTCGGATCTTTTTTCTTCCGCGCTACTCGACAGGCGCTGAGGAACTTGCCGCATCGCTGATCGTCGCTCCCGTTTGAGGCCGATGTAACTCAGCGTGCGCTCATGCACGGACCGTTCTCGAGGCGCCAATTCTCGAGATCTCCTCCCATGGTCCGCACCACCATAGCGCAGCAATGCGCAGCACACGCGCGGGTTTCATCGCCTCTGCTCCATGAGCATGGAAGCCGCGCTGACGTCACGCAGACGTCACGCTTGTGCCTCATAGCGCGGCCCGAGGTGGCTGGCCTCGGGCCGCAATTAGAAACGCAGTTGCCAGTTGTCCGTTGTCAGTCCCGCACTCCAGTCGGAATTCTCGATTCCCTGTTCTCCACACTCCCCCACAGCTTTTCGAACGAAATCTGGCTGCGCACCGTCGCTGAATCTTCTTCGGCATTGTCATCGACCGCGCTCGTCGCTAAATTGAATTAACTGCGATGGCCACCACCGACTACAGTCTGGAACGCGGGCTACCCGTCAGCATGGAAGCGGAGCGCTCCATTCTGGGCGCGATCCTGCTCGACAACTCGCTCTACGACCAGGCCGCCGAACATCTCACCCCCGACGACTTCTCGCTCGACGCGCACCGCCGCATTTATTCGCGCATGCGCGACCTGCAGGAGAGCGGCCGCCCGGTGGACATGATCACGCTGGTCGAAGAGCTCGACCGGCGCAAGGAAGTCGAAGCCATCGGCGGCGTCGCTTATCTTTCTTCGCTGATCGACGGTGTTCCCGAGCGGCCTTCGATCGAGCACTACGTCCGCATCGTGCGCGACAAAGCTCTGCTGCGCGGGCTCATCAACGCAGCCCAGAACGCTATCGCCGAGGCCATCGAGCACAGCGACGAAGCCGAAGAGGTGCTGGGCCGCGCCGAAGAAGCCATCTTCCGTCTCTCCGAAGGTCGCATCGGGCAGACGTTCATGAACATTCCGGACATCATCCGAAGCTCGTTCGGCTCGCTGGAGGAGTTGTACAAACGCGGCCAGGAGATCACCGGCCTGGCGACACACTACACGCTGCTCGACAAGCTGACCAGCGGCCTGCAACCCTCGGACCTGATCATCATTGCCGCGCGCCCCTCGATGGGCAAGACCGCCTTCGCCATGAACATCGCCGAGAACGCCGCCGTGCTCGACGGCAAAGTTGTCGGCGTGTTCTCGCTGGAAATGTCGCGCGAGGCGCTGCTGATGCGCATGCTGGCCTCGCACGCGCAGGTGGACTCGAAGGACCTGCGGCAGGGCTTCCTGACCAAAGAAGACATGCGCAAGCTGACGCGCGCAACGGAAGATCTCTCGCGGTCCAAGCTGTACATCGACGATTCGCCCAGCATCTCGGTCAGCGAAATGCGGGCCAAGGCGCGCCGCCTCAAGCAGACCGAAGGACTTGACCTGCTTATTGTGGATTACCTGCAGCTCATGTCGGCGGTGCCGGTCGGCGGCAAGCGCTTCGAGAACCGCACGCAGGAAGTCTCCGCCATCTCGCGTGGATTGAAGGCGCTGGCCAAGGAGCTGAAAGTCCCAGTCGTTGCGCTGTCGCAGTTGAGCCGCGCGCCCGAGAGCCGCGGCGGCGATCATCGCCCCCAGCTCTCCGACCTGCGCGAGTCCGGCTCCATCGAACAGGACGCCGACGTGGTCGCCTTCATCTTCCGCGAAGAGGTGTACAAGAAAGATGAGCCCGACCTCGACGGCCGGGCGGAACTCATCGTCGCCAAACAGCGCAACGGCCCCACCGATACCCTGCGGATGGTATTCATTAAGAGCTATACGCGGTTTGAGAATTTGGCGGCAGAGAGCGAGTTTGGCCGGTAGGCCTCAACGTTCAGAGTAAGTGTAAGAGCAAACACATGGTTGACACATTGAATCCGCAGCCAGCGTGACTTCGCCACTTGATCAGCAAATTCTCAGATGGCAAGTCTTCCTCGTCCAGGGCGGATTACTCCCGGTTAGCCCGTCACTAGGGCAGAACACCTAGTTCCACCGGAAAGCCATCCATTACCGACGCGCTGAACCCGAGACTTATAAAATGGGCTGCCTTGAGGCTGTGAGTACTTGTGTCGCGCAAGGAGCCGGGAAATCAGGCATTCATCCACCGATATCATGCAGAAGAAAACGCTGACCGTGGTTGCGATCAGCGTCCTCGCGGCGGATTACAGATAGGCTCGGAACTGGTTCGCGACGAGCGCTATCCGCTGTGCGGGTTCCACGACCCAAACAACGGGTCTAGTGGTTAATTCGAGAGATACGCCGCCACCACGATCCCATCGTTGCCAGTTCCCTCGATGGCAAGAATGTCTCCGTTGGTGTCGATCAGCAGGGCGGTCACATTATTATTGTCAACCGTCAGCGTGCCGCCGCTCCCAAACGTGGTATCCAGTTCGCCGTTGGTATCGAGCCGTGCAATGCCACCGGAAATCGGCCCCGAGACATTCCTAAGAAGGGCGCCGACCACGACCTGTCCGTTCGATTGCACAGCCAGGGCCTCCGGGGTCTCGGTCCTGAAGCCGAAGCCAAATGGTGTGGAACTAAAGGTAGTATCCAGCGTGCCCGTTTCGATGAAACGAGACACTTTCACGTTAGTGGGGCCGCAGTCTGAGCCGCCTTCACAATGAGGCTGGGCCACAAGATAGTCGCCGTTCGACTCGAAAATGGTCGGGAAGGGTTCGAGCCCTGCCAACGGGCTGCTCGCCGTCAGGGTTCCCGCAATCACCCCGGATAACAGCACTCCTGTAGGGCTGAGCTCCACCACTGTGCCGACCATATCCATCTCCGATTCTCACCCGACAGCCAGGTAGTCGCCATTGGAGAGAAGGGCCAGCGCCTGCGGCCCTAATATAGGGGCGGGCGTAACCAGCGCAATCCCGGCCGTGCCAAACGTCGGGTCCAGCGCGCCGTTGGAGTTGAAGCGCACCAGCGACAGCGACCCCGGGCTCTTCTTGCCGCCATCTTTAAAGCCGCCCATCAAAATTTGTCCGTTGGGCTGCAGCAGAAATGCGTTCGGAAAGTCTGCACCGGTGACGGCTGCCGCCACGCCGTCGGTGCCAAAGGTTGTGTCCAGCACGCCGTTGGCCGTGAACTGCGCCAGGCCGAAGTTAGCCCCGCCTGATACAAACCCTGCGACAAGGATTTTGCCATTCGGCTCCAACGCAAATGCAAACGGGTCAAAAGTGAAGGAAGAGAAGTTGGTGATTGTGCTCCCCTGAGTCCCAAAGGTTGTATCCAGCCTCCCGGCCGCGGTGTAGCGCGTCAAACCAATCTGAGTGCCCTCGTCCGCCACGAAATCGAACTGGGAGAGCACCACGATGTCGCCGCTGGCCTGCTGGGCCGCGCCGATCGGCAGCATGACCGGCGAACCGGCGCCGGTGAAGATGGTGGTTACGGTTCCACCCGTGCCGAACTTCGGGTCCAGGGTGCCGGGTTTGCCGATATTCTGGGCTTGCGCAAGGTTCACACCAAACATGAGGCCAATTGCCAAGAGTCCGGTGATCGTAAGTAATGTACCGTTTCTTCATTGCTTTTCTCTTTTCATTTTAATTCGGCTCGCAGCAGAAGATCTCCTCTGCTCGTCGGCCTTGGTTAAGAAGGTACTTTGGCGAGGTTTGTCTATTGTCAGCAAGATGTAAAGGTTGTGTAGGTTCTTGGCAACAATCTCGCCCTTCTTGGGCCGTGTTAGACAAGTTTGCAGGCGAGGCAGCCTAGGAGTGAACCGTACGCGGATCAGGCAGCTTGTTCGCAGCCTGCTAATACTCCGGATAATTGCGCTCACTAAACGGATAGGCTGGCGCTTTGCCAGACGGGATGGTCAACACCCGGTGCCAGAGCTGGCGTCACTTGTTGCTCATTGCAAGCACAGCATCTTAAGTGAGGCAACAATGGCACGGAAGGACCTGTTTGCTTTGGCGCATCAGTTGCACTAGCATTGCGAACCACGCTTGTCTTTTCGCAGTAAGGGTTGAGGGGGTAACGTCATGGCGTCACCAGAGTTACAGCCGATAGTGTTATCAAATGCCGCGTCTGACGCGGCAAACGCCGGTTCGCACGCAGCGGACGGACATCCCAGCGGAGCCCAACCGGACGTCTTGGGACACAGCTCGATTGCCCCACCAGCGCCGAAAGCGACTCCCGACTTTTGTCATGCCACAGACGACGCCATGCGGCTGCTGCTGTACGCAGCGGAAATGGGCAGACCAGTCGATGACGCCACGCGCGCCAGTGTCTTGCGGGCGTCGATGGCGACCCGCACCGGATGGGATAGTACGGTCGCCGCTAATTTGCTGGCGGCGCTGACCAAACTTTCGGCGCAGGCAAGTCCGGTCACCGCCGAAAGCCTAAGAGCGTATAGCGATGAGATCAGACCCACGATTCGTGGCTTAAGGAAAGCGACGATCTGGCTGGCTATTCCGATCATCATATTTTCGGTGCTCGGTTTTGTGTCTTCCGCCATCTCGAACGTCATACGCACCGACATTACTACCGCCAACGATTTGGTCGTGAAGCTTCGGCCGGAACTCGGGACGACGGACGCGCCCAAGGGCGGTACCCCCGATAAGCCCCTTCCCGAGGGACTTAACGAAGGCGAAGTCATTACTCAACTGCAGCAATACGCCTCCACCATCCGCGCCATCGATGCCCGCTCCCGGCAATTAAACTGGTTCGTGTTACGCGCCGAACGGGATCCTTTTGGCCCGTACCGATGGAGCTCGAAGTTAAGCGACACGGACAACAAAGCCAACCAAGACACGCTTAAAGCTGACTTCCAATTGCCAGTTGGAATTCCCAACATGCCTGCGGCTTTGGATAACTTGACTAATACCTACCAGGACGTTCGATCGTATGCCCAAGACGTTCTCGATCTTGTCTCGGTTTATTATGGAGCAGTTACCAACTGCCTGCTCCCTGTTCTCTATGCTCTGCTGGGTACCTGCGCCTACCTCTTGCGCAGCTTTGAAGAACAATTAAAGACCAAGACGTTCGTCCCATCCAGGTCCAATTGGGCGCGTTTTCTGATCGCCGGCATCGGGGGCGCGGTCGTCGGCCTGTTTGGCAATTTCACGGTCACGCAAGGGGTCTCTATTTCGCCTTTGGCGATTGCATTCCTGGTGGGATATGCGGTGGACGTGTTCTTCTCGTTCCTGGAGGGTATGCTCCAGACCTTCAACAAGCGCAAGAGCAGTGGGAGTTCATTGGCCGCCGAACCAACGTCAGCCTAGCCGATGGATTGCATCCGCATAGCGGTCCAAGGCCGACGCCAGCGCTGTGGCAGTCCCGCAAATGCGAAAAGCGCTTCCCGCTCAACCAGCGCTGAGCGCCGTTCACCGCACCGAGCCGCGCGTTCATTGGGTTGCTCGCGACGCCGCCCTGCTCGCTTCGGTATAGTTCCTGCAGATGCGAGAACACTATCGGCGCTGGATGCATGACTGGGAGTCGCGCATGACCTCGCGCGACAACAACCGCGTGGTGCGTCCATTTGAATGGGGGCTGGAGTGGGCGAACGGCTGGCCGGTCCTGGAAAACATTGGTCCGCCGCATGACCAGACTGACAAGGCTGCGATGCTGGGCTACTGGTCGACGGTCAACGATCATCTCGTCGTCAACAGTGACGAGTTTTACGCGTACAAGGTCCCAACTGATTTCCGCATCGAGCATCGCAAGGTAGAACTGTTTCACACCGGCAGCGAGCCGCCCAAGAAGCAGCCCAAGGACGAGTGGGGCAAGTTCCTGCGCTTCACGTCGGCGGTGGAGTCGCCGTATGCAGAAAACAACAGCATGAACGCGCGCTGGTTCCCGGCGCACGGGCGGCGCGCGGTGATTCTGCTGCCGCAGTGGAACGCCGACGGCGTCAGCCAGAACGGACTGTGCCGCCTCTTCAACATGCTGGGCATCGCCGCCCTGCGCATGAGCATGCCCTACCACGACATTCGCCGGCCCGCCGGGCTCACGCGCGCCGACTACGCCGTCTCCTCCAACATCGGCCGCACCATTCATGCCGGACACCAAGCGATCATCGACATCCGCTCGTGCCTCGACTGGCTGGAGCAACGCGGCTACACGCGGCTGGGCATTGTCGGCACCAGTCTCGGCTCGTGCTACGCATTTCTGGCGGGCGCGCACGATCCGCGCATCAGCGTGTGCGTCTTCAACCACGCTTCCTCCACCTTCGGCGATGTGACGTGGACAGGCCAATCCACACAGCATATCCGGCAGAGCCTGGAAACCGTGCTCACCCAGGACGAAGTGCGGAAGGTGTGGATATGCATCAGTCCGATCGTGTATTTCGACAAGTTTGGCCGCTGGCCGAAGAAGTCGCTTATGATTTACGGCCGCTACGATCTCACCTTCCTGCCGGAATTCTCCATGCAGGCGGCGGGCGAATTCCTGCGCCGCGGCCTGGACACCACGATCAAGGCGCTACCTTGCGGCCATTACTCGCTCGGAGAGACACCCTACAAGTACATGGACGCCTGGCACATCTCGCGCTTTCTGGCAAAAGCCTTCGCGGGATAAAACGCTAGCGGTTGAACGGATACTCCTGGACCCAGTGGAAGCCTCGGCTGACCAGCAGGAACTTCTTCCGATCGAAAAGTTGAAGTTGCATGTTGACCTTGTGACCGTCCATGTCGCCGTCGAAGATCAGCCGGTCGGCGGCGGGGCGCTGGAAGACAAAGCTCGCGTGCCAGTCCTTGTCGTTGTCCTTGGTGAGCTTAAGGGTTTTTTCGTCGGTGTTGATCGTGGCGCCATAACGCGCCATGGAGTCATCCATGCGCTGAAAGGCCATCCGAGTGGGAACATCAAATATGACACGCCGCCAGCGGCCGTAGTCGGTGAGAAGCGGCGACCGGACCTGCCCATCGATCGTGAGCTGGTTCACGTTCCAGATACCGTAGAGCGCTGACCTTGGGCTCCCGCCGCCGTACATATACCAGTTCTTCCAACTGCTGTACGCATTCATTCCCACCAGCCACAACCCAAAGATGATCTGTACAGCCAGCGCAATGCGGGCAGCGCGGCGCGTGGCGGAAAGCGGATACTCGTTCGACAGACCCACCGGCCGGTTTAGGAGAAACATGTTGGCGAGACGCTGCAGGTCTGGTGCGAGCAGAAACAGCGATAACAGAATGAGGTGGAGGGAAAGCAGCTTCACCGGCACGTCATAAGTCATGTTGAGCATGAACACCTGGGTCATGTCTGCCAGGCACACCAGAGCGCCCAACGTGGTGGTGCGCGGAAGAATCAGGAGCAGCCCGCCCAGTATCTCCGCGCATCCGGCAAAGATTTCATACGCTGGTGATGCGCCGATGGAAGCCCACAGCACTCCCATAGGAGAAAAGTTTCCGAACGGCTCGACTAGCCGGTTGAGAAAAGGGAACGGCATTTGCAGCGGAACAGCCTTGGCGAAGCCATAAGCGAGCATCTGCCCCGCCAGACAAATGCGAATGAACAAGCGAAACCACTTGTACAGCGCGAGGTAATTCTTGCGCCGCCTGTCAAGAACTGACCAGACAACTGTCACGAGGATCGCAAACACGAGTTCGCAGAACAGCAGCACCCAGTCGTAGGTCCTGTCGCCGCTCCCGGTGTCCGCGTAAATCAGCGGCCTGGTGATGCCCAAGACATGACTTGCAGTCCAGATAACGATAGGGCGCATCGGCCAGAACATAGACGGATCGGGAATATCTACGTTGGGGAGCGGAACCAGGGCGGCAGAAATTTGTGTCAGCAGGCAGTACAGTCCGAAATAAACAAAGCAGAAGCGAAAGGCAACGCGAGTGGCAGGTCTCCACTGCCGATTCTGCGGCGCGAGTTGGGCTGGCTCGGTCTGCAGTTGCGCGCCTTGAGCGCCCATTAAAGGCCTCTACAGGAAAACGGAGAAATCGGGTAGGAATTATAACCTGCTGAAGCGGGCAGTTCAGGACTCCCATTTTGGAACGCGTTTACCCTTCTTAACTTTGACAGATTGGAATTCTCTTGCAGACGAACGTGTGGGGTTTTAGGTTGAAGGTGGAGAACAGGATTCGCAAATCTGCGCAAATCTATGATTTCACACAACAAAGGACAGAGAGAGATGAATGGGACACCTTGAACGAAATCGCCGGTGTTGGCCGCAATCATAAGGCTGGCGAGTTCGGCGAAGCGATCTTCCCGTCACGGACCCTGTCCGCCGCCCTTCCGGCCCAAGCTACAATGTTCACGATGAAATAAGCTTAGTATCGGCACAAGCGAAAAGGACGAAATCATGAACGCAAATCCTATGGAACGGCCGTTAGCGGAAGTTGATCCGGACATCGCGCAGGCCATCGAGAACGAAGAGCGACGTCAGCACGAAGGTCTGGAGCTGATCGCGTCCGAGAATTTTGTGAGCGAGGCCGTGCTGGAAGCGATGGGCTCGGTCTTCACCAACAAGTACGCCGAGGGCTATCCGGGCAGGCGCTATTACGGCGGATGTGAATTCACTGATGTCGTAGAGAACCTGGCGCGCGAGCGCGCCAAGCAACTCTTCGGCGCCGAGCACGCCAACGTGCAGCCGCACTCCGGTTCGACAGCGAATATGGCGGCTTACGCTGCGGTCATTCAGCCGGGCGACACGGTACTGGGCCTGAATCTGGCGCACGGCGGACACCTCACGCATGGCCATCCGCTGAACTTTTCCGGCAAGACCTACAAGATTGTTCCTTACGGCGTAACCCGCGAGACCGAGACGATTGACTACGACGAGTTGGAACGCATCGCCGTTCGCGAGAATCCAAAGCTCATCATCGGCGGCGGCAGCGCCTATCCGAGGTTTATTGATTTTGTGCGGATGCGACAGATTGCCGACAAAGTGGGCGCAATCTACCTGGTGGACATGGCGCACTTCGCCGGACTGGTAGCTGGAGGCGTGCATCCCTCGCCCGTGCCGCACGCGCAGATTGTGACCAGCACCACGCACAAGACGCTACGCGGCCCGCGCGCGGGATTGATTCTCTCCAAGTCCGACTACGCAGCGCCGATTGACAAGGTGGTCTTTCCAGGAATGCAGGGTGGGCCGCTGGTACACATTATCGCGGCCAAGGCCGTGTGCTTCCACGAAGCCATGCAACCCGGCTTCAAGGACTATGCGCGGCAGATCGTGGCCAACGCCAAGGTGCTGGCGCAGACTTTGGCCGACGAAGGCTTTCATGTGATTTCCGGCGGGACCGACACCCACCTGATGCTGGTCAACGTTTTCGCCAAGGGCATGCTGGGAAGCGAAGCTGAGAACGCGCTGCACGAAGCGGGCATCACGGTGAACAAGAACGCGATTCCATTCGACACGAACCCGCCGCTGAAGCCGAGCGGGATTCGGATCGGATCGCCCGCGGTCACGACCCGAGGCATGAAGGAAAGCGAGATGCGGCAAATCGGCAAATGGATCTCCGAGGCGCTGCACAATCACACCGACAAGAACCTGCTGGTGCGTATCCGCCGCGAAGTGTTGGAACTTTGCGAGGCGTTCCCGTTGTACGCTTCGCGCCGGGCCAGACATGTAGAGGCTGTGAGGGCGTAAGAAAAGATGCGTTGCACTGGGATTTTGATTCTGGCCGAGATGCTCGTAGCCACATTCTTCCTGGCTGCAGAACCAAACTGCAAGGCGCAGGCGACTCCGGCAGTGAGGGGTGATCCCATCCCTGGCGACCCAGGCTTCGGTGTTGAGCTGGGCGAGGACCCCGGCAACGGCCAGATTGTGGAGTTGCTGGTGTACCGCGGCCAGAAACAGGTGCAGCGTTTGCCGGTGTGCACCGGCCCTGAACCGGTGCCACGTGCGAATCCCGTTGGGAACATGGCCAGCGCCGACTTTAACTTTGACGGTCATGGCGATCTGGCGCTGGAGATTGCTTTCAAGAACGGGAATGCGTCCTATTGCATTTGGTTGTTCGACCCGAAGAAGCAGCGTTTTGTGGAATCAAAACAGTTGTCCAAACTCATCGATCCTACCCCAGACCCGAAGACGCACACGGTAGTCTCCTACTCGAAGGGTGAGTGTGAGCCTTGCTATCGCCGCGAAACCGAGCGCTGGTCAAAAGGGCAACTGGTGCCGGTCCGGGAAGAGTCCGTCGAACCGGCGGACCTGGGCTTGCAGCTTCCTGGGGGTTGCGGCTGGCTGCACACAGTAAGAGAAGAGAAGAACGGAAAGATGGAGTTCGTGAGCCGGAGCCAGGTAAACGCCCTCGGTCAGGACTGTACGCCGTAAGCGGTGCAATGTGCGGATCGCAATCGACGTCCGGCGGATTGGCGAATATGGCGTTGGTACGTACACGCGTAACGCCATTCGCACGCTGGCGCGTCTTGATCGCGAGAACGAATATTTCCTCATCGGGATTCCTGGCAAGCTTCCTGGCATCGACGGATTGCCGGCGAACTTCAAGCTGTTGCCCGCCCAGCCAAATGAGTTCTCGCTCCGAAGCTATTTTGAGCTGCACGAACTGCTGACGCGCTTCGGCTGCGACCTGCTACACGTGCCGCATCTGTTCTGGAAGCCGCAGGGCATTCCCTGTCCTTATGTGGTAACGGTGCATGACTTGCTCGACCACATGTACCGCGTCAACAGCCACTCCAATGTGAAGCGCAATCTGCATTTTCAGTTCACCAAGCGGGTGCTGCATCATGCGGCACGCATCTTTGCCGTCTCCAACTTCTCCAAGAAGGACACTGAGCGCATGTTCCACGTCCCGTCAGAGAAGATCGAGGTCATCTACAACGCCATCGATCCCCGTTTTCTCCGCGGACACGCCAGCGAAGCCGACAGCCACCTCATCGCTGAACGTTACCAGGTGAACTACCCGTTCCTGCTCTACGCCGGGCGCATCAGTCCGCACAAGAACATCGTGCGCATTATCGAGGCGTTTGCTGCGCTGAAGGGCGAGTTGGCCAAGGAAGGACAGTTTGAAGACTTGAAGCTCATCATCATTGGCGATGAAGTTTCCAAGCACCCTGACCTGCGTCGCGCGGTGGTCAAAGGCCGCGTGCAAAATGATGTGCGCTTCCTCGGATTCGTGCCCATCGAGGTGCTGCGCATCTTCTACGACAAGGCCAAGATCTTCGTGTTCCCGTCGCTGTATGAAGGATTCGGTCTGCCGCCGTTGGAGGCCATGGCGCACGGCACGCCGGTTGTGACCAGCAACACGTCCTCTATTCCTGAAGTGGTCGGCAACGCTGCCGTGATGGTCAATCCCGAAAACGTGTTCGAGATCATGAAAGCCTTGCACCGTGTTCTTGTGGATCAGAGCGTGCGCGACAAGCTGAAGACGCGCGGCGTCGAGCAGGCCAGCAAATTCTCCTGGGACGAGGGCGTGCGGCGAATGTTGCAGGTTTATCGCGAGGTGGCACAGAAGTGAAGCGGACAACAGGGGCGATTCCCCCGCAAGCCCAAACTTCCGGATTAGACGATGCCGTTTGCTAGGAGCTAAAGGCTAAGCGCTAACGGCTGTTTCTTGAGTAGCTGCCGGGCCTGTAAGCCGAATTCTGTCTCCCGCCCTTTCCCGCCGCCTATGGTGATCCATAGGTGGAAAGAAAGGGCGGGAGGACGGTCATTCCTCTGGGCCGCACATTACTGCGCGGCTCTAGCGACCTACCCGGAAGTTGTGACGCGCCGAGCCAGCACGTCCCCGCCGGTTCTGCCAATTCGCGGCTCAGCGCGAATCGAGAGAACCGGCGGCGTCCTCCCCTATTTGGTCTTGCTCCGTGTGGGGTTTTCCCTGCCACCGCCATTACTGGCAGCGCGGTGCGCTCTTACCGCACCTTTTCACCCTTACCCAGGCCAATTCGCCAATGCAGGTATTGACGCCTGAACCGACTCATTTGGGCTGGGCGGTATATTTTCTGTGGCACTTTCCGTCAACGCCGCTTAAACGGCGCCGCCCGGACGTTATCCGGCACACCGCTCTGTGGAGTTCGGACTTTCCTCTGCCCGCCTGTACAACCGAAGTTGACGCGGCAGCAGCGACCGTCCGGCCCAGCAGCTAACACTTCAATTATAGACAGTCACGGTGCCCGCAAGGTCGCAAAACCACTTCTGCGTCTCTGGCGCTTTCGCCGCGAAGGGAATAGCATTTGGCATACACCGTTCTCAGGCTCGATCGGAGCTAATGCAGTGCGCGCGCGTCTCTGGTTTGCATTTCTGCTGATAATGTTGTGCCCCGATTTTGCGGCGGCGCAGGATGCCTCTGTTCCGGCTGCTCCCGCCGCAGCTCCCGCTCCGCCATCTGACAAGAATGCGCCTGAACTGTCATCCCAGGAGACTTCGACCACCTTCAAGGTCAGGGTGAACTTGGTGGAAGTCAGGGTTGTGGTCCGCGATGCTCAAGGCCGTGCCGTGGGCAACCTGAAGCAGGAAGATTTTCAGCTCCTGGACAATGGCAAGCCTCAGATCATCAGCCGATTTTCGGTAGAGCAGGCTGGGGCCAAGCCGCCAGTCATAAAGGAGGAGGCTTCACCGGGGGCGCCGGGGCCGGGGCCCGGTCCCACTCTAGTCCTACCAAAACGCTACGTTGCCTACCTGTTCGACGATATTCACTTGCAATTTGGCGACCTTGTACCGGCGAAGGCAGCGGCGAGCCGCCATCTCCAAACTTTGCAATCGACCGATCGCGCTGCCATCTTCACTACTTCGGGAAAAGTCCAACTGGACTTCACAGATGATCGCGACAAGCTGACCGAAACACTGAAGCGGATTATGCCGAGCTCAATTGCGACCACCGGTGGCACCGACTGTCCGGACATCAGCTATTACCTGGCAGACATGATAGTGAACCAACATGACAGCCAGGCGCTGCAGGTCGCGATCCAGGAGGTGTTTGATTGCGGAGCGGTCACGCAACCCCAATCTGACAGCGCTCAACAGATGCAGGCTGCAATGACCGCTGCCCAAAATGTGGCCGTGACCGCGGCGCAGCGCGCGCTCAATTCAGGAGACCATGAAACTCACCTGTCCCTGGATGCCTTGAATCAGATAGTTCGCAGACTCGCCGCCATGCCAGGTCAGCGAAGCATCCTGATCATCTCTCCCGGCTTTTACAATCCGGATGATATTCCGGAGCAGTCGGAGTTAACGGATCGCGCTCTGCACTCGTATGTGGTCATCAGCGCCCTCGATGCTCGGGGCCTATACAGCACGGTGGACGACATCTCCAAGCTAACGCAGAACCCCGCCAACCTCCCATTGTTGACGGGATACCAAAATCGAGAGGCCATAGCTGACACTGACATTCTCGCCGGGTTGGCGGATTCCACGGGCGGCACGTTCTTTCATAACAACAACGATCTTGACAAAGGCTTCCAGCAACTAGCCACACCGGCGGAATACTCTTATCTGATTGCGTTTTCTCCCCAGAACCTGAAATTCGATGGCCGTTTTCACAATATCAAAGTGAACGTGAGGGGCTCGCAAAAACTGGCCGTGCAGGCGCGCAAGGGCTACTATGCTCCCAAGAAGGCTGTGGGCGAGGCTGAACAGGCCAAACAGCAGATCCAGGACGAGGTTTTTTCGCAGGAGGAACTGCATGAGCTTCCCGTCGAGATGCACACGCAGTTCTTCAAAACCGGTGATGACGAAGCGAAGCTGTCGGTCGTGGTTCGGCTGGATGTGCGGCACTTGCACTATCGGAAAGAGGACGGGCGGAATAATGGCAATCTGACTGTTGTGTCCGCCCTATTCGACCGCAACGGGAACTTCGTTAAGGGCACGCAGAAAATTGTCCAGATGCATTGGAAAGACGAAACACTCGATAGCAAACTGGCGTCGGGAGTGACGCTGAAAAACAGTTTTGACGTGAGGCCCGGAAGCTATCTGGTACGGCTGGTGGTTCGCGATGATGAAGGACAGTTGGCGGCGCAGAACGGGGCCGTCGAAATTCCGTAAGCATTTCGTGGGTAATGAGGTGGATATGAAGTTACGTTGCCTTTGGTTAGTAGCATTGGTGATTGCAAGCGCTTGGATCTGTATTCCCGTCGCCATTGGCCAGCAATCGCCGGCCCAGCCCCAGCCACTGCAGGCGCAGAACCAGGCCCCGTCCGCGGCCAGCGAGACTTCCACGCCGGTATTCAAAGCGGAGACACGGCTGGTCCTGGTGGACACAGTCGTCACCGATAAGAAAAACAACTACATCACGGACCTGACGGCCAAAGACTTCAAAGTCTTTGAAGACAACAAAGAGCAGCCGATTAAGAGCTTCTCACTCGAATCCGGCTCCTCATCCTCGGAGGAGCATCGGCACTATCTGGTGCTGTTCTTTGACAACTCGAGCATGGACGCCGGCGACCAGGTCAGGGCCCGACAAGCAGCCGCGAAGTTTGTCGAGGCCAACGCCGGCCCCGACCGCTACATGGCAATCATCAACTTCGGCGGCACAGTGAATGTTGCGCAAAACTTCACCGCGGATGCCGAACGGCTGAAGCAGGTCGTGCTCCATGTGAATTTCTCCAGCGTTTCGCCTGATGCGCCCCAGCAACCGGTGCAAGTTGCATCTCTGGGCATGCCGCAACTGGGAAGCGCCGAGGCTAATTTTGGGGTGCGGACTCTGCTCCTGGCCTTACGCAACACGGCCAAGAACCTGGCGTCCGTGCCCGGGCGCAAGAGCCTGGTTCTGCTGACGGCAGGCTTTTCCATCTCGCCCAGCGATCCCAATGCTGCAGAGCAGCAGTCGGAGCTGACAGCGGCGATCAGCGCGTGCAATAAGGCCAATGTGGCGATATACCCCATCGACGTGCGGGGACTCAGCACCGGCATCTCAGTTGGCGGCTCCGCGCACCTGGAGAACATTCCTGGTTTCGGAGAAGCGCGCCTCGTGACCGCAACCCTCGACTACTCCGCCGATGATCAACCGGCTCATCTGGTTTACGTGCAAAAGGGCGGCTCGGGAGCCGGCGGTGGTGGACATGGCGGCGCCACTGGTGGCGGGACTGGAACAGGTAGCGGAGGCAGCCGCGGCACTGGCACGGGTACTGGGACCGGCACTGGAACAGCTAGTGGCGGCACGCGTGGCTCCGGGACGACCGTCCCTGGCGGAGCGGGGTACGGTCCATACATGTATTCCGGCATCAATCCGTATGCTCAAAGTCCTCAGCTCATTCCGCAGATTCCGCACGTGGCGGACAACCAGCAGGTGCTTTATGAATTGGCACAGGGCACCGGCGGATTCGTCATCGTCAACTCCAATGACTTGCTCGCGGGCCTGCAAAGAATCGCGCGCGAGCAGACTCAGTATTACGTTCTGGGATACACGCCTCCGGTTTCCGAAGAGGGCAGTTGCCACTTGCTTAAGGTCAAGGTCGAACGCAGCGGAACCGTCGCTCGCTGGCGCACGGGATACTGCAACAGCAGGTCAACCGACATGCTTGCCGGCAAGCCGGAGGAAAAGCAACTGGAAGGCCGCATGACCGGCTCGCAGCCGGGCACGATTTCGGCTTCCATGCTGGCGCCGTATTTCTACACCTCGGTTAATGCGGCGCGGGTGAACCTGGCGCTCGAAATTCCTCCCAACACCATCAAGTTTGAAAAGGTGAAGGGCAAGCAGCATGCGACGCTTAACGTTGCCGGAATCGCGTACAAGCTGGACGGGACGATTGCGGCACGGTTCAGCGACAGCGTCAGCCTCGACTTTCAAGACAAGAAAGAACTGGAGGAGTTCAACTCCAAGCCGTTTCATTATGAGACCCAGTTCGATGTTGCCGCCGGCCATTACAACCTGAAGGTCGCGTTCAATGCTCAGGGGGCGGACAGCTTCGGCAAGCTGGAAGTGCCCCTGGTAATTGACCCTTACGACGGCAAACAATTCACCATGAGCGCAGTGGCCTTCAGTAAGAATATTCATATGGTTTCCCACATGGGAGAGGCTTTGGACGCCGCGCTGCTCGAGGACCGCACTCCGCTGGTCACGCAAGGAATGCAACTTATTCCGACAGGAAGCGACCAGTTCAAGAAGGCTGACCGGGCGGCGTTTTACGTCGAGCTCTACGATCCTGCGATGGCTGGACCTAATCCTCCCAAGCCTGGCGTCAAGGTCGCCATTGTGGATCGCAAGACGGGCGAGAAGAAGATCGAAACCGGCGGCGAAGCTGCCGATGCCAAAGCCGGCATCCCACTGATTCCCGTGGGACTGGTGTTGCCGGTGGCTCAGCTTCCGCCCGGCTCCTACCGCCTCGAAGTAAAGGGCGTGGATTCGGCCGGGAACGTGACGCCGTCGCGTACCGCGGATTTTGAGGTACAGTAAATCGAGTGCCGTAGCTGGACAGACTAAAATCTACGGGGGTCGGATTACATGTCACTTCGAAACGGGAGCCTTCCCGGTTTCATGGTTACAGGGCTGTTGATTGCGTTGTTCACATTTATGCCGGAAACCTCCCGGGTCACGGTGGCGCAGGAAGCCAGAAAAGCCGGTACTGGGATGCAGGCACCGGAGGGATCGTCCGCGTCCCGTGGCCAGTACATTGTTGAGGATGTCGCGATGTGCGGCACTTGCCACACCCCGCGCAAGCCGGACGGGGAGCTTGATCGCAGCCGCTGGCTGGCCGGCGCGCCAGTGCCGTATCTGTCGGCGCGTCCCACGTCGAATTGGCCGTTGGAAGCACCGCGGATTGCGGGCCTGCCTCCCGCCAACGATGCCGGGATGATTACCCTGCTGACGACGGCCATCTGGACTGATGGCAAGCCTTTGCGCGACCCAATGCCGAAATTTCATATGACGCGCGCGGACGCGGAAGCCGTGCTGGCTTATCTAAAATCCGTCAGTCCAAGGTAGTAAGGCGTGCGGCGCGGTCGCGTCTTCTGTGATGCCGTCAGTTCCATTTTGGAACGCTTAACAAAACTTTACCAAAAAATCCTGTGACGCTTTTGCGCCTTCCCGCGTTTGTTTATGTGGCCCCAGTTGTTAGCATTCCCCGGGATTACCTCCGGAAGTCGGTGGGATAGACGCCAGGCCGGCCCCTGTAGGACATCTTGGCCAGATGCACGATGTACTCGGGCTTCGACACCAGCGACGTCAGCACGAATACCTTGTAGCCATCGCCTCTGATCTCGGTACGGCGAAAGAGGCCGGGTTCGGTCTCGGTGACCTCACGGTTTCCCTGTAGCTGCTCGAGGAACAGTTCTGCCGACTTCTGGTCTGCTTGTCCGCTGACGCTGGCGGTGCTCAGCGAGTCAGCGGCATAGGAGCGGATCAGCTTCTGCCAATACTTTTCCAGCAGGTCGGTGCTGGCGAAGACATCGGCCCAGGTGATCCTGCCGTTGATGGCGATCACCACGCCCTTGGCGCCAACCTTGCGCAGTTCGCGGAATAGTCCGTCGTAGTCGGTGGCTACGGATGCGACCTTCTTCTCGACCTCTGGATTCTCCATAGCTTTGGCGTAGGAAGTGGTGGCTTGAACCGCCGGAGCAGCTGATGGAACGGCCGACGCCATAGCTCCTCTTGCAGATGCCACCATGTTCCAGACGCTGTGCTGATCGCGCTCAACCATTGCCGGCATGCGCACGCTGGGCTGTGCCATCTGCGACTTCATGCTGCCGAAATGCTGGGACGAGGCCACCCAACGTCCCGGCTCAACGCAGAACACCGACAGATCGATGGGGCCAGACTTCGGCGGTACGATGCGGTCAACGCCGATGACGCGGTCCTGCTTGCCTCCGGTGACAACTTCCCCGGCCAGCAGCAGCAGAGGATGGTCGGAGTTGTTAACCAGCACCAGACGATTGACTTCTCCCCCAGATTGGGGAAGGAATGGCGCCGTGCCGGGGCGGATTAGCCCGCGAAGCGAGCCGGCTTCGGTGACCACGACCGCGCCGCTGCGCAACCCTTCATCCAGGGTGATTAACTGCGCGGTAGCGTACTCAGGCCCTCCGACGATGGGGAAGATGCTGAGGTTGCCTTTGGTGACCGGAGGCAGGACATGATATTCCGTCGCCGTAGGAGCGCCGGCGTTGGCGACTGCCATGCCGATGAGCAGGAACACAAACTGCGCCAGGATGCTGTAGTTCATGGTTGACCTCGCAAGGCGCTGGAGCGTCTCTAGCAGAAGAACGTGGGATAGTGTTTTTCTTGCGCACGAATTGATACGATTCGCAGATATGGCCTCTTCGCCTGCTCCCGGTCCGCCTGATGCCGCAACTTACGCGGCGATCCGGGAGTTTGCCGCGCAGCATTACCGAGACAGCGGCGCGGAGCAGTTTGAAGTCGGCGAAGATGAACTGGCGGCAATGCTGGCTGGAGTCGTCCAGCAAAGCGGCCGCGCTGCCGGCGATGATGAGACTCGCGCCTTCCTCGCTTCACTGCGGCTGGATGAGCTGGTGCTGGCGCGCGCCTGCGCGGCGGGAAACGACCGCGCGTGGGAGATCTTCCTGACTCGCTATCGGGCGACGCTGTACGAGGCGGCATACAAGATTGCGCGTGAAGAGAGCGCCGCGCGCGAGCTGGCCGATTCCCTCTACGCCGAACTGTATGGTGTTAACGAGCGCGGCCAGGAGCGAGCGTCAAAGCTGCTTTATTACCAGGGACGAGGGTCGCTGCAAGGCTGGCTGCGGACGGTAGTCGCGCAGGAATATGTCAATCGCTATCGCAGCACTAAGCGGGAGACTAGTCTGGACGCCGCCCTCGATGTCGGACAGCAGTTCCAAGCAAACAATACGAATCCGGCTGTGGTTGACCCGCGCGTCGAATCGGCGGCTGCGGCGGAACTGGCGGCGCTGGAAGCGGAAGAGCGCTTTCTGCTGGCTGCCTATTACCTCGACCGCAGAACGCTGGCGGAGATCGCTAAGCTGCAAGGCGTCCACGAATCCACCATCAGCCGCAAACTGGAGCGCATGACCTCAGGTTTGCGAAAACGTATTCGCAAGCGGATGATGCAGGCGAGCATGTCGCCGCGGCAGGCCGACGAAGCCATGCAGGACGTGGATGTCCGCGATTTACGAGTAAGCGTGAGTGAAACTTTGCGGCAAGGAACGGGCAACGCCACGTTCTATAAGAGTGGGAACGAAGGATGAACTACGAGCTTCCAAAACCGGTACGGGACGCGCTCGCCCGTCAAATGGCGCGTGACGCTCATCCTTCGGCCGACGTGCTGACAGCATTTGCGGAGCAGGGCCTGCACCACGATGAACGCCAGCGCGTAATCGATCATTTGGCACAATGCACGGAATGCCGCGACGTTGTTTTCCTGGCCAGCAACGCTATCGAAGAGGCGGTTGGCGAGGAGCGGGAACTGGTGGCGGCCGCGGCCACCCAAGTGCCCCGCCCTGCCTTCGCCGCGGTGCTTGCAGCCGGGCAGGTCACTCCGAGTGAGGGTCGCACAGCAATGCCGCGCCGCACCTGGTGGAGGTTATGGTGGGTGTGGGCCCCGGCGGTTGCGGTGGTGTTGATTGTGTCCGGGATCGTCTTGCAGAAGCGCTCTGAATTCGGTGGCCCGGAGCACATGACGGTGGCCGTCAAGGGATTGCCGCCCGCTCCACAGAGAGCGCCTGTCGCCTCGCCCACGCCAGGATCGGAGAACCAGTTGGCGGTGGAATTCAAGGCAACGCCAGGAGCGGAATCCAAGGCAAAACCGGTGACGCCCAAGGGTGGGACAAAATCTCAGACTGCGGCAACCATGCAAGCTCAAAATACCGAAAAGTCGCCGGACAACCTGACGCTCTACGCTGCCAAAGAACCTCCGCCCTCGCCGAAAGCTTTGCTTGCAAAACCGGCAAGTCCCGCTCTGCCCGGTGCGATACCTGGGATGGCCGGAACTGCGCCAGTTCCGACGCCCATTCAGAATTCCTTCGCCGAGAGCCAAGCTCAAGACACTACTGCTCAACTGTTTGCAAGACCACAGACGATGCGTTCAGTTAGCGGGCTACGATCTCAGTGGCGCATTAGCACCGACGGCCACCTTGAACACTCGACTGCTCCCAGCGTGTGGAGCCCTGTTCTCGCCGACCAGCCCACTACATTTCATGTTGTGTCCGTGGTAGGGAGCAACGTGTGGGCGGGCGGCAGCAGCGGCGCGCTGTTTCACTCCAGCGACAGCGGCGAAACCTGGAGCAAGCAAGCCCTCGCCGGCGAAACAGGCACGATCGTCTCCATCCACTTCAGCGATGCGGCACACGGCATCATCACTACCGATGGTGGCGCGCGCTGGATCACGTCGGACGGCGGCGTTACATGGATCAAAGGGTAAGCGCTCAACGCCCACCCTTGTCGCCCGTTTGGCGAGAGGCATGGGACATGGGAGCCGATCCTAGACATTTCCGCCCTCAGGGCTACGGGACGGAACACCCAAGTCCTTGCAGATTTTGCGGGCCAGGTGGTCATTGATCTCGGAGTGGCGAGGAACGGTAGAAGTCTTGCCTGCGGAGCGGTTAACGTAGACCGAATGGTTGGCTCCTTCGCGCAACAGTTCACATCCCTGCTGCTCAAGGTACCGAACGAGTTGCCGACGCTTCACGCACCAACCTTCAGCGGTTCCCGAATCACATCTTGTCCTGACGCCGTCTCTTGAGCCAGGGTTCTGTTAGCTTGCAGCACAAGGGCAACGGCTTCCTGCAGGTTGGTACGGGCCTCTTCGAGGGTGGCGCCTTGGGTGTTGGCGCCCGGCAGCTCCTCGACGAACGCGATGTAGCCCTCGGGCACGCGGCGGAAGACTGCTGTGAACTGAAAATCCATGCGTTTATCATACGCTCGCCGCGTTCTCGCCTGAGCTGTGGCTTGTCGGTTTAGTTAATCACGCAAGACGCCGCCCCGCACGCGTCGGTATAATCCGACCGCGATGGACTGGACGCCTGGCTCCGTCATCCCCTGGCTCTTCGACTCGGAATACGGTCTCCGCGAGCGCCTGATTCCGCGTTGGCTCTTCCTGCGAGCGCTTGGTCTGATTTACTTCTCCGCCTTCTACTCGCTCGTCTTTCAGATTCGCGGCCTTATCGGTTCGGAGGGAATTCTCCCCGCTAACGAATTCCTGGTTGCGGTAGCCAATCACTTCGGCGCGGCGCGCTTCTGGTTTGCGCCGACACTGTTGTGGATCTCCACCGGCCCGCACATGCTCATTGCGATCTGCTGGGTGGGGATGATTGCATCGCTGCTCCTGGTCGCGAACATCTGGCCCCGCGGCATGTTGTTGATCTGCTTCGTGTGCTTTCTGTCTTTCGTAAGTGCCGCGCAGGATTTCTCCGGCTATCAATCCGACGGCATGCTGCTGGAGGCTGGATTCATCTCGCTGTTCTTCGCGCCACCGGGATTCTGGCCGGGTCTGGGCCGCGCGCATTCGCCGTCGCGCGGCAGCTACTTTCTGCTGCAGTGGGAGTGGTTTCGCATCTACTTCGAGTCGGGCATGGTGAAGCTGGCCAGCGGTGATCCGGAATGGCGCAACTTCACTGCCATGGACGAGTACTACCAGAACGGACCGCTGCCCACCTGGATTGGGTGGTACGTTCAGCATTTGCCGCATGGCTTTCACGCCTTCGCCACCGGCGCCACACTGGTGCTGGAGCTTGGACTGGTCTTCATGTGGTTCATGCCGAGGCGGTGGCGCATCGTCTGCTTTTTCATCGTGACCGCGTGGCAGATTCCCGTGATTCTCACGGCGAATTACACCTTCCTCAACTACCTGGTCCTGCTGCTTGGAGTCCCGCTGCTGGACGACCGTTTTCTGCTGCGGGTGATGCCGGGGCGGTGGAAGCGGCTGATATCGCCGAGCGCCGAAACCCCTACCCCTCAGCCGGTGGAAAGCCAAAACATCACGGAGTCGCCGGAATCCACAGAAGGAGATGCGGCGGCTCGCGACCGCGCAGGGGGCTCGCTGCGGCCGACACATTCGCTTCGTGCCCTGAAGCTGGCCCTTACCAGCGTGACGCTGTCGTGGATTTTCTATGCGACGACGGCACAGATGATCTGGATTTTATTTCCACGCTTGCCGCTGCCCACATCGCCGGTGGCCGCTCTCGACCCATTTCGCATCGCCAATCGCTATGGCCTGTTTGCGGTGATGACGCGCGGCCGTTACGAGATCGAGTTCCAAGGCTCCAACGACGGGCAGACATGGGTCGCCTATCCCTTCCGCTACAAGCCTCAGGACCCGAGCAAAGCGCCGGGCATATATGCGCCTTATCAACCGCGCTTCGAGTGGAACCTGTGGTTCGCGTCGCTGGGCACATGGCGCGACAACCTCATCGTGCCCAGCACCGAGGAACGTCTGCTTGCGGGGTCACCCGACGTGCTGACGCTGTTTGCCGGCAATCCCTTCCCAGATTCTCCGCCCAAGGAGGTACGTGCCGTGCTGTGGAAGTATTGGTTCACCACTCTGGCGGAGAAGCGCGCCACGGGAATGTGGTGGAACCGGCAACTGCTGGGCCTTTACGCTCCGGTGCTAGAGCTGTTGCCGGATGGCAAAGTGGGAGTGGGGCAGTGGCCCGAACCGCTGCCGCCGCATCAATAGAAAGTAGAAAGACACATCTCACGCCAACACGGGAGGCGCCATGCCGGCCAGGAAAAGCAAAACGAAAAAAACTAATCGATGGGTGGCCACAGTGACAACCGATTCCACTCATCCAGAGAAGGGGCTCTTCACCAAGAGTGCAGCCACGATCGCCAGAGAGCTGGCCTCGAAAAAGGTCTCGCCAAAGGGCCCTGGCTCGGGAATGCGGATGTTGACCTATTACATCAATCGCGCGGGACACAACCTGAGCGCCGAGCGCCGGGCCGAATTGGAGAAAGCGAAGGAATTGCTGTCCAAACGTATCGCAAAGGAAAAGGAGTCGCACCGGCGAAAGGACGCTGCTTGATAGCCTCAAGCAAGGGCGCGCAAAGTCGGCGAGCTGCTGTCGTGGGAGCCGGCCCAAATGGTCTGGCGGCGGCCATTGTCCTCGCCCGAGCTGGCTTGCAGGTTGAGGTCTTCGAGGCAGAGCCGCAAGCCGGCGGCGCGGCGCGCACGCTGCCCCTGACGCTGCCTGGCTTCATGCACGACTTCGGCTCGGCCGTGCATCCGATGGCGGCTGGTTCACCATTCTTCTCATCGCTACCCTTGCACAATTACGGATTGGAGTGGATTCACTCGCCTGCGCCGCTGGCACACCCGCTCGACGATGGCACCGCTGTAATGCTGGAGCGCGACCTCGGCGATGCGCAAGCCGCGCTAGGGGAAGATGGCAAGCAGTGGCGCAGGTTGATAGGACCGTTTGCGGAGCGATGGAAGCACTTGGCGCCTGAAATCCTGCGGCCCGTGCATCTGTTAACCGGGCATCCCTTTCTGCTCGCACGTCTGGGATTGCTGGGCTTTTCTTCCGCGATAGCCCTGTCGCAACATTGGTTTCGCAATCCGCGAACCAAGGCGCTGTTTGCCGGGCTGGCCGCGCATTCCATTCTCGCCTTGGAAGAGCCTCTAAGCGCTTCTTTTGGCCTGGTGCTCGGTGCTGCTGCGCATGCCGTCGGATGGCCCATTCCGCGGGGCGGGGCGCAGTCTATCGCCGACGCACTATGCGGACATCTCTTGGCGCTTGGCGGTACGGTGAAGACTGCCGCTCGAATCGACAATCTCAACGCCGTCGCAGATCATGATCTGGTCCTGTGCGATGTCACCCCGCGTCAATTACTGCGGATTGACGGTGACCGTTTGTCACCAGCATACAAACGACAACTGGAGCGCTATCGGTACGGTCCAGCGGTGTTCAAAGTGGATTATGCCTTGTCGTCGCCAATCCCATGGAAAGCCGCAGAGTGTCTGCGGGCGGCGACGGTGCATATCGGCGGCACAATGGGGGAGATCGCTGCTTCGGAAGAGGCCATGCGGCATGGTCATCATGCTGAACGGCCGTTCGTTCTGTTGGCCCAGCCAACGTTGTTTGACCCTTCGCGCGCGCCTGAAGGGCGGCACGTGGCATGGGCCTATTGCCACGTGCCGAATGGCTCTACATTCGACATGCTGCCCCGCCTGGAGGCGGAGGTCGAGCGCTTTGCGCCCGGCTTTCGTGAATGCGTCCTGGAGCGAAGGATTTTCTCTCCAGCCGCGCTGGAAGCCATGGACGCCAATCTTGTTGGCGGCGACATCGGCGGCGGCGCGGTTAACTTGCGTCAGTTCCTGTTCCGTCCCACGCGGCGGCACTATGCAACCTCAGCCGGTGACATCTATCTGTGCTCTTCGTCCACGCCACCAGGCGGCGGAGTGCACGGCATGTGCGGCTTCCATGCAGCGAAGGCGGCACTTTCTCGTCTGTGACCAAGGCACGTCAACTCGGCGCTAGGCAAAAAGCCGCCGTTGCGCTCTGCCTCACTGGGGTAGGCGGCTTTGTCGATGCGGTTGGCTACATCGCTTTGTTCCAGGTCTTTACTGCCAACATGAGTGGCAACAGCGTTCACGTTGGCATGTATTTGGGCCAGGGTGACCTCTCCGGCTTGATGCGCCCAGCATCTGCTGTCGGCGCTTTTATCGCCGGGATGGTTTTGACTCGTATTGCTATCGAAGTCGCCACTCGCACTGGGATAAGGCGAATTGCCTCCTTCACGCTCTCCGCTGAGGCCATTCTGTTGCTCCTTTTCGCTCAAGCCACTCCGAGAATGCACCTCGGGCAGATTGTGGATCTTCACTCGCCTGTCTATTTCGCGTTGGTGGCAATGCTGGCATTCGCGATGGGCGTGCAGACGGTGACCCTGACACACGTCGGCCCGCTCACGGTTTACACGACATTTGTCACCGGGACTCTGACTAAGTTTGCTGAGTCGTTTACAGAGGCAATCTTTTGGGGTTACGACCGGCTCCGGCAATCGAGCGCCCTATTAGAGACGGCCAGGCTTGCGGCCAGGCAACCGGACGTTCGCCATTCTGCGATACTTGCTGCCGCCTGGATCTGCTACTTAGCGGGCGCTGCCCTGGGAACACTCATGAAGCACACATGGGAGTTGCGGGCAATGTACCTCCCAGCCGGCGTTCTGGTGTTGTTTGTACTGGTTGATCGGTTCCGGCCAATTGCTGTCGGGGAAGACCCTCATCAACACCCATGATTACCCTGGCTGCGTGAGGCATCCCTGACGAGCCCAGCGCTTTCCACAAGTGATACAGTGGTGTATTTTCATCCGAAGTGCATCAGGGAGCTTGCATGCCCTCGTCGGCCACGCCTGCTAATCCGGGAACTCGCCCAGTGACAGTTCTCTGTCTTGCCAGCTATTTCAAAGGTGTCGATTTCATTCGTGAGTGCCGGCAGCAAGGCTGCCGCGTTCTCCTGCTTACCTCGCAGAGTCTCGCCAGTGAGGATTGGCCGCGCGAGAGCATTGACGAGACCTTCTACATTCCGGACGTGGACAGGAAATGGAAGGTGGCGGACGTGCTACTAGGCGTCAGCTACATGGCCCGCAAAGAGAACATTGACTGCATTGTCGCTCTGGATGACTTCGACGTGGAAACCGCCGCAACTCTGCGGGAACATCTGCGCACGCCCGGAATGGGCGACACCACGGCACGCTATTTCCGCGACAAGCTTGCTATGCGCACGAAGGCGCGAGATGAAGGCCTGCTCGTGCCTGATTTTATCCACGTGTTGAACCATGCCAGCCTACGCGAATTTCTCGATCGCGTGCCGCCACCATGGGTGCTCAAGCCGCGTTCGTTTGCCGGCTCCATCGGGATCAAGAAGATTCATTCCACCGATGAGTTCTGGTCAGCGCTGGACAAACTGGGTGACCAGCAGTCGTATTTTCTGCTGGAACAATATGTGCCTGGCGACATCTACCACGTGGATTCGATCTTTGAGGACCGTGAATTGCTGTTCGCTATTGCCAGCCGCTACGGGCGGCCTCCGATGGATGTTTCGCACGAAGGAGACATCTTCACCACTCGCACGTTGCCTCCTGACTCAGACGAGTCGCGGCCCCTGATAGACCTGAATGAGAAGGTGCTGAAGGCGTTTGGGTTGGTGCGCGGCGTCTCGCATAGCGAATTCATTTGCGGTCGCGACGATGGCAGGCTCTACTTCCTCGAAACATCGGCGCGCGTGGGAGGCGCGCACATTGCCGACCTCATTGAAGCCGCCACCGGAATCAACATGTGGAGAGAGTGGGCCAAGCTCGAGATTGCCGGCGGCAAGACTCCATACGGGCCGCCCACGCCCCACGGCGATTCTGCCGGGCTGCTCATCTCACTTGCGCGGCAGGAGGATCCCGACTCATCCGCATACATTGACCCGGAGATTGTCTGGCGCATGAACGATAAGAAGCACCACGTTGGACTGATCGTGAAGTCAGCCGATCCTAAGCGGGTGGAAGAGTTGATCTGGAATTACGCGCAACGCTTCCGCCAGGATTTCTTCGCCTCCGCGCCGCCGAAGGAGAGGCCCACCGACTGAACAACAGCCGCTCATGCCACGCAACTCGGACCAATCGACGGCACATGCCATGATCGTTACTTGCCGCCCCCACACAAAAGCACCGAGGTGCACTTGAAGCTCCTGGATGCGCTTTTTGCCTTTCATGGACATCACACGACGTTGACCCGCGAGGTTGTCGCCGGCCTGACGACCTTTACCACAATGTCCTACATCGTGGTAGTAAACCCTGCGATCCTGTCGGCTGCTGGAATTCCCGAAGGCCCATCGTTTGTGGCCACAGTTCTCGTGGCTGTGTTTGGGTGCTACTTCATGGCCTTCTACGCCAACCGTCCGTTTGCAATCGCGCCTTACATGGGCGAGAACGCATTCATTGCTTTCACAGTGTGTAAAGTTTTGGGATTTAGCTGGCAGACCGCGCTGGCCGCAATCTTCATCGCCGGAGCTGCCTTCATCGTTATGACGGTTTTGCGCCTGCGGCAATGGATTGTGGACGGCGTGCCAACAGTGCTGCGATACAGCTTCGCGGTCGGGATTGGTTTGTTTCTCACCTTCATTGGCCTGAATGAAACCGGACTGGTGAAGCTGGGCGTTCCCGGTGCTCCCGTGCAGGCCGGCAACCTCACTTCGCCGCCCGCAGTGGTGGCCATGTTCGGCTTCATCCTGATCGCAATTCTGGTGATCCGAAAGTTTCCGGGTGCAATTCTGCTGGGCATCGTGGTTACTGCGCTGGTAGCTTTCGTTGCGCACGTCGCCGCACCTCCTCGTGCAATCGTGAGCATGCCTCCGAGCATTACGCCCATCGTCTGGCAACTCGACTTTCGGGGAGCGCTTACCTGGCGCGCATTCCCCGTTGTACTGACCATCTTCATTACGGCATTCGTGGACACCATGGGCACCCTGATCGGTGTGTCGGCGCGCGGCGGGTTCCTCAATGAGAACGGAGACCTGCCGGAGATCGAACGCCCAATGCTGGTGGACGCGGTCATGAACTGTGTCGCTCCCGCCCTGGGCAGCAGTACGTCTGGTGCTTATGTCGAGTCGGCCACCGGAATCGAGGCCGGGGGACGAACCGGCTTCACGGTCCTCGTTACCGGCACCTGCTTTCTGCTGACGCTAATCTTCGCGCCCTTCGTGGCAGCGATTCCGCCGCAGGCATTCGGGCCGGCGCTCATCATCGTCGGCCTGTTTATGCTGGCGCCGATCCAGCACATCGACTTTGCCGACTACAGCGAATCTGTTCCGGCGTTCGCGGTCGTTGTGCTGATGGCCTTCACGTTCAACATCGCCATCGGAATCTGCGCCGGCTTCGTGCTGTATCCGATTTGCAAGATCGTCGCCGGAAAACTAGGAGAACTGAAGCCGGGATTATGGGTTCTGACCGCGATATCTCTGCTGTTTTTCATCTTTTATCCGTACCACTGATTGATAGGGAGGATGCCTCATGCCGAGCTACAAGGTCGTACCGAACTTGCTGAAGGAAGTTGAGATTCCGAAAGACGGAACGCTGAGTCGTACCATTCATCGCGATGACTATTTGAAGGTTGTATTGTTCGGCTTCGCCGGCGGACAGGAATTGTCGCAGCATACAGCTGCGGTGCCAGCCATTATCGAGATCCTCCAAGGCGATGCGCGCGTGAACCTCGACGGCGAGGAGAAAGAGCTTTCTGCCGGCTCGTGGGTGTTCATGGAAGCCAATCTTCCACATGCCATCTATGCGCGAACGGAGATGATCATGCTCTTGACGATGCTAGACGGCGCGCAGCCAAAGTAGCCATTGGATGCGATGGCAAAGCGCAGCTCCTTTGGGCCAAAAACAAGATTGAGCTTGCGATCCGCGCTAGCAATCAGCGCTCCTCAACCTCTCCGCGCACCGTCAACACGGGACATGCGGCCTCGCGCACAATCTCATAAGCGTGCGGCCACATGAGCCGATTGAGCAGCCCAGTCCGGGGCCGCACACCCAGCACCACCAGATCGGCCTCGGTACTGTCAGCGGTGTACAGGATGGTATCCACCACCCGTCCCACTTCAATGCGGACGTTGCACCGCAGACCTTTGGCTTCTTCGCGTACGAGGTCCTCGACCTTCTCTCGCAGCGATTGCATCACGCGCGCGCGGTCAGCTTGCGCCTGGCTCGGCCAGCGTTCGATTACGTGCAGCAGAGTCAGAGCCGCGCTGTGCTCTTTGGCCATCGCCACCGCATAGCGCGCCGCCCGCGTTGAAGCAGGCGTGAAATCCACCGGCACCAATATGCTCCTGGGCGTACCGGCGCGCGCGATCCGCTGCAGGTGAGGCCCAAACGTCAGCACCGGCACCGGTGATTTCCGGAAGACTTGCTCGGCGACCGAACCCATCAGGGCGCGGCCCAAGCCTCCACGGCCGTGGGTGCCAACAACGATCACGTCAATTTGCTTCTGCCGGGCGAAGTCGAGGATCGACTCCGCAACCTCACCTTCCAGCAGGAACAGGTGATAGTCTTCGCCCTCGATGTAGGAGTGCTTTCTGCGCAGCTCCTGCTTGAGTTCCAGCAGATCTCGCCGGGCCGCATCTTTGGCGGCTTCGTACGCCTCGGGGCCAGCGACCATGAACTGATCGGTCGGCAGCACGGAGGCGACATACGCGTTCGCGCGGTAGCCGTGCGCCAGTTCCAGTCCGAAGCTGAGGGCCAGGTTGGAGCAACGCGAAAAATCCGTCGCAATGAGTACATTGTGGATGCCCAGTCCGACTGGTGTGAGCTGTGCGGTTGCCATCTTGCGCGACCATTCTCCCCACGGGGTGGGGGCGCTACAGGGAACGCCCTGGTCGGCCAGGTCGCCGGCAAGAGGGCTCCCGATTGCCTACTTTCTTTGTAGCGCAATCGCCGCCGGAAAGCTGTGACGTAGGTCAACCGGCTCGGTGACGAGTGAGAGGATGCCACGATTCGCTCTTCGCTTTTGGACAGGGGCCAGTTAGCAGTTAGCACTTAGCATTTAGCACTTGGCATTGAGCACCATTCGCTGACGACCTATCTCCTGACGATACCCTGAAATCAATAACTTAGCGGGAGGATGCTCGCAAATAATAGAGCCGTAATGAGTTACAATCGCGTACCACATTCTAAAGGACTTAACGGCACCCATTCAGTGTGACGGCTGATTTCCCTGGCCCTGACCCCTAGCCCCTGGCTTTCGGACACACCTCAACTCGGGCTCCCGCCCAACCTTCAGCCTAGGCGGAAGGCATATGGAAGAGCAACAAAACTCCGCAGGGTCAACTTACGAAAGTAACCTGGTGGTCCCGAAGTGGAACTTTGTTCCGCGGGATAGAGTGTGCTGGTCAAGATGACTGCGAGATTGTCAGCCATGCCAGGTTACGTCCAGATGCCAGCCATAACTTTGCGAAGGTCTTATAGACTCGCAGTGAAGCTGCCTCTAGATCATCGAGATCGCTCTGTGCGTTTAGTCGAGGGACGTGCCGTCCACATGATTGCGATGAATGCAGTCATGACGTCGCTGTATTCGCAGTAATGGCTACAATCCGGCGTGTGTTGTGGTGTTTCGAAATGTCAAAATAGAAATCCACGCTCATGAACTCTGACGTAACTCGAAGGCTATCGGTCTCTCCGCTGCGGTTAACTCCAACCGAAGCTTTTCTTGCTCAGCTAGTTTGCGGCTTACTTATGCTGGCAACCTTCGGCGTGCTGGAGGGCCAAGCTCAGACTGTCGTCAGGACGGGCGCCATTCGGGGCGTGCTGTCGGACCCCAGCGGAGCAGTCGTGGCCGGGGCGAGCGTCGAAGCACGCGACCTGTCCACCGGAACCACTGCCAGACAAACCAGCAATCGCGATGGCGCCTATGTCTTTCCTTCGCTGTCCATTGGCGAATACACCATGAAGATAACCGCGCCCGGTTTCCGCACGGTCAATGTGAGTGTGGTGACCGTAGAAGTGGGTCAGACGACGACCGTAGATGCCCGGCTCCAAGCCGGTTCGCACTCAGAGACGGTGGAGGTTACAGCCAAGGTCCCAACCCTGCGCACAACGGATTCGAGCGCCAGCACAGTCGTGAGTCGTAATCTGTTGAGCGATCTGCCGCTGAATGGTCGTCGCTACACGGATTTCTCGCTGCTCACTCCGAACGCGAGCTCGGATGGTCAAACCGGCTTGGTCAGTTTTGGCGGAGAACAAGGCGGCGAGGATTCGGGGTATGCCAATGGTAACGGAGCCAACTTCTTCACCGTTGACGGCGCCAACGCCAGCAGCAACTATTTTGGAAACGCACGGGGCGGCGAGCGCGTGCCATATGTGTTCGGCGAAAATGCCATCCAGGAATTCCAGGTCGCAATATCGCCGTATTCCGCCGCCTATGGCGCGGGGGCGACCGGATTCTTGAACACCGTTACCAAGTCAGGTGGCGATACCTTTCACGGCAACGCCTTTTACTATAACCGCAATTCTGGTACCGGCGCTAACAGCGCCATCAACCTGGAGAGCGGCATTCCGCGTTCCTTGGACATTCTCCAGCAGTTTGGAGGCTCGGTCGGCGGTCCTATCATCCGGCAGAAGCTCTGGTTCTTCGCCGACTACGAACAGCAGCTTGAGCAGAATCCTGTCTCGGTAATCAATTCTGACTACCAGTCGGTAACGCAGGCGGACTTCGGCGTGCCACTTGGTGTCGCCTTGCCCCCGCCGAACGGGCCGTTGCCAGTCCCCAGTTCTCTCAACCAGCCTGATCCGTCCAACGCGATTTATTTACAGCAAGTTTCCAACTCCCTGTATGCCATCCAATCCAACCTGGGCACACACTCACGTTACCGTAATGATTTCGCACTATTCTCGAAGCTTGACTTCAATCCCAGCCAAAAAGACCAGCTCTACCTCAGCTTGAACATGAATCGCTTCGACTCGCCGAACGGCGAGATCACGTCTTCTTCGACGCCGCTGTTCGGGATCAGCACGCTGGCCAACAGTTACCTTCGCGACTACCAGGCGGCGTTTGGTTGGACTCACGCTTTGGGCGGCAGTGCGCTGAACGAATTTCATGTCAGCTTTGCGCGCGACGACCAATACTCCACGCCCACTGGGATCGTGGATCCGACCCTGCCATCCGTGCTGCTGTCGATACCGTCGAACTTCGAATTGGGGAACGCGGGTTTTGCCGCCGGCCGCACCAACGAATGGTCGTGGGAAGTGGCTGACCGCGTTAACTATGTCTGGGGCAAACACAGTCTCAAGTTCGGCGTCGAAGGCAGCATCACCAAGGTGACCGACACATCTTTTGGCGGCTTCGATCCCGATGCACAGCGGCAGAACGGCACGCTCGCGGGTACCTACTCATTTTCCAGCTTCCCCAACTTTGCGCTGGGAATTTACGACACCTTTGCCCAAGCGGCCGGAAACCCGGTTTTCTCCTTTCAGGTGCCGTATCTGGCCTTCTATGTCCAAGACGCCTACCAGGTGCGGCCGGATCTGACCCTCGAGTTTGGCCTCCGCGAAGACTTCCAGATTTATCCCCAGCCGAAAGAGAATCCGGCCTTTCCGCTGACCGGTCAATTCCCTAATCAATACCAGCGATTCGCTCCGCGCTTCGGTTTTGCCTGGCAGCCACTCAGCAAGACTGTGGTTAGAGGTGGGTTTGGCTGGTTCTACGAGAACTTTAACGGACTGAATTATCGCAACGCGGTGATCTCCAACGGGCTGCCTACACAACAATCCTCGGCACTGGCCACCTACAACCCAGACCTTGCTCCCAATCAACAACTCGCGGTGTTTCCGGGACGCATCGGCGATCCGTCCCTTTTCGGCGCGCCCAACATATCCCTGGTGGATCCGAGCTTTCGCTTCCCCTATGTACTGCAATCGAGCCTGCAGATTGAGCGCGAGATCCTTCCTAACATGACTCTCAGCCTGGGCACCATGTGGACGCGCGGCGTGCACCTGATTTCATCCAGCGCCTACGATCTGAACCTGATTCCTCCCAGTGGGACGACGACCTATATTGTGTGTCCGAATGACGCCACCCAGGTGCCCTGCAGCGGGCCGCAGGTGGCGCTGCCTAATCTTGACAGTGCAATGTTGCAGGAAGGACGCATCAATCCAAATCTGGACCAGATTAATGCGCTCATCAGTCCGGGGATCAACAACTACAACTCCTTCTTCGTCCAACTGCAGCGCAGCTTGCAGTCGGGGCTGGCCCTGCAGGCGTCCTATACCTATGGCAAGAACCTGATGTCGAATGGCGTGGACTTCAACAATCAGTCTGATTTCAGCAACACCCGCGCCCCCTACTTATTGGATCAGCGGCACAGATTAGTCATGTCCGCGGTTTATCAGCCCTTCCTGGGTAAGCGTTTCGAATCGCACCTGGTTAATGGCCTGCTCTCGAATTGGACGGTCAGTACTGTGATGCTCTTTTCCTCGGGACGTCCGTACGCGGCGCTGCTTGACAACGCCTGCACGACTTCTACTTCAGGATCGATTTCATTGAGCCAGCTTAACTGCACTGGCGCCAACAGCAGCCTGAATGACAGTGCTGTGAATCAGACGACGGCCAACTCGGCTCTCGGCATCGACGGCGCCGGACCAAGTCCCAACGTTGGGCTGGATTCCTTCTATGGGCCGTGGACGCAGCAGATCGACCTCGGCATTTCCCGGCGAATTCCCATCACCGAGCGGCAAAGCATCAGTTTGCAGGTGCAGGTCTTCAATCTGCTGAACCATCCCAACTGGTACGTGCAAAATGGCAACGGCGTAAATCCGGTGCAGTACCAGCCGGTTGGCAAGACCTGCGGCGACGGCCAGACCCTGAACCAGGTTTGTTACCTGGTTCCCGAAGCCGGATTCGGTCAGCTGCAAATCATCAATGCGTTGTACGGGCCGCGGGTCTTCCAGTTCGCGTTGAAGTGGAGCTTCTAAGGCCAAGAGAGATGGCGAGCCGCGAGCCGCATCGCGCCCGACTAGCGCTGCTGGAAGATTGCGGCTAAACTCCGTTACCGATTTTACGGAAATCGATCGCCCGCGGGGCGGTACCGGATACAGCGACAGTTTCCACTGCCGGGGCGCGGCAAAGTATCCTTGATGACCGGTGTTGGAACGGCTTCCTAAACGAGAGGAGATTCCCAAATCGGAACAAACCCCCATCGGCGACCGTATAGGGACTCTCAATTTCCACTGCCTAGGCACAAGTTTGCGCAATGGCGGTGGGAATACGTGTGGTCTAAGAAGTAATCCTCATGCTTTCGGGCGCATACGTAGAAGAAGGCTTTGGAGGGTGAGTTGCTCCTCCTAGGGTTGCAGCTATG
>CAWGMV010000037.1:0-19753 GCA_963823635.1 uncultured Acidobacteriaceae bacterium | reverse complement strand
GTAGAGGTTGCCGGAAGCATCAACAATCACGCCGCTCGAAAAAAGGTCCTTGTTATTGCTGTAGATAGTCTGGTTCTTCCAACCTCCGTCCGAGGGCGTTAACTGATAAACGTAACCGAGTCCCGTAGTGCCGTAGAGGTTGCCAAGCTGGTCGAAGGTGACACCGGCGTTGGGCCAGGTGACGACTGCGACGGGGGTGTATGTCCATGTATCGCCCGAAGGTGTCAACTCATAGACACAGCCATTGCTGCAATAGTGGGTCACACCGAAGAGGTTTCCCGCGCGGTCGAAAACCAGCGCGCCCATCGGCATATATTGGCCGGGTGAGATGTCAATTCCAAAGCGGTGGATTACGGTTTCGGTCCAGCCGCCATTGGAAGGCGTGAGCTTGAAGACGGTGCCGCAGCCTCCAAAATTGCAAAATCCGCCACCTTCACCGCCCTCCTGGGTTGTGCCGTAAAGGCCCCCCTCCGGCCCAATGATCACTCGCGCTACAGGTTGCGAGCCATCCTCGCCACCCTGAAATGCATAAAGCGTTTTGAAGCTCCAGCCGGAGGGCGTTGGACTAAGCTCAAAGACGGTGCCGCAGCCATAAACTCCGCAGTTAGGGTTGACCCATCCGCCGCCGGATGTGGTTCCGTAAAGATTTCCGGCGCTGTCAGCAGTTAGACCTGCGGCTGGACCTGACCCGTCCATCCCGCCGGTGAAGTTGTAAAGCACCTTGAAGTTCTGGGCCTGCGCCGGAGGTGCGGCGAGGAGAACCGTGGTGAACGACAAAGCGACGACGGCGATCGCCGCCAGCAGGCGGGTGACGAAATTCCAACGCAGAGGTCGGTTTGGGCGCGACATCGTGGCTTTCTCCATTCCGAAGACATTGCCGAAATGGGATGAAAAGCGTGGCAGAACAGTTGTCCTTTCCTGACTGCAGACTTTGCCCCTGACGCCCGAACGACGCGAGTTCAACTGACAACTGACAACTGGCCACTGACCACTGCTTTACGGCGTGATCTCCCACACTACTCCGTACCCGTACGCTCCTCCGCTTCTTGCCGTTCCGTAGATATTTCCGTTCGCGTCGAGTGTCAGCGCCCCAGGCACGTACTTTCCGCCGCTGCTGCTGATGAACTCGTGAAGCACGCTGTAAATCCAGCCGCTGCTGGTGTGTGTCAGCTTAAAGACGGTCCCGTAATTGGGGATGTGAGTATCTGACAGACCGTCCCTGACGCCGTACAGATTCCCGGCTGAATCGATGACCACACTGCCAATCGGTCCGAGTTGGTCCGAGCCCTGGAGACTATACAGAGTCTGGAAGGTCCAGTTATTTCCCTCGGGAGTCAGCTGGAATACTGTTCCTGCATAGTTGAAGCCGCCGATTATTGTCACGCCATACAGATTGCCCTCGTGATCGAAGGTCAGGCCGCCAGAAGGATTTACGCCGCCGCCGAGCTGCAGCCGCAAATTGAAATCGTGGAGAACAGTCTCATTCCAGCTATTGGAGGAAGGGGTCAGCTCAAAGGCGACGCCGTTCCCATCGTTGTAAATGAGAGGAGAGTCGCCTTGTAAGTCACCGCCTGACCAAGTCGTGCCATACAGGTTTCCTGCCGGATCAATAACGACACCGTTCGGACCCCATCCTTCGGCACCGAAATAAAAGATGACGCTCTCATTCCAGCCTCCGCCTGAAGGGGTTAGCTTGTAGGCAGCACCGCAGGCCCCGCTTTGACCGCACTCACCAGGCCCGCCGGTTGTGCCATAAACATTGCCGACGGAGTCGAGGACCGGCGGCGCATCCGGAAACCAACCGTCAAGCCCCTGCTCCTGGAATCGATACAACACACTTTCCGTCCAGCTCCCGCCGGAGTCAGGCGTCAGCTTGAAGACCGTGCCACAACCGTAATATGGGAAGAATTCAGCACACAGCCTCAATGGAACGCCGCCGCCGGCGGTTACGCCGTAGAGACTCCCGTCGGGGGCGAACGTCATTCCCCAGGGGGCGTCTCCATCCGTGCCGCCCTGGAAGGAGTACAGGGTCGTGAGCGTCCAGCCGGATCCCGTGTTGGTCAACTTGAAGACTGTGCCGCAGCCACCTTCTTTTTTTCCGGCCTCGCAATCACCGTTCAACGTGCTTCCCTGGCCCACCGTGTTTCCGTAGAGGCTGCCGTCCGGGCCGAGCAGGACGCCGCTGGAAGGCGTTCGCCCGTCGGCTCCGCCGGTGAAGTTGTATAGCACGTCGAACGTCTGCGCCTGCGCCGGTTGGGGTATGGCGAGGATCAGAACAATGGCGAGCGATAAAGCGAACACGGCGGTTGCCGCTCGCGGGTGGGCGACAAAAGGTTGGTGTAGGCGCGACATAGAGGCTTTCTCCGTTCGACACACATCGCGCAGGTAGATGAAAACCGCGGACGGACGGTTGTCCCCACCTGTCGACAATACCCTTCTTTTCTTTCCGCAGAAAACCTTTCGCCGCGGTTCTCAATCTTAAAAAGCAACGTCAGGAAAGAAGGATTCCTGCCATGTGCTGCGCATCGTCTTCCGGATCCCGGTCGGGACTCTCTCCTGTTCTCATATGTGTGGTTGTGATCAGCTTGGTTCTGCTGCAAGGCAACGGCGCGGCCACCGTCCGCGGTGGTCTCAACGTCTCCGGCATGATTGATGCCGCCGGCCCGGACAGCGGCAATTCCGGCAGTGCCGCGGCGAACGCCCCTGCTTCCTCAGCTTATGTCTATGTAGGTTCGAACAAGCAGGGGAGCAGCAAAGGCACACGGGACATGTACATTACCGGCTTTGCCGTGGCCAGCGACGGTTCGGCCCAGGAGGTCCCGGGTTCGCCATTCCAAGGGCCCAGTTTCGATCTGGTCGGCAATCCCAAGTTTCTGTTCGGCGACGATGGCCATAACATCGTCACCTACACTCGCCGCGCGGACGGCTCAATTCAGCAAACTTCTTCAGTGAACGGCACCGCCTACGATATATGTCGGCACGAGCAGGGCTATAAGTGCGATGGCGGCCCGGGCGGACTTAGCCTGGATCTCAGCGGCCAAACCCTGTACGTCTTCGAGTGGTTTTTCGATGGCTCTAATAACGCTTATCTCAACTGGAGCATCGCGCCCGACGGATCACTTTCGTATGTCGCGAATCCATCGCAAGACCCCATCTATGCGACGGCCGGCGGCTGGCCTCTGAGCTTCTCCCCCGATGACCGCTACGCCTACACCACGAGCGTCTGCAAGTGGGATGGGAGCGTATGGGGGTTTGTGCGGAATGCCGGTGACGGAAGGCTGGGCCGCGTTAATCCTGGTGCTGAGCCGCCGCCAGAGCTCTTCCCGAACGGCTCTGTTGGCTGCGTGAATAATCTGGCGGTGTCGGCTACCGGCTACGCGGCAATCGAGTTCACTGGGGGCTATTGCTGCAATTGGGACGGTAGTTTACTGGGCACGTACCGCATCAACCCCGACGGGACCCTGGCGCTGATACCGGGCTCAGGATTGATGCTCTACGAAAACAGCATGGCCTTCGATCCCTCGGGGAAGTATCTGGCTATGCTGCAGATGGTGCAGACCGGTCAGAAGTCTTATCAGAGCTTTATCCAGATGTACGAATTGCTGCCGGATGGAAAGCTGGCCATGGTCGGGGCGCCGCAACAGTTGCCCCCGCCCGGCTTGCTGAGTTTCAGCTCCCTGGCCTGGGACAATGCCAACCACCTGTACGCGCTGGCCACGCAGTGCAACCGTTCCGGCTATTACGACTGCACTTCCGCGCTCTATATCTTCAACTCTAATTCAGGAATTCTGGCACCGGCATCAGTTCATCCCGTAGGTCAGGCGACCAGCCTGGCCGTTGTGCCGGGTTCAATGAAGCTGGCGCCAAAGCGAGGCCCCTCAGTGGCTGAAGCCACCATCAACACAGCACAGTTTTACGGCACGGCTTAAAGCCGTGCCCCTTCAAATCATCAGGGCCCCGATTAATAATCAGGTTCAGCGCCGCTCTAAGGCACTTCTCCGGCTCAGCGCTGCTCTTCCCTACTCGTAGCGTAGCGCTTCGATCGGATCCAGGCGCGAAGCCTTGATGGCGGGCAACATTCCGCTGACCAGGCCGACGAATGCCAGAATGAGTGTGGCGACAACGACAATCGTTGGGTCGATGATGAGCCGGATGTCGGCGGCCTCGGCGTTTTTGGCGATGGCGCTATAGAAGGTGATGCGTCCCACGCCGATGGCGACTGCGTAGGCGAGCACAATTCCGGCGATGCCGCCGGCGAAGGTGATGGCCAGCGCTTCGGCCAGGAACTGGAAGAGGATGTCGCGCCTGCGTCCGCCAAGCGCTTTCTCCACTCCAATCTCGCGCGTGCGCTGCGTCACGGAGACCAGCATGATGTTCATCAATCCGACGCCGCCGATCCCCAGCGTCAGGGTGCCGATGAAGGCCAACAGGATCTGCAAACCTGTGATGACGATGTTGAACTCTTTCAACTGCTTCATCATGTTGTAAACGAAGACGGCGCGCTTGTCGTCGGGCTTGAAGTTGTATTGCTGGGCCAGCACGCCGCGCACCTGGCGCTCGACCAGTTCGTATTGGTTGCCTTCATAGTCGAGCCAGATGCCGTCAAGGTAATGCGTGTCCTTCAAATCCCCCATGGTGGTGAACGGGATGTAGACCAGTTTGTTGACGCTGTCGTCGCCTTCCTGCATGTGGGGCGAGAGGATGCCGACGACCTGGAAGCTGATGCCGTCGATGCGAATGAACTGTCCCAGCGCGTACTGGCCGGAGAAGAGCTTGGACTTCGCCTCGGAGCCGATCACAGCAACGCGCGCCCGCGACATCTCGTCTTGTTCATTCAGCAGGCGGCCCTCGCCCAGATGCAGTGCCTGAATCTTGAACATGGTTGGGTAAACGCCGTTGATGGGGAGCGTGTAGGTGCGAACATCCTGCTGCACGTTGCTCTGCTTCTCGACCACCGGCGTGATGCGATGCACCAGTGGCGCAGCGTTCACGATGCGATCAATGTCGTCGAAGGTGAACTTGATCTTGGTGCCGGCTTTCTGACCTCCGGCCTGCTGCGATGTGCGTCCGGGAAAGACGCCGATGATGCGGGTGCCCCAGTTGGCGAATATGGTCTCGATGGCGCGCCCGAATCCTGCGCCGTAGGCCAGCAGGAGAACCACGGTGGCGATGCCCCAGGCCATGCCGAGCATGGTGAGCGCAGTGCGGCGGCGGTTGTAGCGCATCGCGCCGTAAGCCTGGATGCAGATATCTTTCACCATTGGCTACTCCTGCCTTAAGGCATCAACCGGTTGCAAGATGGAGGCCTTGCGCGCGGGATAAAGGCCGGCGAAAATTCCGGCCAGAGCCAGCGTTCCGATGGCGACGGTCGCCGACATGTACGACATTGTGGGAGGATCGAAGCCGGGCACTTTGCCCATGCCGCTCATCATCTGCATCAGCAAGGCTGCGCCACCCATGCCGATGGCGCCGCTCATCAGCGTCAGGAATGCGCCTTCCAGGAAGAACTGCAGCAGGATGCTGCGGTTGGTGGCGCCCAGCGCCTTGCGCAGGCCGATCTCGCGCGTGCGCTCGCTGACGGCCACCAGCATGATGTTCACGATGCCGATGGCGCCCAAGGTCAACGTGACCAGGCCCACTCCGCCGAGAAAGATGTCCATCACGTCGAAGATCTTGCCCACCATCTCGGCGTTCTTGACGGTGTCCCAATCTTCGAAGGCGTCTTCGTTGTGCCAGTCGAAGCCATGATTACGCGCGATGATCTTGCGCACTTCCTGGCGCGCGAGATCGTGTTCGTCGCGCACTCGGGGGCGATAGTTGATGAATGAGATGGCATTCTCCTGCTGATCTGCGGTCAGCGGAAAGAACTGATGCATCATGGTGTAGGTGAGGAAGACGCGATTGTTGGTGGAGTTGTCATCGCCGTGGCCCACGCGCTGCACCACGCCTACCACTTCGAAGCGAACATCGTTCAGCAGGATCGAGCTGCCAACCGCCGTTCTTCCGCCGGGGAACAGGTTCTTCACCATTTCGTCGCCGATGACGCAAACGAAGCGCTTCTGGGTGTCGTCAGCGTCATTGAGCCAGCGACCGCTGTCGAGAGGCAGATAGCGAATGGTGTTGAAGTTCGGCGGAACACCGACTACTTCGCCGTTGGTGTTGCCGTACTCGCTGACTTCGCGAATGTCGGTCCTTCGCAGCACGGGCGCGACGGCCCGGACGTGGGGCGCTTCGCGCTGAATGTCGAGGTAGTCCTGATAAGTGAGGTGATATTCCCGGCCGGAACTCATGTTGCCGGCGACCGCGGGCGCGCGTCCCGGGAACAGAAACATGATGTCTTCGCCGAGCGAATTCAGCTCGCGCCGGTTGCCGGAGCGGAAACCTTCGCCCAAACCGACCAGCAGCAGAAGCGAGCCGACTCCCCAGGCGATGCCGAACATCGTCAGGAAGGAGCGCAACTTATGCGCCCACAAGCTCCGCAACATCTGCCGCAGAATCTCGAAGAACACCATGAACATGGTACTCCGCTCCTTAGTGTGGTACGCAACTGGCGCTCGCTAAGTTCCTGCAACGACTGCCAATTGGACACCCAAGCCGCTGATTCGACAGCCACGGATGCGATCGAACGTGACGAGCGGCACTTAACCAAGTTGATTCGCAGAAAGTTGTGAAAAACGGCACCTAAGCGCCCCAAACCAGCCAAAATTGGTTATAGTGGAAGTAGTGCAGTCGGCCGCGACTTAGTGCGTGGACCGGTTGCAAATTTGTTGGGACTAGGAGTGAGGTACGATGCCGAAAGTAACACGAGCCAATGACAGCGAAACGCCGAAGAAACGGACCCGGAAGGCCAAGCCTGAGAACGGAAATGGCATTCAGGCCGCGAAACCGGTAACGACGTCGCCCGAATTTGCTCAGGAATCTCAGGGTTCGCCAGTGCCGGAGGAGAAGATCCGCGAGCGGGCGTATGAGCTTTACCTGCAGCGTGGCGGAATGGGCGGTTCTCCGGAGCAGGACTGGTTTCAGGCGATGAGAGAGGTTAGCGGAGGGCCGAATATCGCGTAATTCACGCCCGAAAATGCTGGGGCATCGACTTTTCACAGGCAAGACCCGCGGCTGGCGAAGCATCTCGAGCAGCGGGAAGTATTCTCCTGTGCGATGTAGCACTACTTCGGGTTCGCTTTATAGTTTGTGAGGCGCTCACTTTTGTCTCGGTTTGCGCTAGTATGTTTGACCAGCGTGGCAGGGAGAGGGCTCCGACTTCCTTGCTGTGAAGGGTTGCGCCTGTGGCTGCTGAAGGGAAGTGTGTGGAACGCTTGAGCGATGTCTTGCTCATCGACGACAATCCATTACAGCTGAAGGTCCGCGAAGCCGTGCTGCGAAAGGCAGGGTTTCAGGTCCACGTGGCGACGACCGCCGAAAGCGCTCTTGCCTTGTTGCGTACTCTGGCAGACCGTATCGGGGTGGTGGTCACCGATCATTTCATGCCGGACACCAGCGGTTCTGAGCTGGTGCGCTCCATTCGCGCGGAAAACAATTGGATTCCTGTGGTCGTGCTGAGCGGGATGCCCGAGGCCTTCGCGGAATATGACGGTCTGGACGTGGCTTTCCGAGCCAAGCCTTTTCCCCCGACGGAACTGATCGAGTTAGTGCGGCGCAGCCTCGACCAGGCTACGCGCCACCGCGGAGCGGCCTAACGGTCACAGTCTCCCAGCGTAGTTTGCTGATTCCAGAAAAACCCTGCCGTTTGTGACGTAAATCACATGGCGGTGTGCGGTCAAAGGCGGTATCCTTAGTCATCTGGGAAGACCTTGCCGTTTCTGTGGGCAAGGTGACGCCTTAATTTGCGGGGATTCGTTCGATGTCTGATCAGGGACGCAGGTACGTGCGCTTTGGCGCTGTAATCGCCATCATTCTGCTCTCGCTGGGTTATCTGGCTTTCACCGGCGTGCGGGACAGCAAGAGCTACTACGTCACCATTAAGGAACTGAACGGCATGGGCAACGGCGCCTACAGCAAGCGGCTGCGCGTCGCGGGCAACGTTGTTCCCGGTTCCATCAAGCGACAGGGCACTCATCTGGAGTTTCTGCTGGTCGAACAGGACCGTACGCTGCCGGTCGTCTATAGCGGGACCGAAGCGCCGCCCGACACCTTCAAAGACAACGCGCAGGCGCTGGCGGAAGGAAGATTTGGCCGCGACGGCGTATTCCGGGCCACGAACATCCAGGCCAAATGCGCCTCCAAGTATGCACCTAAGCAACCGGGCGCTGCTCCCGCTGCGGAGGGCAATGCGCAGAAGGCGGCACTCACAGGCGCGCAAGCTGGAGCGCAGGGCCAATAGTCTTACCGAACCAGTGCGGAGTTAGAATAACTCTATGAGCAATGCCCAGTTTTTTACAGCGCTGTGCCTGCCGCTGGTTGTGATCCTGGTGGGGTTTTACTTTCAGAATACTGGCATCCGCGATCTCCGCTCTGACATGAACATGCGGTTCGCCCGCTTCGATCAGAAGTTCGACGATCTCACCAGCAAGGTGGTAGACATCGACAACCGGATCACCCGCGTGGAAGAGCGGCTCAAGCTCTGACCGTCTGCGGCTTCGCCGATTGGCCATGAATCCAGCCGCTGACGGAATGCACAACACAGACCTAGCGCACAGCACGACCGGCATTAAGGAAGTATCTTCCCCGCCTGCCATCATCCTCGAAAATCTGGTGAAGTTCTTCGGCCGCTTTGCCGCGATTCGCGACATTTCGGCAAGCTTCGCGCCGGGACGGCTCCACGTCATTCTGGGTGACAACGGCGCGGGCAAAAGCACGCTGTTGCGCATCGTCACCGGGCTGATGCAGCCGAGCCAGGGCAAGGTCACGCTGCTCGGCGCAGGCAACATCCGCGAGGTCGCGCACCGCGTGGGATACATGGCGCACGCTCCTCTGCTCTACGACGAGCTGGACGGAATGGACAATCTGCGTTATTTTGCCGGGCTTTATGGCCTACATGATGACAGCGTCTGCGAAAGAGCGATGACAATCGTTGGGCTTGATCCGGCTTTGTCGCGGCGAGTAGGCCAATATTCGCAAGGCATGCGGCAGCGGCTGTCACTGGCGCGCGCGGTGTTGCACAACCCGGATCTGATCCTGCTCGATGAGCCGTTCTCCAACGTGGATGTTCGCTCGGCGCATGACATGGCGGCGGTGCTGGGACGCGTCCGCGATCAGGGCAAGACCATCTTCGTCGTCACTCACCAGGCGGCATTGATGGAGGGCATCGCCGACGAATTCGTGCAGATGACGGCCGGCCAGATTGTCGCTCGCGAGGCAACGGCGTCGAGGGCCATCGTGGAGATGCCGTCATGAGCACATTCACGATGGCGCGCGCGACGTTGCTCAAGGACCTTCGCCTAGAGTGGCGCTCAAAAGATGCGATCAACTCCATGCTGTTCTTCGCACTGCTGGTGGTTGTGGTCTTTAGCTTCGCCTTCAACCCCACGGCGGAAGAATCGCGGCACATCGCGGGCGGGCTGGTCTGGGTGGCGCTGCTGTTCGCGGCAATCTTCGCGTTGAACCAGACGTGGGCGCGCGAGTTGCGCAATCAGGTGCTGGACGCTTACCGGGTGTCACCGGCGCCGCCAAACGCGTTGTTCCTCGCCAAAGCGATCGGTAATTTCCTGTTCGTTCTGGTGCTGGAGCTACTAATGACGCCGCTGTTTGTGGTGTTCTATGGGCTGCGCTCGATTGGACCGGTCTGGCAATTAGTCGTTGTCGCATTGCTCGGCACTTGGGCTTTGGTCGTGAACGGGACATTCTTTGCGGCGCTCTCCATTCGCACCCGCAGCCGAGAGATCATGCTGCCGCTCATTCTGTTCCCTATTTCGATTCCGGCGCTGCTCGGCATGGTGGATGCAACCACGTCCATTCTGACGGGCGAGGCGTCACCTGATTTCTGGATCAAGATGCTGGCAGTTTACGATGTGGTGTTTACGGCAGTGTGTCTGCTGTTGTTTGAAACGGTGTTAAACGCGGAATGAACGTTCAGTGGATAGTGGATGGATCTTTTCTTTGAGTGTATAGAATTCGAATGAAAAAGATGTTTATAGCTTTTGTCGTGCTTACTGTCGCATTGCTGGCCTACAGCACTTATCAGGCACTGTTCGTTGCTCCCACCGAACAGACCATGGGCAACGTGCAACGCATCTTCTACTATCACGTGCCCTCGGCGTGGACGGCAGGCGTGTGCTTCTTCGTCAACTTCCTGGCGTCCGTCGTGTACTTGTGGAAACGCAATGCAGCGAGTGACGCCCTCGCCGTGGCTTCCGCTGAGGTTGGGGTGACGTTTTGCACGATCGTTCTTATCACAGGGCCCATCTGGGCGCGGCCGGTGTGGGGAATCTGGTGGACGTGGGATGCGCGACTGACGACGACGCTGGTGCTTTGGCTCATCTACGTGAGCTATCTCGTCCTGCGACGCTTTGCCGCCGGAGGACAACAGCAAGTGCTGGCGGCGGCGTTGGCAGTCTTTGGATTCGTGGATGTGCCCATCGTTTATATGTCGATCCGCTGGTTTCGCACCCAGCATCCCTCGCCGGTGATGGGCGGTGGCGAGAACTCGGGCCTCGACCCCGCGATGCTGCACGCCTTCCTCTCGAACTTGCTGGCGTTTACCTGCGTGGGAATTGTTTTGCTGATTCTTCGCTACCGCTTGCAGCGGCTGGAGGATAGAGTGGAAGCCGAACATGCCGCCGTAGCTTTACAGGGAGGCGCGCGATGACCGGTCCGGTCGCATTGAAAGCCGCTTATATCGTCACCTGGGTAGTCCTGCTGGGATACCTCGCTTCCCTGCTGCGCCGCTTCCGACGGGTGCGGGAAGAGATGAAGGACCTCAAGAAATCCGCCTGAAGCGCGCCAGTCGCATCTCGGGCTGTCTGCAACTATCACCCCATCGCACTGCTTTCTACCCCCAATTGATCCGAGCTGAAGCCCAGCGCTTCCACCGGTGTAGAACTCTGGAACTACCCTAAAGCGCGCATGCTTCGTGCTTGCAGTCGCACTGGATCTCCGTGTCGCCGACCTTGTGTGCGTCCTGGCAGTAGTCGCTGCAGTACTTTTCGTGCTCTGGGACCGTACACTGACATTGCGAATGGGCGCAGCGTTTTTCGTTTGCCATCGGTAGTCTCCTCTTCTTCCAAAGTGAATCGGATTCGTCGTTAAAGTGAGCAGCCCGCGCTTGAGATGCCCATCAACTGACGCAGTCCAAGAATTGTACAGCCCCGGAGAAGCCTGCCGTCCCTACTGTGGCGCGCTGGCTTGCGGCGCCGGGCTGGCGCTGGCTGTCAGGCGGGACAAAGCGCCGTGCACCTGCGAGGCGTCAGGCCCGTCGGGCTCCTCCTGGAGATAGGTTTCGTACTCAACTCTCGCCTTCTGGTATTCCTGCTTCTCTTCGTAGGCGCGGCCGGCGATGTAGTGCGCGGCCGCGTGTGGCTCGTGGGCGACTTGGTGAACCCGGAGTGCGTTTTGCAGCGCGTCGTCCACGTCGCCGGTGCGAAATTGGGCGATAGAGATCAACGTGAGAGTGGACGGGTTCAGCGGATCGACGCTCAACGATTTGTTCAACAATTCGAGTGCCCGCTTATTCTCGTTGCTTTTCAGCAGCAGGCGAGCGTAATTGCGGTCGGCATCGGGGCTCTTGTCGTTCAGTTGAACGGAGCGTTCGAAGGCGGCGCGTGCCTTGCCGGTTTGGCCAAGCATAACGTAGGTGACGCCAAGGTTGTCGTAGGCCATATCGTATTGCGGATAGATGGCGACGGCTTTCTCGAACGCCTCAGCCGCCTTGGGATAGTCGTGCCGGTAGAGGGCATCCATGCCCTTCGTGAAGGAACGCTTGGCGTCGAGGGGAACTCTCAATTCATTGGCTGAAGTAGATACCGACTTGTTGGTCTTAATGGTGGCAGAAGCGCCGGCTGCCGGCTTTGGCTCCACGCGCACATAAGCCACAGTGTTGCGGTCGCCGGCATTGACGATGATCGCGTCGGAGAGGCCTTCCTCAACTTCCGTTCCTGAGGCCCGCACCTGATAGCCCCCGGCCTCGGCGCTGCTGACAGCAAACGATACCTGTCCTGAGCCGTCGGTAAATTGCTGGTCCATAACGATGCCCTGCTCGTTGAGCAAGTCAACCCGGATATTCTGGCCCGCGGGTCGGTCGTTGGTATAGGTGACATGCACCTGGATCGCACAGACCGTTTGCCTTGCCGATTGCTTTTGACCGGAAGCAATCGTGCAAGCCAAGAGTAAAAGCAGGAGAGCCAGGGAAGCTGAGGTTAGCCGGTACATACTGACTCCGGGCGCGACAACGGTCGCCGTTGGAAGAAATTGTACTCTACCGGGCCCGGGGGAAATGTCAAATCGAAGTCAAATCTGAGGGTGCAGAGAAGGGCGATCCCGGAGGAAACGGGAGGGCGGAGGTGCGTGTGACGTCCTCCGCCGTGATCCAACTGAACTAGGGCTTCACGTTTTTCGGCATGTAAAGCGCGTCGCCCGGCCGGCCAGTCTCAGTTTTGTAATCCGACGGCACCTGGAACAACGAGGGATCTGGCGCCGCATGACTGATGTTGGTCAGGTTGGTGGTTACCGTTCCCATCATCGGGTCATTGTGCACGGTCGTCAGCGGGAGCTGGAGATCAGTGGAATACCAGCGCTCGGTGACCACTTCAATTGGCTTCTCGTTACCAATCTGGCCCGCCGGAATGGTGCGGGTCACCCGTGTGCCCTCGGCCTGCAAACCGTTGACGGTCTTGCTGCCCAACTGCTCGCGGTTCACATTGCCGCTATCGCGGCCAACCCACTTCACGCCGGCTTCTCCATCGGGAGGCGGCGGCGGACCCTGCCCGTTTTTCGGAGGACGAAGCGGCATTACATGGGCGGTTTTGTTCTGCGGATTCAAGACATACCGCTTCCCGGCGACAGGATCCGTAATGATAACCATGCTCCGAGTGGCTGCGCCCGTTTCTGGAGTAGCCAACTCGAAGCTGACCTCACGCCGAACCCGGCCATCGGCGTCACGATAGATCTTGGTTTGGTTCTGGGTGTGGATGTGGTTGCCGTCAGCCAGCGTCGTGTCACGAGTGACAACTATGTCGCCGCTCATGGGAACCCCGGTGACAACCTTATTCTCCAGTCCCTCTCCAAACTCCTGGTGGAAGGTCACCATTGGACCGCCAGGACCGGGGCCCTGGATCATCACGGCGCCAATTGCCATCGGAGGTGGAGGTGGTGGTGCGTCGCTCTGCGCTGCTGCCAGCGAGCTCAAGACAGCCAACAACAGGCCGCATAACGACAACATTGAAATGGCGCGAAGGCTTGCAGATTTACCCAAATTCATAACTTTCCCCCCAAATTTCGATTTCAACCCCTGAATTTTCCCCTTAGTTCACAATACGCACTGCCCGCACCAGGCCGTCGTCGCCCACAACGACGTCGGCGACGTGGGTCTCAGCATTGGGATCGTTCGCTCCTGCAACCGGCAACTCCATTCGCACTACTTGGGCGTCGGTGGAGCAGATCAATGGATCACAAAACATCAAAGCAACGTAGTCCGAATCATCGGTAGTTGGCGATGCGGCGGCGGCGATGAAATGCCTGGTCCTACCACCCTGGAAGACAGGGTGAGCAGCGGCTTCTCGTTTGACTGGCATTTCAGGCCGCTCGCGCATCGTAGGGGCGACTTGTTGCTGAACTGAAGCTGACGAGGCTTGCGCCCGTTGCACGGGCGCCGTAACTGCCGGGCTCGTCTGTCCCGTAACCTTCGGCGCGCGCCGCTCAAGCAGCCGAACTCCCAGGAAAAGTCCCACCGCAATCGCTGCCGCCACAGCCGCGTAGGCGCCCTCTTCGAAGAACCGGCTGAGGCGGAATGCGATGGGAGTAGCACGGAGTGTCGCAACTGACGGCGTTTGCTCAAAAGTCTCCTCCCTGAATCTCCGAAGCAGCGCCTTTTCCACATGCGTGCCGGCTTCACATCCGGCCGTGCGCGCTTGTAATGCCTGCATCCCGCCGGCCAGCATTTGTTGCTCGTGCAGCCAGACCGCGCATTTTACGCACTCCTCCGCATGATGGAGCAGATCCTGATCGTCCGATCGCGCCAGCTCCCAAAGCGTCAGGGAGGCGGCTGCGTGTTTAAACTCGCGGCATGTCATAATGCAAACCTCGCGGCAAATCTCGAAGCTCGTCCCGGGGCAGCGGCCGAGTGCTTCAGCTTCTTGCCTAGCATGTCATGCGCCCGGTGCAGGCGCGAACGAATGGTGCCGATGGCGCAGCCCAGGGCTTCGGCAGCGTCGGCATAGCTAAGCTCCTGCAAATCACAAAGCACAACTACCTCGCGGTAGTGTTGGGGCAACGAAAGGACTGCCCTCCACAGCGCCGCCGATATCTGACGCCGTGCAATCCCGTCTGCCGGATCGTCCTCCGTCACCAGCGACTCTTCTTCCTCTTCTGCCGGGCTGTGCAGCAGGTTTTCGGAATAGCTGCGCTCCAGCGCGCGCCGCACAAAATTCCTCGCTACGCCAAACAGATACGCTCCCAGTGCGCCCCGGCTCGGGTCAAAGTCGCGGCCCCGTTGCAGCAGAAAGACGAACACATCCTGCGTCACCTCTTCCGCCACATGCGTTGATCCGCTCATGTGGAGGGCAAAGCGAAAAATCGGCCCTTGCCGCCTGCGATACAAGGCAGTAAAAGCCTCTTCGTCACCGGCCAGTGCTTGCGCAAGCAACTGCTCGTCGGTCAAGTTCAGCAACGCCACCTCAGTGGTGAACCCGATCTGCCTTTCACCTGTATTTCCCCGGTTTAGGAATGAGAGTTCCCGAAAATCCCGATGGTCTATGGTATGCGATGTTCAGATAGAAACGCCATTTCATGAGAAAAAGCGCTACGGGGCCAGCGGCGGTGCTGGTGTCTCGTAGGTCGATTACAGCCTGCCGGCACTTGCGGTCGAGTGACCTGTCTTTTCGAATCACCTCGCCCAGTTTCGGAGCTCAATTACTGGAAGCGATACCCGGACCTGAGTTCGCACTGGTACAAAACACTCTGTTCGGTACTTTTTGCTTGTGTGCATTGCGCCCAACTTAAAGACAAGTTTGGCCCCAGCGGGAAAACAATGGCCTCACCGTTGAGTTCGGCTTCCAGCGTCGGCCCTTCGGCAGAGGCGGGCAGGCTGAAGCTTAACGCCGGACCGAAGATCGCGGGATACAATTCCCGAACTTTATCGTATTCCGTGGGTTGTACCACCTCCGCTTCCACCAGAAAAGTCGCGGTATCAGACCAAACCCGGGCGACCACATCCAATCGCCGTCCGTCTGCCGAAACCGTCTCCTGCTCAATTCCGGTGAAAGGACACGGGCCCGCGATGCAGGAAACGCGCACATTGCGGAACTCATTTCCCTGCCCCGCATCCAGCGAGATGGAGCCGGTGGCCGCCTCCCACTTTCCGTCCGGCGAACACTGGTGCGGCGATTTGCATGGGACGTTGCCGATGTTCGCCACCTGGAATGTTTTCACCGCGCTGCCAACGTCGGCAACCTCAGTGGAACGGAGTACGTAGCGCACGACGACGTGCGCAATGACCTGTTCCTGGCGGCTTGGCACGTGTTCCTTTGCCGGAATGGGTTCAGGAACCATGCTCGCAATGTAGAGCTGGTCGCCAATTGTCTCGTTGAGTTCCAAGGGCTGATAGTCCGGATGCTCGAACTGGAAGGTAACCGACTGGCGCAGGCGGAACTGCCTGGGCAAGATGATGGTGAATAGTCCTGCCCCATCTGACTTTGTCCGTTTGGTCACTCCTCCCATGATCGCGCTGACCTGCGCGTCTGCAATAGGGACCTGCTTGCTGGGGTCCGTATCCTGCCGGATGACAGCGCCCCGCAGCGTGATCGGCCGCTGCTTGTGAATCACCGAGATCGTGATGACAATGCCGGCTGTCGCCACCGCTGCCCATACCGCGAGTTTTTTTGCCGACATCATTCGGGGAGATCAGCTCGATTGCTAGAATAAGCTCAGTAATGTCCGTAATTTCTGATGCGGGAAATTCGCCTTACGGCGCTTTAGAGGCAACTCATCCGCGCCTGGGTAAGCGTCTAACAAAAGGGTGTGAGGGTATTTAGCGCACGACCTACCGTTCTCTCCCGCCGCCAACTCTTGCGACAACTGGCTGGAGCAGGCTTGTGCCTTCCGTTGAGCAGGTTGACGGCATCAGCAGTTGGTGATGCGCCGCAAAGTCCTCAACCAAGCGTTCCCAGCCCGGCAAATGCTCTTTCCGACGACGACAATCGCCTACTGGAAGAAATTGAGAAGGCTCACTTCCTGTATTTCTGGGAGCAAGCCAGCCCACAGACGGGCCTCATCAAGGACCGCGCCAATGCGCGTTCCAGCGACAATGGGATTGTCGCCAGTATCGCGGCCACTGGATTTGGCCTAACTGCTCTGTGCATCGCCGAGAAGAACGGCTATGTTTCGCCTGCCGCGGCGCGGGACCGGGTCCTGGCAGCTCTGCGGTCTCTGTGGAAAAAGCTGCCAACCCATCGCGGCTTTTTCTACCATTTTGCCAATGTGAACACGGGTGAGAGGATATGGGACTCGGAAGCCTCATCTGTGGACACGGCGATTCTGCTCGCCGGCATTCTCACGTGCCGCCGGCGTTTTGAAGCGCATTCCGAGATCAGCTATCTGGCCTACGAAATCTTCAATCGCGTTGACTGGACTTGGCTATCGGAAGATACGTCTCTGCTATCCCATGGCTGGACGCCGGAAAACGGCTTCCTGCCCAACCGCTGGGACTATTACAGCGAGCTGATGATGATGTATCTGCTGGGTCTCGGCTCCTTTACTCATCCGCTGGATGTGGACGTGTGGAATGCGTGGAAGCGCACCACGTTCGAATACGAAGGGCTACGCTATATCGGATCGTTTGCCCCGCTGTTCGTACATCAGTATTCGCAGGCCTGGTTCGATTTTCGGGGCAAACGCGACAAGTATGCCGACTACTTTGAGAACTCGCGCATTGCCACGGAAGCGCACCGACTGTTTTGTCTTGGACTGGCCAAACAATTTCCCGATTACAGCGATAATCTCTGGGGCATTACTTCTTCAGACTCGCAGCAGGGCTATGTTGTTTGGGGTGGGCCTCCGGCTCTGGGTCCCATCGACGGAACGGTGGTGCCCTGCGCCAGCGGCGGCTCGCTTCCCTTTTTGCCGCAAGCCATATTGCGCGTACTTCGCAATATCCGAAGCCGTTTTCCGGCGGCATGGAGCCGTTATGGCTTCGTGGATGCGTTCAATCCACTCAAACAATGGTACGACCATGATGTTATTGGCATCGACGCCGGTATCACGATGCTGATGGCAGAAAACCTCCACACAGGTTTCGTCTGGGATACATTCATGTCCAACCCTGAGGCCAAACGGGGCATGGATCGCGCTGGTTTCCATGCCTATACCGCAACTGCGAAGGAGAAAACTGCTGCCGGGCGTGAGGCATCCTCCGCGATGAATACTCGCGCTGCCGATGCTTTCCGCGTTCAGGCAGCAAACCGTGGCCGGCCGGAATGCAGGTTCGAACGCGCAACCGGTCTCTCCTGCAGCAGCAGTTCAGTGGCCTGCACCGATGGGTTGCCGTGGAACCAGCGCCGAACCACGCCGTCGCATAGCCAATTGCCGATGGCGAGCAGGCTCATTCCCTGATGGTGCGCCATCCATAGCCGCACAATCTCCGGTCGCCGCCGCCGTTCTCCGTTGTGGTTCGTGAAGTCTGCCGCCTCATACATTCCGTACGTGCCTAACCAGCCTGCCCGCTCCATTCTGCGGAGGTTCTCCAACGCTTCTCTTGAGCTGACGTGCTGGGCCAACAGGGTGGAATAAGGCGAGATCACCAACGACTTGGGATGCGAATCCCGCAGCGCCAACTCGGGCACACCGAAGGCATAGTATCTGTAACTCCCATCATCGAGCGTCTCTGAGGATGCCGATTCTGAAATGCCCCAGGGAACGCCTCTCTCCAAGCCATAGGAACGCTGCGCGCGCACCGCCTCGATACAGGCGCGATCGAGGAGTGTATCCGGATAGGTCTGCATCCAGAGACATGGCATGAGATATTCGAACATTGTGCCTGCCCAGGAGAGCAATACGACGCGACCATTACTCTCCTTGTGGTGGCGGGCGAGTCCGAACCAAGTCTGTTGGGGAACATCATTTTTGGCGATTGCGATAAAAGTCGCGACTCGCGACTCCGATGCCAGCTGGTCATAACACTCCGGGCTGAGACGCTGGGTCTCGGCATCGAACGCTATCGCCATCAACTTGCGATGCGGATTGAGGAAAATGCCAAAATCGGCTTCCCTCGCGAGCCTGCCGGCTGCCGCAGCGATTGTCTTCAGATCGCGGATTAGTTTGACGGCATTGTCGCGCGCGACCGGCAGCAATCGCTGAAGCTGCTGACGCAAGCGATTCTCTTCTGGCGAAGATGGCGAAATCGATGCCAGCTGGAGCTGCAGAGCGTCGGCGAATTCAGGGATCCGCTCCAATTCGAGCTCCCGCAAGTTGCCGAAGGGTGATTCCGGTAGCGCCTTGCGCAACGGCTGAAACTCAGCCAGCAGCCACGGTACGTAGGAGCGCAACAAGGAGCTGATGCTCTCAATCCTTGACGCCAATTGCTCTGCGAACCATTGGAAATCCAGGTTCCTTTGGCCAGGCGTTGACTTTCGGCGCAATGACCCGACAGGAAATCCTTCGATTGCACCGAGCCAGTCCGTCCGGCTTCTCCCGACAAAACTGCTGAATACCCTGCGACGAAGCAGTCCAGCGCGAACCGATTCGCGCAGATAATCGGCTAGACCTTCTGCCAGGTGAGAGCCAAGCAGGGGCTTGCGCAGCTCCGCCAGGCACCCCTGTTCAAGAGTCCACAACGATGCGACAAGATTGCCGCTGTCCACCGATGACAGGATAAGCGGACTAAGCGGCTGACCGGTTTTGCCTTCATACCAGTTGAAAAAATGCCCATGACACCGGCTGAGCCCTGTGGCGGTGTTCAGCGTTTTTGCAGTCAGTTCGACAAATTCCGGCAACGTAAGGTAGCCAAGCTGGCAAGCCACTTGCCGTGCATTGAGAAGAAAGCCGAGGTTCGTCGCCGATAACCGGAGGTCAACCGTCAATGGAGAGTCGCGAACGTTATCAGGTATCAGCCAATCATTGTCAGCGCGACTGAACTCCGCAAAGAAGCGCCAGGTCCGCAAAGCAATCCGGCGAAGAAGTACTCTTTCATCGTGAGATGCCTTGTAGCGCGACCGTGGAGGAAGATTAAGCATTACCGAGACAAGCTTGCTAGATCCCCAAAGCAGGAGAATGGGAGCGGCGGCGAATATGGCTCTTGGGCGTACGAACCAAACCAGCACGCCAAGCCCAAGCGCCAAGGCCGGGGTCAAGTCCAGATAAACGTCCAACGGAGTCCGGCGGTGCGAATCGTGCTCTTCCTGAGCTGCTGTTACCCATTCCAGCAGGCGTTCGCCGGTCACCGCTCTGCGTACCAAGGCCCGAATCATGGCGTCCAGGGACAGCAGCATTTGATGGGCGAGGAAGATGAGCATCAGTACAACGCTCAGATTGGCGGCAAACAGACCTTCCGGGAGGGTCCGGAGGCCGACCGCATCTTGGATCGAGCCGCCCCACCCGGGCAGCCGCTCCCGAGGCCGTGTCCGGGTCGCGTTCGTCGACAGAGTGGGGACCA
>CAWGMV010000036.1:0-154228 GCA_963823635.1 uncultured Acidobacteriaceae bacterium | reverse complement strand
CTTGTGTGTACTTGATTCGTTTCTACCGTATTGCTGACGGCTGCCTGCTCTTCCGTGTGCTGGCCGTTCAGCAGCTCAACCTGGGCTGTTTCCTTACCCTTGAGCAATAGTTTCAGGCTGCGCTCGCGCTGCAGCAGGGCCGGATCAACCCCCTGGCGAATGTCGGCTTGGGCTTCGGCCAGGGTCTCCAGTAGGCTCCGGGCCCGCCTCCGTTCGCTGGCCTCCAACGCCTCGGCTATCACTTCTCGTCATCGGGATGCAGTTGATGCAGCCGCATCAGTACATCAATGTAGAGGGTGTAATAAGATTGCACCGCTGAAAAGTAATAAGCGCGCAGCTCCTCACTGAGCACCTTGGTTCGCAGGGATTCAAGATCTTGATGGCCGCCTTGAGTCTGGGTCAAGGCTTCGGCAAGATTACCTTGTTCCAGCTCCACCATAGCAATACTTGCAAGCGTGGCCGCTTCCTTCAACGGTCCCCCACCGCCCGGGAAAGCGGCAGGGCCTGGTTGTAATAGTCGAGCGCCTTCTGCTTCTGCCCTAGCGAGGCATAAACCTGCCAATGCCAATGAGCGTCGCGCCTTCCCAGGCGCGGTTCCCCACCGCCGACAAGGCTCAAGCGCCTGATTATGATAATCGAGCGCCCTTTGATTCTCCCCCAGCGACGCATAAACCCATCCAATGTTGCCGAGTATCGTGCCTTCCCCAACTCGGTCCCCGGCCGCTCGCCGAAGCGGAAGCGCCTGATTGTAATAGTCAAGCGCCTTCTGATTCGTTCGCCCAGCGACTCGTAAACGAAGCCAATATTGTTGAGCATCGCGCCTTCCCCGACGTGGTCGCCAGCTGCGCGCGAGAGCGGCGAGGGCCTGATTGAAGTAGTCGAGCGCCTTCTGATTCGCCCCCAGCGAGAGGTAAAGCATACCAATTCCGTTGAGCGTCGCGCTTTCTCCGGTACGTTCCCCTAGGGCACGCAACAATACCAGCGCCTGATTGAAATAATCGAGCGCCTTCTGATTCGCCCCCAAAGACTCGTAAATCCAGCCAATGTTATTGAGCGTCTGGCCTTCCCCGCCGCGGTCCCCCGCCGCCCGCCAAAGCGGGAGGGCCTGATTGTAATAGTCAAGCGCCTTCTGATTCTCCCCTAGCGTGCGGTAAACCGAGCCAACATTGCCGAGCGTCTTGCCTTCCCCAACTCGGTCACCGGCCGCTCGCCGAAGCGGGAGGGCCTGATTGAAATAGTCAAGCGCCTTCTGATTCTCCCCCCAGGGAGGCATAAACCAATCCAATGTTGTTGAGGGTCTGGCCTTCCCCGCCGAGGTCCCCTACCGCTCGCCGAAGCGGCGAGGGCCTGATTGAAATAGTCAAGCGCCTTCTGATTCTCCCCCAGCGAGTGGTAAATGAAGCCAATTCGGTTAAGTGTCGCGCTTTCCCCGGCGCGTTCCCCCACGGCGCGCAACAATGGCAGTGCCTGATTGTAGTAATCGAGCGCCTTCTGATTCTCGCCCAGACCCTGGTACACAGTCCCCATGTCATAGAGCGTTTCGGCCTCACCTCGACGGTCGCCCGCGGCTCGCCAAAGCCGAAGAGCTTGCTCATACTTTTCCATCGCCTTCCGCTTCGATTCTGCCATTCCTTCCTTATGGAAGCTGCTCGCCCGTCGGCAAGAGCGCTCTCAGCAAGAGCGCGATTGCTATCTTGGGAACAAGCAACTCGCAGTTCTTCAACCTTTATTCCGTAGCTGCTAGCAGCGGCGCTTTCCGGGGACCGTATTTCAATGCGGTAGATTCCTTGCTCTTTCGCTACCAAGAACAGCGGCTCGGAGACCCCGCCCATACGTCCAGTGACATCATCAGCTTGCTGTCCGGTCCAAATAGCCTGGCGGTCACGCCGATGCCGTGCGGCTCCACGACTGCATGCAGAAACTGACCGGAGGCTCAAGGTCACCTGATAAGAGTGACGTTGCCCTCCGGCAATATCACGTTCGAGGGGCCTGTCCAACTCCAGTTCGCGGACATCACTGTCAGCCTGGCCTGCGGAGTTCGAACCAGCGTTGGTTTGTTCTCCACCCGAACCAGAACCAGCACCGACCGCGCTCGCAGTCGTGGGCCGAAGAAGCAAACTTGCGAGAAGCATGAAGCTGATGCAAGTAATTTCTACGCCTCGCGTGCAGCAGCTTAGTCTGCGCATTCGGAAGCGGATATTTCGAGCAGCGGGCCGGCTGTGTTCCGGAAATTTCTGCGTAGTTCTTGGAAGCAGAGGAAGAGGAAGCACGTCGAGGACGAATTGCAACGCCACGAGAACACCGTCTATGCGATCAGTCCGGCCATCTTACTGTGTTTGTCGCATCAGAATCCACTGCATGGCGTTGGGAACCCAGTCGTGGCCGGATTTGTAATGTCCTGAAGGAAAGTGCCACTAGAAGATGAGGGTGAAGCACAGCGCAGTGGCAGGTGCCACACCGACCAGATGATTTGATTGCGAAGTTACGGGTGATGTGGGCGCGAGCGCAATGGCAGAATCTTCATGCTGTTCAAAACATAAACCACTGAGGAGAAAACACATGCAAGAACTTTCCCGCCTGCGTCTGGAGTCCGGTTTTGGCGTGGTACTTGCCACCCTGCCTTCCGGATTTACACTGTTCCTTGTAGTGTTCCTGATTGCAGTGTTGCTTATTGGAGTCGCCATCTGGATGGTCGTATTCCGCAAAGCCGGATTCTCGAAATGGTGGGGCTGGGCTTTGCTCATGCAAGTTCCCTTATTTAGCCTTATCGCCCTCTACTTCTTGCTGTTTCGTGAATGGCCGATTCAGCGAGAGGCCAAGGATCTGCGCCGGAAACTAGAACAGCATGGAGGCTTGACGTCTATGCCTTGATTGATGATCCCATCAGTTCACTTGGACAATTCTCAGGCCTAACCGCCGTTAGTCATAAGGAGAACTCCCAGCCTATCTTAAAGCAGTAACGATGGGGAGAGAATCGATAAACACAAGCGGCGATGCCGGATCAGTTGACGAAGATAAAAGCGACATTAGTTTTGACTTCGCCAAAACGCAGATAAGGGCGCACGATAGAGTCCTTGTCAATGGGGGGGCAAGGCAAAATGGATTTAAGAGTCGGAGCTGTCAGCACATGTCACACGCCGCGCTGTTGTGGTCAATATCGAGAAACGCTTTTCGCCGGGCTTTAAGGCTCAATCCGAGCAACTGGGGGCAACATCCCGCAATGGTTAGAAGCTCCCGCCTGCTTGTGGTCTTAATTGCCCTGGTGGCCTTACCGCCCGTAACCTTGCACGGCCAGCCCGTACCAGCGATGGTCGATCTCGGGGTTAACTTCCGTCTCGGGAAACTCGCGAAACAAAGTGCCAGTCCGCCAGAGCATCCCACGGCGTCAATCCAAGCTTCCGGAGACATGGGCTCCGATCCGGTTCTGTCTGGCCTGCAACAGGAGTTACACCGGTCTTTCGATAATTTGAGTAAACTCCCGGTCCCGGTCTACTTTCTGGCATACCAACTCACGGATAATCGTGCGATTCAGGTCAGCGCCTCCTTTGGGGCGTTAATGTCCAGCACAGACGAGCGCACGCGCGTACTCGATGTCGATCTCCGTATCGGCGACTACAGCCTCGACAATACGCATCTTGGAATAAGCGTGGACGTGATGAACTTGCTTGGTGAGTCGTTTGAGGAAACTCCCATGCCCATCGAGGGGGCTGTTGATGTCTTTCAGCGGGCGGTTTGGGCGAGAACAGATCGTAAGTACAAGATTGCGGTCGAGCGTTGGCGGAATGTCAAGACGTCTACAGAAGTGAAGGCCGAGCGAGAGGACAAGTCGGCTGACTTCTCCCATGAGCCGCCGCGGCAGTACACCGAGCCTGAAGCCACTTTGAATTTCGACCGAAAAGCGGCGGAGGTGCGGGCGCGACGCTATAGCGCCGAGTTTAGCAAGTATCCTGACGTTCTCAAAGGCAGCGTTGATATATCCGGAGAAACTGAAACCCGGCGGTTCGTCAACAGCGAGGGAAGCGCAATCAGGATTTCGATGCCATTTTACCGAATCATGGTGAATGCCTCCACCCGAGCGGCGGATGGGATGCAACTGCCGCTGCATATCACCTACCTCGCTTTCAGTCCCGAGTCCTTGCCGAACGATGACGCTGTTCTGGCGGCAATCGATCAGCTAAGCGAGAAACTAGCGGAACTCCGCAAGGCTCCGATTGCTGAGCCCTACACAGGTCCGGCGATCCTCTCGGGACGCGCCAGCGCGGTCTTCTTCCACGAAACCTTTGGCCACCGCGTCGAAGGATATCGGCAAAAAAGCGAAGAGGATGCTCAGACCTTTAAGAAACAAGTTAATCAGCGGGTTCTCCCGGATTTTCTGTCCGTATACTCCGATCCCACGCAACTCCATATCGGCAAGCAAGACCTGGTTGGTTATTACAAATATGACGACGAAGGAGTGCAGGCCGGCCGAGTCACCGTCGTTGAGAACGGAATTCTAAAGAATTTCCTAATGTCGCGTTCCCCAATCGAAGGCTTTCCTGAGTCTAACGGACACGGTCGGCGGCAGCACGGTTACGATGTTGCGGCTCGACAATCGAACCTAATCGTCGTAGCCGATGAACATGTCTCGCGTGCCGAGTTGAAGAGGAAGCTCATCGAGATGGTAAAGGCCGGCAACAAACCGTACGGCTTATATTTCGAAGACGTGGAGGGCGGCTTCACCTTTACCCAACGATCCACGCCCAATGCTTTCAGCGTCTTGCCTACAGTGGTGTATCGAATCTATCCGGACGGACGCGAGGAACTGGTACGCGGGCTGGATATGATTGGCACTCCGCTCATCGCCTTCAGCAAGATCGTTGCAGCGGATGACGAGGTCGGCATCTTCACCGGCATGTGCGGCGCGGAATCCGGCTCGGGTGCCAGTCTCCGCAATATCTCCCGGACTACTGATTTCACAGCTCGAAGTGCAGTTGAAAGCGAAATCGCAAGAACGGCAGCCGGTTCTGCCGGCGCCTTCGGTCAAGCCGTAGAACGCGCCTGATCTGAATTTTGGGAGCATTTTTATGGATAGAATCATCAATCGAACAACCGGGTTGTTGTTACTGCTCTGCACGCTTGGGCTGACGTGTCCTGGCATCGTGGCGGACGATATTCCCATGAAAGCTATGCGGGATGAAATGGCAAGGTCTATGGGTATGCAGCTTGCTGGTCTGCCCCGGCCTTACTTTATGGCGTACCGCATTCGGGAGATTACTGACGTCTCCGTCTGCGCTTATCTGGGTAGCCTGGTATCGTCTAGAGACAGCCGCTCGCGCGTTTTTCGTGTGGAGCTTCGGGTTGGCGACTACAAGCTCGACAACACCAATTTCGTTTCTTTCAATTTCAAAGCTGCCCTGGACTCTTTGAGCGATCTTCCTGCTGGTGGGCTTGTTGCAAGACAGCAGATCACGACTGACGACGACTACAACCAGATCCGCCGCGAGATCTGGCTGGCCACTGATCCGGAATACAAGAAGGCAGTCGAGCAACTTGCCGCTAAAGAGGCGGCACTGCAGAACCAGAGTCAGATCGAGGACGTACCCGATTTCAGCCGAGAGCGGCCAAATACATACTTTCGAAAGCGCAAAGCCTTCGGCCGTCGATGCCTCAACCTTGGAGGTAGTAGCGCGGCAAGTCTCCTTAGTGTTCCGCCAAGCCCCGGAGCTTCGATCATCCCAGGTGTCAATCGATGTACATAATGTATATACCCGCTATATCAATAGCGAAGGTACCGAATACACCAAGGCGAATGTGGTGACAAAGGTTGAGATCCAAGCAAGGGCACAGGCCGAAGATGGCATTCCGCTTGAAGACACCGAGCAAATCTTTGTAAACTCGCCCTCCGAGCTCTCCACGCAGGAACTAACGACCCGCGCGCAGCAGATCATTGCACGGCTGCAAAAGCTCCGCATGGCTGGATCGTTTGACCAGTATAACGGCCCCGTGCTCTTTGAAGGCGAAGCCGCGGGCGAAATCTTTGCTCGGGTTTTCGCACCTGCGCTGGTTGCCTCACGCGAACCGCTCAGCGACAATCCGCGGCTTCTGGGTAGCTTTGCGGAAGACACAAGTCGTTTCGGTGCTGGTACACTGCATGATCTAGTAGGCGGCCATGTAATGCCGGACCCCGTTAACGTACTAGATAATCCGACAATCGATTCGTTTCAGGGCCAGCGGCTGATGGGCACGTATTCGGTTGACGATGATGGTGTCCCAGGACGAGTCAACACGGTTGTTCAGTCAGGAGTCCTAAAGTTATTTCTTGCCTCGCGGATACCCTCTCCCGGATCAACGGAGAGCACGGGAAACTGCCGCGGAATCTCTGCTTCACCAAGCAATCTGATCGTCACGTCCAGCAAATTAGCCAGCGAACAGGAACTCCGCCGCATGCTACTGGAGCATGCCAAGGCTCGTGGATACGATTATGGAATCGTGGTGCGCCACGCAGGACTACCCGAGCCTAAGGCGGGCCGTGATGATGGGTTTCTTCGCACCCGAAGACAGCGTGCTCGAGGTTTACAGGGTATACGCTGATGGCCACGACGAACTGATGCACGGTGAGCAACTGTCCTCCATGACGGTGGCGTCATTTAAGAACATTTTGGCGGTGGGCGATAAACCAATTGTTTATAACTCCCCTTTTCTTCCTGGGTTCGCTTCGCTCATGAACCTTGAAATAAACGATATCGGTGACATAACGAATCTGCCTATAGCCTCATACGTCGTTCCTTCGCTCTTGTTTGACGAAGTGACACTAAAGAAGACAACGCGGTCTATCCCAAAAGAGCCGGTATCGAATCCACCGCTCTGAATGCAAACGGCAGCTAGCTTTTCGTGGTGCTGCATTCACGGAAGGTACCGTGGGGCACCCACAGCGTGCAGAAACTCGCCCGAGCCTACAGTCACCTGAAGCCAGTGGTGCTGTCCTCTCGCCAAGACCCGCGCTCGATGGGCTAGTCTAGCCCAACTTTAAGTCACCGATATCACTGTCGGGCCGGACCTGCAGTGCTCAAACCAATCTTAGTTGGAAGACGTGACGCAGGATCCGGCTCTCGTCAAAATAATCTGGCCTAAAAGCAGAGTAAACCCACGTGACTAACCCGTGTCCCTCGCGCGCAGCACGCTTACCCTTCGCATTCCGGCGTGAATGTTCGGCCTGGACTGCGGAGTTCGAACCAGCGTTCATTTGTGACCACCCCGAACCAGAATCAGCACCGATCGCGCTCACAGTCGTGAGCCAAAGAAGCAAACTTGAAAGCCAGCGTAAAAGCGACCCGAGCGGTCCACCTGCCTTTGGCACAGTAGCTCAATCTGCGCATTGCGAAGCTAGGATTTCGACCGGGGGCTGCCTACCCTCAAGCAATGTCCCACATAAGAACCCAGTCGTCCGATGGCACGGGCGGAAATCAAAGGCTGGATGGCTAAGTCGCGCCCGCCGGTCGCACTTACGCTGACTTACTCATCAACAAAGGTTGGATGCAACACAGTCAGGCTACGTAATGACTTGAGCAAAATTATCACTACGATGACAGAGAACTAGTGGGCCACGCAATAGCTAAGCCTGGCTCCCTGCTCAACAACGCAAATCCACTTAGGAGGAAATACTGAAAAAGCTATCCTTAGGCTTGGCATTGGCCTTGCTAATGCTAGCGACCCTCAGTTACGCACAATCGGGAAACCCCACCGACAATACAACCGTAGCTTCTCCAGCGGTCGCGACCCTTAAGTCGCTCAGTCCTTCCGGTTCTGACAACGAGGATGCACCTCTGTCTTTGTCTGGGGGCTACTGTCTTTACACACGGGTTCCCAATCCGGTTACGCTCAATTGCATCGATCCCGGGATCAATGCCCAATCAAGCGTCTTCGCTTCAATAAGTCAGACCAACTCTGAAGGCCGCCGGATTCTGGGGAACCCGCGCCCCTCGGTCGAGAACATTGTTCCATACAACGGAGGAGTTTACGTAAATGTAAACACTGGCACCGGGAACTATATTGACGTTCGCCTGGATATCTTAGTCGCCCAGTGATCGGAATCGGCTTTAGGTGCCGAAAAACCTGAAACTTGCCAGAGGCTGGACTTGGGTGTAGCTCGACGATCCGTTTTCAGGGGAACGCTTCCGGAGGCAGGCCAACAATCCGCCTTCGGCTGAAAAACCAAGGTCCGGTGAGAGTCAGCTACGCGGTGAAGTTGCTCCTCACCATTCGAGATCAACCGCCGCCACAACCAATGACGAAAGGAGGTCAGTATGAAAAACCTATCTTTGTCGTTTGTTTTGTGCATGGTTTCCATGCTCGCACTGGCGCAAAGCGACCCCTTAACACCCTCAACGGATCAGAACGAGGTTCAGATCCAAGTTAGCAACGGGTGCGTGACGCTCACGCCGAACAGCCGGGACTTTGGAATGCAACCCGTGGATTTTCCCACCGCATCGAAGCCGTTCTACCTGCTGAACGGCTGCACGATGAATCTCACAATCACCAATATCACGGCACAGGGCAGAGCTTTCACCCAGACCAACTACATCGGTGGAGACCCGAACATCCCATGCAACGTGGGAACACCGATAACGCCGGGCGAGTATTGCGAAATTGACGTCGTCTTCGATCCCCCTTCAGCTGGCTCTTTCGGCAACAACCTGGCTATCACGTATTACAAGGAGCACAACCCCCAGCCTATGCAGATATCCGCCGGACTGACCGGAACGGGTCTACACGATTTGACGTTCAGTCTCACGAGCTGTGATTTTGGCATCGTGCCAGATGGCCAGGAGGCCTTTTGCACGGTGATGCTGCAGAACCAGGAGCCGCAGCGCCTCAATATCTCAAATTGCCACGTGATGCCTGTTCCTCCTTTTTCGGAGGACACCGCTTGCCCCGCGTACCTGGCACCGAAGGGTGACAACGGCGACTCGGTGAACATCACTCTAGACTTTCATCCCCTCGCGCCGGGAGTATATAGTGGCCAATTCGCCGTGAATACGGACTCCCCGGAAGAAGTGCAGAGCGGTGAGCCTTACATGCTTCCACTCACCGGTGTGGGCGAGATCATTTGCCCGCGGTGCCCGCCACCGTCAAACTAAACGGCGACTATGCCCGGCCTCAACGAGGTTTCAACGCCTTGAACGGGAGGGTGGATCGTGAGGTTCACCTCCCGGAATTGAAAAGCTCCGGCAACGGCGAACATCGAGTCGTGCGGTCTCCGAAGTTGATACGATATCCGGGGGCTTGATCCTCCACTTCTTTCCGTTCCCTCCCGGCATCGTCCGAATCTGATTGGCGGAGCCTGCATAGTCGTCTGGGCTATCGCGTGCCTACTCCTCTTCCATGGCGATAGCATGATCGGCTTTGTGGTCGGCGGTGTGGGATTGTGCTCTGGGCGAGCGCTGTATGGGCCCTCAAGACGGCCAGCGAACTACTTAGTTTGTAACGTCTTAAGCGGAATTTCACTAAAGATGTTGGGGCCTTCGACGCTATGTGTTGAAGGAGAATCGCCATATAAGGACAAGGGGACAAGGAGTGCGTCTCTGGATGAGCTCCCGACCGGGGCTCTGTCCCCAAAGCCCTGTGAGGACGAGACGAGGAGAGCGGAAGAGCTCCAACGAGAAAGGAGACTTGCGTGTCTGGAGAGGGCCATGCGCGCTCTGTCCGAGAATGAACTCAATCTCATTATTCGGTATTACCAAAGCAGACGTCATTCAGTAAACGTATGTCACAGGCGAGAGATAGCAGAACAACTCGGTATTTCTTCCGGTGCTTTGAGGGTCCAGGCTCATCGGATCGTTGGCGCTGTGACCAGCGGCACCGCTACTCACTGACTAGAAGCAAGCCTACGTGCTACCATGCGCGCGTCTCAGGAAAGGCCATATGACAACTGCGCTTAGGCCACTTAGCACAGGAGAACTGCTAGACCGCACCTTCTATCTTTACCGAAATCACTTCGCATTGTTCGTGGGAATCTTCGCATTGCCCCAACTCTGCACCCTTGCGCTGCAATTTGTGAATCTGGCGCTTAAGACACCTGGGGCGCAAATCTACATCCTTCTGGCGACGATGGCTAAGCTGCTGGGAGACTTGGCCGCGTCGGCTGCGGCGCAGGCTGCGACCGTGATGGCAGTTTCGCGCATTCACCTCGACCGACCGGCCAGCGTGATGGATTCATTTTCCAGGGTGAAGAACAAGATCCTGGGCGTAGTTGTGCTTTCGCTGGCGGTTGGCATCGCGGTGGGAATCGGCTTCTTTTTCCTGCTCGTCCCCGGAATTCTGCTGATGTTGCGCTGGTCGCTGGCGGTCCCGGCGAAGGTCCTGGAGAACCGAGGCGTGGGCGATGCGATGTCGCGCAGCTCCGAGTTGACCCAGGGAAACCGTGGTCGCATCTTCGTGATCTGGACATTGTTCATCATGCTGGATATCGGAGTGGATTCGCTGGTGCGGTGGCCGATCCGGGTTGCGGCGGGAGTTAGCGGAGCTGCCGGGCTTCTGCACGCCCCGCTTGGATGGCATGTGGTAACGATCGTCGCCACATTTATCTCGTCGTGCCTGGTAGGCCCACTGGCAACAATTGCCTTCTCGCTGGTGTACTACGACGAGCGGGTGCGTAAGGAAGCATTCGACCTGCAATTGATGATGAGTACGCTGGATGCGCCTGGCCTCCAGGGCGCCCCAGCGTAAGCCGGACCCCGTGATCGTCAGGTGGATCCACGTTCTCGCCTGGTTTCTAATCTCGGGACTCTGCTGCTGGGGTGATACGGTAGCGGATAGCGAGCTTTCGGCAGCAGCGTGTCGCGCAGAACCCCCGAGTGAATCATGCCGACCTTCTGGTTGCCAAGGTGCTCATCTCTCTGCATGCTGGGCGACCCACGCTGCGGGAGTAAGGCCTGGAAGGCGCTGGATCGGGAGATCAGCAAACCCGGGGAGGATCGCGGCCAAATAGTCGCGCACCGGGAGTTTCAACCCGCGACAGCTTTCCACGACCGACAGAATCGCCGCAACCTTAGGTCCCGCCTGTGGGCTGCCGATATGTATCCAGTTCTTACGGCCCAGAGCCACGGGACGCATTGAATTTTCCGCCAGGTTATTGCTCAGCTCAAGTTCGGGATATTCCAGGAACCGCGTAAGTTTCCTCCACAGTGTGAGCGCGTATTGGCAGGCCTTGCTGAGTGCGCTGGAGGGCAATGCAACGGACTGTGCTGCCTCGATCTTGCTACGAATATCATCCAGCAGAGGCGTGGCTCTTTCCTGACGCAGAGCATGACGCCCAGTGAGACCAATTACTCTGCGGCGAGCTTCCGCGTCGACGGCAAACAGTTCGTCCATCCGGGCCACAATCGGAGTTGCAACCGGGTCTCGTGGATTCAGCTGCACCGCCTCGAAAAACTGTCTTCTAGCATGAGCCCAACAAGCCGCATGTACCATTCTCGTCCCGCCGATCTGATCGTATGCCGTATAGCCGTCAGTTTGGAGAATGCCTTCGAACTGTCCCAGGAACCGCTTCGGTCCATCGCGTCCACGGCCTAAACGGAAGTCGAACACCACGCTTCCTCCGGGTCGGCTGTACTGCCACAAATAGGCTTGATGATTCTTCCCCCGGCCCTCGTGCATCTGCACATCGACCGGGGTCTCGTCCGCCTGGATGTAACTTCCGCTAATCAACTCTCGCCTCATCGCGGCGACCATAGGGATCAGCAACTCGCCGACTTTCAGGACCCAGCCGTCCAGCGTCGCTCGGCTGATTTCCAAGCCGATGTCTCTTTCCAGAATCATGCTCTGCCGATGCAGGGGCGTGTGATTGCAATATTTGCTGATGACCGTGTCGATGACGATGCGGTCACTCGCCAGGCACTTCTCGATGATCCGTGGTGGCAGCGGTGCTGAGACCACTCCGAGTTCCTCACACGACCGGCAAGCCCGTTTCTCTCGTTTCGTGACCAGCACGAAGTACTTCGCCGGCTCCACATCCAGCTGGGAACTCTCCTCGTAGCCGATCACCACAGTCTCTTTGCCGCAACTCTTGCACACGCGCTGATCCGGTGTGCAAGGCAGAATCCGCTCTACGCGAGGAAGATTCGCAGGCAACTCCTGGCGGCCCGGATGCTTGCAGGATCTGTTCGTCGAGCGCCGCACCGGCGTGTGCTCACTCTTCCCGCTTGCACCATCACTTCACTGACGACGGGCTCAAGTTCGAACAATTCCATTTGCGCTTGGGAGAGCTTTTCGCCGCCCGCTCCATACTTCTCGATGCGCATCAGCCGCAGCTGCTCTTCCAGCACACGAATCCTCAGCTCCGCGTACTGCAGCCGGCTCTTCAGTTGTGCGATGAGTTCCAGATCGGCTGGCGCTGAAGGAATGGGAGCTTCACTCACAATGGGCTACTGATTTAACAGAGTCGGCCCGCGACGTGCAAGCAGTCTATGCGGCGGCATTTCCTTCTGGCGGAGCCTTCCGGTACCATCGCTTGTGCTTGGTCTTGGCCAGATCGATCCCACCCAACAATAGCGAGAGCTCTTCGTGACTCAGGACGACCTTGCCCTGCGCATCGCCCGATTGCGGCCAGGTGAAACGCCCTTTCTCTAACCGCTTGGCACAGACCCAGAGTCCGCTGCCATCCCAGACGAGGACCTTCAACCGATTGCGCTGGGCGTTGCAGAACAAGAATAGGTGCCCGCTCAGAGGGTCACACGACAATCGATCCCGGACCAGACCGTACAGCCCCTCGAACCCCTTGCGCATGTCGGTGACTCCGGCGGCCAGATAGATCCGTGTGGCTGGACCCAATCCAAACACGGCTTACGCCCGCTCCAGCGCACTCACCAGGCGCTCGAACGTATTGGTATCAAAATCAGGATGTACCTCGATCCGGCGCCCGCCCGAAATCACCACGGCCAGCGCGCAACTCGGTTCGTGGTGCGTCGGCGATTTCCTGGCGGCGAGTTCCACCGGCAACAACCGGCCGGACGAAAAGCTTTCTTACTCTTTTTCTTCCAGCCTTGCTTCTTCAGATGCCGATCAAGCGTGCCGAAGCTCAAACCCCGACTGCGGCAAAACTCGGTGCGTCGCAAGCCACTGCTCAAAAACTCAGCCACCAGCAGCTGAATTTCCTCGCGGGTGCGGCGGCGGGTCAACCTTTTCCGTTTTCCATTCATCCCGCCACTTCACCACACACGCTTCCCGTCAAAAAGGTGTGTTGCTCAGACGCTTACGGTTGAACCGCAGTCAACGTGTCCTTTTAACTGACGAGTTGCTGCATGGACCGTAGCAGGGGCCTTCTGGTTCGACCGAGCATATACTCCTGTAGGCATGGATCGACGCTCGGCACTGAAAGCCCTCGGGTTGCTGGCTAGCGCGGCAGCACTGGAAGGCTGCGGCGCACGGCACATCACTCAGGCCGCCACTCCTCAGCCGCCACAACTTCCCCTTCTCAAACTTCCGAAGGTCAATGTTCAGCCAGACCGCGAGATACGGACGGTGGTCGGGCTGCGCCCGTTTCGTCCCTCCGGATTTGTGGTCGCTTCCCAGAAGCTTGACGACAAATTGGTGGTGCACAATTACGGCCACGACGGGGCAGGAGTGACTCTCTCCTGGGGGACGGGCGAACTCGCCTGCCGCGAGGTTGACCGTACAGGCGAAAAGAATATCGCGGTGCTGGGATGTGGCGCGGTGGGTCTGGCTACGGCGCGGCTGTTGCAGGAACGAGGATGTACCGTCACCATCTATGCCAAGGACCTTCCTCCCCACACCACCTCGAACATAGCCGGCGCGCAGTGGTTTCCCTTCCTGGTATTCCACCGAGGGCAGGAGGCGCCCGATTTCATGCCGCGGCTGGTCGAGGCTTCGCATCTGGCCAACGCGCGCTATCAGATCATGGTCGGCCCGCGCTACGGAATTCGCTGGCCCAACTATGCGATGCGGCAGGAGGCGATTAGTGGCGGACTGCTCAGTCTGGACAGCCCGATTCGTGACTTGCTGCCGGAGATGCGCGACCTGTCGGCCTCCGAGAATCCATTCCCGTTTCCTTTCGTCCGTCAGTTTCAGACCATGATGATCGAGCCCAACACCTACCTGCCCGCGGTGATGGAAGATTTCCGTATTGCGGGCGGGCAGATCGAGGTGCGTGAATTTCGAAACCTTGCCGAGCTGAAGGAGCTGCCACAGCGGGTAATCGTAAACTGCACGGGGCTAGGCGCAAAAGCGCTGTTCGGTGACGACGAATTGACGCCGGTGAAGGGCCAGTTGACGATTTTGTTGCCTCAGCCGGAGATCCAATATTGCACCCTGGCGGATAATGATCTTTACATGTTTCCGCGCGGCGACGGCATCCTGCTGGGCGGGCCCCACGAAGACGGCGTGTGGTCGCTCGAACCGAATCTTGAGGCCAAAGCGCGTGTCCTCGCCGAGCACGAGCGAATCTTCCGTGAAATGCGTTCCGGGTAATAGGCAGTGGCTGACCCGATTCGCGTTTTGAAATCTAATAATGCTAACCGGAACATCCAGAAAAAAAATCGGACCCAAATTTTTGTCGGCGAAACCGGTCGGCCGCCGGCCGCCGCTTTTGGGCTTACCCACCCCCTGGTTTTTCGCCCGCGACGTGTATGGGTGCAAGGCTGGTCAAGGTCGCCGCGAGGAGGGGGCAGCACGGGCGTGAGGGGATTGCCTACCGGCTGCTGGCCTGACAATGTGCGGGTTAAAGTTGCGGTCTGCGTGCCCGTTAGCGAACAGGTTTGGAATGCGGCGCCGCTCCGCTTGCCCACTGGCGCCTGATGGACTCCAGTGCCGGCGAGGGAAGAACCGTAATCATGGCTCGCAAACGTCGATATGTCGTCCCGCAACTTGAGTAGGGGTATCCAAACTGCGATTTGTGCACGCGGGCCGCGGATTCTCGTTCGCCTGACCGCCAACATGCTCTCATGGGGGAATTGCAAGCGGTCGTTTCCGGGTTTGCCCAAAATCCAGCAAAAATATTCTCCGGCCACCCGCCAGGACAGCGACCACAGGCGGCATCGCTTGAGAATGCCTGTATTCCCAAATGTAACCCCTCCTTGCAGCTACCAGGGGTTACGGAGCGCTACGTTGATTTTGGGATTTCGGAGTAAGTGCTTGAAATAGCGGCTGGTAGCAAAGGGTGATTGGTAGCGCTACCGGGAATCGAACCCGGGTTTGAAGATTGAGAATCTTCCGTCCTAACCCCTAGACGATAGCGCCACTTCGGCAGGAACTCCCGTGATTATAGCAAATCAACAACAGGGTTCTCACAGCCGCGCTACCTAATGTTAAAACTATGCCAAGAGACTCCGATCCCTGAAAAATAATGAGGGAAAGCCTCTTAGGAAGTGGCTTTCAAAGGGTATTGACAACTCCGGCTCCCTATAGCATCATCGTACCTGTAGGCGAATAAAAAGCGAAAGTAAACTGGCTTGCTCTTCTGCTTTGAGCAACCGCTTTTTTTCACCGCTTGACCCTGCGCTTTCGCTCCCTGCTCTGAAGGTCGCTATGCCGTCCGTTGTCTCTTTACGTGCCCGTTTGGAATCTTCGCTGCCCGAGTGTCTTTCCTCCACGCTGATGCTACGCAAGCGAGTTGCGCCGCTGACTGTCTCGACGGGAATAGCGACGCTCGACGCGCTCACCGGAGGTCTGCCGCAAGGGGCGCTCAGCGAAATTACCGGACCGGCTTCGTCAGGCCGTACTGGAGTGATGTTGGCAGCGCTGGCTGAAACCACTCGCAGGCAGGAAGTCTGCGCACTAGTGGATGCCACCGACGGCTTCGATCCCGCGTCGGCAGCGGCGGCCGGTATCGACCTCGAGCGGCTGCTGTGGGTGCGGTGCTGTGATAGGCGGCAACGGAAATTTAGCGCGGGACACACTGCACGTGTCGCTGCACGCGATGGGATGGAAGCGGAGATCACGACAAACCCCGGCTTTGCGTTCAGCGAGGTGTTAGAGCAAGTGCTGAAGGTGACCGACCTGCTGTTGCAGAGCGGGGGCTTTGGCATGGTCGTGCTCGATCTGGGAGACATCCCGCCGGAAAGCGCAAGACGGATACCGCTCACCTCGTGGTTTCGTTTCCGCCGCGCCATAGAGCCTGCTGCAACCGTGCTGCTGCTGGTGGAACAGGAGTCCTGCGCCAAAACTTGCGCGTCACTGGTTGTGCAATTGAAGCCGGAAGCGGTGCTCGGAAACAATTCGGCGCCGGTTCTCACGAGTGGTGGCTGTCGGATTGTGGCGGGTCGTGTGACAGGTGTTCCGGAGAACAATGTTGTGGGCCATGCCGCGTTGCTACATGGGATACGGTTGCACGCCGAGGTGGTGCGCTCCACCATCGCATCGAGCGCAAAGGCAGCGCAGTCTGGTTCAACACAGCGCAAGCCAGCACAGTCAGCCGGCGTCAACTTTGAATTGCGTGCCACGTGGTGAGCCATGTTCGCCTGTATTTACGTTTTCGATTTTTCAGTGAAAGCTATCGTGCGGGCCGAGCCATTACTGCGCGAACAGGCGGTGGCTGTACTCGACGGCAGGCCACCTCTGGTACGCGTAATCGCGCTGAATGAAAAAGCACGTTTGCTTGGGATGGAAGTAAACATGACCAAGCTGCAAGCCGCGGTTTTTGCAGCGCCGCAGGAAAGGGACACGGCAATTTTGCGCCAGCGCTCGCTGCAGCAGGAAAACTCCGCGCACTCGGCGCTACTAGATGTGGCCCATGCCTTCACGCCGCGAGTAGAGGACACCGCCCCCGATACTTTGCTACTGGATCTCACCGGAATGGAACGGCTCTACGGCGCGCCCGCGAAGATGGCACGCAAGTTGGCGACGCAGGTGAGTTTGATGGGCATGGAGTCGAACGTCGCTCTGGCCGGCAATCCGGACGCAGCGATGCATGCCGCCCGCGGATTCTGTGGAGTCACTGTAATTCCTGCCGGAAAAGAGGCGCAGCGGTTGGGCGTGCTGCCGTTGGCGGTCTTGCTGGGAGCATTCGAACTTTCGCTGGACATGAACTCGGCTGCTGGACGCGACCGCGGAAAGTTGCACGAACAACTGCTCGACACACTGGAGCGCTGGGGAGTGCACGATTTTCGCACACTGGCGCTGTTGCCCGAGCACGCACTGGCTTCGCGATTGGGCGAAGCAGGAACACGTTTGCAGCGGCTAGCGCGTGGCGCCGGCATGCGCACGCTCGCGCTATGCGAGCCACCGTCACGTTTTGAGGAGGCGATGGAGCTGGAGTCTCCGGTGGGAACGCTGGAGCCTTTGTCATTCATTCTGAACCGCCTACTGGAGCGATTGTGTGCGCGGTTGCAGGCGCGGTCCCTCGCTGCACAAGAGCTGCATCTGCGCCTGCAACTGGAGCAGCGCGTAGCCGACGAAGAGACCACGACTGCACAGGAATTGGCAGATAGTTCCGATAACGTGACACATGCATTCGAGCGTACTTTGCGGCTGCCTGTGACCATGAGCGATGCCAAAGTATTTCTCAAGCTGTTGCAGTTGGAGCTGGCGGCGCATCCACCGGGTGCTCCTGTGATCAAAATATGGATCACCGCAGAGCCGGCTCCGCCCCGTTCGGCGCAATGTGGGCTGTTCCTCCCAACTTCTCTCGAGCCAGAAAAGCTGGAAATCACGCTGGCACGAATTAGTGGCGTGGTTGGTGAGCGCCGGGCAGGAATTGCGCAGTTGCTGGACAGTCATCAGCAGGGTAGCTTTCGTATGGACCGGTTTGTGGCTGCACCAGAAGAATCCAAACCCGTAAGGCGTCCTACACTGTCAGATAGCGATAGGAGCTCGCGGCTGGTGTTGCGAATGTTTCGTCCTCCGTGGCTGCTTCGAGTGCGGCTGTCCGAAGGGCGACCGGTCAATTTGACTACTATCGCGAAACAAACCGATCGCAGCGGAGTACAGGGCAATATCTTGTGGTCGGCCGGACCATGGCGCTCGTCCGGGGACTGGTGGACGGAAAACATGCCCGAGGAAAACGGAGATAAAAATGGGGGACCATGGGACCGCGAAGAGTGGGACGTGGCGATCACCACGGGAAACGGTGCTGGCGTGGCGCTGTATCGCATTTATCGGGACCTTGGGAGCGGACAGTGGTTTGTGGACGCAAGCTACGACTGAACGATGTACATCGAACTCCATGCCTGCTCGGCATTCAGCTTCCTCGAAGGTGCCTCGGTTCCAGAGGAGCTGGCGGAAGTGTGCGGGGCCCATCAGACGCCCGCAATGGCATTGCTTGATCGCGATGGCGTATATGGTGTGCCGCGCTTTCATCTGGCGATGAAGCAACTCAACCTCAAGGCCCACATTGGGGCAGAGATCACTTCCCTGCTTCCCGGGGCTAAAGCGATTTCTCATCACGTCCCCAACATCGGACTGCAACCCGATGCTTCCACCGAATTTGTTGCTCCCCGTCTCTCGCTGCTCTGTACTTCGCGCGAGGGCTACCAGAATCTCTGCCGCCTGATAACGCGAATGAAGCTCCGTGCGCCCAAGTATCCGGTAGCGTTGCCACGCCACACAAGGTCCAAAGAAGATGTCGTCCTGCATTCGCAGGCAATAGCCTCATTCGCCGATCTCAGCGAATACGCGACAGGCTTGATCTGTCTCACAGGAGGCGATGAAGGTCCGCTTACTTCTGCTCTGGCGCAAGGCGGCTTGGAAGCAGGCCGCAGCGTCGTTCAGCAACTGATTACGATCTACGGACACCAAAATGTGTACGTCGAATTACAGCGACACTACAACCGCGCGCAGGAAGCACGCAATCAGGCGGCCATCGAGTTGGCTCGCAGTCTGCAATTGCCAGTGCTGGCTACGCAAGGCGCGCAATACGCCAAACCCGTAGAGCGTCAAATCCTCGATGTGTTTACCTGCATCCGCAATCATTGCACACTCGATACGGCCGGACTCCTGCTGGAACGCAACAGTGAGCGCTACCTCAAAACGCCGCAGCAGATGCAGCAACTGTTCGCCGATCTGCCTGAGGCCACTGCGAACACCCTGGAGCTCTCGGCCCGCCTTGATTTCACGATGAACGATCTCGGCTATCGTTTCCCGCAATATCCGGTTTCCGAAGGCGAAACGATGGACTCGCTTCTGCGGGCGCGCACCATGGAAGGCGCGCGTGGCCGTTACTTGCGTCCCGGTCAAGACGAATTATGGCAGCGCGCACAGCGGCAGATCGAACGGGAACTGGCGCTTATCGAACATCTCAACTTAGCTGGTTATTTCCTCATCGTTTGGGACATCGTGCGCTTCTGCCGCACGCACGACATTCTGGTGCAGGGACGCGGATCAGCGGCGAACAGCGCGGTCTGCTATTCGCTCGGCATCACTGCCGTCGACGCGGTTGGCATGGAGCTGCTCTTCGAGCGCTTTCTGTCGGAGGAGCGCGGAGAGTGGCCCGACATTGATCTGGATCTTCCCAGCGGAGACCAGCGCGAGCGCGCCATCCAGTACGTCTATGAGCGCTATGGCAAGCTCGGCGCGGCGATGACGGCCAACGTCATTACCTATCGCGGGCGCTCGGCGGCGCGCGAGGTTGGCAAGGCGCTCGGCTTCGATGGCGAAAGCCTCGATCGCCTGGCCAGGCTGGTGAGTTCGTGGGAGTACAAGGACCCCAGCGATACGTTGGAGCGGCAGTTTCGCGACGCCGGCTTTGACTTGCGGCATCCGCGCATGCGCAAGTTCTTCGAACTTTGCGTCGCGGTGCAGGACCTGCCGCGTCATTTGGGGCAGCATTCCGGCGGCATGGTCATCTGCCAGGGGCAGCTTGATTCCATCGTTCCTCTGGAACCCGCGACCATGCCCGGCCGCGTCGTGGTGCAGTGGGACAAGGAAGATTGCGCTGACATGGGCATCATCAAGGTGGACCTGCTGGGCTTGGGGATGATGGCTGTGCTGGAGGGTTCCATCACGCTCATTCGCAATCACTACGAGGAAGAGGTAGACCTGGCAAAGTTGCCGGCCGATGATCCCACAGTGTATGACGCACTGCAAAAGGCCGATACCGTGGGCATGTTTCAAATCGAGAGCCGCGCCCAGATGTCGTGCCTGCCGCGGCTGCGGCCCGTGCGCTTCTACGACATTGTGGTACAGGTCGCAATCATCCGTCCAGGGCCGATCGTCGGCCAAATGGTCAATCCTTTTCTCATGCGACGGCAGGGAAAGCAAGCCGTCGTCTATCCGCATCCGTCGCTGGAGCCGGTGCTGAAGCGCACGTTAGGCGTGCCGCTCTTCCAGGAGCAACTGCTGCGCATGGCCATGATTGCTGCCGGCTTTACCGGCGGCGAAGCGGAGGAATTACGGCGGGCCTTTGGCTTCAAACGCAGCGAGAAGCGCATGCGCGACATCGAGGTCAAACTGCGCGCAGGTATGGAGCGCAACGGCATTTCGCGCGAGGCGCAGGAACAGATCATCCAATCGATTACCTCGTTCGCGCTGTATGGATTTCCCGAGTCGCACGCCGCCAGCTTTGCGCTGATTGCCTATGCTAGCGCTTATCTCAAGTGCCATTATCTGGCCGCGTTTACGGCAGCACTGCTCAACAATCAGCCAATGGGCTTTTATTCTCCGGCAACCATCGTCAAAGACGCTCAGCACCATGGACTGCGAGTGAAGCCGGTGGATATCACAACGTCTGAGTGGTTGTGCACAGTGGAGAGTGAAGGGGCGCGGCTTCAGCCGCACTGTGAAGAGGAGCTTCACGGCACGCCTGAAGGCGTGCCCTTTCAAAACGAGCCGCGGCGCGGCGGCTTCGAAGTGAGCCCGGGGCGCAAGCCCCGGGTGGAATTGAATATTGACCCGAGTCCCGTAGGGACGGCACAGGTTCTCACCCAACCTCTGAATACCCGCTCTACCCAGCGCTTTGCCTTGCGTATGGGGTTTCGATATGCCAAAGGCCTGCGCGAGGAGACAGCGCAGGCGATCGTGAGCGAGCGCAGCAAGTGTCCATTTGATTCCATAGCCGACTTGACGCATCGCGTGCCCGAGCTGCGCCGCAATGAACTGGTATTGCTGGCTTCGATTGGCGCGCTGAATTCCATCGGTTGTAATGGTAGAGCGGGCCTTCAGGCCAGCGTCCAGCCCTCCAGAACAAAACCTGGTGAGGTCCTGAGGTTCTCGGCCTCAGGACCTCAAAGTCAAATTATCGCCAGACGGGACGCGAGCCTGAAGGCTCGCTCTACCGGTTTGCACCGGCGCGACGCGCTGTGGCAGGTGGAACGCGCCGCGCGATTTGCAGGTCCGCTGCTAGATAGCATTCCCGAGAGCGATGCTGCTTCTCCGCTTGCTCGGATGACGCCCGAGGAGCGGATCGTCGCCGACTTCCGTGGCACGGGGCTGACGGTTGGGCCGCATCCGATGGCGTATCGAAGGAATGATCTACGGCGCGTGCGAGTGCTTTCGGTGAAAGAGTTGACGCAGGTCCCGAATGGCAGTTATGTGCGCACCGCAGGATGCGTTATTGCGCGTCAGAGACCGGGGACGGCGAAGGGATTTGTTTTTCTCAGCCTGGAAGATGAAACCGGAATCGGCAATGCCATCATCTCGCCTGACATTCTGGAGAAAAATCGGCTTGTGATTTTGTCAGAAAAATTTCTGCTGCTGGAAGGCGTGTTGCAAAACCAGGAGGGCGTGATTTCCGTCCGCGTGGCACGGGTCGCGCCTATGCGCCAGGCTTATGCCGTCGAGACAGTTGATGTCACCGACGCCGACGTGCGGTCGCATGATTTTCACTGAATCATTCCACCTTCACTTCTTCTCGCTGATCGCTTCAACTGCGTCCTGCTGATCTGCATCAACTCGTCCCGGCTCCTGGCCGGGATACTCGTACACACCGCGACCAGCTTTGCGGCCCAGACGTCCGGCCTTCACATATTGCATCATCAGCGGCGCAGGACGAAATTTCTCGCCCAGTGTTTTGTGCAGATATTCCAGGATGTGCAGGCGAGTATCGAGTCCGACCAGATCGACCATCTCGAACGGCCCCATCGGATGGTTCAAGCCGAGCTTCAAGGCTTTGTCGATGTCCTGCGGCGAGGCGACACCCTCCTGAAGCATGTAGAACGCTTCGTTGCCGATCATCGCATTGATGCGACTGGTGATGAATCCCGGCGATTCCTTGATGACCACGACTTCCTTGCCGATGCGCTTACCCACTTCGACAGCGGCGGCCAGCGTTTCGTCGTCGGTTTCCAGCGCACGCACAATTTCCAGCAGCTTCATCTTGTGCACGGGATTGAAGAAGTGCATGCCAACGCATTTCGGCGCGCGATAGGTCACGGAGGCAATTTCCGTAACGCTCAGCGAAGAGGTGTTGGACGCCAGGATGGTGTTGGGCCGGCAGACTTTGTCGAGCAAGGTGAAGATCTCGATCTTGGATTCCATCTCTTCCGGCACCGCTTCAATCACCAGGTCGGCTTCCCGCGCCGCCTGCTCCACCGAGGACGCGTACTCCAGGCGGCCAAACGCCTGGTCGGCATCGGCTTTGGTCACCTTCCCGAGTTCGACAGCCTTATCGAGATTGGCGCGGATTTCAGTTTCCGCTTTGCGCAATGCGGTGGGAAGAATGTCCTCCAGGATGGTGCGATAGCCGCCCAGCGTCGCGGCGTGGGCGATACCGCGCCCCATGATTCCGGCGCCGATGACGGCAATGGTGCGGACCTCGGCCATCGACCTACGCTCCCTTTTCCAACTGCTCGACGATGGAAAGGAAGTTCGGATCCGAGTTGCGCATGTATTCGGCAAGGCGCTTCTTCTCCTCGCCGGTGATGAGATAGAGGCTTGCACTAATGCGGCGGAGCGTTGCCGCGATGTCGTCTACATAGTTCATCATGCGAATCAGTTCGCCAGTGGCGGCCATAAAAATCCTTTCAAGCGCAATTAAAAGAAGATGAGTTACCGTTTCCCGTTTGGTGAAGATATAAAACGGCCGAACTAAGTACAACCTGAATCCACCCGGCAGTCTGTAGTTTTCGCCGCCGCTCACCATTAAGTAAAGCCGACTTCGCGACGCAAGTCCGCTCGGTGCCGGGTGCGCTATGCTGCAAAGTCTTCGTTCCCTTCTCTATCTTCCTGGCCCGCTGGAGGCTTTGGTGGCCCGACGTCGCGATCGGTAATGTCAACCAGCACTGCGAGCTTGGCTGCGAGTTCCGGCGTCAGCGCCCCCGAGCTCAGGCGCCACGACCAACTTCCAAGTGCCTGGCTGGGCACGTTCATGCGAGCATCAGAACCGAGACCCAATACGTCCTGCACGGCAATGACAGCGAGATTCGCCACCGATGCCAGCGCGGCGCGTATGAACGACCATTCCACTCCGTCCTCACCGATCCCGAGATAAGCCGATACCAGCTTCTTCTCATCCTCCGTTGCACCTGAGTTCCACCAACCAACCGTGGTGTCGTTGTCGTGCGTGCCAGTGTAAACCACCGAGTCAGGTTGGAAGCGATGAGGCAGGTACTTGTGAGCGCCGCGATCGCCGAAGCCGAACTGCAGAACCTTCATGCCCGGGATCTCCAGCTTCTTCCGCAGTTCAATCACCTCGCGTGTAATGTAGCCCAGGTCTTCGGCAATGAACGGCAGATCGCCGAGCGCGCCACGTAACGCCCCGAACAAGTCTTCGTTGGGTCCCTGCACCCAATGGCCGTGGACTGCAGTAGGCTCGTCGGCAGGAATCTCCCAATAAGCCTCGAATCCGCGGAAGTGATCAAGGCGGACAATATCGCAGGTCTCAATTGCCCAGCGCATGCGCCGGATCCACCAGTTGTAGCCGTGTGACTTCAACACGTCCCAGTCATACAGTGGGTTGCCCCAGCGCTGGCCAGTCTCACTGAAGGCATCGGGCGGGCATCCGGCCACCACTTCCGGCGAGAGATCGTCGCGCAGGCGAAAGATTTCGGGATGCGTCCAAACGTCGGAGCTGTCATAACTGACGAAGATGGCAACATCTCCGATGACTTTAATGCCGCGCTCAGCACAGTATGACCGCAGAGCCTTCCATTGTTCGAAAAACGCGAACTGCAGGAACCGCTCCACTTCCAGTTGCTCATGCAGCTGCTTGCTCAATTTGGCGATTGCTTCCGGCCGACGATGAACAATCTCTTGCGTCCAGCTATTCCATGGCTGGTCGGCGAAGCGCTCGCGCAAAACGCTGTATAGAACGTAGTCCTCCAGCCACCAATGATTCTCGCGGCAGAAGTTCTCATATCGTTGGGCCACATTTCCCGAGGCTGAACGCAGGAAGTTTTTTGCTGCCTGGCGCAATAGCGGCAGCTTGCGGGCCCTGACACAGTCAAAGTCAACCCGTGCTTCGCCGTTCGGCAAGGCAGCAACCTTCTCGCGATCGACCAGACCACGATCGGCCAAACGTTCCAGGCTGATCATCAGCACGTTACCGGCGAACGCCGAAGTGCAAGAGTATGGAGAATTGCCGAAACCCAACGGCCCCAAGGGCAAAATTTGCCAGAGCTTTTGCCGTGCCGCAGCTAGCCAGTCCACGAACGCATATGCCGCCGGACCAAGGTCACCGATCCCGCCCTGTGAGGGCAGTGACGTGGGATGCATGAGGATTCCAGATGAGCGTGGTGCGAGCATGACTAAATTCTCATTCTATCCATTCTGCTGTGCGGCTCCAGTGCAGGTTGCGAAAGCAGTCTAATCCGAATCGGTCCCGGGGTCCTGGGTGGATCGCTTGCGTCCCCGATTTTTGATCAGGCTTCTCTGACACCCATCCCTACACTGTTCTTTAGAATCATGAAGTTGCGTAGATTTATTGGGCAAGTTATTGAGTCACAATAATTTATCACATAATCTTGATTCTCAAGTACTTATCGTGGGCGGATCCTCTACTTGCAATCATTCACCGCTACCCCCTCCTGCATTAATTCCTCGTAATCATGAGCTTGCGCGGATTTTCGTGGCAACTTATTGAGCCGCAGCCACTTATTGTATAATCTTGATTCGCAAGTATTTACCGCCGTGACTTATGCTCCTCGCCTCTGCCACCCGCTGCGTTCAGTCAGACCAAGCTGGAGACTCAACTACGATCTCCCAGCTCATTAGAGTCTGTGTGAGTAGTCGTTCCGCCGTTCCGCCACCCTAGAACGCGCAAATGCAGCACCTTCTGGGGACTCCGGCTGGGCGGCTGGGTTTGGTGCAATTTTTCGTCTCTTCTTCCTACCGCGATTTCCCCAATCAGGCACTCACTCAGATTCATTACTGCCGACATTCAAATGATGGCTTGGAGGCACACAACTCCTTTCTCCTCATATTCACTGATATCGCACGCGGAGGAGGATGGCAAGTGCGCAGGTCACGCATGCGTGTGAGTCGACAACCGCCCGGCATTTTTGGTTTATCGTTTCAGATTCCTTTGTAAGAAAATTCTCGCCGTGACGACTACCTCCGATGTGAGAGGCCAGGACGACCTTTACCAGCAGGCTGCGTCGGAGTATGGCGCGGCGCTGGCACGTCTGGCACGTGGCTACGAGGCAGATCCGGATAAGCAACGCGACCTGCTGCAGGAAATCCATATCGCGCTGTGGCGCAGTTTGGAAGGCTTCGATGGGCTGTGCTCCCTGCGCACCTGGGTGTATCGCGTGGCGCACAATGCCGCGACGTCGTATGTAATCCGGCAGCGGCGCGCACGCCCCCAGATGCTGGTAAGTCTGGATGAAGTTGAAGCTTTGCCGATCGAGGGTGAAACCGACCGGCAGGTAGCGCTGAATCAGTTAACCGCACTGATCCAACGCCTGAAGCCGGTCGACCGGCAGGTCATTCTGGCCTGGCTCGACGGCATGGACGCGGCCGAGATTGGCGAACTCACCGGGCTTTCATCCGGAAATGTGGCCACAAAAGTTCATCGGATCAAAAGTATTCTGGTCCGCGATTTTCAGGGAGTACGCAATGGACGATCCTAGAAATCTTTGGCAAACCCAGGAGGTGGAAGAAATGAGAATCCCAGTGGAAGAACTCCGCGCAAAGGCGGCCAAGTTTAACAACATGATTCGGTGGCGAAACCTCCGCGAACAGATGGCAGCCCTGATCCTCATCGTATGGGCGGGGATAAGCCTGTGGAAGGTTACTGACACCGTCGAGCGCATCGCTTTCGCGCTAGTGATGGCAGGGGCGGCCTATTATATGTGGCACCTCAAGAAATGGGGCTCCGCCATGTCTTTACCCACGGATATGGGACGTGCGGATTGCGTCAGGTTTTATCAAAGCGAACTCGCACGGCAGCGCGATCTGGTGGGCGGCATCTGGAAGTGGGCTATCGGACCGCTACTCCCCGGAATGGCTCTGCTCAATACATATTTGATCGTGTTCCCGCCAACCAGCCGGCGGCTTTCGGTTGTCAATGCGGTGTTGGTAGGCGCGTTAATGTCGACAATCGGCTGGCTGAATCTGCGCTCCGCACGACGGCTTGATGGACGGATCGCGGAACTGGACCATGAGCTGGGGAGTATGTAAAGCCGCTCGATCCTGGCGCGAGTTGACAGAGAGGCCGGGCTGATTCGCCGGCAATGGGACTAACAGATTTACCTCTCGTGCGTTTTGGGGCGGATGACCGCCCCGGGAACGGCGAAAGCGGCCGCCGCTCAGCTTCCCTCAGCAGTTCGGCTCAGGCTCTCCATTTCCTTCTTGTTGATCTTGACCTTGCCTTCCTTTTCCAGGTGATCGCGCAGGTTTTCCACGTACAGCCCTTGGATTTCGTTGCGCTTCTGTTGCAGCAGCGTATCTTTAACGCTGTCCCAGTTCTGCTTCATTTGTTCGGGCGAAGGTTGTTGCAGTTCCAGCACCTTGAGGACAACGCCGTTGTTGCCGCTCTGAATTGGAGCGCTGATCTCGCCCGGTTTCATATCAAAGGCAACGCTGGCGCCGCCGCTCATGACGCCGATTTCGGGCACTTGTGAGGAGCGGTCTACCAATTCACTGGTCTTGACAGTTGCGCCGGCCTCTTTCGCCGCTTTGTCCAAGTCATGCTCGGCATGGGCACGATCGGCGAGCTGTTGCGTCTTCTGCGCCAACTGCGACTGCGCGCGTTGTTCTTTGAATTGCTGTTCCACCTTGTCCTTGACTTGCTCGAAGGTCGGGGTTTGCGGCGGCTGAACGTCCGTCACCTGATATATTGCGTATCCCTGCGGCAGAGTCGCTATCGCGGGAGGATCGCCCTTCTTAGCGGAGAATAGCGCGCTGGTCAATTCGGGAGCGTTGCCGACTTCAGGCAGTTGATCGCCCTGCGCAATGGGGCCGACTGTAGTGACGGTGAGGCCTTTGTCGGCTGCGGCCTTGCTCATGCCGCCGGCGCGTGCCAGCGCCTGTACAGCATTCGCCAGGCTCTGCGCCTCGGCCGTGGCCTTCTGGCCTTGCAATACTGTCTCGATCTCCGGCTTCACTTCATCAAGCGGCTTCAGCCGCGCTTGCTGCTTCGCTTCGACGCGAATGATGTGGAAGCCATAGCTGGTGCGAATAATGTCCGTAGTTTGGCCAACCGGTGTATTAAACGCTGCCTGCTCGAACTCGGGAACGGTTCGGCCCCTGGTGAGCGGCGGCAGAAGACCCCCGTTCTGCGCGCTGCCAGGATCCTCGGAATACCTCTTGGCCAGCTCGTCAAAACTTGCGCCGGCCTTTAACTGTTTGGCAATGTCTTCCGCCTTCTTGCGCGCAGCGTCCACTCCTGCCTGATCAACCTTGCCGTCAGGACCGGGAGTTGGCGTCTTAATCAGAATGTGGCGGACTGTGACCGTCTCGGGAATGCGGTACTCGTCCTGATGCTGGTTGTAATACTGTTGCAGCTCAGCCTGCGTGACCGGCACCTTGCCTTTCAGTTTGGCGGTGTTAATTACGATGTACTGCGCCTTGATCTTTTCTGGAATCGAGTTCGCGTACTGCTGCTTGTATTGCTCATAGAACGCCTTCAGTTCGGCGTCGGTGGGATTAATCTGCTTCTTGATGTCGTCCAGAGTCAGTACGGCATACTCGAACTTCACTTTGGTATCGTGCTTCTTGACTTCCTCGCTCACGTCCTTGTCGCTGACAGAAACCGGAGCGGTGATGAGCGTGAGCAGCTTCTGCTGGGCGATGTCCCCTTTGACCTCCTGCTCGAATTGCGCGACGCTAAGATTGAGCTGGCTCTGGATGAGCATTTCGTATTGTTCCTCGCCGATAAACTTACCGCCGGGAAATAAAACTTCGCCCATCTGGCCTTGATGCAAAGCGTTGGTGAGCTCTTCATTGCTCACGCCTAGACCCATACGATTGGCTTCGTACTCCAGCATCTTTCGAGCAATGACGGTTTCGGCTGCGCGTGGCATGATGTACGCCATGAGGCCGGGAGGAACGTTGCCCTTGAATTGCTGCTTGGCGATACGGCGCGCCTGCTCCGCAACCTCCTGAACGCCAATGTCCTGGTTGCCAACTCGGGCGAGCACGCCCTGGGTGGTTAGGCCGCCCCCGAAAAGTTCGTTAAGAAAGCCGCCGCCAGGAATGAGCGTGACGACCATCATCACGCAGACGACGACTAGGATGCCGCCCAGCACAATTTTCTTAATGGGACCAGGCTTTTGCAGAAAACGAAGCATGCTTTTAGGAACTCCAGAGTGGATGGTGAATGATCGATTATAACAGCGCGAACGAGCGGCGGAGGTCCCTGGCTAGCAGCAACTTAGCATTAAACTAGGGTGACGGCGGCAACCGCCCGGAGGCCGTCTGGCACCGCTCACTGGCGAAAATTCGCAGCACGGCCGTGGCAACTCCCACACTGCGGGAACGATATGTTGTAATAGACAGGCGAATGCAGAAACTGTCACCAACGGTGCGCCAGCGCATGCTTACCTCCAAGCGCCGGCTTCGCGAATGGAAGATGATCGCCAAGGGCTTGGTCTCGACTGACCACCCCATATTGGCACATATCATTCCCATTCGCCGCTGCAATCTTTCGTGCACCTACTGCAACGAGTACGACGATTTTTCCAAGCCCGTTCCGACAGAGCTGATGAAGCAGCGGATCGACCACCTCGCGCGGCTGGGGACATCCATCATCACCTTCAGCGGTGGTGAACCCTTGCTGCATCCAGAGCTGGATGAGCTAATCGCTCACATTCGCAGGCATCCAGTCATCGCTGCCATTATCACCAACGGCTATCTGCTGACCGCCGATCGCATCCAGCGGCTGAATCGCGCCGGCCTCGATCATCTGCAAATCAGTATCGATAACGTCATGCCCGACGACGTGTCTAAAAAGTCGCTGAAGGTGCTCGACAAGAAGCTGCAACTGCTTGCCGAACACGCTGACTTCCACGTCAACATCAACTCAGTGGTTGGTGGCGGAATTCACAACCCGCACGATGCCCTGGTTGTGGGCCGCCGTGCCGTACAGTTCGGCTTCACCTCAACCATCGGCATCATTCACGATGGCGAGGGACAGCTTCAGCCGCTCAGCGAAAATGAGCGTGATGTTTTTCTGAAAATGAAACAGCTCGAGAAGCACCACTACGCCCGCTTCAACTGGTTTCAGAACAACATTGCCAATGGCCGGCCCAACCAGTGGCGATGCCGTGCCGGGGCCCGTTACCTCTACATCTGCGAGGACGGCCTGGTGCACTACTGCTCGCAACAGCGCGGATATCCCGGTATTCCCTTGGAGCAATACTCCGTCGCCGACATTCGCCGTGAGTTCGTCACAGAAAAGAGCTGTGCTCCACACTGCACCATCTCCTGCGTGCATCATGTCTCTTACATGGATTTCTGGCGCGCGCCGCAGACCATCCGTCTCCGCAACCGCCGGTGGACGCAGGACAACTCGTGCAGATCGAATAAGCATTCGGCGTCTGCGCCGCAGCTCGTTGACGAGATACGACTCTGTTGAGTGGCTAATTCGCTGAGACAGGTATGGTAAGCGCCGTGTCCCTCTCTAACGCGAACCTCCGGCCACAAATGCGAATCGAGGACCCAACCGTGCGTCACTGGCCGCAAGGTGCGTTATAATCTCCTTGCCCTTCTGAAGTGCTTCCTCACAAGCGGGCGCGTAGCTCAACTGGCAGAGCAACTGACTCTTAATCAGTAGGTTGAAGGTTCGATTCCTTCCGCGCTCACCACTTCCAGAGCCGCTTTTAATCTGGCTATCCTCGGCGTGCATACACTGAACTTTGAGCCCTACCGCGTGGACCTCACGCCGTTTGCGGGCGTGCTCACTAGCGGCCAGCCCCATACCCTTCGCGGTGAGCGTGTACAAGGCCGACCAGTATTTCTCCGCCACCGCGAACCTGTTATTCTACCTCGACGCCGGTTCCAATCAGGTGACCGGCGCACTGACCAAGAATACGATTGGGCAGCCCAGTCCTGTGGTGAAGGAGAACATCCAGAACAACGGGACCTACGTCTACAGTATAGTTTCCGTTACCTGAAGCCGCGGTTTCACACTGGAAGATTACGTGCAGACCTCGCACGGAAAAGTGGATACCACGGTCGTGCAGAGCATCGACTTTTCCAACTGGCAGAAGTACAACGTGTCCATCGATGGATCGGTATACGACCAGACCGATGTGCAGACCACCAACATCGCTTCTTCGACCGCCATCAAGCAGAACGGACAGACCGCCAACAGCTTCCCGGTGTCATCCCGAACGCATAGGTCGCGCCGCGACCGAGGCGTCGAGGAACCCTATACTGCCAGGGATCTGACTCTATAGGGGTCCCTCGACTCGTCGGTCGGGATGACAGATTTAGACAGATTTATGAGATGAGTTGCTACATCTTCGCCGCGGTGCTGGCGCTGGCGATGCACTGCCATTTGCCGTTGGGCATCTTCATCCAGGTGTCAACCCAGCGCTCGTGGGCATCAATCGGCTTGCCATCGGCGCCGGTGCCCTTGCCCCGCCACATGCCGGTGGCAATGGCTGTGTTCCCGGAGGCGATGACTTTCACGTCGCTGATCTCATTGGTTTCCCATTTGCTTTTACTGGTCATCTCCAGTGTCTTCGACTTATTGGCCATGGTCCCGTCGCTGTTCAGGTTTACAAAATTGTCCGCCAGGAGCGGAGCCACGCCGTCGGCATTGCTCATCTTTCCGGCTGCTGCCCACTGCTGTTCCAGGTTGGCGACCGCTTTGTCAACGCCGCCCATTTGCGCCTGAGCGCCGAGCGCCATCAGCACAACGGCTAAACATACCAGCATTTTCTTCATTGAAGTTGTTTCTCTCCTCTTGTGGATTTTGGGTCGGGCAATTGTACACCAGCCTCAAATCAGCCCATCACGCCGTGCTGTGCGTCAGTCTTCTGGCGGAGAGGCTGAGCATCAGACGCGTCGTCCCGGTGAAAATCATGCTGATTCCCACCAGGGTGCCGATCACCCATAGCGAGCTTGACGGCCATTGCCGCCAGACCAACAGGCCCAGAATCAGGGTGACGATGCCGTCGAAGAGCATCCAACCCGCTCCCGGAGCGCCGCGTTGCCGGAAGTAAAACACCAGGTCGAAGATTCCCTCGACCACAAAGAAGATGGCCAGCGCCAGGGTGAACGCAGCAACTCCCAGCAGAGGATGCAGCAGGAAATAGATCCCGACGATCAAGTAAACGATGGCGACCAGAAGCTTCCAGATTATGTGGCCGGCGCCGTGCGACTGAAAGGCGTGGATGAACTGAAATCCGCCGCTGAAGACGATGAGCCAGGCGATGATGACGACCACTCCCCACGAGGTAGCGAAGGGGAGCGCAATGGCCAGGAAGCCGAAGATGATGAGTAGGATCGCCCACACAATCGAACCACCCGAGCCCAGTCTGGAGATAGCTGTTTCTGCCATGTCAACTTCCTCCTTGTCAGGGGCATTGTACCGCCAAACTCGCTGATGCACCGTGAATTCTTAGCATAAGGGCAGCCCGTGAGAGCTGCCCTGTTACTGTTGAACTACTGCGCCACCATGATCGCCGGCGGTTTCCAGGTGCCGTCAAGGATGGAAGGCGGAGTCTCCTTGGGCCAGTACAGCCGCATCATGGGAACGAACTTGGCCTTTGGCGCGGGCAGCCAGTTGGCCTCCTTCGCCTTGCCCGGAGAGTCGGCCTGGAGATACAGGTCCACCGAACCATCTGCGTTGGTGACCAACTTGTTGCGCTGGCTCAGGGTGTAGCGGTTGAGCGGGTTGGGCACGAAGAAATAAGAGGCATCGTACATGGTGAGCGACCAGAAACCGTTGACCGGAGGCATCTGGCCCTTATCGAAGTGCAGGACGTACTTCTTGGAAGCGGCATCAAAGTCGCCGCCGCTCCCGTCCTTTTGCCCAGTGGGATAAATCGCGTCCTGGGGCCGGTTGGCGCCGAGACCGATGGCGGTGATCGAACGCCCGATCCAGATAATCGGTGCCGTAGAGACCCGTCTTCTGGAGGACTAGCCACCCGTTTACAGGCTCAATTTTCTTGGCGAATTCCATGACCTTCGCCTGAGCCAGTTTCGGCACCGCCTTGATGGCCTCTTTGTCGAATGCCCCGAGCTTGCTGGGATCAAAATCCTGCCCGGGTACCAGCCCGATCTTCGCCATGTTTGCCACCATCGGTGCATCGTCAGCCGATGGCGGATTGGTCTTCATCAACTGCGCCAGGTAAGTGAAGTAGGCGACAACATCCAAGTGATCAACCTGGTCGCGGATCGCAGTCTTCATGTCCACGTTGGGGTCAACCTGACCCGCAGGAGGCGTGTAAGGCTTGCCATAGGAGCTCAACGGAACGAGCGAAAGCTTGTCCTGCAGGGCGTGTACTGCAGCGTAGTCGGCGGGCGTGCCGGTGCAGTAAATCCGACCGAGGAGCCACACCATCGCAGTAGGCGACTTGTATTCCGTCACGCCTGCAGGCAGCGTGCCCGACCATCCCGGTCCGGTGATGGCGTACTTCTGCGGCTTATCGCCCGTGGTGCGTTTGCCGGGAACCTGGAAAACGTCCGTCCAGCCATCCAGCATCGGCAGCAGGTAGTAGCGATCGCCCATGTCGGGAACGCTGAGTATCCACGGCTCTTTCGAAACGTCGAGCCACGCGTTCGTGTACAGGGTATCCGCGTTGGGAGCGGTGACAGCGTGGTTATCGACTGCCGGATACGTGCGGAACTTAAGAATCTGTCCCATGGGCGCGTGTGCCGCGTCGGGTGCAGCCACGTTGGTGAATTGCCTGCGGGTCATGTCCATGGTGACCAGCGGGTAGCCGTAAATGTACGCGTCAACAGCGGTGCCGACCGCCTCTTCGACGCCGGGTTGGCCGCCGGCCGTAGGCTTCTTCTCCGAGTTCGAGCACGCGATCATCCCCAACATAGCGGCGAGAATCAACAACAGAACTGCATGCTTCTTTTTCATCGTAATCTCCTCATCTTCTGCAGGACGGTGGGTTACAGTCCCGGCAATAGTCGCTAATGTACGACCGTGACCGCCGGCGGCTGCCAAGTGCCTTCGCCCGGAGGCAGGATCGAGGGCGGCTGCTCCTTCGGCCAGTACAGACACAGCATGGGAATGAACTGCACTTTGGGGTTGCGACAGGGTCTCTAAAGGCCGTCCCCTTCAAATAGAAGCTGCGTCGGGACGGCAGCGCCGCCGTCCCGGCCAGTGAGTCAATCCGACGAGTCTTACTTCTTCGTTTCAGGCAGTGGCATTTCAGTGCCGGCGATACCCTTGTTGAGCAGAGCCTGGACTACGACGCGACGGTTTTCCGCCTGTCCTTGTTCAGTCTTGTCGCTGCCGACTTGCCGACTCTCACCCATGGCGCCCGGGGCCAGCATGCTGGTCAACGGAACATGGCCCTGCTGGATGATGATGTTGCTCACGTTACCGGCGCGCTCTTCGCTGAGCTGCTGGTTGAAGGCGGCATTGCCCACCGAAGAGGCGTAGCCCTTCACCTGGATGTTGTAGCCGTTGTAGGTTTTGGCCTTCTGCACCAGGTCCAACAACGGCTGAATGTATTTCGAATCGACCTTGGTTTGGCCGTTGCCGAAGAGCACAGTGACCTCGTCGAGAATGTAGTAATCGTCAAGCTGGCCGAAGCGGGCGCTGGTGGCGGCGATCTGGGCCTTATTGGCGGCAAGCTCCTGCTGCTGCTTGTTGATGGCGGCCTGCTGCTCTTTCAGAGCTGCGTTCTGGGCGGCCAGCGCGTCGGCCTGTTGCTGCAGCTCAGCCTGGTTCTTTGCCGCCTGTACCGCCGTCGCGTGAACGGCAGCCTGTGCCGACTGTGCCTGCTCCAGGTCCTCGCCGTTGAATCGGACCCAATCCGCAACGAGCTGGTTTTGCGCGTTGTAGCTGCCCTGCACCTCGCAGGCCAGGCCAGGAATCAGGGCGGCCATGGACATTTCCTTTTTGCGGGCCTTGAGGGCGCCCTGTACCTGTTGCACGTTGGTGTTGTCATTCAGTAAGACAACGACTTTCGAGCCATCCGCAGTCGTCATGGTCATGGTGTTTCCAGCGCGATGGATGATGTTGCCCTTGACCTTTACGGACTGGGCGGAGGCCGCAGTAGTTAACAACGTGATGAGCATCAGGGAAAGTGCTAGGGCTGATGCCACTCTTATAGTCCTGCTTGTATTCATAATCTTCCTCTCCTGAATGGTTATGCCCGGCGGGCGTGGGCTTAAGCATGAAGCCGGTGACGACCACACGACAGTAGCGGCCTGGGATCGGACCATTTTGTTCGCGGGATAGTAATCGCCTCACCGCCGGCGAGGGCGACACGCTTATGCTACGCACACGGGGACGATTTGGATACTGGTAAAACTAACAGTCGAACACTAAACGTTTTGCAGCGGTTATTTGGCGCTAATCAACGGACCTTGAGGCGTGAACTGGCTTGCGTGAAGTGCCCATGAGCCTCGCGTTGTACAATCGCGCTACTAGAAAGCCGGGAGTTACCGCGTAAGGGCTCAACGGAGAATATGAATCCTCAAACTATCATCAATATTTGCGAAGCCAACTGGGACGCGCATAAGTTCGATTGCAGCGGATTTGTCAAAGCCGTAGCAACCGCCCTCCAGATCAGCACCTTTACACCTGACGATGACGCAAACGACATCGTGAACAAACTGCACACCTCCGGAGATTGGGTGGCCCTCACACCCGGCGACGGCGCGGCGGCCAAGGCGCAAGCGGATGCTGGTTTGCTGGTGGTTGCGGGATTGAAGGGGAGCGACCAGATTAACCCCGACGTACATGGCCACGTCGTGATCGTAGTCACCGGTCCACTCGATCCGACTCACCACCAGTACCCAACCGCCTATTGGGGAAGTCTGGCAGGACATCCGGCAAAAGCCGAAACCATCAACTATGCCTGGCGAGCGGGCGACCGCGACAAGGTGGGCTACTTTTCCAAGTCGGTGGACCCATCTGCCTCCAACTCATAGCTGGCTACCGGCGACTGGGTTCATCGGCTGGTCTTCAGCATTTGCTCGGCGTGCCTTAGCGAAGTGTCTGTAAGCTTCGCGCCGCTGATCATGCGCGCGATTTCGCGGGTGCGCTCGTCGGAATTGAGCAGCCGGACCGAGGTCTTGGTCCGTCCTGCAGATTCCTTCTTCTCGATCAGGTAATGCTGGTCGGCGAAAGATGCGATCTGCGGCAGGTGAGTGACGCAAAGGACCTGCTTGGTACGCGCCAGCTGCTTCAGCTTCTTGCCCACAGCCTCGGCCGCGCGGCCGCCGATGCCGCTGTCAATCTCGTCGAAGACCAGGGTGCGCTGGACGGCGGCGCCGCTGCCGCCGTTACGCCTTTGCCGGAGACCAGGTTCGGTTTTCTCCGCCGGGGCTGAAGCCCCGCTAGTCTTGGCACCTGTTTTCGCCGGACTAAAGTCCGGCGCTTCCACCTTTGGCGTGACCGCGTCAATCGTAGTCTTGAGCGCCAACATCACGCGCGAGAGTTCGCCGCCGGATGCGATTTCCTCCACCGGTCCTAGCGGCTCGCCGGGATTGGCCGAGATCAGGTACTGCACCTGATCAAAGCCGCGTGCGCGCCAGTTCCCTTCCTCGTCGGAGCCGCTGACCTCAACCTTGAAGCGGGCCTTCATTGCCAGCTCGTTGACTTCGCTCTCCACTTGCTTCTCCAGCTTGCGCGCCGCTTCGTAGCGCCGCCGCGAGAGGGCGCGCGCGGCGTCAAGATATTCTTCCGCCACCATGGCCAGCTCGCTGCGGAGCTCGCGCAGGACTTCGTCCTTGTTCTCCATCTCGCTGAGCTTGCGCTCCAGCTCGTCGCCGAGAGCGATCACGTCCTCCAGCTTCGGGCCGTACTTGCGTTTCAGGCGATCGAGCGCGGCCAGCCGATCCTCGACCTCGGCCAGCCGCTCGGGCGAGGCGTCGATGCCGGCAGCGTAATCGCGCAGCGTCTGCCCAATGTCTTCGACGGTGATGCGCGCCGATTCCAGATCAGTCAAGGTGCCGCGAAACTTGGCATCGAAGCGCGAGAGTTCCTCGATCTGCCGTGACGCCGCGCGGATCTGAGCCGCCGCGGAAGCGTTGCTCTCGTACAGCGCGTCGTAGGCGGCCATCGCCGCGCCGTAAACCCGCTCGGAGTTGGCCAGCACGCGCTTCTCGGCTTCGAGCCTGGTGTCCTCGTCAGGCTGCAAGCGGGCGTCAGCGATTTCCTTACGCTGATAGCTCCACAGGTCGAGCAGCCGCAGGCGGTCGTGCTCATCGCGCTCGAGGTCGGCGATGCGCTGCCTGATGTGGGTCCAGTCGTCGAACGCGGCCGTAACCGCGACGCCGTCAGCGCCGGCAAACGAATCCAGCAGCGCCAGGCGCGAACCGGCGTCGAAGGCCAGCACCGCCTCGTTCTGGGCGTGGATGACGGCCAGGTGCGGAGCCAGTTGCTTGAGCACGGCCACGGTTGCCGGCTGGTTGTTGACGAAGACCCGTCCCTTGCCGCCGGCTGCGATCTCGCGCCGCAGGATGAGCTGGCCGTCATCGGAGTTGCACTCGATGCCGTTGGCATCCAAGGCTGCAACGAGCGCCGGCGAATCGGCATCGAAGACCGCCGACACGATGGCCTTCTCAGCCCCGTGGCGAATGGCATCGGTGGAAGCTTTGTCGCCCAGCAGCAGGGCCAGCGCGTCGATGAGGATGGACTTGCCGGTGCCGGTTTCGCCGGTCAGCAGGTTGAGGCCGGGAGCAAACTCCACGGCCACGTTGTCAATGACCGCGTAGTTTTCGACCCGCAGTTCCAGCAGCACGCGCGTTCCCGATTCAGTGAAGTTAGGCGCAGTGTAGCACGCCTGCTCAACCGCTCATGCGAGGGTTTTCCACCGCAGAGGCACAGAGACCCAGAGGAATTTTTTCTGTGGGTGATCTGCCCGTTTCGAGACGATGTTCCTCACGGTTTGGATAAATGAAATTAATTCCTTTGTGACTCTGTGCCTTTGTGCCTCTGTGGTGGATTCTCTTCGCAGCCATGCAACCCTTAGGTTGCCGGAGGCCATACTTCCAGTTTGAATTTGCAATGGCTGTGGATCAGCTCGAAGTCGGCGCGGTTGGAGGTGATGAGGCGCGCGCCATGCGACCGCGCCGTCAGCGCAATGAGCACGTCGAAATGCAAGTCGCGCAGCTTCTGCGGGGTGAATCCCTTATCTGCGCCGATCTTGGCGAGCAACTGTCCCGACTCGAGCCAATTGCCGGCGGTCGGCGATAGAACGGGATGATTGCGCTGCAGGGCGCGCAGGAATTCCCGCTCCGCCGGCTTGCGCGCGCCGCGCCACAACTCGGCGAGCACGACGGCAGATGTCCTCACCAGGCCGCCGACGGACTCGATGCGTTCCTGATGACACCCGGTGCGCAGATCGTCCACTAGCACCGAGGTGTCGAAGATGATGATTTCACTCATCGAGCCCGGCGAAGGAGAGCTTGCCGCGGTTTTTCTTCATCAGGTCCTTGAAGCGCTTCAAAGCTACAATCTCGCGCAGGGCGACATGCACCGCCTCGGTGCGCGACTTCACACCTAATGCTTTAGCCGCCTCGTCAGCCAGATGAGTGTCCAGCCTGATGGATGTCAAAGTTACCGCCATAGACGTCACCTCGGTTGTATATACATCGTATATTAGCAATATATATGGTTCAAGCGGAGTGTTCTTCTGCTGTCATCCTGAGCGAGGAGGTTGGCCGCAGCGGCGGGCGACCGACGAGTCGAAGGACCCCTCTACTGGCAGGGCACGGCGTTCCTTCCTATGTAGGGGTTCTTCGACTGCGGCGGGTCGCCACGGCGACCCAGCCTCCGCTCAGAATGACAAGCTAATGGTTATCTGCTCGGACGGACTGAAAAACAGGTTTTCCACAGTAATATGCAACCACCGCCGCCCTTCCGTCAACTTTGCTGTTGTGCCGTTTCCGCCTGAGGAGTACATTGCGCAGGTCGTTCCGTATCAGGAAAGTAAGCGTTCTCCTCGCGCCATTCCGGCCGACTCTATCGGTAGAATGAGGTCAGCGCCGTGATGCAAAAGTTCGGCGTTCAAAGTGTCAGGTTAGGACATCTCTCCATGGACAAGTTTGTCATCCGCGGCGGCAATCCGCTGCTGGGCACGGTGCGGGTGAGTGGCGCCAAGAACGCCGCGCTGCCGGCGATGGCCGCCGCGCTGCTCACCGAAGAACCGGTCATTCTGGAAAACGTTCCGCAGGTGCGCGACATCGAGACCGAGCGCAAACTGCTGGCGGCGATGGGCGCCGAAGTCGAACTCGGCTATGGGCGCGCGCAGCACCGCACTACCATCTGCTGCCGCAACCTGGTGAATGCCGAAGCGTCCTATGATCTGGTCAAGACCATGCGCGCGTCCACGCTGGTGCTGGGCCCGCTGGTGGCGCGCATGAAGCGAAGCGCGACGTGTCGTTGCCCGGCGGCTGCGCCATTGGCGCGCGGCCCATTGACCTGCACATCAAAGGCCTGGAGAAGCTGGGAGCGCGGATTTCGCACGAGCACGGCTACATTGAAGCGCGGGCCGAGCGGCTGAAGGGCGCGCGCATCGTCTTCGAGAAGATTACTGTCACCGGCACGGAGGACGTGCTGATGGCGGCGACGTTGGCGGAAGGCGAAACCATCCTGGAAAACTGCGCACGCGAGCCCGAAGTGGCTGATCTGGCGGCGCTGCTGAACAAGATGGGAGCGCAGATCGAGGGAGCGGGAACGCACCGCATTCGGGTGCAGGGCGTGGAGAAGCTGCATGGCGCGCGGCATCGCATTATCCCGGATCGGATCGAGGCCGGAACGTTCATCGTTGCGGCAGCCCTGACCGGAGGGGACCTGCTGGTTTCGAACTGCGAGCCTGCTCACCTCGAGGCGCTGCTGCAAAAGCTGGACGAGTGTGGCGTGCAGGTGCACGCCAACGGCGACTCGGTACGGGTGATCAGCGATGGCCCGCTGAAAAGCGCGGATGTTGCCACCGAAGAGTATCCCGGCTTTCCCACGGACATGCAGGCGCAGTATATGGCGCTGGCGACGCAGGCTGAAGGCAGCAGCATCGTCACCGAGAACATCTTCGAGAACCGCTTCATGCACGCCCAGGAACTGGTGCGCATGGGAGCGAATGTCAAGGTCGAAGGCAATCGCGCTGTGGTCCGCGGGCGGACTCCGCTGAGTGCTGCGGCGGTGCAGGCCAGCGATCTGCGCGCCTCGGCCTCTCTGGTGCTGGCGGCGCTGGTGGCCGACGGCGAAACCATCATCGACCGCGTGTATCACATTGATCGCGGCTATGAGCGCATTGAAGAAAAGCTGCGCGGCGTGGGGGCGCAGATCCGCCGCATCGGGGAGTTGCTGCCCAAGCGGGTGCAGGCGCCGGGAGTGGCAGTGTAGGGCCGCTGTTCGCCTTTCGCTATTCGCCTTTCGCTAGAATGCGGCGACTGCAAGAGATTCTCCTGGCTACCAAACTCTTTCAAAACGCTTTGACGATACTGGAGCTTTCTCTGGCGAAGAGCGAAAAGTGAAGGGCGAACAGCGGTTAATCCGCGACTTGTTTGACTTCGGTTTCGCGCTCAGCCTCGGGCGGGGCCGAAGGCTCCGTTTTCGTTTTCGCGGCCGGTGCGGCAGCGCGCGGCACTGGTTTGACGTGGTTCCTCGTCTCGAACTGCCCGATGTGCCAGATGTCGCGCGCGTATTCCGTGACGGCGCGGTCGGCGGAAAACTTCCCGATGCGGGCGACGTTCAGGATGGCCTTGCGCCACCAGATCTCTTCATTCAAGTATTCTCTGTCAATCAGGGCCTGGGTCTCCACGTAAGCGGGAAAGTCGGCGATATGGTAGTAGCGATCGCCGTGATGCACCAGCTCGTCGAAAATCCAGCGGAAGAGCCCGTGCTCGTTGGGGCAGAAGCGGTCGGAAGCCAGGGCGTCCATGACTTCGTGCACCGAGGCATCCTTTTCATAGCGCTGATGGGGATCGTAGGAACCTTTCTGCTGCATCTCGCGAATTTCTTCCGCCCGCAGACCGAAGATGTAGATGTTCTCTTCCCCGACCTCTTCGGCGATTTCGATGTTTGCGCCATCGTAGGTGCCGATGGTGAGCGCGCCGCTCATGGCCAGCTTCATATTACCGGTGCCGGAGGCCTCCATCCCCGCCATGGAAATCTGTTCGCTCAGGTCGGCGGCGGGCATGATTACCTGCGCCAGCGACACGCGATAGTCGGGTAGAAACGCAATCTTGATTAAATCCTTCACCTTCTCATCGTTGTTCACCACGTCGGCCACGCTGTGGATGAGCTTGATGATCTGCTTGGCGGCCCAGTATCCGGGCGCAGCCTTGCCGGCGAAAATGTAGGTACGCGCCGCCGCCGGCATTTCGCCGCGCTCCACGATGCCCAGGTAATCGCGAATGATGCGCATCACGTTCAGCAGTTGCCGCTTGTACTCGTGGATGCGCTTGACCTGCACGTCGAACATCGAATCCGGATCGACCATCACGCCCGTAAGGTCCTGGATAACGCCGGCCAGCTTGAGTTTGTTCTGGCGTTTCACTTCCTTAAAGGCCTGGCGGAAGTCGGGATCGTCGATGAATCGCTGCAGGTCACGCAGCCGGTTCAAGTCGGTGATCCACCTGTTCTCGTCCAGGGTGGCGCTGATGAGATCGGTCAGCCCGGGATTGGCCAGCACGAGCCAGCGGCGGGGCGCCACGCCATTCGTCTTATTGTTGAACTTATCCGGCCAAATCTTTGCAAATTCAGGTACTAAGGAAGTCTTTAGCAGCTCGGTATGCAGCTGGGAAACGCCGTTAACCGAGTGGCTGCCGACAATGCACAGGTTCGCCATGCGCACCTGCTTTTCGTAGCCTTCCTCGATGATAGACACCTTGCGGCGGCTATCGTCGTCCAGGTGGTAAATTTCCGCCGCTTCCTGCAGAAATTTTTCATTAATGGAGTAGATGATCTGCACGTGGCGAGGCAGTACTCGTTCCATCAGCGGCACCGACCACTTCTCCAACGCCTCCGGCAGTAACGTGTGATTGGTATAAGCCAACGTCTGCTCAGTAATCTCCCACGCCTTTTCCCAAGGCACGGCATGCAGGTCAGTCAGTACGCGCATCAATTCGGCGACCGCCAGGCTGGGGTGGGTGTCGTTCATCTGGATGGCGACCTTGGAAGGCAGCAGCTCCAAGTTGGTGTGCTGCTGCAGGAAGCGGCGCATGAGATCGCCAATGGAGCAGGCCACCAGGAAATACTCCTGCACCAGCCGCAGTTCCTTGCCGCTCATCACCGAATCGGAGGGATAGAGCACGCGGGTAATATTTTCCGAGGAGATCTTCTGTTCCACCGCGCGAATGTAATCGCCGCGGTTGAAAATCTCGATGTCGAAGTCTTCCGAGGCGCGGGCGGTGAACAATCGCAGCCAGTTCACCGTTTGTCCCAGATAGCCGACGACCGGTACGTCGGTGGGCATGCCTAGGATGATGCGGGGATTGACCCAGTTCTGGACCGTCTTACCTTCCGCATCCTGTTGGCTTTCCACGCGACCGTACATGGGAATAATGACGGCCTTTTCGGGATGCTCAATCTGGAAGGGAGTGCCGTTGGCCTTCCACCGGTCGGGCTTCTCGCGCTGGAATCCGTTGACAATCTCCTGCTTGAACAAGCCGAATTCGTAATCGATGCCATAGCCGAAGCCCGGCATGCCGAGCGTCGCCATGGATTCCTGGAAACAGGCTGCCAGACGGCCCAGGCCGCCGTTGCCCAGTCCAGCGTCAATCTCGCTCTCCATTACATCGTCGAGGCTCACTCCGAAACTGGCCATCACCTCGCGGCACAGCTCTTCCAGGCGCAGGTTGGACAAGTTATTGCCCAGCAGGCGCCCCATCAGCCATTCCATGGAGATGTAATACAGGCGCTTGGCATCTTTATGGCGATAGCGAGACTCGGTCTCCAGCATGCGGTCCACGACGCGGTCGCGGATGGCCAGCGACACCGGCTTGAGGTAGTCCGCCGGTTTAAGGTCCGACATGGGCCGAACCAGGGTGTAACGAACGTGCCGCAAAATGGCCTGACGCAAGACCTCCGACGGCGGCTGCGTTAGGAATTCCGGAGATGACATAGAAAAAGGGGGCGCCTCCGTTAGAGGGTGACTTCCACCTGACGAGTTGCCCCTAGGCCGGCGAATCGGCTGCACTTTCCCGCGAGCCGTGTTGCCAGAGGGATGGTCGTCCTGTGAAGGCGCGCCGTCCTCACCCGACGTAGTCGAATTGGACTCGTCCACGATAGCGCGCAACTCCGCCCGGATCTTAGACATTCTAATCCATTCATCGGCTGCGGGAACAACGGAGTTGAGCAGTGGATAACTGGGCACGGCCAGGGACCATTTGCAATCAGGTCATGACACTTGCGCGTGCCCTGAAGTGTGGCATAAAGGCTACTGTGGCGGAGGTGTCATCTGACCCGAGGGTGGGGTCCCGTGCATACCACCGTGTTGATGGCTCGTCATTTCCTCGAACTTCTGTTGCTGGTCGCTGTTCAGGTTGGACTTGATCTGCTCGTTGCTGCTCTGGCGGATCTGCTGCATCTTGCTCATCCGGTCCTCTTGTGACATGGATGAATCCTGGTGCAAGGTTTGCATCTGCTGGCTTTCGTTTTCCAGGATGGGCTTGATCTTGGCCTGCTGATCGGCCGAAAGGTTCAAGCGCTTGGTAAGCATCTGCAGCCGCTGGTCAGGACTCATCGGCCCGTGGCCCATCTGGCCGCCCCCTTGGCCCGAGCCCATCGCTCCCATTTGCGCCCAGGCAGAGATGCCCATGAGGGCGAGCCCAATGGCTAAGGTTGCTGGCAATATCAACTTCTTCATCATTTCATCTCCTCAAATTGGTTGGACGAAGGTGAATTGTTGTTGCGAAAAGACCGGCGCACAACTCACAAGCTTCAACTTAGTTTACACAGCCCTGAGCTCGCACGTTGCCGACTAGCACAATTCCAACTACGAAGAAATGGAACCCTCCCTGGCCCGGGAAGTTGCCTGGGCCGACGTGAACAAGAAGTTTTGGAACTTTTGCGCCTGAAGGGGCGAAGCCAGTAATAGCACTTCGATGATGCCCGCTTGACCGTGTGTTGTTTGTGAAGTGCAATAAGATTCAAGAAGGTCCGTGACCCGAAAAAGCGTCTTCGCCGTGGTCTTCGTGTTGCTGTTCTCTCCGCTACCCGGGATGGGACAGCATACAGGCCATCGCAGCGGCACGACCGGCGTCAACGCCGGCCCGGCGGTAGAACCGGACAGTCCCGACGTTGTTTCGCTTGAACGCAGCGTCGCGATGCAGGCCAGGCCAGATCAGATTGGACAATTTCAAAAGGTGATCCAGAGCACTGCGACCGCCTGCACGCAAGCGCATGATTTGCAGCAGCGCGAGGCAAGCGCCAACTCCGCGGACCTCTCCCAGGCCGCAATCCGGTTGAAGGACGCCGTCGACGACGCGCAAAGCGACAACCGAAAGTTCGTGAGTTCCCTTTCAGACGTGCAAGTGTCGGGCTTGAAAAAGCTGACCAGCGCCCTGGCCAAAGCCAATTCGGCAGTCACCAAGGAATCCAAGGCGCTCTCGGGGCGGCTGGAGAAGACCCCGGTTGACTCGGGCCGGTTGATCAGCACCGCCGGCCAGCTTGACAAAGCCTTGACCGCATTTCAGTCCGCCCAGAATCATCTGGCACAAGAAATGGGCATCCCGCCGCATTGAGCTTCGCAATTCCCCTTACAGTCCCTGCCAATGCCGAGCGTGTGAGTTGTGCCACTCATCCCGGCATGATTTACTAATTCGGTTTGTTCCAGGAGGAGTTTTGATGCGCAAACCGATGCTGATCATCGTCGCGATAATTCTGAGTGTCTCATGCTTCGCCCAAGCGCCCGCTACCGACAAGAGCTGGATCGCGGTCAGCAATGGCTACGCCAACATGCTGATCGATGTTGTCTTCAAGTACCACCCCGAATTCGGCACGCAGCAGGGCTTGAGCCGGTACGACAACAAGGTTTCGCAGCCCACGCTGGCCAACGAGGACCAGGAGCGCAAAGAAACCGAAGCGGTGCTTGCCAAACTGCAAAGCGCCGCCGCGGAGAAGCAGCAGCAGGACGTAGCCGAAGACCTGCAGATCATGATTCGCAGGGTCAACCTCAACTTCAGGCGGCAGGATTTCCAGCGAGCCAACGAAGTGCCGTTCTATAACGCGAGTCAGGCCGTTTTTGGCGGACTGCAAGTCCTGCTCGATGAGCAGACACCAGCTGATCGCCGGCCGGCGGCAGTGGTTCGCATACGTGAGTACGCCGGACTGGAGCCGGGCTACACCGCACTGACCGAAATTCTGAAGCAGCGCATCACCGAGCAGATGGCCAAGCCGGGGGTGATTTATCCGGCGAAGATGGAGATCGAGACCGAAATGGCGCGCAATTCCAACTACGTGGAGGGCATTGCCGCACTCTTGCAGAAGTACAAGCTGACGGGATGGGAGGAACCGTTTGCCAAGCTGAAGACGCAGCTCGCCGACTACGACGCCTGGATCAAAACAGCCGTGCTGCCCAAGGCGCGCACCGACTTTCGCCTCCCGCCGCAGCGCTACGCCCTCGACATGGAGAACTACGGTATCGACATTCCTCCCGAAGAGCTCGCTGCCATGGCGCACCAAGCGTTTACCGAGATTCAGGCCGAGATGAAGCCCATTGCGGCGCGCATTGCGAAACGGCGGAATTTGCCCTCGCTCGATTATCGCGATGTCATACGTGACCTGAAGAAAGACCAGTTGGTGGGCGACGCCATACTGCCCTTCTACCAGGAGCGCCTGAAGCAAATTGAGAAGATCATCCAGGAGCAGCAGATTGTCTCGTTGCCCGAGCGGCCGGCGCGCATCCGCATTGCCTCTGCCGCCGAGACGGCGCAGCAGCCTGCCCCGCACATGGTGCCGCCGCCATTCATCCACAACACCGGGCAGAAGGGTGAGTTCGTTTTGCCGCTGAACATTCCCGCCGGGCCGGGGCAGACGTCAAGCGAAAAGTACGACGACTTCACCTATGATGCAGCCGCCTGGACGCTGACGGCGCACGAGGCACGTCCCGGCCATGAGCTGCAATTCGATTCCATGCTGGAGCACGGTGTTTCCCTGGCGCGGGTCCGTTATGCCTTCAACAGCACCAACGTCGAAGGCTGGGGGCTGTATTCGGAATATCTGATCAAGCCGTATATGGCGCTGGAAGGCCAGTTGGTGTCGCTGGACTTCCGGCTGCATCGCGCGGCACGCGCGTTTCTCGACCCTGAACTGCAGGCTGGGAAAATAACCACAGCCGATGCCTTTCGGGTTTTAGAGCAAGACGTGGTGATGTCCCATGCGTTCGCCGAGGAGGAAGTCGAGCGCTTCACCTATCGCGCTCCGGGACAGGCCAACAGTTACTTTTACGGTTACACGAAGTTGATTTCCTTGCGCCAGGAGGCGGAGAAAGCGCTGGGAACCAAGTTCAACCAGAAGAAGTTTCACGATTTCATTCTGGCGCAGGGCCTGCTGCCGCCGGACATGATGCGCCGAGCGGTCATGGAGCGCTTCGTCCCCGAGCAGCAAAAGGAAACCGCTGCGCCGGCCGCCCAACGGTCAGGAGGATAGTCACAGAGCCTTCACACAACCGTGACATTTTGTTGACAATTGCCGGTGCTCGCGACGCTATCTTTCTGGCTACGGGCCAGGCGGACAGGGGCGCAGCGGGCTCGTCCGTCGGAGCAATTCGGACGAGTTCGTTCCTGTCCACTGGTTCCTTGCATGGGATAAAGCGGATCGTCAGAGGTGATAAGCGACCGATCGCGGAGGCGGTCGGCTGTTTTGCGTAAAATCGGCTGCATCCTGGAATGCTGCCGTCGCATCTAGCCGAAGCTGTAGAGACTGTCTTACCTCAGGAGCTGGATGACGACGGAATTGACGCCCGCTATCGCGAACAGTGAAGAAACTCTCCCCGCATTGCCCCTTGACAGTTGGAAAGACACGCAGGCGACGCTGCACATGTGGAGCCAGATCGTCGGCAAGGTCCGCCTGAAACTTTGCCCGCTGGTGAACCACTGGTGGAACGTGACGTTCTATGTGACCGCCCGCGGTCTCACCACCTCCGCCATGCCGTACGACGGCGGCGACGTCGAAGTCCTGTTCGACTTCATCGACCACAAGCTGCTCATCGAAACCAGCGACGGCGCCACTCGCATGCTGGCGTTGCAGCCGCAAACTGTCGCTGAGTTCTATCACAGCTTCATGGCCGCGCTCGGCGAGCTCGGCGTGAACGTCAAGATATGGACCAGACCCTGCGAGCTGCCGGAACCGGACACCATCCCCTTCGAGAAGGACACCGTCCACAAGTCGTATGACGCGAATGCCGCGCACCGCTTCTGGCGCATCTTAGTGTGGGTTGATTCAGTACTGAAGGATTTCCGAACCAGGTTCATCGGCAAGGCCAGTCCGGTGCATTTCTTCTGGGGCAGCTTCGACCACACGGTGACGCGCTTCTCCGGACGGCGCGCTCCCGAGCGCCCCGGCGCCGACTCCATTACGCGCGAAGCCTATTCGCACGAAGTCAGCAGCGCCGGATTCTGGCCCGGCGGTGGCGACATCAAAGGCCCGGCATTCTACTCCTACGCCGCGCCCGAACCGCCCGGCTTTGCCGAGTACCACATCGGCCCGAAAGCTGCTTTCTATCATCCGCAGTTGAAGGAGTTCCTGCTCATGTACGACGACGTGCGCGCCGCCGATTCTCCCGAGGCCGCGCTGATGGAGTTTCTGCAGAGCACGTACGAGGCCGCGGCCACTTGCGGCAATTGGGACCGAAAGAACCTGGAACGCTGAACGCAATGAGCGACCGGATAAGAATTGCGCGGCAGAAGCAAATCCAAGACCGCCTGGGATTGAGTCCCGCTTGCGGGACGGCGACAAGATAGCCCAGCACGCAGCGAAGCGGAGTGCTGGGTTGACCGATTTATAGGAACCCGAGTCCCGTAGGGACGGCAGAGGTTCTCACGTAGCCGCACGGGTTATCGGAAACATGAAGGAGTCTTATGGCAACCACCTGCACTCATCTCGACCAGATCAAGATCACTGAACCCAAAGTCCACGTCTGCGAGGAGTGCGTCAAACTCGGCGACCGATGGGTCCATCTGCGGCTCTGCCTCGAATGCGGCAACGTCGGCTGCTGCGACTCCTCCAAAAACAAGCACGCCACCAAGCACTTTCACCACACCCACCATCCCCTGATGCGCTCCATCGAGCCGGGCGAGACCTGGATCTGGTGCTACGTGGACAACATGTCTCCCGGCGACCTGCCGGAATGAACCCACAATCGTGTTCTGTGCTGCAGGAAAATCCAAACCCCAGCGCTGCAGGGGCGGCACGAGATCAGGCGGGAACCAACAGCCCCGCTCACTATCTGCGAAACCAAGCAGCTCTGATTTGCTTCTAAATAAAGATATGCTGTCCCGGTTGTGCCGTCTGTGTTTGCTCCTGGCAATCTTCCTCTTTCCGGCTTTTCTTAATGCCGAAACGGCAGCTTTCGACCTGCCCGGTCCCGGCATTGAGGTGCGCGTGAGCCGCGCCGGCAAGGAGCTACCCATCGCGGAGGTTCCCAATCTGCAGGAGGGCGACCAGCTATGGGTGAATTCCGCTTTCCCCGAGACGCAGAGCGCTCACTATCTGCTGATTGTTGCCTTTCTGCGCGGATCAACCAATCCGCCACCGGAGGACTGGTTCACCAGGATTGAAACCTGGAAGAAGCGGGCTCGCGAGGAAGGAACGATGGTTACGGTGCCCAAGGGCGCGGAACAGGTGCTGCTGTTTCTGGCGCCGGAAACCGGCGGGGACTACGGCACGCTGCGCACCGCAGTACGCGGCAAGCCCGGAGCTTTTGTGCGGGCCTCACAGGACCTGAACGAGGCAAGCCTGGACCGTTCGCGCCTGGACGCTTACCTTTCCTCGGTGAAGCAGATCTCGAATAGCGACCCCGACAAACTGAAGGAGGAATCGACGCTGCTGGCGCGAAGTTTGGCCATCAAGCTCGACGACGATTGCTTCAAGAAGCCGCCGGAGGAGCAAGAGCCTTGCCTGACGAAGAACTCGGATCAACTGGTGCTCGACGATGCCCACAGTCAATCGATGGTGGCCCAGCTTGCCTCCGGCACCTCGGCCGAATTGATCGGCCAGATCAGCGCGACGCCTCTCGCCGGCGGCGGCTTCTACAGCGCTTACGTAGGAGCGGTGGTCGATTTAGTTCGGCTGACAAGCACCCTTCACACCGCGCAATATCAGTACATTCCTGCCTTGGGGATGCCGCGTCAGGAGCAGCTCAATCTGAAGCTCAACACTCCGCCATCGTTCCGCAATCCGAAGTCGGTGCTGGTAATTGCCTTGCCCGCGGTACAGCCGCCGCAGTTGCCCCCGCTCAGGGCGGTGGATCCCAAAGGCGCGTACTGCGTTACGCGTTCATCAATGGTGCTTCCGGCGGAAGGCGCGCCTCTGGTTTTTTCCACCGGGCTGGCCCACGACGTCGTGCTTCATGTCGGGAGCAAATCCGGCGAATCGGCGGACCTGCCGGCCAAGGCCGATGCGACCCGCGGCGGTTTCGTAATCGATACCAGTTCCATGAAGGCTGACAAGCTCGATCCCCAAGCCAGTGGGATCTTGCACGGACAGTGGGGCTTCGATTCGTTCGAAGGACCGACATTTCCTCTCGAGGCCGCACATCCGGCGAAGTGGACTGTCGCATCGGCCGACAAGAGCGCGCTTATTGCCGGCCGCGATGACGTGCTGCATCTGGAATCCGGCCCAGCCGTGTGCGTCGAGGACGTTGCGGTGGAAGACAAGCAAGGCAAGAAGCTCAAGACAACCTGGAAGGCGAGCAATTCCGGCGAGCTGCAGATCAACGTATCTCTGAAGGATGCGACCTCTGGCCCGCTGACCATGCAGGTAAAACAATTCGGCTTGCCGAAAGCGGACAGCATCCCTCTGGAAGCGTATTCCGAAGCGGCGAAGCTGGACAAGCTCGTCATTGACGCTGGTGATCAGCAGGCTGTGCTCGAGGGAACGCGGCTGGATGAAGTAGCCGGCGTTGAGCTCGGCGGCGTTCACTACACCACCGCGGGGTTGACGCGGGCGGGCAAAGAAGATGAACTCAATCTGAAGGCCGCCGGCTCCACGCCGCCTGCGCTGGTTGAAGGCGACAAGCTGACAGCGCACGTCACGCTGAAAGACGGGCGCGTGTTGGACCTGGCCACCACTGTGCAGAAGCAGCGGCCGGAGGTCACCTTGATTAGCAAAGTCATCCAGCCGAGCTCGACGGCGACGCCGTCAGCCATTCAGTTGCAAGCTGAGGACGAACTTCCGCAGGATGCCACGCTGTCGTTCTCGCTCAAGACGCAGGCACCGGCCGCATTCTCGCGCGACGAAAAAATCGAGGTTGCCACCGAAGACGAATCGGTTCACGTGCTGCTCGGAGTTGCCGATGGCAGCCTGGCCCTGCAAGACGCACAGACGGTTGTCGCGGTGCTGGATCCGGTGAAAAGTCTTGGTCCGTCGGCTTTCGGCCCGCTGCGTTTTCGTCCGGTTGCCGCCAACGGCGAAAAGGGAGACTGGCAGCCGCTGGTGAAACTGGTTCGCCTGCCGGAGTTGAAACAGATTCGCTGTTCCAGTAATGCAGACGATCCGTGCACGCTGACTGGTACGAAACTCTATCTTCTGGATGCGGTGTCGTCGGACCCGCAGTTCCAGCAAAGCACGCCCGTTCCCGATGGATTTGCCGCCTCGGAATTGTACGTGCCACATCCCAGCAATGGGGTGCTGTATGTCAAGCTTCGTGACGATCCATCTGCGGTGAACAAGCTAGTGTTGCCGCCAGTAACCGAGCAGGCGACGCAATAGAACCTCCCGGGTGGTCGGTGCTGAATCAGGATTCTGGACGCCTCTTTTGACGTGAATCTTATGAGTTTTCAACCGATCGAGAACTACGGTGTTATCGGCAATATGCAGTCGATTGCGCTGGTAAGCACGGATGGCTCCATCGATTTTCTCTGCTACCCGGATTTCGATTCCCCCTCGGTGTTTGCCGCGCTGCTCGATGACAAGCAGGGTGGACGGTTTCACATTGCGCCCCAACTCACGAACATGCGCGTCCGCCAGCTCTACTTGCCGAATACAAATATTCTCCTGACGCGATTCCTTGCCGAAGAAGGAGTCGCTGAACTGACCGATTACATGCCGATCGAGAAGGACGCCGAACAACCCAACGAGATCGTTCGCATGGTCTGCGTAGTCAGGGGCAATGTACATTTCAAAATGCGTTGCCAGCCTCGGTTTAACTATGCCCGCTCAGCACACCGAACAGAGATCTCAGGTCGCGATGCCATTTTCTTCCCGATAGACAGCGGCTGTGTTCCGATGGCTCTGTACTCCACTGTATTGTTGACGCAAGAGTCTCAGGACGTAATTTCAGACTTCAGTTTGCAAGCCGGCGAAAGTGCGATGTTCGTTTTCGGCGGACTACGTCCTCCCGGAAAAAAACCTGAGCTGGAACTCGTTGGCCAGCGATTTCACAAAACGGTCCGGTTCTGGAAGAAATGGATTTCACAATCGAATTACAAAGGCCGCTGGAGGGAGATGGTAAACCGCTCGGCTTTGATGCTGAAGTTGCTCATCAGCCGGAAGCAGGGGTCATTGATTGCGGCGCCTACATTTTCTCTGCCGGAAAGTATTGGAGGAGTGCGCAATTGGGACTATCGCTTCACCTGGTTGCGGGACGCAGCATTCACGCTGTATGCGCTGATTCGCCTGGGCTTTGTCGAGGAGACGGAGGCGTTCATTCACTGGCTGAAAGGTCGGCTTGGCGATGATGCGCAGCGTGGGCCATTACAAGTCATGTATGGGATCGATGGCCGGAAAGAGCTCGATGAGCTTACGCTGGACCACCTGAGCGGATACGAAAACTCCCGGCCGGTGCGCATCGGAAACGCCGCCTATAAGCAGCTTCAGCTAGACATCTACGGGGAAATGATGGACGCCGCTTATCTCGCGAACAAATACGGAGATCCCATTTCCTATGCCGGATGGCAGAATGTGCAGCGCATACTCGAATGGCTGGGAAAAAACTGGAACCGGCCGGACAATGGAATCTGGGAAGTTCGCGGTGGGAAAAAAGAGTTCCTACACTCCCGGTTGATGTGCTGGGTGGCGTTTGACCGTGCCTTGCGGCTTGCACAGAAACGCTCCCTTTCGGGCCCTCTGGACACGTGGCAACGCACGCGGGACGAAATCCGCAATGATATCTTCCAGAACTTTTGGAGCGACCGGTTGCAATCCTTTGTACAGGCTAAGGGCACGGAGGATTTGGATGCTTCGGCACTGCTGATGCCCCTGATGAGGTTTATCAGCCCCGTGGATCCAATGTGGCTCTCGACCATGAGAGCGATAGAAAAAAGACTGGTCGAGGACACTCTGGTGCGTCGCTACGAAGTCGAACGCACCCATGTTGACGGCCTGCCGGGCGGCGAGGGCAGCTTCACCCCATGCTCCTTCTGGTATGTCGAATGCCTGGCCCGTGCCGGTGACTTGGAAAAGGCACAGTTATTGTTTGAAAAGCTCTTGGGATATGCCAATCACCTTGGACTGTATTCAGAGGAACTGGGTGCGAATGGACGACACCTTGGAAATTTCCCTCAAGCCTTCACCCACCTGGCACTGATTAGCGCGGCGACCTATCTGGATAGGGCGCTTTCAGGGACCCTGGAAGCGGTCTGGCGCTAGAGCAGTTCCATAGTTGCTGCATCCGGTAGCGGGTGGAGCACGCCTTCCAGGCGTGCACGACTGACTGCAACTCCTGCATCGCGCTTTAGCGCCTGGGGTAATGTTTCTCGTTACCTCAGCGGCTAAAGCCGGATTCGCAGGCAACTCCCAAATGCACCGCTGAAGCGGTGCTCCACCCGGATACACCAACTCAGGATGGCTCCTACTTTGTAAAAATATCGTGATCTTCGTCGTATCGCTTCTCGCGTTCGGTGGCCCTGTTCGCCATCTCATCTGCGTCCTTCTCCAACTGCTCCGAGATGGCGGCCTCGTCAGAGGAAGGTTTGTCGGCTGGCGGTTGCGGCGACTTGGTTGGGTCGTTCTTGGTATCGGACATAGTCACACCTCTTTAGTCTTTGATGCCTGGGGAACCAGGCTGGTGGATCAGCGGGACCCGGTTACGTCACCGATTGAGAAAACCACGTTCATGCGCGGCCGTTCCGGTGATGTTTATTCCAGTTTTTCTGCGCCTTTCTTTCCGATTTCAGCTCCTTCTTTTGCTGCTTCTTCTGTTGTTTTACATACTTTTCCCAAGTCTTGTTTGCCGTCTTCTGCGACCTCCGCTGGGCGGAAGTCGTATCGGCGTGGGCAACGACCGAGCCCGAAAGCGCCAAACCAAGAAGGACAGGCAGAGCATGAGTTGCAAGGCTCTTCAAAAACTCACCATCAAACAAGCTCCTGGGATTTTACAACGAGAGCGAAGCCGAGGGAGACCTTTGGTTGGATTGCGTCCCATGTTTTTCGCCAGAGCTTGTCGAGGGACCGGCATTTGTTCGTCACGCGATCGCTGGAATGTGCGCAGCGCCAACGCGCCAGTCCCGCTGGCGGGACGGAACAGGAATAGCCCAGCACGCAGCCCCGGTTTTGGGCGGAGTGCTGGGTACGGTTGAAGAAGAAACCGAGTCCCTTCAGGGACGGCACAGCTTTGACGGAAATAGTTGGCACGCTCGAAGGCTATCAGGAAGCTATCAACAGGAGCAGAAACCCGCGGCGCGCTAGGCGCCGGTAACCATGTTCACAGCACGGCCGTCTCCTGCAACAGCGCTCCTTTAGCGAAGCGTCCGGGGCTGAGGAGTTCGACGTCGTTCACGACCGAGGTTGCCCCGGTCAAGATCAGATCAGAAACGATTTTCCCGGTTGCCGGTGCGTGCATCGCGCCGTGGCCGCTGAACCCGTTGGCGCAGAAGAAGCCGGGCACCTCAGGTGCCTGCCCAATAATGGCGTGGTGATCGGGCGACATCTCATAGAGGCCGGCCCAGGCGCGCTTGGGATTGACGGCGAGATTCTCGAAACAGGGCACGCGGTCGGCGGCGCGCAGAAGCACCTTCTCGATGAAGGAAGACTCGAAGTTATCTTTGTATCCCACTGTTTCTTCAGGATCGTTCCATGCCAGCAGAAAGCCCAGGCTCTCCGGGCGGAAGTGAAAGCCGTTGGTCATGTCAACGACCATGGGAATGGCGTGGGAGACGCCGTCGAAGGGTTCGGTGGGAACCAGCATGCGGCGAAGCGGTGCAACGGGAAGATCGATGCCGGCGAGCGCTGCGGTCTGCGCCGCCCATGGGCCGGAGGCATTGACGACGGTCGGGGTACTCACCGGCCCGCGCGTGGTTTCGACACCCCTGATTCTGCCGTTCTGGCGCTCGATGCCCGTGACCTCCGCGGAACGCCACAGGGTCGTGCCCTGCTCGCAGGCGCGAGTAGTAAAGCCAACCATCACGCTATACGGATCGACGAAGCCGTCGGTGGGACAGAAGCTGCCGCCGAGCACATCGTCGGAGCGCAACTGGGGAACGATCCCGACGATTTCCTCGCGTGTCAACATACGCGCTTGCGTCAGCCCCAGCGATTTTTGCAGCGCCTGGTTGGTGCGCAGATAGTCGAGATGCGACGGCCGGGTGGCGACGAAGAGATAACCCTGTGCACGGTATTCCGATGGCAGGCCGAGCCGCTCCTCGAAGGCGGCGTAGAAGGGGATGGAGTACAGCGACATCTGGATGTTCACCGCCGTGGCGAACTGCGCGCGAACACCGCCCATGCTCTTGCCGGTCGAGCCTTTGCCCTGATGGGACTCGCGTTCCACCAGCAGCACGTTGCGGCAACCCGCCTCGGTAAGGTGCCAGGCGATGCTGGAACCTACGATGCCGGCGCCGATGATGACTACGTCCGCCGTTTGCATGTGGCTCGCTGCAATCAGTGCACGATGACCGACAAACTGGGCTGCGCGCCCGTACTCAGGGTCACGCTTTGAGTGCTGGCGCTGGTGGCTCCAGTAGCGCCTCCCGAAATGATGTACAGGATGTCGGCAGGATTTCCGTTGTCGTCCAGTACGAGCATTCTGCCAAGCGCGCTGTTTGCCTGTTGGGGATTCGGGCAGGTATCACCATCAGCAATGCAGAAGCCGCCGGGGAAGCCAGCTTGACTTGGGTAGCTGAACATCTGGTTCATCATCACGATGCCGCTCCCGCTGCTGTCGTAAGTCCCGGCGAAAGTGCCGTTGCCGGCGCCCGGTGGCGGAGGCGGCGTGGCCAGCACAGCTTCCGCTACATTGGTCACGCTTGGAAGTACCGGGTCGCTGGTCCCGCCATAGAAGTTGCCGAATAAAGACAGGATGGTCACCGGTTGCGGGACCGTCTGCGGATCGAAGGAGCCCACGGTTACGCCAGGATCGGTGCCCACGACGAATCCGGCGTTGGTCGCCGTCAGGTACCACACGGGATTGTTGGTAACTCCGGTGAGATTTACGGTGACGCGGCCCGACACCTTGTTAGTGGAATCAACTGAATAGGTCCCGGTGTAACTATTCTGCGCGGGTGTGGTCAGGGTTCCGGCCTTGTTCTCGTCGAAGACATACGAGGTGACATTGCCGTTCCCGTCAAAGTTACCGAGGCCGAGCGAAATGTCAGGCACTACTGTTCCACCCGGGCTGGAAACCGCATTCAACTCAAACACGCTGCCGTTCGTGTTGCCACCGCGGGTGGAGTTCAAGTTGAGATTGGTGAAAGTGCTGGTGCCGCTATTTGCCGGTCCGCGCTCGATTATCGACGCCAGAGTTACGGGCGAGCTGCTGCTAATAGGATCGGTTTCGACCGCTAACAGAGTGGGAAAGAGCGCTTTGCCTGGCACCACATAAAAAGCGTAATCGAACGTCGTGGAACCGATGGTGAAGGTCGCAGTTCCTCTGCCGGTAGTGGTGCTGGGAGTGGGCGAGACACTTCCGGTCAACGCCGCCTGGGTCTGTACCGTGCCGTTGTCGTTGATATCAGCCTCTCCGTTGCCGGAGGTAACGTCGCCGTTCACATCCGTCTGGAAATAGCCCGCCCCGCCATAGCGATTTCCCCCGGAATCAATGCCAAACAAACCGAACCCGAAGCTGCCCTGCGCCAGTGAGATTCCGGATAAGCTGCCTTGGGTCTTCAGCACGCCGGAGCCCCACATACCTGGGTTGTTGGGGTCGGCCAGAACAATCGTGGAATCGCTGATCAGGGAGACAGAGACGCTGAAGGAATAGCTCCCCAGAGCGGAGGCAATCACAATCGTCCCGAGATTGGCTCCCGAGGTGCTTCCCATGGCCTCTGAGCGACCTACACAGTAAACCGAGCCTGTACCGGTGGGTGGGCCGCTGGCTGGACATTGCCCGCTCCCACCTGTTCCCACCGTCATGGCCACATTCGTCATGGCTCCGGTGGGGTCGTTACCATTGCGGTCGAAGACACCGCTGGTGATGTCGCCGTTGCCGTCGGCGACAAAACTTCCAGCCATGTAGAAGGCCTGCCCCTGGCTGTTATAGCCGTTGAACGAGAAGACATAGTTACCCTGGATCTTCCCCGTAACCGTGATGGAGAAGTTCGCGGTGGCCGTGGTCGGGTAGCAATCGGTGACCTGAAGGGTAAACGCGAATGTGCCAATGGGCCCGGTAGGTGTCCCGGAAATGGTGCCCATCGTGGGGTCCAGCGTCAGGCCAGCCGGCAAAGCCGGACTGTTGGGAGCCAGAGCATAGGTGTAGCCGGTACACACCGAAGTCATGGTGACGCCGCCGGTGGCAGCGACTGTCGCGCTGTAGGCCACAGAGATGACAGCATTGTTCAGAGTGGATGCGGTAAATGACAGCGGCGGATTGACCATCAGACTCACGCTGGCAACCTGGTAGGCCGCTACTGGCTTTTGTGAGTCGGTTACCCGCAGAGTGAAACTATAGTTTCCCGCGGATCCGGTCGGCGGGGTTCCGCTCAAAACGCCGTCAGTGCTCAGGGTCAAACCCGTGGGCAGTGCGCCGGAATCGACGGTCCAAGTGTAGGGCTGTAGCCCGCCAGACGCCACCAATCCCTGCATGTAGAGGTCGCCTACGGCGGCCGTGGGCAAAGGACTCGAGGTCAGAATGTTCAGTGCGGGTGGGCCATTCTGCGGGGTCTTGCCGCCACAGGCGCTCTCCAGCAACAGCACGCAGAAAATGAGCCCCAATCCAACTAAGGGAACGGGTTTGAACCCTTTCATGCCTCTCCTTTGGAAATCCGTAGCCAGATTTTACTGGACGCTGCTTCGACAAGCGGCCAGCTTGACCGCAAGCCCAGTCTGGCAGGGTACCCGGCAGTCCGGCGAGACTGCACGGTCGAACGACGAAGAAGTGCCTCTATGTACCTGTATGAAAGCAGAGTAATTCAAACCCTGGGAAATTGCCAAGAAGCAGTTGTCAGTAGCCGGGTGTCAGCCGTCAGTTTTGGCTGCAAAGCTCTCCACTACAATCAATCTGTGAAGACCTGGGACGTCGTCATCATCGGCGGAGGCGTGATTGGACTCTCGCTCGCCTGGCGTTTGCGACAACACGGCGTCACCGTGGTCATCGTCGAGAAGGGCGAGCCGGCGCGCGAAGCCACCTACGCCGCCGGCGGCATGATCGCACACTGCGATCCCCACAATCTTCCGGAGTTGGCAGGCATGATGACGGCCAGTGCACGCCTGTATCCCGAGTTCGTGCGCGAGTTACGCGACGAGGCCTTCGAATCTCCCGACCTGCGGGATGCTGGAACCATCGGCTTCTTCGTAGAGGATGAATCGCCGGCCTGCGCTGGCGCCTGCGCACTTGATGCCGATGAGCTTTGTCGCCTTGAGCCGCTGATTACGCTTCGAGGACGGGCATTCTTGCTGCCCGAGTGCAGCGTTGACCCGCGCAAGCTGGGCAGCGCGCTGGAAAAAGCCGCGCGCCATCGCGGCGTAGACTTCGTCACCGGCTCGGCGGTGACCGAAGTCGCTGTGCTCGGCGGCCGCGCCGCGGGTGTGCGCACGGCAAAATCCTTTTACGCTGCGGGAACGGTGGTGAACTGCGCCGGCGCATGGGCTGGCCAGATTAAGCCTTTCGGCGCTCCCACACGGCCGGTCAAGGGCCAGATCGTCTGCGTCGTGCCAGCTCCTCCCACCCCAGCAAAGGAGGCTTGGGTGGGGCAGCCAAAGCATGGACCGCTCCTTCAGCACACCATCCGCACGCCTGAGGTATACATCATTCCGCGCAGCGATGGACGAATCCTCCTCGGCGCGACGGTTGAGGAAGCCGGCTTCGACAAGCGGGTTGACGCAGACACTGTGCAGCGCCTGCATCAGGCTGCGATCAACGTTGTTCCCGAGATCGCTCAGATGCGCATCCACGACGCTTGGGCAGGCTTGCGTCCCTGCTCCCCCGACGGCCTGCCGATCCTTGGCGCGACCTCGCTGTCCGGATACTACGCAGCCACCGGGCACTACCGCGACGGCATCCTGCTGGCGCCGATCACTGCGCTGCTCATGACCCAGTTGCTGACCGGTCAGCCGACCAGCTTTGATCTCGCACCCTTTTCGCCGCTGCGCTTTGTCAACTCCATCACGGTTTAGTCGCGCCGGATGACGTGCCTGCGTCGCTCTTCGGCGTCATCAGCTTGCGATTGATGCGCGGCCAGTACTGCCGCAGAAGGTTGCCGCAGGCGTTGCCCAGCATGTCGTAGCCAAAGCGGCTAAAGGTGTTTCCGGCTGTGCGGTAATTGTCAGGGTAATACGCGTTGGCCAGGCCTTCCGACCCGAGCATGCCCAGCAGACCCGACCAGTTGAACACGTGCTCGCCCGAATCGCTGCGGGTGACAAAGACGCGGCGTATGGAGTACTTGATGGAGCCCCCTAATTTGAGGTCATTGCGCACAAAGAAGCGTGGGTCCTGGTGTAATGCCGAAGCCAGCAGGTAGGTCCCCATAATCTGCGAGGAAGACCTTCGCGCCATCGCCGCTGCCAACCGCTTGGGGAAGCCTTCAGCGCCCTCGCCGTAGCCGGCTGGCCTATTGCTCGCCTGATTTATGCCGGCGCTCAACAACGCCGCTATCCAGGAGCTGAGAGCGAGACTATTGTTCACAGCGAGCTTGAGTTTCTCCTCCGGAGAAAGTGGGCCGGCACTGGTGGCGAGGTTAGGAAATACCCGTGACTTCCGCTGCAGGATGCTGACAAACTCGGCTCCGCTCTGCACGGTGCTCATCGTCGCTGGCGGCTTGCTCTCCTCCTGCTGGCTGGTCGAGGGCGCATCGGGCGAGGCGGCAGACTGATCCGGTTGCTGCGCCGCGCCGCAGGTGCAAAGCAGTGCCAGGATGAGCGCCAGCCAGAGAGCCTGCTGAGCCATCGCCGGCACGACCAACGCCCGAACCTTCCCCGCTATCGTTAACGGCCGCAACGGAGCCCTTGCCCCGTCTGTGATCATTCCTGCAGCACAACCTTGCATTGCCGGCCCCGTCTCCCATCCCTGAGTCGGAGTTCTGCCCTGAAGTGCGTTCAGTTTATCCGCAATGTTGCCCTGTTGCCAGAGCAACAGGCGCGCAATAAAAATTACAGTTGTCATCCGAGGTGTGCTCGCCAATTGCGGATGAAGTATTAGAGTTGTTATCCCGCGCGAGCGTTGCCACTCTTGATCGGCCGCTTAGGCGGGGCGGGCGCGAGTCGAGGACCTGCTGTTTGCTGGCAACCGCACTACTCCAGCTCTTCCGGCTCCAGGGCGATGTGCTTTTCGCCGGCGGCCTTCTTCTCCCAATACTTGCGGACCCAGGCTTCCCAGCTCTTGCCGGCTGCAGTGTCGCGCCCCGAGAAGGCGAGGGCGGCGATGTCGGAATAAGGAATGGAAATTTTCTGCGGAGAATTCTGTGGAATGATTCTGACAGAGGACTCGGCCAGCGTCGGACCGCTTCGTCGGTCAAAGATGTAGCCTTCCACGCGCGAGCCATCCTTGCGCGTGATAGTCACGTCGCCGCGATAGTCGAAGGCCTTCTCCAGCGCCTCGCGCAGCTCGGCCTCCGTCGCGACCTCGGGCACCGAGCCCTCAAGCTTCTCGTGGAGGCTGCCCTCGGCCACCTCCAGGGCATCCGCGGTCAAGTTACGTTGCGGTTCGCTCATGATGCCTCCGACAGCGCGAGCCTCACGTTCGCCGGCAGGCGGAGCGCGATGAAATAGTCAGCGGGATACAAGTCGCGTGGGCGCTTGGCCATGTTCAGGTCGTCCCCGCAGATTGGTTTCCGCCTTCGCGAAGCGGGAAATTAGCGCAATCATGATACCCAAACTCCCTTTGCGCTGTCTTTTCGGGTGATTCCCCGCTGACGGAAGGAATTGAAACCGTCCAGGCGCAGCCTTCGCACTGGCAAACTAGGGATTCGTCCGGCATTTCCCTGAAAACCAATTCGCGTTCTTTCCTTGCCATGCTGACAGTTTACGCCGGTCCCAAAAGAGCGCAATCACGATAGATTTCAGACTGAGGCACTACCCAACCTAGGTGCTATTTTCTGTTGCACACCTTATGTGCTATAAAATTCAACCGTCTCCGCTTCTCGGCCAACACTCGACTATTGCGTCTCACGGGCGCCGGCTAGTCAGCCCCGTGCAGGAGGCCAACATGAGGTTGAGCTCTTCAGTCAAGGGATTCGCTTGCCACAGGCGTCCTCGTTTACATCGTAGCTTTCTCACCGCATCACTCATGATGCTCGGAGCTTGTTTGGTCTTGTCTCTGCTCCAGGCGACTCCGGTTCAGGCACAAAACTCGTGTTCCGGCGCAGACGTATGTTCACAGAAGTACCTGGACAGTCTCCCCTTTCCGATACCTCCGCTGGGCCAGAAGAGAGTTGTGCAGTTAATCAATTGTTCCTGCCAGACACTACTGGGCGCCGCCGATACAGCCCATCGGTCGGGCGAGCAGGGTTACCCGGTTCTTCCACGAGAGGGAACCTGGATCATGCAACCCTACGGCACGCCCGGGACCCCGGAGAATCCCAACCCGAATGTCCTGACCATCGACATACCGGAGCAGTGGGAAAACACCTATTGCCCGCCAGGTCAAATGTGTCCCAGCCTGGAGGGGCCGAGATTTTGGACGCGAACCGGCTGCCGTTACGATCCGGTTGCCAACCGGGCCCAGTGCGAAACCGGCAGTTGCGCTGATCAGTACGATTGCAGCTCAGCCGGCTTCGTAGATTCCGGGTTCACCTCGCTTACCGAGTGGACTTTCGCCCGGCCTGTGACTGGCAACGGGGTGTCGATCTTTCAGGATTACCCTGATATCAGTCTCGTGGACGGCGTAAACCTGAACGTGGACATAGAGCCTGTGGATCCGGAGGGAGCCATGGGTCTGGAGGCAATGTGTCCTGACGGGCCGTTGCAGGGGCAGTACAAATGCAACCCCACAGCTCCCACCGACCAGCATTGGCTGATGTATAACTATCCCCTCACCGTGCACGGAGCCGATCTGCGCGCCAACGATCGGAAAACGAACCAGAGTTGTACCGATGCGAATGGCAACAGCTTCATCCTCAAACGCTCGGACATTGATAAGCTTCCGTACGGTACCTACGGTTTTGTCATCGAGGATCAAAAGGGCAATCTCACGCCGCCGGGAGACTATCCGATGGCGTGCTTCACGAATTGCGGCATGTACGAGTTCCCGAGCACACCCGTTAAGGGTGCAGACTGCGATCCAAACAATCCAAACGATCCCGGATGCTATCCCTGGTGGGTCTATTGCGCGGGCAATGGAAGCCTGTACTACCCCGTCAACAATGTGCAGTGCCAGACCGACCAGGATTGCGTAGTGAAGGGTCAGCCCACCGTGTACGCGTCGTGCTACAAGAACACCAGCCCAAGCCAACCGACCGGCTTTTGCGCGCTCCGGGCGTTTTACCAGACTCCGACCAATGCGTGCCCAACCGGTTTGCCCACTGGTCCGCCGACACCGGGGTCCCCGGCCAGCCAAGTGGCCTGCACTTTCACCTATGGCTCACTCAATCCCTTAATAGGTTCAGGGCCCAACTCCCTGGATTATTCTGATCAGCCTCCGGCGTTGCCGTGTTCGAACGTCCTGCGCCCGGACGGCACGCCTGTCCCGTGCGTGGGCGACGACACCATTCACCAGGTCATGCACGGCGCCTATACCTGGCCGAACGATCCTACGACCTTCGGCGGTGACTCGCCGCTGTACCGAATCGTCTTCTCCCCGGGAGGCACCAGCGTGCCCATCACCCCGGCCACGGAGGGCATTCCTCTGTGTAAGGATCTCCCGTCCAATTACAACTATCCGCAAAACTTCGTCAGTTCCTCTGGCAGTTGGCTGGTTGAGCACGCAGTTCTTACCATTGCCAACAGCAAAGGAATGCCCTGGCCTGGTTCCATCGGCAGCCAGCGGGCCAACTCTGCCCCTGGTGTCCTGTGCCGTTGGCAACCGGCCCCGACAACCGACAGCGGTTGCTCTCCTCCGCTTATCGACCAGGATGTCACCAACAGCACCTGTGGTCTGAGCGCCTCGGGTACCTCGCTGGTTTCAAGCTCCTTCACGCCCAACAATGGCGACCCGTTGTTTCTCGAGGTAGCCATCGCGACCCCGGACCCGGCCAAGCCCGTCAACCCTCCGGTCAGCGTCAGCGGGTGCGTACCAGCCTCCGGGGCTGGAGCGTGGACAGCCGTCCCGAATGGTTCTCTATCCTTCCCACCTCAAACCAATCAAGGGTACATCGCCTGGTACAGTGGAACATCGAATAACGATGGTTCGAAATGCAATATCACGGTGACACTGGCGGAATCGGCTGCCGCCGCGCTCAAGGTTTACGATGTACCGGGATACAACGGAACCGTGGAGACTACCAGCATGGCTACCGGCAGTTTCAACCCGGCGAACCCTGGCCAGCAGCCCGGGGTCTACGCGCAACCACCGGGCCAGCCTGTTTCGACTAGTAACACGAAGGATTTGATGCTCGGCAGTTTGCTCCAGGTGAACCAGCAGCGTACCCCGATAACCTATTGGCAGGATTGGCTGACCAATGCGGTGAACTACTCTCCTCCCGGTACCATAAACTGCGAAAACAATCTCTGTCCGGCTGACGACGGCACCGATTTCCTATCGGGTCATGGTTCATACTCCAGCAATGCCGACGCCGGCCATCGGGCAGTCGGGCCTGGGAATGGTACGAAAAACGGGCATGCCATGGAGAGGCGCGGCGAATTTGTAACGCCCTTTAACTGGGGGGGAGTGGCAATTTACCTCGAAATCACGCCCATTCCATTGGCGCTGGCTTGCCCCTCCTCGCAAGCGACGGTGGGAGTGCCCTATGCCTCGCCGTTCGTCACCACAGGCGGAGAGCCGGACTACACCTACACCTACACTGGCACGCTGCCTCCTGGTCTGATGCCGCCGGGGCAGAGTAACCCGTATGTCTTCGGCCTGCCGACCACGCCAGGCACATATCAGTACACGGCCACGGTCACCGATTCAGCCTCAAACATGGCGACCATGGACTGCGACATCCTCGTGTGCGACCCACACAAGGTGTGCACCCAAGACACTGTGTCGCAATAGCGGTGCCATGCGGTTGGGGACCGAAGCTGATGAATGGCACTTTTAGGCTATCTAAAAGTCCACATCGGTGACGCACGTCACAGCGAAGGCTGCCAAGCTTGTCGTACATTCCCATTTTGTTGTGCCAGGTCCGCGTCCTTGTTCCGGACGCCAACCCGGGCCCGAGCCCATGGCCGATAGCCACTATGTCTAAGCCCAAACAACCCGACGAATGGCTGGCGACGCTGCTTCCGCCGCGCAAGTTTGCCCACGAGCCACCCATTCCTAGCGGTGCCGTTAGCAAGTCCGACGCCCTGCTCGAGATCCCCCTCGACTCGCTCGACGCCAATCCCTACCAGACGCGCACCACGCTCGACGAAAAGTCGCTGGACGAACTCGCCGACTCCATCCGCGGCATCGGTCTGCTGGAGCCTATCGTGGTGCGCGCCAACGGCAACGGCCGCTACCAGGTCATCGCCGGCGAGCGCCGCGTCAAAGCCTGCTACCTGGCGGGCGTCCATAAAATTCCCGCCGTCGTGCGCCAAGTCACCGACCGCCAGGCCGCAGCCATGACCGTCATCGAGAACCTGCAGCGCGAGGACGTGAACCCGATGGACCAGGCGAACGGCTTCCGGCGCCTGGTGGAGGACTTCGGATTCACCCCCGGCCAGATCGTCGAGCGCACCGGCAAGAGCCGCACCGCCGTCAGCAACTGCCTGCGCCTGCTGCATCTCCCCGACCGGGTGCAGGACATGGTGCGCAGCGGCAAACTCAGCGCCGGCCACGCCAAGGCGCTGCTGGCGCTGGACGGACAACCGGAGGACGTGATGCAGGACTTCGCCTCGCAGGCCGTCGCGCTTTCCGTCCGCGAGACCGAGCGGCGGATCCGCCGCTTCCTCCGCTCCGACGAGTCAGACCCGACCATCGAGCCGGGCCGCTGGCTGCGTCCCAGGGTGCTCGAGGCCGAGCGCGACTTGCGCGGACACTTGTCCGTTAAGGTGGTCATCACCGAGCGCGGCGGCGAGGGGCACATCCGCATCCCCTTCGCCGATCTCTACGAATTGGAGCGCCTCTACACCGCTATCACCGGCGACGAGCTGGAGATTGCCTACCGGCCCCCTCGCAACGAATAAGGCCGGACTGTATGAATCGGGTGCGGGAGAACAATATTCTGACAGTGGAAGTGTGGGACTCGTGTCAGGGCACGACCTTGCAGACGCTGACCAACTTGCGACACATGCGTTTTGTGTCAGGGCACGACCTTGGTCGTGCCGAGGGAATCCCCCGTTGTCATCCCGAGGAGCGCGAGGGAGCGGACTGAGCGCGACGACAATCCTGCAAGATAATGCAAGTCATGGGGATGCAATTCCGCCCACATCGGCTACTATGTCCTTTCCATAAGTTTCCTGCACCGGGAGACCGGCTTGGCAACCGAGGCACAGACAGCTTTCTTCAGCTACAGCCGTGACGATTCCAAATTCGCCCTTCGTCTGGCCGAAGACTTGAAGGCAGCCGGCGCGAACGTGTGGCTGGACCAACTCGACTTGGTTGGCGGCCAGCGTTGGGCTGAGGCAGTCCAAGAGGCGCTGGAGAAATGCCCGCGCGTCCTGGCGATTCTGTCACCCTCGGCTGTCGCGTCTCCGAACGTCATGGACGAAGTAACTTTCGCCTTGGACGAAACAAAGACGGTCATCCCGGTTCTCCATCGTGATTGTAAAGTTCCTTATCGACTTCGCCCCCTTCACCGGATCGATTTCAGGACCGACTATGCTCGCGGGGTGACGGCGCTACTCAGAGCACTCGGTGTGGAGCAGCAAGCCGTCGGTGCCGGTGCGTCTGCAGCTTCCGTCGTGGCGAAAGATAGCCATGGCCGTCCCAACAAGGCGCGCCGGGAGCAGCATCCATGGTTATTTGGTGCAGTGACTGTGGCTGTACTCCTTTCAGGATGGGTGACAGAGGTCTTGAGCATAATTGCCTCAGCTTACGCAGATTTTCGCGGAGCCTGGCTGGTTTATCCACTCGTCGGGTCTTTTGTTGCATGCCTTGCTGGCTTCGCTGCGCGGAAGATAGTACCCATTAACAATATAGGGAGGCGCTTGATACTGTGTTTCGCTTGGATACTTGGCTGGTCAAAAGCTGCGCATTTCACTGTCAACCACTCTTTATTGGGCACAGTGGCGGCGGCATGCCTGTTCGTCACTTTGCAATCATTGCATATTCTTGTTAAGGGGCCTGAGAGGAGTAAAGAATGAGCTTCTCAATCCGGGGTACACGTAGTCGGACACTCCTTGTTCGATGCGCGACCACCGCGGTCTTGATCTTGGCAGCCAAGGGAGCTTTTTCACAGTCCCTTCCTGAGGCAACAATCATCGATTGGCTGCAGGGGAGTATGCCTTCGAGCCTGATTGAAAACCGAATAAAGCAGCGAGGCATCGCGTTTGAAATGAGCCCCGTTACGGAGAAAGAGCTGCGCAGTAAAGGCGCGTCTGACAGTCTCGTGCAGCTTCTTATCCAGAAGTCCGAAGAATTTGTTAAACAGCGCGATGCAAACAGACAAAAGACACAAGAATCCCAAGGATCGGGCGGGTTGCGCAGCAGCGGCGGCACTGGGCAGCCGCCGCAGCAGCCGGCTGCCGTTGATATAAAGCCAGTGGTCAAGCCCTGCCCTCCAGGGGTCTATTGCGACCCCGACACGAACCTAATGTGGACGATAAAAGATAACGGTAATGACATCATTTGGCCTGACGCAGGACAATACTGCGGAAGTCTCACTTTGGCGGGTTTATCGGGTTGGGAACTGCCCACGATCGACCAATTGGAAAAGCTCTACGATCCCCGAAGCTCAAGCGCGTGCAAAATCCAAGAACCGTTCCGGCTGACCGCATGTTGCCCGTGGAGTTCGACCAAGGAAGGCAGCTTGACGCCGGCCAACAGGTTCGTCTCGCGTTGGGCGTGGTACTTCGACTTCGGCTACGGTAAGCGTTTGGCTACCGGGATGGCGCACTCCAGCGGCTCCCGTGCCTTGTGTGTGCGTCGTTCCGGAGAATGATGTGGGTGATTGGGCCATTTGGTCGTTGTTTTCGGGCGGGTGGCGGGTGGCCCGGGTCTCGCGCAGTTCGAGACTCGGGGACTTCATTCCCCGATCACGTGGATAGTGTGCTCTCCATCACAGCCCGAGGCAAGGGTTTCTTCTACCCTGTCTGCCTTCGGCTGGGCCTGAACCGGTGGAGTGTCCGAATCCGAAAGTTTCGAAACGCGACACCTTTCCCACACTCATCGGTCGAACTCTCCCGGGTCTCGAAAACCACGAGACCCGGGTGCACCGGGCCGGAGCGGGGACTTCGATCCGATCAGAGAAATCCCAAAGTCGTCAAAATGGAATGTCAAGAAACTCCCTTATCTTCTTAACAGTAGCGGCCCGCTCTTCTAGGCCCCTCTTTGTCAGGGCTGCGGCCCATTCGTCAACTCGCTCACGGATTATTGTTCCAAGCTCTTCCGAAACCCCGAACACTAGGTCATGCAACGCTCCTTCGGCTGCGTTCTTCACTCCTTCGCTTTTTTCATAAACCGCAACCCAGAGCAGAGTACCCGTAACGTTCCTGATTTCGGCCTCATTGAGAAATTTGCCGATACCGTCTAGCGCTCCAATGACCGGTGCTGTCCGCTCCTTCTCAAGACGTGACAAAAGATGCTGCTTGGCTAGACTAGCGTCACTCGAACTCAGATACTGCAAATCGCTCGCCCTAAAAAACGCAGTTTCGTAGCGTAAGACTCTTTCTTCGCCCTCCTCCCGCAGTATTTTGACGAACTGCTTCGCAATGATCGCCTTCTTGTTGTCTGGGAGAGTGTCAAATGTTTGTCGAAAACATGCTACCAAGTTGTCAATCTCATGAGAGGATTCCGGCTCCCAGTCTGGGAACAAGCTAAAATAGCGTTCCGGTATAACCCTCGTCAGTAGCCGCTCCCGCTCGTAATCTTTGGTTTCTTTCAGAAAATGAGAAAGTACTGTCATCGCTGATGAGTCTTTGCTGATCTTGTTTACGATCTGCTCCGCTGTAAACCCGTATGTGCTTGCTTTGGCGTCCGAAACCTCCTCTACAACAATATCTACGAGTGTTTTCGCGATAGCCCCGGGTTTGGAATTGAGTTTTTCATTTAATCGGATCACCCGACCGGGGTGGATCAGGTTTCGGTAGCCTTTAATCACGCTCGACAGATCGGCTGCTCTCTGGGAGAGAATCCCTATCCCTCTACAAATGTCGATGACTTCGGCCAGTTCCATCTTGAGCGGGTCTTTGCCGGGATGGTCTTTCTGGTAGTCCATCGTCACCAGGTAGTACACCAGAATTGCCTCGACAACACTGCCAGCGAGAATATGAACTGCCTTCCAAGCACCTGAGTGCATGGAGAGCAGAATCTCTCTGTAATCCGAGATCAGTGAGTTTCTGAATCGCTCATCACCGACAAAATCAAACTGAGCGATCTGGCTTTCGTCGAGAGGCGCAGGGTCATCCATGATTTTTGGTAGAGCCTTTCTCTGCAAACGGCGGGTGGCCCGGGTCTCGCGCAGTTCGAGACCCGGGGACTTCATTCCCCGATCCCGTGGATAGTGTGCTCTCCATCACAGCTCGAGGCAAGCGTTTCTTCCACCCTGTCTGCCTTTGGGCTGGGCCAACTCTTCAAGGTCTCGAAAACCACGAGACCCGGGGCACCCGACGGAGTTCATCAGACGTCGATTTAGCCTTCTTCACAAATACGCCTTTCCGACCGCGAGTCCCGCCCAGCAGGACGGAATAAGAAAGCCCAGCGATTCATCGCTGGGTTAGGGTGTGTAGACGACCGAGTGCCCCGGGCACGGCACAATCTGGCGCGTCACCGAAATACTCTGCCGTCCCGCAAGCGGGACTCGGGTTTCTTCTCCATCCCACCCACCGTTGAAACGGTGGGCTATCATATTCCGCGCACGAGGCGCTGGGGTTACGCCGGTTCGCCGGTCTCTGGCATGTGCCCCACCCTACGACTCCGCCCAGGGCAGGCTTTAATCGCCTGCTTTTGACGACAACGTGGGCTCACCGATTCGCACAAGCGGGTTGTAGGCGTGGACGGGATGCGCGGGTTCGTTCAGCATGGCGAGGGCTTCATCATCTTTATATGACGTGGAGAAGGTGGCGCGCACGGTGGCGAGAAATCCGCGCAGTGAGCCGGGTGTCGCCGCAACAGGTCACTCGCCAGCCAAATCCACCTCGATGTAGCTGGCTGGCGTAGCGGCGTTGACCGCTGCCGCAATTTTTTCGCTATGCAAACGAACTATCGGCCATTGCGGAGTGCTCAACACCACCAGGGCGATTCTACGGCCTCTGAGGTTCTGCTGATACCGCATGCTTTTGTCGGCGGTGAGGAGCACATCAAAACCCGCAAGCTCCGCCTCAGCCAGCAAATCGCCGTTGGCGAGCGTATCCCATCCCAGGTCTTTCGCCCTGGTGACGCTGTGGCCGGGAAGGAAGCGCGCAATGCCGCTCGGCGTTACATGGTCAAAGAGAATGAGCATCCGTAGGAGAATTTGCCGGACCGGCAGGCACAGGATCAAGGCTGCGGGCGGCAAATTCCAGTACCGCATTGATTTCATCACGACTGATGTCGAACTGTTCGACAATCTCCTCTACCGTGGCTCCGGCTTCAAGATTCTCGAACACGGCCGATACGGGCATGCGGGTGTTGCGAAACACCCATGCGCCGGCAAGTCTTCCCGGTACGCTTTCGACGACGGGGCACTGCGACCAATCGAGAGTTGCCATATTGCTTGCCCTTCTGTTTCTTTTTATCACGGAAGACTATCCGTGAGAATCTCGGATTAGTGCAGGTCGGCAATCTGCACCAGCGGGTCGTAGGCGTGCACTGGGTGGGCGGGTTCGTTCAGCATGGCGAGAGCTTCATCATCTTTATAGGACGTGGAGAAGGTGGCGCGCACGGTGGCGAGAAATCCGCGCAGCGAGCCGAAGGTATCGTTGACCGCCGAGGCTTCGTATCCGCTGTGGACCATGCAGTTGGCGCACTTGGGATTGCCCGACTCGGTGCCGTATTTGTGCCACTCGGTCTCGCGCATCAACTCGTCGAAGGTGTCGGCGTAGCCGTCCTGCAGCAGGTAGCAGGGCTTTTGCCAGCCGAAGAGGTTGAAGGTCGGCATACCCCAGGCGGTGCATGGGTAGTCGCGCTTGCCCATGAGGAACTCCAGGAAGAGCGGCGACTGGTTGAAGACCCAGCTGGGCTTGCGGTTGGCCAGGATGGTGCGAAAGAGCCGGCGGGTGCGGGCGCGGCCCAGGAAATGCTTCTGGTCGGGCGCCTTGTCGTAGGAGTAGCCGGGCGAGAGCATCATGCCCTCGACGCCGAGGGACATCATCTCGTCGAAGAAGGCGCGCACGCTATTGGGGTCGGCGCCGTCGAAGAGCGTGGTGTTGGTAGTGACGCGGAAGCCGCGGCGCAGTGCTTCCTTCATGGCGTCGAAGGCGATGTCGTATCCGCCTTCGCGGCAGACGGAAAAGTCGTGGTGCTCCTTCTGGCCATCCATGTGGACGGAGAAGGTGAGATACTTGCTCGGCCGGAAGAGGTGGAGTTTCTCCTTTAGAAGCAATGCGTTAGTGCACAGGTAGATGTATTTCTTGCGCGCGATGAGGCCATCGACGATCTCGGCGATCTGGGGATGCATCAGTGGCTCGCCGCCGGGGATGGACACCATCGGCGCGCCACACTCGTCTACCGCGCGGAAGCATTCTTCCACCGAGAGCTGCTGCCTAAGCACGTGTCCGGGATACTGGATTTTGCCGCAGCCAGCGCAAGCAAGGTTGCAGCGAAAGAGCGGCTCCAGCATAAGCACCAACGGGTAGTGCTTGCGGCCCTTGATCTTTTGCCTGAGGACGTAGGTGGCGACCGTCCACATTTGGGAAACTGGAACTGCCATAATTTTGTTCCACGTGGAACACGAACGCGAATTCTCTTTCGCTTTTACAGCATTTGTGGCATCCTTGTCAAGGAGGTGACTCCAGCCTCACATATGTCCATTAAGAATCAAATAGATACGTCACCAGCGACCGAGGCCTCGGCCTCCGCGCGCCGCGAGCCCGTTCAGGACCGCAGCCAGCGGACGGTCTTCCGCATCCTCGATGCCGCCAGTTCCCTGCTCCAGCAGGTGCCGCTGGAAGATGTCACCACCACACGCATTGCTGCCGAAGCCGAGGTGTCGGTCGGCGCGCTCTATCGCTTTTTCCCCGACAAGCAGGCCATCATTGACGCCATCGCCGTGCGGCACGTCGAAGAGTTTCGCGCCTCGCTGGTCGGCACGGTGCTGAAGACCGTCGCCAGCCAGTTGGCGAAGCTGGAGAAACCAAAACCCTCGGCCATCTTCAACGCCGTCATCGACGCCTACATCGTCTATCTCGACGCCCACCCCGACTTCCGCGCTATCTCCATCGGCCGCCATATCAGCGCCGCCACCAAAGAGCGCCAGGTGTCGCCCGATACCGGCGTGACGGCGCTGCTGAAGCGTTTCATGCTGGAGCAGTTGGACGCGGCCGACACCGCCGAGCTCGACCTGAAGCTGCGCATTATCAGCGAGGCCGGCGAGCGCCTCATCGCCCACGCCTACGAGCAGCCCGCCCTTGAGGACCGCGACCGCATCATCGCCGAGATGAAGAAGATGCTGACCGGGTATCTATTTCCGGCCTGAAGTGACAACGTCCAGAAAACTGCGGCTGTTCCTGGAATCCAACGTCATGACGGGTGGTCCTTTCCGAATTCACTTGACAAACGAACTGATTATCCTAGAATTGGGATAATGGCTCGGCCGCGGGCGCAAGGCGAGAAGGAGCTATTTTGGATTGGTTCCTCCTACCGTGAACTCGTGGCGTTTCCGGAACGGGTCAAAGACCACATCGGTACAGCACTGGGAGTCGCTCAATTTGGCGGGAAGCACGTTTCGGCTAAGCCTTGGAAGGGAGAAGGTCCCGGCGTTCTGGAGGTAGTTGAAGACCACGCCGGAGACACCTACCGGGCGGTTTATACGGTCCGGTTCGAGAACGCAGTGTACGTTTTGCATGCGTTTCAGAAGAAGTCTCCCAAGGGAGTCAAGACGGCCAGAACGGATATCGAACTGGTGCACCGGCGGCTGCAAGCAGCCAGGGAACATTATCAGATGAACTTCGAAGCTAGGTGGCGTTCGCGAGGTAACAAAGATGAAGGCTAAAGAAAAAGATGATCGAATCCGCGTCAGCTCGGGAAACGTATTTGCGGACCTTCGGCTCGCAAACGCCGAGGAGAAGCAAACCAAGGTCCAGCTCGCGGTCGCCCTGAATCGGGTCCTTGACCAAACCGGGTTGTCGCAAGCCGAAGCCGCCAGGCGGCTGTCCGTCAATCAGCCGAAAATCTCAGCCTTGCGGAACTACAAGTTGGACGGATTCTCCGTGGAACGCCTTATCGGCTTTGTAACCGCTTTGAGCTGCGACGTGGATATCGTCATCCGAGGCAAGTCACGCTCTTCCCGACCCGGACGGGTGTCGGTCAAGGCAGCATAACCTCGGGCCGCGAGCGTTGGCCTGGACCATCCGAAGAGACCCGCAATATCCTGAGCTGGCGGCACGTTTTGGGCTTGACTTCTGTCAAGCCTGTGCTACAGTTTCAACCCACTCGTAGAGGACAACCGGCATGGACCCGCTAGATTTGGTCCGGCTTACGCCACTGATGTCTCGCGGTCAAGGGCGACGCGAAGTTGCAGTGGCCCTGATTGATGGTCCGGTTGCGCTCGATCACCCCGATCTGGCCCAGTCAAGGATGAAGGAAATTCCGGGAGCTGTTCGTGGCTCCTGCTCGCGCCTGGAAAGCGTGGCGTGCATGCACGGAACGTTTGTAGCGGGAATGTTGGTAGCACGCCGGGGATCGCAAGCTCCGGCTATATGTCCGGGCTGCACGCTTATTCTGCGTCCTATTTTTCCTGAAACCACCAAGGACAACCATCCCATGCCGAGCGCTTCTCCGGAAGAGCTGGCTACGGCCATCACCGAGACGATTGGCGCCGGCGCGAAGGTCATCAACCTGAGCGCCGCTCTCACCAATCCATCGTCGCGAGGAGAGCACCAGTTGGAGCAGGCTTTGGATTATGCCGCGCAGCGCGGCGTGCTGGTGGTTGCGGCGGCGGGAAATCAGGGCACCGTCGGCAGCTCCGCCATCACGCGCCATCCCTGGGTGATTCCGGTTGTCGCTTGCGACCTTCAAGGCCGCCCCACCGCGGAGTCGAACCTCGGAAGCTCCATCGGCCGCTGGGGACTGGCCGCACCCGGAGAGAACATTGTGAGCCTCGGTGCGGATGGCAAGCCGCAAACGAGTGCAGGTACCAGCGCGGCCGCGCCTTTCGTCACCGGCGCAATTGCGCTGCTGTGGTCGGAGTTCCCGAAGACCAGCGCAGCCCAAATCAAGTTAGCCATTACGCAGGCCGGCGGGAGATCGCGCCGCACCATAGCTCCTCCCTTGCTAGATGCCTGGGCGGCGTACGAAACGATGAGGGGAAGTTAGTGCATCGTTGAAAAAGGCTTTGTAATAGGGCACGACTTGTAGTGCGTGCGTGAGAACTAACTTTCGTTTTTGGTAGTGGAGTAAGAAGCCGAAGACACCAGCGCCGTAGGCGCGAAACAGGATAGCCCAGCACGCAGCCGAAACCGGGGCCCCCAATTCGCGCCGCTTTTGCGCGAATTGGGGTGGGAAGGCGGAGTGCTGGGTAAAGTGGGAAAAGAACCCGAGTCCCTTCAGGGACGGCACGGTTCTCACGCACGACTTCAAGTCGTGCCGTAAGGCGCAGATAAAACTAACGGCTTTAGCCGCTGTGGCAGGGGCTAAAGCCCGAAAAGCGAGCAACGATTTTCGGCACGGCTGAAAGCCGTGCCCTGATACAAAGCTTTAGATTTTCAGGGAGCAGCGTGAAGAAGCAACGAGTAACGCGACCCAATCAGGAAGAACGTCCCGCCCATCGCGTGCGGCTTCCGGGATTTCTCATCGAGGAGGAGATCGGACTCGGCGACCTGATCAAGAAAACGACTTATGCCATGGGCATACAACCCTGCAGCGGATGTGAGAAGCGCGCCGCAGCTCTGAACCGTTGGATGAGCTTTACGCGGCGATAGCGCCAACACCAACCAGTTCTTAAGGAGAAGCAAGATGGAACAGAATCAGAATGAAGTTCAAGAACAAACCGCAACCGCATCCGCCGTTCGGGATGATCGACCCGCAACCCCTCCGCCGTTTGTCGAGCCGGCGGCCCAAACCGTCACCCCACAAGCTTGCGCCACCTGCGGGACAGCGCCCGCCGCCAACGCGGGCATGCCAAACTCAGCTTCCTATGTCTACGCCATCGGCAGAATTGAGGCACGCTTCCCCAGCATTTCCGTCGAGAAGGAGTTCGCCCAGGCCACGGGCCGGGCCGACACCAAAGGCCTCACCGACCGGCAGGCGTTGCCATCCGTGCTTTCCAAGCCGGAGAACCGTTACCTGCTGCGGCAGCTCTGCTTCGTCATGACCATCGAGGGGCTGGAAACCTACATCCTGGTTCCGCGCGATCCGGCGGACATCAGCCTACTGGTGGAGGCGCTGCGTCCCACCCCTCAACCGTGGGACCTGGACGTGGTCATCGGCAGGAAGGGCCCCATCGCTCCGCCGCAGATGTGCAACGGCCTGATGGTTCCGATCGTGGTCTTCGACCAGATCTATTCGTTCGACCGCGACGCGCTGATCAAAGCGATTCCTAAACCGGAGAAGACTACCGCCAAGGAGTTTTCGCCTGCCGCCGAAGAGTTGTTTGACCGCATCATGCAGATGACCGACAACGCCGGGGCCACCGACGACAATCGCGCTTTGAATTACCTGGCGATGCGCTACCCGGCAATCTATGCTAACGCCGCCGATGCTTTCGGCCGCAACGCGTCGCTTACCGGCGTTCATGTACAGCATTCGGCTTTGAGCGGCACACGCAATGTCGTGGACGTAATCTTCACCTACACCAACCGCAACACGGACGTGGATGAGCGGTTCTCCGTGCGGGTTGATGTCACCGACGAGTTTCCGTTCCTGGTGACCAAGCTGTCACCGTACTACGACCGCTAGCTCGTACGAGATTGGTGCCTGTCATTGAGGCAGGGAGTGCTGGATGCCCCGGGTGCCCCACCCAAGCCTCTCTTGCTTGGGTGGGATAGTTCGCGATGAGATGCTACGGAAGGAGATGAAACATGCTTCCAGGATTTTCCGCACAATCGTCGCTCTATCGGAGTAGCCATGTTTACGCCGGATACGGCCCGTCGGCCGCCACGGATGGCGCTGAACCTACGGGTATAGTTCTAGCAGGCTGCGGAGGCGAGGCCGCGTATCAGAACTGCGTGGCTTGGAACGAATCCCATCAAACGAAATTGCCTTGCAATGTGTTGTTCGGCGACTGTCTTCCCGGATGGGAATGCTGCGGCGGGGTATGCACCGACTTAAACCTGAATCCGGAACACTGTGGAAATTGCTTCAAGGCGTGCCCGAATGGAGCCTCGTGCTGCAGCGGCGAATGTTGCGGCGGTCCAGGGACGGACATGGGCTGTTGCGCAGAGTTCGATTCCAACGGGGCCACCAGCACGCCAACTTGTGTCCCGCTCTCCAATGGAAGGCCTATCGGTCAGCAATCCAACAAGTTCAATTGTGGTACGTGTGGAACGATCTGCCCGGGCTGGATGGAGGATGGGGCATGCTGCAACGGGAATTGTACTCACACACAAACCGACCCAGATAATTGCGGAGGGTGCGGCAACGTATGCCCAAGCCCCCAAACGTGCCAAGACGGCGTTTGCTTGTGTCCAGACGGACAACCCCTGAACACAAATGCCGACTGCGGCACCTGTGGAAACGCGTGCAAGGGAGGACAGACCTGTCAAAGCGGCGTTTGTAAGTGTCCAGACGGGCAATCACTCGGCACCGTCATGGATTGCGGAAGCTGCGGGCATAGTTGCACAGCGCCCACGAACGGGTACGCCACGTGCACGAACGGAAATTGCGAAGAAGAGTGCAATAGCGGCTATACGCTATGCAGCGGATCCTGCGTAAATACCAAGACCGACTCCGGTAATTGCGGAGGGTGCGGAAACCGCTGTGCGGCCGGGGCTACTTGCAGCAACGGCAGCTGCCAGTGTCCTTCCGGGCAGCAAGTTTGTAGCGGCACCTGCGTGAACAAGCAAACCGACCCCAACAACTGCGGCGCGTGCGGAAACGCGTGCGAGGGAGGGGAGACGTGCCAAGGTGGCGCCTGCAAATGTCCTTCCGGTGAGACTTTGTGCAGCGGCACCTGCACAAATTTACAATCCGACTCCAACCACTGCGGCGCGTGCAACAAGCCCTGTCTATCTCTACACACGTGCTCGGGCGGGAAATGCTCGCAGTGCGAAATCGGACAGCAGCTATGCGGAGGCCAGTGTTACGACCCCGCGTATAACCTGGGGTGCTGTGGTAGCACGCTCTACGATCCGTCTCCGTCCGGGTCAACATGCTGTGGCACCACCCTCTTTGCGAATGACTGTCCCCCTACTGGCGGAGCGCCGCAGTGCTGCTCCGATGGAACTGCGTCCTGCAGCGGCTGTTAGTGACGGAGTATTTCGGTCGGGCGATGCTCGGTGGGAGCTGCATGCCCCACCCTTTGGCCCGCCTTTGACGAAAGGCGGGAGCAAAAAGGTTGGATGCGGCCGGGTGCTCCACCCAAGCTTCTTTTGCTTGGGTGGGAGGGGGTTCACGGTTGAGCTGCTGCGGTCGTCCGGTTGTCTCCGACGGCACCCCGGTCCGAACAGTCGGGTTTAGCGGATGTCGGGGAGATCACGAGGTTACTGACGAACGGTCGAGACTGAAGATATGGGGGATCGACTGATCCCATCCAACTACCAGAAGGTTGGGTGGGGCAGCCGGCGAGTACGTTACTTCTTGTCAAGGAGGCTCACATGAGCATGCCCGGATTCACAGCGCAGGCGTCACTGTACAGATCAACGCGGTCCTATGATTCTGTTGTGCGCAATGCTTCCACAAACGGGGTACTACCGCAGCTGCCGCCAATAGGACCGGGCGGCGGAATATGGTGTTCCGGCGATTGTCTGGGGAGTTACTTTAGTTGCATTTCTAATTTTTGTCGCGGGCTCTCGCCTGCCTGTTACTCATACTGCTCTGACCGGCTTTCCCGCTGTATTGGCGACTGCTTCCCCGGTCAGGGTGGATTGTTGTTCTAGAGTGTGTGACAGCGGCGGGGTGCCCCACCCAATCCGGTTTTGCTTGGGTGGGAGGGAGCCGTTTGAACTAGAACGTTCGAGACGTTACGTCGGAAGGATCAGAAATGCTTCCAGGATTTTCCGCGAGTTCGTCGCTCTATCGAAGCAGGCAAGTGTATAGAGGATCCGCCACGCCGCCTGCTACCGATGTCACTCAAATGGCGGGGATAGACTCGTGGCCACAGCCTCCATACGCTGTCGTGCCAGCAGGGTGCGTCCCACTCCATGATGGGAAGGTTTCTGGCACGTCTGGTCCTGCTTCCAATAATGCTGTGATTGTGCCTGCCAGCAACCCGTGTGCCCCGGAGAAGTATCAGGCCTGCCTAAATGATAACCAAATCCCCTTTTCTATTCGGTCACAAGTGTGCAGTTTCTCATATGGCTTGTGTACTGACGGGCGCGTATGCAAGCCTGGGGTGGGCTGCGTGTCCCTGCCCTGCGCCGACACTCTTTGCGTACAAGGGCAGGAATGTTGCGTAGAAGGGGAGATCTGCTGCAACGGCAACTGCACCAATCTCGACACCGATCCCAACAACTGCGGGCTTTGTGGCAACCCTTGCGACGCGGGAGAGACCTGCTGCAGCGGCGTCTGCAAGAATCTCGAAAGCGATCATGATAACTGCGGGAAGTGTGGATATAGCTGTGTCCGTGATGCCCATATCGAGCACGGAACATGCTGTAGTGGCGCTTGCATCAATCGGTACACGGATCCTTCCAACTGCGGAAAATGTGGCGCCATTTGCAGGGGAAAGGTACCAGGCTGCTGCCTCGACCACGCCGGCGCCCCTACCTGCACCGACCTAAGCTCCGACCCGAACAATTGCGGAAGCTGCAAGAAAGTCTGCACCGGCGGCCAGACGTGCCAAGGTGGCACTTGCAAGTGTCCTAGCGGAAAACCCGACCTCTGCAATGGAGAATGCGTAAATAAATTGACCGATGCGATGAATTGCGGAGTCTGCGGCCACAATTGTGGTGAAGGCGGCTGGAGTTGTTCCGACGGTGCATGTGTCTGCCCGACAGGCTCCCGGATCTGCAAAGGCGTCTGCACTCCTTGTCCGGTGGGCGGAGAGTGCAGCGGCACGAGCTGCGCCTGTCCCTCGGGGTACAACCCATGTAACAACGTCTGCGCATTTTGTCCGCCCGGCTCACGTTGCAGCGGCACGGGGAAATGTAGTTGCGGCGACGACGGCGTGTACAGCCTCTGCCCCGACGGTTGCAAGGACCTGCAGAACGACACAGGGAACTGCGGCATATGTGGCAATGTGTGTCCTAGCGGCGAGCCATGTTCGGGAGGTCGTTGCTCGGGCGGAGGTGGCGGAGGTGGTGGCGGAGGCGGAGGGTGCTCGGGCAACACCCCTGTCAGTTGCCCGGCTAGGGTGGAGGGCGATAATTCCATATGCTGCCCCCCCGGCAACTCGTGCTGTTACGACAGCAGTATGCATTTGAAACCGTGCTGCCCCTCCGGCAGCACTTGCGCCGACGGTATATGTCAGCCAATTTGATTGGGCGGGTGCCGGGTGCCCCACCCAAGCTTCCGTTGCTTGGGTGGGAGAGGGTGGACGTGACAACGAATTTCCGTTCTAGCTTCGAAAACGGCCCTTGCTACGAACATGAGCAAGAAAGTACAATCTCATGAACACAAGAGGACCTATGAACATTCCAAAGTTTACCGCTGAACATTCTCTTCCGTCAGTCCAGGTTGCGGCACAGAGTGTGACGCCGGCATTGGCGGCAGCGTCTCCGCGGCTAGGCTTAAGGCCGGGTTGCATTATCGTTTGCTACCGAGGGAGCGGATGGGAAGACTGTTACGAGTGTTGCCTCGCGGGGGGAAGGTGGCACTGTACCGCAACTGTTTTCCGTTTGTAGCTTGGGTCCGAAATTCATCCGCGAGGTTTGCGAATGTGTAGGCGGGCACTCAGCGACAAGGAGTATTGAAATGAGCTTACCTGGATTTACCGCAGAAGTACTCGTTGGCAAGCCGTCAGCGTTGGCTGGCTTGATGGCGACACCTGGGCCTTTGGTCCAAAGCGCTGGCGAGCGGGCGCCAGAACAAACATCAGCCGACTCGGTTGTGCCCGCCGCTTGTTGCAATGTCTTCCCTCCGGGAACAGGCATTAAAACCCCCAGCTCCTGCTTCGACGTGAATGACGATTTGGGCGAATTTGTTTGCTGGTTAGTTGGCCTGAGCCAGGGCGGTTCTTTCGGTTCCAACCGGGATCATGCAGCCAGAATCCGTTTTGTTCTCCTGACCCTTGCCAAACCTGCACGAACTGTCATTCGACATGGATCGGCTGGTGTTTCTGCAACGGTAAGAATTGCGGATGGGGATCGCCGTGCTGCGGGTAGTGCAAAGCAGTTTTAGAGGTGCAATATGAAGTTACCAGGTTTCAACGCAGAGGCTTCGATCTACACCAGCGCACGGCGTTATTACGCTGGCACGGCTACTGTCGCGGTTAACGGGAGGGTGTATCCCGCACAACAGAAGTGTCCGCCCGAGTGCGTGGAAGCCTGCGAACATGCCTGCCGGGCGGACGGGCTGTCGCCAGGCACCTGTGGAGCGCTCTGTTACCGCGACTGTGGTGCCTACGGCTCGGGGCGGTGCGGTCCCTGCGTGGACAACGTGCAAACGTGCTGGGCGTGCGGCCGTGGGACGTACACCGTAAGTTGCGAATCCGTGCCTTGCGGGAGCGGGTCGTGTCCGCCAAACGATCAGTGTTGTGACGGTACCACCTGTTGCCCGGCTGACGCGACATGTTGCCACGATGGTCATGGCTGCTGTCCTGCCGGCCAGCAGTGCGGAAGCATAGGCTTCCTCGGGCTGTACTACTGCGTCCCTAACTGGCTCTCTGGAATATTCTAGAGCTTCTCTGGAGCGCCCGCCCCATCTCCAGCTACTTCGCCCCGTGGCGTAGGCTTGCCACTCATTCGCGCTTTGCGGATGAGTGGCTCAAAGAAAATCCCCATCCGGGCTCCCGCTCGGATGGGGACGTAAGGCAAGTAGATGGGCGGAGGTTAGTCGCGCCTAAGCGGACAAACCACCTCTAATATCCCATCACCAGGTTATAGGCGTTGACGCTGCCGATACCCGACGCTGAAATCCCAACCTGGGCTATACGTTGTGAACGGCGCCTCGGTCCAGTCGGATAAGCCGGCTGATACGCACTGTTGTTGGTCGAAAGCACGCCGTTCGTGCCCGAAGGCAGGTAGCAGTTGTACAGGTTATGGTTGGAATTGGCCCGGCAATCTGCATCAATATCGCCCAGCGTGATGTCGTAAAAGATGCATGACTTGCCGACACCGTTGCCGAGCGTGGAGTCACAGCTGGCGTTGCCGCTCGCGCCATACTCAGCAGCGGCGAGAGCGTAGTAGCGGGTGTTGGGATTGCCCTGCAGCGATCCCTTGTGCTGCACCACCAGCGCCTGGATGCCAGCCATGATGGGTGAGGAAAACGATGTTCCGCCGCCACCGGGCCAGTTAATCGGCAGGTTTCCAGTGCAAGAAACTCCGCCGCCACTGGGATCGGTGTAGCAGAATGGGTAATAGTGTCCCCACAAGCCGTTGGCAGCCATCAGAGCCACGTCCGGGGTGTCACGAACGTTGTCGTTGACCAGGCCCGCCATGGAGCCGAGGTACGAGCTCTGGTAGGAGGGCTTGGGCCATCCCGCGCAGGTGCCGCTGGCGACACCACTCACAGATGGCGCTCCACTAGCGCAGGCGCTCGGGCCACCGCTGCCGCCCACGACTTCGAGAAAGCCGGCTCCCGTTGAGGTATTGCAGAAGCCGGTCGAGCCGTAAGTGATGTAGGAGCCGGTGAGGTAATGCGCGAGCAATACACCGGAGCAGTCATCATTCCACGGCTGCTCCATGATGTACGACTTGGCAGAACCGTACCACACGTTGTTGGTAGCACTCCAGTAAGTGCTGTTCACGCCGAGATAGGTATCGGCGAAGTCCAGGCCACCCACGGAGACATCGTACGGTGACGACATCCAGCCGCTGATGGTAATGCCGTGTGTGGCGGCGGCTCGGTTCCGGTCGCCGGCGGCCGCAAGCGCGTCACCGGAGGAGACGAAGATGCCGATGCCCTGCGCAACGGCTTGCTCGAAGGTCGTGTTGAAGGAGGCGTTGAGGGCCGCGCCGCTCGATTCCTCTGACTCGCCGTAGCTCATGCTGACCACGTCCACGTTGTCAGCGTTTGGGTGGGAGAGGATATTCTGCAGAGCGACCAGACCGCCGAACCCACCCCTCGGGTCGGCACAGGCTGCGTTCACAATGGATGCGCTGGGAGCGGCCGCGGAAGACCATTCGACGTCGAGGGCGGCTTCATCATCGTCGCCATTGACGCCAGGATTGGTGCAGTTATTCGCGCCCGTCTGCGGCGCCGGGTTTTCTTGCGCAGCGTTGCCTGCCGTGTACTTGCCCAGACCGAAGATGTTACGGAACTCGGCCCAGTCACTGGTCGCACTGCAGGGGGTGCCAGGGGTATTGCCGGCGCTATTGGTGGCATTACAGTTGTAGAGATTGGTGTCTTCCAGCAACACAATCTTCATACCCTGACCTGAAATACCAGCGCTGTACAGCGGTGCGATGTTGTAGATTTTCTCCAGGTCCCAGGGCACGACTAGGTAGGGGAAGTCCGGGTTACCCGTTGTGTAATCGGAATGCAAGCTTCCGGACCGCGGATCGATGTGCGCTGCCTGCCGTCTTTCATGCATGGCCTGCGGCTTGAAATCGTTCAAAGCGACAATGCCGGTAATGGCTGGCGCCAGCGCAGTTGGAATCTTCGGATCGCTGGCGTTGGCAATGTGGTCAACCCCATCCACCCGGTAATTACGGATCTGGGTGTGGAAGGCGTTCTCAATCTGGCCGGCGTTGCCTGAAAAATCGATCAAAACACCGTTGGAATAAACCACGTTGACGGTGAAGCCGTAGCTCTCCAACCAGGCCGTGATCTTGGCAATGTCAGACTGTGCCAGACCGTAGCGCTCGCCGATTTGGTCGGCGCTTAGCCAATTGTGGAAGTTTGCCGATCTGGGGTTGTGCTGGTCTTCGATAAATTGTGCAAACGACGCCTCCAGCTCAGGCGCCCGCTTGAGCAGTAGCCACATGTTATCGAACTGCAGATCGGGGGAGACCGGTCCGCGGTCGTTCAAAATGTTGGCCTCAGGCCTGGTATTGCCGTCCAGCGTAGTCAAGTGAGATGCGTCAATCTTTTGCGTGACGAGGGCACGCTTGGCTTCTGCATTGGAAGCAAGATTGAAGGTGAGGACGAATGCAACGGCAGCGAGGAGAAACAGAACACTCTTAAATCGGCCAGTCATTGGCTCTCCTTCCGGTTTCCGCCGGGCGTCATCAGGCGCCGTAGCGGTAGTTTCCGGCAGACAAAGTTAAACTTCCGGGCGCAGCTTGGGATTCAGCGCCCGCCTGGTTTCCGCTATCGGCTTACTACTTTCAAAAATCTCGTTCAAGCCCTAGGGAGCTGGCCAGTTCATGACCAGGTTGTAGGCATTGACTGTGCCAATGCCCGTCGCGAAGTCCCATCCCGTTGTCGAGGTGTAGGCCGGTTGATAAGCGGAGTTGGACGTGGACAGCACTCCATAGGTTCCCGATGGCAAATAGCAGTTGTACAGAGTCCCCATGTACGCCTGGCAAGGTACATCCATATCGCCCAGCGTGACGTCGTAGAAGGTGCAGGACTCGGAAGCGCCATTGCCCAGCGTGGAGTTGCAACTGGCATTGCCGGTCCCGCCGTACTCGGTGGTGGCCAACGCGTAGTAGGTCACGTTGGGATTGCCCCAGCGGGAACCGGTGTACTCGCTGACCAGCGCCTGAATGCCGGCCATGATGGGCGAAGAGATGGAAGTCCCACCAAAACCCGGCCAAGTGCTGGGAGCACCGGCGCAGCTGCTGCGCCCTGACGAGATGCAAGCGACATAGTAGTGTCCCCAAACGCCGTTGGCAGCGAACAGGGAAACGTCAGGAATATCGCGCACGCCATCTGACGGGTTGCCCAGTACGCTCTGCCATGACGGTTTGGGATAGCCCGCGCAGGTGCCGCCCACATAGCCTGTGCCGCCGTCTCCGTTAGTGTCTCCGGGCGACAGTCCAGTGGCGCAGTTGCTGGGACCGCCGCTGCCCGACGCCGTGGTGATATATGATCTCGATGCCTTGTTACAGAAGCCACTGGAGCCGTAGGTGAGCATGCTTCCAGTCACTTTGTTCGCGATCAATACGCTGGCGCAGGAGTCGTTCCACGGGATCTCGGGAATATAGGACTTTGCCGAAGCGTAGAAGACGTTGTTGTACATGTTCCAGTAGGTGCTGACGGTTCCAGCGTAGGTGTCGCCGAAATCGGTGCCTCCGACGGAAACGTTGTATGGCGTGGAGGTGAGACCGCTCACCGTAATGCCGAAGGTGGCAAATCGTTGGTCGGCATTCGAACTGGCCGCTCCTTCATCGCCGGAAGAGACAAAGATGGCCACGCCTTGCGTTACCGCCTGCTGATAAAGGTCGTTGAACGACTGGTTGGAAATCTCGCCGTTCTGCACTTCCGATTCCCCATAACTGATGCTGACGACCGTCGGATAGCCGGTAGAGGAACCGTTGAGAACATTCTGCAGTGCGATCTGGCCGCCGAACAATGTTTCCGTGTCGGCACAGGCCAGGTTCTGAATGGCGGCGTTGGGCGCAGCCGAGCTGGACCATTCCACGTCCAGAGCGGCCTCGGAATCGTCGCTATTGATGCCGGGACTGGCACAATTGTTAGGACCGGTCGGCGGCGGCGGATTGAGCTGGACCAGCGATCCCTGGCTGTACTTCCCCAATCCGAGGACAGTGCGGAACCGGGCCCAGTCACTGGTGGAGGTGCAGGCACCGGGGCTGTTGGTGGGATTACAGTTGAACAGATTAGTGTCTTCCAATACCGCGATGGTCTGCCCCTGACCGGTATAACCAGCTTTAAACAACGGATTCAGGTTATAGATCGTCGCCAGGTCGCCGGGCACCACCAGGTGCGAACTCGCGCTGACGGTGTAATCCGGTTGCTCGGCCTGGTTACCGTTCGGTTCTTCGCCGCCAGCGATATCGATGTGGGAAGGGGTAACGGGCAGGCTCAGAGGATGGGGCATAAAGCTGTTCAGCTTCACGGGCCCGGCGACGGCATTGGCAAGGGCAGCTGGAATCCGCGGATCACTGACGTTGGCAATATATTGCACACCGCCCGCCTCGATATAGTGGATCTGAGTGTGAAAAGCTTCTTCAATCTGGGCGGCCGAACCTGAGAAGTCGATGACCAGACCGTTGGGATACGTCAGATTGACCTTGAAGCCATGCGACTCCAGCCAACTCGTGATGGTGTTGATGTCCTGCTGAGCCAGTCCAAAGCGCTGCCCGAACTGTTGCGCATTCAAAAACTTGTGGAAGTTGGGGGAGTTACGAATCTCCAAATCGGCGGTGTACTGGTTCAGCGCTTGTTGCAGCTCCGAGGGGCGCCGCAAGAGCAACCACATGTGGCCCATGTCGAAGTCGGCCGAGACGGGGCCTCGGTCGGTCAGAGCTGTAACCTCAGGACGAGTGTTGCCCCGCAATGCAACCAACTTGGTCTCGTCAATCTTCTGCGTGATGAGGGTACGCTTGGCTTCCGCATTGGAAGCAAGATTGAAGGTGAGGACAAATGCAACCGCCGCGCAAAGAAACAGAACGAACTTATATCGGCCAGCCATCACATCTCCTTCGGGAACCCTTGCCGGGGCGCCATGGTGGCACCGACGAAGTAGTTTCCGGCAGACGAAGTTAACCTGCAGGGCGCAGTTTGGGATTCAGCGCCCCTTTTGTGCTAGGAACCCAACCTTCTACGCTTTAGAACCAATCTTGAGACGCAGTAATCCCACCGCGCTCAACAGCCCCGAACATACGATCAGCAGCGAACCTGGCTCAGGAACCTCCTGATAGCCGAGATCATCAACCGTCTCGCTGTCGGGGTTTCCGCCGTCATCGCTGATGGTGATGTAGTCGATCGTACCCGCCTGGGCTGTACTCAGGCTGAATTCCAGGTTCGAGCCAATCACCGGCGCCCCATTGAAGCTCGCGACCAGCGCTCCCTTGCTGTTATAGGCATTGACCGTGACGCCATTGGGGTCGGTGTACCAGCCAGTAATGAAGTTCACTCCCAGCGTGCCGGGAGCGGTAGCAAAATTCACCTGGATGGGATCGTTGGGATCGTTGGTGATCACCCCGTTCCCCGAGTGGGGCGGGTAGTCTATGTAGTCGTAGTAAGGAGCCACCAACTGCAACGAATTGGTAAAGGTGGCATACTGGCCGGCGTACTGGTTGGTGATCTGGGTGTACTCCGGATATTGTTCGAAGTTAATGAGGAAGTCTTGTGTGCCCGCAAAAGCGAATCCACAGAACGCTAACACGAGGAGGGGCAAAAGCGCTTTCTTCATCTTTAGTCCTTTCGGCCAATGAAGTGTCCGCTGCGCCAGACGAAGCAGCAGCATAACCTCCTGGGACATGGATATTCGGGCTTTGCTACTGCAATCCTAGTGCCACGCCTTCTCGTCATCTCACACTTAGGTCGCAGACGAGAACGGCCGGCTTGTTGTCAAGGATTGAATTTGCGGGTGAAAATAAATTTGCAACTGCGGTTGTTTACTTACTTCTTAGCCTGGTTCGATGTGTCTGAAAACTGCGAAGTGCGCAAGCGTTTACTCAATTTACGCGAAAAACAGGAAAATAATTATCTGGGACTTTTTGGCCATAGCTATTCTATTTTGCCGCCTACTTGCACCTTTGATGAGTATAGGTAGCTGCGATATGATCCCGGAAGAACCGATGCGCCAAAGGAGTCAATTCGCTTCACCGTGGATGCAGAACCTGGTCTGCACCCTTCTGCTGCCGGTTGCCGTGGTGGCACTTTATTGGCCGGTGCACAGCTATCCGTTCCTCGACTTCGATGATCCCGCCTACGTGACGGGAAACTCTCACATCCAAGGCGTCCTGAATTTCTCGATGGTCAAGTGGGCGGTTTTGCATTCCTATTGCTACAATTGGCATCCCCTGACTTGGATGTCGCACGCCGTAGATATCCAACTGTTTGGGCTCCAGGCGGGCCGCCATCACGAGGTCAATGTTCTGCTGCATGCGCTGAACGCCCTCCTACTGTTCTGGGTCTTGAAACGGGCTACGGGATTCACCGGCCGCAGCTTCATGGTGGCGGCGCTGTTTGCTGTGCATCCCATCAACGTCGAGTCGGTGGTCTGGATTGCCGAACGCAAGACGCTGCTGAGCACGCTGTTCTTCCTCCTCGCCTTGAGCGCGTATCGCTGGTATGCGTGCCAACCCAAGCTGCGCCGCATGGCTTTGGTCGCACTTTTTTACGGCTTCGGCCTGATGGCCAAACCGCAAGTGATCACCCTGCCTTTTGTTCTGCTGCTTTGGGACTACTGGCCTTTGGGCCGCATGTTCGCCCAACCGAAGGAAGCGCCGGGGATGTTTGCGCGCCGCAGTTTCCGCGCGCTGGCAAAAGAAAAGATCCCGCTGTTCTTCATCTGCGCGGTTGACGCGGTCCTCACGATGATCGCCCAACACTCCTTTCAGCAGGGCGGCACCTACAACCTTTCTTTGAGGCTGGAGAGCGCGCTCGTATGCTACGTGCAATACGTGCGCCAGGCATTTTGGCCTGGCGGTCTCGCAATTCTGTACCTTTACCCATCAACCTTCCCGTGGTGGCAGGTACCGTTCGCGCTGCTTTTCCTGATGGCGATCAGCGTTCTAGTCTACGCCTCCAGACGCCACCGATACCTGGCGGTGGGATGGCTTTGGTTCCTCGGTTCGCTAGTACCGATGATCGGAGTAGTCGCCCCTTATCCTCCGGCCGATCGCTATGCCTATGTGTCGTTCATTGGCATTTTCCTGATGGTGTGCTGGGGCGCGGCCGACTGGGCTGGGCAGCTCCATGCGCCGCGCGCGGCTTTGCCAGCCGCGAGCCTTGCGGTCTTGCTGGTTCTCGCGGTCACGGCCCGCCGCCAGATCGAATGTTGGCAGGACAGCATCACGCTATGGACACATACCGTACAGGTCACTCCTCCTAACTGGGCAACAGAGCTACATCTAGGCCTTGCGCTGAAAGAAGAGGGACGACACTCGGAAGCTCTCGCTCACTTCTACCGGGCGGCTGGTATGTCGCCGTGGTACGGCCAGGTCTGGGAGAACATTGCCGAGTCCGAGCAACAGCTCGGAAACCCGAAGCGTGCGATCGAATACTATAAGAAGACACTCGCGATCGCGAGCTTTCCCGACCAGCGGAAGCAGATATTCTGGAATATGGCGATCGCCTACGTAAGTTTGGGCGACGAGCCCAGCGCTCAGGAATGTTTCTACCAAGCCGCTCACCAGCCCCAGACCATCGATTGGCAGGGCGACTGGTGGCGTGACCTGCTTCCTATCATCCGTGGGCGCTTCCGGAACTGGAGAACGGGTCATTAGCGCTTCGCCAAGGCGGTGAGAAGCGCCGGAAACACTCCACGCACACATAAGAAAGCCCGCAGAAAGCCGGGCTTGCGCTTCGACTGAATCCCGGTTTTGGTCTGTATGGGAAAATATGCTTCGGTTCTTTGAGGGCGCTTACTTAGGTAGCTGATTCTGTTGCAACGGCGTGGATTTTTGTTGCAACTGCCTGGGGTTTCGATTGTAGGAATCGGTTCTCCTGATGTATTATGCCGCGAAGGTATCCTACCGGTTGTCCCTTCGCCGACCCATGAAGTCGCTGTTGAAAGCCCTGATAATAGCCGCCAGTCTGGCTCTGCCTCTCGTACTGTGCGCCGCCGACAAGACTGCGTCCAAACCTCCTGACTCTCCGATCTACGTGCTGACCAACGACGATGGCGTGCTGCACAGCTATGTCAGCTTCTATCTGGCCGGTGGTACCCAAGGCGCGCCGACTCTGACCTACCAGACGAGTATCAACACCGGCGGCAAGGGCATAGGTGGAGGCTTCTTTGGCACGCCACGAATAACCTTGCTGCCCGACAGTTCCGCTCAATGCGTTTACGCGTCCGATGCCGCCACCGGAGACATCGCGGCCATCAACATCCAAACCGAGCAACGCGTGGGGAACTTCTCCGGCTCCGTCAATGACGTGGGCTCCAGCAATGGCATCGGCCTGGTGATGAACCAGAACTATCTCTACGCCGGTTACAGCCTGTCCAACACCATCGCAACCTTCGCGGTCGAAGCGGGATGCCAGCTCTCCTTCATCGGCGATATCACGGTCACTCCGCTGAACGGCGGCTGGGTGGCGGGGATGGCGCTCAATGGAAACATGCTGGTGGTCACTTACATTGACGGCTCCATCGAGTCCTTCAACACGGCCAATGGCATCCCCATTCCTAACGGCGATGAGCAGAACGCCACCGGATTTGCTGCCGCTTTCTTTCCCGACGCCGTGGACATCACGCAAGACGGACACTTCGCCATCTTCGGGGACGCAGCCGTGGCAACTACCATCGAGGTCTCCGATCTCTCGTCCGGCAAGCTCTCACCGACGGTGCAATACCCGCTTGGCGTGGCCACACATGCCGTAGGGCCAGGGGTAAATTCGGCTACGGTTCGGCTCAGCCCGGATGAGAGCCTTATTTACATCGGCAACAGCCAGAGCGGTTATATCACCGCCGCCTTCTTCAATAAGAACACGGGCAAGGTGACGCCGGGCTGCGCTTCTCAACAGTTGAGCGGCTTTTACAATCCGTGGTCCTATGTCGGAGAGTTGGCCACCCGCGACACGACCGGAACGGGCAACGTTCTGTACGCGGCGGAATTCGGATCTTCGATCGCGATCCTCAACGTCAACTCAACCGGTACGACCTGCACCCTGACAGAATCTTCCGCTTCGCCCGTCGATGTCAGCGGAGGTCTGCTGTCGATTCAAACGTTTCCACCGCGGCCGTTTTAGGGAAGAGAAACGGATAATTGCCAGGCGAGGAAAGAAGGTTAAAACGCTGGAATGCGCGCAGTGTTGAAATCGATTTTGGCTTTCTTGATCTGGGCGGCTGCGCTGCTGAGCGCTTCTGCGCAGCAGATTTGCCCGCCACGCCCGCTGCCCGGCACTCTCGTCGTCAATCCGCTTGACCTGTACAGCCAAAACGGAACGCTGACGGTTAATTTTACTCTGCAAAATCAGTTAGGCTCGGACGGATTCATGCACTACTGCTATGTGTATCTGTATCAGGGCCAGCAGGTGGAAGCTCCAACGTTGCGCCTGAATCCCGGCGACCAGCTTGTTCTCAATCTGACGGACAATATTCAGGCTCCCTACGACAAATATCCCCGGAAATCGCAGATGCACATGCACGCCCCGGCAAAACCTGGAGCAAAGCCGGCTGATGATTGCAACGGCGGCATGGTGTTGCCCGGCTCGACCAACATGCACTTCCACGGCTTGAACATCCCTCCCACCTGCCACCAGGACGACGTAATATACACCCTCATCCAATCCGGCGATCCACCCTTCCAGTACAACTTCCAGGTACCAGCGAACGACAACCCGGGCATGTATTGGTATCATCCGCATGCCCACGGGAACACCACCACCCAGGTGGACGGCGGAGCGGCCGGGGCCATCTTCATCGAAGGAACAATACCCGGAACGCAGGGCTTGCCGGAGCGCGTCATCGTCATCCGTCAGCAGTTTAACAACCCGAACTCCTGGCTGCCCGGCCCCAATCAGCTCACCGTCAACTTTCAGCCGGCCCTGTGGCCCGATGGAGCTTCGCCGTATGTCAACGTTACCTATGGCCAGCAGGAATTCTGGCGTGTAGTAAACGCTTCCACCCAGGCGTTTCTTGCGCTTCAGCTTCTATTTGGAGCTACGCCGCAGCAACTGGAGGTTGTCGCGCTCGACGGGGTTCCGCTATCGGCGCCGATTTACGAGACGGAAATCGATCTGCCTCCGGCGGGACGGGCCGAATTCATCATTCCCGGCCTTCCCCAGGGACAGAGTGGCGTTTTTCTCACCAATGGCTTCGATACCGGTCCGGTGGGCAATCCCAACCCCGTGGTGCAACTTATAGACCTGCTTGGCACAGAGAAAGCAACCAAGGCGCCCGCTGCGCCTCCCGCTAAGCCGCCGGCGGATCGTCAGCGGTTTGCCGGATTGGCCGCGCAGCAGCCCATCACCACCCGCAAGCTTTACTTCTCTGAGCAGACGGTTGGCAGCAACGGTCCAACCCAGTACTTCATCACCGTGGACGGGCAAAAGCCGCACGTCTTCCACATGGATGATCCTCCCGCCATTGTCACCAACACCGGGGCAGTCGAGGACTGGACCGTTGAGAACCGTTCCGGCGAAGCGCACGCCTTTCACATTCACCAGTTGCACTTTCTGGTGGAGGCCGTCAACGGCGTACCTGTCCCGAACCCCGACCTGCAGGATACGATCATCATTCCCAATTGGCCGGGCAGCGGGCCGTATCCCAGCGTCACCCTGCGCATGGATTTCCGCGATCCCAATATCGCTGGAACGTTCGTCTATCACTGCCACATTCTCGACCATGAGGACGGCGGCATGATGGCCAAGATTCAGGTCAACCGCGCCAACTAGGCGTTGGCCTCTATCGGTAAGCGCAAGTTAAACGGCCGACGGCTGACCGTTCCTCACCACGTGTTGTACGCGGTGCCTTCACTGGAAACCTGGTCGCTGCCGCTATGCACATCCATGATGCCGGGCTGGGTCTGGTCGGGCGACATGATGGAATCATCGCTGACGGGCACCCAGGTATCGCGCGACTTGGTGAAAGGATCGACGGGAAGCTGTTTAAGGTAGCCTGCGTCCACCAGGTCCTGCAGCGATTCCGGCGCCTTTTGCTTGTCGAGGGTGTACTGGTCGATGACCGAGCGCAAGGTGTACAGGTCCTGGCGCAGGGCGGTTTCCTGGGCGTGCAAAATGGACTTCTGATAGCGCGGCATGGCGAGCGCCAGCAGGATGATCATGATGGCGATGACCACCATCAATTCGATCAAGGTGAATCCGCGTTGCCGTGAACGCTGCATGGTTTTGCGATGAGAGGCTACCACGTCTTGTACTTCGTTCCGTCCAATCCCGTGCCATCCGACTTGGTGTACACGTCAAAGACGCTTTGCCCACCCCAGGAATCGGAGTCGGGATCATCCTGCATGGAGCGCAAGCCCCATTCCGTCTTGCCGGTCATGGGATCGACGGGAATGCGGCGCAGAAAGCGCAGTTTCTTCCCATTGGAGTCCACGCCCTTGACCAGCGTCTCCAGATCGGGTGGATAGCCCTGACTGTCAAGCTTTACCTGAAATGCGCCCCGGTCGGCCGCGTCCTTGTAGCGGTCGATGGCGTCGCGCATCTCCCATAGATCGCGGCGCAACTCGCGCTCCTTGCCGCGCTGGATGGTAACCCGCACCACTGGCATGGCCACGGCCGTCAGAATCATCAAGATCGTCATGGCGACGATCAACTCGGCCATGGTAAAGCCGTTCCTACGCCTGGCGCGGCGCCAGACACCGCTCCCTGCACCCGCAAATGCGCCATGGAAAAAGGTGGAAGTCACTGCAATTATTCTAGTCCCAAAATCCGGTGGCCAGTAGTCAGTAGCCAGTTGTCGGTTGTCAGTGGGGATTTCCCGGAACGGCTTCGATCCCTACCATTATTTAGACGTGCCTGATCGGCAGCCGTCAGCATCCGTTCGCGAGCTCACCCGACAACTGGCTACTGCTTTTAGTGGACCGTGACAATGGCCTGCGAACCGCTGGCGGGTACGTTCTGCATGGAGGCATTCTTCACCGCTGCCCGGTTGATGCTCAGGGTCGCCTGTCCCGGAGCACGCGCCTGTAAAGTGAGCGTGAATACGGTGCCGTCGCCGGAGATGCCACCGCTCCCGGGCGGGCGCGAGGCGCTGAGCTGAAGAATTCCGGCCATGGTGTCGTCGCGGTTCACCAGCGCCACCGGCTGACCGTCCTTGGAGAGCAGCGGGCCGTTGGACACGTTGAGCACTTGCAGAACGCGCGGGTTATACATGACCTGGAGCGGAACCGCGTAAACATTCTGGCCCCCAGCCAGAGCGATGTTTACGGTGAACGTAGCCCCGACCGGCTGATCGAGCGTGGGCGGATCAAAGCTGACGATGGCGCTTCCCGCCGGCGCCGAAGCGGCAACAGGCTGTGTCACCGAGGCATTGGTGATGCCCTGCGGCGGCATGCCGGGGCCGTTCGGTGGCACGGCGTTCTGGGCCGCTCCCGGACCGGTGTTCGGCTGACCATTAGACTGCGGCGCAGAGGTCTCGCGGCGCAATTGGAAGGCGCTCGCTGTGCCCACATCAACCGCCTTCAAGTTGGTGGCACTCAGGTCCTGCGCGCGCACAATGTGAGGTATGAGCACGAAAACGATTTCATTGTCCTTGACTTCTTTCTGTTCCGACGCGAAGAAGTACTTAAGAATGGGAATCTGGGCCAGCCCCGGAATTCCGGAAAGCGACTTGGTCTGATCGTTTTCGAAGAGTCCGCCCAGGATATTGACTTCGCCTTCCTTGAGCCGAATGTCTTGCTCGATCTTGCGCTGGCCGATCACCGGCTGTTGGATGCCGCCGATATTCTGATATGAGTCCACCTCCGAGATGTCCATGGCGAGCTTAAGGGTGATTTCGTCCAGTCCGTGTACGTGCGGTGTGATGTCAATGTTCACGCCGACATCAATGTAGTTGAACTGCGTGTTGACCAGCGGATTGATACCCACGCCGCCGATGCCCGGTTGAAACGATCCCGTGGCGACGGGAACACGCTCGCCAATCTTTAACGAAGCCTTCTGGCCGTCCGACGCACGGATCTGCGGTTGCTGAATGATCTTGCTGTCGCTGTCGCTGAACAGGAAATTCGCCGTCATCTGCGGAATAGTGACTGCGAAATTGGTGGCATTGATGTTGGCCAACTGATTCAACGAGAGAGTGCCGGTGCTGGCGCTCGTCGTCTGGGTAGCCGTGCCGTTTCCAGTGCCGACGTTGGAACCTGTAGTCGTGGTGGTGGTGCCGGTGTTGCTCTGCAGAGCCACGCTGATACTGGCTGGAGGCTGGATACCCAGATTCCGCAGCTTGTCGCGATTGACCTGCATGATCGCGACTTCGACCACCACTTCAGGCCGCGATTTATCCAGGTCTTCGATCAGCTTCTCCGCCATAGCGATCTGGTCGGGCGTACCCCGCACGACAACCGCCTGTTGCGACGGAAATTGTTGCAGACGCTGGGTGTCCAGCAAGGTGCGCAGAATATTTACCAGGTCCTGCAATTCGTTGGGTTGCGATAGATTGCTCAGGTAAAACGTGCGGATGACACTCTGCTCCAACTCTTTACGCTTGGCAGGCGTGTCGGCAGCCACGAAAATCGTGTTGGGCGTGACCGGCCGCCAGAACGTCTTGGACTCCAGCGCGGTAATTTGCAGCGCTTCTTCCAGCGTTACTCCATTCAAGTCAACCCGGATGCGGCGCGAGGTGTAGTCAGGATCAAACAAGACGTTGATCCCGGCCAGCTTCCCGATGCTCTCGTAAATGGTCTTGGCATCTTCGCTCAACTTCAGCGTGATGGGGGTTTGTGCGATGGGCGCCAGCTCGACCGGGCCGGTGGCTTCTTCCATCCGCCGGGTTAGCGCCGATTGCGGCGTCGGCGCTGGTGGCGGCGCCTGTCCCTTGAGCAGAAGCTCACGCACCTTATTGGCTTGCTGCTGGGCGATAAAACTCGAGGGATCAACGGCGAGCGCCTGCTCGAAGTCGGTCAGCGCCTCCTGCAGCTTACCCGCCTTCATCAGGATCTCGCCCTGATGAACGTAGGAGGCAGCTGCCAAGTACCGCACAAACTCAGCCGCCGTGCGGTAGCGAAGCTCTGTGGGCTTCAATTGCCAGGCCTGATGATAGTCGTTGTAGGCCTCGATGTAGTCCTGCCGGGCCTCGGCGGTTTGGCCCTTCTGAAAAAGGGCCTTGGCAGCCTTATCGGACGATGCCAAGGCGGGCACCACCGCTGCCATCAACAGTATCGCCAGCACACCGGAAAACCGTTTTATCACGTTACTCAAACCCCGGGGAATTGCGCCGGACCACCCTTCCCCAGCACGCCAGAGGGTAGGGTTCCGGAATTAAGACTTGCGCCCACGTCAAATGTGAGCAGGTTGCCGCGAATACTAAGATCGTTAAAGGGCAAAACAAAATTAAAGCGATCGGCGCGATTATAGCATTCTTCACGCGGCGTAAGTTGCTGTCTTCATCGTGTGTTAGCATTTGAGATTCGCGTGATGCGCCCGCTGATAACCGTCATCCCTGTGATGCGCTGTGCCGCGATGGAGTCAACCTGGAGCGCCTCCCTACGCTAACGCTATGTCCCGGCAAACGGCGGCAACGGACCGCCCGCAAAAAGAGAAAAAAGTTCGCCGCGATCCCGTGGCCAGCGGCGAGCGCGACGCCTCCGTCAATCGTGCCGCTTCGCACAACTACTTTCTGCAGGATAAGTTCGAAGCCGGCATCGCTCTGCGGGGGACGGAAGTGAAGTCTGTGCGCGCCGGCCGAGCCAATCTGAAAGACGCCTACGGATTGGTCAAAGACGGCGAGTTGTGGCTGATCAATGCGCACATTGGTCCTTACGAGCACGGCAACATCTTTAATCATGAACCCCTGCGCACCCGGAAGTTGCTTGTGCATCGCAGTGAACTGAACAAGCTGTTTGGCAAGACGCAGCAACGTGGTCTGACCTTGATCCCGACCCGGTTGTACTTTCGCAACGGCAGAGTGAAAGTCGAGATGGCGCTGGCCAAAGGCAAGCAGACCTGGGACAAGCGCGAGACGGAACGCCGCCGCACCGCGGATAAAGAAGCGCGCGAGGCCATGGCCAGGAGCAGAAAGAATTAAGGAACTAGCCCGAAGCGGCGGCATGAAGTTAGCCTGGCGCGTAAGCGCCGCGTAAAGTAGGAAATTAAACTGAGCCGCGGAGCGGCGACACCGCCTGTTTTCGTCAGTCGAGCGCCGTAGGAGCCGCATAATTTAGCCCAGCGCTTCAGCGCTGGGTAGCGTTAAGGTTGGAGACCAGAGTCCCTTTAGGGACGGCACAAGAAGAGCGTACCTTCAGGTCCGCTCTTCAAGATGGAACAAATATGAACACTACTCTTACTACCGCATCCCCTTCGCAAATCGAAACCGAATGCCTCGTTGTTCCGGTGCTCGACACCGCCGAGAACAGCAACGGCGACAAGTCCGCCAAGCCTGAACCTCGGCTTCAAATCGGCGACAAAGCTGTACTCGCTGCCGCGGCCGACCTCATCACGTCCGGCGAAGTCACCGGCAAGATGCTGGAGACTACTCTGCTGCACAAACCTGCGGGCCTGAAGGCCAAGCGTCTGCTGCTGATTGGCGGCGGCAAGGCAAAAGCCTTCTCTTCTCTCGAACTCCGCAAGCTGGCCGGCGCAGCGGTGCGCAATCTCAAAGCCAAGGACCTGAAGTCCTTCGCCTTCGTCGCGCCGAATTTGCGCAGCGGCGCTGACGATGCCGTGAAATCGATCGTGGAAGGCGCCTTCGTCGGCAACTTCGAGCCGGACTATTACAAGAGCGATCGCAAGGAACAGAAGATCGAGGACCTGGTCATCGTCGCCCCGCCGAAAGCGGACCACCGCTCACTGAAGACGGCGATGGAGCAGGGGCGCATCATCGGCGAAGCGCAGAACTTTACCCGCGACCTGGTAAACGAGCCTAGCAATCGCATGACGCCGACGATACTGGCCGACCGCGCCAAAGCCATGTGCGACGCGGTAGGACTCGAGTGTGAGATCTACGGTCCCGACAAAATCAAAGAGCTAAAGATGGGCGCATTCTGGAGCGTGGCTCAGGGGTCCGACGAGGAGCCGCGGCTGATCGTGATGCGCTACGAGCCCGCTCGCGCTCCCAAGAAGCACGTGCTGGGGCTAGTTGGCAAAGGAGTGACCTTCGACACCGGCGGCATCTCCATCAAGCCGGCCGACGGCATGGAAAAGATGAAGTACGACATGGCGGGCGGCGCGGGCATGATCGGGGCGATGCGCGCCATCGCGCAACTCAAGCCAAATGTGCGCGTGATTGGCATCGTCTGTGCGACGGAAAACATGCCCTCGGGCAAGGCGCAAAAACCCGGCGACGTGCAGATCGCCATGTCCGGCAAGTCCATCGAGATCATCAACACCGACGCCGAAGGCCGCCTGGTGCTGGCCGATGGGCTGCACTATGCGAAGGAGCTTGGCTGCACGCATCTGATCGACGCCGCCACGCTCACTGGCGCCTGTGTTGTCGCGCTTGGCATGGTGAATGCCGGCGTCTTCGCCAACGATGACAACTTCTACAAGAGCTTCAGCAAGTCGCTGCAGAAGTCGGGCGAAAAGATGTGGCGGCTGCCGGTGGACGACGAATACCGCGAGATGATCAAGTCCGGCATCGCCGACATCGTCAACAGCGCCGGACGCTGGGGAGGCGCGGTGACGGCGGCTATGTTCCTGAAGGAGTTCGTCGGCAACACGCCTTGGATCCACCTGGACATCGCGGGTGTGGCTTGGGTCGAGGACGCCAAGCCATGGATCGCCAAGGGGCCGTCGGGAGTGCCGGTGCGCTCACTGGCGGAGTTTGCGCGCGACTTTGCGGCACAGTAGCTGGGGGCTGACTGTCCATAGCGGCGGGCATGTCACATTGTGGGATGCTCCGCATTCGCATCTGACAGTGGTCTTGGACACACTGTCAGACGTCCCACGCAATGGGATAGAGATGCAGCGACCTCAGCGTAACAACGTTAACCAACTTTTAACACAATTTTGCTGATTCCTGTTGTCAGCCTCACAAGCGGCGGATATTCTGTACGCAATTGCAAACCTGATCGGAGAGAGGGGAGTGCGCTAAACAGCCGCTCCCCATTTTAGTGACTAGTGGTTAGTGGCCAGTGGTCAGTAGCGGGTTGAGTCAACTAGCCCACTAACCACTATCCACCAGCCACTGTGGTTTGCGCTCTTCCGCTTCCCGCACTACCATCGTCTTGTCATGCCAGTAGCAACTGACTCGCCCAGCACTGCCTACGTTCCCGTGAGGGCACCGCGCGGTAACCAGCTCTCCTGCAAAGGATGGGCGCAGGAAGCCGCCATGCGCATGCTGATGAACAACCTCGATCCCGACGTCGCCGAGCGTCCGCAGGACCTCGTCGTGTACGGCGGCACCGGCCGCGCCGCGCGCAATTGGGAGTGCTACCACGCCATCGTCAACTCGCTGCAGTCGCTCGACAACGACGAGACGCTGCTGGTGCAGTCGGGCAAGCCGGTCGGCATCTTCCGCACCCACGACTACGCGCCGCGCGTGCTCATCTGCAACTCCAACCTCGTCGGCCACTGGTCGAACTGGGAGAAGTTCAACGAACTGGAGAAGCTCGGCCTCATCATGTACGGACAGATGACCGCGGGCTCGTGGATTTACATCGGCTCGCAGGGCATCATCCAGGGCACGTTCGAGACCTTCTCCGCCGCGGGCGAGAAACATCTCGGCGGCGAGCTGGCGGGCAAGCTGATCGTCTCCGGCGGCATGGGCGGCATGAGCGGCGCGCAGCCGCTGGCGGCGACCATGACCGGCGCATGCTACCTCGGCATCGAGGTCGATCCCGAGCGCATCAAGAAGCGCCTGCGCACCGGCTATTGCGACTTCATGGTCAACTCGCTCGACGAGGCGCTGCGCATCCTGAAGAACGCCGTGCGCAAGAAGGAGAACATCTCCGTCGGCCTGGTCGGCAACTGCGGCGACATCATTCCGGAGCTGGCCGAGCGCGGCGTGCTGCCCGACATTCTGACCGACCAGACCTCGGCGCACGATCCGCTGAACGGCTACGTGCCCAGCGGCATGTCGCTGGAAGACGCGCTGGAGCTGCGCCAGCGCGATCCCAAGGGATACGTCGAGCGCTCGCTCGACACCATGGCGCGCCACGTCGAAGGCATGCTCAAGCTGCAGAAGATGGGCTCGGTCACCTTCGACTACGGCAACAACATTCGCACCTTCGCCTTCGAGCATGGCGTGAAGAACGCCTACGATTTTCCCGGATTCGTGCCGGCGTATATTCGCCCGCTATTCTGCGAGGGTCGTGGCCCGTTCCGCTGGGCGGCGCTCTCGGGCGATCCCGCTGGACATTCACACCACCGACGACCTTGTGCTGGAAATGTTTCCGCAGAACAAAATCCTGAGCCGCTGGATTGAGCTGGCGCGCAAGCGAATCAAGTTTCAGGGACTGCCGTCGCGCATCTGCTGGCTCGGCTATGGCGAGCGCGCGCAGTTCGGGCTGGCGCTCAACGACATGGTGAAGAGCGGCAAGCTCAAAGCGCCGATCGTGATGGGCCGCGACCATCTCGACTGCGGCTCGGTCGCGTCGCCCTTCCGCGAAACCGAAGCCATGAAGGACGGCAGCGACGCCATCGCCGACTGGCCGCTGCTCAATGCGCTGCTCAACACGGCGAGCGGGGCGTCGTGGGTGTCGATTCATAACGGCGGCGGCGTGGGCATTGGCTACTCGCAGCACGCCGGGCAGGTGACCGTCGCCGACGGGACGGACGAGATGGCGAAGCGCATCGAGCGCGTGCTGACGAATGATCCGGGAATCGGGGTCGCCCGGCATGTGGATGCGGGATACGACGAAGCGAAGCGGTTTGCGGCGCAGAAGGGAATTAGAGTGCCGATGGGAAGCGGCTCTTAGCAATTAGCTGTTGGCTTTTAGCAACCCATGCAGGCTGTTTAAGCTGTCATCCTGAGCGCAGCTGTTACCCAGTGCTCGCGCCCTGGGCTAATTTTGTCTCGCCCTTTCAGGGCTTCAGGGGAGCGCGGCCGATTCTCGGCTGGCGTATGGACAATACCGAAAGGGATCTCTTGGATTCCGACATTCGAAATCAGGCGGTCACGCTGCTCACCCACGCCGCTCAACTCCTCACGCTGCGCGGCGACACCGGCCCTCGCCGCGGCGCGCAGATGCGCGAGTTGGGCATCATCGAAGACGGCTCCGTGCTGGCCGCTAATGGAAAGATCGTTGCCGTTGGCACGACCGACGAAGTCGCTAAGCACGAACTGTCACGTGGGGCTGAAGAAATCGACTGCTCTCACACTGTGGTATTGCCCGGCTTCGTTGACTCCCACACCCATCCGGTCTTCACCACCCCGCGCCTGATTGACTTCGAGCAGCGGATCGCGGGCGCCTCGTATGAACAAATTGCCGAGGCCGGAGGTGGCATTCGCGTCAGCCTGCGCGGGGTACGCGACGCCTCGACAGCGACGCTGGCCGCTCACGTCCGGAACGCTTTGGAAGAAATGGCTGCGCAGGGTACAACCACGGTCGAGGCCAAGTCCGGCTATGGCCTGAGCTTCGCCGCAGAGATGAAGTCGCTGGAGGCAATACGCGAGGCCTCGAAGCAGTGGCCGGGAACAGTCGTCCCGACGCTGCTGGGAGCGCACGTGGTCTCGCCCGAGTATCGCGACAATCCAGAAGAGTATGTGCGCGTGGTGTGCGAGGAGATGATTCCGGCAGCAGCAGCGAACTTTAGAAGACTAACGCGAAGGGTGGAAAAGCAGATCCCTCGCCGACTAAAGTCGGCTCGGGATGACAAATATAAGGGGCTTGACGGCGCACCTAAAGGTGCGCCCCTTCAAAGCCCTGCCAGACTGGCCGAGTTCGTCGATGTCTTTGTGGAGCGCGGCGCATTCACCATACAGCAGTCGCTGCGCATCCTGCGCGCGGCCGTCGCACACAACCTCGGAGTGCGGGCACATGTCTGCCAGCTCACGCCGGCCGAGCTTGCGCCATTGCTCGAGTTCCATCCCGCCTCGCTCGACCACATGGATTTCGTCTGCGACGAGGACGTCGCAATGCTGGCTAAGCTTGACACAGTGGCGACGTTGCTGCCTGCGGCCAACTACTTCCTCGGCCTCGACCACTTCCCTCCTGCGCGCAAGCTCATTGATGCCGGCGTGCCGGTCGCGCTGGCCACCGACTACAATCCTGGCACTTCGCCGACACCGTCCATGCCCTTTGTGCTCTCGGCCGCGTGCACCCACATGAAGATGTCGCCGGCCGAATCGCTTGTAGCCGCAACCTACAACGGGGCATGCGCGCTGCGGCTGCAAGGCAAGAAAGGAAGTCTGGAGCCCGGCCAGGATGCCGACATCGCCATCTTCGAGGCCTCCGACTACCGGGAGCTGGCCTACTGGTTTGGGACCAATCGGTGCACAATGACGTTTCTGAACGGAGTCATGGGTCGCCGATAGGAATGAGCGCGTGCCGCCGCTACGCGGCTCCGCTCATATCGCGACTTGTGCCCCGGGCTTGCGCCCGGGGCTCAAACCACAGCCGCCCGCTTCGCGGCTCCGGCCCGCTCACATCTTTTGTCCGGAATCGTCTAAGATTAAGTCATTAGCCGCAGAACTTCGGCTGTGTTCTGCGCGTACTTCCTTTCGTTACTCCGTAGGTATCTTCAATTCTTGAGAGTGTGATATGAAACGAATCCTGCTTGTCCTGATTGCGGGTCTTCTGGCCTGCAGCGCTGCGGTGGCTCAGCGCCTTCCCGGAGGCGCGAATCCCGAGCACTACGCGCTCACCGTCAACATGAATTTCTCCAACAACACTTACGACGGCGACGAGCGGATCGACCTCACTATCACCAAGCCGACGAACACCATTACCCTGAACGCTCTGGAAATCGACTTCCACGAAGTTACGGTGACGGCTGCCGGCCAGACACAAGCTGCCAAGATTTCCAGCGATGAGAAGAACGAAACCGCCACTTTCGCCGTGGACAAGCAGCTTCCGGCGGGCGCGGCGACGGTGCACATCAAGTTCACCGGCCATCTCAATGACCAGCTACGCGGCTTTTATCTGAGCACGTACAAGGACAAGAAATACGAAGTCTCGCAGATGGAAGCCACGGATGCGCGCGTGGCCTTCCCCTGTTTCGACGAGCCCGACTACAAAGCGACCTTCGACATTACGGCCATCGTGGACAAGGGCGATACCGCCATCTCCAACGGTCAGATCGTTTCCGACACTCCCGGCCCCGGCGACAAGCACACCATCAAGTTCTCTCCGTCGCCCAAGATGTCAAGCTACCTGGTGGCGCTCACCGTCGGCGACTGGAAGTGCGCCTCCGACTCGGTGGATGGAATCAAGATCAATGTCTGCACCGTTCCCGGCAAGGAGAACCTGACGCGCTTCCCGCTGGATGCAACCAAGGCGATCCTCCACTATTACAACAATTACTTTGCGATCAAGTATCCCTTGCCCAAGCTGGATGAAATTGCAGTGCCTGACTTCGGCGCCGGCGCCATGGAGAACTGGGGCGCCATCATTTACCGCGAGACAGCGCTGCTGATCGACGAGAAGACGGCTTCGGTCGGTTCCAGGCAGGGCGTCGCTGGCACCATCGCGCATGAAGTGGCGCATCAGTGGTTCGGCGACCTGGTTACCATGAAGTGGTGGGACGACATCTGGCTCAATGAAGGCTTCGCCACCTGGATGACGCCGCACCCGCTGGCACAATGGAAGCCTGACTGGATGGAAAACCAGGATGTCGTGGACAACACCATGAATGCGCTCGGCGGCGATTCAGTGCAGCACACGCGCCCCATCCATCAGGAAGCCGAAACCCGCACGCAGATTGACAGCCTGTTCGACGGCATCGCCTACGGAAAATCCGCGGCCATACTTCACATGCTGGAGTCCTACGTCGGTCCGGAGAAATTCCGTGCCGGAGTGAATCTCTACCTGAAGGAGCACGCGTACGGCAATGCAACCGCCTCAGACTTCTGGAATGCCATGACGCGCAGCTCCAAGCAGCCGGTGGACAAGATTATGCCTACCTTCGTCATGCAGCCCGGCGCTCCCTTTGTGGCCGTCGAGGCCAAATGCGAGAGCGGCAATACCGCACTGAATCTGTCGCAGAAGCGTTACTTCAAGACGCCTGAGCTTTTCAACCAACCAAACGACCAGATCTGGCAAATTCCCGTTTGCGCCAAGGGCGTTACCGACACCTCCGCCGGGAAGCCGGAATGTTTCCTGCTGACGCAGCGTCAGCAGCAGTTCACCCTCAAGGGCTGCTCCAAGTTTGTTTTCCCCGACGCGGGCGCGCTCGGCTACTACCGCTTTGATTACGACGCCGACGCCTTGCACTCGCTGGGCAACTCGGTGGAGGATGTGCTCACCCCGGAAGAGCGCATTGCCTTGGTTGACAATGAGTGGGCGCTGATGCGCATTGGCAGGCATGGCCTGGGGGACTACTTGGCGCTCGGCGATCAGTTGAAGAACACTCCGGGGTCCGATCTACTGGCTGGCTTCGCCGACCGCCTGGAACTCATCAACGATTATGTGGTGACCGAGGCTGACCGGCCTCAATTCCAGGCCTGGGTACGCAACGCGTTCTCGCCCATGATGCAACAGCTCGGCTACTCCGCCCTTCCCAGCGACACTCCCGAGCAAAAGGAGAAGCGCAGTCTCCTGTTTCGCATGCTGGGTGATGTGGGTCAGGATCCCGCGGTCATTCAGCAGGCGCGGACCATGATCCAGGAGTACATGAAGGACCCCACATCGGTGGACCCAACGCTCGCCAGCTCCGTAATTACGGTAGCAGCTCGTCACGGCGACGCCGAGCTCTATCAGCAGTACAAGGCGCAGTTGCAGAAGGTGAAATCACCGCAGCAGTATCGCCGCTTCTTCAGTGCCCTGGCGGATTTTCCTCAGCCGGCGCTTACCAAACAGACTCTCGAGTCCACGCTCACCCCTGAAGTCCGTAGCCAGGACTTGAACATTCTTTTCGATCTGCTTGCCAATCCCGCCAGCCAGAATGCCGCGTGGGACTTCATACGGCAGAACGCTGACCAGTTAATAAAGAAGGCCGGCCCAGGTTTGGGTAGTGGGGGGATTTTCCTTTACGGCGCACAGAGCTTTTGCAGCGAGCAAAAGGCCACCGAGGTGAAGCAGTTCTTCGAGCAGCATCCCTTCCCCGGCACGGAGCGCAATCAGAAACAGACTCTTGAGGCCATCAGTGGCTGCGCCGAATTCGTAGGGCAGCAGCAGAGCAAGCTGGCGGCTTGGCTAAAGCAGAACAGCAATATCAGCGCTTCTGCCGCAGGCGGAACGGCCGTTAAGGCGGCGCGCTAAGGCATTTCCATAGGTGCTGTGTCCCGGTGGAAGCATCGGGCTTTAGAGCAATTCCTGTGTTGCTGTGTCCATCCTGTCAAGACAGGTTCGGGTGGATCACTGGTCCATCCCCGCGAGAGGCGAGCCCGTAGGGCGGAACAATCGTAGCCCCGGGTGGAGCAGTCCCAATTCGCCCCTCGGTTGGGCGAAAATGGGACGCGGAACCCGGGGTAGGCCGCGTTTAAGAATCCGGAGTCGGTTTTAACCGACGCCACGACTTTCGCGAGGGCGTGAGCCCGAGGGTTGCGATGCACGGATACAGCAACGCGGGAGAAGTTTTAGCCCGATTGCTACTGTGCGCCTCAATCCATGGCTTCAGCCCTGGCAGTTCAAGCCGACCACCACTTGCGTTGTCATCCCGAGCGAGGGCCGCGCCGCTTTCTCCGCGGACATCCGTTACTCTCCGAAGAAACCGCAGATCCTTCCGCTGGCTTCGGTCGCCCAAGCGACCGGCTCATCTCAACCGTCTGGCTGCGATCAGGTAATCCACGCTGAACTTCCCCGGCCCGGAACATATCAGCCATACAAAGAACAGCGCGTAAAGCACTTCCGGAAGATAAAGGAAATCGTCCAGCCAGTTGAGAGGTGAAAGCGCTTTAGGCATGGCAGAGAGCTTCGTGGTGAGGATCGCAACCAACATGTCGGCCAGCAAAGCAAGCGAGACCAGGCTTGACAGGAGCCCCAAAATCAGCAGGCAGCCGCCGCCGAACTCTACAGCCGACACGAAGTAGGTCATTACCCGCGGAAGCGGGACCTTGGCCGCGACCAAGGTTTCGTACATGGCTTGAGCCCGGCTGGCGACAAACAGCTTATTCCCCCCGGAGATTGCGAAGAACAATCCTAATGCAATCCTCACTAGCAAAATCGCGTACGCTTCCAGATTCGCGTTGCCCTGCAGCCCAAACCGAATCAGGCGTTCCCACTCCATCGTTCCCTCCTCTGACAGGATCTCTAGTGAGCATACTCTGTATGCTTTCTGTTCTTAATCGGTGAGTCTAGAGCAGGTCCAGCGTCGTGTATCTGGGTAGTGCGGGCGCGCTCTGTGTGCATGACGTCATACGTGCCGCGGTCGCATATCGGCGCCCTAATCCTCCACTCCTGTCATCCTGAGTGGAGTTTCGGCCGCAACGCGGACGAGTATGGTCGAAGAGCCCCTCCACTGCCAGGAATCCATGCCGAGATCACGCACACCTGTGACTCGCTTCACCGACAATGGCGCGCAAATCGCTACTCTGGCTCCCAGAGGTTTTGTGTCTCTATGCCCCGAAGAGAGCGGAAAGCAGTGGATCGTGGGCAGTGGGTAGTGGATAGTGCGGAGCCAGCAGAGTTTATTAGTCGCACTCCTGCTGAAAGGTTTAGAACGGAGGAATTCTTGCCTGTAAGTTCTTTGGAATGAGGTATGGCATTGTAACTTACTTGGAATCTGTTATGTGCGACGATTTTCCGGCCAACGCATTGATTTCATGGTACAGAGACAGGGAGGGTCATCAGCGAATGGCGATGTTTTCCAAAAAATGGTCAGCCCGCGATATGTTGGATTGTGACTACTGAATCGTTAGCATCGGAGGTCTCGAATTTGTCTTGCTGCGCAGCCAGGCCTGAAATGATGCAGTTGGATCCGCATCCTTACTGGGGATTTGAGCTGTCTCGCGAAGGGATGACGCAGTTGTTATAATCGGGGTATCCGCACCCGTTCGCAGCGCACCCCCGGGCGTGGCCAGGTAGCTCAGTCGGTAGAGCGCAGCCCTGAAAAGGCTGGCGTCGGCGGTTCGATTCCGTCCCTGGCCACCACTGAATCAACAAGTTACAAACCCTCCAAACCCGTTTACGTTCCAAAACGTTCCAATTCACTGCACCATTGCTGGTACAGGTAGCAGTTCCACCGCACGCCGCCGCGACTCGGGGATGTCCTGAACATAAATGTCCATCGTCGTGGAAATGCGTGAGTGGCGTAGCTGAACCTGGATGTCTTTCATGTCGGCACCCTGGCGCTTCAGCCATGTGCCGTAGGATGTGCGGAGACAGCGCCAGTTCACAAAGCCCAAGCCCACCTTGCGGGCCGCCGGCTTGATGAACCGGGTAAGAATGTTGTTATCGCGCATCGGCTTCCCGTCTTTCACGGACTGAAAGACCAGATCATCTGGCCCATCCGACTTGACGGCCTTGTAGCGCCGGACTGCGTTGCCGGCGCGCACCGACACAGTTTTTTGTTTCAGAGCGTGAATCCGCTGGATAACGTGACGCTGTACAGCTACTGCTGCATTGCTGGCCTCGCTCTTCGGCGCAGACCAGTCGCCGCGGCAGCAGCGCTCATCCACCATCAGGCAGTCGTCGCCGACATCATTCCAGCGCAATCCAATCAATTCGCTGACCCGCAAACCGGAGTACACGGCGACGTACAGCATGGTCGCGTATGGCTCTGGGATGCCGGACAGAATTTGCTCGAACTGTTCTGACGTGATGTTCGGCTTCTTCACACGTTTTCCGACCCGGTTCGGTGGCAGGAGCACGCCTTCCATAGGATTCTTGACGAGCAGGTGATAGCGCACAGCCGAGCCCAAGATGCTCGACATCACGTCGCGGATCTTATCTCTCGACTCGTGCGATAAGGGACTGGTCGCCATTGCACTGAAATACCGCTGGAGTTCTAACGTTTCCAACTCGCGCAAACAGCAGTTGCCGAATGCCGGAGTCAGGTAGTTCTTGATGATCCCTTCATAGCGACTGCGCGTTGCAGTTGCCATCAACGGCAGCACCACGGGATGTACGTCTCTTCGACAAACACTTTGAAGTTAGTGGCCGATCCGATCGACTGCAGACCCTGATTGATCGGCCGTAGCTGTTCATCGGCGATTTTCGCCACTTCTCGCGCCGGCATGTCTGCGGGAGCCAACTTGACCCGCTTCTTCCTGCGCGAGAGCTTTCCGCCTGAGAATATGTCCTCCCAGACGAGCATCCACCACCACTTGCCCTCCCGAAAGGGCTTGGGGTGCTGGAATCTTCTCCGGGCCATTCGCTGAAAATCTCCTTTCAGCGAAAGCTCGGGGCACACCTCTGGCAGAACAGTAGCACGCTCAGGGCGAGCAGTCATCTGCGAGGTGTGCCCGAGGTTGTGCATACGTTAAGTAGCGACCTCAGGCATGTGCGTCCTCGATTTGAACGTCAGCGTGTTGTGGTCGAAGATCACCCTCTCCGTACCCAGTGGGCCGTTTCTCTGTTTGCCGATGATGATTTCGTCTTCATGGGTGAACTCACCGCTTTCATTGACCGGCTGATAAAGGAGTAGACAAACGTGAGCGTGCGCCTCGATGTCGCCTGATTCCTTCAGGCCGAGCATGTTGGGCCGGTCGTTGATGTTCTCGGGTCGCTTAAGCTGACTCAGCCCGACAACCGCGATGTTCTCCTCCTTCGCGATTCTTCTCAGGCAATCTGCTGCGTTGCCAACCTGCTCGCGCAATTCACGGCCTCCAGCTCGTATCAGCCGGAGATAGTCGGCGACGATGAGCTTCACCCCGTGGCGTCGAACGAAGAGCTTGGCGCGCGCTCGAAGTTCATCGACTGTAAGTTGGCTGGACTCATCCACATAGAGCGGCCACTCGGCGCATTTGGCAGCGGCTTCTTGAAGATCACGCAGGTCCCTCTCGGAAAGGAAATTCGGGTTACGTATTCTGCCGGCCTTTACGCCCGAAATTGCCGCCAGGATGCGTTGCAACACCAGCTCTTTTGCCATCTCAAGGGAAAAAACCAGCGTCGGAACGCCATTGGCAGCATTTGCCGCAGCTATCTGAAGGCCCAGTGCCGTCTTTCCTCTGCCTGGGAGGGCCCCTATGATCCACAGTTCTCCGGAGCGGATGCCACCAGTGGCGTCGTCCAGAGCCTGAATCCCAGTGGCTAAGCCGATGAGATCGCAGCCACGCTTTTTGACCCTGTACAGGTCATCCACGACAGACGGGCGAAATCCTTGGCATGGAAAATCTGCGATTGGATATTGTTCGCCCGGATGTTGAGCAGTGCGGACTCGACTTCTCCGAGGCACTCATCGACCGGCTTGCCGTCGCGCACGCCTCGCTCAGCTATCTCGCAGAGCTTCAAGAGCCGACGTCGGTGTGCATGTTCGCGAACCCGCCTGCACATTTCGGCCAGCCCCATCGCTTCATAGCGTTCGCACTCGATGAGGTATGCCAATCCCCCGATCTTTTCCAGCAGACCCTTGCTCGTCAGGTGATCGGCAACGGCAGTGATTTCGGGCAGTCCGCCGTCGTTCGCAATGTCGACGCATGCCTCAAAGATCTGCGCATGAGCAAACGTGAAATCGCTTACTTCCAGAATCGTCGTGGCCTCGTAGACTTTCTGTGGCTGAGCAAGGACGACGCCGATGACAGCTTTCTCGGGCTGATGGGCATCCTCAAAGTGGTATTCCATCAGTTCTCCATCATTTGGCGCCGTACTTCCGCGGCGGCGCTGCGCTGCGGGATTGCGAGCGGAATGTTCTTAGGAGGTGAAGACTCGGCCCAGATTTGCGGCTGGTCCCATAAGCCTTCGGCAAAAAACGCCTTCACGCTTTTGGCAAACTTGTCTCCGCTGCGAAGCTCGCGATACTTGCGCCAGGCTGACACCATGGATTCGGCTATCTCGTTCACGGGAAGTTTTGACCTCTTGCTCTTTGCCTCGATGGCATCGTGGAGCAGCCATCGCATCTCAGTCCCGGAGAGCATGAGCTTCTGACAGACGTAGAAGGCGCCTTCGGTCGAATTAAGCTCGGATGCGGCGCGGATGTCAGACACAGACTCAGACTCAGACTCTGACAAAGACTCAGACAAAGGCACGCATGTGTCGTGAGCGATGCACGCCTCAGGCGTGAGTGATTCACGGCACTCCCGTGCTTCGCTAACCGGATTCGCGCGGGGATAGCGGTTGAGTAAAAGGTTTTCTGGCGGAGAGGGAGCCATCGTCCCGGATTGTGCGAAACGCTTCCACCAGCTCGGCCGCGGTAGCCGGCCAGGCTTCTCCGAACCGGCGAAATAGCCCCAGCAGCTCTTTCCGTCCTGCTCCCATTTCAAGAGCAAGCCGGCATCGAGAAATGCCTGCAGATAACGCGAGAGATCTTCGCGTGATTTCTCCCGCACAGAAGCGTACGCAGTAGCCCATATACTGCGCTCGCACCACTCGAATGAACCGTTAGGGCCTGCGATGCCAAGCAGCCAAACGTATTCAGTTCGCAACTCATCGCTGGCCAGCGACGCCAGCTTGGTCGAGTCGTACAGGCGCGGGTAGTCGACGAGCCGCTTCATACTCACGGCAGCACCACCTCTGCTGGCGATTCTTGTAACTGCTCGATGAGCAACAAACGGGAACGCCGGATGCGTCCACTGCGTAGAAACTAAGGCGAAGGTCGCTCATGATCCTCGTCAATATTTGCTTGTCGCCATCATCGGCATGACCTGTTGCCCTCGCGATCGATAGGCGAGCGGCGGCGAGGTGGAGCAAGGCTTGCTGGAGTTGCTGATTACAAGTCTGCGCACTTGTGGTAAATCGGTAGGGCTGTTGTCTGCATAGCTTGGTCATGTAAAGACACTCCTGCCACTCCGCTTGCGCGGGTAGGCGGCGGCTTTGGTTCATGCTGTTGCTTGGGTATTCGGCCCGGTCTACGCTCGGGCGCGTGGGTCAGGTCCTGCTGGGGTGGGTTATCGTGCTTTGCAATTTCCTTGCTCGAGGATGACGGCTACGGATCCATCCGCTTGTTGCCGGCAGCGCAGGTTGTATTTATCCGTCGCGGCGAGCTCTTGGGGCTCAAAGACGGCCGTTCCTACACCCAGGCGGAAGAGCGCGGCCCTCAAGCCCCTACTTAGCAGTTCGTATTTCTGATCATCAGACATTCAGCGCGTTCTCCTTTGGAAGAGAGAATGGGCCGCCACAAGGACGGCCCATATTGAATTGCTTTTTCTACTATCTGGTGCCAAAATCGGCGCTCACAATACGCGTTCGCCCGCAAGAAAACATCTAAGTAGTTGATTTTGGGCAGGATAAGTCGTCAAGAATTATCATTTGTGTTAGCGTTCCTTAGGTTCGGGGCGTAAACCTCCGGGCTCGCGCGGCAGCAGAATCCCATGTTCATCCTTACGAGTGCGACTCCGTAGGAGACTTGCAGTATGCCGGATCAGCGCAGGTGGGCGAGCAGCGGCATCAATCGGCGGCGGGTTGAGCGCGCCAGAAGAGAGCAGCTGATTGATGGCAGCCATTTCGGAATCATTTTGATCGGGTTGGCGCTTCTTCTTCGGTGACACTGGAGAGCGATAGATCACAGGCAAGTTGTCGGGTTGTGGCAGTGGGGGCTTCTTAATACCCGCGTGCCCGTGAGCAAGCTTTGCCCAGTGCCCCCGACCAGGGAGCGGTACAGACAGTTTTCGGCAGGTCTTCCCGAGTGCGACTGCGGAAACTCCGTATTCCTCCGCCACCTTCAACAGCGGCTGCTCCCAGACTTTGCGATACAGTTCCTCGCGATTGTATGGCTCTAACATCGCGGTCCTCCCGAATGACTGATGATGTGTCTTTTCGCGTTATTGCTATCAACGACTGATTTGTGCTCGGCCGCGCTGCGCCTTGCGGCTGGCGTTTGCCCTGGCATCTAAGTGGATTCCGAGGCGCAGCAGTGCATTTGTTGCAGCGTTCAGATGCTGTTTGATTCGCGGACTGGCAAGCAGCTTGTGGACTCGCTCCGCTGGGCAAGCATTATGTTTGCGAAATAGCTGCAGCAACTCAATCGTTACGTCCGGCTCACATTCGAGGAGCGTGCGCCGAAGTGCATTCATTTCGGGCCCATCGTCGAGATTCCAAATGGCACGCCGGCTAAGCAGCTCATGAACGCATTCGAGCTGTCGTGCAACGTCATACTTCGACTTCAGCCGCTTGCTCCCATACGCGAGGTGCGCGAAACTCAGCTGGGTCAGAACGACATCCAGCACCGATGATCCGCCATTCGGCTTGTCGTTTGGATCGGCTCCAATGTCAAGCAGGTACGCTAAGGTTTCCCTCCTGCACCAGATGGCTGCACGCTGGAGGAGCTCAGACATATCGTCACTCAGGCACGGCTTCAGCCTTTTCAGCACGTCGAGGTTTTCTGAAGAGCACGCCTCTTCCAGTGCAGACGTGTAGCACTCGGGATCTTCCGTGTATTCCTTTTCCGGACACGGGCCCCGGGAGCGCGGATCGGCCCCAGCCCAAAGGAGTAAACTGACCCATTTCAGATCTCCTTCTGCGCAGAAGAAGCGGAGTGCGCAATCCAATTGTTCCTGCAATTGCGGAGCAAGGTCTGGATGTGCCTGCCTGTATTCGACAAACGGCCGAAGCGCCGTTCGCACCTTTGCGACGAAAGCGGTGGTAAAGGGGCGATCCTCTACAGGGTCAGCACCGTGGTCCAGAAAGTAGCGAATTAACTTCGGCTCCCAACTCAGCAAAGCATCGATAAGCGAGACGGATTTGATCTCGGCTCCATTGGCCGCGAGTAGTTCCACCAGGTCCAGCCGACGCGCTCTGGTTGCTTCGGCCAGAGCAGCATTCTTTGACGATTGGCTGTCGTGCTTTGCTATGAGTTCAACGAGACTGTGAAATCCGGTCTCGACAGCAATTTGCAACAGAGTTCCCTGCCTGCGACGTTTTGTCGCGCCGGAGATGTCCAATGATTTGCCGTCAGCAATCCATTTCTCAAGTTCGTACAGTCTTCCCGCACGGCACAGTGCAACAAGCTGCTTTGCCTCATTCACCTCACCGTCATTGCCCATGTTCCACGGTCCGTATATCGTCGTTCCGCTGCTTCCGGTTGTGCAGTGTATCTCTGTGATCATATTCACCTGGAAAGCACGGCACGAGAGCACACAGGAACGGCGCAAGGCAAAATCGTTGATGGTACAGGAGCGGTTTATAAAGCGGCAGTTTTATTTACCGTAGGTACATAAAATTGAACAAGTTATAAACTTATCAATGGGTTTATGTTTGTGCTATTTTATATACCATGGGTATACAAAAACAAGAAAAGTTAAACTGGCTGCAGCGCTCCCTTCCCGAGGGGCTTGTGGCCGACGCCGCCTGGCTCGAAAAAATGGGCTATTCCGGCGCTTTACGGAAAAAGTATGTCGCCCATGGCTGGCTGGACAGGGTCGCCCGCGGCGTGTACCGCCGGCCCTCGCCGCGGCTCCCAGAGGAAGGCGAGGAGAAGGGACTCAGCTGGGAGAGCGTCGTCATCTCCCTCCAGACGCTCCTGAAAGCGCACTTTGTGGTAGGCGGCCGAACAGCGCTTGAATTGCAGGGCTTCGCACACTATCTGTCGTCGACACCCCAGCGCGAGGTTCACCTTTACGGGACGGACCGGCGCCCCGGCTGGGTCCTGAAGCTTAACCTTGAGAGCCGGTTTGTGTTCCACAACGCCAAGAGATTGTTCCCTAACAATATCGTTCTGGATCGTCGACAACGAGGGAAGCGATCCGCTCGCGCGCAGCAGTTACGTGCGCCAAAGATGGGGAAAATGGGACTGGCCGCTTGTGCTGTCGTCATCGGAGCGCGCAATTCTCGAGCTACTCGACGAGTTGCCGGAACGGGAGACCTTCCATCAAGCCGACATGCTCTTCGAAGGACTGCGACACCTGAGTCCACGCAAGCTGCAGCCGCTACTTCGCGCGTGCCGCAGCGTCAAGGTGAAGCGACTGTTCCTGTGGTTCGCCGAGCGGCATCGACCGCCCTGGCTCAACGCGCTGGATCGTGGCGGGATAGATCTGGGCAAAGGCAAGCGCGTGCTAGCAAAAGGGGGCAAGCTCGACCCTAAGTTCGATATCACCGTTCCGGAGTCGCTCGATGGCAATAGCTGAGAGTTATCGCAAACAGGTCGCGCCGCTGATCAGGACGGTGCCCTTCGTCGCTGCTGTGCAGCCCACATCTCCAGCACACCGAGGATTCGACTGTTCAGCGGGATTGCGCGTCCGGTCCCGGTTGGCGACTTGGACTTGCCTACCGTCAAAATCCTAGCCACAAAGTCCACTTGTCTCCACCGTAGCAAGCGGATTTCGCTGTAACGCATTCCGGTGTTCAGGGTGCGGCGATGCGTGCCCGGAAGGACGGTCGGCTTAGCCGTGTAAAACGCGATGTCCCTGGCCGGCAACCCACGCACTTTGTCTTCGCCAGAGAGAAGTACGGTGCCGCGGGCGAGGAAGACAGCTTTGGCTTCACTGCAGGCCCAGTCGTCTACGATACGGATCCAACGCGGCCGATCGGGGACTGGAAAGAAGCATGGGAGAAGGCCAAGAAACGCGCAGGCGTGATTCTGAGCGGCAAAGCGCAGGAGGAGGAGTCAGAACCGCTGAAGTGCCGGTTTCACGATCTTCGCCATACCGCCGTCACGCGACTGCTGGAAGGTGGGGTTCCATATCCGGTAGTAGCGAGCATGATGGGATGGTCCGCGGCGACCGCAATCCGCATGGCGAAGCGCTACGGACACATCGGAAGCCAGGCACTCCGCGATGCGGCAGACATCCTCGGAGGATTGAAAATTTCCCCCGAGTCCCTCAAAAAGTCACCAAACTCGGGGTGCAAAATGTCGCGGTGCAGTAAGTGGAAGAAAAGAAATGGCTCCTCAGGTAGGACTCGAACCTACAACCCTCCGGTTAACAGCCGGATGCTCTGCCATTGAGCTACTGAGGAGTGCTGCGCTCTCACAGCGCATCGTATTGCAATTTTATTGTAGCGGCGCAGGCAGCGCGCGTCAAAAGCATAGTACCGCTCAGCTCAGAGCTGTTCCAATTCAGTGCAGGTTCCAGTGCACTTCGGGTCATCAAAGACCCTCTCATCGCAGTACATCCCCCAAATTGCAATCTGCATCGTAACCACGCATGAGCGCAAGGCGGATTCTATTAGCGATAACGCTGGGCGGCGCCCAGGTAATGCTCACTGGCTGCAGCAGCCAGTCGCCGAGTCCTGACCAGGTCAGAGAGAAGACAGCCGAAGCCACGTCGGAACTCAAGGAAAATGCCAAAGCGGTGGCACAAGGCGTGCGCGAAGGCCTTGCACGTCCCAGTACCGAACACCCTCTCGATCTCAACTCTGCTTCAAAAACCCAGCTGTTGAGTCTGCCGGGAATGACCGATGACGCAGCCGACCGCATCATCGCCTCTCGCCCTTACTCCAACACCCACGAACTGCTGGACAAGCGCATTATTTCGCGCGAGGAATTCAACAATATCGCCGACAGCATCACCGTGAAGAAGTAAATGTTCGCGACGCAGACCGGCGCTAATGTAACGGGACGTGCTTGCGCCTCACTCGGTTAGTGAGTTGATCACTCAGAACGGAATATCTTCGTCGGTGATCTCCGCGCCGGTGGCAGCCTGCGAGGGCTCGGGTTCGGGCGTGCGCTGGTCAAATCCTCCGGACTTCCCTGCTCCTGAACGTCCGCCGCTATAGCCTCCGCCTTCTGCCCCGGCCTCACGCGGGCCGCCGAGCAACACCATCTGGCTGCCAATGATCTCGGTCCTATACTTCTTCTGGCCTGTCTCCTTGTCGTCCCAGGAATTTGTGCGAATGCTGCCTTCGATGTAAACGGTTCGGCCTTTCTTGAGGTATTCGCCGGCAATTTCCGCCTTGCGGTCGAAAAGCACTATATTGTGCCACTCGGTGCGATCGTTCCAGTTACCGTCTTTGTCTTTCACGCGATCGTTGGTGGCCAGCGAGAAATGCGCTACTGCCATGCCGCCTTGCGTGTACTTGATCTCCGGATCCTTGCCAAGATTGCCGATCAGAATGACTTTGTTGACGCTTGCCATAAGTCTCTCTCCTGCCTACCGCGAATTTCCTGGGATAAAAGCTCAATATAACAGAAGCCCTCCGTCGCCGAAGTCAGCATTGAAACGACTGGCCGCGCATTCATCTACTCACCAATTTACATACCAGTAATGCCTTGGAAACCAGCGCGTCCTGAAAGGGGGTACCCCCCCCCTCCTTTCGCTCTCTTTTCGCCAAGTCTTGCGCAACTTTCAACAACTTACGGCGGTTTGGCAACCTCTAAGTCCAGCTTCCTCAGTTATGTACGTGTAAGTCTCGTGATTTCAGTCGATTGCAGGTTTCGATGCAAGTATCTGAAATGCAAGAAGTTATAGTAAAATATTCAATACAAAAGAGTTAGATCGCCAGCATACCACTCCGTCACAGGTACGACCGCGCGCAGATTGTCAAAGAGCTATTCACCACGCCCTCGAGCGAGTGCGGGACACGTCTCCTGCTGGTCGCAAGAGCGTGCCTACACCCAGCGTAGCACCGGCCTGCAGTCTGTCAAGATTACGAAGGTACAGGTTTGGTAACTGTACTTTCGTAACATTGCGGGGTCAGGGTAACCAGCAAGTAGCCCCGCGCCGGCGAGCAATCCGCCGCATCTGGCACTCCTTAGAGCTTGTATAGCATCAGGTAGATCACCACGCCGGTGACCGATACGTACATCCAGATGGCGAAGGTGTAAGGCGCGATGGCCTTGTGCCGCGCGAAACGACCTTTCAGAGCGCGGGCCAGCGTTACAAGGATGAACGGCACAACCACAATCGCGAGAATCGTGTGCGTGGTCAGGATGGTGAAGTAGACCGGCCGCACGATGCCCTGGCCTCGGAAACGCGTGACACCCGCACGCAGCACGATGTGATAGTACAAGTAAGAGATCAGAAACAGGCACGAGGTGACAAACGCCGAGATCATCATCCGCTTGTGAGCCTGGCGGCGCCCACTGCGAATGAAATACAAACCTATGGCAATCAAAACGGCGCTGGAGCCATTGAGGAATGCGTTCAACGTGGGGAAGAAGGTGGCGTGCACGTGCATCAGGCGGCGGGCTTGGTGGTGCGGCGGTTGGCTACAAGGAACGACAACGCGAACATCACCAGCGTGAACAGCGCCAGGACTGCGAAGTTGACGCTCAGTGACAGATCGGTGGAAGCTGACCCTGGAAACAGCAGCGAACGCAATGCTTCGGTTCCATAGGTCAGCGGATTGATGCGCATCACGGCGCGAATCCACATTGACGCTCCCGCCAGCGGAAACAACGATCCGGAAAGCAGCCACAGCGGAATAAGGAACAGGTTGATGATGGCGTGGAAGGCCTGCGTCGAATCCATTGGCCAGGCGATGATGAAGCCCAGCGCCGTCAGCGAGAAGGCCACGAGAAAGATTGTCAGCACCGTCAGCCCAAAGCTGGCGAACGTGAAGTGAATGCCAAGTGCGGGAGCGAAGACCAGAAAGATCAAACCTTGCAAGGTGGCCAACGTCGCGCCGCCAAGAACTTTACCCAGGACGATGACCGAACGGCTCACCGGCGCGACCAGCACCGAAAGCAGGAAACCTTCCTTGCGATCTTCGATCACCGACATCATGGTGAAGATGGCGGTAAAAAGTACGATCATGGTCAACGCGCCTGGAAAAAAGTAATTGAGATAATGCTGGCCGCCGGCAGTCGCACTGGAACGAAACGAGGTGCCAAAGCCTGAGCCGATGACAATCCAGAAGAGCAGCGGCGAGGCAATCACGCCGACGACGCGCGCGCGTTGCCGGTAGAAGCGCACAATCTCGCGCCACCACAGTGAGAACGCCGGCAGGAATATGCCAACGCTGGGGGGCGCGGCCAAGGGAAGAGTTTGCGTTCGAGTTGCCATAGTTCAGTAATTCACCACCGAGACACAGAGGCACTGAGATCAGAAAACAAAACAAACCGCGGATTGCACGGATGAAACACGGGTTGAGTTAACTCAGCGATGCGCATCTCCAGTTGACCACTGCGATTAGTTCCCTGTTCTCATGATTCACAAAACTCTGTGCCTCTGTGTCTCTGTGGTAAATCATTCCGTGTCGCCGTTCTCTTCCGTCCAGAAGCGGTGCCCTGTTCTGCGAATGAACACGTCCTCCAGGCTTGGCTTGTGCACGGAGACGCCCTGAATCTCGCCGGGAAACGCCTCGACCACGTCGGTAACGAAGCGGTGTCCGCTCTCGATTTCCAGGCGTACGTGATTGTCCATCACCGTAGGGCGCAGACCGAAGCGCCGCTCAATGCCCCGCGCCAGTGCCTCAGGTTGCTCCGTCTCCAGCAGAATGACGTCACCGCCAATCTCGCTCTTAAGCTCGGCGGGCGTGCCCAGCGCAACTACACTACCGTTGGCATAAATCGCCAGCCGGTCGCAGCGCTCGGCCTCTTCCATCAGGTGCGTAGTGATGAGCACGGTCACGCGCTCTTCGTCGCGCAGAATCTGCAGGTACTGCCATAAATCGCGGCGTGCGCCAGGATCAAGTCCGGTAGTCGGTTCATCGAGCAACAAGACGGAAGGATGATGCAGTAACCCCTTGGCCAGCTCCAGCCGCCGCTGCATACCGCCGGAAAAAGTCTCGGCTTTTTCTTTGGCACGATCGGCGAGGCCAACGCGATTGAGCATTTCGCCGACGCGCTGCTTAAGCGCAGCGCCGCGCAAGCCATAGATATGGCCGATCAGCATCAGGTTCTCTTCGGCTGACAGCTTGATGTCAATGCTCTGCGCCTGGAAAACAACGCCGATATTGCGGCGCACCATCGCAGGCTCTCGCGCCACATCGTGACCCATGATGAGCGCGTGACCACCGGTAGGAAGCATCAAGGTCGAAAGGATGCGGAACGTGGTCGTTTTGCCGCTGCCGTTGGGACCAAGCAGGCCGAAGATCTCGGCGGGACAAACATCCAGCGAAACACCGTTGAGCGCGACGCGGTCGCCGTACTGATGGCGCAGGTCCTGCAACTGAATGACAGGTGCCGGAGAACCCTCGGCAGGGGCGTGCACTGATGAATCGTTTGTCAGGTCAGAAACTGTCGTGCGCAAAGCCACAGACAAGTTTACTATGCCGCGCGATTGAGCATCATCAACGCGAACAGCAGCGGGAGGTAGATAACTGACGCTTGCAGGACATGACGCGCGCGCACCTTTGACTCGGGAACGGCAGGAGTCAGTTTCATCGTCCACATGCGCAGACTGAACCACAGAAAGCCGAGCCCGAGCAGCAGCGCGCCGGCGAAGTACGTCCAGCCCGACATGCCGATGAGTGCAGGGGCAAGTGACACGGGCACCAGCGCCAGCGCATACATCATGATGGCGAAGGCCGTAGAGCGGCCGTCGCGCTCGACCACCGGCAACATGCGGATACGAGCGTTCTCGTAGTCCTCGCGATAGAGCCAGGCTATGGAGTGGAAGTGCGGAAACTGCCAGAAGAATACGATGGCGAACAGCACCAGAGCTTCAGGATCGAGGCGGCCGCGGATCGCCGTCCAGCCGAGTACCGGAGGCATGGCGCCGGGAAACGCGCCGAGGAAGGTGCAGATGGGATGCACGCGCTTCATCGGCGTATATACCGTCAGATAGCTGAGGGAAGTGAGCGCTGCCAGGGCTGCCGTGAGCCAGTTCGTGAGCATCCCGAGGTACAAGACGCCGCCGATGGTCATGCCAAAGGCAATGATCGAGGCATGCAGCAAGCCCATGCTGCCGGTAACCAGCGGGCGCTGGGCGGTGCGGCGCATCAGCGCATCAACGTCGCGCTCCAGAACTTCGTTGATGGCAGCCGTGCCTCCGCTCACCAACCCGATGCCGATGAGCGCGTGCAGCAGCGTCCAGGAGAGCGACGAAACGCCGGATTTCGCGGCAGCAAAATACGCGCCAGCCCACGCAGTCATCACAATCAGGGTGGTGATACGCGCCTTGATCAACACGGAATAATCGCGAAGGAGTGCAGCGACTCCAATGCGCGGAACGGCAAGAGGCTGGATGGCGGTGCTCATGCGGTAATGGCCTTATGCGGAACAGTATGGGCAGCAGCTTCTGCGACGTGGATCTGAATCATGCGGCGTGATTGTATAGCGAGAATCGTGCTCACCGCCAGCACCAGCGCGCCGCAAGCCACATGCGCAACAGTGCTGATTACCATAATCTGCCACGGCTGAACTGCATTGTGGCCATAAGTGAGCCGCGTGAGATAGGCGGCGAAGCCGAGACCGAGCTGAAACATCAGCAAGGCCAACAGAAGCTGTGCCGGTTTGCGAAGTTGCCCAATCGCGCCATACCGCGTCAACACCCGCACGACCGTCCAGCAGAGCATGGCGGTGACAACACAAGCTCCGACAAGGTGCGGCAACAGCTTCATCCCCGAATGGCGAAAGGCGGCGCCGAGAAACAATTGCACCCAGACGCAGATTGCTGCCCAAGCCGCGAGAGTCGGCGTACTCGGCGTCAGCTCCGGTTCAGCAATCGGCTCGCAATCCTGCAGCCAGGCGCGGCTACTGAATAGCGCCATCGCCACAGCCACGCAGAAGATCATCTGCCCAAGCGTGGCGTGCGCCGTGGAAATTGACCAGGGGAGGAAATTCAATACAGTGATTCCGCCGAGAATTCCCTGGCCCACAACCGCAGCCAGCGCGATCCAGCCCAGCACCCGCATCCATTTGCGCGGCTCGATGCGCTGCGTCCAAACGGCCATGACGATGATCAGCAGTCCAATGAACTCGGCGATCATGCGGTGAGTGTGCTCGTACTGGATTCCGCCCACCATCGGCGGCAGTTTGTAGATGGAGCCGAAGGATGTCGGCCAGTCAGGAACTGACATACCGGCATCGTTGCTAGTGACAAGCGCGCCAGCAACAATCAGAACGAACGTGGCCCAGGCAATAAAGACAGCGAAGCGGTGGTAAGCCGGGTTATAAGGAATGGTTCGCGAAGTCAGAACAAGCTCCTGTCAGTGGGTCCGCGGAGCGTCACCAGCGCCGCAAGATAAGGGCTCACACATTTTCAGCAGGTGGTGCGATCTAAATCAGCGACGAACACCTGCAATCCTCACTCGGCGCTCGTGCCGATATTGTAGCAAAAGGTTGCAACTGCTCTCCTATAGCTCCACCTCCTGCAATTCCTGCCTGGGCTGCGGGAGGACGTGCAGCGCCTCGATCATGGCGTCGGCAAATTCGCTGGTGCCTGCAGATCCGCCAACATCGCGCGTGAGGTGCTTCTTCTCCGTGTAAACCTTTTCGATGGCAGCGCGAATGTGATTGGCCGCGTTCTCCTCGCCCAGATGGCGAAGCATGAGGATGCCCGAGCGCAGAACGGCTGTCGGGTTGGCAATGTCTTTGCCGGCAATGTCAGGCGCTGAGCCGTGCACGGCTTCGAAGATGGCGCACTCATGGCCGTAATTTGCGCCAGGAACCAGTCCCAGCCCACCGACGAAGGCTGCGCACAAGTCCGAGATGATGTCGCCGTAAAGGTTTTCCAGCAGCAGCACGTCATACTGATAGGGATTCATCACCAGTTGCATGCAGGTGTTGTCCACAATGTGCTCGCCGTAGGTGATCTCGGGATATTCCTTCGAGATATTGCGCGAGCAACGGATGAAAAGGCCATCCGACAGCTTCATGATGTTGGCTTTGTGGATGGCATGGATCTTCTTGCGGTGCACGCGGCGCGCATACGCGAAGGCGAACTTGGCGATGCGTGTCGATGCCTTCTCGGTGATGATCTTGAGGCTCTCGACCACCCCAGGAACAACTTCGTGCTCGATGCCGGAGTACAGACCTTCGGTGTTCTCGCGAATGACGATGAGGTCCACACCCGGATAACGGGTCGCCACGGCAGGCAAATTGCGAATCGGACGGAAGTTGGCGAATAGCTCGAACTGCCTGCGCAGTGCAACGTTGATGCTGGAGAACCCGCCGCCGATAGGCGTGGTCACCGGGCCCTTCAGGCCGACGTGCGTGCGCTCGATGGACTCCGTCAGCTCCTTCGGAATGTACTCGCGATACTTCTCGAAGGCTTCGGCGCCGGCCGCAAAACTCTCCCACTCAAATTTGACGCCGGTGGTTTCCAGGATGCGGACGGTCGCGTCGACGACCTCGGGGCCGATTCCATCGCCGGGAATTAAGGTTACGGTATATGCCATTCGTTCTCGCTGGATTGCCGGATTCAGCTTCCGGACTTGAGTTTGGCTGGGACGCCTTCCTTGGTGTCGAGCAGTTCCTTCAGCTCGGACATGAACTCACGCACGTCTTTGAAGTCAAGATAAACCGAGGCGAACCGCACATAGGCCACCTTATCGATGCGCTTCAGCCGGTTCATGATCAGCTCACCGATCTCGCTGGTTTTGCGCTCGCGCTCAGGCGAGTCCACCACAAAGCTTTCGGCGTCGTTAACGATCTGCTCCATCTTGCCCATCGAGACCGGACGCTTCTCGCAGGCCCGGAGCAGCCCGTTCAGTACCTTCTGCCGCTCGAACTTTTCCCGGCGGCCGTCCTTCTTCACCACCATATACGGAATCTCGTCGATCCGCTCATAGGTGGTGAAGCGCTTCTCACACTTCAGGCATTCGCGGCGCCGGCGGATGGATTCGCCTTCCTTGCTCTCGCGCGAATCCACCACCTTGTCGTTTTCAAATCCGCAAAACGGACACTTCATGGATGAGAGAAGCGCAGGCTGACGGCCTGAAAATTCGATTGTAACAGGGGAATCGGCGTAGCTCGGCTCGCGCCGCGACTAGAATTTGCCCCGAAACAGATACACCAACTCGATGACGAGGATGATGACTACCATCAGCTCCAGCACAAAGCCGCGGCTCTGGTGGAACTCATCGATGAGGGCGCGGTACAGGCCTTCGGCAATGCGCAGCTTCTCGTTGACCAGGTTCTTGTATTCGGGAACGCCGACCTTGGTCGCGGCCAGGCGATACAGCCGCGCCGAAAACATGTCGCTCACGAACTTGATGGCCGTATCGGCGCGCTCGACCAGCTCCGTCACCTCAACGGTGAGGCTGCGCAGCCGGGAAGCTTCGCTGCGCATCTGCCAGCGTCGCCAGAAGCCGCCGCGCTGCTTAAGCGAGCGATAGACACCCGCCAACTCCCGCGTGAGCAGCTCGTCATAGTGCCTGAATTCGAGCAGCTGCGAGTTGGCATACTCCAGAATCTGCACTGAGGTTTCGGCCCCCGATGGTCCGTCGTAAACCAGCGCAGCATTCCATCCGACTACAACCAGATCATTGGGATAGTAAGAAAGGTTGGCCTGCAGGACTTCCTGGATCTCGCCCGGCGCTAGCGTTGCCTCCTCGCCCCGCAGCATTTGTGCGATTGCGAGACCGTGCTCAGTCAGCAACGCGGCGCCGCTCGGCCGGCCGGGAACGTCGCTCAGCAGGAAGATGTAATAGTCCTCGCTCAGCCATTCGTCATAAAGACGCACAACCGCTGGCGAAATCCGCTGCAACCGATCGCGGACAATCTGTTGCGCCTGGCGCTCCAGTTCCGGGCTGGGAACCCAGCGCGCTCCGAGCTTGACGAGTTCGTCCCAGTCTGCCTCGAACCCGAGCTCCAGAATGACGCTGACCACGCCATAGTCGTAATACTTGAGCTGGAGGCGAAGGCATTCGCCGCCGCTCAGCAATACCGGATCAAGCCATTCCACAACCGGCGGCTTTTCAAAGCGAACGTACTCGGGAGTGGCATGTTTGAAGCTGGGCTCAACCCGCTTTGCGCCCAGGATCTCGCGCAGTTCGTCCAGCCTGATTTCTTCACAGATGTCGTTGAGAATGACGCCGAGGAGCGATCCCTTCATCTTCGTCGCAATGCCGGGTGCTGGGCGGCGCCATGGGCAAGCTTGCTCCGCCAGGCCGTAGCAGTAGATTGTACGTGAAGCCGCTCGGATGGTTGGGCCGAAAGCCGGATGGACGGCAGTCGCGGATTAGCGGCGTGTAAATACGCTGGCGGTGCCATAGCCGAGCAGCAGCGCCATCAGCGAAACCGCGGCTGTTGCCGGCCAGAAGTACTTGCTGACGTAAAGCTTGACGTCGAGCCGCTCACGCACGGTTTCGCGAACGCTCGACTTCAACTCCCTGACCGAATCGTGGAGCTTGCGGCGCTCCTGACTAGCGCGCTCCTCTAAGACTTCAACCGGCTGATCCTGGGCGCTCATGACTATGTCTTGACCTCCGTTTGCAGCCAGATTTTGTCCTCTTTGAGGATGCGAATTGTGTGCTCTGGCGTTACTCGCGTTTCCTTCACCTGCTGCCAGCCGAAGAACAGGGCAAGCCAGCCACCAATGGAATACAGGGCCGCCACAATCAAACAGGCGATGGCGTATCGCCAGACGAGAGGAGCAAAGGCGTTGGCGATGGCGCATACCAGGAACGCCGTAAACAACAGCCATCCGGTGGCAACGAGTACAAGTCCGCCCATAAGGGCGGGTGCTGCCAACCTCACATGCTGCACCTTCTCTCGAATCTCAGCCCGCAACAGCGCCACGCGCGTGGCTACAAATTCCTTCAGCTCGTCCCTTAGTTCCGCCATGAGCTCGGGAAGCGGCTTGCTGTATCCGTTAGTCATTTGGTGACCTCCAAACTCGGAGCATTATTCCGGCGGTGAACGCCACCCCCGCCAGAACGAACAGAGCCGCCGCCGGGTGTTCTTTCCGATAGGAGTTAACGCGGTGACGCAGGACATGCCAGCACATCTGCACTTGGCCGCGCGCTTCGGTGATCCACGGGCGGGCTGCAGTTCCCACAGAAGAAGACTTGAGGCGGATGGGCATTGCCGATGCTGCCTTGCTCTGCTCAGGCAGTTGTCTGCTGGGGGCCGGCAACGTTGCCTCCAGCCACGCATCCACTGGCGGCTCGAACCTTGTGCGTAAGGGATTGGCAGCTTCAGACATGTTTCACACTTTCTCCCCTCGCCGATACGACAGGATGAAAACATCCATTCGGTGGGATGCATTGAATAGGCGAAGCGTTGCCCAGAACCGACGGCTCTTGAAGAGCCGCAACCCTTCAGGCGCGCGGTGGGAACAGGAACTTCAGCATGGGCGCAACGCGCTGTGCCCAGGCCAATTCGGAATGCTCGCCGCCCTGCATTTCCATGTAGCCGAGATCTCTGCCGCGCTTCCATCCCTTCTTGATCAAATCCCGCTTCAGGGCGCGCACGTTAGTCAGCGCTTGTTTGCCTTCGCGCGTTCCAACATCGAGCCATATCTTCAGATCAGGCTTCTTCGTGATCTGAGCCACAGTTCTCAGGATCGCCTGGTCGTGCCACCACACGGAAGGAGACATGACCGCAAGCTTGCCGAAGATCCAGGTATATCGCAGTCCGAGATAAAGCGAGACCAGTCCGCCCAGTGACGATCCGCCCATGCCGCAATCCCCGGCGCCGGGCAGCGTGCGATAGGCATGGTCGATGAACGGCTTCAGCTCTTCCACCAGCATCTGGCCGTAGGCGTCAGCTTGTCCGCCGCCCAACCGCTTGTCCTCGGTGGGCGTGTATTCGTCAATGCGGCGCACGCCGGTGTTGTAGATGCCGGCGATGATCAACGGCTCGATCTCGCCGGCGAGGATCAGCTCATCGGCTGTCTCGCCCATCCGCCAGTAGTTCCCCTTGATGAACGAAGTCTCAGGATCGAACAGGTTCTGGCCGTCCTGCATAAACAGAAGGGGATAACGCTGGTCCGGCTGCGCGTCATACATGGGTGGCAGATAAACGATGAGGTCGTGCTTCTCCTCCTCGACTTTCGAGGCGAACTGCTGGTGCATCCGCAGACGGAACTTCAAGTCGCCGGGCGCGACCACAGCCGCATTGTTCATGTCGGTCGAGATCATGAGCTATGCCGTGAATCAGCACTGCCAGCGAGGTACTGGTGGAAACGATCGATCGACCGCTGACTGTACTGCCCAACCTCAATGATGTAGCCGTCCGGATCGCGCATGTAACAGCGCAGCTCATCCCCGTGGTTGTCCAGCGGCTCGGTCAAAAACTGCGCACCCTTCGCCTTCCACTGGGAGTAGCAAGCCCAAATATCGGCCACGCGCAGGTTCAGGAAGCTGTTAAACCGGTTGAGGTCCTGCGGGGTCTCCAGGATTACTTCCGGCTTATCGGGAGTCGGTCCGCCGCCGGAGTTGAGAATAAGCCACGAATTGGATAGCTTGACGTAGGTGGGATTTTCCCGCTTCACAACTTTCCCGCCTAGAATCTTGACGTAGAACTCGCTGGATTTCGCCTGGTCCTTCACGGTCAGGAAGTGGGTGACGAAGAATCCCTCCTGGGCAATTGGAGCGTCGGGTAAATTCATAAGCCGGATTTTGTCCCCCTTCTGTAGAATGATGGTTCCTTAGAGTATCAAACCCCGATTCTGCCGCAACGGAAAGGCGCCACGACTTGAATCGCGAATATCACCGCTGGTGGTCGAAAGACCTGCAGCGCGACATGGAACTGCTGGTCTTCGGCCTCGACGGCACCAAGGTCCTGGTCTTCCCCACTTCGATGGGCCGCTTCTTCGAGTACGAAGACAACAAGATGGTGGCCGCCGTCGGCGACCGCATCGATGCCGGACAACTGCAGATCTACTGCGTAGATGGCGTGGACGGCGAAAGCTGGTACAACAAACAGGCGCATCCTTACTGGCGCCTGCAGCGCCATCTGCAGTACGAGGGCTACATCCTCCACGACGTGCTGCCGCTGATGTGGCACAAGAACTGGACGCCGCGCACCATCGTCACCGGCTGCAGCTTCGGCGCCTATCACGCTGTCAACTTTGCCTTTCGTCATCCCGATAAAGTCACCGGCTGCGTCACCATGGGCGGCTCCTTCGACATCAAGCGCTTCCTGAACGGCTGGTACAGCGAAGACGTGTACTTCAACAATCCCCCCGATTACCTGGCGAACTGCAGCGATGGCTGGCGCTACAACCACATGCGGACGGTGCTCGCGACCGGCGAATGGGACATGTGCTGGAACGATAACGAGAGCATGGCCGCGATCCTGCGGGGGCGCGGCATTCGCCACGAGCTCTACGTCTGGGGCGACCGCAGCTACCACGACTGGCCCTGGTGGCGGCCGATGGCGAGGGCGTATCTGGAGTAGCCAAGCAGATGTTCTTGCTTTCGAAATATCCGCATAGATGACAGGCACATCTCCTGGCTGCATTGGTAACGCCTGGACAGTGCCTTTACATCCCAGGCTAATTTCCAAAGTTTCGATCAGGGAGCAGTTTGCCGATCAGGGAGGGCTAAGTGTAATCGGTCGAGCGAAGACCGCGTTCTGGGTAGGACAGTACCTCGACTGAAAGCCGCTCTAGAAAAGAGTTCCGGCTACCTGCTCGGCCGCAAGATTCGCCTTCGCGCGACGCATCTCCTGGGTCATCGATGCATCATTCCAGACGCTAGAGCTCACACTGACAGCGAAAGCCTGGTCGCGCACCCGGCCCACCACCTGTTCGCTGTACAGCTCAGCTTTGCTATTGTCGCTGCAGGTCACTGCCTCATTACCGACGGCCGCAAGGTGAGAGCTTGCCGGCGGGCACTGCGCAAGGTAAGCCGGGAAATCTTTGGAGATGTCGCTCATGACGCTAACCGAGATACGCAGTTGGCGAAGGAGGGCTCCCTGCTGTCGCGAAAATTGGCAGACGCCATCGCCATGAGCGGTGACGTTGGCCGTCAGAGTTACCCCACCGCCAAGGATGCCGCCTGCGGTCGCTTCGTTCATCCAGGGACATTTCGCCTGCCCGTAAGCTGCAGTGGGCACGAGAATCGCAAGGCCAAGTAGAAATGTTCGAGAGTTTTGCATCCAGAACTGTCTTTCAGATTGCAGGTTGGCCGGCGTGAACCGGCTAGGATTTCGTCGCAGGCTTCAACGCTTCTGCTCTTAGGATCTTGCCGCCCTCTTGAACGACGTAGAGCCGGTTTACCTCCAGATCCTTCAATTGGTCGACCTGCCCGCTCAACCAGCGAATTTCCAACGTATCAACCTTGGTTGCGTGTTCCAGACCAAAATGCATGCGCATATCATTCTGCGAAAAGTAGCTACCGCCGCTGCGCAGCTCATCCATCTGGACTAGCGGTTTCTCGGCGCTGGGGATGGTCTTGGCCGTCACAATAACGCGACTGCCGATACCCGTCCGATTGGATTTCACACCTACGAGCTTGACCTTGATCCAGTTCCGGTTGAGCGTGGAGTTGCAATGCAGAAGCTGCGGAATCGCATTCACGCAGTTGACCGCGATGTCCAGGTTGCCATCGTTGTCGTAGTCGCCAAAGGCGCAACCCCGCGCCGGAGCGGCTTCCAAAATGCCCGGGCCGCCCTGGTCGGTAACCTCTTGGAACCGTCCGTTGCGCAAGTTGCGGTAAAGATATTTGTGTTCGGCATACTTCAGGTCGGCCTTCGACTTGTCCACCTCGGGATAGACATGACCGTTGGACATCAATATATCGAGCCAGCCGTCATTGTCCATGTCAAAGAAGCCGACGCCCCAGCCTAGAAGGCGCGTGTTGACGCCAAGTCCGCTGGGGTAGGTGCGATCTTCAAAGACGCCGTCGCCGAGGTTCGTGTATAGCGAGTCGGTGTCACCTGCGAAGTTCGTTTTGACAATGTCAAGATTGCCGTTGCGGTTGTAGTCGCCGATGGAAACGCCCATACCGGCCTGGGGTTTTGCCTCGGCAGACAGCGCTGCCCCGGCCTCGATGGCGACATCCTTGAACGTGCCGTCCTTCTGATTCAGATATAGGGTCGCGGGCGCGGAGTCGTTGGCTACGTAAATGTCCGGCCATCCATCGTTATCGAGATCCGACGCAGCAACGCTAAGACCGTAGGTGCCAATGGCGTTCCACATCCCGGCCTTTTGACTTACGTCGGTGAAGGTTCCGTCCCCATTGTTGTGGTACAGGATGTTCTTTCCGCCGGGCAGACCCGGAGGACCGCAGGCGACAAGAATTCCTTTGTACGTACACGGACCGTCCTCAGGCAGAGGAGCTGTCTTCAGGTCGAAATCGACGTAGTTGGCAACGAATAAATCGAGGTGGCCGTCGCGGTCGTAGTCCACCCAGGTGCAGCCGGTATTCCAGCGGGTCTTTGGCCCGGGTTGAATCAAGCCGGAACGTTCTGTTACGTCGGTGAACGTTCCATTCCCGTTGTTGTGGTAGAGTGCATTTTGCCCGTAATACGTGACGAAAAGGTCGTCGCGACCATCATTGTCGTAGTCGCCGACACAGCAAGCCTGGCCCCAGCCGGTACGGATTTCCAGGCCTGAGCCCTTCGTGACATCCGTAAATGTGCCATCGCGATTGTTCTTGAATAGATGACAATGTGGCTCCTGGCCTTTAGCGAATCCTTCCAGCCGCCATCCATTCACCATAAAGACATCCAGCCAGCCATCGTCGTCGTAGTCATAGAAGGCAAGACCGCAGCCTGTGGTTTCCAGCAGATACTTGTTCTTGCCCACGCCGCCGTAGATGGTTTCAACATCCAGTCCAGAACCCTTAACGACATCCACGAAGCTCACGCCCAAGGGCGTGCCTTCAATGGGCGATTTTGGTCCCGGTGGTGGAGGAGCCGGCTTGGCGTCATAAGTGCGCTCGATGGGACCAATCTTCTTGTTGTTCCCGCTCGGCGGCACTTCCTGCTGAGGAGCAGCGAGCGCCAGAAGGTCTGTGAATGGAAGTACGAGCGCCGTCCGGCTAAGCGAACGGAGAAACTTTCGGCGGTCCCAATGCATTTGTGGATTCCCTAAGGTTACGGACGACCCATGCCGCTGGCCGAGCCCATCTCCATGTCTGTGTGTACGTGCCAGGGCACGCTTTCCGTCGATATCTCAGGATGCTTACGCAGAAACGACAGCGAATAGGTTGGCGCCTCAGGGTCAATTCGCTTGGTAGCGTATAACGCTGCCTGCTCACTAGCTTTCTTCTTCATGCCCTTACGACGATACAGGATCGCGAGGTTGTAGTGCGCCGCCAGATCATCCGGATCGATCCCCTGCAAGGCCTCGAACTGAGCTATGGCATCCTCGGAGCGGTGCTGCTGATAGTAGGCGATGCCGAGCTCACGGCGAGCATCGCGTGAGTCCGGATACTGTTGCACAACTTTCTGCAGGTCGGCGACTTCGGCCTCAGGATGTCCCTCGCGCCGTTCCACCAGCGCCAGATAGTAAAGCGCACGCGCGTAGTTCGGATGCAGCTCTAGTGCCTTCTCCAAAGCAGGTCGTGCGGCCGAGTATTTTTCCCAATCGATATAGGTCAGGCCGATGTTGACATAGCCGTCGTCATAGTCGGGCCGCAGCTTCACCACCTGCTCGAAAGCGTGGATAGCATCGGAGTGTTGCTGCTCGTCGAGGAAGCCGATACCAACATTGTTCCACCTCATCCAGTCCTGGTTGTCACCGGGAGCGGGGGCGGTGACCTGATTCAGACCCATGTCTAGCGTGCGGGTACGGGAAGCAAGCTCCACAACCGGATAGAGGGGATGATCGGGGCCGAACACATTGTTCAGATAGCTCTGGCGCAGATGACGGTAGTTCACACGGGCCGTAATGCTAAGAGGTCCCTTTACATCGTTCGGGATCTGGAATTCATACCGCACCAGGGCGGAGCGGCCGGACTGAATTGAGTTGTCATAAGCCACGGAATGGATAGTCCAGACCTTGTGATTGTCAACAAACTCGCCGTAGAGATCCACCGGACGGTTGGTGAAGCTGTGCGCGCGAGGATCCAGCATGCCGTCAGGCTTCAGAAATCCACTGTGATAGAGGTCGTTTCCGGCGGCATCCTTCACCGTGAACTCAACCCAGGCTTCGTAAAGATCGCGGACCTCGGGAATCAGCGAGTGACCAATATTCTTGTTCTGGATAACGACGTAGGCTTCGACCACCTCGTTTGGCTCAAGCTGAAAGGGGACGGAGCCCAGCGGCGAGATCATGCTGTCCTGGCCAGCTTTTTTCAGGGCGAAAATGTCCACGTTCAGGAAGTTCCCCGCCTGCAGGAACTCGATCGTCTTCTGCAGTTGCTCGTCGAAACCGTAGTAGAACGGCACAGCCGTGTTTCCGGCCAACCAACGATGCGAGGCGAACGATCCTCCCTTCTTGCCATAGTCGGGTAGAGTGGCGGCAGCGCGGCGCATGTGGCAGCTTTGACAGGTATTGAGGTCAGCCGAGTAAAAAGTCAGCGGATTACGCTTGGAGAACTTGGAATTCTGCCACTCGTCATACACCGTAAAGGCGCGGATAAATTTGTAATCGTTGAGGGGATTCGGCAGGTTCGCCTTGTGACAGGAGGCACAGAATTCCGCTGTCCGATAAAACGGCTGCATGACAGCCTGCGAGTGACGTTCGGGATGCGCCAGGATGTCGGGAAAAGGAACCTGGCCGGGAATGCGATTGCCCTTCCCGTCCACGATGACCGCGGGTACGCCCATGACATAGCCGCCATTACCAGACGTGGACTGCAATTGCTGAATCGAATGGCAGACCATGCAAGTTACGCCGTCCTGGTCAAACGAGCGATCAACCTGCGAGTCCTGGGTGAGTGCGCCGGACAGAACGGCAATCGGATTGTGGCAACTATCGCAATGTCGCGAGAATTCGATGCCTTTGGTGCCAACCAGGATATTGACGCTGGCGCGGTAGAAAGGCGTGCGAAATGAATTGGAGTGCAACGCCTGGCGCCACTGATGGTAGGCCTCTTCATGGCAATGGCCGCAGTACTCAGCCTTGGGAAATGCTCCGGGCTGAATGAATTCGTTGCCTTCGATCGCGGCGTTGCCAGGCAGCGACAGGTTGTCCTTGCCGAAGCGGAAGTCATAAGTCTGCCGTATCTTATCGGAGTAGTTATCGCGCTCGCTTTTTTCGCCCGATTGCGCGTAGGTAGTGAACTGAGCCGTCCCCATGAGCAACGTGAAGACAGCCGCGAAACCGGTGGCACCCACGATGATTCGGCCCATTCGAGACTTCATGACGATCTACCGGGATGAACCGACCTCCCCTTCGTTCCATGGGGCTGCGACCATTCGCGTTGTGGCCGAAACTCTAATGAGGGTACTTCCCCGTTGCAGTCGTGCCCTGTGTGGACATGGTATATCGCATCCCAACTCCTTTGTAAATGGAGGCGTTGGCAAAGAAGGTGCCGTTGGCCGATTATCGCCGTTGCGACTGTTCCAACTCGTCCGCCTTTTGCCGTTCCGCCGCGGCTTCCGCCGTCTTGCCTTGACGTTCGAGCGCATTGGCCAGCCCACGGTGCGCCTCGGCATAATTGGGATCATCGCTGAGCGCCTCCTGGTAACGCTCGATGGCATCCGTCACCTGGCCTTTCTTGAGCAGAGAGTTGCCTGAATTTGTGGACACTGTCGCTCTCTGCCGATTCATGGCCACGCGCTCCAACTCAGCGCCCTTCTTTCGCTCGGCCGCCGCCTCGGCTGTCTGTCCCTGCTGTGCAAGTACGGCGGCCAGGGTCAGGTGAGGGTCCGGCTGCTCCGGCATTTGACGAATTGCTTCCCGCAGCGCCTCGGCGGCTTCCGGCAACTTATCAATCTTGCGATAGACATTGCCCAAGGTTGCCCAGCCGTCCGCATTGTCGGGATGCAACTTCATCGCCAGAGCGAGCTCACGAGCCGCATCCTCGTAGCGGCCATCCTGCATATAAAGGACGCCCAGCGTGTAATGCGGCTCATAGGCTGACGGATTAAGCTTGGCTGCCGTTTCCAGCTCAGGAATGGCCCCGGCGTTGTCATCCTTCAATTTGAGTGCGAGCCCGAGATTGTAATGGAGCTCGAAGCTTTGCGGATTGGCCTTGAGTCCCGAACGCAAGACCGCAACCGCCTGATCGACTTCGTTCATTTGCATGTAGGCCGCAGCCAGATTCTGATGCGCTATGGGACTATCGGCGTGTTGCTCGAGGGCACGCTCAAGAAACGGGATTGCATCTTTCGCATTGCCGGTATGGAGCAAAGCAAATCCCAGGCTCGCGCTCGCCTCTGCGTTCTTGGGGTCAGCTTCAATGACCTGGCGAAGCAGTGGAACCGCGTCCTGGTCGCGCCCCGTGCGCTGCAGCGCCAGAGCCAGTTGATACTTGGCTTCTAGGGCAGAGGAATTGAGGCTGATCGCGCGCTGGAATGCCGCGATGGCCTTTTCGTCCTCATCGTTCGCCACATAGGCCTTTCCCAACTCGGTAGCTGTGATGGCGTCGTCGGGAGCCAGTTGGGAAGCCGTGGTCAGCTCCGCGACTGCGGCGGGAGCCCGCTGCTGGATGAGAAGCGCCACTCCCAGATGCATGTGAGGCGCGGCCAACTGAGAATCCAGCTCAATCGCTGTCTGGAATTCGTTGATCGCCGAAGGCCAAGTCTGCTGTTGGGCGTACATCGTTCCCAGTTGGTCATGAAGGTCGGCGTCCCGCGGCGACTCGTCGACGGCAGTCTTCATCTTGGCGACTGCCGCCGGCAACTGACCGGTCGCGGCGAGCGCGCGCGCGTGCGCTGCGAGAACCTGGGAAGGAACCGGCTGCGAGGAAGCGGGTTTGCGTTGCGCCTCGGCCTCCGCCTTTTCGAATAAGGGTATCGCTTTCTTGTAGGCGCCCGTTTGCTCATAGGCTATGGCGAGATTGACCTGGGTAAACGAATCGGCCGGCTTTAGCGCGAGGGCTCTTTCCAGTTCTTTGATCGCGGGCGTGAATTGCCCGAGACGCATTAAAACCGCGCCCAGGGCGCTATGCCCTTCTGCAATCTGGGGCGCCAAATGAACAACCTTCTGCAATTGGGCTTCGGCGGTCTTATAGTCGCCCTTGGCGGCCGCTGCAGTGCCGGCCTGGTAGGCAGCCTGGGCTTCCTTGTTGATGTCAGCCTGCGATCGCGCCGAGGGGGCGGTTTGCGTGGCGAAGCCCAGCTCAGTTGCGAGCCCCAGTATCAAGATCAGAGGGATGCGGAATGAAACCATCCTTGGTCCCATATAGCGATTCAGGAAACTCAGGCCGTTGGTACCTTCAGGAAAAAGTAAATAAATAATAACTGAGACTCTGCGTGGCTGCGGTGATGCGGAAGTAACTTTTCGTCCTCAACGGAGGCCGCTATTGCCGCACCAACATCGCCACCCGTGGAAAGACGAAGTGGCCGGCTGCGTCGTCAATCACGTTGACCTGGCAGGTATAGAATCCCGGCTTCAGTTGGCTGAGCGGCACGTCGAGTTGAAACACCGCCGCATGGCGGCTGGGAACAGTCATCTCGTGCACTTCGACCAGCGGCGTCTCGTAGGCCTTTACGTCTCCCTTGAAGAAAGCAACGTTGCTCAGCACTCGCACGGCGTTCTTCGCATCGGCGCTGCTGGGAGACTTCCCTCCCTGGCGATTCGCGGCTTCTGTTGCGCCTTTGCTATGCACTGGATCGTACACCTCATAATAAAAATACAGGTGCTGCCCGCTGGAAAAGACGCGGGTTACACTGGGCACAATCGCCGATCCATTGCTGACCAGCGGATTGTTGCTATCGTGCTTCCCCGCCGGCTGCATCTGGCTGGCCAGCAAGACGGAACTCATCTTCAGCGGAGTGGATTTCAAATCAGGTATGGTGAAGTCGGTCTCGAAAGACCCCATGCGGCCGCTCTGGTTTTCCCGCACCACGATCTTCAGGTGATATGTCCCTGGCGGCAAGACCACGCTGTTGTCATACTGGACGTTCTTGCGCCGAACTTCATTCGAGGTATTTACCGCCAGCTTCACCGTATCGCGAATCCCGCCGGCGGGAATCTTTTTCTCATCGGTGACCAGGCCGAGCACGTCCAGCGTGGCCTTGTCCTGATCCTTGCTGGAGGTGAACGGGATCTCCGAGCCCGGAACAATGAGTGAAATGGGAACATAGTACCGGCTCTCCGCAACCCGGAAATATCCCGTCGCCAGGTAAATAGGCAGATCGGTGCTGGGCAGATCGGAGGCCAGCTCTTCTTGAAGCTGGCGCTCGCGGTCTTCTTTGTTGGAGTGCCGGAAGTCGGCCGCGGCGTAGTAGCCTTTGCGAAATTCCAGCTTTACTCCGGGCCGGTTCACGCGCACGGTGATGCGGCGGAACTTGCCATCGCGCGCCGCGTTCGTGCTGTGGTAGCCGAGCAGATAGTACATCGCGGTGTCGTCCTGAACGCCGCGGAAGACACGGCTGAAATCGTTGGAATCCAGATAGGCGCGGCCACCGGTGTCGGCCGCCAGCGAGACCAGCGTCTCCTGCGTCGTGAAATTGGAGTTTAGGGCGTTCATTGTCGCTGCGCCGGAGTAGGGTGATATGCCGCGCAGGCTGGCATTCTGCGCCTCGCCGCCGGGCGGCAGCGCCTGCAGCCCGCGAATGTCCATGGTGTAGATGGCCATGTTGGCCAGCACCGCGGCATTGACGGCTGAGCGTAACTCTGACTCGTTCTCGATACCGGTGCGGTCCATTCCGCTGGAAAAATAAATCAGCGCCTTCTTTTGCGGAACGCTGGCCACCTGCTGTGCGACCGTACGCAGAGCTTCCAAACGACGATCGGTATTAAAGATGTTGTACTCCGTGTCGTCCACGGTGAAAGAATTGCCGCTGTCAGGAGTTCCCTCGGTCGTCCCGGTGGTGCCTTCCTCAAAGCCCGCACCCGCTCCCAGGTTGAAGCTGTCGAGCACCTTCTTCAGTTGCGCGCGGTCGGTAGTGAAATCCTGATTTACCGTGATGGTGTTCCCCAGCGACACGATGGACACCAGATCGGCCGGCTCCATCTGCTTGTCAAGGTAGTTCTGGGCCGCCTGGGCCGAGCGCTCGATTTCGTCCGGCTGCATGGCCGACAGGTCGAAGAACAGGATAATGAGCCTGCGATCCTTCAGTGCCTGTTGTTCGGCCGACGCCTCTGGATTCGGATTCGCTGCTGCGGCGCGCGCCTTCTTCGGTGTGGTACTCAACAGATTCACCTGTTGGACCGGTACGGTGGGAGTGTTCTGCATGTTCTCGACGTCAAACGTGGAAACCTTCTGCGGCTTGTTGTCCTCGAGAACCGTAAAGTCCTCTGGCTTCAAGTCGCGCACCAGATTTCCGCTCTTGTCGCGTACCGAGACATCCACCAGCACCAGTTCCGATTGCGCCTTGAAGGTATAGCCGGGCTGCTGGGCAAGCGCCAGGTTAGGACACACCAAGCCGGCGGTGATGACCAGCGCCATTAATTTTTGCGTCAACGCTTTGTAGTCCTGCAGCATGTGAGTCTCTAAAACCTGAATCGCGCCGTCATCAGCACGGAACGCATGGCGCCAACCGCGGTCACCCGTCCGAAGGTAGGCGAGTTCACAACCGTATCGATGCTGGTGTAAACCGGGTGGTTGAAAACGTTGGTGGCTGACATACGCACCTCGAACATGCGCGACTCTTTCAGGGGAAAGACCTTCGTCATAGCCATATCGAAGATCACCTCGCCGGGGCCTATGACGCTGTTGCGGCGAGCATCGCCATACTGACCGAGCGGCGGAGCGACAAATGCGGCGGTATTGAACCACTCCCCGATGCTGGGATTAGACAGCTGAACTGGTTCGCCGGTCACGTTCGCGCGCAGAGTTCCGTTGACGCCGCTGTTCACGTCGGTGAAGGACCCTAGCACGCGCGGCGTGAAGGGAAATCCCGAGCCAATGGTCCAGTCGCCGCTCCATTGCCAGTCGCCCAGCACGTCGCGGGCGATACCTGGGCCCGTCAGCCAACGCTTCTCGTGACCGAGGGGCAGCTCCCAGAGGTAATCGCCGGTGAATTTTTGTGTCTGATTGAAGCTGGAGAGTCCGTATTCGGCCTTCAGGTTAAATGGATTCTGTGCGACCACGGACTGTCCAGTAACCGTGCCATTCGGGCTGACCAGGGCCGACCCCGCGCCGATGGTTGAGGCATTATCCAGCGATTTCGACCAGGTGTAGGTACCGCCCACAGAGATGGCGTGAGCCAACCGCTTCCGCAGCCGGACGGTGCCCGCGTTGGCGTTGGAATCGGCCACCGAATCCTCATAGTAAAACGCCGGAACGGTGGGAATACGAAGCCCAATAGGCGTGCGATTGGGCGCGTCCAGCAAGTCGAGGTGTGTTCCCTTTGTGCCGGTGTAGTCGAGGTTCAAGACTAGCGTCGGGGTAATGGTCTGTTGGAAATCGAGATTCCAGATCTGCACGTAGCCCAGCGGGTAATTCACATTGATGGCGTAGTTGTTGGTGACGGTATTAGGCTGGCGGCGGCGGAAAACCGTTTTGCAGCGTCAACGGCAGGCTTTGTGACTCCACGTTGGTCTGCGTAATCGAGAAAGGCGGCTGGAAGGCCATGTCCTGCGCAATGTTTTGGTAAGCAGTGGTGTTGTAGTTAATGCCGTAACCTGCGCGCACCACCGTGTCCTTGTAAACCTTCCACGCGATCCCGATGCGCGGCGCAAAATCAAAGTGGTTGGAATTCACCAGCGTAATCGGGTAAACCGTTCCGGTCAGTGGCCCCACCTGTCCAGGCAGCACGGGAGCCACGGCCGTGAACCCCGGCGCGATGTCCAGGTTCACGATGCGATTGTTGATCTCGCTGTAAGGCGAAACATATTCGTATCGCAAACCGACGTTGAAGGTCAGATTACTCCGGAACCGCCATTCATCCTGGGCGTAGAGGTCCCAGGAATTTCCCCGGAAGTGATAGCCGCTGGAGCTGGCTCCGTACTGCACCGACGTCTGCTGCGGCAGGCCCAGCAGGAAGTCGGCGAAGTCGTAACCTGTACCCGCAACCGGCGTGCCATTAACAAACTCTGAGGTGTTCAGTCCGGTAAAGACAAAGCTGCCACGTGGGTTGCTGGCGGTTTCGGTATTGACCTCGAAACGCCGGAAATCGCCGCCCCAGCGCAGCGTGTGCTTGCCGTGGGTGTAGATCATCTGGTCGGTGAAGGTCAGCGTCTGGTTGCGATCGTTGACCGGGTTGATGTCCTGAATGCTTCCCAGGGTGCTGAAGGAAAGATTGGGCAGGCCCCAATTGACCGGGCTCTGTGAAACTCCGGTGATTCCCAGAAGTCCGGTGACGTCGGTGTTGTAGGCATACAGATTATTGGTCTGGATTGTGCTTCGGTTGTAGTCAACCCGGAAAGTGTTGGTGAGGTGACCAAAACTGCGAATGTAGCCCACCGGCACGTCGTAGCCGTGGGTGATGGTCTTGCCGCCTACGCTGGGGTAAGAATTGGTCAGCGTCTGGTCCGACTCGTGATAGTGGAAACCAAAGGTCAAGTTGTTCTGGGGGCCGCGATTGCGCCCGCGGCCGCCGCCGGCTGATGCGCCGCCCAGCGCCTGGTTCAAGCGAATGTTGAAATCGTTGCTGTCGTTCTTGGCCGCAGTGATAGACCGGAAATTCTGAACTTGGCCCGGCAGGTTGGGCAGCGGAATGTAGTTAAGCAAGCCATTTGCCGCGGAATTGATCATGCTCTGCGGAATTGTGCTATTCGCGAAAGGCAGTCCGGTTGCCGGATTGAAGATCTGCACTGGCTGGCCGTTCATCAGGGTCTGCGAAAAATTGCCGCTGCGCTCCAGCAAGGTCGGCACGGTTGAGTAGTAGCTATACGGCGTGTCGCCCAGGGTGCCGTTGTAATGCAGGAAGAAGAAGGTTTTGGTGCCGTGGTAGACGTGGGGAATAATCAGCGGGCCGCCGACGGCCCCTCCAAAGCGCTGCTGCAGATACGCAGGATTGATGCTGGGCTGACCGGTCAGCGAAAACGGGGCCGCATTCAGCGCAGCATCGTTCGCCGAATAGTAAATCGTTCCGTGCGGCTGATTGATGTTGAAGCCTCGGTTTCGGCCGAGGACAACCGGACCTCCACCCCCTCCGCCGCCGCGTCCGCCAAAACCGCCGCCCATCGGGCCACCTCCAGCACCGGGAGCGCCTCCCTGCTGTCCATATTGTTGAAAGCGGTCCGTACCCATGCCGAAAAGGCTCGGCGTGTTCGAACCGGAGACCGCGACCGATTCCGTGGCTATCGTTGGCGGCACTCCCGGAACCGGCATGCCGGAAGGAGTCACGGGTTCCTGGCCATTCGCGTTCTGGTCCCCGCTCATTTCACTCTGCAAGACAGAGAGTGCCTGGAACCCGCGGCCACCCGTTCCTGCGCCACCTGCCCTTCTTTGCGGGTTGCCCTGACTAGATTCGGACCGTGAGAGCAGAACGATCTGGAGATCGAGGTGAGGATTCGGGTTAGACGGACCAACCGTCACCTGCTGCACGGCAGTCGCAAAGGCCGCCATCTGGGCCCGCACCGTATATTCGCCATCACTCGGCAACGTAAGTTTGTAGCTGCCGTTTGGCTGCGTCCAGCCCACGACCTTTTGCTGGGTCTTGGGATTGGTCGCCGAAACCGTCGCTCCCGGCACCGGCGTCGTGCCGGACTTGACCGTACCTTGCAGGGTTCGCGCTTCCGCGGGCGGAGTTGGAGGGGAAGTCTGCGCCCACGATAAACCGCAGCACAGAAAGGCCATCACCACGAAGCGAGGCCACTTTCCTTTTGTCCGAGTACACCTCTCCCTCGTGGTTGCCGACCTGATAGAAAACTGCATTAGCTGATCACAAATGATATCTGGATCTTCGACGAATGATGGTTCTGTTAGTCACTGCATGCCTCGGCAACCTGGCATTGCGTGCACTGCGGGATGATCCTCGACCCCATAATGTTCATTCCCAAAATTTGAGTGGGCAGTTCCTTAAGAAAAGGATAGCTAACAACGCATCTCATAAATCGCTGGAGATAAGGTTTGTATCAGGGCACGACTTTCAGTCGTGCCGTATTTATCGCCCTCTCTTTTTGTCATCCTGAGCGGAGCGAATGAGCGACCCCGCGACGGCGGGTCGCTCATTCGCGGAGTCGAAGGATCTGCGGTTCTCCCGCGAACAATCATCCGGTAGGGGCGAACCGCAGATCCCTCGCTTCGCTCGGGATGACAAAAAGAAAGGTGCACTCAGCGGCACGGCTAAAGCCATGCCCTGATACAAAACAATTTATGAGATAGGTTCTGACAATTGAGAGCCTAGCTGCGATGCACTTCGGCGACAACACTTAAGGGGTCAAGCGAGCAACCATCACGTTCCCCTACTTCACCACCACATTCACCAGGCGGCCGCTCACCACCAGCACCTTGATGATTTCTTTGTCCGCAATCGCCGACTTAATCTTCTCATCGGCAAGGGCGAGTACGCGCACTTGATCTTCCGTCGCAGCAGCAGGAATGGTGATGCGGCTGCGGACCTTGCCGTTGACCTGAATGGCGATTTCGATTTGCTCTTCCTTGGCCAGCGCGGGATCGTACTTCGGCCAGGGCGCGCGCAATAGATCCGAGGTTTCGCCCAGCATCTCCCACAACTCGTGCGCCAGATAGGGCGCGAACGGCGCCAGCATCAGCACCAGCTTGTGCGTCACTTCGTAGGACAGCGCAAACTCTGATCTCGCCGATTCGACACCGCGCTGCACGTTCTCTTCATGGGCGTAGAGCTCGTTGACCAGCTCCATGATGGCGGCGATGGAAGTGTTGAAGTGCCAGCGTCCGCCGAAATCCTCGGTCACGCGCCGGATGGTCTGGTGGAGTTTCCGCTGGACTTTCCTCGCTCCTGGACTCAAGTCGCTGAGTGGTTGGCCCTCCGGTTCGTGCCACCCGGTCTCTTGTCTCGGGTAGGCACGGGTAATGTTCACCGCGTTGCGCTTGACGTAGCGATACACGCGCGACAGGAAACGGCTGACGCCTTCCACCCCCAGGTCCTGCCAGTCGAGATCGCGCTCCGGCGGTGAGGCGAAGAGGGTGTACATGCGGGTTGCGTCGGCGCCGTAGCGCGCCACCATGTCATCGGGCGAGACCACATTGCCCAGGCTCTTCGACATCTTCGCCCCGCCCTTGATTACCATGCCCTGGGTAAACAGCCGCTCCACCGGCTCATCGTTCCTGACCATGCCCATGTCGCGCATAACTTTCGTCCAGAAGCGCGAATAGATGAGGTGCAAAATCGCGTGCTCGACGCCGCCGATGTACTGGTCGATGGGAAACCAGTAGGCGACGGTGTCCGTATCGAGCGGCTTGGTGTCAAGCTTCGGATTGGTGTAGCGATAGAAGTACCAGGACGAATCGACGAAGGTGTCCATGGTGTCGGTTTCGCGCTGCGCCGGGCCGCCGCACTTGGGGCAGCTTACGTTGACAAACTCTGGCACTCGGCCCAGCGGCGAACCGCCGGCTAGCGGCACGAACTCAACCTTCTCCGGCAACAGCACGGGCAGGTCCTTTTCCGGCACCGGCACTATGCCGCAATTCGGGCAGTAAATGATCGGGATCGGCGTGCCCCAATAGCGCTGCCGGCTGATCCCCCAGTCCTTCAAGCGATAGGTCGTGGTTGCCTTGCCGAAGCCATGTTCTTCAGCATACTTTGACATCTTCTCGATGGCTTCTTCGCTGGACATTTGATCGAACTCACCGGAGTTGATGAGCAAGGAATTCATCTCGGTGAACGGCACCAGCGGCTCGTTGGGCGCGCCGTCCGGAGCGTCGCCTTCGCGCCGCGGCAGAATGACCACGCGAATATCCAGCCCGTACTTCTTAGCGAACTCGTAATCGCGTTCGTCGTGCGCCGGCACAGACATGATGGCGCCGGTGCCGTAGTCCATCAAGACGTAGTTCGCAACCCAGATGGGCACGCGCTCGTTGTTGAAGGGATTGGTGGCGGAACGCTCGGTGAAAATACCATGCTTCTCGATGGCGCCAATGTCGCCGGCTTCCTTGGCCGTCCGCTGCTCGAACTTCAGCTCTTCGATCTTCGTAGCCAGGTCGGGATTGCCGCCCACCAGGTCCGCCACCATGGGATGTTCCGGCGCCAGTTGCAACGAGGTTGCACCAAAGATGGTGTCTACGCGCGTGGTGAAGACGGTGATTTTGTCGCCTGCCGGCCCCGCCTCGCCGTCAAGTTTGAAGTCCACCAGTGTGCCTTCGCTGCGGCCAATCCAGTTGCGCTGCATGGTCCGGACTTTTTCCGGCCAGCCGGGCAGCTTGTCCAACCCCTGCAGCAATTCGTCGGCGTAATCGGTGATGCGCAGGAACCATTGCTCCAGCTCGCGCTGCTCCACCAGCGTGGTCTCGTGCCGCCAGCAACAGCCGTTGGGCAGGACCTGTTCATTGGCCAGCACAGTCGCACAATCCGGGCACCAGTTCACCCGGCTCTTCTTGCGATAGGCCAGCCCGCGCTCCAGGAACTTGAGGAAGAACCATTGGTTCCACCGGTAGTAATCAGGCAGGCAGGTGGTGACTTCGGTTGACCAGTCGTAAGCAAAGCCCAGGCGCTTCATCTGGGCCTTCATCTTGGCGATGTTGCCCAGCGTCCACTCGCGCGGCGGCGTCTGGTTCTGGATGGCCGCGTTCTCCGCGGGGAGGCCGAAGGAATCCCACCCCATGGGATGAAGCACGTTGTAGCCCTGCATCCACATGTAGCGCGCCAGCGCATCGCCAATGGAGTAGTTGCGCACGTGGCCCATGTGCAGCGCGCCCGACGGATAGGGCAGCATCTCCAGCACGTAGTACTTCTTGCGCGCGCTCGTAGGCGGTTCGGCTTTGTACAGATCGGGATTCTCAGCCCACCGGGCAGACCACTTCTTGTAGATCGCCTCGGGATCGTAACGGTCAGGGCGGACTGCGGCTTCGGTTTGCGGCGCCTCCGGCGGCTGAGTTTTGGACTTGGCCATAAGTGTTCGTTAGATGCCTTGGGATAAACTTTGATTTTACAACGGCACATCACCCGAGATTGCAGTGGACAAGTTATTCACCACGGAGAGCACGGAGGCCACGGAGTTTTCTTCCTGTTTTTTTCCGTGATCTCCGTGTCCTCCCTGGTGAAAAGCACACACAAGAACCCTGGAGAGCCCTACATGACCTACATGCTCTGTCGTAATCGCGTCGCCGACTTCGCACGATGGAAGGCGGTTTTTGCTTCTCACGCAGCCGCCCATCGGGACGCAGGCCTTCGACTCATCCAGGTGTGGCGCACCGTTGAAGATCCCAATAACGTTTTCTTCCTGTTCGAGGTTGCCAGCATGGAAAAGGCCCGGGAGTTCATCAACAATCCTGACGCTGCCAAAGCCGCTGAAGCTTCTGGTGTTTTCGATGGCGAGTACCACTTTGTGGAGGACGCCGGAGGTTACTGACTACCTGACTCGTCAAGTTGTGTATCAGGGCACGGCTTCAGCGGTGCACGTCGAATGCAAAACGCTTGTTGCTGCCCAAAACGATTTGGCTTCTACAGTTCCGATATTTTGGGTGTCCATTGTAAGGACTCCACCTTTTATGTGCATTAGCAACATAAACTTGATTATATGTTTTTTCCCATCTTCACTAGAAACATACAACTCAAATGCCAAAGCTCTATCCGGCGAGTCGGGGCCATACTTATCCAACATCTCCTTTTCGATGTTAGCGGCATACACATGATAAGAACTGGTTGGGGTTACAACTCTAGGAATATCTACACTCTTTGGCCCGTCGTCTAGCCGGTCTCCCCACAGGTACAGATTCGTCTTTCCACGATTAAAAATGTCGAATTCCTTGTTCTGGTATAGTAAATCCACTGATGGAACATAATTCAAGCCTAACTCTTTTTCAGTCGCCCCCTTCATGGCAAATACGCTCTTACCTTGCTCTAGCAACTCTTGCTTGAGGCCGCCGATTTGTTGATTGAGATCAGAAATAGTGTTGGCGTACTGTTCACTAACTGCTTTTGTTACTCGTTGTGACGTTTCTGCCGCGACTCGCGTTGACGTTTCTGTGATAGCCGCCTCACGGTCGTCTCTTGATGCCCTTACAGCGCGCGATTGTTGCCACCATGCAATAATGCTGAAAAGTATGCCGAAGCCAACGAGAATATACCGCCACTTCATGTGCGATTTCTCATCTTCGCTTCTAGGGGGTATAAAGACCGGAACAATGGACAGGGCGAATGGACAAAAAATAACTAACCAAGAGAGCAACTGGTCGAGCACTGGATAGACCTCCGCACTGTCAGCACAACTTCGGACTGTCGGAGTATGCGCCCTTGCTCAGTTTGACTCAAGAGGATATTCCTGACTGAAGTCGTGCCCTGAGACAACGCTACAGATTCATCCGTTCCGAACCTGCCTTCTTGCCCGCGGACATTTTCTGCGATGCCCCTCTGACTAGCCCCTTCAGCGCATTCACATTCATTAGATCGTCCAGCGGCTCATCGATCGGCGTTTCGGCGATGAACGATGCGTGCGCCAGGCGCGGGTCGTTGAGCAGTCGGCGAAACGGCTTCAGCCCAATGCTTCCCTTCCCGATGTGCTGATGGCGGTCGAGCTTCGAGCCGCGCGCGGCCTTCGCGTCGTTGCAATGCCAGACGTAAACATTCTTCAAGCCGACCGTGCGGTCGAGCTGCTCCAGCGTTTCGGCGAATCCTTCTTCGCTTACGATGTCGTACCCGGCGACGTGGGTGTGGCAAGTATCTATACAAGCTCCCGATGGCACGAATCCGCCTAGCAGGTACAGCAGTTCAGCAACCTGCTCGAAGGTTCCGCCAAGCGAAAACTCCGATCCGGCGGTGTTCTCGATGAGGATGCGCAGCGGCGGGCGCCCCACCCAATCCGGTTTTGCCTGAGTGGGAGACTTCAAGTCAAGCCCGTCCACAGCCTGCTCGATGGCCAGCGCAACCCGCTGCAAGCCCTCTTCGCGGCTGCTGCCACGAAATGAACCGGGATGCAGCACGAGAAACTCTGCACAGAGCGACAGCGCCCGCTCTACCTCGCCGCGAAACGCAGCGATCGACTTGGCATGAAACTCAGGATTGCCGCCCGCCAAGTTCACCAGATAGTTGGCGTGGATGACCAGCGGCATCAATCCATAGCGCTCGCGAAGGCGCGACATCTCATCGCACTGCGTCCGCGCCAGCTCGTACGGCTTCCATTGCCGCGGGCTCGAGGAGAAGATCTGAAAGGTGTTGCAGCCCAGGCGATAAGCACGCTCGGCAGCCAGTTCCGGGCCGCCGGCGGTGGAAGTGTGGATGCCGATGCGCAATGAAGTGAGCTTCGGTGGCCGCTTCGGCGGAGGCAGCAGCTTCAGAATGTCGCGTTCTTTCTTCTCCGATTGCACCTGCATGACGGGTTTGATTCTATATTCGCGGCCGGCGGATGACCCCTCGTGTCGAAGAACCGACTCCAGTTCGAGATTTAATTTTTTGGTGGGGTTAGTATTGTGTGCTTACTAAGCTCAGGAGTCGAACATGCAGCGTCGCAAGCTGGCCGTTCTCGCAATCGGTTTCGCTATGGCAGCTCTGCTGTCAGGATGCGGCTCCTCCAGCCACTCCCCGTCATCGCCCCTCTCCGTAGCCACGTCCACGCTCCCACCGGGAGTAATCAATGTTCCTTACACTACAACGCTGATCGCGACCGGCGGGGTCTCGCCTTATGCCTGGAACCTAGGCTCGGGAAGTTTGCCGCCCGGGCTCAGCTTGAGTCGGGCGGGCGTATTGTCGGGTACGCCCACCTCTGCAGGCGGCTTTGGGATTAGCGTGAACGTCGCAGACTCCGAGCAGCCCCCTAGCGTGGCTAGTGCGATGTTGCCCATCTCCATCAACTCTGCACTACAAGTTACGACGACCACTCTTCTCAACGGCAGTCCAAGCGTGTTTTACAGCGCCACCTTGGCTGCTTCTGGCGGAATTGCTCCTTATTCGTGGACGATCACGCAGGGCAGTTTGCCCATTGGCCTTACGCTGAACGCAACCAGCGGAGTGATCTCCGGCACGCCGACCGCAACTGGCACTTCCAGCTTCACCCTGCAGGCGTCGGACAGTGAGACTCCGCCCGCGACAGTTTCGGCCAGCCTCAGCATTGCAATCAATCCACCGCCTCCGAGGGGTGCGGCTCTGTACACCTCGAATAACGGCCCTAACTACGAATTCGATGGGGTTGGCCTGCAAATTCAGAGCGATGGCTCGCTTACACTCTTGCCTTCATCGCCGGAATCGGCGATTACGGAATTCAATATCGCCGCCTCGCCTACGTTGCCGTTGTTGTTTATGGCGGGGGAGAACGTGCAGGGGCCCGTGCAGTCACTCCTTGTAAACCCTGATTATTCCCTCGCCTCATATGGCAGCTCTACTCTCCCAGGATTCCAACAGGGTAATGCGGGGCCACCGTCAGTTGACCCTACGGGATCGAATCTATACCTGCCGGGCCCCATCGACAGTAGCGGGACAACTGGAGTAACCGTCCTTCCCGCCAATGGTTCTCTGCAAGCCTTGGGGACGATTGCCGTACCGAATGTAACCACTAATTCCCGGATGGTATTTACGCCCGACGGAACCTTAGCGTTCATCGCGACCTGCCCTAGTCCCTCCACCAACGGGGGCAGCATCCTGTCCTTCTCGCGCGCCTCCGACGGAACACTCATTCTGGTCGCGACGTATCCGCTAGCAGCAAGCGATTGCGCGGCAGCAATGGCCGTCTCACCCGATGGCAAGTATCTGGCGACGTCGGAAGTGCAGATCTACAGTATCGCCAGCAATGGAGCTCTCACCGCCGTCTTGCCGCAGCCCTTCACGTTTACCCAGGAGGGCGTCACCCTGAATGTGTTAGACCTACTGTGGGATGCATCAGGGACTTACCTGATAGCGTCCCCAGTGCATGAGGATCCTATATCGCCTCTCGGCGGCATAGCGGTTCTTAGCTTTTCCGGAAGCGCTGTAACTGAGATTATCCCTCCGATGGGACAGCTCGTTGGACGTCTCCAGCGGACAGGGTCCTTTGTCTATGCTATGGGCTTGTGCCAGCGCCTTTGTCCTGCGTCCGCCATCGACGGATACGACTTCCAAAATGCTCAATTAACTCCTGTTCCCGGTTCGCCTTATCAATATGGAAACCAAGGCGACATGGTGATCTATTGACCGGGCTTCGAATAGCCGCTCCATCATTGCGCCTGAGATTTGAACACCCTCGAGGGGATCCGATCTCCTTTGCCGGGTACCCGGGTCTCGCGGTGTTCAAGACCCGGAACCGCTGAGGAAGGCTGCCATGCCTACGGCGCTCGGGTTTCTTGGGAATCGCTTAAATGATCGCGTCACGGCAACGTAAGACTAGGATTCATTGCGAGTCCGCGCAGCGCACTGCCTTTTGAACAAATGATCGCGTCACGGCAATGTGGGATGAGGGTCCGTTGCGAGTCCGCGAAGCGCACTGCCTTTTTGAACGAATGATCGCGTCACGGCAATGTGGGACCAGGATTCATTGCGAGTCCGCGAAGCGCACTGCCTTTTTGAACGAATGATCACGTCAAGGGAAATGTGGAACCAGGGTCCATTGCAAGTCCGCGCAGCGCACTGCCTTTTGAACGAATGATCACGTCAAGGGAAATGTGGGACCAGGGTCCATTGCAAGTCCGCGCAGCGTACTGCCTTTTGAACAAATGATCGCGTCATGTAAATGTGGGATGAGGTCCGTCGCGGTCCGCGAAGCGCACTGCCTTTTGAACGAATGATCGCGTCACGGCAATGTGGGATGCGGGTCCGTTGCGAGTCCGCGCAGCGCACTGCTTTTTGAACAAATGATCGCGTCACGTAAATGTGGAACCAGGGTCCATTGCGAGTCCGCGAAGCGCACTGCTCTTTGAACAAATGATCGCGTCACGGCAATGTGGGACTAGGATTTATTGCCAGTCCGCGAAGCGCACTGCCTTTTGAACAAATGATCGCGCCATGGAAATGTGGGATGAGGTCCGTCGCGGTCCGCGAAGCGCACTGCTTTTTGAACAAATGATCGCGTCACGGCAATGTGGGACCAGGATTCATTGCGAGTCCGCGAAGCGGACGCCATAGTCTAGCCCAGCGTGCAACGCTGGGTAAGCAGATTATTGGGATGAACGAGCCCCGTAGGGGCGACAGCCTGAACGTCTATACGTGCGCGTCGTCACAATCACTTGGGGCGACGGTTCTCTATTGTTGAGTCTATGTCGCATACCTACTCGCATAACCTCTTGCATTGTGTGTTCAGCACTAAAGAACGTCAGAACTTGATTCGCAAGCCGGAGGAGCTCTGGCGCTACGTCGCCGCGCTCGCGTATGCCAAGAAAATCCACGTTATTGCTGCGGGTGGAACGGAAAATCATCTTCATGTTCTTATTCTTTTGCCGCAAACAATCACCCTGGCAACGGCGATGCAGGAGCTCAAGGTGAACCGCTCACGCTGGCTGCGGGAAACATCAGCCAAATTTCAGTGGCAGGAGGGGTATGGCGCCTTCAGTGTCAGCCAATCGCAGCGGCAAGCGGTCATAGACTACATCGCAAATCAGGTGCAGCACCATCAAAAGCGTAGCTTCGAGGACGAGTTCCTAGGCTTGCTGAAAAATTCAGGCGTGCCGTACGACCCGCGATTCGGTTTTGGTGAGGACGCTGCCGTGCCTACGGCACTCGGGTTTCTTGGGGATCGATTCCCCAGCGTTTCACGCTGGGCTAGACTATTACGTCCGCTTTGCGGACTCGCAGTGTGACCCGGTTCTACAACGTCGCGGCCCGATCAGTTGTTGAAAAGACAATGTGGCCGCTTTGCGGGCTCGCAGCGAGGTTCTTCGCGTCCGGCCTGGCAAAACACGATTCTTGAAACACCTAAAGCAACCTCACAACGTTTTACCAGTTGCAACCGGGTTGCGAGAATGTATCCTCAATTTGGCGTCATGGTGATGTTCCGTTTCGATAATCGGAGGAAATTCCTCTTCAACCTATCTCATGAATCGCCGGGGATGAGGCTTGTATCAGGGCACGACTTTCAATCGTGCCGAACACGGCACTGGAAAAGATCGGGCTTAGCCCCTGCACTCGCCTGAATAGGCTCCCCCAGGGGCTTAAAGCCCGGGTTCCTAGTCGGCCGAGTTGCGGCACGGCTGAAGCCGTGCCCTGATACAAAGCGATTTATGAGATGAGTTGTTGCCGCCCGCCCGCAACAGTCCCGCTTTTGCATCCCTGACCGCGATGTTCGTCTGACTTGAAAAACTGCCACGTTTATAAACCCACTTCCATCGGCGCTCATGCTTTCCGCCTTTTGTCTCTTCCGCGTTACACTAGGTGGGCAACAAGGGGTCCCGAATGCTAATTGTCATGAGGGCGCACGCCACCGAGGAGCAGGTGCGGGGCGTCTGCCAGAAGATCGAATCGCTGGGTCTTCGCGCCCACTCCATTCCCGGCACGCAGCGCACGGCCATCGGCATCACCGGCAACGAGATGGAGCTCGATGCGGGCACGTTCGACGAAATGGCGGGAGTGCAGGAGGTCATCCGGGTCAGCAAGCCATACAAGCTGGTGAGCCGTGACGTGAAGGAAGAAGACACGGTCATCCGCTTTGCCGGCACGGACGCCAGCTTTGGTGGTGACGAAGTTGCGATCATCGCCGGTCCGTGCGCTATTGAGTCGCGTGAGCAGGCCTTGACTACTGCCGAGAGAGTCGCGCGGGCCGGAGCGAAGTTCTTTCGCGGAGGCGCCTACAAGCCGCGCACTTCGCCGTACTCGTTTCAAGGCCTGGCGGAGGATGGGCTAAAGATTCTGGCCGAAGTGCGCGACCGCTTTGGCTTGCTCATTGTCACCGAGGCCATCGACAACGAGACGCTGGACCTGGTGGAGAAGTACGCCGACGTCATCCAGATCGGGGCGCGCAACATGCAGAACTTCTCGCTGCTGAAGCGCGCTGGAAAAGCTCATAAGCCGGTGTTGCTGAAGCGCGGCATGTCGGCAACGCTGGACGAATTTCTGATGGCCGCTGAATACGTGATGAGCGAGGGCAACTACGAAGTAATCTTGTGCGAGCGCGGGGTGCGCACCTTTGCCGACCACACCCGCAACACCCTCGATCTCAGCATCGTGCCTGCCGTGCAACGGCTAAGCCACCTGCCCATCATTGTCGATCCCAGCCATGGTACCGGCAAGCGCAACAAGGTCACGCCGCTGTCGCGGGCCGCGGTTGCCGTTGGAGCGGACGGTCTCATCATCGAAGTCCACCCCGATCCCGACCGCGCTCTGAGTGATGGCAAACAGTCGCTGTTCCCCGAACAGTTCGACGCACTCATGGCCGAGGTGCGCGAAATTGCCAAGGTGCTGAAACGTACTGTCGCCGATCCTGTGGCCAATGCGGGAGCACGGCGTCCTAACCCGCTACTCGCCAGCGCTGGATCGGCCGCCGCCCGCTGATGCTTACAGCCAGCCGTCGCTACGTTGTCACGCTGTTGTTATCGCTGATGACGGCGTGCCTGACAGCTTGTCATCAGCGCCAGACCGTCGATCCCGGATACCACGAATACGCTTACGTAACCAACGGCAAGAGCAACTCTGTCAGCGTCCTGGATCTTCTCCAGCTCACCAATGTGAAGACAATTACGGTGGGCGCCAATCCCACCGGAGTCGCTGCCAGTCCCACACGCAATGAGATCTATGTCGCCAATGCCGACTCCAACAACATCAGCGTCATTGACGCGGAGCGCAACGAAGTTGTCGCCACCATCGGCGTTCATCGTGCCCCGTATTTCGTTTCCGTCTCTGCCGATGGCAAACGCGCTTACGTCGCCAACTCCGGCTCGGCAAATGTTTCCGTCATTGATCTCGTAAAACGCGCCGTGATTGCGACCATCCGGGTCGGCGGCGCGCCCGGTTTAGCCAGAGTTTCCCCCAATGGCAAGCTGGTGGTTGTCAGCAATCGCGCTGACAACACCGTTTCGATCTTTGACACCGGTAAGCTCGCGGTCCGCAGCACTATACCGGTGTGCCAGCAACCTCAGGACCTCGTCATTCTGCCGGATTCCAGCAAGGTGTTCGTGGCATGTCCGGGATCGAACCAGCTTGCCTCTGTTGATCTCAAGTCGGACCGTTTGCTGACGCTGCTTGATGTCGGCAAGCTGCCAATTCAGCTAGCGCTCAAGCCCGACGGCGGCGAGCTGTTCGTCAGCAACTTCGAGGGAAACAATTTTTCCATTGTGGAGACAGGGACCAATGAAGTCGGTGGCAGCTATCTGATTGGCAATAGCCCCGTGCGTGGGATCGTGACCTCCGACAACAGCCTGCTCTATGTCAGCAACTTCGGCTCTGATAACGTCAGCGTCTATGCCATCGACGAGGGTCGGGTGATTGGTGCGGTACAGGTCGGCAGCCATCCTGACGCGCTGGCGCTGACGCCGGACGAAGCCCACTTGCTGGTAGTAAATTCCCGTTCCGGAGATGTTGCTGTTGTCCGAACCGTGAAGACCCGCGACAACTCGAAGATCAGCGCCGACCGTGCGCTGGTAACGCTGATTCCGGTCGGCAGTCAGCCGAACGATATCGTGATCAAGGCGTTCCAGACAGGCGCGAAGTGACGCTGCACATTGCATGCTAATCCGCGAACACGTTCCGCTGGCTCCGCTCACGACGCTGGGCGTCGGAGGTCCGGCGCGCTACTTCGTCGAGGCGAGCAGCGAAGCCGAGGTCATCGAAGCGGTCGAGTTCGCGCGCACCCGGCCACTGCCGCTGTTCATCCTGGGCGGCGGCAGCAACGTCGTCGTTGCGGACGCAGGCTTCCCCGGATTGGTGCTGAAGGTCAGCATCGCCGGCATCTCGCATTCCGTTACCCCGGATGGGCTGATGCTCTTCACCGCGGGCGCAGGCATGGATTGGGATGCTCTAGTGGCGCTGACCGTCGAAGCCAACTGTGCGGGTCTGGAGTGCCTCAGCGGAATTCCCGGCACGGTTGGCGGCACGCCGGTGCAGAACGTTGGGGCGTACGGCCAGGAAGTTTCGGAAACCATTCGGGAAGTGCGGGTCCTCGATTTGCATTCGCTGAAGACAAAGACGCTGTCGAATGCGGATTGCGGTTTTGCCTACCGTTCCAGCATCTTCAACACGACGGAGCGCGACCGCTACATCATCCTGCAAGTCTCGTTCGCGCTGCGCCAGGGTGCGCCACCGCCCATCCGCTACCTGGATCTGCAGAAGTTCTTCGAAGGGCAATCGGGTGAGCCTACTCTGGCGGAGGTGCGAGCGGCAGTACGGGAAATCCGTCATCGCAAGGCGATGTTGATCGTTCCCGGCGATGACGATGCTCGCAGCGTCGGCTCCTTCTTCAAGAATCCGGTGGTGCCGCAATCCTGCTTCGAAGAACTCGCGAGCCGTGTGCGGCCGCGCGGACTGCAACTGCCAAGTTATTCTGCGGCCGATGGCTTCCGTAAACTGCCTGCGGCCTGGCTGGTCGAGCACGCGGGCTTCGCCAAGGGCTATACCAAAGGCGCGGCCGGTATTTCGCGCAAGCATGCTCTCGCCATCATCAACCGAGGCGGCGCGACCGCAGCCGAGATCATGGCCCTGAAGGATGAAATTCAGACGCGGGTCTTGGATGAGTTCGGGATAAGTCTAGAAGCCGAGCCGGTGTTCGTCGGCTTCGAAGCCAAGGTGTAGCACGTAAATGCTATTATGTGCGTGGCAAATATGAGTTTTAAGTGCTATGCCAACAAACGACCACTTTGCCGGTCTGACCGCTTCGTATAATGCCTCTAGAATCGCGTAGGAAGCGCCAGGATCGACGTGAATGCCATCAGGCAACCGAAGTATGTCCCGACGCCTTTGAGGCCCTAGAATCGCCTTTAAACGCAAAAGTCGCTAAGCGCGGTTTCCTGACCGCGCTCGATCCGAATTCGCCAACCTTCTTCTTTTCCTATACTTACAGCTACTCTGTCCTTATCTTCTTATTGTGCCATTCGGTTGCCTGCTCATAGGCGTAGGCCAAGCGTAGTACGGCTGCATCCTGTGCCGGCCGGCCGGAGATCTGCATGCCAACCGGCAGCCCTTCTCGCGTAAATCCGCATGGCACTGAAGTGCTGGGCCAATACAGGACGCTGAACGGCGAAGTATTGCGCATGATGTATTTGGTTTCGAAGCCTCGCAACTCCGGCTCGGCCAGCGGCAGCAGGTCAGAAATCTTGGGAGCCACAGCCGGCGTGGTCGGCGTGATGACCACATCCACCTGTTCGAAGATGGATTCCGCTGCGCGTCTTTGCTGCTGCAACGCGCGCTGCGCCCGGATGTAATCGCTGGCGCTGATGCCGGCGCATTTGCGGACACGAAACAGCGTGCTCGGCTGGTAAAGCTCCGGCGTTTCCGTGGCCATCTTCTCGTGATATTCGTAGATTTCCGCGTCGAAGACGGTGCGGTGGCGATCGGCTTGCAGCGGCACATCGTGCACTTCAGCCACCAGCTTCTTCAGGACCGCCAGCGCTTCGACGATGCGCGACTCGACCTCCGGCTGAAGGCCGTCGAAGAAATCGTTGCGCGGCACGCCAATCCGCAGGTTGGAAACGCTGCCATCCAGGCCGGCGATGATCGGCAATCCGCTCAATATTTCCAGCAGGACGGCGGCGTCACGCACGTTCTGCGTCATCGGCCCTGCGGTATCGAAGGAACGCGCCAGCGGAATCATGCCCTCTGCGCTCAGCCAACCCGCGCTGGGCCGATGCCCGACGATGCCGCACAGCGCAGAGGGACAGCGAATCGAACCCGCGGTATCGGTGCCGATGGCAGCGACGCACAGCCCAGCCGCCACCGCGGCGGCTGAACCCGAAGAGGAGCCGCCGGTTATGCGCTCGGTGTCCCAGGGATTCTTTACCGGGCCGAAGGCGCTCACGATTCCGCTCATGCCGAAGGCAAATTCGTGCAGGTTCAGCTTGCCGAGGAGCACGGCGCCGGAGCGCTTTAGTATCTTGACGAGCTGAGCATCATCAGTTGCAATTCGGTTGCAAGATGGATTCTCAGTTGCAAATGAGTTGCAGAATTGACGGCTGGCAGCAGTGGTGGAAACGCCCGCAATATCGAGCAGGTCCTTCAGACCGATGGGGATGCCATGCAGCGGCCCGCGGTAGTTTCCCGCCATCACTTCCGCTTCAGCCTGGCGTGCCTGTTCGAGAGCGAGGTCCGCGGTGACGGTAATGAAGGCGTTCAGTACAGGATTGAGCTGCTCGATGCGGGCCAGGCAGTCCTGCGTCAGTTCAAGGGGAGAGAGGCGGTGAGTGCGAATCTGTTCCGCGGCTTGGGTGAGGGTGAGCATGGGCGGTTTAGGTCCTTTACTTTGTCATCCCGAGCCGACTTTAGTCGCCTTTTAGGAAATGATGTGATGCAGTTCGTTTGGGTAGAGCAGCGCTTTAGCGCCGCGTCCCGGCGGTCTACCGGTTGCCTTGGGACACATATGGTCAAAGCACGAACGTCAATGTGTCTGCTGGTGCTCCTGCAGGTCCAGGATTGCCAACCTCCGACATAGGCTACGGATCCGACGGCGGATTCATATCGCGAATGTCCTATCAGGACACCTTGGATACGTTCCGCAAGAACGGTATCGTTGGCAGCCCACTTGACAACCAGTACAATCCTTTACACGGACCAAATGTCTACCACATGGGAGATTTCAATTTCACGTGTTCTCTGCACGTTACGGTGGACGTGAACAATGGTCAGGGAGGACAGCCGACAACCGGTTCTGTACACTTTGACGGATTCAATCCAACGTACTGAAACCCTCTATTTGGCTCAGCACCGCCGCAGGAGCTTCCCTGCACAGCGTTCCCGACGTAGTGCCGTGGCATGACAATAAAGAGAGCGCATTATGGGTCCTGGTCGCGATTTCGCGTTTCGACAAGCAAAATATGGTTATGTAGCTCTGGCTATCTGCCTGTTGGAGTTAGTTATTGTGTGGGGAGGGGCCGCCGCCTTCCATCAAGGCGGGAAGACAATCGCTCCCGATTGGGCACAAGATGCCTTCGTAGTAGCCTATATTGCCGGAATCTGCTCGTTGATTCTTTCCGTCATTGGGCTTTTCCGAGACAAGCTTCGTCTCATCCCGTTTCTCGCATTGCTGCTTGGTATTGTGAACACGGCCATCTGTGTGGCCCCAATTGCCGTGTAGCACCCAATTGCCCGCGTAGCAGAAGAAAGCGCATTCACTACTTGCGAGCCGATTTTTGCAGGGGCTAAAGCCCGAACATCGTACTTTGCTCGGTTCGGCACGACTCGAAGTCGTGCCCTGATACAAACCAACCGATTCATGAGATAGGTTCTATGAAGGTTGCCACAATTCGATGGGATTTCCCTCAGGGTCGTGCAGACGAGCGAAGCTCCCGATGTTGGGATAAGATTCCGGGTCTTTGACCTCAATTCCTGCCGCTCGTAGCTGGGCCACCATTTTGTCGAGGTCATGCACTCGAAAGTTCACCATCCAGACCTTGTTAGGATCCCCGAAATAGCCACTCTTTTCGGGAAAGGGACTGAAGACGGTCGGTCCGGCCTCTTGCTGCCAAACCGTTTCGCCCTCGCCCGTTGGGGTGAGCGCGATCCCCAAGTGTTGCTGGTACCAGTACCCCAACGCTTTGGGATCATGAGCGCGGAAGAACAACCCTCCGATTCCGGCTACTTTTTCCATTTCCCTTCCTCCTGATTCATGTCTAGCAGCTGCCTTCGCAAATGGCGGAGGTGCGCCCTTTCAAAGCTTCCGTTTTTTCTGGCACTTTTCGCAGATGCCGTAGATCTGAAAGGTGTGCCGGGTGGGCAGGTATTTGTTCTCGCGGCCGACTTCCTGCTCGATGCGTTCGATTCCGGGCGCGAAGAACTCAACCGACGTCCCGCATTCGGTGCACACCATGTGGTGATGATTGCGCCGCTGATATTGGTGCTCGTAGCGCGCCACCCCATCGTGAAACGCCACCTCACTGGCCAGGCCGCACTCGGCCAACAACTTCAGCGTGCGGTAAACCGTGGTGAAGCCGATCCGGTCGTCCTTCTTCTTCACCAGGCGGTAGAGCTCGTCGGTGGAGAGATGATCGCGGGTATCCAGGAAAGTGCGCAGGATGGTGTCGCGCTGTCCGGTGTGCTTCAGGCCGACACGCTTGAGATGGCCGTAGAAGATGCCCTGGGCCTCGCGCAACATCTCGCGCGAGATGGTCGGCTGATCATCAATGCGTTTCTGCAGCATGGAAACTTCGATAACAGCATAGCACCGCCTGCAGGCCGCCAATCGCGTCGAAAATCATTCACCACAGAGACACAGAGGCACAGAGGGTTGTTTTTCAAAGTTTTCTCTGTGACCTCTGTGCCTCTGTGGTGAAATCTCTCCGCCCGAGTTGGTTACAATCGAAGGTTCCATGGTGACCACGACGATTGCCCCGCCTGCCCGCTCGTCCAACCGCAAATTCATTTTTCGTGCGGTTGTCGCGGTCCTGGTGCTGCTGCTTATCGCCTTCCTCGCCTTCGATGTCTGGTTCTATCGCGCGGTGCGGGCGGCGTTGCCCGTGAGGGACGGCACGATTCATCTCGCCGGACTCACCAATCCTGTCATCGTGACCTTTGACTCGCTCGGCGTGCCGCACATCGCAGCCTCCAACTTGCCGGACCTGCTGTTCGCGCAGGGATACATCACCGCGCAGGACCGGCTGTGGCAGATGGACATGACGCGCCGTTACGCCTCCGGCGAGTTGTCCGCCGTGCTTGGACCTGAGTACATCAAGATTGATCGTGAGCAGCGGATCCTCGGCCTGCGGCAGGTGGCGGAGCGGGCCGTTGCCGACATGCCTCCGGCGCAGCGCGCGCAGTTCGAAGCATATGCCGCCGGGGTGAACGCTTACATTGCGCAGCACCAGAAGACACTGCCGCTGGAGTTTCGCTTCCTCGTCTATTTCCCTCATGTGTGGACCGTGGAGGATTCGGCGCTGGTCGGCTTGTCGATGACGGAGTTTCTCAACCATTACCTCTACCGGGGCAAACTCTTGAAGGAGAAGGTTCTGGGGCAGTTGGGGCCGGAGCTGACGGCAGATCTCTTTGTGAATTCCTCGTGGCGCGATCATCCGCCGGGAGCAGAAGGACCT
>CAWGMV010000035.1:0-20316 GCA_963823635.1 uncultured Acidobacteriaceae bacterium | reverse complement strand
CGGCGCCTGGGAACCTTTCACTGACAACCGACAACTGACAACCGGCAACTGTTTTACAACGCTGCCGCTCCGCTCACAATCTCGATGATCTCCTTGGTGATTGCCGCCTGTCGCGCGCGGTTCATGGTCAGGGTCAGCGAATCAATCACGTCATTGGCGTTATTGGTCGCCGAATCCATCGCCGTCATACGAGCAGCCTGCTCGGCGGCAACCGACTCCAGCATCGCCTGGAAGAGCTGCATGACAACATATTTCGGCAGCATGTCATGGAAGATCTCCTCCGCTGGCTGCTCATAGATATAGTCCACATCTGGCGCGGGAAACTCCCTGGCTTTTCGCTCTGCCTCAGTCTCTTCCGGCTCTTGCAAACTTATGCCTGCCCCGCGGGCTGCCTCGCCCATGCGCTCGCGCTCTTCCAGGGTGAACTCCTCAGTCAGGAACACTTCCCGGCGGCCGATTTCCTGCACCGGCAGAATGCGCTGCGCAATCAGCCGCTGCGAGATCACCGACTTAAATTCGTTATACAAAACGTAAACCGAATCGATCTCAGCATCATCGTAGGCTCGAATCAGTTTCTCCACGATCTCGGAGACGGCCTCATACTCCAGCTTGCCCAGCAGATTCAGGTGCTCGCCAACAATCTGCACTTGGCCGGCACGCGTGGTACTGTCCGGATCCGCCACGGGATAACGCCGGCGCATGTAATCGCGCCCCTTGCGGCCCACGGCGGCGATGCTGATGTTCTTGTCCTTGAAGAACTGCAGAAACTTGGCTGCTGCCTTCAGCACGTTGGAATTGAAGGCGCCGGCCAATCCCCTGTCGCCCGTCACCAGCACCAGCAGAACGTTCTGCTCCGGCCGCTGCGCCAGCAGCGGATGCTTCGGCTCCCCTGTGTGGGGATCGACGAGATCAGCACGGCTGACGAGCGAGCGCAAAACGTTGGTGATCATCAGCGCGTATGGCCGCGCGGCCAAAGCTCGTTCCTGAGCACGGCGCAGCTTGGCCGCCGACACCATCTTCATGGCCTTGGTGATCTGGCGCGTGTTCTTCACGCTGCGGATGCGCCGCCGGATGTCCCTGATGTTTGCCATTCCTGGTTACGCTGTCGCCTTGGCCACTTCCTGATGGGCGCTGACGAACTGCTCTTTGTATTCCTTGATGGCCTTGGTCATTGCCGCCTTGAGATCGTCGTCAAGAACTTTCTTCTCCTCGATGGCTTGCAAAATATCCGCATGCGATGTGTCCACATAGGAGTACAAGCCCTTTTCGAAATCCCGAAGCTGCTCGACCGGCATGTCGTCGAGCAGGCCCTGCGTTCCGGCAAAGATGATAAGAATCTGCTTGGAGAACGGCAGTGGCTGGTACTGGCCCTGCTTCAGGATTTCGGTCAAGCGTTGTCCGCGTGCGAGTTGTGCCTGGGTGGCTTTGTCGAGGTCGCTGCCGAACTGCGAGAAAGCTGCCAATTCGCGATACTGCGCGAGATCGAGCCGCAACGTCCCAGCAACCTGGCGCATGGCCTTGATCTGCGCGTTTCCGCCGACGCGGCTGACCGATAGTCCGACGTTCACTGCAGGGCGGACACCGGAGTTGAACAAATCAGTCTCAAGGTAAATCTGGCCGTCGGTAATTGAAATCACGTTGGTGGGAATGTAAGCCGACACGTCGCCGGCCTGAGTCTCGATGATGGGCAGCGCCGTCAGCGAACCGCCGCCGAGCTCGTTGCTGAGCTTCGCGGCGCGCTCCAGTAGACGGGAGTGGAGGTAGAAGACGTCTCCAGGATAGGCTTCGCGTCCCGGCGGCCGGCGCAGCAGCAGTGAAATCTCGCGATAAGCCACCGCATGCTTGGAAAGATCGTCATAAATACACAGTGCGTGACGCTTGGTATCGCGGAAGAACTCGCCCATAGCACATGCGGCGTAGGGCGCAATGTACTGCATCGGAGCGGGATCGGAAGCCGACGCCGAGACAACAATCGTGTAATCCATCGCACCGTAGTCTTCCAGAATCTTCACGACTTGGGCGACCGACGATCGCTTCTGGCCTATCGCGCAGTAGATACAAATCAAGTCGCGACCCTTGCTGTTGATGATGGTGTCCAGCGCGACCGCAGTCTTGCCGGTCTGGCGATCGCCGATGATCAGCTCGCGCTGGCCGCGGCCGATCGGAATCATAGAGTCGATGGCCTTCAACCCCGTTGCCATCGGCTCTTTCACCGGCTGGCGATCAATGACGCCAGGCGCAAGACGCTCCATCGGAATAAACTGATCGGTGTTGATGGGGCCCTTATCGTCGATGGGCTGACCGAGCGAGTTGACGACGTGCCCGACCATTGCATCGCCCACTGGCACGCTCATGATGCGACCGGTTCGCTTGACCTCGTCACCTTCTTCGATTTCCGTATATTCGCCCAGCAGTACCACTCCAACCTGGTCTTCTTCCAGGTTCATGGCAATGCCCGCCACATTGTGCGGGAACGATAGCAGCTCGCCTGCCATCACCTTGTCAAGTCCATAGACACGGGCAATGCCGTCGCCGATGGACATCACGGTCCCGACTTCATCCACCGCAATCTTGGTCTCGTAGTTATCGATCTGCTCGCGAATGAGCTTTGTGATTTCGTCCGCTTTGATCTGCGCCATAAGATTTATTCCGGTTTGTATCAGGGCATGGCTTTAAGCCGTGCCGTAACGGTCGATACAACTGTGTGGGTTTTAGCCCCTGTCTTCAGCGGCTAAGCCGTTATTCCGAACCGCAGTAACGGCACCACTTAAAGTCGTGCCCTGATACAAATCTGATCTGCAACTTGTTCTTGAACATGCTCTAGCCAATACTCAACTGCTCTTTCATCTTTTCCAATTGCCCACGGATGGAGCCGTCATAAATCATGCTGCCGACGCGAACCATGACTCCGCCCAGGAGTGCCGGATCGGAAGTGTACTGCGCACGCACTTTCTTGCCCGTCAATCGTTCGACCTGAGATTCCAATTCGCGCTTCTCGCCGGTGGAAAGCTGCCGGGCGCTGGAAATTTCCGCTTCCACAAATCCCAACTGGACATCGAGTTCCACTGCAAATTGACGCGCGATCCCGTCCAGCATCGGGATGCGGCGATGATCGATGATGACCGCCATGAAGTTCCGGATCGCCTTAAACGCGCCCATTTGGCCGATAATGGCATCCAGCACCGCGCGCTTCTGTTCCGCGGGGACCGCAGGCGACTGCCACACCCGGCGCAACTCAATGCTTTCGCGGACCGCCTCCGCAAACGAGTTCAACTGTTCCCGGGCGGCGGTGGCATCCAGCTTCTGTTCGAGAACAACCTCGACCAGGGCGCGCGCGTAACGGCTCGCAATGGCGGCCATTACTTGCCATCCTTCCCGAGCTGGTCAACGAAGTCACGCACCAGCACCTTATCGGTGGGCTCATCCACTCGGATCTTGCGTGATGCCAGGTCCACCGCTAAGCCGGCGGCATAACTCTTCAGCTCACGGCGGGCGTTGCGCGCTATGGCGACGATCTCGGTTTCCACTGCCTCCAACAACCTTGCGCTTGTCTTCTTCCGCTGCCTGGCGAATCCTTGCCTCTTCGGCCGCGGCTTCGCGCTCCGCCGTAGTGCGAATCTCTGACACCTCGGTGTCAAGCTTGGCCAGCCGCTTCTCGATAGATTTCAGGCGCCGCGATGCCTCGGCACTGGCAGCTTGCGCTTCCTTGATGCCCCTCTGAATGGTGGCCGTGCGCTCGCGAAACATCTGCGGGATCTTGCCCTTCAGTAGCACCCAGAAGAACGCGATCAGTATCCCGAAGTTGATGATCAGGGACAGCACATAGGCTTTCTCCGGGCCGATGTTGATGACCCGCCCAATCCATCTGACGACAGGGGAATGCGCCGCCTTCAACTCCATCTCTACTTTGGCGTCTCTTTTACCGGCTTCCTCCGCTGCTGCATTGGAGGTCTTGGTCAGCTCCCCGCTGAATTCGGCGTTGGGATTCTCAGGCTGATTCTGCGGCGCGCTCTGATCCGACTTGGCCGCCTGTCCGGATTGAGCAGCCGAGGAAGACGAAGGAGCCGACCCATGTTCCTGGGCGGCGACGATGCCCATAGCCAGGCAAGTCCAAACGATGCCGAGAGCCACCCGGCGAAAGCGCGCTTGGGTCACGGCTGACCGCCAATCGCAGGCGCTGCAGTTGCGGGTTTGAGAATGCTGCGGATGATTTCCGATGCCAGCCGGTCAATCTCAGCCTGCAAACCGCCGCGCGCTACTGCCATGTCCTGCTCGATGGCCGCACGAGCCTCGCGAATCTGCTCCTGCGCCCGGGCGCGGGCTTGCGCCATAGCTTCGGCGCGGGACTGCTGGGCCTGCTGGCGTCGCCCTTCCTGCGCTTTATAGATAACCAGCCGTGCTTCGCGCAGGCGCTGTTCGTAGTCCTGCGTCTTGGTCTCTGCGGCCGCCACATCTGCACGGGCTTTCGAGATGGCTCCCTCACTTCGCTCACGGCGCTCGTTCAGTATGCGCACCAGCGGCTTGCGCACCAGCAGGTTGTAGATGGCGTAGAGCAACAGCAGCAGAACTATGGTCGGAATGGCTCCGAGCAGTAATTCGCCTACTTGTCTGAGGGTGGTATCCATTGTGTGTTCGTGAGTGCCTACTGCTGAAGATGCACTGCGGGCGCAGGTCTACTGGAACCATCAACGTTAACAGGCATTAAGGCTGAGTGTCAACGAAACCACCGGCCAATTTGGAAAGCGCATGGGCCACTCGACAAACAGCTCTCTGCGCGACAACAACAGCCAGCTAAGCGCTGCTGGCCAATTTGAGAATAACGGGGGTGGGCCGGGTTGAAGCCGTCAGGAGAGCATGGGCTTCAATTCCGGGCTCACAATCAGCGGGGCTTCCGTGGCTCGCTGCACATCTTCCGGCGTCAATCCGGGCGCGATTTCCTCCAGCACCAGTCCGCTCTGCGTGATCCGAATCCACGCCATCTCGGTAGCGATGTTATGAACGACGCGCAGACCTGTAATCGGCAGCGTGCAGCGCTTCAGGATTTTTGGCTTGCCGTCGCGTGTCGTGTGTTCCATGGCGACGACCACGCGCCGTGCGCTAGCCACCAGGTCCATCGCCCCGCCCATGCCTTTCACCATCTTGCCGGGAATCATCCAGTTGGCGAGGTTGCCCTCCTCATCCACCTCCATCGCACCCAGCACGCTGAGATCGACGTGACCGCCGCGAATCATGGCGAACGATTCTGCACTGGAGAAATACGCCGTGCCCGGAATTTCCGTCACCGTCTCTTTTCCGGCGTTGATCAGGTCGGCGTCTTCGCTGCCTTCCAGCGGATAGGGTCCAACGCCCAGCATGCCGTTCTCGCTTTGCAGCACCACTTCCATGCCCGGCGGAACGCAGTTCGCCACCAGCGTAGGCATGCCGATGCCGAGATTCACATAGAAACCGTCGCGCAGCTCGCGAGCCACGCGCCGCACAATGCGATCACGCTTGTCGGTGTCCTTCTTCTGCTTTTCCACCTGCGGAGGTGTTGCCATTTCTGTCTCCTGATCAGTTGCGAGTGTCAAGCTTCATGTTTCCAGTTACAAATTCCCGTTTAGCACCGGCTCGAGACTCGAAACTTGAAACTTGCACTCATGCCTTTCGCACCGTGCGCCGCTCAATTCGCTTCTCGTAGCCCGTACCCTGGAAAATGCGGTGTACGTACACGCTCGGTGTGTGTACCTGGTCAGGTTCGATTTCGCCCGGATCCACCAGGTGCTCGACCTCCGCGATAGTTATTTTTGCAGCGGTCGCCATCATGGGATTGAAATTTTGCGCCGTCTTGCGATACACCAGATTGCCCCAGCGATCACCCTTCCACGCTTTGATGAGCGCAAAGTCCGCCGTCATTCCCCGCTCCAGCACGTAAGGCCGGCCATCAAATTCCCGCGTCTCCTTGCCCTCGGCGACCACCGTGCCGAACCCGGTAGGCGTGTAGAAGGCCGGAATGCCCGCCCCGCCGGCGCGAATGCGCTCGGCCAGCGTGCCCTGCGGAATGAGCTCCAGATCGATGCGCCCGGTCAGCACCATCTCCTCCAGCAACTTGTTCTCGCCGACATAACTACCTTTGTGCGTTTTGATCTGTCCGGCGGCGAGCAGCAGCCCCATTCCGACGTCGTCAATGCCCACATTGTTGCTGATGGTGTGCAGGTTCCTCACGCCTTTCTTAACCAGCGCGTGGATCAGGTTCTCGGGAATGCCGCACAGCCCAAACCCCCCGAGCATGATGGTGTCGCCATCCTTGACGTCGTAGATGGCCTCGTCTGCATTCGCAACTACCTTGTTCATTGGCATAGGAAATGGGGATCAGGGGATTAGAGATTAATTTGCAACCCGCGATTGTACCGGGGAGCGCTATCTGGTGCAAAAGCGATGGAATCGCGGATTCCACCAAACTCTGATTGTCTGACTGACTACTGGCTACTGACCACTGGCGGCGTGAGTTTATTGAATCGCGCTCAAGTCCAGATGAACCGGCGAGTCGGGCAGCCGAAAAACCACGGATTCAATCCAGTTCCCGCTGGAACAGTCCCAACCTTTGCGAGTTTTCGGGTCGACTATCCAGATACCCGGAATGCCCTTCCGCTGATAATCGGCAATCCGTGCGCGGTAATCGCTGATGCTGTCCTCGGGGGACAGGACTTCTATCACGGCAGCAGGAACTGCAGTGACGAAACGAACATCGCGATTGGCAAGCGGGCGCAAACAAATGTCCGGCACACGGTAGTTCTCTGCGCTTACCTGCACCCGCACGTCAGGCAGCGCTTCGAGCTGCCAGGAAGTCTCGAATCGCTCAAACCACCGCAGGATGGCCTTTACCATCCGGGAATGCTCCAGTTCTCCCACGTTCCTCTCCCTCAGCTCTCCGTCGATATATTCCGCATCGGGACGATAACTCGTGCTGAGATACTCTTCGAGGCTCACTTTCGTGGTTGCCATTTGTCCTCCCGCCCCCAATCTTACAGCGGTTGAGCCACCGGTGCATCACGAACTCCGCCCAAACCGATTCGCGTTTTCGAACATCTCTCGCAGTCCCGGACCGCGCAGGTTCTCGCGCAAATGCGCCAGTTCCTGCTCGAAGCGCAGCAGGGCTTTCTCCAGGTTTTGGGTGTTGGTCATTGCCACGTCGCCCCACATCGAATACGGGCTGCGCGCAAGCCGCGTCATCTCATGCAGCGCCGGGCCGCCGATTTGTGTGGCTGCGTCATCATTGCCCAGCTCGTCCTGCAGCAGCGAGGCGAGCGCCGTGGAAATCATCTGCGGCAACTCACTGATCCAGGCGCACAGCCGGTCATGGCGGTCCGGCTCGAGGGCCACCACGCGCGCCCCAATCGACTTGAGCAGGTCAACATATTCCCGCTGCCGGGCCGAGTACTGAAGCTGCGAGCCGATCGGAGTGACCAGCCAGGCCGCATCGCGAAACAATTCCGGATCGGCATTTTCGATACCGCCGACCTCCTTGCCCGCCATGGGATGCCCGGGCAGGACGCGTTCCCCCGCGGACTCCTTGAACAGCAAGCGCGCAAACTCCACGAGTTGTGCCTTCGTGCTTCCGGTATCCGTGACCAGGGTTCCCGCAGAGAGCGCCGGCGTCAGTTTTTCCAGCAGCGAAAAAGTAACTCTGACCGGCGTTGCGAAGATGACAATGTCGCTGCCGCGCGCCGCTTCCTTGATATCGGTGCCGCCGCGATCAATTGCACCGCGCGTTATCGCGGTCTCCAGCACCTCGGGCTTGTCGCAACCAATAATGCTGCCTTCGAACCCCTGCTGGCGAAGCGCCAGTCCGAGTGAGCCTCCGATCAAGCCCGTTCCTACAATCGTTATCTGACGAATCGCCATGGGAGAGATCACACCGAGCTTACAGCCTGTTTCAAGAATCGGTTTGTGTCAGGGAATGGCTTCAGTCGTGCCGAAATGCGCCCTTATTATCACTTGTCATCCCCAGCGAGTGCGAAGAAGGTGGCCACTGCGACTGACTGAGCGGAAGTTGAGAGCCCCGAGCTAAGCCGAGGCGGTGGGGCACCCGTCGAAAAATATTTCGCTGGTGTGGGGTGCTTTACGACGACACGGCGGCAATTATTACGTGTATCAGTCCTTAGCAAGAGCTACGCATTTTGCTGCCAGGCTCTCGAGAGTACCGCCCGAGGCAGCCAAGTAACGTCTTATCGAATCGAGCTTCGCAGAGAAATCTGGCCACCTGGCATCCGAAATCATAGCTGAAAGGTTCCCCAGCTCAGCCTGAAGTTCATCTCGCGCCACTCCTGCACCAGGATTCACGGACTGGATTGACCAATATGTGTCGTGCTCCCCGTTCACGACCCGTGCGGCTAGCGCCAGCATAAGCTTCTGGATCGGCGTCGCGATACCCCAAAGCACGTCAAAGGACACTCCACTGTTGGTAAGGGTCCCGCCGAATGCGATCAGCGCGGCATGCGGCAGAGCCTGGACCAACGCGGTCGCGGAATCGTGCTGCTGCGCGGTGAGCCGAGTGACATGTGCGCCCCAGCGCTCAAGGACAGACGCAAAGAGCTCCCCCTTGCCATTCTCGCGCAGAGGAATAATGCAAATCGCCCGTCCGGAGAAGTCCTCCATCGGACCGAACATGGGATGAAGACTCAGGTATCCAACCCGGCCGCCGAGTCCTGACAGTGCCTCACTGATTCGGGTTTTGACTGAGGCAATATCCATCACCAGCGCGTCGTCTCGCATCAGCTCGCAGAGCCGGGACAACGAGCCCAGAACAGCCTCTTCGGGCACACACAACAGCACATAGTCAGCATCCGCGACTACCTGCGCGATCGGCTGCGTCATGTCAGCGATCGAAGAGCAAAAGTACGCCTCGCAGATGGCAGGTTCCGCCGCCGAGTCCTGAAGATCAATTCCGTATACGCGAGCGCCTTCGCGGGCCAACTTGCGCGCGAAAATGCGCCCAAACTGCCCATTAACACCCGCGACGACAAAACGGCTTCTTGCGAATGCACACATTTGCTGAACCGCTGCTGCACATTGAGCGCGCACTTCACTGCCAAATAGAACATCTGCGGCTCATCCGCGCCCTCCACGAAATCGCGGCGGTCGCGGGTGAATCTTTGCGATGTCCAACCCATAGGATGAACCTGGCCACAACAGCTTCGCGAGGAGTCCTGGCCGGTCAATGCTAGGGGTAATCGCGATCATTACGTGATTCGGAGTCACAGAGTCGACGGGCAGGTGAGTACCATGTCTTTTAATAATAGAGAAGTCCGTGAAGTTACTTCTCTCGTGGCGTGAAGGCGCAAAATCGGAAGGCCAAACCTCACCAACGCAGCCTCCGACGCGATCGCCACACCAACCCTCCTCTCCGCTTCAAAATGCATGGGATGCGGACCCAGAAACCCTATAACAAATGACCTTGAACTGTGTCCCGTCTACGCGCGAAACGGCTCCCTCAACGGAACAGTGTTCGTCGCCGTCCGCCATCTCGCTAAGCAATCCTTCTATCACAGGATCACCCCCTAAATTTTTGGTTCCGTCAACGGGCCCATGTGACGACCCGATAACATTCCGGAATCCATCGATAAGGACCAGTCGAAGCTTCGGGTCGGACATACCTGAGGCCCCCGCCTTTAACGCTTGCTTGGCCATTTCGCAAAATGGAGCACGGACAATGTCAATGACGCCATCTAATATACCGATAAACTGACCTGCATCGTCGAAGCGTGGAACTGCCAGTACCAAAATTCTCACGTGACGATCCGCGGAGTCGAACGCGTCGCTCACGATAGGCCTGAGTTGCTCCGTGCACGACTCGTAGTAAGGTCGCTGTGTGACCTTGTACCCACTGATGTTCGGAACATCTGGGGCAAGTGGCGTGTACTGCGCGCTGACTTCGTCATGGTTAATGACGTAGATCCCTCCGGGAAACCCATCGACTTCCCGAGCTATCCGTTCGAGTACGGATCGCTGCATAGCTGGGTCTTGTTTGCGCAGGCCCTCAAATCTCGCAAATTCCTCGAACTTCTTGAACCGCGCCTTGAACCATTCGGACACAACAGCCGCGTATCGCGCGCAAGGTACAAGATATTCTGCCTGAGCTAGCTTGCGCTTTCTGCGCTTCTTGACAAAGTCGTAAGATGCGATCGCCGCGCCAACGCCGCCAACGCAGCTCCCAACTGTGCCCCAGAACTCAACCATGTCGCGCATACGCTTATGCCAATTATTGTGTTATTCACTAGCTTGAGACAGCGCGCTAGAATTGGACATTGAGGCTGGTAGCCTGAGTCCGTGCGCGCACAGGCAGGGGGTTGATACACCCCGATCCGTACAATCATTTCATTTCGGGTCGCAATTCTAGCACATTTTCCCAAATGCGCTACGCTTTCAGGAGCTTGTGCACTGGGTGAGTTTGAAATATGAAAAAAGTCTCATTCCAGCGGATAGAGGCGACCCTCGCTTTCACCTTCGGCTCGAAAGTGCTTGTATCGGACAGCCAGCTCAGGGAATCTCTCGGCCAAAAGCTGGACGAGGGCAGAGGTCGTAATCATCGTGTCAGTGATGTTCGCCTTCTTTTGGCGCGGGATGCTGGGGAGGCACGTATATAGAACCGAAGCCGGCTTTCAGCCGGGGCCACAAAGAGACTGTGCTCATAAAGTAGACGCGACTTTCGACGGTGTGTGTTGCACTCCCGACAGCGACGCCAAGAATTCCCCCACCGCCGCTGCCTCACGTCCGGGATTCTCTTCGATCCTCTGCACAATCGCGCTGCCGATGACTGCGGCGTCGGCAAACGTGCCGACCTCCGCAAACTGCTGTGGCGTCGAGACGCCGAAGCCGACCGCGATCGGGAGTTTTGTGTGCGCACGCAGACGTTGGACCAGCGAACGAGCATCGGCGGCCAGCTCCTGACGCGCACCTGTTATGCCGGTGCGCGAGATGGCATAGACGAAGCCCCGCGAGTGTTTGCCCACATCACGCAGGCGCCGCTCCGTGCTGGTCGGCGCGGCCAGAAATACCGGCGCCAGCTTGTGTGCCTTCATGGCTTTGAGATACTCGCCGGCTTCTTCCACGGGAAGGTCGGTCACCAACGCTCCATCCACGCCGGCTCCAGCGGCGGCGGCGCAGAACTTCTCCAATCCGAACTGCAGAATGGGATTCAGGTAAGAAAAGATGATAAGCCCGGCGCTGGACTGCTCGCGGATATGCTTCGCCATGGCAAGCACGCCGCCGAGGGTGGTGCCATGCTTCAGCGCGCGTTCGCTGGCACGCTGGATCACCGGGCCGTCCGCAACTGGATCGCTGAACGGAACGCCCAGCTCGATGACATCAGCCCCCGCGCGGATTGCCGCCAGCGCCACCTCGCGCGACGTGTCGAGGTCGGGATCGCCGCAGGTGATGTATGCGACTAGGCCGGGCCGTTTGCTGAATCCTATAGCCAAATTCTTGTTCTCGATTGCCGTCTCTAGCCCAAAAGTAACACCACGAAAGTAATGGCCAGATAGGAATTAAAGCCCTTCGAAATCAATGAGATCCATAAAATGTTCCACGTGGAACATTTTTGTGAGGTTGGTCTTGTCAGACTAGAGTCGCAGGTTTTCCCGCAATATGCCGATGTCCTTATCGCCGCGGCCCGAGATGTTGACAATTACGACGTCCGACTTCGCCATCTGCGGCGCGCGCTTCATCACTTCGGCGACGGCGTGTGCCGACTCCAGCGCCGGGATGATTCCTTCCGTTCGCGCCAGCGCCCGGCAGGCATCGAGCGCCTCCTGGTCGCTGGCCGAGACATACTCGGCCCGCCCCTGGTCGTGCAGCCAGGCGTGCTCCGGCCCGATCGCCGGATAGTCCAGTCCAGCCGAGACCGAGTGCGTCGTGGCGATCTGCCCCGCCTGATCCTGCAGCACATAGGAGTACGTCCCCTGCAGCACGCCGGGACCGCCGCCATCGAAGCGCGCTGCGTGCTCGCCGAGCGCGTGGCCGCGCCCGCCCGCCTCGACGCCGATCAGTCTCACCTCGCGGTCCTTGAGGAACTCGTAGAAGATGCCGATTGCATTCGAACCGCCGCCGACGCAGGCGATCACCGCAGTCGGCAGCCGGCCCTCGGCCTTGAGGATTTGCTTGCGCGCCTCCCGGCCAATGACGCGGTGGAAGTCGCGCACCATCGTCGGGTAAGGATGCGCGCCCAGCACGCTGCCTAGCAGGTAGTGCGTGGTGCGAACGTTGGTCACCCAGTCGCGCATGGCCTCGTTGATGGCGTCCTTCAGGGTACGTGAGCCGGACTCGACGCCGCGCACCTCCGCACCCAGCAGCCGCATGCGGAAGACGTTCAGTTCCTGCCGCCGCATGTCCTCAGTGCCCATGTACACGACACACTCCATACCAAAGAGCGCGCACACGGTCGCGGTGGCCACGCCGTGCTGACCGGCGCCAGTCTCGGCGATGATGCGGTGCTTGCCCATGCGCCGCGCCAGCAGCACCTGCCCGATGCAGTTGTTAATCTTGTGCGCGCCGGTGTGCAGCAGGTCTTCGCGCTTCAGGTAGATCTTCGCGCCGCCGAGCTCTTTGCTGAGCCGCTCAGCCAGGAACAGCGGCGTGGGCCGGCCAGCGTAGTCGGCCAGCAGGCGGTGGTACTCATCGCGGAAGGATTTTTCTTTTCGCGCCTCGGCGTAAGCGGCGTCAAGTTCCTGCAACGCAGCCATCAGCGTCTCAGGAACGTAGCGTCCGCCATAGGACCCGAAGCGGCCGGGGACCGCGCGCGGAGGCCTGGACCCAGCCGGCCGCACTGTGGCCTGCGCGGCGCCTCGCAATTGTGGAGGTTCTTCCATGGGTTTCCCTGCCCGCCAAGCGCTTTCGTGCCAGTATAGGTCAAACAATCAGGAGGAGCACGCAGGCAACGCCTAGGGGAGCTACCCTGTTCGACGCTGAGCTCGGAGGAAGAAGTTGGGATCGCGAGATTCAGGGAACTGAGACCTGCGTCACTCCCAGAAAGGCCAACGTCGTGAAGTCTCCTGTGCGTTGGCTGGTGCCCACCACCATCGTCAGTCGCGTACCCGTCAGTGTTACCTGCTGGCTGAGGTTACTCGTGGGCCAGGCCGCCGCCGACCACTGGCTCGCTTGAGCATCGTAGAAATAGCCCGCGGCAATCAATCCTCCCTTGACCGTGGCCAGCAGCGTAGTGCCATCGAAGAACTGCACCTGGCACTGCACCAAACATTGCTCGTAGCTGGCATCGCCCATGGCCAGCGACAGGCTGTAGGTGCCCGGAGATGGCAGATCCACATAAAACGTCGCCGGCGAACCGTTGTCTGCGTAGTTGATGCCCGCCAGCCGCGGATCCAGGGTCGCATTGCGGTCCCGACCGTATACCAAGCCGGTTTTCACCCAGCCAAAGGTGACGCCGTTCACCGTGGTGGGATAGGCGGTGGTAGCCAGTACATAGGTGTCTCCGGCTGGATCGCTGACGAACGCGGCACTGTTACGGAAGTCAAAGCCCTGCTGCCAGCCACTTGCTGCGGTCACGGTCAACGTGACGTTGGTGGTCTGCTGGATGCCGCCACCGTCGCCAGTCACAGTAATCGGGTAAGTGCCGGCGGGCGTGCTGGAGCCCACCGTGATGGTCATTGTCGATGTGCCCGAGCCAGGCCCCGGTATCGGATTGGGATTGAAGCTCACCGCGCTCCCCGACGGTACTCCCGAAGCGGAAAGACTGATAGCGCTGTCGAAGCCGCCGCTGATCGAAGTTGTGATCGTGGACATGCCCTGATTTCCTTGCTGGATGCTGAGCGAAGTCGGCGATGCCGAGAGGGTGAAGTTCGGCGAACTAGAGAGCTGCGCTACCCCCAGAAAAGCGACTGTCGTGAAGTCTCCCGTGGCCTGGCTCGTTCCCACAACCGCAGTCAGGCGCGCACCCGTCAGTGTCACCTGCTGGCTGAGGTTATTCGTGGGCCAGTCCGCGGCCGACCACTTGGCCCCCTGCGCGTCATAAAAGTAGCCCGAGGCGATCGCTCCCCCGCTGACCGTAGCCAGAAGCGTGGTGCCGTCGAAGAACTGCACCATACACTGGACCCAGCATTGCTCGTCAGCCGCATCACCCAGCGCCAGCGACAGGTTGTAGGTGCCCGCCGACGGTAGATCTACATAAAACGTCGCCGGTGAACCGTTGTCCGCATAGTTGATCCCCGCCAGCCGCGGGTCCACAGTAGCGTTGCGATCCCGGCCGTACACCAAGCGGGTTTTCACCCAGCCGAAGGTGACTCCTCCGACGGTGGTGGGATAGGCGGTGGTAGCAAGAACATACGTGGAGCCGGGCGGATCGGTGACAAACGTGGCACTGTTGCGGAAGTCGAAGCCCTGCTGCCAAACGCTTGCCGCGGTCACGGTCAATACGACGTTGGTGGTCTGCTGGATGCCGCCATCGTCGCCAGTCACCGTAATCGGGTAAGTGCCGGTGGGCGTACTGCCGCCCACGGTAACATTCATCGTGGAATTGCCACTTCCCGGCGCCGGTATCGGGTTAGGATTGAAGTTCACTGTGGTCCCCGACGGCATGCCCGAAGCCGACAGACTGATGGCGCTGTTGAAGCCGCCGCTGATAGTCGTCGTGATCGTAGAGGTTCCCTGATTGCCTTGCTGCAGGCTGAGCGACGCCGGCGAGGCCGAGAGGATGAAATTGGGAGAAGCGGCGATTATGTCAATGGAGAATTGGCCGTCGGGGATTGCACAGTAGCCGGCGCTATCGCAGGCACGTAGGACAAAGGTTAGCTGCTGCGGCGTTGTAGCTGTGCCTGTGATTTCGCCAGTTGTCGTATTCAGTGAGAGTGGTCCTAAACTGCCTCCAGAGATACTGTAGGTAACACCGCCCGCGCCCCCTGTCGCGGATACTGTAGCGGCGTAAGGTAGGTTCACAGTAGCTTGCGGCAATGGACCACTGTTAGCCCAAGCCATTGGTACGGCATAAGCAAAGGTGGTATCGGGGATATTTAGTCCCTTAAACATAGACACGATTTCCTGCGACCCAGACCACCAGCTGGAGTAGGTTCCGCTGTGGTTCAGGCTGCGACCATGAAGGCAGAGGCCGTCTGAGCAGTCATTGGCTATCACTTGGGGAACGTTCAAGGTACCCTGAACATAGAAGGTCTGCGCGAAACACGTCACCTGTGCTGTGCCCACATTCGTGTCGGCGTTGCCGGCGTTCACGCTAAATGGTGGGATGATGTCGGGAACGTGAAGGTCTCCGGTACCTACCCCGGGAACATTGCCAGGCGGGTTGGCTTGCGGCGATATTTTGTATGCGTTCTGGCACCACGCACTCACGGTGCCGTTCGGCGTCAGTCCGGCGCTAGTGCAAGACCCCAGAGTACAGGGTGTGCCACTGTCAACCATGCATCCCGACTGACAGAGCGATTTGTCGCCACCGATGTTCCCAGACGCGCCCGTGCCGTACTCGTTGGCGTTGCCTAGCGGCTCGGTGCCGTCGGAAGAAAGCACAGTCACCGAGGACTGATCGGCTATCTCATCCGTTCCGTTCGCTGCAGTAATCTGCCAGTCGTCGGCGTTGGCACAAGTCCACTCGCAGTTCGAGCCAGTGCGATAGAAGGTCTTGTCAGCTGGTCCCATAAGACCCAGGCGCTGGGCTAAGATTGCGCCGTGCGACTCTCCCCAGAGCCGGATATCGTGACGGTTTCCCCAGCCGTTGCACGCGATGGCAGCCATAGCACATACCATGTCGTAAGTGTCCTGGACCTGAGTACTGCGACCCGCCATATCAGAAACCCACGGGATATAACCAGCCGGGTGGTTGTTGGCGAAAGTACCACTGATGGTGTCTATCACGGTAAAAGCGCCCGGGAATCCGCCGGAAGATATCGTCTGGGATGTAACGGTTACGGTCTCTGTCTCGATGGTGACCTGAAATGGAACATCGGCGTTTGCCGGCCAGAACCGGGCCGCTGGCACCGACACGCTGAAGGTACTGTCACCCGCCGTGATGGCACCATTAATCGTTCCACTGGATGACACACCATAAAGTGGATAGATGAAGTTGCAGCCTAGGTTGCTGTTGTTCTGGTTAGGATCAAGAACCACAAATGCTGGGCCAGGCTTTCCGTCTGAGGTCTGATCTATAACTGCCTCGGGACTGGTGGTTCCGGAGTCCCCACCGCCGTGAATGAATACCACATCACAATTGTTGTTGACCGGATTAGTTGTCGCGTTGGCGAGGTAATAGTTCATCGCGCGCTGATTTTCGTAAGCCGAGGGTTCGTTGCCGGAAGGTCCGAATCCAGTGAAGCTATTTGAAGAGTAAGCTCCAAGATCGGCGACTGAGCGGACGGGGGGCCCGCTGCTACTAACCGACGCGCCGTTTGGCACACCGCAATAGGCCTTTATGCAGTCTGGAGTCGTCCCCGGTGTGCATCCTGTGATGGCGCTCTGGTTGAATCCGCAAGTGTTGCCCGCGCCGCAGGGACATTCATACTCCTGTCCCCAAAGCGGAGATAGCAATAACAACACGGACAAACGAAGCAGCCGGTACATTAGCGGAATAATTTATCGACATCAAAAGTAGTATTCCCTATCGGCCCTTTCGTGCTATGTGCAGCGTTCGTAAATCCACAATGAAAGTGACATTGACTGTACACCTTTAGATGAATCTGTCAAGACACCAAAGTGCTACAAAACTGCGACCTCCTTTACTTGTCCATTGGTCTTGGCGCTCCGTTAGTGATTACGCGGCGGAAATTGACGTCACAGCAGTCTTTCCGATTGGCGAGCGACCTCGCAATTCGGAAGTTGTGTCGAGGAGCAAACTGGCTGGTCGATTTATGAGATAGGGATAGGTTCTAGTTGCTGCTGGCCAAAGGCCCGACGCTTGTTTTGCGTACCGCTGCCACGAAGCTCCGCAGCTTCGCTTCATCTTTGTTGCCCGGGTCGCGCTCGACGCCGGAGACTACATCCACTCCCCAAGGCTCAAACAACCGGATCGCCTGGCCAACGTTTTCGGCTGCTCAGTCCTCCCGCGATGATCACCGGCAGCACAGCCTTGATTCGTCTGCACGATCGGCAGCGCCGATTGCCAATCAAACGGCACGCCAGTTCCGCCGCGTTGCTCAGGGCGGCCTGAATCGAGCAGGACAGCGTCGATACTTCCTTGCGCATCCAGATAAGCTTGCAATTGCGGAGCGCCGCCGTTTGTCGAGCAACTCGCGGGCGTGGAGCGTCTTGATGAGCTTGCGACCGTCCAGCATTCGCCGAAACTCGGCTAACTGACGCGCCGGCTCGTCGCCCTGCAACTGCACGCCGGTCAGCCCCACCTCTTGCACGATCTCGGCGATCCGTTTGGGCGTCTCGTTGACGAACACGCCGATCTTTTCGACTTCGAGCCGGCACCGCCGCAATGATCTCAGCCGCTGCGCTGGTCTCAATCCGACGCGGGCTCGGAGCGAAGATGAACCCCAACGCGTTCGCTCCAGCAGCCACGCTGGCCTGCGCATCGCGCAGGCTGGTGGTCGCGCAAATCTTGATCCACGTCATTGCGAGTGACTTCTGCCGTCCCTACGGGACTCCGTTGTCCACATTTCTCGGTCTTCGTCTCCCCCAGCATTCTCGAAGGTTGAGCTTTCACCCAGACACTTTCATGGGCACGGTTTTTCCATTGCCGAATGCCTTTGCCGCACCAAGCAACTCCCGCAAAGCTTCGCCGGGACGCGGCGCGCGCATCAGCGACTCGCCCACCAGAAACGCGTCGAAGCCCGCTTGCCTCAGCCGTGAAATGTCATCGCTGCTTTCGATACCGCTCTCCGCCACCTTCAACACGCCAGCAGGCATCATCTCGGCGAGACGTAACGAAGTGTTCAAGTCCACCCGAAACGTATGCAGGTCGCGATTGTTCACTCCAATGGCTTCACAGCCTGCATCGAGGGCGCGTTTCAGCTCTTCAGCATCATGGATCTCGCATAGAACGTCGAGCTGGAGCTCGCTCGCTTTGCAGTGCAGGTCAACCAGCTCCCTCGGCGTCAGTGCGGCTACGATGAGCAGCACGGCATCGGCCCGGTGTGCCCGCGCCTCCAGCAATTGGAACTCGTCGACGATGAAGTCCTTTCGCAGGCAGGGCAGTTGGGTCGCTTCCGAGGCAATCTCCAGGTTGTTCAGCGAGCCTTGAAAGAACTGCTCGTCGGTCAGGACCGAAAGGGCCGCCGCTCCGGCCTCCTCCAACTCGCGAGCGAGTTCTGCCACCGGAAAGTCCTCTCGGATCAGTCCCCTAGACGGCGATGCCTTCTTCAATTCTGCGATGATGGCGATGCCAGACGCCGCCCCACGACGCAAGCTCTGGCGGAAGCCTCGCGGGTGGTGCCGCTCCGCCGCCGCTGTCAGCGTTCGCAGGTCGGCAGACGCCCGTGCAGCGGCAACTCGCTCGCGGGTAGCACCAATGATGGTTTCCAGCTTGGTGGGCATCGGTCTCACAAGCATATACCGAAACCATTCCGCTCCGATTAGCGCAGCGAGTCATCGGTAGTGGGCCACTCTGTGGGGCACTCCGCGAGGGGGTCACTTTCGTGATTCCGCGTATCTTTCCCCACTTCTTCATCACTTAGGTGACACCTATAATCAAACTGCTCTGGACGAAAAGGTCTCCGCCGGATCAGTTCCGGCCGAAGCCGCATTGAAGTCGCGGCTTGGGTCGTGGAGTATCCGGAAGCCTTTGCAGATGGCAACCCCCCTGTCGCCATTCAATACGCACCCAACCTCACCTCGCCTTTCCTCGCCCAAACAACAATGGAGCGCGCTGCGACTCGTTGGGGCGTTAGTCCTGCTGGCCGTGTTTTTTGGCACCAGCCTGTTCGGTTTTGCCAGCAGTGCGGCGACGCGCAAGCAGAAGGCCCGCGATCAGTTCGAGAAGGCCGAGCAGATGCGTGAGGCGCTGAACGGACGCCCCGAGGAGGAGCGGACTCGCCGCGACTATCAGCGGGTTGCGGATGCTTATCGCAAGGTGTATTACGTGGCGCCCGACTCTAGCAAAGCCGACGCCAGCGTCGTCGCGGTCGCCGAGTTACTAGCTGAAATGGGCCGCCAGTTTCAGCCCGGCGATAAAGACTTGATCGCCGCCATCCAGGAATACGAGTTCCTGCGGCGTGAGTATCCCGGCAGCAAGTATCGCTTTCAGGCGCTGTTCACCATTGGGCAAATTTACAAGGAAGATCTCGGTGATCAGGAGGCTGCGCACAAGACCTTTGAAGAATTCCTGGTCCGTTATCCGCACAATTCTCTGGCTCCTGAGGCGAGGAAGGCGCTGGCTGAGCTGGACCATCCCAAGCCGAACAAGAAGCCGGTGGAAGAAGCGCGGGTTGAGCCGGCTGGACCTCCGGCGGAGAGTGCCGCGGAGCTGGCGGCGCAAAAGAAGACTGGGCTTCCGATGGTGACCGGCATTCGTCACTGGTCCACGCCCGATTACACGCGCGTGGCCATCGACGTGGATCGCGAGGTGAAATACGAAGCCGGGCGCGTTTCCGACCCGGACCGCATCTTCTTCGACCTGCCCGATACGAAGCTGGCGTCGGTGCTGGTGGGCAAGAGCTTTGATGTGCAGGACGGCTTCCTGAAGAAGATTCGTGTTGCCCAATATCAGCCCGGATACACGCGAGTGGTGCTGGAAGTCGCCGACATATCTGACTATTCGGCCTTCCTGCTGCCTAATCCGTACCGGCTCATCATTGACATTCACGGACGCCAGTCGCAAGTGGCCAGAGCTCAGCCTCGGGTGGTCACCGACGAGGATGACCTGACCACCGCTGTCGGCGCAAAGAAGCCCTCGCCAACGGCAGCTTCGAATTCGACGCCGGCCAACGGAGCGTCCAGCGGCAGTGGCTCGAAGCAGAAAACTGCCTCTGCAGCGGGCAAGACAGGTGACAAGGGCGCTGGAGCCGCGTCCGGTGCTGCCACTACCGGCGCCACGTCTGCTCGCCAGTCAGCATCGAACGCTCCTAGTCGAAAGGTCATTATCGAGGAAGACGAAGATTCGGTGACGGTCCCGGCCAACGTCCCGTCTTCGAAACCGAACCCTCCCTTGAGCAAATCAAGCGCGAAACCCGTCTCCGCCACGACGGCCATCGTCGCAACTCCGGATGATTCGCTGCTGTCATCCGCGGCCGACGTTCCAGATACGGAACTAAAGGCCACCACCCAGCCCACAAGTGCGCCGACTGCAGTTGCGGTTGCACCGCGCACCAAGCCGGCCAAGAAGAATAGCAAAAACGCTCCGACAGACGCCCCCACCTCGCACGAAGCCGTGCCGACATCGGCTGG
>CAWGMV010000034.1:0-11970 GCA_963823635.1 uncultured Acidobacteriaceae bacterium | reverse complement strand
ACCTGCAACTTTGATGCTGCCAAGCAGATTGCAGTGGAATACGACCGCATGACGGTTAACGTCAAGAAGCCCGTCTTCGGGCGCGAGATCGCGTACGACAAGGTTTGGGCTCCTGGCGGCAAGCCAATGACGCTGTTTCTAAACTCGCCGGTGACTGTCGGCGGGCAGAAAATACCGACCGGCGCTTACACCATGTTCGTAATTCCATCGGAGAAGCAGTGGACACTCGTCATCTCCAAGAGCACCGACACCAGCGGCCGCTACGAGGAGGGAGACGACCTGGCGCGGCTTCCGATGCAGTATGGCGAACTGTCAACCCCGGAAAGCCAGTTCAGCATTTATTTTGCCCACGTCGCTCCTGACCAGTGCAGTATGCGTCTCGACCTTGAGAAGGCGCGGGCGTGGGTCATCTTCCAGCAGAGCCATTGACGAACTTTGCCAGCGAAATGGTGTTCCATGCCGAAGCTATCCCTACGCCCCGGCCAACGCGGGTTCTGTAACCGGCACGATCTCGAACGTCGTACGCATTTCTGCGCCGAGCTTAACCATAGCACCTACTGAACAGTATTTCTCCTCGGATAGCCGAATGGCGTTTTCGACGGCCTGAGCGGAGACGTCATCACCACTGACGATGTGGTAAATCCGTACCTGGGTGAAAACCTGTGTGGCGGAGTCGCCGCCTGGTCGGCTTCAACTCTCACCTTGGTAACCGGTGACCTGCTGACGCTTCTTGCGCAGGATGTTGATGACGTCGAATGCCGTACATCCCGCCAAGGCCAAGGCGACGAGTTCGATAGGCTTGGCCCCGGTATTGCCGGCTGCGTCGTCAATGAGGAAATGGTGTCCCGTACCGCTGGTAGCGATGAACTGGCGATTATTGCTGACTGGTTGAGTTAAGGTTACGCTTCCCGAGATCATGTTCTTCTCCCGTGATATCGAAGTCCTGACGACTCCGTAGCGCAATTAGACCGGGCCACACAAAGAAACGCAGTGACGCGTAACCGCGTCACAGGATTTTTCAAAAATATTTTCGTGGATTCCCGAAATGGAACGGCGCGCGATGGCGAACCCAGTGCTGTCCGGACAGCCCTAAGTACTTAAAGTGGAACAACGTGGCTAACATTATGCTCATTTGGTCGGAAGGGGTGGGAAGAGATAATGCAGAAACGCGAGAAAACGCCAGTCAAGTGGGAAAATTACCCTTGCGGCCGAGTTTGCTACCTTGTGACCAAAGTGACCGGCCGGACACGCTCTGCCACCTGAGATATCATGTCGGACCATGAAGAACACGGCCGTTTTGCTGCTTAGCACCCCGATTCCACTGGCGCGCAAGGGAGCGGTGGCGGCCATCACCCAGTTCCTGGTGACGCATAACGGCTCCATCCTACACGCCGACGACCATGTGGACAGTGGCCGGGGCATGTTCCTTTCGCGGCTGGAGTGGGACCTGGAGGGTTTTGATATTCCCATCTCCGACTTCGAGCAACACTTCAACCCTCTCGCCGAGCAGTACAAGATCAAGTATCACCTGGCGCCCACGGATTACCACCCCAAGGTTGTGATCCTGGTTTCAGGATACGACCATTGCCTCGCTGATTTGCTGTACCGGCACAACGCGGGCGAACTGGGCTGTGATGTGGTCACCATCATCAGCGGCCATTCCAAGGCCAAGCCTCTCGCCGAGTTTTACGGAGTCCCTTTTCATCTGCTCACCAATCCACAACACAAGCGCCAATGCGAACAGGAGATGCTGGAATTAATCGGGCTGGATGTGGACCTGGTGGTGTTGGCTCGCTACATGCAGATTCTGAGTCCGGAATTTGTCGGCCACTATTTGCTGCGCATGATCAATGTTCATCATTCTTTTCTGCCGGCATTTGTGGGCGCGAAACCCTACCACCAGGCTTTTGAGCGCGGAGTTAAACTGATCGGCGCCACCAGCCATTACGTCACCGCAACGCTGGACGAAGGGCCCATCATCGAGCAGGACGTGGTGCGGGTTTCGCATCGCGACACGGTGGAGGACATGATGCGCAAGGGCCGCGACCTGGAGAAAGTGGTGCTCGCGCGCGCGGTCCGCTGGCACCTGGAGAATCGCATTCTGGTGTACCAGAACAAGACGGTCGTGTTCAGCTAGGCCTCGCGTTGAGTGCAAGAGGTGCTCACGTACGCCTCTATTTCGCCGTTTTCTTGCCGGTAATGTTCAGCTCCGCCTGCCCGTTGGAACCTTTCACCAGCAAGACCTTGCCCTCTAGTTTGGCGGGGAATTCTTTTCCCTCACTCCAGTCAACAAAAACGGAGGCGGGGCCGCTGGCGCGGCAAAGGTAGATCGTGTTTCCCATCCGCATGGAAATCTTGTAACCGCCTGAAGTTTCCGGGTGCCTTGCGTCAAGCGCCTGGTTTTCGAACGAGACCACCCTGGCCGGCTGATACCCTTCGTCCGCGCCTTGGCCATACGCGAGCATCGCAGCCACGGCGATGCACCACAAAACAACCAAGCATTTCTTCATCCCTGTCCTCCCCCAATGAGCGAAGGCAAGTATAGACCACCCTGGCGAGGGACAGGGCACAGACCGTTCATTCGCCCGCAGCCCCGTAATGGAAACGTTTCTTCATGCTGTCATCCCGAGCGGAGCGGAGTCGATGGACCTGCTTTTCTTCGCCACGCACCGTCATGGTTCGTGGAGTTTGGCATCGCAGTCTTGAGGGGCGTGGTCGGAGCCCGCAGGGCGGAACAGACGTAGCCCAGGTCTGAGCCCAAGGTAAACGTTTCATTACGATTGTGAGCCGCGGAGCAGCGGCACGGTTTTGTGCCGCCGGCTGAAAGCCGGCTCGGCGTTCATAAAACCCGCTTACCCAGGGCTCACGCCCTGGGCTAACTGCAATGCCGCGCCTTCGGCGCTCGGGCATTTGGGCCGTCCGGTGCCCCGGGTTCGCGTCCGTCTTTTGGACGCCAGCGTGGGCAGTTACGGCTCCTTTGCCTTCTGTCCGACAGCAGTGTTACGCTGTCTGACAGGGAGGCTGACAATGGCATCACAGCGCATTTCCATTCGCGTTCCCAGCGCGCTCGGACAGCTTCTTAAGAAGCGGTCGTCGATGAAAGGAAAGTCAGAATCCGAAGTGGTCCGGGAGGCCTTGGAAACCTACCTCGCCGGCACAGCCGAAGAGCGCTCGGCCTACGCCTTAGCGGAGAGAGCTGGCCTTATCGGCTGTTTGCGGCGCGCCCCCAGCGATCTCAGCGCCAATCGGCGCCACTTTGCGGGCTTTGGGAACGCAAGATGAAACGCGTGCTGGTGGACACCGGGCCCCTGGTCGCTATCCTTTCGCGCGCAGATCAGTATCACCAGATTTGTGTGGACGTGCTACAGGACCTCCCCGCCCCGCTGTTTTCCTGCTGGCCCGTAATTACCGAAGCGGTGTGGCTCCTGCGCTACTATCCAGGCGCTGCCCAGCAGCTTCTGGGCAGCATCGGCGAGGGCTTTCTTGCCATGCTCCCGTTGGCGAGTTCCGAGGCCAAAAGAATTGCCGCAGTTATGAAAAGATACGAAGATATCCGCCCGCAACTCGCCGATGCAGCCCTTGTGTACCTGGCGGACCGGGAGGGTATCGAGACCATCTTCACCCTTGATAGGCGCGACTTTTCGGTATATCGATCGGGCCGAAAACGCGCGTTCCGGCTTCTGCCTTGAGAACAGGCCGATCTCCTACACATTCCCAAAACCCCGCGAATGAGTGGGGTACCCTCTAAAGAGGCGGGGCATTTCGCCCAGGAGGACAGCATTGCGCTTCGTCACCCTGATGAGTAACCCGGCCGCTCACTTATTGCTGCCGCGCTACCGACTCCGCCAACAGCTTGGCGCAGGCGTACACCGTTCGCGTGCAGGGCATCGGCAAGCCGACACGTTCTCCCAGCTCCACAACCGAGCCTACCAAGGCTTCCAATTCCATGGAGCGGCCAGCTTCCAGATCCTGCAGCATGGAAGTTTTGTGCTCGCCGACTTTTTCCGCGCCCGCTATCCGCTGGTCAATGGAAATGGGCAATTCCAGACCAAGCTTGTGGGAGACCGCCTCCACTTCCTGCATGATGTTGCGGATGAGCGAACAAACTTCCGGATCGCGTACCATCTGGACCAGAGTGGCGCGGGTCAAGACGCTGACTGGATTGAAGGACGCGTTGCCCAGAAGCTTGACCCAGATCTCGTGCCGGAGGCGGCTGCTGATAGGGCAGCGCAAGCCCGATGCGATCAGCGCTTCCGCAATTCGGCGGCAGCGGTCCGAGCGGGTACCATCCGGTTCGCCCAGAGAAATGCGGTTGCCCTCGATGTGTTGCACCACTCCGGGCGCGGTAATCTCGGTCGAGAAGTAAACGATGGAACCGAGCACGCGACGGGCCTCGATAGCCGCCGAAATCACCCCTCCGGGATCTATCCGCTCCAGACGCAATCCGTCCCATTCGCCGCCCAATCCCTGGAAATACCACCATGGAATTCCATTTTGCGTGCTCACGACGGTGGTGTCCGGCGACAGCACCGGCCCTAACTGAGGAGCAAGTTGCGGCAGGCCCTGCGCTTTGACCCCAAGGAAGATGACATCCACCGGCCCCACGGTTTCGAGCGAGCCGGTGATGGCGGGCGACGCGACAAAATCGCCTTCGGCGGTCTTCACCAGCACGCCGCGTTCCTGCATGGCACGAAGATGAGGGCCGCGTGCGAAGAGGGTGACATCGAACCCGGCCTGCGCCATGCGCGCGCCGATGTAGGCTCCGATTGCGCCCGCGCCTGCGATAAGGAATCTCATGCCGGAGTATCCGTGAGGGCGGCGGCAACCGCGCGGCGGCGAATTTTTCCTGTCGCGGTGGTGGGAATGCTTTTCACCAGGTAGATCTTCTTTGGGCACTTGTATTCCGCAAGAAACTCGCAGCAGTGTTTGATGAGCGCCGATTCGGTGGCGCCGTGCGGTTCGTGCAGAACCACGGCCGCAGCGACTTCTTCGCCCAGTGTGGGATGGATAGAGCCAAAAGTGACCGCTGCCGCGACCGCGGGATGCCGGAGCAAAATCTCGTCCACTTCATGCGGGGCCACATTTTCTCCGCCGCGGATGATGATGTCCTTGATGCGGCCGCTCAAGTGCAAATAGGCGTCCTCGTCAAGCCACCCTTCGTCGCCGGTACGAAACCATCCATGGGTGAAAGCGCGGGCGTTGGCTTCGGGATTGTTGTCATATCCGCGGAAGACATTGGCGCCCTGAATGGCGACTTCGCCCCGCTGTGCGGTGGGGAGATGATTGCCCTCCTTGTCCAGGATGCTGACGCGAAGCCCAGCGCCCACCCCCACAGAACCGGCCTTGCGATGACGCGGTGGCAGGGGGTTCGAGGTCATCTGATGGGCTGCCTCGGTCATGCCGTAAGCTTCGACGAAGGGCACGCCGAAGAGTCCCTCGATCTTGTGAATGAGCTCCGGTGACAACGGCGCACTGCAGGAGCGGATGAAGCGCAACGAGGCGGCTTCGGTGGGCTTGTGGTGCGTGCGCGCCAGCAGAAGCTGATGCATCGTGGGCACACCCGAATACCAGGTCACGTGATGGTCCCGCACGGTGCGCCAGAAAGAAAGAGCGTTGAACTTGGTGGGCACCACCACGGTCCCTCCGGAAACCAGCGTCGCCATCATCGAAGCAACCAACCCATGCACATGGAAGAGCGGCATGATGCACAGGGAAACGTCTTCTTCGGAGAGCGCATAGGTGTTGGCGATATTAGCCGACGAAACCGCGAGGTTGAAATGCCGCAGCGGTACGCGCTTGGGCCGCCCGGTGCTTCCGCTGGTGTGCAGGACCAGGGCGATGTCTTCTGCCGTGGGCTCGGGCGGCGAGGCTGGCGACGGGGCAACGCCATGCAAGCTAACGATTCCCTGCGCGCTCATTTCCACTGAGTACACCGGGATGTTGCGGTCGGCCGCGGCGCTGCGTGCGAATTCCGCGCCTACCGGAGGACAGAGCAGAATACGAGCATTGGTGTCCCCGAGGAAAAAAAGGAATTCTTCGTACGGATAGGCCGGATTGAGAGGAGCCGCCGTACCAACAAAGGAGGCGGCCAGGAAGCTGACAATGGCAGGCAGGCCATTCGGCAGCGCAATCGCGACCGCATCGCCGCGGCGAACGCCGATGGAAGCCAGAGCGCTCGCCATGGTCAGGACCTGTTGCCGGAGTGCATCGTAAGTGACACGCACGCCAATTTCGGGAATAACAACTGCGGTGTGGCTGTCGGCAAAATGCAAAACGTCGAGAAGGGTAACTACTGATTTGAGGGTCATTTTCGGTCCCCTGGGCGTCGTTTAACGCCCGTTTGGATGCCTGCGGGACATGGTCATTGTCCAGGAAACAAGAAGAATGCAGCCTCGCTTTTCCGGCCGTCATTCCTCAGTCGGAACCTCAAACTAAAGCTAACCACTTCAGCGGCAGTTTTCCATGACCGGCATCACGGTTGAGTGTGATGGGATGGGAACGTCCGCTAATCGTGCGAGTGCTAGGATACTGGCCGTCTGTACTTTCCGGTCGTTCACGTCGCGCCTGTGTCGACATGGTTAAAGACACCTTAGAAGTGAGGTAACCTATGCCGGAGATTGAGGTCGAAACTTTAGCACGTGAACTCCTTTCCGCGTATGAGACGGGCCAAATGGTGCCTGCGCTTCCCTCCGCCCGGCCGGGCTTCGATCTCGACATGGCTTATGAGGTTGAAGCAGCACTCAAGCAAGTTCGAGAAAACAGCGGCGCCACAGCTGTCGGCCGCAAGGTGGGCTATGCCAATAAGGCCATGTGGCGTGTATTCAAACTGCAAACCCTGGTTTGGGCCCACATGTACGACGATACGGTTCACTACAGCGAAAGCAACTCCGCCACGCTGAGCCTGGCTCATCCCCATTCCTTGAAAATTGAACCGGAGATTGTTTTCGGTTTGAAACAACCGATCGTCGCTGAGGGCACAAGTGCCACCGCTGCTCTTGAATCCACAGACTGGATTGCGCTGGGGTTCGAAATCATCGACTGCCCGTTTCCGGATTGGAAGTTTCAGCCCAGTGATTTCGTGGCATGGTTTGGACTTCATGCCGCGCTCGTGATCGGAGAGCGAGTGCAGGTGCGGCCCGAGTTAATTGCTACGCTGGTGGATGAGCTGCCTCGATTTAAAGTGCGCATGTCGAAGCACGGCGAGTTCGTGGAAGAAGGATCGGGCAAGGCCTCGTTGACAAGTCCCGCCTTATGCCTGGCCGAGCTCGGCAGCGCCATCCTGCGGCGATTCCCAGGCGAGCCATTGCGTGCTGGAGAAATCGTCAGTTCCGGGACGCTCACAGCGGGACATTTGACCGGCAAAGGCGATCTCTGGACAGCCGAGGTCAGCGATCTTCCGCTGCCGCCGCTCACCCTGCGCCTCACTTGACCGCTGTCTAGAGCAAGGTTCTTCCACCATTGGCGTTGGCGGTTTCTCGAGCGAGCGCCGCTACCGCCAGCTCGCACTTGGGGAGCAATTCTTTGCGCAGTTCTTCGGCGCGCACCGCATCGCACCGCGGCGCATAGGAACGGCACTGGGCCACAACATTTTGCAGGCTCGCCAGGAAAGCTTGACAGGGCTCGCAGTCATGCAGATGGCGGTCCATCTCGTCGCACATGGCGTCGTCAATCACGCCGTCCATGTAATCGGAGAGCGCGGCAAACAAACGCCGGCAACGCTCTGGCCGCGGTTCCTCGGCGGCGGCTTGGATGGTCGGAATGAGGCCGGGGCGTTCGCCCATCCGGTCCAATTGCTGGCGGAGGAACAGACGCGCGCGGTGCAGCCGCATGCGCACCGTTCCTTCGCGCAGTTTCAGGACCTGCGCCACTTCCTCCGTGGTCAACTCTTCCATGTCGCGCAGGACGAGCACCATGCGGTAGTGTAGCGGCAGTGCGATGATGGCCTGCTTAAGCTGCGCGGCGTCTTCGTCGCTCAACAATGCCTGCTCCGCATTGTGGGCCGGGTTCCTCAGAATTCCCTCCAGCTCAAAGCGGGTAGGCATCAGCTCGTCCAGCGGCAGGTTCCTGGCAGGGGAATTAATGGCCCTTCGGCGGTTGCTTATACAGCTGTTACGCGCCGCGTTATACAGCCAGACGGTCAGCGCCTGCGGGTTGTCGAACTTGGCCAGGTAAGGGATGGATTTCAGCAGTACGTCCTGCATGATGTCCTCGGCGTCCTGCTGATGGCCGCAGACCTTCATGCTGAACGCGAATACCGTGTCTTGCAGCAGCGCCAGTGCCTCACCGAGGGACTCCGACCGTTCCTCGCGAACCAACTTCAACGCCCGCTCCACCGATGGCCGCATGGACTGAGGGTAATTGAGAACGTGCTAGCAAGCCAAATGCATCGGAGTAAACGCCACTTGGTGCAGCGCGACCCGGTATGTCACCAGCCCTCCATTCTAATAGCAGCCGTTGAACTAGAACGATACCAGTTGGGTCTGGCAAAAGTTCATGAACGGACGGAGTTTATGGACGCACCTGCCACTTGTAATCTCTGCAACGAAGCGCGAGCCTCGCCGTGGCTGATATCGGGGTTTATGCTCACCTCCAGCGCTGCAGCGGGAGAGAGGTCACACTTGTACTCTTCGCATTCTTCTCTGGTGTTCGGTGGGCTGAAACTCCACTGCTGACGAACAATGTCTTTCCACGACCCAGCCCCATGGGGCAGCCATCGCAGCACGAACTCCTGGGTGCGGGCGAAGGCTTCTTCCTTAAAAACCAGCCGAATCAGATTAATGGTTTGCGGCCGATCGAATAAGAGTCGAATGGTTTGGGAGCCGGGCACGTCTGCCCGCCAGCCACGTCCATCTTTCAAAAGCGCTTCTTCCACCGGATAGCCCTCGGCCTCTGAAGTGACTTCGACCAGAGCGCTCTGATCCAGCTCCAGCCAGCCATGTTCTTCCACGGCCGTGATCCTGCGAATCGGAGACACAAGTCTTTTTCGCATGCTAGATGTGGGTTGTCCTTATTCGCCCTACCCTGGACTGTTCCCAAACGGGTAAGTCCAATGCAGCTGTGCTAAGTCTCCAGCTTGTCCTGGCTTCTTCTAAGTCGATCTTTTTCCATTGTCAGCCGCGACTGCGCCTTCTTCAATTTCATCTTGAGCTTATCGTGCTCTTCTCTCGCCTTCTTCACTCGCTGCTGCGCTGACTTAATCTCCGCGATGGCGTCTTTGTGCAATTTCAGCATATCGGCTCGATGTCTTCCTTGGTTATGTGATGGGAACTTCACCCTCAGGCAATCGGTCCGCGTAATGCTCACTCTCTCAGCTCCGCCGTACCACGAAGAGCTACCCCCGGGAGAAGGCCTCACTAACCTGCAATGTGGCATTCGCGACTTCATCCACTGTCGGAGGGCCAACCTCGAGTGTCCAGTTGGCGTTCGGACCGCAGTCATGGCTGAACAATTTCTGATTCAGGAGGATTGACTGTAATAGCCGACCCAATTGGCGCGAGTGATATCCATGCGCAAAGCGCGGCCCATCCGACCAGCCAAAGTGAGGTGAGCAGTCACAGATAAGGCTCCAATATTCACTACGGCAAGCCCAGAGCTTTAGGGATTCCACGGAACCTTCCTTCCCAATGTGATATTCGACGCGGATGCCGGTCACAGCAGATCCGAGTCCCAAGGTACTCCAGTTCACGACCACAACGCTATTCAGGATATGCTCGAGGGGAACGGCATTGCAGGCTTGGAATGGCATCTCAGCTTTCATGCGGTCTCCTCTATTGGCGGAGTCTCTGCAAACAGCGTTACGATTGCATCCCCGCTCCGGGCAACACTTACGTGTTCATGGTCACTCGCGTCGTACGCCACCACCTCGGGGTTGTCGCGGGATTCAACTGCTTCGAACTGCGGCGGTGGCAGGCCGCTCAATTTCCTCGCAGCGGCAATGCGATATCCAACCTCTACAAAGCTGTTTCGTTGCGGTAACGAGCCACAAGCTTCCCTCACTGCTCGCCGCAGCGAGTTTCCCCACTGAGCGCCATGCTCTTCACTCACATACGAGTCCCGTAGCGGCTCGAGATCGATGAACTTTGGCGGGCCCACCAGGAAGGCCACAATTTGTTTCGGACTCTCCTTCTTGATCTCGTCACGCCAGGCTAGGCAGCCATAGTGGTCGTTGCGAATGTCCATCAGCACCAGAGCATAGCGGTCGCGATGCCACACGGCACTCGCGTCCGTCAGGTCGGTAGCGCCTACGACTTCTACCCCGCGCAGCAACAGCACCTTTTTGCGTAACGCGCGCCGTTCGGAATTGCTGTCCATCAAGAGAATGCTTAGCTTGGCGAGCGACGGCTGTCCCACATTCATATCGGGTCTCCTCGCGTGAACCGCAGCTTAAGAAATGGCGCCGCCGTTCAAGAAAAACTCTCGTGATCGCTAACGGGTGAGGTGAGCTGAGGATTGTGCCTGCTTCCCTCTGGGGGAAGGACAAGGAAGCCATCTCGACAGGGCGAGATGGCTTGATTATACGCTTGCCGTATCAGGGCGCGGCGTTCAGCAAAATACTTCGCCCGGCAAGCGGGACAGAGTACGCGTTGGCAACGTGTTCTGCAGTGATCGTGGCAGCCGTCGCTGCTCGCTGTTGACCTGCTTGCGCGCAATCTTCAACTTCAGCGCCCGCTCGATCGATCGTAACTCTCCGATCTCCGCGCCGGAAACCAGTGTTGAAGCTCGGCCGGCAGATCCCATACGTCCGGTGCGTCCTACGCGATGGATGAAGTCCTCCGGAATCTCAGGTAGATCGTAGTTGATGACATGGGCAACATTGTTGACGTGGATCCCTCGCGAGGCGACGTCGGTAGCTACCAACACCTGGAACTTACCGCCTTCGAATCCATTGAGTGCGCCGGTGCGCTGCGATTGCGTGCGATCCCCGTGAATCATGGCGGCGGCGAACCCGTCGCGTACCAAGTTCTTTGCCAGACGCTCGGTTCCGCGCTTGGTGCGGGCGAAGACTAGCGTCTGCCCTTTCTCCGAATAAAGTAGCTGGCGCAGTACCTCCGCCTTGTGTGCCTGCGGAACTTCAAACGCCTGCAGCTCGACCGTATCGGCCGGCTTTGAGGTAGACCCAAGTGCGACGCGGACCGGGTTGCTCATGTAATCGTTCACCAGATTGGCAACGGAAGCTTCCAGTGTGGCCGAGAAGCACAGCGTCTGGCGTTGGCGGGGCAGTGCCGCCACAATGCGGCGTATCGCCGGCAGGAATCCCATATCGAGCATGCGGTCGGCTTCGTCCAGAACCAAGGTTTGCACACAGCTCAGGTCGACGAGCTTGCGACGCAGGTAATCTTCGAGGCGGCCCGGTGTTGCAACTACGACGCGGACTCCTTTGCGTAGCGCCTCAAGCTGTCGATGCTCGCTCATGCCTCCGATGATGAGAGCGGCAGGCGGCGCTTTGCGGTCGCACAGCTTTTCATATTCCGCATGCACTTGCATGGCCAACTCGCGTGTAGGCACCAGGATCAGCCTCGAAATACGGCGTGGCGACTGATCAAGCGCGAGGCGTTCGATCATAGGGATGAGGAACGCGAGCGTCTTGCCGGTTCCGGTTTGCGCGGTTGCGAGTACGTCTTTACCTTCCAGCGCGGGAGGAATGGCGGACGCCTGGACCGGCGTCGGGGTAGTGAAATGGAAGTGTGCCAGCTTCTGCTGGAGCCCAGCAGACAAAGGCATGTCTTTGAATTGTGTCAATCGATTTTTCTTTCTTGGAGAGGCGTCTCGCGAAATTGCATACGAGATGCGCGTCGCGAAGGTACTACTGAAGCCGCTCTAGTTGTATTCGGCGCTGAACGAAACGGAAGCAGGGAAGGCGGGAAATCGGATCGAACTGCGGATCGGATGTCGCTTGCAAGCGGCCGTAGCCAAAAGCGTCTACCTAAGACTGTATCACAGCGCGCTCACGAATGCCGCGTACGCACCAAC
>CAWGMV010000033.1:0-39591 GCA_963823635.1 uncultured Acidobacteriaceae bacterium | reverse complement strand
GGTCGGCGCGGGCGCGGTGTTTCCGCACTGCATGCAAAGCGAGATCGCCAACCTGGCGGGCTCGCTCACCGGGACCGGCAATATCCAGCTGGGCGCGACCACCGACGGCCCCAGCAGCCCGGCCAACTTCACCGGCCTGGGCACGGTCTCCGGGATGCGGGCCTGCAGCGCGGGCAACTTCGCGCCGTTCAACACCAAGGCCGCCGCCTACGAGGACAACGTGGTCGCCTGGCCCTCGGTCGAACCCGCCGACGACTACACCGCCAACTCCCTGCTGGCCTTCGCCCTGGGCGGGGATAGTGGAGTCAGGCCTTGGCTAACAATCCGCTGCTGCCCCGGCCGGAGCCGCGGGCTCTGCGGCCCGCCGTACTGGCCATCGACGGGGGCAACAGCAAGACCGACGTGGCCCTGGTGGCCTGCGACGGCACCTTGCTCGCCTCCGCCCGCGGCCCCGGCATCAACGCCCATGAAGTCGGCGTCGACCAGACCGTGCTGATCCTGGACGCGGTGGTCAAGCAGGCGGCGGCCCAGCTGGGCGGGGGGCACCGGCGGGGCAGGTCAGGCTGGGTCGCGCAGCACACGGTGGCCTGCCTGGCCAACGCGGACCTGCCGGAAGAAGAGGCGGAGCACGCCGCGGCGGTGCAGGCTCAGGCGTGGATGAGCGCCGGAATCCACGAGGGCACAAGGTTGGCGGCGTAGCCGGGACGGAAGAACTTCTCGCAGCCGTGAAACACGCCGTCGTCGTGCTCATGCCAGCCCATGCCGGCGCCGCTGCGGAAGGAATCGGCAATGCGCGGTACTGCGTTCAGCGCTCCCAGCGCCAGTTGGAACGCTCCCGGCAGGTAGGCCGGACTGTCTTCTTTAGCCAGGGTGAAGGCCTGCTCCTCGGTCAGGCTGAACTTGTTGCGCTTCTCGTCGTAGGTTACGTAGCCGCCCGCCGCCTGCGAGGCCAGCCACTCCCGCACGTAACGCTCGTCGGTGCCGGTTTTGGCCGCGAGTTCCTGCGACGTCATCGGACCCTCCGCCAGCGCCTTGTACAGCCCCAGCCTGTCGCCGATGACGACCATCCCCGCCGATACTGCTGCCCCCAGATCCGTAACGAACTGCCCGATAAACGCATTGAGCTTGTCCATGTCCACAGCCATAGGAGGGCCTCCTCTGCCCCTGAGATGGGGGACATTTTACAACGGTTTTGGGGGCACCGAGAGGAGCAAAGTGCCCGAATGATACAATGCCCTTTCCCGCGCAAACTCAGGGATGGCGCGCCTCTGGACGGAATCCGACCTTGGCCTATCAGATGATGGAAGAACGTAGCATTACCTACGCCGACGCCGGCGTTGACATTGAGCGCTCGGGCCGTGCCAAGCAGCGCATTAAGTATCTGGCGCAAAAGACCTTTAACCGTGGGGTACTCAGCGATTTAGGCGGTTTCGGCGCGCTGTTTTCCATTGACCGCAAAAAGTTTCCCGACCCGGTGCTGGTCTCCAGCGTGGATGGCGTGGGCACCAAGCTGAAGCTGGCGTTTGCCATGAAGCTGCATCACACCGTCGGCGCCGATCTGGTAAATCACTGCGTCAACGACATAGCCGTGCAGGGCGCAGCGCCCATGTTCTTCATGGACTACTTCGCCACAGGGACGCTGCAACCGGAGGTCGTGGAAAAGGTCATTTCCGGCGTCGCTGACGCCTGCAAGCAGAATGGTTGTGCGCTGATTGGCGGCGAGACGGCCGAGATGCCGGGCTTCTACAACAACGGCGAATACGACCTGGCAGGGTTCATGGTGGGAGTGGTGGACCGCAAGCGCATCGTTACGGGCAAGGCGGTAGAGCCGGGCGACGTGCTCATAGGACTGGCTTCGACCGGGCTGCACACCAACGGCTACTCGCTGGCACGCAAGCTGTTCTTCGAGGTGGCGCGCTACACCCCCGATTCCTACGTCAACGAAATCAAAGGCAAAGTCGGCACCGAACTGATGAAGACCCACAGGAGCTACTGGCCGATTGTGCGGCGTATGGTGGATGCCGAGGCGGTTTCAGCCATGGCACACATCACCGGCGGGGGCATCACGGAGAACCTGCCGCGGGTGTTGCCCAAGGGCGTGGGCGCCATCGTCGAAATCCATTCCTGGCCGGTGCCGCCGATCTTCGAGCACCTGCAGAAGATCGGCAACGTTTCCCAGGACGAGATGCTGCGCACCTTCAACATGGGCATTGGCATGATCCTGGTAGTCCCTGCAAAGAAGTTCAAGAAGGCGCAGCTCATCCTCGACCGCTGCAGTGAAAAGGGCTACGTCATCGGACGCATTGTGAAGGGCGAGAAACGGGTGACCTACCAGTAGACGGCGATTCTTCAGCGGAACGCGCAAGCCTGATCCATCCCAAATCCGAAGTGTTCATAGCTCGGGAAATTGATTTACTATTCCCTACCAGTTTGGTTGAAAATATTCCAACTCAGGGAGAGAAAAATCATGGCCGACGGCGATAACCTTTTACTTGGAAATGGGAATGACGCGCAAACTCCAACCGTAATCGAGGCGCGCGTCAGAGATGGCGTCTCGTTTTTCGATTTGGGGCGGGCAATCTTTGAGGCGGGTCCTTCTGCAACTCCAGACATACCGGCGGACCCGTTTATGGGCTTGCTGGGACGGGGCAACGACTGTCCAAAAGGATATGACCGGCAGGGCATGCCGGGTGTCGCCGGATACGGCGGAAGGCCTGGCTTCAAGAACATGGACAGCCAACAGGGCGGCTGCGGAGTTATGGGGATTGGCGGGTGCGCCTCGGACGAGCAGACCCATCCCGCGGGCCCAGGTCCCGGAATCTACGGTATGGGTGGAATTTCGGGCAATAACAACGGCGCGGGGGTGATCGGCGACTCGGGGATATCGGATCTTCAGGGAGTTCCGGATAATGGGGTGGGAGTGCCTTTTTTGCCTTCGTTCGCCGAAACCCAAAATATAGGCGTATACGGAAGGTCCCAGAACGGCCCGGGGGTGGCGGGAACGTCCTACAGCGACCGTGGAGGCATCTTTTCGTCAGGGAGCCCGGAAACGCCCACACCGACACCGGTTGCGCAGATGCGCCTTGTTCCGCAGCCGCTTTCCCCATCTCCCAACCCGCCGGCTGGCCTACCGACGAACGGTAAGCCGGGAGACTTCTTTACCACAATGATCGTCGGGGATATCCCCCGTGCCGAGCTCTGGTTTTGTATCGGGCAAGCGAGCAATAATCCCGCGAATCCGGGTGTGCGTTGGGGCTTGGTGGCTTTCAGTACAACGCAGGACGTGTAGAGTGGACTCAACGGGCGTTGGAACGGGTACATGTTCAATCCGGCGCCCGCAATCAGTCGCAGACCTCCTATCTGAGAAAGCCGCGTATCACATAGGTTGGTGATCAAGAAGGTCGGAGCCACCGGGACTTGCCGCGCGGCAGCCAGCCCTCTAGAATCGCCATGACCCCGGGTGGGCGGAGAAACGCATGGCAGCCCTGCAAGTCGGTGACGAAGCGCCGGACTTTGAGATTCCGGCGGTGGTAGACAACATCAAGCAGCAGTTCAGGCTCAGCGACTATCGTGGTACCCCAACTTGTTCGCGTTGCCTCGATGTGCGATGACTGACGAAACACAAAGCCGCACCCCTCCTCAGCGATTGGATTACCAGCGACGCCGCCAATGGGTTATCAACCTGCTACGGCGATTGAAACAGCGGCGGGGGGGCTTGCTGATTGCCGCCATCATATTGGCGCTGGTCGGGATATTGGCTGCGGTCTATGCCCGAAGTTCCGGGTGGTCAGCATGGGTCAGCGGGATTGCGTTCATTCTGGCTGGGCTGGGCGCAGGTGGAGCGCTGCTGATCACCATGCGCGTGCTGGGAAAGGAATCAGCCGAGGACGGCATAGAACTAAGCCAGGATGAGAAGCGCGCGGAGCGCGATGCCAAGCGGGCGCGCATTCTTGTCCTCTGGTGCCTGCTGTGCGGCACGGCAGCTTTGGTTCTTTATTCGCTTGGGCAAACCGCGCCGAGCGGCCGTGCCCGATTCCTACTGTTTGCCGTTCTGGCGCTGGAAGGGGCCGCGGGTTTTGCCTTTGGCGCTCTGGCAGGCTTTCTGTTTGGCATCCCTCGCAGTCTCCGGGGTCAGCAACCCGAACCGAAACCTCAACCTCCGGCGCAGACCAATCCGACGCCCAACCCTACTGCCGCGCCGGGGAGCGCAACCCCAAGCACCGCTCTTCAACCTGCAACGGCTTCCTCTGGCGCAGACTATGCCTCCAATACCAATCTGGAGGAGATCTCGGATTGGCTCACCAAAATCATCGTCGGCTTCGGCCTCATCAACCTGCGGGAAATCCCGGGCAAGTTGCGGGGCCTCGCCGCTTATTTCTCCAGCCTGTGGTCGTGTGGGCCAGGGTGCGTTCCCATTCCCGACAGCGTTTCCCTGGCGATCCTAATCTATTTTTCTGTTTGCGGATTCTTCCTGGCTTATCTACTGACCAGGCTGATACTCCCCGCCGCTTTCCGGCGGGCGGAGAGCTCAGCGGCAGAAAAAGAACTGGTGCAAGCTAAGCAAGCGAAGGTACAAGTTAAGGAAGCACTTAGTGACGCGGGCGCATTGTCGGGCCAGGTTAAGGATGCGCTACAACAGGCCAGGGAGTCAGTTAGTATTGCAGTCGAAGCCCGGCAGCGGGTGAACGAGTTGCTGGCCAAACCCAGCTTCCCGTTCACGGTTCAGGCGCGTGCTCTCATCAATAAAGGCAGCGAGTCCGACCTGACCTACGCATTGAGCCTGCTTGATGAGGCCATCGCATCCGATCCTAAAGCCTTTATTGCCTACCTGGAGAAAGGGCGCGCGCTGAGACGGCTGGCGAAGTTGAAAAACGAGGATACCCAGCTACTGCAGCAGGCGCTGGAGGCGGCCACCCGGTCGCGTGAACTGGCTCCGCCCGATTATTACCCAGCATTCTACAATATGGCTTGCTACAAGGCGCTTTTGGGCATGCCTGTGGCTGAAGTGGCGGCGGACCTGAAGCGTGCCATTGAGATCAATCCCAAACTGAAGGCCGGCGTTCCCCAGGATGACGATCTGAAATCCGTGCTCGATAAACCCGAGATTCAGGCGCTGCTAAGTTGACACAGCGGGCAATTTGCGCGATGATTGCCATATCGAAAACGGCAACTTTCGGGCGCATAAGGCATCTAAATAGTTGTGAGGTGGATATCATGAACAGGGACACGCAGGGCGTAATCATCTAAGCGGGTTCGACATAACCTGCGGGATACGATTCTATGGCCTCTGACTTGGGTCTTCGAGCCCGAGCGGAGGTTTTTGTTTTGGGTCTTTTTACGATACGGTTAAATTTGTCGAGGACCGTTTCGCCAGAGAGGGTATCTCTGCCTTCCTGCTAGAATCGCCATGACCCCAAGTGGGCGGAGGAATGCATGGCAACCCTGAAAGTTGGTGATGAAGTTCCGGATTTTGAGCTGCCTGCGGTGATAGGCAACATCAAGCAGCGATTCAAGCTAAGCGACTACCGTGGCAAGAAAAACGTTGTACTGGCTTTTTATCCAGCCGACTGGACGCCGATCTGCGGCTCGCAATTGCCATCGCTTAACGCCGACCTGGAGAAGTTTGCCGGCTATGACGCCCAGCTCGTAGGTATCAGTTCGGATTCCATTCCCAGCCATACGGCGTGGCAGAAGAAAGAAATCGGCATCATAAACTTTCCCCTGGCCAGCGATTTCTATCCCCATGGACAGGTAGCTGGCTTGTTCGGGGTCCTGCGTGAAGGAGACCCTCTACCGGGCGTCGCCGAGCGTGCTGTGTTTGTGGTCGGCAAGGATGGCAAGCTGAAGTTCGCCAAGGTCTATCCAATCAGCCAGGTGCCGGAAAACGATGAGGTGTTTGAGGCGCTGAGGAAGCTGTAAGAGCAGGGGCTAGAGGGTGGCGTCTAGTGGATAGCCGGAGTTTGAACATTCGAGTTTCAAACTCCAATTCGGTTCGCCATAAGAATAAATTAATTGCTGTCGCTGACCCCTAGCCCCTGTCTCTCCATGCGTGCCGTCGTCCAACGCGTCAGTAGGGCATCGGTGAGGGTTGAGGGCGAGCTCACCGGCGAAATCGGCAAGGGGCTGCTGGTGCTGCTGGGCATCGCGCGGGACGACAGCGAAGCCGACGCCGGCTACCTCGCCGAAAAGATAGCCGGTCTGCGCATCTTCGAGGACGATGCCGGGAAGATGAACCTGAGCGTGGGCGACGCCGGCGGGGCGGTGCTGGCGGTGTCGCAGTTCACCCTATTTGGTGACGTGCGGCGCGGCAAGCGGCCTTCCTTCGACGCAGCGGCGCGTCCCGAGCAGGCCAAGGCGCAGTATGAATATTTCGTGGAACGCATCCGCGCCAGCGGATTGCGCTGCGAGACCGGTCGCTTCCAGGAGATGATGGAAGTCGAGCTGGTCAACGCCGGGCCGGTCACCATTCTGCTGGATTCGAAGAAGACGTTCTGAAGCTGTCATTGATTAACGGCGCCGGTTGAGATGGAATAGCTTGGGTGGCTGCTACCTTAACTCTACGAATGGGTCAGAAAGCCGGGGAGTTAACCCGCACCTGCAGGTTATTGCTAGCGCCGGTATTGCTCGCGCTGCTGTGCTTTTTCCTATTTGCCGCCCGGCACCGCTTTATTGACGGAGACGAAGGCTTCTATCTCCTGGCAGCGAAACTGGTTCTTGGCCACAAGACACCCTATCTTGACTTTTTCTATACCCAGGCGCCTCTGCTGCCTTACGTGTATGCAGTGTGGATGAAGCTCGTGGGCGTGACATGGGTTACAGCCCGGATCTTGCCAGCCGTGCTGACGTCGTTGCTGGGACTGCTGATATTCGGGCAGGTCTCGCGTGTGACGGGAAAGGCTTGGGCGGGATTGTCGGCGGGGATGTTGTTTGCTGCAAGCACGTTTGTCTTCGCGTGGTATCCGGTTGCCAAGACCTACTCGCTGGCTGGACTTTTCCTTTTCGCGGCATATGTCATCGTCAGCGGTCTCTCTGCAGCGCCGCCTTCCTGGTGGATCGCTGGCAGCGGATTGTTGCTGGGCCTGAGCGTCGACACGCGCTCGTACCTAATCGGCGTAACGCCGGTCTTCCTCTGGTGGATTATTCAAGAGTCTGGGCCTCCGCGCCGATCGGCGAACACGCTGTGGTTTCTTGGCGGGTTGGCCGTCGGCATTGTTCCCTCAGTTTTGCTTCTCGCCATGTCACCCGACCGCTACGTGTTCGACAACCTGGGATACCACGCCCTGCGATCAGGTGAAGGCCTCATCGGCAATTGGCGTGGGAAAGCGGACGTTGCTCTGGTGGTGCTATTCGGTTCAGATGACAACGGCCTTCAATTCGGCATACTATCCATCGTCTGTGCTGCTCTTGCCTTTCTATGGCGAAAAGGCAGAAGCTCCTCCCTTCTGGCATTTCTCATCGCTTTCTTCGTCGGGCTTATTTCGATACTGCCTACCCCGTCCTATTCCCAATATTTCTGCCTCTGCATGCCGTTCCTTATCGTGAGCGCGGTGTGCCTGGTCAGCAATTATTTCCAATGGCTGCGATCCTCGGCGGTTCGGTGGACGGCAATTGCGGTCTGTGCCGGCTTGTTAGCGGGCTATCTCGCATTGGGGGCTGCGGGATTCCGGCATTATCTGATTGTCGGTGACGTAATCGGAATCGACGATCCCGATGAGGCGCCTAATTGGACATTGGCTAGAGTAAGAGAAGTGTCCAAGGCGATCGACGAGGTAGCACTGCCGGACGAGGGCATCGCGAGCCTGTGGCCCGGATACATCTTTGAGTCCCATGCGGCTCCCTACTCTGGCTTTGAGAACAACTTTGGGTGGGGCACTTCCTGGCAACCCACCCGGCAGGAACGGACAAAGTACCACGTCATTTCGGAGGAGGACTTCAAGAACCGTATTGCGGCCCATGTGCCGCGCATCGTGGTTCTGGGCAACGATGTACTTCGCGAAGACCCGCACGGTGGCGAATACGCAGGCATGTTGAAGTCTAATGGGTATGCGCTCGTCCGAACGATCGGGGATACGTCCCTCTATGTGTGCTGCTCGAGGCCCTGACTATGGGTGTGAGGTTTCGCGGAGAGTATAATCATCCGGTTTGCCTATGACGACTACACAGACCGAACTGCGCCTGGCCAGGCGAATGTCGCGGCTGGGAACGGAAACCGCCTTTGAAGTGCTTGTTCGCGCCCGCGCTTTGGAGCGCCAGGGACGGCACATTATCCACCTCGAGATCGGCGAACCCGACCAGGACACCCCTGCCAACATTGTCGAAGCGGCTGTGAATGCTCTGCGCCAGGGCGCCACGCACTATGGGCCTTCGGCCGGGCTGCCCGATTTGCGCGAGGCCATTGCAGAGGACGTCGCCAAGTCGCGCGGCATCAAGGTGAGTGCTGACGAAGTGGTGGTCGTTCCTGGCGGAAAGCCTATCATTTTCTTTACCATGCTCGCGCTCGTCGAAGAGGGTGACGAGGTCATCTATCCCAATCCTGGCTTCCCCATCTATGAATCGATGATTAATTTCCTGGATGGAAAGCCGGTGCCTGTTCACTTGCGCGAAGATCGTGACTTCCGTCTCGATGTTAACGAACTGGCGAAAGACATTACCGATCGCACCCGGCTGATCATCATCAACTCGCCGGAGAACCCCACCGGCGGCGTCATGACGAAGGAAGATGTGCAAGGCCTGGCGGTGGCCATCGGCGATCGCGACATCATGGTGCTGAGCGACGAGATTTATCACCGCCTGCTGTTTGAGGGCGAGCATTACAGTATCGCTGCAGTCGACGGCTTCAAGGACCGCACCATCATTCTAGACGGCTTTTCCAAGACATATGCCATGACGGGCTGGCGCATGGGCTACGGCGTGATGCGACCCGCTCTGGCGACGCAGATTTCGCGCCTGATGATCAACTCCAATTCGTGCACGGCAACGTTCACGCAGGTTGCCGGCATTGAGGCGCTGCGTGGCGACCAGAGCGAAGTAGAGAAGATGCGTCAGGAGTTCGAGCACCGCCGCAACCTGTTCGTGAACGGCATCAACAAAATCAAGGGATTTTCCTGTCGGCTGCCGAAGGGCGCATTCTACGCATTTCCCAATATTACGGAGACAGGATGGCCGTCGAAGAAACTTGCCGACGCATTGCTGGAAGAGGCCGGAGTGGCTGCGCTGTCGGGGACGTCGTTCGGGGAGTTCGGCGAGGGATATTTGAGGTTCAGCGTGGCCAATTCGATCGAGAATATCCAGATTGCCCTCGAGCGGATTGAGCATTGGGCGAAGAAGCATTTGTAGATGTGGTTCCCTCAGCGGCTAAAGCCGTATTCATGTTCGGCCGCTACGGCACGGACGAAGCGGTGCCCCTTCAAAGATGGGCAAACGACATCCCAGCCCAATGCGCGTGGGACGCATCCAGTGACATCAAGGACCTGTCATGCCAGAGGAAAAGTTCCGCGTCTTCGCCACGGCTGACATTGGTGGTGCTGCCTTCTATCGCCTTCGTGAGCGCGGCTATGAGATCGAGGTCCATCCCCAGCCCGAGCCGCCGCCGAAGAGCCTGATCATCGAAAAGGTTCGCGGCGGCATCGACGGCCTCATCACCACCCTGCGCGATAAGATTGACGCGGAAGTCTTCGAGGCGGGCAAGGGCACGCTGAAGGTGGTGGCGCAGTACGCGGTCGGAGTCGACAATATTGACCGGGCTGCCGCGACTCGCTGCGAGATTCCCTTCACCAATACTGCCGACGTGCTCACCGAAGCCACCGCAGAGTTCGCCTTCTTCGCTTTGGCCGACTTGGCGCGCAAACTGTGGCCTGCCGAACATCTGCTACGCGAGAACAGGTGGGGCTATTGGCATCCCTATCTGCCGTTTCTCGGCGATGAGATCACTGGCAAGACCATCGCCATTCTCGGCACGGGTCGCGTCGGGCAGGCGGTCATCAAAAAGTGCATCGGCTTCGACATGAACATCCTGTGCTACGAAGCGATGGGGGCGAATGAAAGGCTGATCCGCGTCGTCCGGCAGCAGATGGAGTTGCGTTACGGTAGCGGCATGCAGCGCGAGCGCACGACCATCAAGTACGTCCCCATGGACGACGCGCTCAGCCATAGCGACTTCATCAGCATCCATGTTCCGCTGCTGCGCGAGGGCGAGAGCGATACGCCCACCTATCATCTGATCAACGAGCGCACCCTGCGCATGATGAAACCCACGGCTTACCTGGTAAACACCTCGCGCGGCCCGGTAGTTGATGAGCGGGCGCTGGCCAAAGCGCTCAAGGAAAAGTGGATTGCGGGAGCGGCGCTGGATGTGTACGAGACCGAACCGCTGCCCCCGGACTCACCGCTGCGCGATCCCGAGATCGAAGACCGCTGCCGCCTGTATCCGCATTGCGCCAGCGCCGGACGGATCACACGATTGTCGGTCGATCCCAATCTCGGGATGGCAGGCCGCTGCGTACAGGGCCTGATTGACGTGCTGGAGCAAAACTATGGTGGCGATATAACGAAGATGCCGTATGTGGTGAATAAGGAAGCGTTCTGAAGCACTCAGTATTCAGCACTCAGCATTCAGTAAACAAAAGCAGCAGCGGCCTGACCGTTGACGACAGTAGATACATCGACTTTGTTTGGCTGAAGGCTGATTGCTGAGTGCTACTTCGTCGCCATCGCCCCGACCAGCGAGTGGAATATTTTCGCACCGTCGGTCATACCCAGCTCGGGCGCAGCGGCGCGCTCGGGGTGAGGCATCATGCCAAGGACATTGCGGCCTGCATTGCAGATTCCGGCGATGTTGTCGAGTGAGCCGTTGGGATTAGCTTCGGCGGTGACTTCGCCGCTCGGGGTCGTGTAGCGGAAGATGATGCGGTCCTGGTCTTTGAGTTCGGCCAAGGTTTGCTCATCGCAGAAGTAGTTTCCTTCCATGTGGCCGATGGGAATCTCCAGCACCTCGCCGTTGTTGAGTTGCTGGGTGAACGGCGTGTTGGTGCTCTCCACGCGAATGTGGACTGGCTTGCAAACATACTTCAATCCCGCATTGCGCATGAGCGCGCCGGGCAGCAAGCCGGCCTCGCACAGGATCTGAAAGCCGTTACAGATGCCGAGCACCAGACCGCCCTCGGCGGCGAACTTCCGCACCGACTCCATAACCGGAGAAAACTTCGCGATGGCGCCGGTGCGCAGGTAATCTCCGTAGGCGAAACCGCCGGGAACGATGATGGCGTCGCAGCCCTGCAGATCGGGCGAGTCGTGCCAGAGGAAAGTGACCGGCTGGCGAGCCACCTCCGCGATAGCCCAATATGCGTCGTGGTCACAATTGGAACCGGGGAAGATGATGACGCCGAATTTCATGCAGCAGACATCCTTTGCGGCGGTAAATTTGAGTGTAGCATGGCTTTCGAGACCGCTCGCAGCAGGTGGGCATCAAAGCAGTAATGCAGTTTTCCCAGCACATCAACCTCACCGGAGGAGCGTTGCGACGATGGTTCATCGCCCAGTGCTATGACTCGGCCGCGGTCGGCGCGCTGTGGTGGCTGGGGCTGGACTACCTGCATGTGCCTTGGGCACCGTTCTGGGCGATCCTGGCGGCAGTCCTGCAGTTCATTCCACACTTCGGGCCGGTGCTGGCGGTGATGGGGCCGGCGCTGGTCGCATTGTTCGCCGCCGGCTTTGAGCAGTTTCTCTATGTCATCGTTCTGTACGGCGGAATTGTGGTGGTGGATGGGCTAGTGCTACAGCCGGTCATTATGCGCCGCACGGCACGGGTCCCCATCTGGGCGTCGCTGATTGTGCCCTTGCTGCTGAGCCTGATCTTCGGCTTCTGGGGATTGCTGCTGGCCGCGCCACTGCTGGCGGTGATCTTTGCTTACCGCGCGCACGGTAAAAGCCGGACGCCGGATGCTCCCCGCCAAACACCTCCCGGACATGTGATCACCGGCGGCCGATTGATTTCGCCGGGCGCGCCGGGCGGACATATACCGCCGCAGGAATAAAACCCGCCTGCGGATCACGCAGATAGAGCGGATGCCCTCAGCTTCAACAGCGGCGAGAAGTTAGAGATCCGCGCAAATCCGCGATTCAGGTTTAGGCCTCCTTTTCCACACCTTCCTCAGGCCGCAATCGTCCTACCAAGCTTATAGAATAGAAGTAGCAAGCAAAGGGCCCGAGTTCCGCATGTCCCAATCGCAATTCGTTCATCTCCATCTGCACACCGACTATTCCCTGCTTGATGGCGCGTGCAACATAGATCGCCTGGTCCGTCGCGTCAAGGAGTTGAACATGCCGGCCGTGGCGGTCACCGATCACGGCAACATCTTCGGCGCGGTGGAATTCCACAATGCCGCCAAGGCTGCGGGCGTAAAACCGATTCTGGGTTGCGAGCTGTACATCTGCAAAAAGGAAGACCATCGCACTGACAAGGAAGGTGACACCTACAACCATCTCGTGGTGCTGGCGGAGAACGATGAGGGCTATCGCAACCTGGTCAAAATTGTTTCCGAGGCGTCGCTGCACGGCTTCTACTACAAGCCGCGGGTGAGCAAGCGCTTCCTCGCGGAGCACGCCAGGGGACTGATCGGACTGTCGGCTTGCCTGAAAGGTGAAGTCGCAGAAAGCTTGACAGAGGGCCGGTACAACGCGGCGCGCGAGGCTGCCGTCACCTTCCGTGACATCTTCGGCAAAGCCAATTTCTACCTCGAGATACAGGACCAGGGCATTCCCGATGAGAAACGAATTCAGCCGGACCTGATGAAGCTGGAGCAGGAGCTCGGAATCCCGCTGGTCGCGACCAACGACAGCCACTATCTTTGCGAAGACGACTCGCACGCACAGGATGTGATGGTCTGCATTCAGACGGGAAAGTCCATCAACGACGCACAACGCCTGAAGTTTCACGGGAACCAGTTTTATGTGAAGAACGCCGCGGAGATGGCGCAGGTGTTCTCCGGCCATGAGCGCGTGCTGGATCGCACTCTCGAGATTGCCGAGCGCTGCAATGTTCGCCTGGAAAAAGTCCACGACCCGTTTCCGCAGTTCGAAGTTCCGGCCGGATATACCCTGCCCGACTACTTTGAGCACGTTACGCGCGAAGGTTTTGCGCGGCGATTGGAGGTGCTGCGCGAACTACACGCTGCAGGCCGACTGAAACATTCCCTGGCGGATTACGAGCAACGGCTGGCACGCGAGGTCGGCATCATCCGGCAGATGCAGTATGCCGGGTACTTTCTCATCGTGTGGGACTTCATCCGCTACGCGAAGGAACGCAACATTCCGGTGGGCCCGGGCCGCGGCTCGGCGGCGGGGGCACTGGTGGCCTACGCCCTAGGCATTACCGACATCGATCCGCTGCAGAATGGGCTGCTGTTCGAGCGCTTCCTGAATCCCGAACGCATTAGCCTGCCCGACATCGATATTGATTTCTGCATGAACCGACGCGGCGAGGTCATCGATTACGTCACGCAAAAATACGGCCGCGATCAGGTCGCACAGATCATCACCTTCGGCACTATGGCGGCCAAGGCAGCCATCAAGGATTCCGGCCGTGCGATGGACATTCCCTACGCCGACGTTGATCGCGTCGGCAAGATGATTCCTGCCACGCTCAACATCACCATCGATCAAGCATTGAAGGATTCGCCGCAACTGGCTGCCGCCTACGAAAACGAGCCGCAGACGAAGGAGTTGATCGACACCGCCAAACGGCTCGAAGGTCTGGTGCGCAACTCAGGCGTGCACGCTGCAGGCGTGGTGATCTCTCCGCAGCCGCTCACCGAACTGGTGCCGCTGCATCGGACAAAGAATGATGAAATCGTCACCGCGTATGACATGAATGCGGTGGAGAAGCTGGGCCTGCTGAAGATGGACTTCCTCGGGCTGACCACTCTCACCATTCTTGACGACGCGCTGCGCCTGATTGAACAGACCCGGGGTGAGCGAATCGATCTGCAAAAGCTCGCGCTGGATGACAAAGTGACCTACGAGAAGGTCTTCCATACCGGACTGACCTCAGGGGTCTTCCAGTTTGAATCGCACGGCATGCGCGACGTGCTGCGTCGCTACAAGCCGACTTGCGTGGAAGACCTCACCGCGCTGAACTCGCTGTATCGTCCTGGCCCGATTCAAGGCGGGATGATCGAGGACTTCGTTGAGCGCAAATGGGGGCGCAAGAAGATCGAATACGCGCTTCAGGAGCTGCAACCGCTGCTGGAGGAAACCTTCGGCGTCATCGTGTATCAGGAACAGGTAATGCAGATCGCTAACCGGCTCGCGGGATATTCCCTGGGTGAGGCTGATTTGCTGCGGCGCGCCATGGGGAAGAAGGATCCCGAGGCGATGGCCCGGCAACGTGAGCGGTTCGTGCGTGGCGCGGTCGAACGGGGTTTCCCGCAGAAAAAAATCGAGAAGCTCTTCGATCTGATGGAACAATTCGCGGGATACGGCTTTAACAAGTCGCACTCCGCCGCGTACGCGTTACTGGCCTATCAGACGGCATATCTCAAAACGCGCTATCCGGTCGAGTTCATGGCTGCGCTGCTGACGTCGGTTTCCGGCAGCACCGACGATGTGGTGAAGTACATCAACGAATGCCGTGAAATGGGCATACCGGTCGAGCCGCCTGACATCAACGTGAGCGACGCGTACTTCACCCCGCATGGCGAGGCGATTCGCTTTGGCCTGGCTGCGGTCAAAAATGTAGGCCACAATGCCATTGAGTCCATTGTGGCGGCGCGCAAAGGGGTGGGCAAATTCACGTCCATCTTTCAGTTCTGCGAGAAAGTTGACCTCCATCTGCTGAACAAGCGGGTCATCGAGTCGCTTATTAAGAGTGGCGCCATGGATTCGCTGGGCCGCCGCGCGCAGTTGATGGCCGTGGTTGACAATGCCATGGAGCACGCTGCCAAAACGCAGAAGGATGCGTCGCTTGGCCAGCACGGGCTGTTCGGTGTCTTCCAGCAGGACGACGAGCCCCACGCCGCGGAGAAGCCATTGCCCAACACCCCTGACTGGGACGAGCATGAACGCCTGGCGCACGAGAAAGAAATCCTGGGATTCTTTATTACCGGGCATCCGCTCGAGAAGTATCGCGAGAAGCTGCTGGACTTCAGTGCCCTCACCACGACCGATGTAGCGGGTCTGAAGTCCTCCACCGGGCGGGATGAAATCCTGATTGGCGGCATGCTCAGGAATATTCGCGTGGCCAAGTCGAAGAAAGGCGATCTTTATGCGCAGGGACAGCTCGAAGACATGAATGGATCGGTGGACATCCTGTGCTTCGCCGACACATACCGACGACTGGCTGACAAGCTGCGGCTTACAGTTCCGGTGCTGGTGAGGGGCGGTGTGCGAGTGGAAGAAGGTTCGAACTCCAAGGTGCTCATCAGCGACATTACGCCGCTCGACGAAGCTAAGCCGAAGCTGCCAAACCACCTGCGCATCAAGGTTCCGCTGGAGAACGTTTCGCCTGCCGCGATTGACGAACTTCACGTGCTGTGCCAGGAGCACAAGGGCGAGGCCCGCGTCCTCTTCGATCTTGAGCGCAAGGGTGACTTCACCGCGGTGATGGAAGCGGAAGGCTATAATGTGTTGCCGGACCGCGCGTTCATCCATCGCGTGGAAGAATTGTGCGGCCGCGGCAGCGTGCGAGTAGTGGATTAATGGAAGCTCCCCCCACATTGCAGGACGAACTGGAGCGGATCGAGCAGCAGATTGAGCATCTGCAAGACGCTGCCGGAGATAACAAAGACGCGCAACGTCAGTTGCAGGTGGCCCACGAGCGCATCGCATCCCTCAAGCGCCAGATGTCTGGCCAATTGAGCACGTGGGAGCGCGTCGAAATGGCGCGGCATCCCATGCGTCCCTACCCGCTCGATTACATTGAGCGCATCTTCCCCGACTTCAGCGAAATTCATGGTGACCGCGCCTTCGCGGATGATCCTGCCATGGTGACTGGCATGGCCCTTTTCCGCAACCGCGAAGTGGCAATCGTGGCCACGCAGAAGGGACGCGATACCAAGCAGCGCTTATATCGCAATTTCGGGCAGCCAAATCCTGAGGGCTATCGCAAGGCACTGCGAGTAATGAAGTTCGCCGAAAAGTGGCGGCGGCCGGTGATCGCGCTGGTAGATGTGCAGGGCGCCTATCCCGGGCTGGGCGCCGAGGAGCGCGGCCAGGCAGAGGCCATCGCCCACAATCTGCGTGAGATGGCGCGCCTGAAAGTACCGTTCATTGCTGTCATCACCGGCGAGGGCGGCAGCGGCGGCGCGCTGGGCATCGCCGTCGCCGATCGCGTACTGATGCTGGAGAACAGCTTCTACTCGGTCATTTCGCCCGAGGGCTGCGCCGCCATCATGTGGCGCGACTCGAGCAAGAAAGAGCTGGCCGCTCAGGCCATGCGCATCACCGCCAAAGATAACCTGGAGCTCGGTCTGTGCGATGAAGTTGTCCCCGAACCGCCCGGAGGAGCGCATACCGACTACGACGCGGCCGCAAACTTTCTGGCCGACGCTCTGGAAAAAAACCTCAGTGAGCTGGAAAAGAAATCCGTCACCGAGCTACTCGACGGCCGCTACAAGAAATTCCGCGACATCGCACAGTATTTCGAAACGGTAGAAACGGGCGCCAGCGCACCGGCGTAAACGCCATTCTGCAGACCCCGCATTGATCCCGCTGTCAGGTTCACGCGCTCTGAAGAGCAGCAAGCACTTTGGCCGCCGTGAAGGGCACCGAGCGCGTCCGCACGCCCACGGCATCGAACACCGCATTCGCTATGGCGGAAGGCACGACGGCAGCAGCGGGCTCGCCGACGCCCCACGGCTTTTCCGTGGGCCGGTCGATCAAATCGATGTCCACGTCCGGAACTTCAGGGAACTTCAGGATGGGATAGCTGTTCCAGTCCAGGCTGGTGACGTGGGAGCGGTCGAAAGTGACCTCTTCCTTCAGCGTGCGGCTCACGGTTTGAACCACGTTGCCCTCGATCTGGTTCTTAACTCCATCAGGATTGATGATCTGCCCGCAATCCTGCACAACGGCAAAACGCTTGACCCGGACCTCGCCGCTCTTGCGGTCCACCTCCACATCGGCCACCGCGCCCACGTAGGTACGGGTGAGCTCATACTTGACGTAAGTCACGCCGCGACCGGTCGCGACATCACCGCCGGATGACTTTCCGGAACTCCGGCCTTTCCACTGCGCCAAGCTCACCAGACGTTTCAGCAACTCCGTGCCCCGCGGATCGTTATTGAGATAACGCAGCCGGAACTCGAATGGGTCGGCGCCGGCCGCGACCGCGAGCTCGTCCACGAACGCCTCATTGCAGAAGGTGTTTTGCATGCGCCCCGGAGCGCGAATCCACGACGGACGGAATGGCGTCTCCGCCAGGCGGTGGGCCACCGTCTTCACATTCGGAAATACATAAGGAATCGCCGAGTTGTTGATGATGATTCCGGGGAACATTCCCTTCTCGCAAGGCAGACCAGCTAGATCTGCCGCCAGCAGCTTGACGTTTCCTCCGCCACCCTCCGGGACGTAGAGCTGGGAATACCACGCGACGACCTGGCCGCTGCCGTCGAGTCCCGCCTGCAGGTCCATCAGCGTCGGCGGCCCCTTCGGGTCCCATCCGTTCTCGTCGTCGCGCATCCACTGCACACGCACCGGCTGCCCTACAGCACGCGCGAGCAAAGCGGCGTCTGCGGCCGCATCTTCGTGTCCGTTGCGGCCGTAACAGCCGGAGCCTTCCACGTAGACCACGTGCACGTCGGCGTCTTTCATGGAAAGCATGGCTGCGAGCTGTAAGCGCAGATCATGGGGAGCCTGGGTGGCCGACCAACAGGTGAGCTTGCCATCTTTCAGTTCTGCAACAGCAGCTGATGGTCCCATCGAAGCGTGAGAGTTAATAGCAAAGTTGTAGGTCGCGCTGATCCGCTTGGCTGCTTGCGCCAGGGCCTGCTCAGCATTGCCCACGTTGCTGGTCACATCGTCCTTGTTGACCTTGGTCGCCCGAACGTACTCCCACAGCTTGTCCTGCTCCGGCAGACCGTCCCAGGCGGACCAGCTAGCCTTAAGTTTTCGCGATGCCTGGATGGCGCCCCACTCGCTCTCCGCCACCACCCCAAGAAAATTCCCCTCCCGTACCACCTTCACCAGCCCAGGAATGTCCTTGACCGAGTTCTCATCCACGTTCTGCAGGCTGGCGCCCATAGCCGGCGGCCTGACCACGCGACCATGCAGCATGCCCGATACCTTGAAATCCTGAATGTAAACAAATTGTCCCGTGACTTTAGGTGGGATGTCGTCACGGGGAATCGACTGTCCTACGACCTTGTACTTCGCCGGATCCTTGAGCGGCGCCTGCTTGTCAACCTTCAGCGAAAAATTCTTCCCGCCGATCAGCTCGCCGTAAGTCACCTGCTTGCCACTGCCAGCCCGTACCGTACCCTGCTCGACAGTCAGACCGCGGGCAGCTACGCCCAATTGTTTTGCCGCTTCCTGCAGCAAGGCTTGCCGCGCGGTCGCTGCCGCCTGGCGAATCTGCATACCGCCAACCTGGATCGTCAGGCTGCCCCAGGTCTTGCCCTGCGCCGGCGTGAGAGACGTATCGCCCTCGACCAGCGCAACGCTCTTCAGCGGGACGTCCAACTCCTCGGCCACAATCTGAAGCAAGGCGATGCTTACACCCGTGCCCAACTCCACCTTGCCGGAGTAGAGGGTCACGCGGCCAGTCTTATCGATGGCGAGGTAGGCATCCACCTCGTCCAAGGCGACGGTCTTGGGAGAGGTTGAGCTCTGCGCATCGGATGCCGTGAGGACGCCCCGTAGCGAGAAGCTGACGACCAGGACGCCGGTGGCTTCCAGGAACTCGCGGCGATTCGGCTTGCCGGAAAGCATAGTTTCCGCCTTTAGGCGCTTGTGGAGGCGCGCTTGACGGCGCGCAGGATGCGCAGGTGCGTGCCGCAACGGCACAGGTTGTTGGCAAGCGCCTGCCTGATTTGAGCTTCGCTCGGCCGCTTGTTGTGCGCCAGAAACGCGGCCGCCTCCATGATCATGCCGCTGATGCAGAAGCCGCACTGCGCGGCCTGCTCGGTGATGAAGGTCTCCTGTATGGCGACCAGCTTCCCGGACGGACTAAGCCCTTCGAGGGTAACGATCTTCTTCTTGCCCACGGTCGAAAGCGGCGTTATGCACGAGCGTGTCGCTTTGCCGTCAAGGTGTACGGTACAAGCGCCACATTGCCCCAGTCCACAGCCGAAGCGCGGACCGCGCAGCCCAAGGTTGTCGCGCAGGACATAGAGCAGCGGCATGTCGGGATCATCGACGGTCACCCGCTTGGACTGGCCGTTCACATTGAGGGAAAGTGTTTTAGCCGGCATGTCCTGGTTGCCTTTAAAAAACGGCACGATTGTACACCTCGGCCTCGGCTACGCAGTCAAGAAAATGATTCCTCCGGCCAGCTCGCGGTTCTGGACACCTCAGCATGAGCCCACACCAGCAAGTGAGGTAGGGAAACTTCTCCGGTTCCATCGAGTCGTGCTCATAAGGGTTGTCCGGGTTGGAGGGAATCGTACTACAGGTCCTGCAGATGACAACAGCCGCCCGCATCTTAAGCATTTCTCGCTGGCAGGCAAACTGCCCTATAATAAAAATCAGCACCAATCGTGGTAAGGGGTTTGGATGGCCACAACCGAGATTGCAGTACACGGCGCTGAGCGCGACGCCGTGCCAACGCCTGTCGTCAACAACTTCAGCATACAAGTTGCAACCGTGAACGGCTCGGGATCGCAGAGCGCCAACACTGTGCTGCTGCGCACTATCTTCCAGATGGGAGTTCCCGTCTCCGGCAAGAACATGTTCCCCTCGAACATCGCCGGCCTGCCTACCTGGTACACGATTCGAGCCAGCAAGAAGGGCTACATCGCGCGCAAGAAGGAGATTGATTTCCTGGTGGCGATGAATCCCGAGACTGCCAAAGAAGACGTTATGTCGCTGGCGCCGGGAGGGGTTGCGCTCTATGACCAGCCGCTGAAGCTGAACGAACTGCGCTCTGACCTGACCTTCTACGCTGTGCCCTACGACAAGCTCTGCGCCGCAGTGTGTCCCGAGTCCAAGCTGCGCAAGCTGGTCAAGAACATGATTTACGTCGGCGTGGTGGCGCAATTGCTCAACCTCGACATGGTTGAAGTCGAGAAGGCGCTGCGCAAGCAGTTCGCCAAGAAGGTCAAGGCTGCCGATCTCAACTGGAATGCCGCGAAGGCCGGTTACGACTACGCTGCTGCTTCGCTCACCAAGGCCGATCCATTCACCATTGAGCGCATGGACAAAACCTCAGGAATGATCATCATCGACGGCAATTCAGCCGCGGCGATGGGCTCCATGTTTGCCGGAGTAACGGTGGTGACGTGGTATCCGATTACGCCTTCGTCCTCGCTGGTGGAAAGCTTAATTGATTACATGAAGGAATACCGAGTCGGCGCAGATGGCAAAGCTACTTTTGCTATTGTCCAAGCGGAAGACGAGCTGGCCGCAATCGGCATGGTCCTGGGCGCAGGCTGGGCCGGAGCGCGTTCCATGACTGCCACCGCCGGGCCGGGCATTTCGCTCATGGCGGAATTTGCCGGGCTGGGTTACTACGTCGAGCTTCCGGGCGTGATCTGGGACATCCAGCGGGTTGGTCCGTCCACTGGCCTGCCCACGCGAACCGCACAAGGCGACATTGAGTTCGTCGCCAAGCTCTCGCACGGCGACACCCGGCATGTGATGTTGATCCCATGCGATCCGGCGGAATGTTTCACCATGGCAAGCGAAGCCTTCGACCTTGCGGAGCAATTGCAGACGCCGGTGTTTGTGATGTCGGACCTTGACCTCGGCATGAACAACTGGATGTCGGAGCCGTTCCAATATCCTGAGAAGCCGCAGAACCGCGGCAAGGTGCTAACGGCGGAGGATCTGGAGAGGCTGGGCGGCTTTGCGCGCTACAAAGACGTTGACGGAGATGCCATTGGATACCGCACTCTTCCCGGCACCGAGCATCCGCAGGCAGCGTGGTTTGCGCGCGGCAGCGGCCACAACGAGAAAGGGCAATACAGCGAGCGTCCTGACGATTACGCCAACAACATGGATCGCTTGGCGCGCAAGTTCAACACCGCACGCACGCTGGTCCCCCGGCCGGAGATCGTCCGCGATGAAGGCAACGAGGTGGGCATCATCGCGTACGGCACGTCGCATCACGCGGTGGTCGAAACGCTGGATCAGCTACAGAATGAATACGGTGTGAAGGCGGATTATGTACGTCTGCGGGCTTACCCCTTCACCAGCGAGACGCACAAGTTCATTGCTGCGCACAAGCGGGTGTACGTGGTCGATCAGAACCGCGACGGGCAAATGCTGCAACTGCTGAAGCTTGATATTGCGGTGCCGGACATTATTAAGCTGCGCAGCGTCCGCCATTACAACGGGCTGCCAATTGACGCGCGCTCCATCACCGACGACATCATTTCGCAGGAGGGCAAGTAAATGGCGACCACAGCCACGCCGACCGGCCCCGCCCCACCCGAAGACCAACCGCATCGGTCTTACGGTAGTGGACTATCGCGGCGGCAAGACGACCTTGTGCGCTGGATGCGGTCACAATGCCATCTCCGAGCGCATCATTGACGCCTTCTACGAGATGGGGGTGCAGCCGGAGCGAGTGATCAAGCTCTCGGGCATCGGCTGCTCATCGAAGAGCCCAGCCTACTTCATGAACCGCTCGCACAGCTTTAATGCAGTGCACGGCCGCATGCCATCGGTGGCAACGGGCGCGGTGCTGGCGAATTCGAAGATTGTCGCCCTCGGTGTCAGCGGGGATGGCGACACAGCTTCCATCGGCATCGGCCAGTTCGTGCACCTTATGCGCCGCAATCTGCCCATCATTTACATCATCGAAGATAACGGCGTGTATGGCCTCACCAAGGGACAGTTTTCGGCAACCGCCGACCTCGGTTCGAAGCTGAAAACCGGCGTCATCAATGATCTGCCGCCGATCGACACTTGCGCGTTGGCGATCATGCTGGGCGCGACCTTTGTCGGGCGTTCGTTCTCAGGCGACAAGCGGCAGTTGCACACCATGCTGAAGGCCGCTCTGGCGCATCGTGGCACCGTGTTGCTGGACGTGATCTCGCCCTGCACCACGTTTAACGATCATGAAGGCTCGACCAAGTCGTACAAGTTCGTCAAAGACCATGAGGAGCCATTGCACGATTTGAACTTCGTTCCTCACTTCCACGAGATTGATGTGGAATATGACGAAGGGTCGGTCCTGAATGTCACCATGCACGACGGCTCGTCGCTTCGCCTGCACAAACTGGAACACGATTACGACCCAACCAACAAGCTCGGAGCCATCCAGCGCGTTATGGAGTCGCACGAGGCAGAAGAAGTACTCACTGGAGTGTTCTACGTGAACACCACCGCGCCGAACTTCCTCGACATGATCGACATGACCGACCAGCCGCTGGCCACCCTGCCCGAGAGCGTGACCCGCCCCTCGCGGGAAGTGCTGGAAGAGTGCATGGCAGCGCTGCGATAACGCAAGCTATCAGCCGTTAGCTCCAGGTCTCGTAAACGCGAAAGCGAGTTCGCGTTCGTGTTCCACGTGGAACGGTAACTGGCGCCTGGAATCCTGAGGCCACCGAACGATGCGTCGCCGCCGTGTGGTTCCTTTCTCTTGCCTACGGTAAAATTCAATTATGGCCAAGCGTTCCACTCCTTTCGAACTTTCCTGTCCTTGCTGCGGCGCGCTGTTGAAAATCGACAGCGAAACCAGGGCGGTCATCGCGCACACACCTAAAGCCATACCCAAGACTTTCGAAGACCTGGAGGCGGCGGCACGGGCCATGAAAGATCAGGACGTCCGCAAGGAGTCCATCTTCCGGCAATCGGTGGAGGCGCAGAAGCACGCCGGTGACCTGCTGGAGAAGAAGTTCCAAGAAGCCCTCAAGCGGGCCAAGGAGTCGCCCGACACCGGCAAGCCCATTCGGGACTTTGATCTGGATTAGGCACTCAGCAGTCAGCACTCAAAATGCCCAGCCAAGAGCAGTCACATCGGGCAAGCAGGTGCAGTGATCCTCCGGTTGGCAGTGCCCGATCCGGGGCCCGAATGCTGACTGCTGAATGCTGAGTGCCAGCTCCCGTCCTCTTCTACTTGGCCATCGCGGCGCTCGCCCGGTGCGACGTCTCGGCGTGCGCTGGCCACGGCCGAACTTTCCCGCCGAAAACACACTTGCCGCTTTTGAGTACGCGCTGGCCCACGGTTGCGACGGTTTTGAGTTTGACGTGCGCTTTACCCGCGACGGCCGCAACGTGCTCTGCCACGACCCGAAATACGGTCGCCGCGAGATCGCGCTCACCGACTACAGCGGACTGGAACGCCGTCACGGCTTCGAGCGCCGCCTCGCGGCCGTGGCCTGCCTCGAAGAGGTACTGGCGAGCTACGGCAGCACCGCCTATCTCGATGTTGAACTGAAGGTCAGCAGCCAGGAAGAGATGGTCCTCGCGGCGCTGCAGGCGCACCCTCCGCAGCGCGGCTATGTGCTGTCGTCATTCTTGCCGGAGGTGCTGCTGCGGCTGCGGCAACTTGATGATTCGGTGCCGCTCGGCTACGTTTGCAAGCGCCCCGAAGCGGTGGCGCGATGGGGCGAGCTGCCGATCTCGATTTTCATCCCGCATTACACTCTGGCACGATTATTCACTTGACAATATTTTAGCGCGGGCGTATATTTAGCTCATGGTTAAGCTAAATGCTACTTCCGCTTTGGTTTATCGGTTTCCAGAGCCTTTAGCTTCCGCCTCAAATCCTGCCGAATTGATGCAACAAGTTTCCGCGTCGGAACTCGCTGTAACGGCCCCTTCTCAAGTTTCTTCGGCTTCTCACTCATGGAGGCTCCTGTGACTCTGACTGATGTTGCTACTGCTTTCTCGACTGACGAAAAGTGCCGCGAATTGTTGGAGCGTCTCCGCTGGCCCGCTGGCCCTGAGTGCCCGCGCTGCCACACTCATAAATTGACCCGTATCAGCACGAGCAAGAAACTGCTCTGGTGCGCCGACTGTAAATATACGTTTACGGTGACCGCTGGAACGATTTTCAACGACTCCCACTTGCCGCTGGAGACTTGGTTCTTCGCCGTCATTCTGCTCGTAGAGGCCCGCAAGGGTATGAGTGCGATGCAACTCAAGCGTACTTTGTGGGGCCAGCACAAAGGCTCCTACAAGACGGCGTGGTATCTCTGCCATCGCATCCGCGCTGCGATGGCTGAGGCCGAGCGCCCTATGCTCGGCGGTACTGTCGAGATGGACGAAACCTATGTGGGCGGAAAGCAGCGCGGTTACGGTAGTGGCTGGCGCGGCGAGCGCCACACAAAACAAGTCGTTGTCGGCATTCGCCAACGTAGCGGAGATGTCCGATTCTTTCACGCCGAAGATGCGAGAACTGGAACGCTGGCGAAGTACATCAAAGAAAACGTCTCCGAGGACGTAGACGTGATTGTGACCGACGAATTGCCTGCTTATCGCAAAGCTGTTGGTGACCACAAGCATGAGACCGTCAATCACAGCAGAAAAGAATACGTCCGGTTCGGGACTGACATTCACACCAACACTGTCGAATCCGCATTCTCTCTCTTGAAACGTGGCATCATCGGAAGCTGGCACAAAATCAGCGCAAAGCATCTGTCCGCTTATCTTGCGGAGATGGAGTTCCGGTTCAACCGCAGAAAGAGTCCCGAATTGTTCCTTGATACCTTGCGTCATATGGTTACTGCCCCGGTACTGACATTTGAAAAACTCACGGCCTAAGTGGTATTTCGGAATCGTATGTGACTACTGCCATCGCAAAGTCGTCACATACCTGACTGCCCCGCCTGACGTTGCTGGCGTGCCGAATGCGCGCATTGCTGTATCTTGTCCATATTGCGATGAAAAATCCTTGATGTTCGTTTGCGACCTGCAACTGTGTAAAGTTCCTCCAATCGCACGCCCTCCAAAAGCGTAAGCTCGTCCCCCGGAGTTTGAATGGAGCCATACGCTCTTACCTGGTCAAGCGTTGTTGGTGGGTTGTGAATACGCCAATAGTGCAGGAGAGCAAATTTCAAATCCTCAAGGGACAACTCGCGCGAGAGGTCTTTTATGTCATAGCGACTGTGCACCGTCCAAAATTGGTCTCCAAATGTATAAGACACAACTTGGATCGGTTCGTCCACTCCAGACGAATAGTTGATGGCGAGCTTTGTGGCGAAAATAGCAACCCGGACATTATCCGCAACCGAATTTTTTCTATTGTATAGGGTGTCGGATACAAACCTCCAAAGCTCGTCCCCCATCCCTATATGGCAATCCTCTGTCACTGGAGATAGAACCACACTTGATGATTCATAAGCTGACGCTTGATAGAGGAGTCTCTCTAACCCCAGCCTGTCGTAAGCGCCAACTATCACTGAAAAACGGTCAGTAGATGTATTCACGTACCTAGATTTGAAATCAATTAGCGAGTTCTCAAGCACGGTCTCTATGGCAACTCGGTCGAACTGACCAGTGGGAAGATTCGCCCGCACCTCAGCGAAAAATTTCTCAATGGTTCCAGTGGGGCCAGCACCTCCAATAGCTAATCCCCATTGGGTAGTGCCCATCATTCTGATTTTGTCCACACTTTTTTTCGTAACCCCATCATCTTCGAGCGAATCTGTACAGAGAACAATACCGTCAGCGCATTTAAGCCCAACAATAAACGTCATTGGCCTCCGTTTCGACCGTTGAGCGACTTTGCTCGGCGGTTTCAGAATCGTCAATGGGCACCCCCCAATGGAGTGCTTAGGCTCACTCTGCGCCCCTGCGACAATATTGTCAAGTGAATAATCGTGCACTCTGGTAACGCGAGCGCTGGTCGAAGAGGTGCATCGCGCCAGCCTCAAGCTTTTCACCTGGACTGTGAACCGCCGTCGTGACGTGCTGCGCTTCGCGGAGTGGGGCGTGGACGGATTGATTTCCGATAACCCGAAGCTGCTGAGCCGAACGTTCCTCAAGCGGGGCGATTCGCGTTCCTGAGCAGCGGTGCGCGTATCGGCGAATATTAACGCTGTCATCCTCGACTCCGTTCGCCCTTCGAACATCATGCGTTAGATCGAACTGCCCACTGCCAGTTTTGCACCCCCATCCGCGGTCATTTAGATTGGTCATCATGCCGACTACAGGTGAGCGATTTGAGCGCGCCGTGTCAATTATGGCGCGCCTGCGCGGCCCCGGCGGGTGTCCCTGGGATCGCGAACAAACCTTCGACACCATCAAGCCTTACACATTGGAAGAAGCGTACGAAGTGGTGGAGGCCATCGACGCGCGCGACTGGGACGAACTGCGGGGCGAACTCGGTGACCTTCTGCTGCAAGTCCTCTTTTATTCGGAAATGGCAGCGGAAGAGAAGCATTTCTCCATTGACAATGTGCTCGATCGCCTCTCTGACAAGCTGGTGGATCGGCATCCGCACGTCTTTGGCGATGTGAAGGCCGAGACACCCGGCGAGGTGCTGCGCAACTGGCAGGCACTGAAGGCCGAGGAGAAGAAGAAGCGCGGAGGCAACGATTCAACGGAGACCGGCGATCATCCGGAATCAGTCTTGGCTGGCGTCTCGGCGAAGATGCCGTCGCTCATGGAGGCTTACAAGATCAGCTCGCGCGTCGCACATGTCGGCTTCGACTGGCCGAACATCGAGGGCCTGTTCGACAAGCTGAGTGAAGAGACCGGGGAGCTGCGCAAGAATTTGGAAGACTATCCGGAGCCCGGTCCGCGGCCCGAGTCGTCTGCTGGAGTGGCCGGGGCCCGCGGCGTGAAAATTTCTCCGGAATTGCGGGAGCGGCTGGAAGACGAGGTCGGTGACCTGCTGTTTGTTCTGGTGAATATTGCGCGCTATTTGTCGCTCGACCCCGAATCAGCGTTGCGCAAGACGAACCGGAAATTCCGTCGTCGCTTCGAGTATCTGGAAGATAAGCTGCGCCAGCAGGGGCGCAAGCCTGCGGATGCGTCGCTCGACGAAATGGAGTCGCTGTGGCAGGAATCCAAGCGGCAGGAAAAGCCGTGAGCGCGGAAGTCATCGCGGTGCGCAACTGCAGCGAGTTGGAAGAGTTCCGGGCTTGCGTGGCGCTGCAGAAGGAAGTGTGGGGGTTCGCTGACAACGAACTGGTGCCGCTCCGCATCTTCTCCCTGGCGCCCAAACTAGGAGGGCAGGTCATCGGCGCGTACGACAACGAGACGCTGGTCGGTTTTGCCTTTTCGATTCCTGGAAACCGCAACGGACATCCTTATCTTCACTCGCACATGCTGGCAGTGAAAGAAGGCTACCGCGATATCGGCCTCGGCCGTCGAATCAAGCTGTTCCAGCGCGGGGACGCCATCGCGCACGGCTATCAGTTGCTGGAGTGGACCTTCGATCCGCTGGAGATTAAGAACGCATACCTGAACCTGGAACGGCTGGGGGCGATCGCGCGACGTTACAACATCAACCAGTATGGGATTACGTCATCGCCATTGCAGGGATTTCTTCCCACGGATCGCCTGGTGGCGGAGTGGTGGCTGTCATCGAAGCGAGTCGAAACGTTACTCTCGTTCGGCAAGCATCCTGCCTTTGCCGCGGAGGAGCGAGTCGAGGTGCCGGCCGACATCTACGACTGGAAGGCACAGCCTGAGACGCGCCAAAAAGCGGCTGATGTGCAGTTGCGTAATCGGGAGAAGTTTCTAGCGGCATTTTCGCGCGGGCTGGTGTGCCTGGGCTACGAACGCGACGCGCATGGCAATGGCACGTTTCTGCTGGGACGCTGGGATGAGGACTGGTCGTACGCGGGCAAGTAATACATGAAGATTGAAGCCATCACTCTGCGCGAGCTGAAGATTCCTCTCGTCCATTTCTTCGAGACCAGTTTCGGGCGCACCTACACACGCCGCATTCTTCTGGTCACAATCCATTCCGACGGGCTGGAGGGCTGGGGAGAATGTGTTGCCGGCGAGGGCCCGTTTTACAGCGGGGAATATATCGACGGTGCCTGGGACGTCATTAAGCGTTACCTGGGCCCGGCGCTATTGGGAAATACGCTGCAGTCCGGATGCGAAGTTCCGGAGCTGCTAGCTCGGGTGCGTGAACATCGCATGGCCAAGGCCTCCCTGGAAAATGCCGTCTGGGACGCGGAAGCCCAAGAGAAGGCGCTTCCGCTCTGGAAGTTGCTCGGCGGCAAGCAGCGCGAGATTGCTTGCGGCGTCAGCATCGGCATCCAGGATTCGCACGGACAATTGTTGGAGAAAATCGAAACCGAGTTGGCGGCTGGATATCAGCGCATCAAGGTCAAGGTGAAGCCCGGCTGGGACGTTGAGGTGCTGCAGAAGATCCGCACGCGCTGGCCGGACATCTTGCTGAGCTGCGACGCCAACTCGGCCTACACGCTGGCGGACACCGATCACCTGAAGAGCTTCGACCACTTGCGGCTCCTGATGATTGAGCAGCCGCTATGGAGCGATGACTTCTACCTCCACGCCCGTCTGCAGAAGCATATGCAAACGGCGCTCTGCCTCGATGAAGCCATTCACAGCGCGCGCGATGCCGGAGCTGCCCTCGAGCTGGGAGCTTGCCGCATCATCAACATCAAAGTGGGCCGCGTTGGCGGCTTCTCGGAAGCCATCGCAGTGCACGGTGTGGCGGAGCGCTTCGGCATCCCTGTCTGGTGCGGAGGCATGCTGGAGTCGGGAATCGGCCGTTCCCACAATGTGGCACTCTCGACCTTACGAAACTTCAAACTGCCCGGTGATGTCTCGGCGTCGAAACGCTACTGGAAGGAAGATATCATCGAGCCGGAAGTCGAGGTATCGGCGCAGGGAACCATCCTAGTGAGCGACAAGCCCGGACGCGGTTATGACTTGCGTAGAGACTTAATCGAGAAGCTCACGGTGCGGAAGGAGGTCCTGAACAGGTGATGCGCTAACCAACTCGCCCTGCGCAGTCAGAAATCGTGGCTGCTCTTCGCCGCGAAAGACCCGCAATACGCCTTCCGTCATCGCCTGGAGTTCGTCCTCGCCCGCATAAACCGTCACCGGCGCGATCCAATCGACATAGGCCCTCAGCGTCGAGACCAACCGTTGGGAATGAGCCATGCCGCCGGTGAACAGCAAAGCATCCACACGCCCGTGCAGGACGGCGGCCATTGCGCCAATTTCCTTTCCGATCTGATAGATCATGCCCTCGAATACAGCTCTCGCCTTTGCATCTCCGGACTGAATGCGGCGCTCCACTTCCATCAAGTCCTTTGTGCCGAGATAGGAGTACAGTCCACCGTCGCGGAACAGCAGAGCTTCCAATTGCTTTTGCGTGTACTTGCCGCAGAAGCAAAGTTCCACAAGTTGCATCGCTGGAACGCCGCCGGCGCGCTCGGTGGAAAACGCTCCTTCTTCGCGCGAATTGGTTACATCCACCATGCGGCCGTTCTCATGTGCAGAAACCGAGATTCCGCTGCCCAGATGGGCCACAATCAGCCGCAAGGATTCGTACGCCCTTCCGCATTCACGAGCGTAGCGCTTGGCTACGGCCTTGGAGTTCAAAGCGTGCGACAAGCACTGCCTCTGTAATTGCGCCGATCCCGACAGGCGCGCATACTCCGGCCACTCATCCACACTGACCGGATCAGCCACATAGGCCTGCACTCCAACTTTCTGCGCAATGCTATGCGCAAGGAAAGCCCCCAGGTTCGAGGCATGATCACCACGCCGGGCCAGGCGCAGTTCCGCCAGCATTTCCTCACTCACAATGTAGGTGCCGCTCTCTACCGGAGGCAGAAGGCCGCCACGGCCGACTACGGCATCCAGTTCGCAGATGTTATGACTCGCGGCACGGAGCGCAGCTTCTATCCGCGAGCAGCGAAACTCCTGCTGGTCAAGTATCGGACGTCCACGAAACTGCTCCATTTCAGCATCCGAGTGCCGGATGTTCTTGACGAGCTCGCATCGCTCGCTCACGTAGATAGCGAACTTAGTGGACATGGAGCCGGGGTTTATGGCGAGAATCTTGAATTCAGCGGGCGGCAAAGATCACCCCTAAGGCTATGGAATTTACTTTGTCATCGACGCTTTCAACTCGCGACGGGATGAGGATGGGGACCTTGGCGCCAACTACCACATGTGCGCACTGCGAACCTCCAAGGTACTTGACGGACTTGCCGAGAAGGTTGCCGGCCTCGACGTTAGGAACCACCATGCAGTCCGCGTGACCCGCCACCGAATGCCTGATGCCCTTCGCTTCTGCTGCCGACTTCACCAGCGCACAATCGAGAGCCAGTGGGCCAAAAACCTCCGCTTCTCCGAACTCGCCGGCTGCGCCCATCTCGGTGAGCAGCTTCGCGTCCACACTCGATGGAACCGAGTCGCTCACCGCTTCGGTGGCGCTCATAATGGCGATTTTCGGACGCTCCATTCCAAGACGATGCAGGACTGCGATTGCGTTCTGGACAATCTGCTTCTTCTGCTCAAGGTCCGGCAAAACATTCAGACCGCCATCGGTGATCCCGACTAGCCTCGTCCTGCTCTGCAGACTGTCTTCATATAGCATTACGTCGCTCAACAGGTGGCCGGTGCGCAGACCGGTGCGCTTGTCGAGCACTGCTCGCAGGAGCTCGTCAGTGCGCAGATGGCCTTTGAGTAGCACGTCCACGCGGCCCTCGCGGGCCATGTTTACTGCGGCTGCGGCAGGATTTTCTGCGTCAGCAATCTCTGCCGCAGCCAGCAAGAAGGAAAGGCCGAGTTCTTGTACCGCCGAGCGAATACGTCTCTCGTTGCCCACCAGCACCGGCAGGGCAATTCCGAGCTGTAGCGCGCGCGCGGCAGCAGTGAGAGCAACCTCGTCGTCAGCCATGACGACTGCAACCCGTCGCGGACCTGTCTTTTCAGCGCGACGGCGCAGTTCAATGAAATCCGCGATTACCGGGGTGGGATGTGGAGCGGTGCTGGTGCACATGCCCTATTCTCGCTCGGCAAAGGCTTGCGTTTCAGTGAGGCGGGTCACAGGAGCGCGTGCTCTCTGGGTCGAGCCGGTTTCATCTGTGGTTGCTGTCGGATGCCTTGTTTGGCGCACCGTTTTGGGCAACGGTTTGGTCGCTCTTATGCAACAGGTCCAGCGCCTGAGCGACGGTGAGGTCGGCAGGCACTGGGCGGAAATCGGTTGCGGTTTCTGTGGAGTAGATGTTAAGGGGCTTAATCATCAAAACTTTTCCGTCGAACTGAAGGGTCTCGCGCACCAGCTCCCAGCGCCCCTCGCCTACGTCGCGCTGTTCGATGTAGAACTTCCCGCCTTTATACAGCCTGCCCAGAATACCCCAACCAAAGTCCACGTCTTTGAAGAGGGTGCCGTCAAGTTTGGCAATACGCATGGCTTTGCGGTTGATAAACAAGTCGCCCTGCATCCCCTCGTAAACCCGGGTCTCATGGTTGGGCGGGCTGAAGTTGGGATTTGGCTTGAAGGTCAGGTGCACCAGCTCGTCGCCGTTCGGGCCCTGCTGCGTTCCAGCATAGGTATAAAGGAAAGCGTCGGGCAGGCTAGTCAGCATGAGTTGATCCCGCTGATCGTCCTCCTTGCTCGCTTGCTGTTTCTTGCGCCGGGCCTCCGGGTCGTTGGCGAACTTCTGCAGCCTCTGATTCTCCTTGGCGCGCTGCTCCGGGGTGAGCGGCTGGCCATTGAGGGCGATGGTGTTGCTCAGCCCGCCCCCCGGCATTTCGATGACTTCCTTGGTGATGGAATGGGTTTTGTAATCGACGGTGTCGCGGTACATGAAGTACTGGTGGTATTCAGTCGCCCGGATCTCGTTCTTTGCCGCCTGCTGAACCAGCTGCTGTGGATTGATGCCCGGTGTCTGCTGGGCAGCGCTCCACGCGCCTGTCGGCAGGAGCAGCAGCGCCCCCGTTAGCGCATAACGGACATGTTTTATTGCAGTGGAGTCGAATCTCATTGTGACAAAACTATCAACACCTCAGCTAGTCTATTAGACGAATTGCCAAATGTGTAAGTTGCTTTTCAAAAGGGCTGCAGGCAAAAATCGCCGAGACGCTAAATGATGAAACGTAAAGTGACCGCCGAATGGCTGGACGATGATCTAGGCACGGCGGCGGAGATAGCGGCCTCGCTGGCCGACCTGCGCCACATCAATAACTGGTTTGGCGGGACACGCACCACTATTTCGCTGTTGCGCAGAGTCGCCCATCAGAGCGGTTGCGGGCGCTTGTCGCTGCTGGAGGTCGGAGCAGGGGCTGGAGATGTGCCGCAGGCTGCGCAAAGGGCTCTGATGCAAGAAGGCATCGGGTTGCAGGTCACGTTGCTGGATAGAGCCTGGTCGCACTTGCCGGCCAATGGTACAACTTCGCTCGCGGGGGACGCCTTGCATCTTCCATTTATGGACGAAGCATTCGACGTTGCGAGTTGTTCCCTCCTGGCTCATCACTTCGAGCCGTCAGTCCTCCAACTTTTTCTGTGCGAGGCACTGCGTGTCTGCCGGCGCGCGGTGCTCATCAATGACCTCATCCGTAGCCGAGTACATCTGGCGTTGGTGTATCTGGGGCTGCCCTTGTTTCGCAGCCGCGTGACCTGGCATGACGCGCCGGCCTCTGTGCGCCAAGCCTACACAGTGAATGAAATGCGGGGTTTGTTGTCTTGCCTTCCGGCTCGCGAAATCGAGATTACGAGGCATTATCTTTATCGGATGGGGGTGCTGGTGTGGAAAGGCAGCAGTCAGCCGTGAGCAAGTAGCATTTAGCATTTAGCACTTGGCAATTAGCCTTGATGAGTGCAGTCATGCACTTTTGTTTGGCTGAGGAATCACACAAATTGCTAACGGCTAAGTGCTAAATGCCAAGTGCTAACTTCCAGGTCGACCTTGCCATCATCGGCGGGGGGCCGGCCGGGGCCTCAGCGGCCATTTCGGCCGTGCGCGCGGGAACCACGGTCGCTTTGTTTGAGGCACGTGATTTCCCCCGGCATAAAGTCTGCGGGGAGTTCGTTTCCGCAGAGTCACTCGATCTTCTGGCCCAACTATTGCGGGATGAGCCGAAGGCGGCATCGCTGTTTGCCAATGCGCCAGTGATCAAGCGGACGCGTTTGCTGTTCGGCAGACGAGTAATCGAAGTGGAGGTCGCACCGCCGGGGCTCAGCATCACGCGCTATGATCTCGACGCGCTGCTTTGGGAGGCCGCCCAGCGCGCAGGTGTAGCTCATTCCAATTGCGAGGTCATCGCCTGCGACGGTACGGGCCCATTCCGCCTGAGAACCTCCCGCGGGAGCTACTCCGCGAGAGCGGTGATCGTCGCCGCTGGCCGATGGTCCCAGTTCACCGCTGATAGGACGATTCCTCCTGGCCCCAGGTGGATTGGAGTGAAGGCACATTTTGGTGAGCTGAATCCAAAACTCTCCACTGATTTGTACTTCTTTGAAGGGGGATATTGTGGGGTGCAGCCCGTAGCAGCCGATGTGGTCAATGCGTGCGCGATGGTGCGGACTGACTTCGCTGCTTCGCTGCAGGATGTATTCAGATTATCTCCAGTTTTAAACCAGCGGGCTGCAGGATGGCGCACGGTAACTCAACCCGTCGCCACCGCGCCGCTGGTCTATCGTGAGCCTCAACCGGTCCGCGACAACATGATCTTTGTGGGCGATGCCGCGGCCTTCATCGACCCCTTTGCCGGGGATGGTATCTCCATCGCGTTGCACAGTGGGCGTGTGGCCGCAGAATGCGTCAGTGAATTCCTCTTGGGAAGAGGTTCGCTCTCGGATGCAGTCGACGCATACCGGCGCGAGTACACCGCCCAGTTCGCTCCTCTGGTCTCTGCCGCAGCGCGCGCTCGTTCACTGTTTTCGCTGCCCGCAATTGCCAAGCCACTGGTCTTCGAAGTACTGCGGCTGCCGGGGTTGATACCGTATGTGATTCGCAAGACGAGAAGGGCAGGATGATCGCTGTTCACGATTCGCTCTTCGCTTTTCGGGAGCGGCTCCAAGCACCGTTGCTTCGGCGCAACTCCGCCTATTCAGCTTGTAGTGGTTTGCTCGTTCTGCCGCATGCACTTTGCAACAAGTCTGGCGAACAGCGAAAAGCGGTTATCTAATCACAAGCACTTCCCTGATATTGTCGCGGCCCAGAAAAAACTTGATGGAAGAATACTCGCGGAAGAGGTTCTCGACATGCCGGTTGTTGAAGATGCGCTGTAGCCGGAAGGCGCGCGCCGGCTGCAGCTCCAGCGTGTCCTTCGACACAATGTTGTAACGGTAAAACGGAGCGTCCGGCCCGGCGTCTTTGGTGTGAAACAGTGCAAACAGGATGCCGGTGGGTTTCATGGCTATCTGGATGCGCTCGATAAGCGGCTTCACCAGGGGCTCGGGAAGGAAGTCGGCGAGGTCCCAGAACATGACCGCATCGAATTCCTCGCGCTCGAAGTCCAGGTTTTCGTCGAAGTAGCGGTGCACGTCAACGGTCGAGCCACCATCACCGTTGGGAATGATGAGTGACTTGTCGGTGGCGAGGCGCAGGACATCTTCTTGATGGAACTTGTGCCCCAACCCGGTCATGAAAGTAATATTGGCCGGAGAGGTTGACCCCAGATCCAGGATCTTCAATCCTTCTTCACGCGAGATGGCCCGAATGAACTCGCTGAAACCTGTGGAACGACGGCTGACCTTCTCGCCTGGCACGAACTCGTCGTCCGTCCCTCGCCGGGCGGAGCCACCGAAGATCTTGCTGAATATGCCTGGGGCCACTACCGAATCATTGTATGGGCAGCGCAGCACGCCCATCAATCTTTCGTCCCCGGCCCATGGAAGAACTGCGCCCGGCGTGCTGACGCTCGAACGGGCCCATTTCTTCGGAAACAACGGACGCTGCGCTCACAGCTTCTTGGGCTCCAGCAATGAGCCTTGCGCGGAAGTGCTGGCCACAGCAGCCGTCGCGGTGGCCGGGGGCCGGGGATCGATCTTGGGCGCAGGCTCGGGCTTCTGGATATCAATTGTGCCTTTGAAGAACGCGCCGTCTTCAATGGAAATGCGGGCGGTCGTGATGTCGCCCGACAGTGAGGCGCTCTTGCGTAACTCCACGCGTTCGCTCGCATGAATGTCGCCGTCAACCCTGCCGTGCAGAATTACGTTGCGGGCCTCGATGTTGGCGCGCACACGCCCGTTGGGGCCAACGGTGAGACTTTGACCGCGCAGGGCGATCGAACCCTCAACCTCGCCATCCACAACCAAGTCCTCGCTGCCGGAGAGTTCGCCTTTCACCACCACCGACTTGCCGATAGTAGCGATCTCGCTGCTGCGGATGCTGTCTCGCAAAGGTTCGGGGGAACGCGGTGGCGCAGCTGCAGTCGGAGTGGGCGCCGCGCCAGTTCCGATGGGCTCGCCGGTGATGGTCGAATATTCCTCTTCTTTACGCGATGACTTCCACATGATTATGAGCTCCGTTATGCGGTCGCAACCTGTCCGCCGGCAGGCCTCAATGGCACGCCTGAACCGCTGGCAAGAGAATACTCAACTGCAGGCGCAGCCGCAAACTCTTTCCCGCGCAGTAACGCGAATTTCTGGTGACTTCTGGGCCACTCCGCAGCCGCCGAACTACTTACCCAAAATGACGTCGATTCCAGCGAGTATCAGGTCCAGCTTTGCGTGCGGCAGTCGCCCGACTCGCTCCATCAGCAGGGCCTTGTCAATACTGAGCATCAAGCTGGCAATGGCCACCGAGTTCCGGGGCAGGCCCGTAACGGTCGCGGAAAGATGCACATTGCCGGGAGCCAACGCCCACTTAATGTTGCTGGTCAGTGGGACACAGACCACAGTTGCAATTGCGCTGCGATTTAGATCGTCAGATTGGACGATCACAACCGGCCTGCGGAATCCCGGGCCCGAACCTTGTGGCATAGGCAGGTCCGCCCACCAAACTTCACCCTGGGAGATTACCATTCCGTTCGCTCAAGAATGCGTCGAGCGGCTTCCGTAACGAACGGGTCCCTGGTATCGCCAATCTCAGCACAGGCTTTATTCATCGCGTTAGTGATCTCATCCGGTGAATGGCGAGCCAGATATTCCCTCAAGGCTTCGCTGAAAATCCGGCTGCGGGAGCGCTTCGTTCGACGCGCAAGCCGTTCTGCGCGTTCAAAGACATCATTGGGAATGGAAACTGCTGTCTTCATACCATGAGTATAACCTCGCGATATTCGACCCGCAACAGCAATCGGCAATTGGGTAGTGTCTGAAATGTGTGTATATTTCAGACACCTACGGGCAATCGCCATCACCGACATGGTCGGCCTCCTCCCGTATAATTGCAGGTTTCATAGACTCCCGCCGAAGCCCGTCAAAGCGCGCAAATCCATCCGGCGAGAGGCGCAGGATTCATACCATGACTCAAATTGAGCTGATCCTAGCCCGCGAAATTCTTGATTCTCGCGGGAACCCCACCGTCGAAGCCGATGTCATCCTGGGAAGCGGAGCGCGCGGCCGCGCCGCCGTTCCCAGCGGAGCCTCAACGGGCGAGCATGAAGCGTTGGAGCTGCGCGACGGTGACAAGGCCCGCTATGCGGGCAAGGGCGTTCTGAAGGCGGTGAGGAACATCAACGAAGTGATCGCGCCCGAATTGGAAGGCATGGAGGCGAGCGAGCAGCGGGAGCTGGACAACGCCATGCGCGAGCTCGACGGCACGCAGACCAAAAGCAAGCTGGGGGCAAACGCGATTCTCGCGGTGTCGATGGCCGCGGCGCGAGCCATGGCCGACCACCTCGGCATCGAGCTTTACCAGTACCTTGGCGGATCCATCGCCAACCTTCTGCCCACGCCGATGATGAACATCCTGAACGGCGGGGCGCACGCCGACAACAACGTGGACTTTCAGGAGTTCATGGTCATGCCGGTCGGCGCGACGTCGTTCAGCCATCTCGGCCGCGCCCGCTTTACGAGCTGCCAGGCAAGCTTGGAGCAGGCCAGCGGCAGGTGCCACCCCGGGGGGGCGGCGTCGGCCAAGACCGCCCGGTAAGTCGAGGTAGCAGCCAACGCTATCTGCGACAGCTGGGCCGCCACCGCCGGGGTTACACACCATCCAGGGGGGTCGAACTTATCTCGGCTATTTCGAAGCCCTGAGCACTCGATTGGGCGATCGCGGGCAAGGCCTTGTCGACCCAGGCCTCATTGTCCACACGGGCATCGGGTTGCTTCGACTGCACGTGCATAGCTGCGTCGAGAAGCAGTACGACCAAGGTGAGCACCGGGGACAACGGCAAGGCGATCCTCCACGGCTTCTAGTTGACCGGGGCGGCATGGCCATAACCCCTCAACGATACAAACACCTTGATCGGAGCAAATACCGCCTTGCCCTGAGCAGATAGCGAGGCTTGCTCCGAGCAGATCCCAGGCCTGTTCCGAGCAGATAGCGACGCTTGGTCCAAGCAGATGCGGAGGCCGGCCCGGCATGGGGCCGGAGTACCACACAGCTGCACCCGGCGTACAACCGTGTACGCGGTGACCGACAGTCGTTTGGGGCGTTGGACGCCGGCGCCGGGTACTCTATCTCCACCGCAGATGGTAGAAAGCTGGCGTCATGCGATCCGTTTTTCGCCCTCCCGCTGATGTCGCAGCCGGTCTTCTGACCTTGCCATGGGACCTTCCGCTCGAGGACTGGCAGGACGAGAGGCTGGTTGAGATCCGCCATCGCGGCACTTCACGCCACGTCGTGCGCTTCGTGACCGACGTCGGTCGGCTCTACGCCTTGAAGGAGATGAACGAGCGTCTGGCCCGTCGTGAGTACCGCCTCTTGCGCCGGCTCTCCGACCTGGGCATCCCCGCAGTAGAACCCCTGGGCATCGTCGTCGACCGAGACCGCTACAACGGGGTTCAGCTGGACGCCGTGCTCTGCACCTGCTTCCTCGAGTTTCTCGACCACGTACCGCTCGCTATATTCCGACCCCAACCGGCTGCGCCCGACCGACCGCCTCCTGGACGCCCTGGTGGACTCCTTGTCCGGCTCCACCTGGCCGGGTTCTTCTGGGGGGACTGTTCCTTTCGAACACGCTGCTCCGTCTCGATGCTGGCGCCCTGCAGGCGATCTTCGTCGACGCCGAGACGAGCGAGCTTCACCCGTCGCTCACGGACGGGCAGCGGAACTACGACGTCGAGCTCGCGAGCAAAGGGTCGGCGGCGAACTGCTCGACCTCGCCGCCGCCGGGCTGTTGCCGCCGGACGTGGAACCTGTAGAGCTGGCCGAGGAAATCCCCAGGCGGTACTCCCAGTTGTGGGACACCCTGACGGAGGACGTGATCATCCGCCCCGACGAACAGCGGTACCGCATCAGTGAGCGGCTGCGGAGGCTGAACGACCTTGGCTTCGACGCGGACGAGGTCGAGCTCGTCAGCGCAGACGAGGGCTACCGGCTCCGCATTCGGACCCGGGTCGCCGAACCAGGGCACCGTCGCCACAACCTGCGCATGCTCACCGGGCTCGATGCGCAGGAGAACCAGGCTCGCCGCCTCCTGAACGACATCGCTGCCTACCGGGGCTACCTCGAAGAAAAGGAGGGCAAGCGAGTGACGACCACGGTCGCCGCCAGCCGCTGGTTGCGGGACGTCTACGACAAGGTCATGCGGCTAATGCCGCCTCACCTGTCGACTCGCCTCGCCGAGGTGTTCCACGAGGTACTGGAGCACAGGTGGTTCCTTTCGGAACAAGCCGGCCGGGACGTCGGTACGACCGTGGCGGCCCGCTCGTACTTCGAAGACGTCCTCCCCACGGTCCCGGAGCAGCTTGTGCAGGTCAACCCCGCAGACATACCGGCACGTTTCGGGGAGGACACCGGCAGCTGGCTGCTCAACGACGACCGTCCTGCTGTTGCAGAGAGAGGCCGGCGCTGAGCATGTCCACCACATAGCTCGTACCCAAGAGATCAGGCAGCACGGCGTCCGCGCCGAGCGGGGCAAGCTCTTCGATGCTGTACCCACCAGTCGCCACGAGCAGGCTGTGTGCCCCGGCGGCGGCTGCGCAGTCGTCGTCCGGGGAGTGTCGCCTATGACCCAGGTATCTTCGGGCGTGAGCTGAGTACCCCTCAGAGCGGCCGACCGGCCGAGCGCTACGGGACGAGGTCCCTGCGGTTTTCGCTGTCGCTGCCGTAGGCGCCCGTCTCCAGGTCGAGCCATTTGTCGAGGCCGAACGCCGCCAGTTTGACGGCCGCGTTCGGGGCTATGTTCCCCGTCAGTACTGATGGGTAGAAGCGTTCGTCCCCCGCCAGTGCCACCAACAGTTCGGGCACTCCGGGGCACGCTGTCCCGTCGATCGCCAGCTGGTCAGCGGCGTCCGCCAGTTCCCGTTGCAGGTGCTCGAGGACGGCAGGCAGATGGGAGGGGTCGTCGGAATGCATGAGGTCTAGGTATTCCCGGACTATTTGAGGATCCGTCTTGCCGCTCATTCTGACGCGCCCGTCCGGTACCTCGCCAAGCACTGCCTCTATTGCCCGGTTGAACACGGCTCCACCGATGGGACCGGCACGGACCAGGGTG
>CAWGMV010000032.1:0-58222 GCA_963823635.1 uncultured Acidobacteriaceae bacterium | reverse complement strand
TCCTGGCCATCTACGACATGCCCGCCGTGGACCGCCTGCTCTACCGTTACCTGATCATACCGGTGACCAGGAGTTCGCTGCTGAAAAGCGAGAAGGTGGACTACTACTGGATGCCCTCGCGGCCCGATTGGGGTCCTGGCCGCACCGACATGAACCCATTCCAGCGGCAAGTGATGCGGCTCCCGGACGATCACACTGTTGGCAGTACGGACGTAATGGCCATTTGGAACGAGCGCGCGCATGAAGGCATGCGGCATCATTCCGACGGTCTGAACCTTCCAATAGTCGTAGCCAAGCAGCGCCTGGTAACCGCCGGGACCGCCGCTCGGGACATCGTCGTGGTCCCCAAACACGCGCCGAGAAAAGGCCGCAATTGTAGCGTGCGGAAGCCGCTGCCGGTCATCAGGGCGCCGCTCACTTTTGTGACTGTTCCTCCCTCTTGAATCGCGAGGTCGGCATTACTCCAAACAAGCAGGTCGCTGTTCACGGGCTCGTGCCGCCGGAGCGCTTGTAGGCGGGACCGGACAAACCCAGGTCCATATTTGGGCCCGGCGGAATGTGTAGCGAACCAACTGGCCCGGATTGGGCACAGGCAGGCTTTTGAGAATTACCGCGTAGGTCAGGGTGAAAATTGCCGCGTTGGCGCCGATGCCGAGTGCGAGCGTGAGCATGGCCGCTGCCGTGAAGCCGGGATTCTTGCGTAACATGCGCAAGGCGTACCGCAGATCCTGCAACAGGGTTTCGAGCGCCGGCACGCCGCGGCGATCGCGGTAGTTTTCCTTGGCTTGCTCGACGCCACCCAGTTTAATCAGCGCCTGCCGGCGCGCCTCGCCAGGAGTCATCCCTGCGCGCAGGTTATCGTCGATATGCATTTGGAGGTGGCTTTCAAGCTCAGCGGCCAGTTCGCGGTCACGGCGACCTTTGGCGAACGTTGCAAGGAGGCGAAAGAACCAAGCACGCAGATTCCTCATGACGATTCCTCCCCGGGCCGCAGGAACCGCGCCAGAATCGCCGTGGTCTGCTCCCATTCGCGCGTCTCCGACCGCGTCAAGTTCGAAGTCGCCAAGGCCAAGGATTTCCCCGGCAAGGACTATGACTTCGTGGCCGTCTTCGACTGCCTGCACGACATGGGCGATCCCGTGGGCGCGGCCCGGCACGTGCACGCGTCGCTTGATAAGGACGGCTCGTGGATGATCGTCGAGCCATTCGCCAAGGACACGCTGAAAGATAATCTGACGCCGGTGGGCCGCGTGTACTACTCGTTTTCCACGCTGCTCTGCACGCCCTGCTCGCGCTCGCAGGAAGTGGGCCTGTGCCTGGGCGCGCAGTCGGGCGAGGCGCGCATTCGCGAGGTGGTGACCACCGCTGGCTTCACCCGCTTCCGCCGTGCCACGGAGACGCCGTTCAACGTAGTGTACGAAGCCAGGCCGTAAAGCAGTGGCCAGTGACTCGTGGTCAGTTGTCAGTCGACGTGGGATTCCCGCAATTGGGATTAAATTCCGGTGGCTGGTGGGAGGGAAATGAGAACGATGGCTCAACCACACGACCATCCTCGCAATTTCGTGCTGCCTCTGGTGCTGGTATTGGCACTCGCTTTCATCACCAGCCAGCCCGCACACGCCCAGACCTTCACCGTACTGCACGCCTTTCACCTCGAAGGGCTTCCCCTCTCGGGGGTCACTTTAGACGCACAAGGAAACCTCTATGGCGCAACCGCTGGGACAGTGTACAAAATGACCCGCCGGGGTTCAGGTTGGATTTTTTCAAAGCTTTACACCCACGGCACTTTACTGTCGGCCACGCCGCTGATTGGCGCAGATGGCAGCCTCTACCTCACCGACGCGGAGGGGGGCCCCCAAAATGCAGGCATGGTTTTCAATCTGCGCCCGCCGGCCACCTTTTGCGCCGCCATCGATTGTCCGTGGGAAGCCACGGCCCTCTTTAAATTCGACGGCGGCGCAGACGGAAACTTCCCAACCACCATTACCTTCGACTCGGCCGGCAATATTTACGGCACGACTGTGGAAGGAGGAGCCGGCGCAGGCGTCGTGTACAAGCTCACGCCTGACCAAGGTTCCTGGACGTTCACCGTGGTTACGAACTTCTTCGGTACCGTCATATCGAATCCGGGCAATGGTGTTGTCCTTGACACGAACGGCAATCTCTACGGCACCACGCTGACCTATCCCGGACAAGTTTTTGAAGTGACAAACTCAGGCGAGGTCCGGCTCCTATACCAGTTTAATTGTTGCCTGAATGGGATAGATACGTACTCTGGACTAACCTTCGACAGTCAGGGTAACCTGTACGGCACAACTGCCTTCAAGGGTCCCAGCGGCAATGGCGGCACGGTTTACGAGTTGTCACCATCTAATGGCCATTGGACACTGAACACGCTTCAGGGCTTCCCCGGGGCCATCCCAGAGGATGGAATTATAGGCACCGCCAACCTGCTGATGGATGCACAAGGCAACCTCTACGGCACCAGTACCTGGGGCGGCAATGCTGGCCAAGGGCTGGTTTTCAAGCTCGCTCCCTCCGCCAACGGCTGGATTTATACCGACCTTCATGACTTCACAGGCGGCGATGACGGCTGTTATCCGTGGGATGGTTTGGCGATGGACAGCAGCGGCAATCTATATGGCACCACGTTCTCCTGCGGACAGTATGGCGGTTACGAACTCGGCGGCACTCTTTGGGAGATCACGCCGTAAACAACCGGCGCCAGCGAGTCATTGCACCAGGAATCTCCGAGCCATCTCCCCAGCAGAACGCTCCTTCTGCGTTGACGTTACCGTCCGGCTTGTAGCATTCTTCCAATGATGGGCGACCTACCGGATTTTTCCCGCGAAGAACTGCATTCGCTGCTCGACCTTGCAGGGGAGTTGGCGGCGGAGATCGATCAGGAAAAGCTGGTGCGCACGATTCTGCAGAAAGCTTGCACCATGACCGGCTCTCCCGACGGCTCGGTGCTGCTCTACGATCCCGTGCATCAAGGGCTCTTCTTCGCCGCCGCTGTGGGGGCGAAGGGACCTGAGTTAATGCAGAAATGGGGCGAGCAGTCGAGTCAGCGAGTTCCCCTGGACAGCAATGCGGGGCAGGCCTTCACCTCGGGCGAGATCATCTATCAGTCGAAAAAACAGGAGCACTACAAGGGAGTGGACGAGCAGACCGGCAAGAAGTCCACTTCCATCATGTCGGTCCCTCTTCGTATCGGGGGGAAGAGCGTGGGCGTCCTGCAGGTGCTCAACAAGCCGGAGAAAGATGACGAAGCGAGCGCCTACGATGCACGCGACGCCGCCCTCCTGCAGCATCTCGGCCGGCTCGCTGCCGCCGCCATCAATAACGCTCATCTGGTGCGCAAGCTCATCGCCCAGATGGGTCTCTATTCGCGAGACACTGCGGAAGACCTCGTCGAACGCCTCGACAAACCGGCGGTGCGCGAACACTTGACAATGTTGTTCGCCGACCTGCGAGGTTTTACGCAACTCTGCCAGTCCCAGGCAGCCGATCCGGAACGAACGCAGGAGATCATGAATGATCTCTTCACCATGTTTGCCGATCGCGTGCTGAGCCGGGGTGGCATTGTGAACAAGTTCATCGGGGATGCCGTGTTTGCTTTGTTTCGCGGCGACCAGGGGCCTAAAGCTGCGGTGCGCTGCGCCTTTGACATGTTGGAACGTTTCGACAGCCTTCGCACCCGCTGGGACAACGCCTGCAACGAAGACCTCAGCTTTCTCGACCTGGGCATCGGTGTCTCCACCGGCACGGTTGCGTTGGGCTCCTTCGGCGGCGGTGTGGTCCGCGATTTTACGGCGATTGGCACGTCCGTCAACCTGGCGTCGGCCTTCGAGTTCGCCGCTCGCAATGGACGGCGCGTGCTGGTGGACAACGCCACCTGGCTGGCCGTGCAGGACATTGTGGAAGAATTCGACGGGCCCGCGCCCTTCGAAATCGTGAAGGCGGGACAGCCGACTCCCATAAAGTACCGGCACTTCCACCTGAAGCGCCTGAAGGCCGACCGCCCGGTGCGGGTGTTCGTCAGCCATAATCACCGCGACCGTGAGTTCGTAGAAGCCAGCATTACAGGGCCTCTAACTAAGCATGGCATTGAAACCTGGTACTCCAACGCCGACATTATTCCTGGCGAGCGCTACATCGAGAGGATTCAGGATGGCCTTCTGAAATGTGACTGGGTTGTCGTCCTGGTTTCGGAAAATGCCGTGTCCACCCCGGACTGGGTGCGGGCGGAAGTGAATACCGCCTTGAGCGAGGCCCGCTTTCGTGACCGCGTGGTTCCCGTAAAGATAGGAAACGTCCAGGCCGCTCAGATCAGCCATGATCTCGGGCTGCTCCAGACTCTGGACTTTTCCTCCGTGACCGACCCGGGCGAGAGCTTGTTCCAATTTCTGACCCAGCGCGAAATTGAGCTGCGGAGCAATGCGAAGGTGCACCAGCAACCATAGAATTCGGCGGGTGGATAGCAGTCGTTGACCAGCGGGTGCCCCACCCTGGTCGCCTTCTTTTGGCGACAGGGTGGGTCGCAGGAACATCCGCAGCGCTACGCTCCCGCCGGCGCTGCCGCTTTGTGCTTGAAGCAGGAGAACAGCTCAAAGACCAACGGAACAACGCTGGACGCCAGTTGTGCCGACGCGACAGCCTCCGCCTGGACGTTCTTGTCGCTGCTTTCGGCCGCCACGCCCGCGCCCGCAATCTGCAGAATCTGCTGCGTCGCGGCCACGTGATCGGAGCTGTATTGTTCGATTTCCGGCGCAGCCGCTTGCGCAATCTGCGCGCCGGTGCTGATTTTGGAAAGTACGGTTGCAAAGTCCATCGTTATGTCCTCTTTTCTAATTGCTATTTGCTAATTGCTCTTGTTCACTTCTTGTACCTCAGCAGATCAATTGCTAAGTGCACGAACGTCAGCAGGCAGGCCACGGCTGTGGCGATTCCCGCGAAACGCTGCAGCAACGCTTCATGCCGCGCGACGCGCTCTTCCAGTTCCTGTACCTTGCCTTCGTTGCCGTTGCCGACAAGCCAGCGCATGTGCGCTTTCAGCTCCGCCAGGTCCGACAACACCTTCTGCTCAAAGTCACTCATAACGGCTCTCATAATGGATAGTCCACGTGCAGCAGCGCCGACACCCGCGAGTATTTCGGCGGCGATGACGCGTCGTACTGCCGCAGGTAATAGCCCTGCACGCGCGACAGCCGCGGCAGAGTAAATGTCTCGGTGCTGAAGCGTCCGGCCAGATTGCCGTCGGCGCCTGCGCCCCAGCCGGCATCGCTGCGCCGCACCTCGATGCCCCCGCCCGACGGCGGCGCTTCGCCTGCATCCACCGTAATCTGCGACGCAATCACGTTCGTTACCTGTGCCGCCGTCAAGGCCGCGATATACATTGACGACGAACCGGAAGTCGTCGTGAAGATGGTCGTCACCGGCGTGGCCAGCGTCATGTTCTCGAACTTGAAGGCCAGCAAGCTCGCTGCATCATTCGCGAATTTGATCGTATACAGCGAGCGATCATCGGCCAGCGAGATCACCTGTACATCCACCTCGCGCACAATAGCGGTGAAGACCGCTCCACGCGACGGGACGGAAACTTGCACCGCATTCGCCGGCAGCACATCGCTGACCGGCAGGAAGTCGCTCATCAACCGATACTCGCCTGTCCACGCAGGCTGCACGCTATCGTCAAGAATCGCCAGCGCCGCGTTTTCGCAATCCACTGAAGTCGGCGCCAGCGGCAGCTTCAGCCGCCGCACGTAGCTGCGCCGTCCGCTGTCGCTGCCGCTGTGATGCTGGCCAATACTGTTCTGGTCCTGTACCCGAGCAACCGCGCGCGCGCTGCTGCGGTAGGCCACCACAATCTGTTCATTCATCTGCGGCGGATACGGCGGATAAAAGCGCAGCTCGCCGCTCGAGGTGATGTAGCACTCGCCGCCGTCGGCCAGCGCGCCCGCCAGTCGCGTGCGAAACGAGCCTCCGGGAACCATGCTGCGCACTTCGGCGTCCACAATGTGCTCGAGTCGCGTGAACGAAAGGCTGATATTCAGGTTGGCGCCGTTGACAAGCGCATAGGTCGCGAAGCCCGGCGGCGCAGGCAATACATCGTCAAACAGCACCGTCGCCGGCGCGGCCAGCGTCGCGGGATTGTTGGGGTCGATGTCGTGAACGGTGAGCACCACCCGCATGACCGCGGCCACAGCATCGCCGCCCCGTCCATTACCCGCGGGATGCGTGGAAGACAGGTACGTCTGATGCACGCGGTGCGCCTCGTTGCAAAACAGTTGTGTGGCGACCGCATACTGATGGCCAGGAGTGGTCGTCAATTGCGTGCCGGCGGCTGCGCCGTTCACCAGCGCCTGAATGACGCTGCCGTTGGACGCAATCTGGAAGCCCGCGATGCAGGTGCTGTCCCCAACCGTACTGTTGTAAATGCCGCCAATGGTGCCGCTGCTGGCGGCATTGAACACCACCAGGCCGTGCTGCATCATCATGCCGCCCGCCAGCTCCAGTTGTTCCACATAGCTCACCGTCGCCGGCCCGCCGGCAATCTGTAACTGGCCTCCACTGATTGAAACTTTCCCGTTCGGGTCGGTCACCTGCCACAATGTGGGATCAAGCTGCGCCTCGGTGTAATCTTCTTCAAAAACCGTAATCGCAGTCTTGCTGAATGGTGTGGTGGACAGGTAGAACCCCAGGGTTGTTCCGTCGCCCAGGAAGTAATCGCGCACGTAAGCTACCGGCTCAAGCTCGCCAATAACGGTTACATCGTTGCGCAGCTCGTCCGGCTGGGCCAGAGTCAGGCCATCCGGTACAAAGTTTGGATCCTGGTCGCTGATGGTAAAGCTCTGCTGGCCCACAGCCTGAAAGTCGAGCTTGCCATCATGCGCGCGATACGCGGCGCGCGTCATCGTGCTCAGTTCCTGCGCGTGCTCGCTCCACGGATTCTGTGGCACGATGGGAAACTGGTTCACCGGGCTTACGTCCTGCACCCCTGACAGGTCCAGCCCGCCCGGCAGCACATCGTTGGTCAGAGTTTCTATCGCGTCTCCCGCAGTGCGCGAGGCGAACGGCGTCCGTACCGGCAGCGCGTTGCGGTCGAGCAGGCACGAATCATCCGAGGCGCTCAGGATGTAGCGCCACGCGGCTCCCTGATGTCCCACACCGAGGTACTGCTCCTCGGGCGCTGTAACCAGGTAGCCGGTCAACAGCGTCCCGCCTGTACCACGTTGTAGGATAACGCGAGCCCCCAGCACCGGGACGGTAAATCCTGGCCCGCAGTTGACGAGAACCGCGGTCATCGTGGCGGCGCCATTCAGCTTCCGCGTAGTCTTCGGCAGATGCTCTGCGTCAACCCAGGCGGTGTAGTCCTGCTGCCCGCGTCCGTCGTTGTTGTCGATGAGAAGGATCATGAGTGCTCCAAGCAGTTGCCAGTTGTCAGTTCTCGGTTGTCAGTGACTGATTGTCGGCCTCAGCGGATCGGTTGTGAGTTGTCAGATGCTTCTTGGATTACTGGCGAGGAAGGATGCTCGCGATGCTACGGCCGAGTCCCGCTAAGCGGGACGAAAGATGATAGCCCAGCGCTTCAGCGCTGGGTGGCTGGTTGGTTTTTAAGAACCCTAAGCCGGCTTTCAGCCGGCGACACAGAAGCGTGCCGCCCCTGAAAGGGGCTCGGGAGACACAGCCACGGTTACCCCGCCCTGAAGGGCGGGGCTTTCCTCTTCCGAGCCGGAGGCGCGCGTGCTTCACCAATTCCACAGCCAGACTGACTCACTAGGCCACTTCACCGACAACTGGCCACTGACAACCAACAACTCTTTCACATCCCCGCCGCGCACTGTGCCGGGAAGTAGCTGCGATAACACAGCACGGTCTCGCCATCATTGCCGTCGCTGCTGGGAAGGGCGTGCAGGCTGGCGTGCAGCATGTGGCCGAACAGTGGCGCGGCCAGTTCCTGATGTGTCTCACGTCCGCTGGCCGCCACCTGCAGTCGCGGGTAATAAAAGCACGCCCGCCCGCCGCTGTCGGCCGGGACCACGAACAGCCCTGCCCACTCCTGAAAGAAGCTACTGCCTTCGCGGTCCACAAAGGCCATGACCCGCTGCACCGACATGCCGGGCACAACCGGATTGGCGAGCAGCGCCGGCGCCAGGGTCAGCGACGAGGACGTCTTGGCTACCACCCGCGAAATGTTAAACGTGACCCGGCGCAGGTAGTCCACGTGCATTCCCGGGTCAAGCGCCGACGCCAGATACGCTGCCGGGGCGCCTGCGCCCACATATCCCGTCTGCCCTGAGTAGTCCGCATCCACTGCCACAATGTCAGACACGTCAAACCACTCGATCTGGTCGGTCGTGAGCACCAGTGAGCTGGCGGTGGACCCGCTCTGTAACGGAGACGCTGGAATGGCCGCGCCGCCGGAACCGTACAACTGCCCGGCCGGCATCGCGGCCAGCGCGTTCATCATCTGGGTGCCACCGGCCAGCGCCATTTGCAGCTTGCCCCAGGACGGCAAATCGAACTCCAGCCGCGCCTCGGGCTGCGTGCGATACTGCACCGTGATGTTGCCCACCGGGCCCCCGCGCAGCGCTTCGTACTTGGTGGCTGCCGTACGTTGAAAATTTTCCACCCATCCCAGGTCGAGCCAGGGCTGGGGCGGCGTGTCCAGATTGAACTGTCCCTGCGCCGCGGGATCATAGGCCGGAATGGGCCCCGACGGCCGTCCCACCGGCGCGATGTAGGCCCGCACGGCGCGGGCCGTGGGCGCCATTTGCGAGCGCTTGCCAATTGCAGTGCTCATGTCTGGTTCACCTCGGGATAAAAGAACACGGTGACGCTCACCTCGCGTCCCAGATACGGCGGCCCGTTGACCAGCGCGCTGAACGCCGGCAATGTCCAGAAGATGGCGGATCCCAGGTCCACAGCGGTGCCCGTCGAGTAATCACACTTCTCAGCGTTGGGCGGCGAGCAGATTGCCAGAATGTCATTGTCGAGGCTCGCCAGGTCACGGCCACGGTCCTGATTGCCGTTAGCGTCGCTGCCCTTGGTGCGATACGAGATGACGCATTCCATCTCCATCAAAGTGCCGGCCTCAGGCCGTGCGGCCCGCGCCGCGCCCCAATACAAATAGAAGGCATCACACAATGTAGGAGGAGTACTGGGCGGCTCGTTCTCCACCACCACAATGGCCGGCCGCGTGGCCCCGTCGATCATAATGGTGCGTGCCGGATCCACTGCTACCAGGCGGTCACGGAGGGTTATGTAGAAGGTATCCTTGGTTGCTTGCATAGTGTGTCCTACTCCGTGGCAATCGCAAGATAGCAGTATTCGCCATCAGCAAACGATTCGCTGACGACCGATTTGATGGACAGGAGCTTGCCGCGGTAGACAACTCCTTGCGACGTCAGTAGCCAGCTGGCGAGGTCGGTGACACCGTACGGCTCCGCCGCCGCCCGCAGGCCCCTGGCACTGAATAGGATTTCCCAATGCCGCGTGCCGTCCGCAGCCGGTTTTACGGATTGCACTGCAGCGGGGGCAATGGGGACGTCCTCCGACGTGGGAGTTGTAATACCCAATTGGCTGTTAGTGTCGCCGGCGGAGGGATCGGAAATGCGCAGCGTAACCCGCACGCCGCCCAGCGTCCGCAGCAAGGCGTCGGCAGCGCGGGCCAAGGCCTGCCGCCGGTCAGGAAGCAGATTGATGGGAGTGTCAGTATCAGGCATGTCAGCCTACCTTTTGTGCCGCAAACGGCGCCAGCATGACCTGCACAGTGGCGTCCAACAATGTGTCGGCAAAATATTCCAGCTTCATCTGGTTGAGGGCGCCGGACTTCACGTTCAGCGCCGGATTGGCCTCGGCATTGCGGACGATCTGAACGCAAGCGAACTTGATGGGATCCGGAATCCGAGCGAACCCTGCGGTGTAGGTCAACTCCATCTCGTTGAAGAGCAGCCCCAGGGGATTGCCCAGCCAGGTGACCTCGCCGGTTTCAGCAAAGTAGTCGAAAGTGCTTACGTCCACGTCAATCCAGATGCCGGGCAGTTGATAGGCAGTCGCAATCTGCAGCAGCATGTCCGACAATGTGGTATCGTCACCGCGCCTCGGCATGGCATAACGGGCCCGGCCGGAAATCAGCGGCGAGCTGTTCCCCTGGGCGATGGCCAGTGGAAGGTAGGTGAGCCGCAGGTTATTGCGCTCCGGCGCGATGCGGATGCGCTCCGTGTACTGAAAGACGGCGAACGTCGGCCGGCGGCAGTATGTGTTGATGAGAGTTGAAGCTGCCGCCACCAGCGATTCCGCCGTGGACGGCTCCATTCCATAGCTTTCGTATTCCGAGTCGGAAAGATAAGTTGTCATAAGAGCTCTTTCATTTGAGACGCTTGATTGAGCAGCGGGTTGTGGATGTGAAGCCAGCGTTGCGACTCAGAGAGCGCCGCAGGCGCGACATAGGTTAGCCCAGCGCTTCAGCGCTGGGTAAGCGTCAATTACGGAGAAGAGTCCCGTAGGGACGGCACAAGCTCGATTACAGCTATCGGTTGTGTCGTGCCTACGGCACTCCAATCCTGTAGAAACTGTAGAAACCCGTGTCCCAGCGCTGAAGCGCTGGGCTAACTTATGTCGCGCCTATGGCGCTTGTCTCCGGGGAAACCTTGCCCGATTTGGCGCCCCACCCGGAAACAGCAGGCCGGGTGGGGACCGGCACACGACGAAAACACGGATCATTAGCAACATGGTCGTCATGTGCCACAGTGTGGTACTAACGATCGATTACCACCTTGTAATGAGCGTAGCTGGCGCCTTTCACCACCACCCCACCGAACTTCACCACCACCATCTGCGAAGCCAGCGAACTGGGCGTGCCCAGCCGGAAGACCCGCGGATTCGGTTCGGTGAGCCAGTGATACTCGATCATGTCTTCGCTGACGATATACGCCGGCAGTTGCGCCGAACCGCTGCCCGGCTGGCCGGTGTAGGGAATCGACCAGTCTGGAATCAGCGGCAGATCGCCCGCCTGCGTGGAGAGCGTCTTGACCACCAGGCCGCCCGCCACCTCGGTGCTCGATAGCACCACGTTAAATTCCGTCTTCATCTCGCGGTCAATCAGGTCGAGCAGCACCGGGTTGCTGTAGATGGCCGTCGGCCGCACCTCGTAATTGCTGTTGGCCACCATCTGCGCGATCGTGGACTTCAGGCCGTCCACTATGCTCGAACTGGTGCCAATCGTGGTGACATTGCCGCCGTCGTTGATCTGACCTGCCACACCGTAGTACTGCGGCGTTGTGGGATTGCTCAGCGACGTGTCGTTGCCGTTCCACAGTGCCACATCGTGGGTGCGGAGCAGGCCTTCGACCGAGTCGGTGAGGTCCTTCGCCTGCAAGTAGGCGAACTGGCTTTGCTGCGCGCCCACTTCCATGTCGAAGACGTTGTAGTTGATCTGCGACACCAGGCATTTCAGCGGCAGGCTGCGCTCCACGCGGGTGGGCGAGGCCAGGACGGGCACGATGTTGCGCGGATCGACGAAGGCTTGCGCCGCCGTCAGCGCCGGAATGGCCGTCTCCTCGAAGAAGCGCGAGGGATGGCCGCTGGCCGGCACCTGCTTGATGCGCTGGCCAAATGGCCCGCGCCGCCGCACGATGTCGGTGATTTCGGTCTGGTACATTTCCACTTCGATTGCGCCGGGACCCATGTAGTCGGCCGCGGCTTGGAGATTAACGAATTGTGCTTTCATGATTTTCCTTTCGAAAGAAAATGGCGGCCGCAGCCGCCCGTTGTACTGGCAATTAGCAATTAGTGTCCGAAGTTATCGTCAACACTCTACGAAATGCCTTCTTCAGTGCCGTCGCTCCGAAGCGATCCGTGCGCGGTTTTACTAATTGCTAACTGCTAATTGCTAATTGCTTTGGTGATTGTTTCAGCTGAGGATTCCAGCCCTGGCCAGCTCGTTCTTCACCGCGATGCGCTGCTCGATGCTGAGCCCGGTCAGCGCCTTCTCGATGATGGGGGTTTCAATGACCGCGTCGCCTTCAACGCCTTGTTTGGCGAGCAGCGCGCTGACCATCGGCGACAGGGTTTTGCGACGGGCTGTAGCCGCCTGCGCCTTCAGGTCGTGATTGGTTTTCTCCAGCTCGGCCACCTTGCTGCGCAAACCGCGGTCGTTCTGTGCTGCGGCTTGTAGTTCGCCGTCGTCCACCGCGGCCACGATGCGATCGATCTTGGCGTGCAGGGAAACGAACTGGCTGTCGAGGTTGTGCAGCGCGTCGGCCAGGGCTTGCGTGGCCTGCGCCATTTGACCGGCGATTGCCGGCAGGTCAAGAGCAGTGTTCTGAGTTGTATCGTCCATGTAAATCTCCTCTTACGTTGTGGGATGCTCTAACAATTAGCAAGTGGCAATTAGCGCCGGGAGGGAGCGCCGTAGGCGCGACATAGGTTAGCCCAGCCGTTTACGGCTGGGTCAACAATCATTGAGTAGATCCGAGTCCCGTGGGGACGACACACCCTTTCGACCTTGTAGGCTGTGTCGTGCCTACGGCACTCATGCACCGCAAAGATGCCGCTTACCCAGTCCTGAAGGACTGGGCTAACTTCTGTCGCGCCTACGGCGCCCTTGCGACTAATTGCTAATTGCTACTCTCCTTCCAGGCCCATGCGCTTGCGCGCGGCGCAGCGCTCATGTTCCTCTATCTCCTGAACCTGGCGCAGGTATTGGCTTTCAACCACGGCCGTTCGCATCCCGTCGCAGACGTAGCAGTAATGGGCCGTAGGTCGCGGGGGATCCATTGGGCACCAGCAATTCATGCACCTCTGGCTAGCCATCGCCGCCTGCCTTGTCTGCCCTTGTCCCGCCGGCAGCCGGGCCATCGAGTGCAATCCACGTCTGCGGATAAGCGGCATGATTCCGCCGCAGCACGGCTGCTCCAGTAAACGTGAATGCGGTTGCCGTCCAGATGGTGGTGTTCTGATTGGGAACCTCCACATTGGTCATTTCGTAGGACATGCCCAGGGTTGAGCCAGGCGCCGCTGCCTGAGCGCGGATCTCTTCCACCACATCAGGAAAATCATGCGCGAATAGATATCCGCCTACTGCGAGCTGCCCAATTGCCCGCGAAGAACCGGTGAGCGCCCCACGCGGCCGGGGCCTCCGCTCGTTGCGGTGGTTGTGGCCCGATGCTGGCGACAGGACAGGATGCATAGGCACGATATTCGCCTCGGTAATAATCCCGATCTTCTGTCTGACATCGTGGGAGTCAAGCCCTGGAGCATAGTCCAGCGCCATGCCCAGCAGCGACGGCAGGGCGGCATCGGTGGCGGCACGCGTCAGTATGACGCGGTGACCGCGAGCGCCATTGGGTGCGCGCTGCGAAGCAACGCCGACCAGGGTCAGCACTCCGCGAAACGGCAGCCGGTTGGGATGTTCAGCGACCTCAGGCATGGCCAGGGCCATGGCTTCAAGTTGCAGGTTCATGATGGTTCCTTGATATGTGGAAGATATGTGGAATGTTGTGCGGCGGAACGTTCACCACGGAGACAGAGAGGCACGGAGAAAGGCACTCAGTGTTTGTAATGCGAGGCGTTTTATCCCTCGCCAGTCAATTAGGGTTAATGCTTCTCTGTGCCTCTGTGTCTCTGTGGTGCAACAGGGTTGGGGCTATTCCATTTGCGGCGTGTCCGAAGTACCACCTTGTGGGAGTGGAGGCAACCCTCGCATCCGTCGGACCTCATTGATGCTAAGCACGCCGCAATCAATCAGGATCTGCTGAATTTGTGCCTGCTCCAGCTCGTTGGGTGCGTCCACATCGGTGAAGACGAACTCCAGGTCATCCCAGCCCAGCCGCTTGCTGATCACGTCGCGCGTGAGATGTTCAGCGATGAGCCGCGCCACCGGCACCACTGCAGTGCGAAATGCGTCGTCATACTGTGTGCTGGCCGTGTTGCGATTCACATCGCGTTCCAGGCCCAGCAGCATGGGCGGCAGGTCAAACGCATCGGCAATGATGCGAATCAGAAATTCCTGCCACTGCAGCCGCAGGTCAGCGTCCGTGCCGCCGCTGAAGCGCAGCACCTCGGGCTTGGTTTCTGCCGACAGAATGGGCACTTTGCCGGTGCCCTCAATCTCATCCTGCCACCAGCGAATGAGCCGCTCGTGGTGCGACGGGCTCAGGTTCTGCAGCCATAGCGCGTACTGCACCACGCTGTTGCTGGCCAGCCGCGAGGCGAAGCGGTGCGCGCAGAGAAATTCGTGGATGGTCTCAAAAGCCACCTCCAGCTTGCCCAGGCCAAACGGCGTGTGGGTTCGCGGATTCAGCCGGATGTATGCCAGTTCCTCGTCGGTCAGCGTAATTTCCGTTGTGGGCATGAACGCGCCGGTCGCCTGCACGTAATGCGGCGCGGCGGGATTGCCATCCCAATCGGTGCGAATGCGGATGCTGGCGCCGTCCACCGGCCACAGCACCAGCGGACGCCCGGCATCGCCGGTGAGATCGAGCTCGATCGCCCCGAAACCCCCGACCAGCACGTCTTCCAGCACCTGCTCGATCATGGAGCGGAAGGAATCTTCCGGATTCGGCTGCTCGAAGGTGAGGGTGAGCGTGGCGATGCGCTCGTCCGCGTCGGGCTGCATGAGGATTCCACCGGGGCCCCCATCGCGCGCCGTTTTTGGCCGCGGTGGGGTGATCACGCGGCCCCGTCGCGGCTGGATACGCCACTGCATGCCGGCGATGCGGTCCTTGATGGTGTTGATGGCCTTGCGCGCAATTGGCGTCTCCGCAAATCGCCGCAAATTGCCAGGTGTGGGTTTGGGCATGACTCCGGCACGCACCAGCGTGGGCGCCCCCGGAGTGAATATGGTGGGAAGAGGCACCGTCTTACGTGCGGGTTCGGCGCCGGCGGCTGCCAGCGCGGCAAGGGAAGTGGTAGCGAAAGCGGTGGAAGAGCCGGCCTTCAGGCCGGCGTCGCGATCGCTAATAATATTCGGGCCTTCAGCCCCGGCAACGAGTGCGGGTGCCCCGCCCTTCTCGGTCGAGCGAAAGGGGTGGGAGAGAAACTGGGTGCCCCACCCTCGTCGCCCGCTTTTGGCGACAGGGTGGGTGACGATACGGCGCAGCGCGCCGCGCAACGTGTTTCGCATGTTCATGGGTTGTGTCCCTGAAATAGAAAAGCGGCCGCCGTGGCGACCGCTTGGTGAAAAATCCTGTTTATCGTGCTCGATCGCCACGCGGACCACAAAAATCGAGCCGCGCAGCGGCGGCTTTGCCTTGAGCCCGGGGTGCAACCCCGGGTCATGTGCCATATATCTAGAAGATGGAGCCGCGTAGCGGCGACCGCCCTAATCCAACACGTACTCTGGATCGTATCGCACGCCGGCGCGCTCCAACATCGCAATGTACTCGTCCTCGAAGGGCGTGCGCGCGTGATGGTCGGCTTGGTACTCGATGTATTGTGTTACCGCCTTGATGGCGGTTGGGCTTACGCTAATCGCCCCGTAACCGTCCTGCCACGCGAACTTGGGCCATCGCTGGTGCATTCGTTGCGACGAGTTTGCCTTGAGTTCGCGCATTACATCCGCCAAGGTTCGCGTTGACGGCACCGACAGAAGCATATGCACATGATTCGTCGTTCCGCCGATCGCGAGAACATTAATCTGCGCGCGCGTTGCAACCATTCGCATCACTGCCCAGAGCTTCCCCGGCTCAGGAATGAGTGGCAGACGCCCTTTGGTGCTGAACACGCAATGCACGAGATTGACCGAATACGTGTGTGCCATGGCAGTCGCCGCTACGCGGCTCCTTCTCTTAAAAACTCTCTTACCCGGGGTTTGCACCCCAGGCTCAAACCCAGCCGCCGCTGCGCGGCTCGGTTCTTGGCTGCAACCACAATGGCTTGCGCTGAATCGTTACTTTGCCTCGAGCAATGCTGCATAAAAGTCACAAGAACGTATGTCTCCGGTCATGCGGCGATACCGCGGTTACGCGGCTCGATTCTTGGCTGCTAACGCAATTGGTCGCATTAAATCGTTACCAATGTCTCAAAACAATGCTATCTACAGGTCACAAGAACATATGTCTCGGCTTCAGCCGCCGAAACCAGCCGCTGCGCGGCGGCTTCGCTTTGAGCCCGGGGTGCAAACCCCGGGTCGCCGTGCCCATATATATAAGATGGAGCCGCGTAGCGGCGACCTACAAGCGCAACTCCACCCTCGCCTGCTCTGCGATCTGCGGCATCTCGCTGACGCGCGCCACCGCGATGTCGCTGTTTTGCAGAGTAGCCAGCGCGAAGGCCACGCCTTCATCGTCAAGGTCCAGGCCGTCTTCGGTGATGGCCGTCATGCTGCTCGTGGCGTCCTCGCCCCGCAGGATCCCATCCCGCATTGTGGGATAGCTGAACGCAAGCACCTTGGCGGCGTTCACGTCGGTTGCCAGCGAAACAGCGTGGAACATGTGCACCACCCCGTTCGCGCGATAGCCGCAGTCAATCTTCAGCGGATCGCCCGCCGTGTATTGCGCGGCGGCAATGTCTTTGCGCATTTGCGGCAGCTCCCAGACGCCGGCGCTGACGAACGCGTCGCGCATGGCGTTATAAATCGCGCGCCGGCCGGTGGCCTCGCGCGTCGCAGCACGCCGTGCCTGCTCCAGATACGCCTGCGCCAGCTTGCCCAACTCGGCCGCCGGAGACTCGGTGAGCACCGCGCTCATCGGCGCCAGCTCCAGCGCGCCGGAAAACGATTCCTGCATCAGTCCCAGCAGCCACTCGCGCCGCGACATGGGCCCGCGATAGTTGATGATCTCGGGCGCGCGCGACCGCAACAGCCGCCGCAGCTCGCCCTCGTACGACTCCAGCAGCGCGATGTCAACTTCCGGATCGAGGTAGCGTACCCGCCTCCAGTCACGGGTAAAGCGCACATCGGTGAAAACTTGCCCTGAGCCTGCCGAAGGGGCCTGCCCTGGGCCTGTCGAAGGACCGCCATCGCTGGCGGCCTCTTCCAGCAGCACCACGCCGACGTTGACGAACTCCCCCTTCACCACGTCGGGCACGTAGCGCAGGAGGAAAAAGTCGCATTGTCGAAAGGCAGCCATTAGCAACTAGCAATTAGCAACTAGCAATTAGCAACTAGCAACTAGTACAACCTCAATCCGCTTGCCGAGCCGCTTCCACTTTTCTGATCAGCGAACCCAGCATTCGCTGGATCTCAACAGTCTGGGCATTAGCACTCTCATAACGTTCGCACGAGACGAACGCCAGATCTCGAGCCAGCAGCAGGAAGTACTCCACCTCGACAGCCGATCCCATCGCGATGTTCAAGAACCGGTGGAATCCGCCATTTCCTGACCGCCCGCAGCCTTCGGCGATGTTGGCGGAGATGGAAGCGGCCGCTCGCCGCATCTGACTTGTGAGACCGTAAAGTTCTTCTTTGGGAAATAGCTGCGTGAGTTTATACACAGACAGCGCAAGGCTGTGTGCTCGTTCCCAGACCTTCAGCGTCCTGAAGTCTTTCATCGTCACCTCCAACATTCCTACTAGTCGCTAGTTGCTAATTGCTAGTTACTGCTTGCTCCTACTGCACCAGCCGCAGCGACGCCGGCTCGCGCCTTTCGATCTCCTCTTCGGCCAGCAGCGCAAGCAGCCTCTCTTGGATGTCAATCTTGGTCCCGATGAAGGACTGGGCGCAACCGCGCGGAATCAGGCGCAGGTCGTACGCCAGGCGCATCAGATGGTCCAGCGCACTCAACTCTCCCAGCGCCTCGTTGAAGTGCCAGCGCAACGCCCCTTCATTTCCCACGTCCCCGCAGCCGCGGGCAATGTAGCAGGCGATGTCGGTGGCCGCCTGCTGCATACGCGCCCCCAGTCCATAGCGCGCCGCCTCCGGATAGCTGTCCACCAGCGCGTAGACCCAGCGATTAAGCGAATACGCCCGCTTCCAAACCCCCAGCTCGCAGAAATCTCTCATGGCCTTCACCTTATTTTCTTCTTTCTCTGTGTTCTCCGTGCCTCTGTGGTAAACCTTAATTCACGACTTCTCGCCAGTTCGGGAACGGGTTCCGCGATGAATTCTTGAAATCCAGAATCAGCTCACGTACCCGCGCACGCCTTGCCAGCAGGCGACAGAGCAGCCGCTCCAGTTCGTCAGCCGCGCCGTTGTACCACTCTGGAGGAATCTCCTCGGCCAGCGGCCAGAGCGAGCTCTCAGGAAAAGTCTCGATGCGGGCCAGCCATGGCTCAAAGCTGTCCCACGATGTGATACACGCATAAACATCGTTGCGGCCGAAGACGCCGCGCAGGGGCGCGTCGGGAAAATTCCACTCGCCGGCGTTGAAGCAGTAGCCCTGATCGATGAAGCTGGCGGTAAACTTGCGCTCGCGCGACAGCTTCCAGAAGGCTGCCTGGCGCCCGTTGGCGTTGCATGTCCATTTGTCGAGGGCCAGCGCGCCGGCAAAGTCGCGCAGGTTGCGTACCCGCGGCATCATCGGCTCCGGCAGGTAGTCCCACACCTGGCCTTCGAACGGCGACACCACATAGCGCGAGCCGAACGACAGCCCCGGAGTGAACATCATGCGCTGGCCGCCCATCTCGATGCGCAGGTCGGGGGTGCGCTCCACCAGCCAGGGATGGACGTCCACCACTGCGACCGCCGGCATGGGCAGACCGATCATCTCGCCCAGCCGCGAGCCCAGCCAGTCGTTGACCAGCACCCGCGTGTGCTGTGGATTGTTTTGGAACTTTACTACATAGTAGGAGCCGTCGGCGCAGCGCATGAGGTGACTCTGCGCCCCGCCGCGCATACGGCGTACGTGTTGTACCGCCTGCACCAGCAAGAGACCTGATTCCAGTGGCCAGTGGCTGGTGGCGAGTGATCAGCAAATCTCGCTTCTCTAGCCACTAGCCACTGACCACTAGCCACTTACCCTGTCTGGGAGCGACAGGGCGGTCTCTACCACAGTGTAGGAAACCGCCCAAACGGCCATCGCGGCCGTACATCACGGCCGTCGCCTCCGCGTCGCCTTGAAAATTGCGCTGTCATCCCGAGCGAGCGGCCCGTTTTTGGGCCGCGAGTCGGGGGATCCCTATACCGGAAGAAACGCGTGAGCCTTCGGTTATAGGGGTCCTTCGACTTCGCCCGCGTCCGCTTTGCGGACGCGGGCTTCGCTCAGGATGACAACAAAGACGCGGAAACCATGGCGGCAAGTTTCCGCGTCCATCCTAACCGAACGCCGCCGCCTTTCTCGCGGACATACGTCACACAAGCGTGTGAGCAGAAAAGCAGTGGCCAGTAGCCGGTAGTCAGTTTCGGCCCGACGCCTAATAAGGCTGTCATCCTGAGCGAAGCGCCCGCCCGGCTTTCCGACCCGCTGGTGTTGAGGGTCGGGCGGGTGCTGAGTCGAAGGACCCCTATAACCGAAGGATTTCAGGCTTGGACGAGGCGTGCTTCAATCGGTGTGGGTGTTCTTTCGCCTACTTCCTTCCCGTATAGGGGTCCTTCGACTTCGCACGAGTCTGCAAGCGGACCCGTGCCTCGCTCAGGATGACAGCGCATAGTTGTTAGTTTACGCTGCCTGTTTTTGCTCCACCGGCAGGCTGACCCGGCACTCCGCGCGCACAGCCTGCGCAATGGCCATGGCCATCACGGTATCGTCGTGCGCGCCGGGCGCGGCGGCGCATCTGCCCTGCGCATCGCGGACGAAGCTGCGGCACTCCTGCAGCAGCCGAGCGCTCACGAACAGGTCCGTCATGTTCGCCACCATCGCCTCCAGCCGGCCCAGCATGGCCGGCCGCGTTTGTCTGTCGGTCACCCAGCCGGCTGTCTCGGCGCCGGCGGGGTACAGGTTCTGATAGCGACATTCCAGGGTGAGAAAAGTCAGCACGGAATAACCCTGATTGTTGCGTTCGACGGCCACTAGCGCGTGGTTATACTCTTTGGCTAGCGTGGCCACCCTGAGGGCAAGCTCCTGCGGAGTGTAGTGGCCCAGCAGCTCGGCGCACTGCCTTCCTTTCTCTACGTCGATCACCTGGGCGCAGGAATAGTCGCCGTCGATGCCGCCACCCGCCACGTCCACCCCGATGATGTACTTCATTCCCGCCACCGACGGCAGGAAGTACAGCAGACGGCCATTCTCCCTCTCGTCGAAATACTGTGGTGGCTTCTTCAACGCTGCGTCTAGTTTCGCCACATCAAACATACAATTGCCCGAAGTCAGGAAGCACGTCTCGGCATCCTCGGCGTATTCTTCCGGAAAGCGATTCCGGAATTGGCTGCGCATTTCGCGGCGGAAGCCGATCTGCGCGGCATTCAGCGCGTGCCCGGTCATCAGCTCCAGCTCCTCATCCGTGAAGTTGACAATCTCCACCTCGCGCGCGTAGCTAGACTCCAACCACCAGGGGAAGAAGTGCTGCACGTAGCCGGTTTCGGGCGCGCTCTGCCACTCTTCATAAAACGTGCCGCCGGCCCCGCTGGGCGTTGACTCCAGAAAAATCTCGCCGTCGGGAGGCACCGCCGCGCGCAGGGCAGCCAGTGTCTCTTCCACGTCGTGCGGCCAGCGGGCCACCTCCGAACAGTGCAAATTCTGGATGGTGAGCCCGCGGCCGGCACAGCGGTCCGCCGCGCTTTCCACGCGATATTCGCTGTCAAGCTTAGGAAAGATAATCTGGCGGACGTTGGCGCGCGAGGTCTTCAGCGCGCTGCGGCGCCACTGCTCCGGCAGGTTCTCCAGGAAGCGGTGCACGATGCGAAAAATTTCTTCGGCCGACTGCTGGTCATGCGCCACCTGCACGCTCAGCGTCCCCGGCTGCAGCATGGTGCGCAGGAAAAACCGCGCCGCCACGTAGGTCGTGATGCCGACCTGGCGCGCCTTCAGGACGATGTTGCGCTTGCCGGCCCGGCAGTCCACTTCGCGCTGCACGCGGTTGAAGTGCACAGGACTCACGTGCTTGTTCTTGCCGCGGATCTTCAGGCAATGTTCGGCGCTCGCCAGGCGCCCCGTTTCGCCCCTCCACAGGCGACTGTCGGCGGCGATCTTGTCGTCTTGTTGTTTCCCCCACTCCTCTACTTGGTCGCGTGTGAGCGGCAGGTCCTTGCTGGGCAACACGAGCTTGTACCCGGAAGTGGTGTCCAGGATTATCGGCGGCGTGGCATTGGCCAGCTTCTGCCGCTCGGCTTCCTCTTGTTCCTGCCGCTTCTTCTCCCTGAGTTCGCGGCGAGTGAGCCTGGCCGGGCAGACCGCCTCGTCCTGATCACTTTCAGGCCGTTCGCCGGTTTCCCTGGCATGGAGTTGTTCTAACCGGGCTTCGAGTTCGTTGAGTTTTGCTGCTTGTTTTCTCGCCCACGCCTCTGCGTAGTTTTTTGTTGCTGGGTTCGACATGTGCGCCACTCCGATGACGCAGCCCCAGAAAGTGGCTAGTGGCCAGTGGTCAGTGGCTAGAAGGGCGCTCGCATAGTCGAGCTTTCTAGCCACCAGCCACTGGCAACTGCTTTGAGGCCTGCCATCACTGTGGCCGGCGTCGTGGGACGCCGGCCTTCCCAGCAGGGGTCATCTCAGCACTCCCACGTTGTGGGATTCATCATCTCGGATATAAAAGCCCGTCCCACTACGTGGGAGGACGAATCCGGATGCCCGCTGCCTCAAGAAGGATGTGGATGTAGAAATCAGTGGCCAGTAGCCAGTTAGTGCTTGATATGCTTTTCGATACCGATACTCCGTTTCTTATAACTGTCATCCCGAGCGACGAGGGTATCTCCGCTTTGCGGGACGACCGAGAAAATCGAGAGACCTGCGGTTTGTGGTTTCGTCGTGGTTCAGCGCTAGATCATCGCGCCGTAGGCGCGACATAGGTTAGCCCAGCGCTTCAGCGCTGGGTACGGGGCGCATATGGAACCTGAGTGCCGTAGGCACGGCACATCGGCCTCAATGCCGATCAGATTGTGCCGCGCCTACGGCGCTCGTCTTTGTTTACGGACGCTCACCCAGCGCTGAAGCGCTGGGCTAACCTCTGCTGCGCCTACGGCGCGCTTAATCTCGCACGACCGCCGTGCGGGTGCCCACACATTCGCGGCGGTCTTCAAGTTACGAATTTGGTCCCCTTGAAACCAGGCCCCGCGGGAGTCTAAGCTTTCCCCTAGCGCAGGAGGGTAAGATGCCAGATGAACAGATACGTGCGGCGCTGAATCAGCATTGGGCGGCCTCCGATGCCAACGATTTTGAAACCGAGCACCGCATCTATCACGAGGACGCGGTGCTGGAATACCCACAGTCAGGCGAGCGCATACGCGGCCGCCGCAACATACAGATCACCCGCTCTATCCAACCGAACAGGAAGCGCTTTACTGTCCAGCGAATCATTGGCGGCGGTGATCTTTGGGTCACCGAATTCATCCTGTCATACGACGGCAAGCCATCCTACACGGTGAGCGTCATGGAGTTCAGGGGCGACAAGGTTGCCCGAGAAACGCAATACTTTGCGGATCCATTCGAGGCCAGCCCAGCTCGCGCTCAATATGTGGAACGGGTGGACACACAACCTCAAAGCGCGGGGACTCGCTAATCACCCTGGTGGTTTGCGATACAAAATTGCGGCGCCGGGGCACCCAGCCCCGCATCCGGATCGCTTGTGATATGGCGATATTACAACAACTGAGAGCCTGTTCTGGTTTCAGCATGTCCAGCCAAGGGTTAACATCGTCCAAAGGCGTGTCCGCAGGGGATCCGGCATGGAACCGAGCGACAAGAGCAACGGGTATGAAGAAGTGGCCAAACTTTTCATGTCCGAGAGAGACCCTCTAACGGGTGCTTCAACCGTTCGCCAATGGAGCCGTACGCTCGCGCCGGGTTCCTCAATCCTTGAACTCGGATGTGGGCATGGTGTGCCGATATCACAAGTTCTGATAGAAGACGGTTTCACAGTTTATGGCGTGGATGCCTCAGCAACCTTGATCGAATCGTTCCGCACGCGCTTTCCTGGCGCTCACGCGGAATGTTCGGCTTTTGAGGATTCTGCATTCTTCCGACGTACATTTGATGGCGTGGTAGCAGTGGGTTTGATGTTTTTGCTGCGCCCCGATGTTCAAAGTCTGCTCATCCACAAGGTGAACCAAGCGTTAAATTCCAACGGCCAGTTTCTCTTCACATCGCCCAAAGAGAAGTGCACTTGGCCGGACATTCTGACCCACCGGGAGTCTGTCTCGTTGGGCGCAGGCCGTTATCGCAAGCTCCTGCAAACCGAGGGTCTCATTCTCGTTGGGGAAACGTCGGATGAGGGAAATAATCACTACTATTCGGCCCGCAAACCCTGAGAAGACAGTTGGCGAAATCAGGCCATTACACAACCGATCCTAAAACATGAGGTTGGGTCGCCTTCGAGGGCACGGCGCAGCCGCCGTCTACATGCCGCGCCAATTGCGCCGTGCTCAAGGGAGAAAACGCCTACGGCGCGAATCCCGCTCGCTCGGGATGACAGATCTATAGAGCCCGACGCCCGCTACTCCGTCAGGATGCGGTCTGCCCATTCCACCAGCGAGACAAAGGTTGCGGGACTGCCAAACTTGGCGCCCCATTGGCTTAAGTCTGCTTCCGTGACCCCACGGGCCCGGGAACAGGCTCCTCAGGAAAAAATCGGAATGCGTTTGGCGACCACCTTCTCCATGGTCTCGCGCAGCGGAGGCCAACCCACCGGGATGATCGCATCCACGGTGGCCTTGCGCATGGTGTAGGTGGCTTCAGCTACCAGGAAAATTTGCACCTCGTGACCGGCCTCGGCCAGTACCAGTCCGTGGATATAAGGAAACGAGGCACGCGTCGGGTCGTCCGAGCCCCAGGCACTCCTCATCATGATCTTGAGTTTTTGTTTTGCCGGCGGCTGCTGTCCCCTGGCCACGCCTAACGCGAGCAGAGGCAACGCAGCGAGCCGCGAGAAGAGCGATCGACGTTCCATGTTCTCACCCCGCTTGTTTGCATTCACCTTGGGCCCAAGAATGGGGACAGTTTACACCAACCTTGCAAGGCCCCAGGGCATGGCGCAGCGGCCGTCTACATGCCGCGCCAATTGCGCCGTGCCCCAAAGTTGTGTCGCCGCCTACGCGGCTCCGAATCAATTTGTTGCGCGCTGACCCGGGGTTGCACCCCGGGCTCAATACAAAGCCGCCGCTTCGCGGCTAGCGTGGTTTGCCTTGCAGCCTCGCCGCATTGTTGCCCGCTCCAAAATTGCCTTGTATCAGGGCACGGCTTCAGACGTGCCGAAAGACGGTTGTTCTCGGTTGGGCTTCAGCCCCTGTTCCGCAGCGGCTAAAGCCGTCATCTTGAGCTGCTGTCGGCGGCACGACTGGAAGTCGTGCCCTGTTACAAACCTGTTTTTGAACCAAGCCCTACTGGCGACTGACAACTGACAACTGACTACTGACTACTGTACTGTTTCGCAATAGAACGTATCGCCGGTCAGTTTGTCGGTATTGGCGACGCTGAAGTTCAGCGTGATCGTGCTCGCGTTCGCCAGGTTCTCGCTCCACGCCAGTCCGGTATAGGGCGCCTGATAATTGCCGCCCCAGGCTGCAATCGGTACGTTGACAGTTTCCGAGCTGAGCGCCGATGGAGTCAGTATTTCTATGTCAGCCTGGCAACCGGGCGAATTGCCGGTCGTAAAAGTCCCGCTATAGGTCCACGTCGTGCCGCCCAGCTTCCACTGCATGGTGACCGTGCCGCTGCCGGTGCTGTGATGGAAGCGCGCGAAGCACTTCATGCCCGTCCCCACTGCAAACGTTCCTGCGGGAACGGTAGCGCTGTACAGCGGAATCTGCGAGCCAGTTCCCAATATCGCCGCGGTCGGCCCCTGCATCGTGCCAGAAACCACGTGCACGCCCTGCGCGGGAATCGTCGGCTTGTTGCTCAGGTCGTTATAGCTTCCGGAGGTCGCCACCGTCGCCAGCGAGTTGCCATTGAGGGTAAACGTGTTGGTGTCAACGTTTAGCGCATAGATGTGCGGCCAGCGGCAGCTCACGCTTCCACTGCCATTCTGGCATGAGGTTGACGAGTTGCCGATGCTGCGGTCTGAGGTGTCTCCCGCGGCCCACACCGGAACGAGGTCCCACTTCGTGGTATCGTACCCTCCGCCGCTGCCGAGAAACCTCCAACCCCAGCGCGCCATCGGCTCGGGGGTCTGTCCAAAGATGCTGCGGTTGTAGCTCGAGATTTGGATTCCACCCGTGCCCGGATTGGCGCTGTCTCCGTTGCCGGGCGCGGCCAGCAGCGCCCCGCCGGAAGAGGTCAGCCCGAACAGCTCGGTCGGGGTGCCGTTGGAATTGCCCTGGATGAAGCTGTTGGGCTGAAACCAGAACGCCTGATTGCCAAAAATCGTTCCATTGCTAAGGTAGGAGACGGGCTGCTTGATCGTGGTCGCAAGGTTGGGAAGCACCTGGCCGCGCACCGTGTCGTTCAGGATGTTGGTGTAGCCGGTCAGATAGAAGTTATTTTGCAGGTACTGAATCGAGCCCGGCCCGGTGCTCTTGACGAAGTCGTGCTGCGTGCTGCCGAAGGCGTAGCCACCGTCCACCTTGATCGAAGCCAGCACCGTGCTGTCGGTCGTGGTGGACAGGATGACCGGATCCTGCACTTGCGACGCGCAGATCGAACTCTCCGCCTCGGCCTTGAGTCCGTTGACCTGCAGTGTTCCCGAAGCCCCGAAGTTGGCAGCGATCAACGCCGTGTGGTTGCAATCGCCGCTGATTCCGCCCAGCACGCCGACGCCGGCCAGATTGGTGAAGGCCACACCCGCACCCCCCACGGAGAGATTCGACGTGACATTGCTGATGGCCGACTGGGTTGCCGAGGCGCCGATGACCTCCACGTTGTTCGAGTAGCAGGCTGACAACTCCAGGTCATGGATCTTGGCCGTCTCTCCCATGTTCTCGATCTTGAGGCAGTCGCCCGCGGTCTGGTTCGCGCCATTACCAAGGATGCGAAGGTTCCCGATCTCTCCCCAATGCCACCACTGAACGCTTGGGCCCGTGCCGGTTCCCACGGTCGAGCTGGCGATGAGGTCGGCATTCAATCCGTTGCCCGGCTGAAGGATGGTGCCGTGATTGGTGGAAGTTCCGGCGCCCACCAGATGTGCCCCCGGAACAAGCACGATTCCGGCCGTAACATTATTGTTGCCGTTGTTATAGGTGGCCGTGCTGGTGATGGTGTAATTGGTGGCCGCCAGCTTCAGCGTGACCGAATCATAAAGGATGAAGCCCGGGCCGCTGTAGGGCGCGGTGCGATCGTCAAGCACCGTCCCGAGCACCGCACCATTATTGTAGGCAGCGTTGATGGCGGCCTGGATGCCTGCGTACTTGCTCACCAGGAACTCTACTCCGGGAACATTCTGATAGCTGAGGGCCGTAAAGGTAGCGCTACCATTCGCCGGATTCAGCGTCGCCGGCGGGATGGACGAACTGGCGGCGTTCTCGATCGGCTCATTCCAGGAAGAGCAGCAGCCGCTGTTGCTATTATTCAGGGCAACTGCATAGCTATAGTCTGAGTGGTTTCTGCTGGTTGAGCTCTGTACGTTAGCGAAGGAACCGTCCACGCTGACTGCGGGATACTTCGTGCTGCCCGAGGACGTGACTGAGTTATTGCTGGCCTCTACCGTGTTGGCCGTTGCGCCAGTGAAGTGGAAGCAGCCACTCTGGTAAGCGTTGCCGCTCAGAGGCCCATGACTGGAGAAGGGGTTCACGCAGAGGTTGTTGTCCAGCCTGGCCCCCATGTTACCGCTGAATATCGCGTAACCGCCGGGCGTATCCCAAACATTGCCCTCAGCAATCCAGTTTCCGGACAACCCCGAGGCACTGGCATCAAAGGATGGCACATTGGTTGAGACCTGGCCTCCTATGAAACGGTTCTTGCTGACCAGCAGATTGCTGGTTCCAACAGCAGCCGAAGCTAGAGTAATGTCGTAGCCCCCCGCGAAGGCGAAGGAATTATGGACGATCGAGCAGTCTAAGCAGGGGCCGCTAAAGTCGATGAACGCTGCGGCTTTCGTGCCGTCGGAACTGAAGTCGTTGTTTCCGATGTGTACCCTTGAGGCAGAGTGGCTGGCAGAGGAATAGATATAGACTCCGACTTGCGGATTCCAGTTAAAGTTGTTGGAACTGATGTTGACATCGCTCTGTCCATCAATCCAAATTCCAAACGGAGATAGTCCAAGCTGGGACGCGGTGATGAGTATGCCCCGAGTCATCTCCGTCTTGTCAGTTGCTCCGTCCCCTATGAGTGCGATGCCGGCCCCGCTGGCTCCGGTATCGCCCTCGAAGCCCTCGATGGTAAGAGTGTTGGTGTGGTAAGCGACAATCCCATAGTAGGTTTCAGCCCAGAGATTGTGCAGGTATCCGCCCTGGCAGCATTGGCCCGGTGAATAGCCCTGGCTAGTGGCAAGGAACCCAACCGTATTGGCTCCTACGCTTTCCGCCAGAAGATCGTAAACCTGCTGAGAACCAGTCGCTCCACTGTTGAACAGGTCAACCGTGCAAGTACCTGCACCGCCGCTCGCATTGCCAAGGCATACGACTGGCGTAATGTTCACGGTCCCAAAATTCACGGTAGTTGGGCTGGGGAGAGGATTCTGGATGGTAGCCAGGACAATCTGAGTCGCGGCTTGCCCCGCTCCCCGGCAAAGCATATTGACGCGGCAATATAAAGGTTGCGAGGTCAGGTACGTGCCGCCGGGAATGTAGAGTTCGCGGCCTGTCAAGATGCCGTTGTTGTAGATGCCGGTGTACATGGCCTGAGTGCATTGCGTGGCATTGCAGAACGCCGTGGCGTTATCCGTGCCAAAGACGGCAAAGGTGTTACTTACCGTATTGACCGCGGCGGCAGACAAGCTAACCGTGGTGGAACTGGTGTACGCCGCGATGGTCGTTATCAGGGGATTGGTAGTATTGGCAACCACCGCTCCTGCGCCGGCAACAACCACCAGCTTACCTACTGCTGCGGAGGTGAAACCCTTTCCGTAGGGACCATTACACGTGAGGGTAAGCTGGCCGGCGGTCATGCTGCAGGAGCCCAGTTGCATACCGTCGCCGACCGCGCCGAAAGCGCGCACGTCGAGGAACGGAAAGTATGACGTCTTCAGATCGGTTGCAGCCACTGTGTTGGGTGCAACGTTGCCGATGGGCGGCGGCGAGGATAGATTGGGCGTTGCGCTGTCAACGTAGGATTTGTTGGTAGCGTCGGTCGGGTTTTGCGGCGCGGGCACCGCCGGCGAAACGCTGAAGGTCTGCTTGCCGCTCCAGGTGTTGGCTTGCCCCAGCAACTGCGCGCCGCCGGAGTTGGCGTCAACGTATGATTTGTTGGTCGCGTCGGTCGGGTTCTGCGGTGTAGGCACGCCTGGCGAAACGCTGAAGGTCTGCTTGCCGCTCCAGGTGTTGGCCTGCCCCAGCAACTGCGTGCCTCCCGAGTTGTTGTCAACATAGGATTTGTTGGCCGCGTCGGTCGGGTTCTGCGGCGTGGGCACCCCCGGCGAAACGCTGAAGGTCTGCTTGCCGCTCCAGGTGTTGGCTTGCCCCAGCAACTGCGCGCCGCCAGAGTTGTTGTCAACATAAGATTTGTTAGTCGCGTCGGTCGGGTTCTGCGGCGTAGGCACTCCAGGCGATGCGCTGAAGGTCTTTACTCCGGTGATGGTCTGGGTGCTGGCCAGGCTGACGTAAGTCGAGTCGGCGTAATCGCGGGTGAGGAACTGCGCCGCCTGCTGCGCCGGCACCAGCTTGCTGCGGATGGCGCCGATGGTGGTCGTCTGAGTGTTGGGGACGACCCAGTACTCGGTCTCGGTCGTGCCGTCGTCAAGCTTAAAGATGGCTTTGTAATAGGTGCCCGCCGGGCTGGCGCCGGTGTTGGGCGCAAGGCTGGCGTTGAATCCGCCGCTGGAGTCCAGCGTCACCAGCAGCGAACCGGGCGAAACCGCCTGTCCGGCTGAGGTGGTGAACGCCTGCCACGACAGCAAAACCGTGCCCTGCGCGGCCGAGCCGTCGGCGCGATACACCGTGTCGCTGATCTGACACAATGTGGGACCTGACTTCGCCGCCCCGCCGGCAAACGCCACCCGCGGCAGGCAAATCGCAATGCTAAGTGAAATCAGAACAGTAAAAAACCGCCCGTTGAGGCGGCAGATCTTCGGCATCATAGGTGCCTCACTATATATATGGATACGAAATTCGCGTGATCGCAGGCCATGTTGAAGTTGCGCCTGCCACAGAATACAAAGGAGTAATTCCCGCGAGGGTCTAGCTAATTATAGGCGCGTCGAGAAGAAACGCCGGAGCAAAGTCCGGCGCTTCCATCCACTTAATTGCCGTCGAAGACCTTCCCGCCCTCGCTCTTACCAGTACACGATCGAGGAGGTCCTATCGTTCCATCCAAACAGTCCCAGATCGCGAACCGCCTCCGGACAGGCGAGCGACGCTCCTCCCAGGTTGATGTCCTCGCACAGGACCACCAATCCGACGTTCGGAACCGGACTCACCGACGAAATGCAGTCATTCCAGCTCTGCCGATTCCAGAAATCACCGCGATCCACCTGGGTGAGATCACGCCATTCCATGCCCTGATTCAGCCACAGCCAGTCGCCCTCGAAGTTGCTGTCGCTAAAGAACGCTGCCGGCGGTGGCGGCGGTTCGATCACCACTCCTCCGCCCTGTGGAGGCACCGATCCACCCGTACCCTGGCCGCCAGATGCCGGAGGGCCGCCGCCCTCGATGATGTTCTTCCATCGGAGGGTCCCCGCTACGCTTTGATATTGAATAAATGTCCGCAGCGCGGTCGGCCACTGATCGCCGGTGAACGCCTTCAGCGGCCGATCGCCCGACGGCGCGACGAAGTGCAGGATCTGGCCGTCGAAGCGGTGAATGTCTTTGGGATCGTGAAGCACCCCGTCGATCAGCACCGGTACTTTGACCGGCCGCTGCGCTGGTCCGCGCCGTGACGCCTTGGTTGCCGGCCCCAACATGCTGGCCCGGCTCGGCACTCTGCTGGCTGCCTTTGCCCGTGCCAACTCGCGCTTGATGAATTGTTGCAGGTCCCGGATGCCGTTCTCTTCCAGGACCTTCATTACATCTTCAACCGTGAGATTGTCCGAATCAGTTTGCTTTCTACTTGCGTCGGATGCGGTCGCCCCGCCATTCTGCTTTTTTCTTATCGTCATCGCCCCTCCGGATTTCGACTAAATGAGTCGAGACCGGATTATACAGAGCCGTCAGCCATTAACTGGTGGAGCGGGTCGGTTTTCGCTCTTCGCTCTTCATAAGAGCCGCGGCGGTTTGTTGCGGAAGCGCACGCACTATTGTTTGTCATCCTGAGCGGAGGCGGCTCGCAAGCCGAGCAGACTTCGTTGCACCCGGCGCGCCTGAAGGCGCACCCCTTCGACTCGCATTGCTCGCAGGCCATGTGTCGTCGCCTGCTACCACAGAATAAGAAGGTGAATTTTTCGAGGGCTACCTTATTATAGGGGCCGACCTCCGCTGTGGGGAGACTCCACAATCCGAAGGGGCGCGGGTTCGCCGCGCCCCTCGGCGAGGTTAGGTTTGCATCAGGCACGACTGCCTGATACAAAGCGATTTACCAGACCCCTCTACCACCACACGATCGAGGATGTCCGATCGTTCCACCCATACGGCGTCAGGTCCGGTATCTGCACATGAACTGACAGCGATGCTCCACCCAGGTTGATGTCCTCACAGAGAACCAGAAACCCGACGCCCTGGGACACAACGACCGAGGAGATGCAGTCGTTCCAGCTCTGCCGGTTCCAGAAATCGCCACGATACACCTGCGTGAGGTCGGGCCATTCATGTTGCCAATCCAGCCACAGGTAGTCGCCATTAAAGTCGCTATCGCTGAAAAATTCCGAGTGGTAGATGATCGGTGGTGGGGCGAGACCCTCGCTCTTCCATCCTAAGGCCCGCGCTACGGTTTGATATTGAATAAACGTCCGCAGGGCGGTCGGCCATTGATCGCCGGTATATGCCTGTAGAGGCCGCTCGCCCACCGGCGCAACGAAGTGCAAAATCTGCCCGTCGAAGCGGTAAATGTCTTTGGGATCGTAAAGCACGCCGTCGATGAGGACCGGCACCTCAACCGGGCGCTGCGCAGGTCCGCGCCGCGACGGCTTCCCAACCGATGGCCCCAACATGCTGGCCCGCTGTGGAGCTTTGCTGGCCTTCTTGGCGTGCGCCAGCTCGCTCTTGATGAACTGCTGCAGGTCGCGGATGCCGTCCTCTTCCAGCATCTTCATTACGTCGTCGACCGTGACCCGGTCCGTACTGCCCTGGGATTCTACTGCCGCTGCCTGTTTCTCTTTCTTTCTGTCTGTCATTCTTTCTCCGTGCTCGACTGAATAGTCGAGACATGGATTATACAGACCAGGAGAGAAAAAACCGCGACTCGCGACGAGCCACCGTTGAGCCGCGGAGCCGCAACCGGAGCCCGACAGGGCGCGGCCCCGCTATGCGCTAGTGGCTAGTGGCTAGTTGCTAGAGGCTAGTTGCTAATCGCTGGTCGCTTCCTGCTCCGCCGCTTCATAGCTCCGCATGAACTCTTCCACGCTCTGCACATAGACATCGGCGAAGTCCACAACCTTGCGGCGCGACTCGATCATCTCCCTCGCATCGTCAAGCGAGAAGCCCAGGGCGCGCAGCACCGCCAGCGCCATCATGGGCGCGCGGTGCACCCCGGCGGCGCAGTGGATGAACAGCCGCGCGTCGGCATCGTCCAGCGCCTCCAGCGCAAACTGCACGCCGCGCTGAAATAGCTCCGGCGGCTTGTGCCGGAAGTCGTCGTCGGTGGGGTTCCACAGTACCTTGACGCCGTAGGGCGCGGCCAGGCGAGTGTCGTCCCACTCGATCTGCATGTCAATGATGTGGGTGACTCCGGCGCGCACCACCTCGATCATCTTGTCTTCAGTCCAGATGCCGCCGCCCACCGCAATGCGGTCGGTCACCCATGTCATGTCCATGCCCTGGCAGCTCCCCCGTGGAGCTGCGCGCTGTGGCCAGTCAGCCCCCACTTGCCATTTTACAGAATGGCCGAAATATTTCGGATGCCATGCATCATTCGCGGTGCCAGTAAAGATTTGAGCGAATATATTCGTTGTTTTTTGCGAATGCGTGTGAGAGAGAAAGCGAAACCAAATGTCGAGCCTGAGAAGTCGGGACCCGGGTTACGAAGTAGAATCGGTGTCGATGTTTCGAACCGAGAACCCCACTCAACCGGGAGAAGGTTGAGCGGGGCACCCGCCCGCGGTTGAACAGGCCACCCGCCAGCCAGACAAGGGGCTGGCTGTCAGGGAGCTACTTCCTTTTCAGCGAAGGGAAAAGCGTCCGCTTGACATCCCCTTCTATAGAACCGAGCTTATGGATTCCACCCCAACCTGATGGGATTCGTAGTTACATTAAAGCTGCACGGCGGCGAGCCGCCGTTCACTTGTCCCGTCCATGCCGGAGACTTAATCAGGTTTCCATCCTGGTTATACAGCTGGACCGTAAAGCCGTCCCCAGTATTGTCGGGGTATTGGTCACATCCGGTGACATTGTAAACTTCCAGCGCCGCGCCAAATGCCCAATTAAATACCTGGCCTTCGCTCGGTGTTGCGGTCAGCGTTGTCGTCGTCCCGTTTCCTGTCTCCTTAGCCATAACGTTCCATGTTGGACACTCGTGCACTCCGTCTTTGCAGTTGGACCAGATGGTCCCCACGGTCCCGTTATTCGCGCCTATCAAGCTGCTGTAGTCCGCTGTACCTGAAGGACAGCAGTTCCAACAGGCCACCGACCAGTACTCACCGCCGCCGGCTCGGCTGGGTCCGTACTGGAGCACTGGCTGCAGAATGCTTACTACATTGTTGTAGTCTTCCAGGCCAGGGAATAAAAAGATTGTTTGCCCGTCATAGTAACTGGGGTTCGGCGGCACTGCCCAGGTCACGATCATCTTATGGTACGAGGTGTCGGTCGTGGCAGAGACGTCCTCCACCCAGCCGTTTGTGGTGGGCTCGACTCCAGTAACCAGGGTCCCCTGCGGCGAATACCGCGGATAATCGCAAACCGGAGCGCTCGCCTCCACACTGCCGTCCGGGTATTGGATACGCCCATCGGCCAGCACCGTCTCTCCTTCTAAGACGTGCCGAACACAAGATGGATGCATGTACCCAAAAGGTGTAATCACGTAGTCCCTCGGCACATCCGAAGGCCAGGTCGATGCCGCCCTGTCCTGGGCCATGGCGGCCACCGGCAGCAAGGCAACCATAAGAATCACGTGTGCTATATGCCTTTTCATTGTGATCTCCTTTTCTTGACTCGCTCAAAGTGGCGGTTTCACCTTAGCCTTACTTCGCATTTCCTCCTGAGTGATTCCCATTTCTGTGTCCGAAGAAAAGACGCAAACCTGAAGTATCGGCCAAGGGTGGGGCGCCTACCGCGGTTAGTTACCGGGTGGGCAGATCCCGTCGCCGCAGCACTTCTCCGGAGGGCAGGTAAAGCCTATGCAGCTAAGGCTATCCGGCGACGGACTACCGTCAGGCGCGTCGCTCTTCACCTGCAACATCCCTGGATACATACCCGTTGCCTCAGGCGAGCATGTTACGGTGATGACGCATTTGTCCCCGGGTTCTCCCTTTTTCGCCAATGATTTTGGACAAGCGTTGGACTGAAAGAAAGGGGGATTAGGCGTGGCGTCGATGCGGTCGATGGTGACCTTCTGCGAACTGTTATTTTGCAAGGTCACTGGACATGGTTGCGATTCATAGCCCACCATGACCACAAAAATACAGTTCGTAGGACTCATGGTCACGTCTGCAATGTCGTTCCCGATCAGTCTGGAGCTTTGCTGCATTGGCTGGCTGCTACCCAGTTGGTGGCTGGTAACAATCAACTGCTGATTGCGAATCGCAGCTGCAACCGGGGTGAACGTTACGGCAATCACGCAATAACCATTCGGCGCTATCTGCCTCCCAATGCAGTCGTTGACCTGGGTATAGGATGCATCGCTGGTGACAACGCCGGTGACGATCACAGGAACGCTGCAGTCGTTGCGCAGGAAAAACGGCTTGGCAGCAGTCGGCAACTGCACCGCCGCCAGGCCGAAGTCTTGACGATCGGGAGTCAGTTGCGCGCAGCTCGCGCCATCGGAGAGTGGATCGACTGTGACTTCCGCTGAGTCTGATTGGGCAAATGCGAGCATAGAAAGCATGCACATGAAAAGCAGCAGAGAAATCTTCTTCACCTTTCCTCCTGAGTGATTCGCGCTTTTGAGATGGAGAGCCAGGCTTGGCGCCCTGGCTTCGACTGATTCCTCTGAAAAGCAATCGGGAGGCCACTCTCGCCGCCGGAAAAGTTGCCGCGCTGCGGGCGTAATGGGCCGCCCCGGCGGTCACCAACTCAGCAGAATCGCTGGGGATAACGGTAGTGGTCTAGCTGTGATTACATTCTGATGGTTCTGGGTATGTACAGCGCAGGCCGATTCGGTCAACCAATCGGTTGGGCGTTGGAACCGATTGGTTGCATGGTTACAACTCTCGCGATGTTTGAGAATCGAAGCTGCGGGCCAGGCGATGCAGGTAGTTGGGATGAATTCCCAGCAGTTGCGCTGCCTGCGGGTAATTGCCCTTGGCTTCATCGATCGCTTCCAGAATCAGGCCCCGCTTGAGGCGACTGATGGAATCGTAATATCGGCCGCGACTTCGTTCTGAGCCCTGCCGTTGCAACAGGGCTGCGGGCAAATCCTCGGGCAGAATACGATCGGCGGAGCCCATTACCACCGCGTGCTCGATGGCGTTTTCCAATTCCCGGACATTGCCCGGCCAGTCGTAGTTCATAAGCACGGCTCGAGCTTCGGGAGAAATTTCCTTGACCTGCCGGTTTGTACATCGCTGCGAATATTTGGTTGCAAAATAGGAGGCCAGCAGGGGAATGTCCTCATGACGCTCACGTAATGGCGGCACCGCGATGGACACGACGTTGAGCCGGTAGAACAAATCGCGGCGCAGCTCACCCTTCTTGACCGCCAGCTCCAGATTCTTGTTCGTGGCTGCGATTACGCGGGCGCTGAACTTGATGGACTGCGTTCCGCCCAGCCGGTCAAACTCCCGGGCTTGCAAAGCGCGCAGCAGCTTCGCCTGCAAGGCGGGAGTAAGTTCCCCAACCTCGTCCAGAAAGATGGTGCCGTCCTTGGCCATTTCCAGTCTGCCTCGCTTGCTGGCGACGGCGCCCGTGAAGGCGCCCTTCTCATATCCGAACAGTTCGCTTTCCAGCAGCGTGTCGGGAATAGCGGCGCAGTTGATAGCGATGAATGGCTTTTCGCGACGTTCACTGTTGCGGTGAATCGCAACTGCCACCAGCTCCTTTCCGGTGCCGCTTTCGCCGTGTACGAGAACCGTGGAATCGCTCTGCGCTACCTTCTGAATCAATGCTGTCAGGCGGCGGATAGAATTGCCTTCCCCTACCATCGTAGGTGCCTGCCCGGTTAATTCACCCTGGCGGCTGTTCTGCGCGTGCAAAGACTCCAACCTCAAAACGCTTTCTAAAGTAACCGCGGCAATCCCCGCCACCGAGTTCAGCAAGTGAACGTTCCCATCCCCAGGCTGCTTTGCATTGGGTGTAACCAGGTAGATGACTCCGAGAACATTCTGCAGCGCCACCAGCGGTACGCACAGCACCGACTCGCCTGCGCCGCATAAGGCAGGGAACTCGGCCAGGACGGGTGAGCGATCACACATGGCGCGAATCACCAGCTCTCTGCGAACATTTATCTGCGGTGAGAAGGCAGTCCGGTGCCAGGTGACCACTGAGCTGGGCTCCTCATCAATACGTGGAACGATCAGAACCGCGCCTGACTCCGCCGGAATTGCCTCGCCGATGAATTCCAGCAGATGGATTTGCAGTGCTTTGAGATCGCGAAATGAGGCGATGGTTTGGGCGATCTTGAACAGAAGATTCAAGTCACGGGCCATTCCGGGGACATTCGCGCCGGATCCTGTGGCTTGCAATTCCTCCGTGCCGAGCATGAATGAACTCCCTGCCTGACCGAAATTCCTCACCTTGGAGAGCTATTCAGTTCGATTTGAGCCTGATACTTGCCGGTTTCGCGTGAATTTAACCACACTGCCATGACCAGCACAGGGATAAGGCAGGTCGCTGCCGTCGCATAGACACCAAGCGCTTCGGGGTGAACGGTTACCCCTCCGATGCAGAAGAAAGTGACGGCCGAAACTACCAGGGAAATTCGGGACCAGAACCAGAAGCCACGGTTAAAGTCGCGTTGACGCTGCAGCTCCGCTCGATAGAAGGTAGCGCAAGCGAAACCGTCAAACTTGAACCAGTGGCGCCGGACCCGGAAGGCAAATAGTTGACCCCATGTGTAGAACATGGCAGCGATCCCGAGGCAACACCCAATCCGTTGTACCGAGGTCGAAGCCAGATAGAACAAACACCCGAACGTGGCCATTACGCTTGACGCCAACGTGTAACCGAAAACCGTCCGGCGCCTGACTTTTCTGGCAAGCTCTTCCATCGACCACGGAATTGGACACGATCCGGCAAGATGCCCCTCATTGTGCGTGAACAGAATTCTCGCGCCCCCCAAAGCCCAGGACAGTGCCGCCCAGTCACTTTCGATGAAGTCTATCTCCCGTAACATGGCTTCGGACCATTCCCCCGCCCCGAGCGGCGCAAAGCGGACCACGGCATTCAGTATCTTCAATGCCAGATGACGACGGGTAGACATCAACTTCCTTTTGCATCCAACACCGTCCGAAAAACGACGGGCTTTGAGTTTGAAGCGACATGCTCGCGCGCATACCGCACACCGGTAGCCGTTAACTTATACATGTGACGCGGCGGTTTGCCTGGCACAGAAGTCTCCCAGCACGTCTCCAGAAGCTTATGGTTAGCCAACCGTATCAAGATCGGGTACAGAGTGCCCGACTTGAGGCCCGTATTTCGGCTAATTTCATAGCCGTATTTCCACGCCCCCGGTGCTTGGAGGAACTCGTTTAACACGTCGAGCGTTTGAGCTGATTTCCGCATCCGCACAAATATAAGTCTACATATATAGACATGTCAAGAGCTGTGTGTGGAAAGGCTCGCAGGCAGCGGGAGCGAGGGAACGACTTTGTTGTACCATCGATCTCTCTGTTCTTGACCGTTAAATCGAAAGCGCGTCGGCCTCAGGCGTTCTGCCCAGCCTGCTACGCCTGCTCCGGCTTCGGGGCGCGGAATTTCAGCCCGTCCTTGTTGGCTTCAAGGCGCGAAGCGTCACCATCAATTTCAAAACAATGATGCTTGAGTTGAATTAACAGCGGGCGGCCCTGGCAGAGGTCCCGCGGCTCCGTCCTGGAAGCGACCTGACCGCTGAGCTTAAGCCGGATAATTTATTTCGCGGCGCACTGAGGATGCTTCTCGATCCCCTCGCGCAGCAAGGTAGTGTCAAAGACGCTGGTGACTGGCTTTCCGTTGACGGGCGTGAACTCGATGGAAACCGATTCGGAGTTGAGCAATGACTGGATGAATTTCCATCGCTCCTGCTCACTACCGGGGTAGGTGAAATTCACGACATAATGGTGAATTTTTAGTGACCCTTCCCAAGGGTCAAAGAGATCCCCATACCCCTGAGAGGGCCTTTCGACGCGAGGGACCCACGTCGTGACCTGCCTGGTCCCGCCTATCGTCATCTTGAAAGTCGCATGTCCACCTTTGCCCGCGAATTCAGGATCGTAGCCAGCAAGCCGACTGCCGGGCGAAAACCTCAGCTGATGCTCCGTCCTTCCGCTGTTCTGCGTGCACTCGAGGCGTAACATCGAGAATCTCCTATAACCCCGAATCGTCGCGTAGCTGTCCGACGCTATGCCCAAGCCAAGGTTGCCGTTACGAACGAATTGTTTGCCGTTCCACTCGAACTCCGCCGTGACAGTCCATTTGGCGCAGCAATAGGGGCCCCCTGCCGGAAAGCTGACAAACAACTTTCGGTTGCTTACATGTACATTAATGGGCGCAAAATATTGGCCGTTGTCTTCTTCTCCTTTGCCCCAATCTGAGGGCGAAAGCCGGGCGAGCAGTTGCGGTCCATTGGACGACATCGCAAAGATGAACAGCTCTTCATAATCAAAGTTCGCCGGCCAGCCGCAACCGGTCCAGACCACCGCCGCTTCCTGGCCGTTACCTTCGAGATCGCCATAGGTCACACTGTCCACCCGGAAGTAAAGCTCACCGTTATCAATCTCACCTGGTACAGAAGGCTGGAACCCCGGAGTTCCCTTTTTCCATTCACCATTTTTCACGTGAATGACCTTGTCGAATCGTTCGTCCATTTCGTCCATTTCTTCCCGGCAAGTGGATGGATAATCGAAATTCCGGAAATCCACGCTGCGAATTCCAGCGCCCTTCGACGGACTGTCGGTTTTGTTAGCAGGCCGCGCCGGGGCGGGAGAACTCTCGGGCGAGGCTGATTGCACCGCTGAGGAGCCGCCAAACTCAATGGCGTTGGAACTATGCAGCACCTTTTCCTGGGAGGCCCCTCGCGTGCCAGCGACGAGGAGGAGCACCGCAGCGATCGCCAGGGCCGCCCTCCATCCAATGGCAAGTTCCTTGCCTCGCATCAGTCCTTTCACCCGGTATGCCGTTGCAGCGTTTGCGTTCGTCTCCCCGGGCTTTAAGCCGGATTTCATTTCGCGGCGCACTGAGGATGCTTCTCGATCCCCTCGCGAAGTCTACTGACGTCAAAGACGGTTGTGACTGGCTTTCCGTTGACGGGCGTGAACGCGACGGAAACTGACCCGGAATCGAGCACCGACTGGATGAATTTCCATCGCTCAGCTTCAGTCGCCGCGGAGTAAGTGAAATTCACAATATCGTAGGGAGCCTTGGGAACCGTTGCCATCCGCCAATCAAACCTCACCTCGTGAACCTTTTCGACGTGGGCGATCCACGTGGTGGCCTGCTTGCCTCCCCCTATCGTCATGGTGAAAGTCGCTTGTCCACCTCGGGCAACGAATTCAGGACTGTAGTAAACGAGCGGACCGTCGGGCGACAAAATCATTTGGTGTTCGGTCTTGTCGTCCTTCTGCCTGCATTCCACGCGCAGCCAGGGCATTTTTGCCTCGCCCGAGATCAACTGACAGCCGCCTCCCGGCCCAATGCTCAGGCCAATGTTGCCGTTGCGGGTGAACTGCTTGCCGTTCCACTCGAGTTCGGCCGTGATGATCCAAGCGGGCCAGCAGTCGAGCTCTCCCCCCGGAAAGCTCACAATGAGTTTCCGGTCGCTAATATGAAGCCCGTAGAGGTTGCCGTCACTGGCAAAACCTTCACCTTGCCGCCAGGCCGACGGTGAAAGGTCGGCGAGCAGTTGCGGACCCTTAGCGGACATTTCAAAAACGAACAGCTCTTGCGGGGGATCTGGCGAATGGGATTGGTCGCAGCTCGTTAGAACCACGGCCTCTTCCCGGCCATCACCTTTGAGATCACCGTAAACCACATCGTCGACCTGGAAATAGTCCGCGATTTCGGCCTTCGGTCCGGATGGCTCGAAGCCGAGAGGCTTCCAATCCCATTCGCCATTTTTAACGTGAATGACCTTGCCGAAACTGTTGTCTCCGTAGCCGAATCTGTTGTCTGCGTAGAAGCAACTGGCCGGGTAGTCAAAGTTGCGGAAGTCCACGCTGCGAATTGCGCTCTTCGCTGGATGGGCGGTTTTGTTAGCAGGCCGCGTCGGGCCCGGAGAACCCTCGGGCAAGACTGATTGCACCGCCGAGGAGGTGCCAAACTCAATAGCGTTGAAGCTATGCAGCACCTTTTCTTGGGAAGCCGCTCGCGTGCCGGTGACGAAAAGGAGCACCGCAGCGATCGCCAGGGTCGCCCTCAATCCGATGGCAAGTTTCTTGCCTCGCATGAGTAGTCCTCTTTCACCCGGAACAACGATAAGCGTGATTCAAGGACATTATTAGCACGAATTGGTTTGTTCTTGACGGCGAAATAATCAACTTTTTCGACCTCTAGCAGTTCTGCCCTTCCATCGCAGCCTTCGGATTTCGCATCTTCAGCCCGTCCTTGTTGGCCTCGAGGAAGGCGCGCAGCGGCTCGATGCCGCTCAGCAACTTCTGCCATTGCTCGTAGTAAAGCGTGACCGGATAGCGGCCCAGGCCGTAGGCGCTGACGCCGCCCTTGGCCGCGACTTTGAAGGACAGCGGCCCGCTGTCGCGCGCCGCCGGCCCTGCCTGTTGCAACTCCGCGAGTTTGGCCTTCAGCTCTTCGTAACTCAGTTCGGACATCGTATTTCCACCTTTCTAAGAATTCGCTCTACCCTGGTCCCGAGGACATCGTTTTCTGAGTCGAACCAAACGGTTAATCGAAACTCGAGAATGATGTCCCTCGGTCCAGGCGCCCCAAGGCGAAACTTGCGGCAGGATTGGAAGCCGCAAGGTCATCACGACTTTTCAGAACGTCTTCCCCAGCGCCGGCGCAGCCGCGGCACAAAAAGGAAAACCCAGCGCTTGGCTGGGTTCACATTTGGGAGGCCGCTCAGGGGTTTGTCCCAAACTTGAATTCTAATTCCAATATAGCACATTTAGTCCTGTTTCATTCACCACCTTTTGGCTGATGCATCCCACATGTTTTCAATTACTTAAAAAATCGCGGAGGGCTTCCGCCTATTGACATGTAAAAATTACCCTAAATTATAGGACAGTGTCACAACTACTTTTACAAAGTGGCCCATTTCGGGAAAAAACGAAGCCATAAACGTCAGTCATTTCCCTCCAACGCCATAGGCGTGCAGGGCGCCGTCGAAGCCGGTGAAGTAAACCATGCCATTGACCACCACCGGCGTGCTGTTGACGTTACCTTCGCCAAACTTCCCCAACACCGCGCCGGTCGTGGCATCCAAAGCATAGATATTCTTGTCGCCATCATTCACGGCATAGACTATCCCGTTGGCAATCGCCACCGCGAACCAATCGCCAATGTTCTGCATCTGCCAAACGACAGCTCCGCTCTTCGCATCGAGGGCGTAGGCGATCCTCGGTCCATTGTCTTCATCTTCGATGGCAACGTAAGCCATGCCATTGGCGAGGGAAGGCGTGCCCTCGACGTTCACGGAACCGAGATTGTTCCACAATATGGCACCGGTATTGGCATCAAGAGCAGTGATGCCTCCGAAGAGTCCTGAGATATAGACAACGCCATTGGCCACCGACGGCGGGCCACTTACTTCTGAACTGGGAGTTCGGGCGGACGTCCATAACACTGCTCCTGTCTCCGCGACCAGAGCGATGACCACTCCGTCAGTGGTCGCGACATAGGCAACCCCATTAGCTACGGCGGGAGCGCCGGCGATCCCATAGGGGCTGGAGATGCTCCAGTCGAGGAGGCCGTTGGCGGCGTACAAGGCGTAAACGTTGCCGTTACTGGCTGTGAAGTACACCACACCATTGGCCACCGCAGGGCCGTTGGCATAGTAGGGATCGCCGATCACCGGGCCAACATCGGCGTTCTGCCACAACCTGGCTCCGGTGGCGGCATTGATAGCGGACATTCCGTAGCAGGAGCCGGCATAAACCACGCCATCGGAGACGGCAGGGGGAGAAGATCCTTGACAGTCCAAATGGGCCACGCCCAGGGGAGATTGCCAGAGCAGCGCGCCCGTCCTGGCGTTAACCGCGAAGAGGGCGTTGCTGTAGGTGTACATCCCAACCCGGCAATCAGCAGTGACGTAGGCTACGCCATCGCTAATCGCCGGCGGGTCAACCGCCGAGCTGCACGCCGGGAACGTCCAGACTTCAGCAAGCTTGTCAACGTTATTGGGGCCAAGGGCAAACTCGTAGGGATTGAAGCCGGTACGGGCGTCGTCATAGTGAGCGATGGGCCAGCTCGCCAGCGGCACCTGAGCAACGACGGAGAGAGGCAGCAGCCACAGTAGCAGGGAACCCACGGCTACCAGATGCTTCATCTTCAACGGCAAGAGAGACTCCCGCTGCACGCCGCCTCAGGTGCTTCCAGGATAATAAACGAAAAGCAACGCGGCGGCTCGTCCGCTGAGGCGGACGGTTCATGCTATGCTGCGTTTATGCAGATCACGGTCGAGCTGCCAGATGATATCGCCCAGCACCCCGATGCCGGACGCGAGGCGCTGGAACGCCTGGCCATCGACGGCTATCGTAGCGGGGCGCTGACACATCATCAGGCCGCGCAGTTGCTCGGACTGTCGCGCTTCGAGTTCGACGATTTCCTGAACCAGCACAAGATTTACGATCACGCGTATTCGGTCGAAGATCTCAAGCACGACTTGGCAGACCTTGCAAAGCTTCGAGAGCAGGGTCTGCTGTCCAAATGATCCTGGTCGTCGCTGATACGGCGCCGCTGCGTTACCTGGTGGAAATCGGCTACGAGTATCTGCTGCCTCGCCTGTTCACGAAAATCTGGATTCCCGGCGCTGTGGTCGAAGAACTGCGACAGGCAAGGACGCCCGCGATCGTCCGCGACTGGAGCTCCCGTTTTCCTTCCTGGATTGCAGTGCGGGAAGTCAGTGGCCCTTCCCCCCGGGCGCGAACTGGGTTGCCTGGATCGCGGGGAGTGGGAGGCGATCCAACTGGCCAAACACTTGAAAAGCCCATCTGCTGCTCATTGATGAACGGTCTGGTGTACGCATCGCTCGCGAGCAGGGATTTGCGGTAACCGGCACGTTGGGTGTTCTGGTGATGGCTGCGCGATTGGGCCTGATCTCAATCGACGAGGCCCTTTCGCGTCTGGCGAAAACGAATTTCCGCAGAACTCCAGAGCTGTTTGCCGAGACGCGAAAGCTGGTCCGAGAGTCCGAAGGCTCAGCCACAAGCGAGTGACCTGGCCGAGGGATGTGCTTTCAACCCGGAGCCACCTCCTCACTACTGCTTATTCTCCATCTTCTGCATCATCTGCTCGCGTTCCTGGGCTCGCATCGCCTGCCACTTCTGATATTGCTCCGGGCTGAGGATGGGCTGCACCTTGGCGTCGGTGGCCTGGCCGATCTCGCGCAGTTGCATCGCCTTCTGCATCGGCCCCAGCGAAGTGTTGCTCTTAACGGCCTGAAGCTTCGGGGCTTCCTCCTTCAAGATGGGCAGCATCTGCTGCTTCTGCGCCGGCGACAGTTGCAGGGTTTGCGATATCTTCTCCAGCTTGGCGGCAATCTCAGCCTTGTCGGGCTGGCTGCCCATGGTGCCCTGGCTCATGTTGTCCTGGGCCACCGCCAGCGGCGCGCCAACAGCGATCGCCAGCAGAACGGCAAAGGTAACGGCATATTTCGTCACAGTGTTTCCTCCGCATGACTAGGGTCACGGCATAATACTCCACCTTCTTGAGAAAGCCAAAGAGAACACAAAATGCGACGCCAACGCCGTGGCCAATACTTCATGAGAAATGTAATGACAGGAATTCGACAAAGCAGGAATTGACAATAGCCCAGGTCTGCCATCGGGTGTAAGATATCAGCCATTTTCAGAAGCCGGGGGAACTCCAACAACTCAGACTAGGGGAATGACTATGACAACGCGTATTGCTTGGCTCGCCGTTCTATGTCTGGCGCTGGCAGCGATCCCGGCCTGGGCGGATTACAACAACGGTCCCATCAACGGCACCACCGATGCCTGGACCATTAACTTCGGCTACGTCGTAAGTGACACCTTTGTTCCCGATAAAAGTAGTGTCACCGGCTTTATGTTCGGCGCCTGGGAGTTCCCTGGCGACACCCTGACTTCGCTGCAGTGGTCCATCACCAGCGGGGAGTATTTCGGAACTACGTTCGGTTCCGGCACCGCCAGTGGGCAGAACCTGACCGATCAGTTCATTTCTACCAATCAGTTTGGCTACGATATCGACAAGATCACGGTGACGGGCCTGAATATAACCGTGACCCCCGGCAGCACCTACTGGCTCAACCTGTTTAATGCCGCCGTCCCCAGCGGCGATCCGGTGTTCTGGGATGAGAACAGCGGCGTGGGCTGCACCTCACCGGGCTGCCCCTCGATGTCCTCCGAAACCGCAGGGACAATTACCTCCGAATCGTTCACCGTCAACACCTACAGCCAGGGAACTACGCCGGAACCCAGCAGCTTCATCCTGATTGGCTCGGGAGTGATTGGCATTGTGGGCGTGCTGCGGCGAAAGCTGCTGTGAACCCTTTGCGAAGTTCAATCTGAAGGAGAGCTGAAACGTGAAACTGCGTGTCGCTTCTGTGATGTTCCTGTGCCTGGCGCTGGCTGCGGTCCCGGCGATGGCGACGTATGATAACGGGCCGATCAATGGCACAACCGATGCCTGGACGATCAATTTCGGTTACATCGTCAGCGACAGCTTTGTCGCTCTGTGTTGCTTGCCCTCAGGCTTTGCGTTCGGCGTTTGGGAACTCCCCGGAGACAGCATGAGTTCGGTGCAGTGGTCGATCACCAGTGGAGAGAACAGCGGGACCGTGTATGGCTCTGGTATCGCCAGCGGCAGCAATCTGACCGACCAGTTCATCTCCACCAACCAGTTTGGCTACGACATCGACAAGATCAGCGTTCTCGCGTCAATAAGCGGCCTGACCGATGGCAGCACCTACTGGCTCAACCTGCAGAACGCGACCGTCCCCAGCGGCGACCCGGTCTATTGGGATGAGAACAGCGGCCAAGGTTGCGAGTCGAACGGCTGCCCGTCGCAGGCCTCGGAGAGCGCCGTGGGCACGATTCCTTCGGAATCGTTCAGCATACTCGGTGAAACCGGCACCACGCCGGAGCCCAGCGGCTTCATCCTGCTTGGTTCTGGAATACTCGGCCTGGCCGGCATCCTGAGGCGAAAATTGTTGTAACCGGCGCGGGCGTTTCGCAATCTTCCAACACGAAAGAAAGGACAATATTCCATGGCGACAATCACTACGAAAGATGGCACGACGATTTACTACAAGGATTGGGGATCGGGTCAGCCCATCGTTTTCTCGCATGGCTGGCCACTCACCGCCGACGACTGGGACGGGCAGATGCTGTTTTTCGGGCAGCAAGGCTATCGCGTCATTGCGCACGACCGGCGAGGTCATGGGCGCTCCGATCAGACGTGGGACGGCAATGATATGGACACCTATGCCGACGATCTCGCAGCGTTATTCGAAGCGCTTGACATCAAGAACGCCATCATGGTTGGGCATTCCACCGGCGGTGGCGAGGTCGCTCGCTATCTGGGCCGCCACGGCACCAAGCGTGTTGCCAAAGCGGCGCTGATCAGCGCCGTGCCGCCGCTCATGCTGAAGACGCCGAACAACCCGACCGGCGCGCCAATCTCGGTCTTCGATGGCCTCCGGGCAGCATACGCGGCCAACCGCGCGCAGTTCTACTGGGACATCACGCTGCCGTTTTACGGATACAACCGGCCCGGCGCAAAGATTTCCGAGGGCATTCGTAAGCACTGGTGGCTGCAGGGCATGTTGGGCGGGATGAAGGCCGGTTACGACTGCATCAAGGCGTTCTCCGAGACAGACTTCACCGAGGACCTGAAGAAGATTGACATCCCGGTGCTGGTGATGCACGGGGACGACGATCAGATTGTGCCCATCGTCGCCGCGGGTCCCCTGTCGGCGAAGATACTGAAGAACGCGACGCTCAAGGTCTATCCGGGCTTTCCGCACGGCATGCCGGCGACCAACGCGGACCAGATCAACGCCGATCTGCTCGCGTTTTTGAAGAGTTGAAGCAGCCGTCGAGTTCGTTTCGGTTGCCCAACACAACCAGGAGAAAAGCAAATTCAGGCGAATGTCGTTCGCCACACGAACCGGAGGGGGATCCAAACCATGAAACTTTACGTCTTTTCGCTCGCCGTTCTTTGCCTGGCGCTGGCTCCGACGCCAGGCTCGGCGCAGAATTGGACGTATGACAACGGTCCGATCAACGGCGGCGTCGACTCTTGGGAGCTCAACTTTGGATTCACGGTCAGTGACAGTTACGTTGCTGGGGGTACATCAGTCACCGGTTTCGCGTTCGGCGCGCATGAATTCCCCGGCGATATGGTGACCTCGGTGGAATGGACCCTCAGCACTGGCCCGTGCTCCGATCCCCAGGGCGGCTGTGGAACCATTCTGGGCTCGGGTACGGCCAGCGGCAGTAATTTGACCGACAAATTCGTGTCCCACAACGAGTTCGGCTTCGACATTGACCTGATCACGGTGTCGAATCTCAATGTGCCGGAGACAAGTGGCACCGAGTACTGGCTGACTCTGGAGAACGCGATGGTCACCAACAACGGAGACCCAGTCTACTGGGACCAGAATAGTGGCACAGGCTGCATGTCGAAAGGCTGCCCGTCAACTGCCTATGAGAGCGCCGTGGGCACGGTTCCTTCCGAAGCGTTCACCATCAGCGGCGGCAGCGGCGGGACCACGCCGGAGCCTGGTAGCTTCCTGCTGTTCGCTTCCGGGATCCTGGGCCTGGCTGGCGTGCTGCGCCGCAAGCTCTGGTAGGGACGCCTGCGCCATTACACAATGGGGGATAGGTATATACCACAATGTGGGATTGAAGGGAAAGGAAGGAACTGGCATGACGCGTCCAGAGCAGATTCAAACCTGGACCAGGACAACCGCACTCATCATTGCCCTGGCCTTTGCTGCCTTGCCGTCGGCACAGGCGCAAACCTTCACTGTGCTTCACACCCTCAACGGCGGATTGGACGGCAATGCCCCTGGTAACGGACTAACCGCCGACCGGGAAGGGAATCTTTATGGCACGGCCTACGCGGGCGGAATCCTGAACTGCCCTCCTTTCGATCCGCCTGGTTGCGGCACGGTCTTCAAGCTGTCGCGCCAGGGCACCGGCTGGGTCTTTAGCGTTCTCTACCGCTTTACGGGGGTCAGCGACGGGTGGTTCCCGTTTGCGCCGGTGGCCGTTGCCCCGGATGGCAGCCTCTATGGCACCACGACTTTTGGCGGGAACAACGGATGTAGCGGATTGGGCTGTGGGACGGTGTTTCGATTGCAGCCGCCGCCCGCGATCTGCAAGTCGGTATCGTGTCCCTGGACGAAGACCACCCTCTATGAGTTCACCTTCGGCCTCGATGGCGCATATCCCATGGGAACTCCGACCTTCGACCAGGCGGGAAATGTTTACGACACTGCCCTGGACTCTAACAAGCAGTTCGATGCGGGCAGTGTTTACGAGTTGTCGCCAGCCAACGGTGGCTGGACCTTCAACGTGATCTATGAGTTTCCCAACTCCGGCAGCGCTGGCTGGCCTGCCGGCGGAGTGGTCTTCGATGGACAAGGGAACCTCTGGGGTTCAGGCGGCTACGGCGGAGTTGAAAACTGCGGCGACCCTCAGCTTCCTGATCGGTGTGGCAGCATCTACGAGCTGATTCCGTCCGCTTCCGGCTGGACGGAGAAGACTGCTTTTGGGTTAAGCGCAAGCGTTGGAGGAGGGCCCACGGGCAGTCTGGTCTTCGATCAATCCGGCAATCTCTATGGCAATCTCCTGGAGGACGGCCCAAACGGCAATGGCGGCGTCTTCCAGCTCAATTCCGCAAGCGGTCAACTTAACATTCTTTTCTCCGGTGTGGGGAACGGAGAAAACCAGTATGGACCGCAGGGCGGCGTGGTGATGGACCAGGCGGGTAATCTTTACGCTGCAGATCCCCGCACGGGGGCGAACGATCTGGGTTTCGTCTTCAAATTGACTCCCGCGAATGGCGCCTGGATCCTCACCGATCTGCATGATTTTACCGGCGGCAGCGACGGATCATTGCCCTACGGACCACTGGTGGTGGATGCGAACGGCAACGTATATGGGGCAAATTCGGGTAACGTCATCTTCGAGATCTCGCCGTAGGGCAGTTGTCAGTGGCCAGTGGTTCAGTTGTCAGTGGTTGTGCGGCTGAAGCGTGTTTTAGAATTGGTTCGTATCCGTATGTCCCATACTGTAGGAGTTGGAGTCCCACAATGTCAGATTATGGAGCAACGGCTTAAAAATTGGTTTGTATCAGGAAATGGCTTCAGCCACGCAGTAAAGAGTTGGGTTTGGAATTTCGCAATCAATCGCCGTGCGCTCCATTGAATTGATTGGAGACAATCCATGAAACTGCATATCGCTTCGCTCACGATTCTCTGCCTGGCGCTGGCTGCGATGCCGGCCTGGACGCAGGACCTTTACGACAATGGTCCGATTAACGGTACGGTCAACGCCTGGACCATCAACTACGGCTTTTTGCTCGCCGACACCTTCACCTTGTCGAACAATTCCACGGTCGGCGGTTTTAGCTTCGGCGCGTGGGAATTCGCCGGCGACAGGCTGACCTCGGTGGACTGGCTTATCAGCCAGTTCGCGGACGGTGGCACCATTTATGGCTCCGGGACGGCCAGCGGCAGTAACTTGACGGACATGTTTATTTCGGTCAACCAGTACGATTACGACATTGACAACATTACTGTGACCGGCCTGAATGTGCCCTTGCTGAGCGGCAAAACCTACTGGCTCAACCTGGAGAACGCAGTGGTGCCCAGCGGCAATCCGGTGTTCTGGGACGAGAACAGCGGCGTCGGCTGCGGCGGCGATGACGGCATGGGCGTCGGCTGTCCTTCAATCGCTTCCCCCGGTGGGACAGGGACGGATCCTTCGGAGGCATTCACCATCAATGGTCCCGGTGGCGGCAGCACGCCCGAGCCCGGCAGCTTCGTGCTGATGGCTTTTGGAGTGATGACCGTTGCCGGCGTGCTGCAGCGCAAGTTGTTTTAAGTTGCTCGCTCCTTAGACTTGAAGGAGGTCCCGAACGATGAGAACGCGTATGGCTTGCCTCGGAGTTATTTGCCTGGCACTGGCGGCAGTTCCGGCGCGGGCGCAGAGCTGGTCGTACGATAACGGCCCGATCAACGGTACCGTGGATGCCTGGGAGATCAACTTCGGTTACATCGTGAGTGACACGTTTGTCGCCGGGGGCCCATCGGTCAACGGCTTTTCGTTCGGCGTCGAAGTCCTGTTTGCGAACGACATCGTGACCTCGTTGGGCTGGTCCGTTACCTCGGGCGAAAACAGCGGAACGACGCTCAGTTCCGGCACTGCCAGCGGCGCGAACCTGAACGACAAATTCGTGTCCATCAACCAATTTGGCTTTCTCATTGACGAGGTCACTGTGTCCGGCCTAAGTGTGCCGACAACACCCGGCACGACCTACTGGCTGAATCTGCAGAACGCAATGGTTGCCGACGGCGACCCGGTCTTCTGGGATCAGAATGACGGCGAGGGCTGCGGCGGACTCAATGGCACGAAAGAAGGCTGCCCGTCGAGCGCTTCCGAAAGTGCGGTGGGGACAATTCCGTCGGAGTCATTCACCATTAGCGGCGGCAGCGGCGGGACCACGCCGGAGCCCGGCAGCTTCGTGTTGATGGCTTTTGGAGTGATGACGGTTGCCGGCGTGCTGCGGCGAAAGCTGTTCTAAGGCTGTGCATTGAACCCGAAGGAGAGCTGAACCATGAAACTGCGTACTGCTTCTGTGATGTTTTTCGGTCTCGTGTTGGCTGCGATGCCGGCTCGGGCCGATTACAATAACGGGCCGATCAACGGAAATGTCGATGCCTTTCTCCTCAACTTCGGCAACGTCGTCAGCGACACCTTCGAAGCCGACTCCAGTCAAGTTAACGGCTTTATGTTCGGCGCCTGGGAATTTCCCGGCGACGTCATGCTGACGGTGGATTGGTCCATAACCTCGGGCGAGAACGGTGGTCACTTGTTCGGCTCGGGCACGGCGAACGTCATGGACCAAGTCATCTCCAGCAACAATTTCGGCTTCGATATTAACCTGATCACGGTCACCGGGTTGAATGTCGCCACAGTGTCCGGCAGCCAATACTGGCTGAACCTGCAGAACGCGGTCATCCCAAGCGGAGACCCGGCTTATTGGGACGAGAACAGCGGCATAGGCTGTACGTCGCTCGGCTGCCCGTCGGAGGCCTCGCAAACTGGAGTCGGCACCATTCCTTCGGAAGCCTTCACAATAAATACCGGTGGCCAGGGAACCACGCCCGAGCCCAGCAGCTTCATCCTGTTTGCGTCGGGGATTCTCGGCCTGGCTGGCGTGTTGCGGCGCAGGCTACTATAACTCGCGGGCACATTGAATTCTGAAAGGAACCTAAAACCATGAGAACATTGCTTGCTGCACTGACCATTTCCTGCTTAGCGCTGGCCGCCGTTTCCGCGTCGGCGCAGGTGCTCTACGACAACGGTCCGATCAACGGTGGTGTGGACGGTTGGACCATTAACTTCGGTTTCGTCGTGAGCGACACTTTCACTCTGACGAACAACTCCATGATGACGGGCTTCGCCTTTGGCACGCGGCAATTTCCCGGCGACGTGTTTACCTCAGTGGACTGGGCCATTACCTCGGGGGAAAACTCGGGCACGCTATATGGGTCGGGCACGGCCAGCGGCAGCCAGATTACCGACAAATATCTTTCCACCAACCAGTTTGGTTACTACGTTAATCTGATCACGGTCACCGGCCTGGACGTCAACCTCACAGGCGGAGCAACCTACTGGCTGACGCTCCAAAATGCGGAGGTTTCCAGTGGCGATCCGGTATTTTGGGACGAAAATAGCGGGGTGGGCTGCGGCGGGGATAATGGCAAAGGCGGCGGCTGCCCGTCGCTGGCCTCGGAGAACACAGTCGGGACGATTCCTTCGGAGGATTTCACCATCAACGGCACCGGCGGCGGGACCACGCCTGAGCCCAGCAGCTTCATCCTGATTGGCTCCGGAGTAATCGGGATTGTGGGCCTACTGCGGCGCAGGCTGCTGTGAGGCAGCAGCCAGTAGTCAGTAATCAGTAGTTCCAGCATGTATCCCACAATGTGAGACTTAGGGCGTTCTCGGTTTTGGTGTGTCCGGATAGAGCGGGCCTTTAGGCCCGCGTTTGCGGCGGTAAAAAAAGAAAAACCGCTTCCGCAAAATGACGTGACATTGGGGGGGAGTGAACGTAAATGCCACAATGTGGGATGTTGAATCAAGAACTTCGCACAGAAGTGCGGCGTGTGTGTGTCAAAACCGGTTCGTATCAGGGCACGGCTTCAGCCGTGCCGAACACAGCGTGGCAAAAAGATCAGGGCTTTAGCCCCTGCAGAATACGCTCCGACAGGGGCCAAAGTCCAGGTTCTTTGCCGATCGGGCGGCACGACTGAAGTCGTGCCCTGATACAAAACGATTTGTGAGATAGGTCTGGTTGAACGATCCCACAATGTGGGATTCGAGAGGTAGATCTAACGTGAGTATTGAGGAGAATCATCATGAGGCGACCAGAATCAGGTCAAACTGTGGGCTTTGGAATCTATTGCGGCACAAAGGCGGCGATGGTTGCGATCGTGTTCGCAATTGCCCTTGCCATTGTGCCGCCAGCAATGGCGCAAACGCTCACCGTACTGCACACCTTTGGGAGCATGGCGGATGACGGCGCCAATCCCGAGTCCGGCTTGACCATGGATGCCCAGGGCAATTTCTATGGAACAGCCTCAAGCGGAGGAAACGTTGGTGGTTCTTGCGGTAACGGCTGCGGCACCGTGTTCGAGCTCAAGCGCGGGGGCTCGGGCTTTATCTATCGTCCGCTGTATAGCTTCGAGGCAGGCAACGACGGCGCTGATCCGGAAACCGGAGTAATCATAGGCCCCAATGGCAGCCTGTACGGGACGACGACCCACGGTGGCGGAGGTGACAACGTCGGGACGGTGTACAACCTGCAGCCGCCGCCGTCCTACTGCAAGAATGTGCTCTGTCCCTGGCACGAAACCGTGCTGCTTCGTTTCAACGAAGGCAATGGCTACTATCCTTATGGCCAACTGATTTTCGATCAGACAGGCAAACTCTATGGCACCACAGTGTACGGAGGCCAGCGTGACGACGGCGAGGTTTACCAACTGACGCCGTCCGCCGGCAGTTGGACGGAAAATATCGTCTACAGCTTCGGCACCGGCGGAGGCGGCTATCAACCGCTCGGAGGCGTGATCTTCGACCAGGCCGGCAACGTGTACGGCACGACGCGATTTGGTGAAAAGGGAGGGTACGGCGCGGTTTACCAATTGACGCCCTCCGGAGGCTCATGGACAGAAACCACTCTCTACAGTTTTAACGGCGGCAGCGACGGGGGAGAGCCGGAAGCCAGCCTGCTCATGGACCGCTCCGGTAACCTCTACGGCACCACGGACTGGGTTCCCGATACCAACAACCCGGGCACGGTTTACGAGCTCACTCCCTCCGGCGGGAGCTGGAGCTATACGTTGCTCTACGCCTTTCCCACGGGATATGAGGGCGCAGGCGCGGTCAGTAACTTGACGATGGACAAGGCAGGCAACCTCTACGGGACCACGTCCTATGAGGGCATCTCGAACAACAATTGCGGGTGGGGCTGCGGCACCATTTTCAAGCTTACGCCTTCCAGCAGCGGCTGGATCTACACCGACTTGTACAACTTCACCGGCGGGGCCGATGGGGCCTGGCCTTTCGGCGGCGTAGTGCTGGACGACCAGGGCAATCTGTACGGCACGACGCTTTATGGCGGCGCTGGAACCAATTGCCTGGCCGGGTCATGCGGCGTGGCGTGGAAATTCAGTAGTCAGTAGTCAGTAGCCAGTGGTCAGTGCTTGTACCACAATGTGGGAGTCGGAACCGACTGAATCCTACAGCGTGGGACATAAGAAACCAATGCAACTGAGTAGGAAGGGAACCATCCTGGCGCGCGCGAAACGAGTTCAAGTCGGCGCCTTCAGCACGATTGACTTCTCTCGCTCTAAATGACTACTATGACTAGTATGACCATAAGTCGGAGAGGAGGCAGGAAAATATGCATGCCTGGACGGTAGCCGAAGCCAAAGCCAAGTTCAGCGAGGTGATGGACAGGGCGAAATCGGACGGACCGCAGACCATTACCCGCAATGGACGGAGAGCGGTGGTGATTGTGGCGGCAGAGGAATGGGAGCGAAAGACCAGGCGCAAGGGTAATCTGGCTGAATTTTTTGCTGCTTCTCCCCTGCGCGGTTCGGGGGGTAAAGTCAGACGCCTGCCGGGCGGCTTGCGCAAGGTCGAGCTGTGAGTTTCCTCCTGGACACTAACGTTGTCTCCGAGTGGATGAAACCACGGCCGAATGCGGGCGTAGTTGCCTGGCTGGCGGAGGTGGACGAAGATCGCACGTTCCTGAGCGTGATTACGCTGACAGAACTGCGCTATGGAGTCGAACGCATGGCGGCCGGCAAGCGGAAGACGCGACTGAATGAATGGCTGGAGGAGGAATTGCCGATGCGCTTCGAGGGAAGGCTGCTCGCGATTGATGCGGCGGTGGCTGATGCTTGCGGAAGGATGGTGGCGCGTAGCGAAGGCATGGGGCGGCGGATAGAAGCCATGGACGCACTCCTTGCCGCGACCGCAGAGGTGCACCGACTGTCGGTGGTCACGCGTAACGCTGCTGACTTTCAATTTCTGGTCAAGAACGTCTTAAATCCATGGACTTGAGCTTCCTGGTCAGCGTCCGACAATCCAAAGCTGATTGCTTGCAACCTGCATGCGGCGCGCGCGCCTCTAATTACGTGCAGCCTTGCTGCGGAAGGTTGGAAGCCTGTGATGCTGGAGATCGCGCAAAACGACAACGGGCGCGAGTTGACGCTGGGGATGGGTGAGGTGGCAGAGCTGTCGCTGTCGGAGAACCGCATCACCGGCTATCACTGGGAGCTCAACGAGGCGGCCGACGCGGTTTGCGAGCTGGTGAAGGATGAGTTCGAGGCGGCGAAAGGGCCGCCGGGCAGCGGCGGAATGCATCACTGGCGCTTCGAAGCCATCAAGCCGGGCAGTGGGGAAATTGAGCTCCAGTATCGGCGTCCCTGGGAGGACGACGCGGCGCCGGCGCGTACCTACCAGGTGAGTGTCAAAGTTCACAAGTAGTTGTCGGGAAGGCGTGTCGTCCCGAAGAGCGGGACTTCCGCCGTGGACCTCAAGCATCGTTGCTGGGAGCAGATCGATGCTGTCATCCCGATGGATGACTTCAGGCCTTTATTTTGTCATCCCGACCGAGGGCTTCAGAGACTGTGTCGCAACCGTGCCGCCGCTCCGCGGCTCGGAATTTTTTCCCACTTGACCCAGGGCTCACGCCCTGGGCTAACTACGATTCCGCCGCTGCGCGGCTGGGGCGAATGCTCTTCGAGCGTTTTATCCCACCACAAAATTTGCATTCGAGTTGCGACACAGTCTCTGAAGCCCTCGGTCGGGATGACACGCGAGTGGGACGTTGGACGAGCTGCGGCACAGTTGCGATCCAGTCCCCAAGCAGCCCGGCGTTTCCGCCTACTGCACCATGCGAATCGTCCAGAAGTCGTCGGCCAAATTGGTATTCGTCGGATAGGCGTAGGGCATCATGAAGTAGCCCTGCAATCCCCAGGCATTTCCCCAGGAATTGCGAACGATGAATTGCTGCTTGGCGTCGTTGTAACCGACGGCCAGCACGGCGTGCCCGCCAATGACTTTCTCCTTGGGCGCGGGCATACCCAGCACGCCGGATGTCGCCACCTGCTTGCTCTCAAAGCTGTTGTAGGCGGTGAAGCCAAAGACGAAGGGATAGCCGCTGGCCAGGCATCCCTTCAGGATGGCGAGCGTCGGCGTCAACCGCTGGTAGGTCACCACCTTGTGCTTGCGGGCGGTCTTGTAGCAGGTCGCGGTTGGCTTCTTGGCGTAGGGACACGCGGGACAAGGCTTGGGGTCGGTGTTCTGGTCGTTGTAGGGCCACGCGGTCTCCGGGCAGACGCCCTGCTGGGCGACACTCTTGATGCCGTCGCGGATCTGGGCGCCGTTGTCGAGGGTGATGCTGTGTCCCATGACGCGTTCGTTGTAGTAGATAAAAAGCCGCGAGGGAACGAACACGGAAAGGTTCTGCTTTATCTGTTCGAATTGGATGGCTCCCGCGATGGCGTTGCCGGTACAGCTGCCGAGTTGTCCCTGGTCATAGACCGGCGGACATTGCGGTCGCAAATCGACAAGCGTGGGAAGAGTAGTAGCCGTGACGTGCGGCGGCACTTTGTAGATCAGATCGCGGTGATCGGGCAGGTCCGGGTGCCAGCCGTAGCCGGCAATTCTGCGTTCGCCGGGGGAAGCTTCTTCAATTTCGGTGGCATAGCGTTCTCCTTGAAGCGCAGTTGTCAGTAGTCAGTAGCCAGTTGTCAGCCGGCGGCGATCTCAATGCTCGACGACCGGCGGCTGACAACCAACAGCAACAACTGGAATTGGAAATTCGCCTGGATTGTAGCGCGTTGCCGACGCAAGCCCAAGCACAATCGGCGTTCCGGGGCTGAGTTTGCCGGCCCGATCTCATGAGTCACTTGGCATATAGCACTTGGCATTTAGCACTTAGCCTTTAGTAAGAAACGCCAGGACGAATCGAAATTATTGGCAACCGGGCGATAACGGCCAAATGCCAAGTGCTAAATGCCAAGTACTAAAGTTGCGCGTTTCGACACGACCGAAGTCGTGACCTGATACAGACCTGATGTGCGGGGACTTATGAGAGAGGGTTCTATTTACTTAGGATTCCGGGTGCCGTGGCAGCACCGGCGGGATGATTCCCAACTTGCGTTCCTTCTCCTCCAGAAGTTCGCAAATTTCCTTTACCAACGCCATCAGCCTCTGGGGGTCTTGTTCAACCGCTGCTTGCTCGCACAGTTCCAGCCAGCGTTCTTTGGTTTCGCCTTGCATTGGGAGGGTTAGATGCCGCAGCATAGCGTACTCGTGGCACAGGGATTCAGCAAGCATTAAGTTTCGTGCCGCCTAAACCCAAGTGAACACTGGCATTGGAAGGTAAGGTATTTTTTGGCAATTGCTAAGGTTCAGAAGTGTATGTACTATTGCGAACACTGCGCCTCTTCAGCATACTTTCTAGGCAGACGGGCGCCATAGGGGTCCCCCAATGCCCGAGAGACTTACCACCTTCACCTGCTGGATCTGCGGGAAGACAATACCGCTGAAGGAATGTGACACAACCGACGCCATCGGACATCCCGTGCACAAGGACTGCTACGCCAGATTGATGAGGCAAGAAAAGACAAAGAGCAAAGCGGCAGATGGGTCTTGAATTGTTTGGCGGCGGGAATCGTATCCCTTCTCTCTTTTACCGTTCATTCCGCGACAATCCCTACGGGTGAGCATCGAATCCGTTGTGCCCGGTAAGCGCACAGCGGAGTTGATCCTCAGCTGGTCGCGTAGCTTCCGTGCGGACGAACTGAGCGTCGAAGACATTCAGGAGCACTTCGCCACGCTCGAGGTGAGCGGGACTGGCTTACCACCCGCCGCCCAGGAACGCATCCGGGAAGCCCAGCGGGAGCTGGATGCGATTCGGTGGGGATTGTGCGAAACCGGCCAGCGCGCGGAGATTCAGCGCATCTTCGCCGAACTCGAACCGTGGTTAACCGGCCGCCTGGCGATGTGAAGGGAGCTGCTTCCGGCGACGTCCGCCAATTGCAGCAAGCAGCCAGGAGTTCTGATATTAAACTAAAATGAGAATGGAGCGGCCTGATGTTTGATGACTTTCAGCGTTCGCACGCAATTCGAAAGCTGCAAAAGGCGCAAGATAATCTATCAGCCGAGTACGCAAGGAAACTCGATAATGCCGAAAGCAATAAGTCCTCTTCTGAGGAACTCGAGAAACTAGAATTAGAGCAATTCACTGAGGATACAAAATTCGAGGACGCCGTGGATAAGGAGAATAGCTATTTCGTGCTCAAGATGGCGAGGCGTTACCTAATTCCTGTTCCCGACATCCCCTTAACCGCAGACAAAGGGCCGCATTGGAGAACGTCCGATTTTGTCGGAAACGTGCTGACCCGCGAGACGTGCGTTACCCTTCTCACTGCTATACGAGCGGCAAGAGAGGGGGGCTGGAAACAAATTGAGCGCTGGATAACTTGGGCAATCGCGCTAATCGGCGTTCTAACAGGTCTAGTTGCTGTTTTGAAAAGAAACGTTCAAGTTTAATGACGTTGGCGTCCTCTGGTTAACGCGTGTCCGCTGTTCCACCGTCATGTCTCGGAGACGAATCTGCAAATAATACGGCTTAAAGACTGGTAGCCAGTACAACCCTCGCCGGACCTTCCGGCATCAACCGTGCCCAAGGGGAGGGTCGTCTAATGGCGGGGCGGCGCTTTGTTCCGGACTTAATCGAACTATTACAAGAAACCCTTGAGCGGTTGGAGACAACGCAGGACCTCAAGGCGGACGATCCGGTTCTGCTTGAAGTTAAGAATTCCATCGCGCGCACGATTGCCGAACTGTCGGTCGCAAAGTTTCGCAAGTCGCAGGCCGCTAACGGCGCCTGAACATCAGACAGAGGCGTCAAAGCGCCTGCAGCGAAGCTCCGCCCCCAAACGGCGGAACTGCAGGCGGGCAGCTTTTTCTAAAGGTGCCGCAAATCCGGACAACCGGCTCCGGTCTAACAGCATCTATCCCGAACGAACTGAGGAGCCTAAATGGTTGCGCGCTTCGCTCCGGGCTCACAAGGACCTCGCCGAGCGGGTGGGGGCCCGGGTGGTCGTGGTGCACCCGCCGTTCCGGTGGCAGCAGGACTACGCCCGGGGCTTCGAAGAGGGCCTGGCGGCCATGGCCGCTGAGACCGATGTCATCTTCGCGGTCGAGAACATGTACCCGCTCCGGGTCGGCAGCAGCGAGGTGGCGCCGTACTCACCGCACTGGGACCCGACGGCGCTCGACGTCCCGCACGTCACGCTCGACCTGTCGCACACCGCCGCCTCGGGCTCGGACGCCCTGGCCATGGCCGCCGAGCTCGGCGGGCGGCTCGCCCACGTGCACTTGGCCGACGGCACCGGGGCGCCCTCGGTGCTGTTCCCGGACGAGCACCTGGTGCCCGGCCGCGGCGGCCAGCCATGCGCCGAGCTGCTCGGCCTGCTGTCCGCGACGGGCTACCCGGGTGCGGTCGTGATCGAGGTCAACACCAACCGGGCGGCGACCCGCGAGGCCCGCCTCGCGGACCTGGCGCAGTCGCTGGCGTTCGCCCGGGAGCATCTGTCCCTCGCCGCTGGCCAGACGGCTCGCGGGTTCTAGCGGTTAGTGTCGTGTCCATGGCAGCGGAGCACCCTCATCACCGTGGCCCCGACAGGCGCCGAGGCCGACAAGTCGGCCATACCCGCCCTTCCGGTGACCCTGGACGAACTCGTCGGCACGGCCAAGGAGTGCGAGGCGGCGGGCGCCGCGGTCATCCACGTGCACATCCGGGATGAGGCGGCCCGGC
>CAWGMV010000031.1:0-18097 GCA_963823635.1 uncultured Acidobacteriaceae bacterium | reverse complement strand
ATCCCCTGGCCGTCCACCAGCAGCACCTCCGGCCGATTCTTTAACCTCCGAAACGCCGCCGCCAGGATGGGAACCTCCCGAAAACTGAGAAGCCCGGTGCGGTAGGGAAAAGGGCACTCAGCCTCGGCCTCCGCCTCTTCCAGCAACTCCAGCTCCGGAAACCGGTAAACCGCCACGGCCCCGAAGAGGCGCCGGTCCTCCCGGTCGCCAATGGCGTCCGCCCCGGCCACCAGGCGAGGCGGCCGCGGCAAAGGCAGAAGCCGGACCCTTTCTCTCCAGCTTTTCCTGGAGCGCCACCGCCTCCTGGTAGGTCCTGGGCCAGGGGAGGGTACCACAGCTCTTTTTCATCTATCCCGATCCCTCGCAACCTCAACCCCGCACCAATTCGGTGCTGTAAATAAAGGCCCCGTCCCGTTTGCTCACCCGGCCGTCCCGGTTTTCCAGGATCCAGCCGCTTTCCCCCCTTGCCGCCGAAGGGCAGGCGCAGGGGGGTGAAGAGGAAGTCCGGGTTGTCGTAAACCATGCCGAATTTTTTAGTGAGGGCCTCTTTAGCCCCCGGGGGCGGGGTGCCGAACCAGGTCACCAGGAAGGGGTAGCGGCTCTGAAGCACAGTGGCCACTGCGGCGCGGCCGCTCTCCGCCGGCACCAGGTCCAGGAAGGGGCCGAACAACTCCAGGTCCGGCGCCGCGGCGGTCTCCATCAGGAAGGGACCCTGCCACTCCCCCTGACGCTGAAATGGCGCCAGAAAACGGGGCTCTTTGCAGGGCGTCCGGGCCCGGTCCAGGAGTTGGGAATTGCCTGGGATCCCTGGAATACGGGCAAGAACGTCATCCGCGCCGGTATCGGCCTCTATTATGAGAACGTAATCTTTAACAACGTTCTCTTTGATCGCCCACTACGGCTTCAGAATGGTGCGTTCCTGCAAACCCCGACGCCTTGCGTTTTCGGAACCATAACCCCGCTACCCGGTGCCGGGCAGCCAACCGTCACCCCTGCGGATTGCGGCCTCGATGCCAACGGCAATCAGCTCTCGCTTGGCGCAGTGGGTGCAGACATTTCCTCCCTGGAGCAGCAATACCGGGCAGCCAACCCATTCAGCCTTACGAATCCGAACCCGAACTATATCGTGTCAGGCTACCTCAACGGGGGAGTGAACTTCCCCCTCGGTCTGTTTGCTCCTAATTACAAGACTCCACGTTCCACCCAGATCAATGTCGGCATCCAGCACGAGTTTGCACCCGGCATAATCGGCAGCGTGGACTATGTGCGTAACGTAACCACAGGGCTACTGCTGGGCGTGGATCTGAACCACACAGGAGACGTGAAGTACTTCAACAAGAACAATGCACTCACCGCCATCAACTCGGTCACACAAGCGATGGGTTGCGGTCCCTTTACCAGTACCGCCACCATCGACTGTGCCATCGCTGCGGGAGCCACCTTCTCCAGCTTCACCGGAGCCGGTTTGGATTCCCAGGGCGACCTCGGCGGGACCGGCAGCTGCCCGCCGGGCGGTTGTGCGTTTGGCGGACTAAATCCCACAGCTCCTTCGATGACATTCATGGTCCCGGCGGGAATTTCAAAATACAATGCGCTGGAAGCGAAACTGACGTTCCAGAAAAACCACGTTTTCAAGTGGCTGGGTTTGAACGGACAGATCTCCTACGCTTACTCTTCGTTCAAGAACTCGGGCGGTGGGAGCGCCACAGCCCCGGGTGCGATTGCCAACAGCGATCAGGATTTTGTAATTCCTGCCCTTGACAACAACAACCCGAACCAGTACTTCGGGCCTTCGCTCCTCGATCGACCGCAGCAGTTCTCATTCGGCGTGGTCGGCAATCTGCCCTGGAATCTGCAGCTTTCGATAATCGGCCACTTCTACTCGTCCTTGCCGCTGCCGATCATCGTCCCGGGAACGGGAGCAGGGGCAATCTTCATGACCGATTTCAACGGTGACGGTACCACGCAGTGACCCGCTACCGGGCACGCTCAATGGCGCATTCGGGCGGCAGGTCCACGCCGGTGGGCTTAATGCCCTGCTTACGCAGTACAACAACACCATTGCCGGCAACCCAACTCCCGCCGGCATGACTCTGGTCAACAATGGGCTGTTCACTGTCAGCCAGCTCCAGCAACTTGGCGCGGTTGCCCCGACCGTTCCGCTGGCCCCGGCCGGCCAGCAGAACATGGGCAGTTTGCGCTCCTTTGACCTGAGACTGAGCTGGACTTACAAGATTGAGGCGAAGAGCCACGTCATTCAATTGCAGCCGGGCTTTGGTTTCTTCAATCTATTCAACTTCGCCAACTTCGACCTGCCGCCCAACGCCCTCACCGGCGCTTTGAACGGCACTGCAGGTACCATTAACGGCACGACCGCCGCAGATCGCATCACCGACCGTGTCGGCGCGGGCACCGGAGTGTTCAACTTGGGTGCGCCACGGGCTATGGAGTTTGGCATGCGCATTGCGTTCTAGAGGTTCGACGGTACGTCTTCAGCGGCTTCTCCAGGAAACCGGATCGATTCAGGACTTGGAGAGGCCGCCTTCTTTTTGAGCAGGAAGTCAAACGCTAGCCGTCAGCTCGCGGTTACATTACAAAAGACTGCTAACCCCGCACGCTGCCACCGTTCTGCTACACTGCGATATTGGTTTTTCCTTGTATGCTGCCAGTTTCATGCTGACGACTGGCTACTGACAACTGTCTTCCGAGGTCATCATGCAGAATCCTAATCAGCCATCGATTCAATTGACGAACGCCCCCGACTACCGCGAAAACTACGCTAACAGCGTGCAGGTGCGAGTGAACGTGTGGGACTTTTTCCTGGTGTTTGGCACGCTGCAGCAGCAGGATGAAACACGGGTGGAGGTCCGCAACTTTCAGGGAATCTACCTGAGTCCACAGCAGGCGAAGGCGTTGTACACCATCCTGCAGCAAAACCTGGTCAATTACGAGAACACGTTCGGCGACATAAAGCTCGATCCGCGCATGGCGCCAAGTGCGGGTCCGGTACATTAGCAAGATGGGTGAAGTCTTGCCGTCATGTTGAGATGGGCGAAGGCGCGTGAATACCTCTTTGCCTACGCAGTCATCTTCACCGCTCTTTTCCTGACACACCTGCCGTTGCTCCGCCTGCCCTATTTCTGGGATGAAGCCGGCTACTTCATCCCGGCGGCACGTGATCTGCTGCTGACCGGCTCGCTTGTCCCACACACCACGCTCTCCAACGCACATCCGCCGCTGGTGATGCTTTGGCTGGCCTTCTGGTGGAAGTTCAGCGCCTTTAGTCCGGCAGCGACGCGCACCGCGATGCTGTTGGTGGCTGCATTCGCTCTGCTGGGGTTGTGGCGGTTAGCGCGCACGGTGGCAAATGAAGCGGTAGCGCTTGCCACTGTGCTATGCACTGCGCTCTACCCTGTGTTCTTCGCGCAGAGCTCGCTGGCGCATCTCGACATGATGGCTGCCGCGCTGACGCTGTGGGGTCTGGCGATGTATGTCGAGCGCAGGCCAATTGCAGCCCTCGTGTTCTTTGCACTCGCGCCACTGGCGAAGGAGACGGCGATCATTACCCCCCTCGCGCTGTTCGGGTGGGAGATGATTTGTCCGCTGCTAGCGAAAGCGAGAGAAGAGACTTTATGTCTTTACCGCCGAAGCTCGTGGGGGACTCTCTCGCTGCTGCTGTGCATGGTCCCGCTGGCGGCGTGGCTGTTGTATCACCGTCATCGCACCGGATTCTTTCTCGGCAATCCTGAGTATCTGCGCTATAACCTTGAGGCCACACTCCATCCGCTGCGCATTGTTCTGGCGATGCTGCTCCGGTTGTGGCAGGTTTTGGGGTACCTCAACCTCTTCCTGCTTACAGTCGCGGCCGCGGCAGTCATGTGCCGTCCTCCCTTGCCGCAGCCTGACGGCTCATCGCGCCTGCGAATTGCCATGGCTGTGCAGCTCGTCTTTGGCGTGGTCGTCTTGGCTTATGTGATAGCGCTTTCGATTGCTGGTGGCGCGGTGCTGGCGCGCTACATGCTTCCAGTCGTCCCGCTGGTCATTCTGGTGTGTGTTTCTACACTGCACCGCCGAATGCGGCATTGGGCCTGGTGGATCGCCTTTACGTGTGCTGCATTTGTGATCCAGCTTCTTATTCCTCCGCCGTACCGCATCGCTCCTGAGGACACGCTGCTCTATCGCGACTATGTCATCCTGCACAAGCTCGCAGCGAATGAGCTTGCGGCGCGCTACCCGCATCGTCGCGTGCTCACGGCGTGGCCGTCTTCAGATGAACTTACGCGGCCGTTCCTCGGCTATGTGAGGCAGCCGCTCGAGGTAGTAAGCATCGAGAACTTTTCTCCGCTCGAAGTGATCCGCGCAGCGCAAGCCACGGATCAATTCGATGTCGTGCTGCTGTTCACCACCAAGTGGCAGCCAGCACATCCACTATTTCGCATTCCCGCATTCGGTCAAGCGCTGCAGCAACGCTTCTTCGACTACCACGAAGACCTGCCGCCCCAGACGGTTGCCAGTCTTGTCGGCGGTCGCGTGATTCGATATTTGAACCGCAACAATGAGTGGGTAGCCATCATCGCCGTCGAAAAGATCGAAAATGCAGCCGAGCGCAGGGCTGTAGTTTCGTCCGGACGTGAATTGGAGTAATCCGACTACCCAATCTGCATTTGTTTTTGGACACAGTTCCTCTATCAATTCCATCGACGACGCGTCTAAGAAAGTGTTTTGCTCACAACCTCCAACCCCAAATCAAACTTCCCATCCCATGGAGGAAAAAATGACCGACAAAAAGCTCTGACGGTTACCGCGTCGCCATCATTGCCACCGATCTGTTCGAGGAAGCCGAACTGGTCGAGACCCGAAAGGCACTGCAGGAGGCTGGCGCTGAGACAGTTGTGATCTCTCCCAAGTCAGGCGAGATCCAGGCGGTCCGGCACGCTGAAAAAACTCAAAAAGTAAAAGTTGACATGAGTTTGGACCATGCCAAGCCTGAAGATTTCGACGCGGTGCTGCTGCCCGGGGGCGCCATGAACGCCGATGCCTTGCGCATGGAAAAGAAAGCGCAAGAGTTCGTACAGAAGATGGACCGCACCGGCAAGCCTATCGCCGTGATCTGCCACGGTCCCTGGCTACTCGTTTCCGCCGGTCTGGTCCGTGGCCGGCACATGACCAGCTATTTCACCATCCAGGACGACTTGAAAAATGCCGGCGCCAAATGGACTGATGGAGCTTACATACGTGATCGTAATTGGGTGAGCAGCCGTCAGCCGGGCGACATACCGCAGTTCAACAAGAACATGATTGAGCTGTTTGTCGAGATCGGACAGAGGGCGCGCAAAGCTGCCTGATCCGCCGTCCGCGTTTTTCTCACGCTTGATATTGACAATCTTCCGCACGGGCCTCCTCGGGAGGCCCATCTCTTTTGGGTAAACTGATAGGCAATGCTGCTGTCCCGAGCGAACCGAAGATGACGTCGCAAGCCAGCGATGTGCAGTTCCTCATTCGCGAGTATCGCCCTGCCGACTTCAGCCGCCTGTGGGAGATCGACCAGCTATGCTTTCCCAGCAGTATCGCCTACACCCAGATGGAACTGTCCGGATTCATCTCCAAGCGCAGAGCGATCGCGCTGGTGGCTGAGACTGTGAATCCGAACCGTGCTCCTGGCCCAGGCGCATCCGCCGGCTACCCGAAGATTGCCGGATTTGTCGTGGCTGTACCCATGCGCGGCCCGATCGGACACGTGGTAACTCTCGACATTATTCCCGAGGCACGGCGCCATGGACTGGCTTCGCGGTTGATGGAGGAATGTGAGCAGCGACTGCGAGCGGCTGGATCCACCGTGGCTTACCTGGAGACGGCCGTCAATAACGAACCAGCCGTGCGGCTCTATCACAAGCTGGGATATCAAGTCGTTTGCACGCTGCCGGATTATTACTCCAGCGAGTCGCTCGACGCCTTCCAGATGGCGAAACGGCTCTAGACAAAATAAAGGCGCCGGGTAAGGCGCCTCGAAACTTGACTTGGGATCGAACTAAGCGACACCGCGTTCCTTGTCGTGCTTGCGTCTGGCCTCTTCTTCTTCGCGCTTAACGGGCTCTTTGCTGTGAGGCCGTTGGGCTTCGTCCTTGGCGTCACGGGCGGCGTCCTTCATCTTGCCCCAGGCATTTTCGGCTTTGCCTTTCACTTGCTGAGCCGCTCCTTCCACCCGCGCATCATTGTCACCTGTCCACTCGCCGACTTGACGCTTGATGCGTCCGGCTGCGTCATCCATCTTGCCTTTCACTCGGTCCTTATCCATCACTTCACCTCCATGGGTTGATTAGTCGAGCGGGGGGGCGCCTGGCTGCTGCTCGGGCTGCCTCCACCAGTTTCGCGGCTATCCTGCCGTCGTCAGACCGCGGTTCTTCGGCCAGAAATAAGCTGGAAAATTAGAGCGATTATCGCCAGCACCAGGAGTATGTGAATAAAACCCCCCAACGTGTAGCTGGTGACAAGCCCCAATATCCACAAAACCAGCAGAATGACAAAGATCGTCCAAAGCATACTTTCCTCCTGTTGTTCCCTCCGTCGCCGGTACGAACAGGTTCTATGACGCCCCTTAGGCGCCTTCGGGTTGTGAGTAGTGACCAGAGCTTTTCTTGATCTTGTGTGAAAAATTGCAGTTAATGGCAACCCGGCGAACGGAGTAGTCATGCTCTGCTATGCTTCTGCGGGCATATGAAGGTCGCCATACAGGGAGAGCTTGGGTCGTTCAGCCACGAGGCCGCCAGGTACATGCTGCCGCGCGCGGCCGTCATTCCTTGTGCGCGCTCGGCCGAGGTATTCGCCCGCATTGAGAACGACTCTGTAGCGGCCGCAGTGATTCCCATTGAGAACTCGCTGGCAGGATCAGTGGCCGAGCATTTCGATCTGCTGCTTACGCACACCGCCTTCATCCATCGCGAATTCCCGCTGCGGATCCGCCACAACCTGATTGCACCGCCTGGAGTGAAGTTGGGCGATGTTCGCCGGGTGCTCTCGCATCCGGTGGCGTTGGACCAGTGTCGAAGCTTCTTCCGTAAGTATCCAAAGATCCAGGCTGTCCCTTTCTACGACACCGCCGGAAGCGTTCGCCACGTTATAAATGAGAAGCTGCATGATGCTGCTGCCATCGCTCCTGAGCAGGCTGCGCCGCAGTACGGGGGCCGCATACTTCTGGCAGGCATTGAAGATGACCCGCAGAATTACACCCGTTTTTTCTTAATCAACAAATCGCGCAAGGTGGGTAGGGGAGCGAACAAGACGTCCATCGCCTTTGCGCTCAAGAATCAGCCGGGCGTTCTGTTCAAGGCGCTCAGCGTCTTCGCCCTGCGCGATATTGATCTCAGCAAGATCGAATCGCGTCCGATACGCGGCCATCCCTGGCAGTATGTTTTCTTCGTTGATTTCCTGCGCGGTGACGACGAGACTGCCCGCAACGCCCTGCGTCATCGTGCCGAGATTGCGGAGTTTGTAAAAGTATTGGGCATTTATCCGGCGGCTAGCTCAACCTCGATTTAACGCCAGAGCCAAGTGACTGGCTTTCCCAATTCGGGAACCGCAGACCACGAGTGCAACTTATCTGCGAGGGATGCAGCCTTTCCCTGATACAATCCTGTGCGCTTACAGAATTGGTTGGGCGTGTGACGCTCACCATGGCACGGAGCCGCCGCGTTAATGGTCGCGAGGCCCGGGTTGCTGAGAAAGCCAGCTAAAGTTCAACGGGACGGCGCTGCATCTTTTGCAAGAAGCGCCACATCTAAAGCTTGAGCGTATTTGACTCAAGGAGTTGTATGCCTAAGCAGAATAAAGATTTAGAGGCGGTTGTGCCAGAGCTTCGTGACGACGCCACCGAAGCCCGAACGCTGCCCGTGCTGCCTGTGCGGGATACAGTGCTGTTTCCCCATGCCGTACTGCCGCTGACCGTGGGGCGCGAAAGTTCGGTTCAGTTAATCAACTCGCTGGGCGAGGACAAGACGATTGTGGTGGTGGCGCAGCGCGAGGCGCGCGTGGATTCGCCGCAGCCCACGGATTTGTTCGCGGTAGGAAGTCTGGCGATTGTGCACAAAGTTGTGCGCATGCCCAACCAGAGCCTGTTCGTCTTCGCCGAGGGCCTGGAGCGGGTGAAGGTGACCGAATACTCGCAGTTGACGCCATTCATGCGCGCCAGCGTGGAGACCATTCCTGAGGCGCCAGCGCCCAAAGGCGCCGAGATCGAGGCGTTGCAACGCAACGTGCTCACGCTGTTCCAGCAGATTGTGGCCGGCTCTCCTACGTTGTCGGACGAGCTTTCCACGGTGGCCGGAAACATCGATGATGCCGGCCGCATGGTTGATTTCATCGCGTCATCGCTTCCATCGTTGTCCACCCGCGACAAGCAGGATGTGCTGGAGACGCCCGACGTCCATGTCCGCCTGGAGAAGATCAACCAGCACCTGGCCAAGGAGCTTGAGGTCCAGCAACTGCGCAACAAAATCCAGAGCGAAGTGCAGGACCGCGTGCAGCAGACGCAGCGCGAGTACTACCTGCGCGAGCAGATGAAGGCCATCCAGAAGGAGCTCGGCGAGCAGGATGAAACCACCCGCGATGCCGAGGAATTGCGTCAGAAGATCGAATCGGCGGGAATGCCCGACGATGTGAAGAAAGAGGCGCTGAAGGAACTTGGCCGCCTGGCGCGGATGTCGCCCATGGCTGCCGACTATTCGCTCACGCGCAACTACATTGAATGGCTGGCTATCCTGCCGTGGCAGAAGTCGTCCGGCGTGGAAGTGGACATTCTGAAAGCGAAGGAAATCCTCGACTCCGACCACTACGATCTGGAAAAGGTCAAAGATCGGATCCTCGATTACCTGTCGGTGCGCCGTCTGCGCCCCAGCATGAAAGGCCCCATCCTTTGCTTCGTTGGACCTCCGGGTGTGGGCAAGACGTCGCTGGGCAAGTCGATTGCCCGCGCGCTGGGACGCAAGTTCGTCCGTCTGTCGCTGGGCGGCGTGCACGATGAAGCCGAAATCCGCGGACATCGCCGCACCTACATCGGTGCGTTGCCCGGACAGATCATGCAGGGCATTCGCCGCGCAGAGACCAACGATCCAGTCTTCATGCTCGACGAAATCGACAAGGTGGGCCGCGACTTTCGCGGCGATCCTGGATCCGCACTGCTGGAAGCGCTGGATCCGGAGCAGAACTTCAGCTTCCGCGACAACTATCTCGATGTTCCGTTCGACTTGTCGAAGGTATTGTTCATTACAACGGCCAACATGCTCGACCCGGTGGCCGAGCCGCTGCGCGACCGCATGGAGATCATCGAGCTGCAAGGCTACACCGAGGAGGAAAAGGTACACATCGCATTCCAGTATCTGATTCCGCGCCAGATCGAGGAGAACGGAGTCACCGGCCAGCAGATCGAATTTCCGGAGGAGACGATCCGCTTTATCATTCGCCACTATACGCGGGAGGCCGGCGTGCGCAGCCTGGAGCGGACCATCGGAACCATCTGCCGCAAACAGGCGCGGCGCATCGCCGAAGGCAAGACCGAGAAGCTGGTGGTCACGCCCGAACTGGTGCAGAGGACCGACATGCTGGGCGGCATGAAGATCCGCACCGAAGGTGAAATTGCCGAGCGCACCAAGCGCCCAGGCGTGGCTGTCGGCCTGGCCTGGACACCCACCGGTGGCGACGTGCTCTTCGTCGAGGCCAACAAGATGAAGGGCAAAGGCGGATTCACCATGACCGGTCAGCTCGGCCAGGTGATGCAGGAATCCATGCAAGCGGCGCTGACCTGGGTACGGTCGAACTCGAAGGAGCTGGGGATTGATGAAGGCTTCTTCGCCGATCACGACATCCACATTCACGTGCCTGCGGGAGCAATCCCCAAGGACGGCCCCTCAGCAGGCGTGACCATGGTGACGGCATTGGTGTCGCTGTTGACGGAGCGGCCTGTCCGTCCGCTGACGGCCATGACCGGCGAGATCACGCTGAGCGGTAACGTGCTGCCCATCGGCGGAATAAAGGAGAAGGCGCTGGCCGCCAAGCGCGCCGGTGTTACGGACATCATCCTGCCCGCCGACAATCGCCAGAATGTGCAGGAAGACCTGACGCCGGAGCAGCTCACAGGGCTGAACATGCACTATGTGAAGACCATCCAGGAGCTACTGGACGTGGCTCTGCCAAGTAGTCACGACGAAGCAAGGAAAGACGCTGAGGTTCGGGAAGAGGTGCTGAGCACGGTTCCGGTCGGGTAACTTGTCACGACTTGAACTCGACTCCGGGAGCAGATTTCGGACGCCGCCAGTTTCAAACGGCGACCTCGATACAAGTTGCGGCGTGGGCCGAAAACCCTTCGCGGGCGTTTCCGGCGGAGATGTTGAGCGCGAGGAGTTACGTATCAGGTTATGTACGAAATCGGGGCTTATCACTCCGCCTCCGTACGCAATGCCCCTGGGCATTCTAGGCTACTTCTTGCCTTCATCGACCGTATTCTTGACGACCGTCACCTTCTTCCAAATTTCGCCTCCCTCAGAGTGAACGAAGGCAGTGTAGAACACGGCCCAAACGCTGTCCGGCACTTCGATGTCCGTCCAGAACGGTGCCGTTTCTCCCGAATCAATAACGGGGGCAGTGCCAATTTCTCCCCTAGGGCTGTGTGCCGTAGACCAGGAGTCCAAGACCCGTCTTTTTTCACCATCTGGCCCGTGTTCTACGATGACAAGGACGAGAACAGGGGTCCAAATCGGTAGAGTCCCGATGTTCTTGACCTCCACGATTACAGCGTGCATGTTGATTCGGGTTTGTTGGGGAATCACGGTGACATCAATCATCAGCTCGGCACGGCTATAGAAGGTTCTGCCCCGAAAAAAACGATAATATGAAAATATCGCACCTAGCGAGATGCCGACGATGCTCACCGCACTGCTCAGTGCAGATAACGAATCTTTGTTGCTTGCCAAGACGGAGGCCGTCAGGAGTCGATACTTCATCAGGTCGCCAAGGATCAAAATAGCAACAATGGTCGCGAGAACGGGAAAAACAATTTCGCGATTACGGGTGAGCCATTGTCTCATGGCTTTCGAAACAAGAGATAGCCTAAGGCCAGCACTGCTAGAACCAGCACAAGAGCCAGAATAACGGTTCTATTTCCAACGAGCGGCTTCTGGGGAGGCGCGGCCATAAATGAACACGGGGTTTCAGCTGCATATCATACTCGTTTGCTGACTCTCCGTGAAGGAAACGTTTTCGCCCATTTCCCTACTGGCGTATTCCTCCGCGGGAGATATCGTGCCTTTGCTGTTCTGCCCCCATACCCTGCTGAGTTTTCCCGTACAATCGGTCGAAGCGCCCGGCCCCGGCTGCGGACGCCCAGCCCCATCTCCGATGCCAACGGCAATAACCCGGATTATCGCCTTTTTCCTCCTGGCCGTTCCCCTGTTCGCGCAGAGCAACACGGGCGAGTTGCGCCTGAAGGTGACCGATCCGGCCGGGTTAGGCGTAAGAAGTGCAGTGGATCTCGTGAGCGAGGCCAATCACTACCGCCAATCATTCGTCACCGATGATGCCGGCGATCTGGTCGTGAAGCGACTTCCTTTTGGTCTCTACAATCTGGAGGTCCAGCACGCCACCTTCGCTCCTTCTTCGCAAACGATTGAAATTCGCTCGGCAGCCCCTGCCACAGAGCTGGTAAAGCTTAGCCTGGTTCCTCTCTCGACCACCGTCGAGGTAAAGGCGAGCGGGACTCTCATCGATCCTTCTCGTGTCGGCACGGTCAACCAGATCGGCTCGGATACCATTGCCGACCGCGTCACATCGCTGCCGGGCCGCTCCCTGCAGGATTTGGTGAATTCGCAGCCGGGATGGCTCTATGAAGGCAACGCAGTCCTTCATCCTCGCGGCTCGGAATACCAGACCCAGCTCGTGCTCAATGGCATCCCGCTAACCGACAACCGCTCCCCCGGCTATGGCCCTGAGATCGAGGCCGACGACGTTCAGTCGATGAGCATCTACACGGCCGGTATTCCCGCCGAGTACGGCCGCAAGATGGGGGGCGTGGTCGAGGTGAATACCGCGCGAGACACTCGCGAAGGGTTTCACGGTCAGATCGTCCTATCAGGAGGCAGTTTTGACACCGCTGGCGGCTACGCCATGCTGCAGTATCTGTCGGGGAAGAACACCTTTGGAGTCAGCGCCGACGGTGCAATGACCGGCCGCTATCTCAGCCCTCCTGTTCCCGAAAACTACACGAACAACGGAACCACAGGTGATTTTTCCGTCAGCTACGACCGCGACTTCACCGCCAACGACCGCCTGAGCCTGATGTTCCGCCACGAGCTGGCGAACTTCGACATACCGAATGAACAGGTGCAGCAGTCGGCGGGGCAGCGCCAGGATGGCAACATCACCGAGAACATGGGGATTGTCTCCTATCAGCATCTTTTCTCCTCCGACATTGTGGGCAACCTGGGAGCGATGTTTCGCGACAATTCGAATGGACTCTCCTCGAATCTTCTCTCCACGCCGATCATTGCCTTTCAGCGTAACTATTTCAATGAGGCGTATTTCAAGGGAACGATCTCCGTTCATCGCAAACGGCAGGAATGGAAGATTGGCGTTGAGTCTGACAACATTTTCCTGCACGAACGCTTCGCCGATGTAATTACCGATCCCTCGCAGTTCGATCCGGGAACGCCGCCGACCTTCAGCTTCCTCGGCAATCGGCCCGATCTGGAACAGTCTGCTTTTGTTCAGGACTTGATCCGCCTCGGGAACTGGACCGTCAGTGCCGGGATTCGCTGGGACCACTATCAGCTCATTGTTAATCAAAACGCGGTCAGCCCCCGGATCGGGGTTTCGCGCTACTTCGCCGGAAGTGAACTGCTGGTGCACGTCGCCTACGACCGGGTATTTCAGACGCCGTCGTTTGAGAACATCCTGCTCTCCAGTTCACCCGACGTTGTCGTGCTGAACCCCGACGTGCTGCACGTGCCGGTTGAGCCGTCGCACGGCAATTACTTCGAGGCTGGTCTGACGAAGGCTTTCATGGGGAAGCTCAGCCTCGACGTGAATGGCTACTTCCGCGACGTGGACAACTTTGCCGATGACGACCTGCTGCTTAATACGCCAGTCAGTTTCCCCATCGCATTTCGCAAGGGTCAGATCTATGGAGCGGAGGGCAAGGTCAATATCCCACGCTGGGGTAACCTATCTGGATTTGTGAGCTACTCCTACATGGTAGGATCGGCCTACTTTCCGGTCACGGGCGGGCTGTTCCTGGGACAAGACGCGACCAACGCGCTGACGCAATTGAGCGGGCGTTTCTGGATCTCGCAGGACCAGCGAAACACCGTACGAACTCGATTTCGCTATCAATTCAAGCCACGGCTTTGGGGCGCTTTTGGAGTTGAGTACGGCAGCGGACTGCCGGTGGATTTTGACGGCACCTACGAAGAAGCACTCGCCGAATACGGCCAGGATGTGATTAACCGTGTGAACTTCGCCCGTGACAGGGTGCGGCCCTCGCTCTCAGTGGATGCCTCAGTCGGAGCAGACGTATGGAAGAAAGACAACGTTGCCGTGCGCATGCAGTTTGACGCGCAGAACCTCAACAACCGGCTCAACCTCATCAACTTTGCCGGGCTGTTTTCCGGCAATGCCATAGCGCCGCCGCGCAGCTACGCGGCCCGGCTGCAGATGATTTTCTAGCCACCACTTCACGGCCTTCCGAAGAGACGAAAGTAAGCCTTCAGCAGGCCGGAGCGTTCTTCCGGAGGCTGCGACTGTTGCCAGTCGTAAATCTGACGCTCTGACTCTCGCAGCCCCGCGAGAAAGTCCTCGTCACTAATACGGCGCCTCGCCATGAGCTCGCGATGCTTGCGTCTCATTTTGCGCCATCCGCGAAGTCCGGCCCACCATCCGCGTAGCCACGCGCCAAATGTGCGTTTGCGAGCAGCATAGATCAGCCAAAGTCCCTGATAGACGGCAACCCTCGGTAGCAGTCGCCATAAGACCCCGCTGGGATAATCTTTGGCCAGAATGTAGATTTGGTTGCGAGTAAGGTATTCGACAATTCGCGGGTGCAGTACATCGCCCAGGGTTGCGCTGCCGATGTGGTAGGCGACCGCATCCGGGAGATAGATCCCCGTGTATCCGAGCAACTGGGCTCGTAGTGCGAGATCAACGTCCTCAAGATAAGCAAAGAAATCTTCATCCAGAGGGCCGCAGATGTCGGAGACTTCACGACGATAGAGCACGGCCGCGCCACAGCCGCTCAGCACCCTCCTTGGGCGATCGTATTGACCGTCATCAAAGTTGAAGTGACCCAACCGGTACGCGGCGCCGGCCAGCAGCACCGCATCCCCCGCACCGTCGAGATGAGTTCGTTGCGTTGCGCGCAGCAACTTGCCAGTGGCAAAAGCAAGATTTGCGTCCGCATCTAGCGCTCTTACCAGCTTCTCCAAGCAGCCAGGTTCCAACTCAACGTCGTTGTTCAGCAGCATGACGTAACGGGATTGGGTCATCGCAAGCGCCCGATTGATGGAGCCGGTTGTGCCCTGGTTTGTGGGCAGCTCAATCCGCCGCGTGTTGGGTGGCAGAGGGTCAGGAAGTATGGTGTCGGACCGCGCCTCGTTTTCGATGACGACTACTTCCCACTGATCTGCCGGCAGCGTTTGCTGCTGAATGAATTGGAGGCAACGTGCGGTGAGATCGGGACGATGCAATGAGGGAATTGCAATGGTGACTGTCTTCACGCGGTTCTGCTGGCGATTGTACACACGGGTTGCGCTGTTCGACAGATCAAAGCCAGCAAGAACCGCAACTTAGGACTTGGCGGATTCTGAAGCATGTACGACAGGCGCCGGTTCGCCGACCAGCGACGAAATCGCGCTGCTGAACACCGCCTCATTAAAGTCGTTGACGATTCGCTGCAAGGCATTTGAGCGAACTTTGCTCCAAAGTTGAGGGTCGTTAAAAAGCCGGCAGCACGCCTCCACAAATTCTGCTGCGTCCTCGGCGACAAGGCACTCTACGTCGTCCTTCCAGACCAGCTGCTCGGCGATCAGAGAAGACACGACTAGCGGAACTCCAAAGGCTGCTGCTTCGTGGGCCTTGTACGGTATGCCGGCAGAATAGCGGGTGGGGACAACGAAGATGCGCGCCTGATTATATAGCTCCGTCAGATCCTTCTGCTTCCCGACAACCCGCACACCTTCCGTCTTCAGTTCACTCAGCGCAACGTCGCTCTCATAGCCGGCGATGACAAGTTCCACACCGGTTGCTGCGCGCACAGCGGGCCAAATCGCGCCACAAAAATAACGCATGGCATCAGCATTGGGGTTATCTGCGCCATGCATGGCTCCGACGAATAGAAACGTGCGCCGGTCATCGAATCCGTTGGGGGTCGGCTTGGGATCAAGGCGATAGCTGATGATGTGCACATCATTCACACCGCCAGCAAGCATGACTTGGCGATCTGCTTCGGAGACGACAACCACAGCGTCAGCCGCCTTGGCCAGGTTCAGTTCGAGTTCCAATCCACGACTGACTTCAGCAGGCGACATCTCGGCCCCGTCAATCTGGGCCCGCCGCTGGTCGCGTTGCGCGAAAATCGCTTCCGCGTCATAAATCAGCCGAACCTTTTGTCGTGCCCGCCCAGCGTCAGCCTGCTTAAGCAAAAGCTCCATGTTGTGAGGCCGGCTCACCCAAATTACGTCGCTGTCCGGAGCGTAATCACGAAAGAGCCGCGTGCGATCAAACACGCCGTCGTGCAGTTCGACATCTCGTGGGATGTCAGAGTACTCGTCCTCAGACAACGGGTAGTTCAACGTGGCACAGGTCACGTGGTGACCTTGCTTTGCAAGGCAATTCAAAATGTCATTGCTGCGGGGATATCCCGCTCCAAGATACCGGTGCGGGGCCCGGTCCTCGAGGTAAAGAATTCTGGCTCCTGGTGAGTTCACGGAGATACGCGCGCGTCGCATGTTGCTGCCAGAGTTCGGCCAATGCCGCGTCAGGGCAGCCTTCCACTCACCGACAAATTTCTGATGGTTTATGGCCATCAGTTCCTTGGCTGCTTCGTTTCCGCCGGAAGAGGCAGATTCATAGTGCCGAACCACGGCCCTCGGTTCGTAAATGACACGCCCGCCTTCTTTCCACACCTTCATGCAGTAATCAGCATCTTCGTAATAGGCAGGCGAATACAGAGCATCGAAGCCTCCGAGCTCAAGAAACAGCCGGCGTGGTGTGAATAAAAACACGCCTGAGCAGAAATCCACCGGACGTCGATACTGGTACTGTGGCCGGTCGGGATTATCGCCTCGCCCATAGCCCACGGCCGTGCCATCTGCCCAGATGACGCTTCCGGCCTCTTGCAGGTCGCCGTTGGCCAGCAGAATTTTGCCGCCGACCACGCCGACACCGGGGTCCTCAAAATTCTGCATGGCGGCGCTGAGGGCACCGGGTTGCAGCAGGACATCGTTGTTGAGGAAGCAGAGATGCTCGCCCTGCGCCTGTTGCACGGCCTGCATACACGCCCGGGCAAAGCCCACATTGGCTGGATTGCGCACAATTTTGGCGCCGTCAACTCGCTCAAGCAGATGGGCGGTATCGTCAGTCGAACCGTTGTCCACAGTCACGATCTCATAGGGAACATCGGCGTTAGCTGCGATGGATTCAAGTCCAAGGACCGATAGATGGGCCTTGTTGTAGAGAACCAGAATCAGCGACAACATCGGGCGCTCCGCCCGGGGGAATCCAATGCGTCGGTCGCTGCTCAGCAATTGCTGCAGGCGGCTTTGACCGTCCCGGTCCCAGGCGCTCTGGCTGGCGGGCACATTGACAACGTTGGACGTTCCATAGGCGCGGCCCACCATCCAACGCCACAGTCGCTGCCTGGTGGATACGGGAAAGGGCAAGCGCCTGACAATTCCACTGGTGACGAACAGGCGTTCTTCCGCTCCACCCTTCAACGCTTTGGCCAGGACATGGGCACGTCGTGCCTGGCGCTGCACCCACGATTTAAGGATCCGCAAGGGCATGGCTAGCGGCTAAACGAGAGACGGCGGGGTTCAATATTGCGCGCCGACGGCTTCCGGGGTCAGGGCACTCTGGTACACCGCTATTACCTCCTCCGGCGGACCGTCGGCCATGATCGTGCCCTGGTCGATAAGAATTGCCCTATCACACAGGAGCGCAACCTGGTCCATGGTGTGGCTGACAAGCACAATCGTCTTGCCCGCTTGCCGGAAGTTCTGCATCCGCTGGACGCACTTCTGCTTGAAAGGCGCATCGCCAACGGCGAGAATTTCGTCGATCAGCAGGATATCGGGATCGATCTCCGTAGCCACGGAAAATGCCAGCCGCATATACATGCCGGAGGAATATTGCTTGACCGGCGAGTCAATAAAGTCGCCAATTTCGGAGAACTCGATGATTCGCTCTTCGCGCTCCAGCATCTGCCGTTTCGAGTAGCCCATCAGCAATCCATTGAGCAGGATGTTCTCTCGCCCGGTCAGGTCATGGTGGAACCCAGCACCTAACTCGATCAGCGGCGCCAGCGATCCCGTGACCTCTACTTTCCCGGCGGTCGGCCGATAGACCCCGGCAATGATTTTCAGCAGCGTGCTCTTGCCCGACCCATTGCGCCCGATCAGCCCCACCATCTGCCCATGAGGAACATCGAACGAGACGTTCTTTACTGCGTCGAAATTGTGATAACGGGATTCATGGTGGAAGAACTTCGAGAACAGCTCGCGCAAAGTATCAGGACGCTCCTGGATGACCCGGAAGCGCTGCGTGACGTTCTCCAGCCGGATTGGGATTGAACTTGTGGACATTCCTGCTCAGACGTAGAAGACAAACGCGTCCTGGTTCTTGCGAAAGATGGCAAAGCCAATGAACAGGCTGAGGAACGCACAAACAAACGAAGCGATGATCGATTGCGCCCTCGGCAACATGCCGTAGTACACGGACAACCGGAAGCCATTGATGACGTAAATCATCGGATTCAGTTTAAACAGCCACTGGTGCTTCGCCGGTATGAAATCAAGGGAATAGATGATCGGAGTTACATAGAACCAGGCCGACAGCACAATCT
>CAWGMV010000030.1:0-106471 GCA_963823635.1 uncultured Acidobacteriaceae bacterium | reverse complement strand
AACCACGTTGACCACGCCGTCCGGGAAACCGGCCTCCGCGATCAGCTCAGCCAGCAACAGCGCGCTCAGCGGCGTCTGCTCCGCCGGCTTCAGCACTACTGTGCAACCGGTGGCCAGCGCCGGACCCAGCTTCCACGCCGCCATCAGCAGCGGGAAGTTCCAGGGAATGATCTGCCCAACTACGCCGACCGGCTCGCGCCGGGTGTAGGCGAAGAACTTGGGCGAGAAAGGAATAGTGTTGCCTTCGATCTTGGTGGCCCACCCTGCCATGTAGTGGAACAGGTCAACCGCCAGCGGCACGTCGGCAACGCGCGCCACTGCCAGTGGCTTGCCGTTGTCAAGGCTCTCAAGCTGCGCGAACTCTTCCAGGTGCTGCTCGATCAGGTCACCCAGCTTCCAGATGAGCTGGCCTCGCTGCGACGCCGTCATTCTGGGCCATTTGCTGCTCTCGAAAGCCTTGCGCGCCGCCTTCACTGCGCGATCGATGTCTTCGCGATCGCCCTCGGCGACCTTGGCCATTACTTCTCCCGTTGCGGGGTTGTATGACGGAAACGTCTTGCCGGAAGCCGCTTCCACAAACTTGCCGTCGATAAACATCTTGCGCGGCTTACCGACGAATTCCTGCACTCGGCTGTGCATTTGCGGAGCTACTGCAGTAGCCATTCTTCAACCTCCTCATTAAAGGATGCTCGGCGAGCCATCCTGTTCTATTTCGATTTGTGAATTCAGTAGACGATGAGACTTTATGACTTGGAACTCGAGGCAAAACCCAGGGCACCCCAGCCACTCCTGAAGCAAAAGTTTATCAGAAGCCGCGAGGCCCTGCGCGGAAATTGGGTGCAGGCGGCTCCCACGGGGGTCTGCTAACATCAGGCCGTTATGCCTGTGCAAACCATTGACGATGTCGTGTCCGCGCTGGACGCCATTGTCCAGCAGTCCTACGACAACGCCAGTCGTCTCGGCTACTTTGCGGCGCTATATCGGCGGGTAACGTGCGCAGTGCGTGACGGCATTACCGCTGGTCGCTTCCAGAACGGCCCGTTGATGGAGAAGCTCGATGTGGTCTTCGCCTCGCGCTACCTCGATGCGCTGGCAACTTTTCAGTCCGGCGGCACTCCCACCCGAAGCTGGATGCTCGCCTTCCGCGGCTGCGACGATGCCAATTTGCTCATTCTGCAGCAACTGCTGTCGGGCATGAACGCGCACATCAATCTCGATCTCGGCATCGCCGCCGCGCAAACTTCTCCGGGCGATCAACTGCCCCAGCTCAAGCCCGATTTCGACGAGATTAACGACGTACTGGCAGGCTTGATCGACACCGTAGCCGCCGAGATCGCCACCGTCTCTCCTCTGATTGGCGATCTGGAAAAGATCGGCCTGCGCGGCGAGACATCCCTGGTTAATTTCGACATGACGGCGGCGCGCGATCATGCGTGGTTCGTCGCCCAGCGCCTGGCAAACGAGCCATCCGTTCTGCACGATCTCACGATTGACGGGCTCGACCTCGCAGTCTCGTTCGAAGGCCGCTCGATTCTCTACCCGCTGGTTGGCCGTGAGGGCTTGAAGGTCATTCAGCAGGCAGAGGTCAAAGACGTCCGCCGGGTTGTTGAGGTGTTATCCCAAAGCGGCGCGCCTCTCACCCAGGGAGCGAGCGCAAGCTGATGGCGAAACGCTAGCCGCCGGCTTGTCCTCGTGCCTGTTCGACAGTGGGAGCGAAGGAGAAGAGGTTGTCCACCTTGGTCACCTTCAGCGAGGCCAGCAACCGATCATTGGCGCCGACCAGGACCATCTTCCGGCCCGAGTTCTCGCGCGAAACGTGTGCTCCCACCAGGCAGCCGATACCAGCCGAGTCAATGTAGGGCATGTCGGACAGGTCAAGAATCAGAAGGCCGGATGTGTCCGCGCGGACCATGCCTTGCAGCGGAAAGAAGTTCCCAAGCAAGAGCGGCCCGTGCAGACGGATGACCACGGCGCCGCTGGAATCGTCAACTTTCTCTATCTCTAAGGGCTTTTCTTGCATAAGTTTTCATCTTATAACGGCACTTTGCACGGCAATGTTAATTTTTGATTACCCCCGCGCAGGCTGTTCACAGAAAACTGGGACAGTGCTTACTGAGGCTGGGGTTTGGCCGCATTGGGTGGCGTGACCGAAGCAGGCTTCGAGGTTGAGACAGGCACTTGACTTGCACCGGCTGCCGTTGCATTCGCACCGTGCCCGCTGTTGTTGACTGCAGTTGTGGAAGTCACATGCGTTCGCGAAGCCCCAGACTGCGAGCTCGTGTGCTTGGTTTGCACGGGCGGGTGATAAACGTGGTGGTCACGCCCGTAGGAATTCTGTGCGGACAATGTGCCCGCAAAAAACAACACGATTGTGGCAACTGAAACTCGTACTAGGTCCAAAGTGCACATACTTGGGACGAACCGCTGAATGGTCACTATTTTACTTAACCGTTAGATTCTGACAAGCGGAAAGCTCGGTACGTCTGCTACTTTCGCCGTAGCCGCTGTTTACGAGCCTGAACCGGCACTTTCGCCTTGCGCCGCTGGAAACGGTGTTCGAACACCTTCATATCAACTCGCCTGCCGCGGAAGCGGACGCCCTCCGACTCCAGCAGAAAACGCTGCTCCATCCCCAGCTCGCCGCGCAGCGAGATCCGTCCGCCCGAGCCCAGCACGCGCTGCCACGGTAGCCCATCCACCTGCTTCAGCACCCGCGCCACATGCCGTGAACAGCGCGGATAGCCCGCTGCCTTTGCGATTGCGCCGTACGTGCTGACGTTCCCGCGCGGTATCCGGCGGATGGCGTCGCTGATCGCCGAAACCAGCGGAGATCCATCGGTGCGCCTGGCCTTCATCCTCACGTTAAGATAGCACTATGCCCGATAGCGCTCGCCATCCCGCAACGCGCTTTTCCGACCGCGCTGAAGACTACGTGAAGTATCGCCCGCATTACTCGCCCGAGGTCATCCAGGCGTTGCAGCAAGCCTGCGGTCTCCGTCCCCAGCACCTCATCGCCGACGTCGGCTGCGGCACCGGCATGCTGGCGAAGATATTCCTCGACAACGGCAACCGCGTCATCGGAGTCGAACCCAATCGCGAAATGCGCCTCGCCGGCGAAGACTATCTCGCCGCTTATCCCACCTTCACTATGGTAGATGGCAGCGCCGAAGCCACGAGCCTGCCTGACGCGAGCATTGACTTTGTTGTCGCCGGCCAGGCCTTCCATTGGTTTCGTCCCGACGATACCCGCATCGAGTTCGCGCGCATCCTCAAGCCGGGAGGCTGGGCCGTCCTCGTCTGGAACGACCGCAACGTTGACTCCACGCCCTTCCTGCGCGCCTACGAGGACTTCGTCCGCCGCCACTCCGTCGACTACGAACAGGTCACCCACAAGTATCTGGCCAGCTACGCCGCGCTGGAACACTTCTTCGCGCCCAACCCAGATGCAGCTCATCCAACAGCACAACCAGCAGGTGCTCGACTTCGACGGATTGCGCGGCCGCTTGCTTTCCTCGTCCTACATTCCCAAGACCGGCGAGCGCTACGAGGCGATGTCGCGCGAACTTCCGCAACTGTTCTCTTCCCACGCCGCCGACGGCCACGTCGTCCTGCAGTACGACACCAAGATTTACTTCGGACACCTCGACCGCTGAAGGCCACCTGGTCGGCGACGTATACGCTGGTCAGTTTGATCTTCATCGGTTCCCTTGTATTGCCACATTCGCGGGCGCTGCCGTCCGGTGCCCCAGAGCCTGCTGTTTACCTCTAGCGCGCCCTGGCCGCGACGATCGCCGCTGCCATCGCGACCTTGTGATCCTTGCCCCAGGGCGGCCCGATAGACCTCCTCAGCTGGAGGAAGTGGGCTTCGAGGTCCTCGATGCGCAGCGCGTCGCGCGCTGCATCAAACACCTTCTTCGCGTCGTACCAGTGGACGGCCCAACCGCGCGCCTCGGCCGCGGCGGCTAGCGCCTTGCGGTACATCACCCAGTCGGCGACGTTCTGCGCCCGATAGTCCTTGATCCGCTCGGCAATGGTTGGTGGCAGCTCCGGGCACTGGCGAAGCGCGACGCCGAGGATGCGCCCGGGCACCGTCGTCGCGACGGCGTCCAGGCCGAGCTTCGCGTGCCGTTCCGCCGATACCCGCACGCGCTCCACCAGCGCCACTGCCTCATCGAGCGGAAGCCTCTGCCCTTCGCTGTGGTGCGGAATTTTCGGCAGGTGCTCGTCCACCAGCTCGACGCGGCGACGGTCGAGGAGCGTCCCGTCGCCGGCGACCGTCACCAGCACCGCCCAACCGCCGTGATCCGATACCCCGATGATCCCGTCGTGCCTCGACATGATGTTTCCTCCAGCGAGAATGGTTTGCGTACCCGGTCCGCCGTATATTTTCAACGCCCAACACAATCTACACCCATGGGCTGCCCGGCGCTGCGAGCAGCGCGAAGAAGGCCGCAGTTAGCGTCGCAATATACGGTATCGACCGTATGGCCCTTAGTTTCCGGATTCGCTTTACTGGGGCCAAGCCAAACGTGTTCTATGCATCTTAGAGAGGGGCAATGTACGAGCAATCTCAGGATGAGTTCCGAACGCCCCTTAGCCTGAGATGAGCTTGCCCGTGTCGGAGGTAAAGACATGAGCTCAATACAAATTCTAATCGTCGATGATGAGGAGCTGTTATGCAGCAATCTGCGCTATATGCTCGAAACCCGCTCCGAATGGCAGGTTTGCGGCGAGGCGGCAGACGGCGTGGAAGCCGTCGAGAAGACCAGGCAGCTGCGGCCGCACGTTGTGGTAATGGACATTTCCATGCCCAGGATGGACGGCATCAACGCTACCCGGATGATCAGGCGCGAAGCTCCTCAATCCGTCATCGTGCTGATCAGCCAGAATGATAAGAGCGTCGTATCGCATCAGGCGGCACACGTTGGCGCGGATGGCTTCGTTGCCAAAAGCAACATCGCCTGGGACCTTTTGCCGGCGATTGATGCTGCCATTGCCGGCCGCAACGGCGGCTTCAAGGACTGGTTGACCGCCGGTAAACCCAACGGCAAACCTGCGGAATTAGAAGTTAGCGAGAGCGAGCAACGGTTCCGGGAGATGATTGACGCGCTTCCGGCGGCCGTCTACACCACCGATGCCGAAGGGCGGCTCACCCACTTTAATCCCGCGGCTGTGAAGTTGGCCGGCAGGGTACCTGAACTCGGCACGGATAGCTGGTGCGTAAGTTGGAAGCTGTTCTGGCCGGACGGCACTCCCCTGCCCCACGACCAGTGTCCCATGGCAATTGCCCTCAATGAGGGCAGGATCGTCAATGGCGCAGAAGTCATCCTCGAACGGCCAGACGGCAAACGTGTGTGGATCACACCTTATCCGCAGGTGCTGCGTGATGCGGATGGGAAAGTCGTCGGCGGCATCAATATGCTACTGGAGGTTACAGAGCGCAAGGAAGCAGAAAAAACAGCCAACCTGCTGGCTGCCATCGTGGCTTCTTCGGATGATGCCATCGTCAGCAAACACCTGGATGGCACGATCACCAGTTGGAACAAGGGCGCTGAGCGGCTATTCGGCTACACCGCCGAGGAAGCCGTCGGTCAAAATATCAGGCTCATCATTCCTCGCGAACGATGGAGCGAAGAGGACGAAATCATTGCCCGGCTGCGCAGCGGCCAACGGGTCGATCACTTCCAAACCGTGCGTCGGCGCAAGGATGGCTCCAAGCTGGACGTCGCCCTCACCATTTCACCGGTGCGAGATTCCAACGGACGGGTGATTGGGGCGTCGAAAGTGGCACGCGACATCAGCGAACAGAAGCGCGCTCAGGAAGCATTGCGGGAGAGCGGGGAGCGCTTCCCGCAAGCTCTCCGAAACACTTGACGCGCAAGTGCGGTCGCGCACCAGAGAACTGCAAGCGCGGACCGCGGACGTCCTTCACCAGGCCGAACAACTACGTGGGCTTTCCGGCCGCTTGTTGCAGGCCCAGGATGAAGAACGCCGGCACATTGCGCGTGAACTGCACGACAGCGCCGGTCAGACATTGACCGTCCTTGGCATTAACCTGGCACGACTCGGCGGCGAGATACAGCAAGTTGCTCCCCACCTGGCCACGCAACTGCAAGAAACCGAGGAACTGGTCCAGCGCCTGAATCAAGACATCCGCACGACGTCCTATCTGCTGCATCCACCTTTGTTGGACGACAGCGGCTTGTACTCCGCCCTCACCTTCTATATCCAGGGGATCGAGGAACGCAGTGGCCTGAAGATTGCTCTCGACATCCCTCCGAGCTTCGAAAGACTTCCGCGCGACATGGAGCTGGCAATTTTCCGGTCAGTGCAGGAATCGCTGACCAACGTTCACCGTCACTCCGGCAGCAAGACCGCCTCCATTCGTGTCCGTCGCGAAAGTGGCACGATTACCGTAGAAGTGCACGACCAGGGTAAAGGTATGTCGCCCGAGAAACTGGAAGAGATTCGGTCAGGAGGTTCTGGTGTCGGAATTGGAGGAATGCGGGAACGGCTGCACCAGTTTCAAGGTAACCTTAATGTCGAGTCAGATGGGTCTGGGACCCGTGTCTATGTGACCATTCCAGCCCCGCCAGTTAGCACGCCGGCGGAGGGGAAGGCAATGCAGTCGCTGAAGCGGGCGATGTAAGGTCGTCCGGAGGCAGAAAGCATCGATGCGGATTCTAATCGCAGATGACCATCAACTGGTACGACGTGGCATCGCCGGAATGTTGTCACGGGAGACGAATTGGGAAATCTGCGGAGAGGCTTCCGACGCCAAAGAAACACTGGAGAAAGCGGCTGAGCTGAAGCCCGACGTGGTTCTCCTGGATGTCAGCATGCCTGATGCAAACGGGCTGGAAACCGCGCGCCTTTTGCGACAACAGGTTCCCTGCGTAAAGATTCTTATCATGAGCCAGAATGATCCCCATCACCTCCTACTTCCCTCGCTGGAAGCAGGCGCGCAGGCCTGCGTGGACAAAGCCCGAATCGCCACGGAGCTGGTGCCGGCAATCAGACGCGTGGTTGCGGCGTGATGAAACGCCGGCTTTCGGCAACGGTTTTCCATCTGCTAACGTTTCTCAAATCCGGTGGCGAGTGGGAAACTCTTACCATAATGGCATGCAAATCCTGACATCCACGATCAAAAACAGCTCAGATTATCCAATAAAGCCGGCCTGGGTGGGAAAATCATCCTGAGTAATCCACTCTGACACCACCCTACGAACCTGCACCTTGTCGTTCCATTTTGGGAAATTACGAAAATATTTCTGAAAAAACCTGTGACGCTTCTGCGCGGTTTTGCGTTTCTTCATGTGGCCCCGATGTAACCGACACTAACCCCTATCCACTCTCTACTGCCCTCACGCTTCCAGCGTGTAGCGTGTTGCCGCCAGCCGGTACATCCGCCGCCACACCAGGCGGTTGATGGTCACTACCACGATGGCCATGACGATGGTGGAGGCGAGCAGCAAGTCGAAGTTGCCGGAGTCGCTGGCACGGGAAATGGTCGCGCCCAGTCCAACTGTAGTGTAGGTCTGGTCCTTGAGGTGCTGATATTCGGCGACGATGCTGGCGTTCCAGGCGCCGCCGGAAGCGGTGACCAGTCCGGTGATGAGGTAAGGAAAGATGCCGGGCAGAATCAATTTGCGCCAGCGTTCTCCACGGCTGAACTTGCATATCGACGACACCTCTTTGAGGTCGGTCGGAATTGCCATCGCGCCGGCGATGACGTTGAACAGGATGTACCACTGCGTGCCCAAGAGCAGCAGCAAGATGGAGCCGAGCCCCAAGCCGCCGCCAATTTGGATGAGCGCGAGCATGACAATGGGGAATAGCGCAGTTGCCGGAACCGAAGCGGCGATCTGCGCCAGCGGCTGGGCAATGCGCGCCAACCTGGGGTTGAAGCCGATGGCCACACCTGCGGGGATCGTCCAGGCCGCGCCGATGGCGAGCGCCAGCAACACGCGCAGAAACGTTGCTCCTGCGCCGGTCAGCAGTTCGCGATACTCGCCCCCGTTCAATCCCGTAAGCATGGCGATGGCGCGGGTAACCGCGTACAGCACGGCGAGCACGGCGAGCAGTGCAATCCCGCGACCGATCCAGATTTTCCATGGCGCTGGCGGCCTGTCGTCGTCGGCGCCGTGATAGAGGCGCGCGAAGTGCAGCGCGACCCGTTCTTCCAACGGTCTGACGGTCTTCTTGCGAAGCCGCCTCAATCCGCGCGACTTTTCCATGACATTGAGGAACCATGAGCGCGGCGCGTCGGCGCTTTCCACCTGCTCCATTTTGAATTTTTCTGCCCAGGCGATCACCGGCCGCCACACGAATTGGTCGAGCAGCACGATGACCGCGATCATGGTTCCGACGCCCCACAGGATGGCTTGCGTGTCGCCTGCGCTCGCGGCAGTTTGCAGATACGATCCCAGTCCGGGCAAGCGGAAGTCGCGGTCGCCGAGAACAAACATCTCGCAGGCCATCAGGAAAAACCAGCCGCCTGCCACCGACATCATGGAGTTCCATACCAGCCCGATCGCAGCGTATGGCAACTCGAATTGCGCGAAGCGCTGGTACCAGTTGAAGCGATAAATCTTGGCGGCCTCACGCATGTCGCGCGGAATACTCTTCAGCGACGAATAGAAGCTGAACGCCATGTTCCAGACCTGTCCGGTGAAGATGAGCAGAATTGCGCCCATCTCTACCCCGATCTGATGATTGGGAAACAGCGCCACCATCGCTAGCATCACGCCCGGCAGAAAGCTGAGCACGGGGATCGATTGCAGAATGTCGAGCAGCGGAATCATGATGCGCTCCGCGCGCGCGTTGTAGGCAGCAACGTAGCCGTACACCAGCGTGAAGGCCAGCGACAAGACGTAAGCGACGGTGATGCGCAGCAGCGAATATGCCGCATAAACCGGGAGCTTCGTGGGATCGCGCGAGATCTCAACGTGAGGATTGAATGGACCGAACCAGGTTCGCGCCAGCACCAGCACGGCGTAGAAGAGCGAAAGTCCGGCGGCGAAGATGACGAAATCGGTGAGCACCGACCAGGTTTGCGCCGGCAGCAGCGACCACGGTCCCTTGCCCAGAATGCGGATGGGTTGCCATGTGCTGCGCGCCATCAGATTTCACCCGGCAACTGGAACCGGTTCTGCATCAGCTTCTTCCCGATGGAAGATGCGACCGGTTTCAGAGTCGTAGTCGAAGATTTCGGCGTAGCGTCCCCAGTTCAGCGCGGTCCCGAACTGGCGCTCGACCTCCTCAGCGCTGAAGTGCTCGTCGAGGATGTCGCGGAAGAATTCCTCTCCGATGGCATGGTCGCGCTTGGCGTGCAGGGTGTTCTCGATGAGCCGCAAAATGGCGACGTTCTTGAGCGCAGCGTCACGGAAGATGGCCTTCTGCGTCTGAATGTCGGCTTCGCCGAATCTGCGCCCCTCTGGTGTGATCTCGACGTCCCCTTCGTGGACCACGGCGAAGCCGAGCATCGCAGACGCGTCAACGATAGGAAGCAGGTCGTCCACGTCCATGGCAAGTTCGTCGGCCAGCTTGTAGAGGTCGTCGCGGCCTCCGCGGTCGGCGAGAAGCTCCATGAATCCGGCGATGCCGCCGGGACGCGCGTGCGGCAACATCTGGAACTTGGCGCGCTCGCGTGGTTGGCCGTCGCCTCGTTGTTGCGCCGCTTTGCCGGGAACAGTCGCTTCCTCATCGGGGCGCGTCAGCGTCTTGTAAATGTAGTCAACGTAAGCCAGAAATCGTGGAGCCTTGCGATCGCGGTACTGCGGAATGTCGATCTCGAAGTCGGAGCGAATGCGCCCTGGATTGCGGCCCAGCACGATGACGCGGTCGGCCAGCAGCACGGCCTCCTCAATATTGTGGGTCACGATGAAGATGCTGGTCGTCGGCATCTTCTTGTTGAGCCACAGCTCCAGCAGCTCGGAACGGAGGTTTTCTGCAGTCAGGACATCGAGCGCCGAGAAAGGCTCGTCCATAAATAGCACTTCCGGCTCGACGACAAGCGCGCGCGCAAAACCGACGCGCTGTTTCATTCCGCCGGACAGCTCTTTGGGATACGCGGTTTCGAAACCGTCGAGACCAACGGTGTCGATCATCTTCAGCGCGCGCTTGTGGCGCTCGATGGCGCCCATGGCTCTCGCTACCAGCGGCGCCTCGACGTTCTCCAGCACCGTGAGCCAGGGAAAGAGCGCGAAGCTCTGGAAGACAATGGAAACATTTGGGATTTGGCCGTCCATGACCTTGCCGTGCCACAGCACTTCGCCCGACGAAGGTTTGGACAAGCCTGTCAACATGCGGAGCAGCGTGGACTTTCCCGAGCCGGACGGTCCCAGCAGGCTGACGATCTTTCCAGGTGTGATTTCGAGGTCGGTAGGCGCAATCACCTCGATCTTATTGCCATCGGGCTGCGGATAATACTTCTCGACCGCGTTGGCTTGGATGATCGCGTCGGACAAAGTGGTCTCCTGAGCGTAGGCGCTCTTAGTCTATGGGCTTTCCGCGTTCAGGAACAATCGGCAAGACGCAGGCTGTGTAAAAGGAGTGTGAATTTCACGCTTAATTCCCGGGCCCGTCATTAGCCGCTTTGTATCAGGGCATGGCTTCAGCCGTGCCGCAAATTGATCACCCAAGTGTCGGGCTTCAGCCCCTAGCCGACTATTTTAGAGGGACCGTAGCCTGCCCTCGTGATCTGCCCTGTTTGGCACGACTGAAGAGTGAAGGGTATGGGTGAGAACTGTGCCGTCCCTACGGGACTCAACATCCTTATTTCCTCTTACCCAGGACTCCGCTGCGCTCCGTCCTGGGCTAACTGCACTTCCACCCCTTCGGGGTTCATTCTATGCGGGTCTTACTTTCACTCGCGAAAAAAACTGACTCCTCAGGCGCACTCTGGAGTTGTGTCCTAATACCGAGCAAACGATTCATAAGATGGGCCGGCAGTTATCGCCCGGGCATCGTCTTCAGTTCATCCAGCGCGAGATTCACTTCCAATACATTCACCCGCGGCTCGCCGAGGAAGCCCAACTGGCGGCCGCTGGTGTGTTGGCGAATGATCTGGCGAAGCTGATCCTCGCTCAGACCCCGTTCGTGGGCGAGGCGCGGTACCTGGAATTCCGCTGCTGCCGGAGTGACGTCTGGATCTAGTCCTGAGGCTGACGTTGTGACCAGGTCGATCGGCACGGGCTGGCCAGGGTTCTCAGCCTGCAGGCGTGCCACGTCACCGTTAACGCGGTCGATCAGCACGTGATTGGTCGGACCGAGATTCGATCCGCCAGAGTTGGCTGCGTCGTAGCCGTTACCCGCTGCCGAGGGACGCGAATGCAAATAGCCCGGGCCGGTGAATGCCTGGCCGATGATTCTCGAGCCTACAATCTGGCCATTGCGGACGATGAGCTGACCGTTGGCTTTGTCGCGGAAGAGCACTTGTGCCAGCCCAGTGACGATGAGCGGGTAAATGATACCGAGCAGCACGGTTGTTACGATCGTCATCAGAATTGCAATCTTCAGATTCTGTTTCATAGCTCCTCGCCTCTAAGCCAATCCTACGTGCGTGATGAGTACATCGATCAGCTTGATCCCAATGAAAGGCACGATGATTCCGCCCACACCGTAAATCCACAGGTTGCGGCGCAAGAGTGCCGCCGCGCCCATCGGACGATACTTGACGCCGCGCAACGCCAGCGGAATGAGGGCAATGATGATGATGGCGTTAAAGATGACCGCAGAAAGGATGGCCGACTGCGGGGTTTGCAGGTGCATGATGTTCAGCGCATTCAGCACCGGAAAAGTTCCCGCAAACATCGCTGGGATGATGGCAAAATACTTCGCCACATCATTGGCGATGGAGAAGGTCGTCAGCGAGCCGCGGGTCATCAGCAACTGCTTGCCGATAGCAACGACCTCGATCAGCTTGGTCGGATTCGAGTCGAGGTCAACCATGTTGCCGGCTTCCTTGGCCGCCTGCGTCCCAGTATTCATGGCAACGCCAACGTCGGCCTGGGCCAGCGCGGGAGCATCGTTGGTGCCGTCGCCGGTCATGGCGACCAGCTTGCCTTGCGACTGCTCGCGGCGGATCAGGTCCATCTTGTCCTTGGGCGTAGCTTCGGCGAGGAAATCATCGACGCCGGCCTCGCGCGCAATCGCAGCGGCAGTCAGGGGGTTGTCGCCGGTAATCATCACCGTCTTGATGCCCATGGCCCGCAACTGGTCGAAACGCTCCTGCATCCCGCCCTTCACGATGTCCTTGAGGTGAATCACGCCGAGCGCTCGCTGTTTCTCGGCAACCACCAACGGAGTTCCCCCCGAGCGCGAAATCGTCTCGACGCTCGACCGCACCTCTGCCGGCATCTCCCCACCATTGGCCGCGAGATATCGAGTGATGGCGTCTGTGGCTCCCTTGCGGATCTCGTTGCCGTTCAGGTTCACCCCTGACATGCGGGTCTGCGCGGTGAACGGCACGAATTCCATCTCACGCGACGCCAGCTCGCGGCCGCGCAGGCCGTACCTTTCCTTGGCCAGCACGACAATCGAGCGACCTTCGGGCGTCTCGTCGGCCAGCGACGAAAGCTGTGCCGCGTCGGCCATCTCCCTCTCGCTCACGCCGGGAGCCGGAATGAACTCCGCCGCCTGGCGATTGCCTAGCGTGATGGTTCCCGTCTTGTCCAGCAGCAAAGTGTCCACGTCACCGGCGGCCTCGACGGCACGACCCGACATGGCGAGCACATTGTGCTGAATCAGTCGGTCCATTCCGGCAATGCCGATGGCCGAGAGCAGGCCGCCGATGGTCGTGGGAATGAGGCAGACCAGCAGGGAGACCAGAACAAACACGGTCTGCGGCGAACCCGAATAAATCGCGAAGGGCTGCAAAGTCACCACGGCCAGCAGAAAGATGATGGTCAAGCCCGCGAGCAGAATGTTGAGAGCGATCTCGTTGGGCGTCTTCTGCCGCTCCGCGCCTTCGACCAGCGCGATCATGCGATCGAGAAAGGTCTCGCCGGGATTCGACGTGACCTTCACTTTGATCTGATCGGAGAGCACCCGAGTGCCGCCAGTGACGGCAGAGCGATCGCCGCCCGCTTCGCGAATCACCGGCGCTGATTCACCCGTGATGGCCGATTCGTCCACCGAAGCTACGCCTTCGATGATCTCTCCGTCGGACGGCACGAATTCGCCGGCGGAGACCAGGACCACGTCACCGGCGCGCAGTTTCGAACTTGGGACTTGCTCGGTCCGTCCGTCTTCGACGAGGCGGTTGGCAATCGTCTCCGAGCGCGCCTTACGCAACGTATCGGCTTGCGCTTTGCCGCGGCCCTCGGCCATGGCTTCGGCGAAGTTTGCGAAAAGCACCGTGAACCACAGCCACAGCGTGATCTGCAGATTGAATCCAAAATTCTTGGGGTCGCGGAGCAGCAATACCGTAGTGATGACGCTGCCGACCTCCACGACGAACATGACAGGGTTGCCCATCATGTGGCGCGGATCCAGCTTGACGAAAGAATCCAGTATCGCGCGGCGCACGATTTTCAAATCCCAGGCTTTTTTCTTCGAACTTTTTGCCATGTGCAAACCTCAGAAAACCTTTCCTGCTTGCATAAGCAGGTGCTCCAGAATCGGACCCAGGCTGAGCGCGGGGAAGAATGTCAGCGCTCCCACGATGAGAATCACTCCGATAAGCAACACGCTGAAAAGCGGCGTGGTCACCGGAAACGTTCCCAGCGACGGCGGAACATATTTCTTTCCCGCCAGATTGCCGGCGACGCCCAGCATCGGAATGATCATCAGGAAGCGGCCTATCAGCATCGTGAAACCGCCCGCCACGTTGTACCAGAGGGTGTTGGTACTCAGCCCGGCAAACGCCGAACCGTTGTTGCCCGCCTGCGAGGTGAACGAATACAGAATCTCCGTAAAGCCATGCGGCCCGGGATTAAGAATGCTGGAGGTCCCGAAGCCCCTCACCGACGAGATCGCCGTGAATATCAGGATCACCAGGGGAAACACCAGCACCACCAGCATCGCCATCTTCACGTCGTAGGCTTCGATTTTCTTGCCCAGATACTCCGGCGTTCGGCCTACCATTAGCCCGGCAATGAATACCGCAAGCACGATGTAAATCAACATGCCGTACATTCCTGCGCCCACACCGCCAAAGATGACTTCGCTCAACATGATGTTGACCAGCGGTACCATCCCGCCCAGCGGGGTGAACGAGTCGTGCCAGCCGTTGATGGCGCCACAGCTCGCGTCAGTCGTGACCGTGGCCCACAGCGCGGTGTTGGTAATTCCAAACCGGACTTCCTTCCCTTCCATGTTGCCGCCCGGCTGAAGTGCGGTCACTTGCTGACTGACACCATGCAGCAGAGGATTGCCACGGGCTTCAGCCCAATACGTGGTGGTAACACCCACCGCAAACAAAATGGCCATCGCCGCCCACACGGCCCAACCATGCGCCGGCGATCCCGTCATTCGGCCCAAGGTGTAGGTCAGTCCAGCCGAGACGGCGAATATGCTGAACAGCTCGATCAGGTTCGAGAGCGGCGTGGGGTTCTCGTAGGGATGGGCACTGTTGGCATTGAAGAAGCCGCCGCCATTCGTCCCCCATTCCTTGATGATCTCCTGCGAGGCCACGGGGCCCTGTGCGACAGCTTGACTCGTAATGGTATCCATCACTGGCTTGCCGCTGGCATCTACCGCGGGCTTGCCGTCGGGACCGATATGCTGCACCTGCTGCGGCTCGGCCAGCTTCGCCGAGTCGTAAGGCCTCAGGTTCTGCACCACGCCTTGCGAGACCAGAAGCAAAGCTCCAATGATGCTGAATGGCAGCAACACCCAGAGACTTGCGCGCACCATGTCCACCCAGAAATTCCCGATGGTCTTCATCTGGCGGCGAGCGATACCGCGAATGAACGCAATCGCCAGTGCGATGCCGACCGCAGCGGAGGCGAAGTTGTGGTAGGCAAGGCCGGCCATCTGCGTCAGATAGCTCATCGTGGTCTCGCCGGAATAGTTCTGCCAGTTGGTGTTCGTCGTGAACGAAGCCGCGGTGTTAAAGGCGAGCGCCTGCGGCACGGCCGCCAATTTCTGTGGATTGAACGGCAGAAAACCTTGCACGCGCTCGAACAAGTACAGCAGCAGCATTGAAACCCCGCTGAACAGCAGCATGGCAAAGGCGTACTCGGTCCAGCGCATCTCGTGGTTTTCATCCACGCCGGTCAGGCGATAGAGCAGGCGCTCAATCGGTCGCAACACCGGATCCATGAATGTTCGCTCGCGATTGAACACGCGAGCCATGAAAACGCCCATCGGCTTAGTGACGAGCAGAATCAGCGCGAGGAAAATCGCAATTTGAGTCCATCCGTTGATGGTCATGTCAGAACTTCTCCGGACGCAACAGCGCGTAGAAGAGGTAAATCATCATCAGCGCGCAAATAACGATCATGATGGTTGACTGGATGTGCATGGGTTCCTCTTACTTAACCTTGTCGCAGAAGTGAACGTACCCAAGCGACAGGGCGAAAAACGCAATGGTGATGGCAACGTATATCAAGTCTTGCATGTTCAACTCCTAGCCGCGTTCCTTACCACGGTCCCTGTTTGCGGCCGAACCACCAGATAACTCCAACCGTGGCCGTGTTCTGGTCCTTGGAAAAAACGCTTTGTGTGTTAGTGAAGAAGATCGGAACGTTCGACCAATCGCGCCGAAATTCGTATTTCATTTCGAATCCATTGGCGACGGCAACGTCATAGGTTGCGGTGACTTCCTTCAGCGCCTCGGTAACTCCGCTGAACAGGCCACCGCGATCGGAAAGGTACTCTCCGCGTCCGGCGAGGTAGGTCCTCGGGGTCAAATGATACTTGACATAACCGGCGCCGCCGGTTGTGTGTGATGGCGCGGATGACTGTCCCGGTCCGGCATTGGCCCACAGCCTTTCGATTACATAGTCTCCCTCCAACTGAAGTAGAAGCTTCTGTGTGGCCTGCCAGCTTGCGTAACTGTCAAAGATGTGTAGCTTGCCATTGGGCGCCGGACTGATCTTCTGGAAGCACAGGCCCGGTTGCACAGGAACAGGCCCGCAAGTAGAAACGGGCGTTGCGTCAGGATGGTCCTGGCCGAGATAGTAGTTCATAGTCCAACTGATGTTCTTGTTCGGGGTCACGACAAACCCAAACAGTTCATCCTTGTAGCTATTGGTAGGTTCAGTTTGATTGTTGCCGTTGATGACCCAGTAGTTCAGCGCCAGCTTCTTGTTCACGTCGTACTGGGTTCGGATTCCCATATGGTAAAACGGCAGGAAATTGAACCAGTAGGAACGCGAATAGTTGAGCTGGAACTGGGTATAGTTGCCTTCAATTCCCAGCGAGCTGGCCCATTTGCCGAAATCTACAGTGAGGCCACTACCGACGGGAATGACATAGGTTCCGTAGGCCTGAAAGATATTCCGATAAATCGCCGGCCGCGGCTCGTTGATGGGATTGCCTTGCAGAGTGGCCGTCGCCTGTCCGAATTGCAGATCAAGGCGGGCGCCGTAGCGGCGTCCCGCGTCCACATCAGGCGCCCGCTCGAAGATCACCGCCGCCTGATTCAGACTGAAAGCGTTGCTGCTTACGTCGTAGGCGCGAAGCAGATTCACCCGTCCGATTGGGCCGTTGAAGTTGTACTCGTAGTACGCATCGAGCGAAACGTTAATGGTCGTTCCCTTCAGATAATTAAGGATGCTGCGGTCTTCGGGAGAAAGCACCGCATTCTCTGGCGGCACCGCTTGTCCGCTGTTGGCAAGCGATACAGCTTCGCCTTCACCAGCAATGGCATGCGCAGGTCCGCCGGAAGCGGCCGCGGTCACCGTTGCTGGAGCCGCAGCCATAGATCGCATTTCCGTCATCTGTGCCTTCAATTCGCTCACTTCCGTCTCCAAATCTGCGAGGCGTTGTTGCAATCGATCCATAGTTTCTGTCGAGACGGTTACCGTTCCTTTGGGTTGCGCCCCTGTCTCCGCCTGTTGCGCCTGCATTGTTAACACGCAAACCGTCATTATGCCCATCGCCAATGCCGCTTCCAGAATGCGTTTCGCAGTTGTTTCGAACATCTCGTCACCTCGTGCCTACTGCCAGGCTCCGTACACTTTATATCCTGACTTGCACGAGGCGGCGAAGAGACGCGCCGGGCTTTCTAGAACATAACCAAAATCGCCATATCCAAACGGTTCTCCGTCTTGACCAGATCCGGCGTGAAGCCCGGCACTACCGAACCGGGCGCACCGGTATTACCTCCCGGAGGCGTTATGCCACCCGGTCCGGAGAAGTACGGAACATTCGCCGCCCGATGGTCATACTCGAAGCGGAAGGTAATGTATTGACTCGGCATGTAGTCAAACGTGGCCGAAGTATCCCATGCCTTGAAGGGATTGCTATTGTTTGTATTCGGATTCTCCGTGAAGTACGGAGTTCCCGAGATCGCCGTTGCTCCGTTGATCGGCGGCAGCAGCACCAGGTAGCGGCCTGGGTTGTTAATTTGGCCGCCGCCTAGAGTTACGGCGTAAAGGTCCTTATGGAACCAGAAGCGGTTGTAAAGCATGTAGCCGAGGAAGCTCTGCTTGGGACCCTTCGCGGAATCACCGGCGCAGCTCACGCCGCCGCCGTGCTCGCAGCCCATGTCGCCGGTCAGCGAGAAGGCCAGCTTGTCCAACAGGCGATCTGGGTTGTCGTAATACTTCCACTGAATGCTGTCATCGGTGTGATAGCGAACCCGGCCAGGAACGCCCAGAGTGTCCTCACCGAGAATGTATTGGTTGCCAAGAACCTCAAATGACCCAGAAGGACGCCACAAAATCTGCGCTCCAACGCCCGGCCGATTGTTAAATCGTCCGTAGGACTGCCATCCGTTGATCAGCCAGGGCTCAATCTTCAGGTGCTCGTTGGGAAAGATCTGCACCCTCATGCCGTTAAAAAACCACGGCGTATTGGAGGACACGTAGGAGGGCTGGTAAGCCCAGTTGTCAAAATTGTAGTAACTGAACAGGCCGATATAAGACATGAAGATACCGGCTTGAACATTGATGCCATCCCAAACATCCCAGTGATATCCACCGTAGGCCTCAGAAATGTATCGATAGGCATCGGCGAGCTGCCACTGACCGCGGGCCGGGCTGGCGTCATTGCGCGGCGTGGTCTGGGAGTACATGCCAAATTGCGTCATCAGCCGGGCCTGGACGTTGTTCCAATGAAAGTCGCCGCCAACTCCGAACTGTGTCACCTGAAATTCATTGGCGCGGAAGACCTCGCTGGAGCCGCCAATGGTGTCGTCCTGGGGGTGGTTGAAATCGTAGATGTAGTCAACGTCGGCCCTGATTTCCGGCGTAAAGAACGCATTCTGAAACGGGACTTCCTTGACCCGCGAGTTGCCGTTCAACCAGGTAAAGTCGGCAAACGAAAACGGCTCAGGCTTGGCAGGCTTTCCCGGCGCAGCGGTCATTTGCATGGCGCCCTCGGCCGGAGGCGCCGACGGCTGCTCGGCGACTGCATGAGACTGCATCTTTTCATCTTCTACTGATTGTTCCTGCGCCTTGCGATTGGCCAGTTCGGTCTCGAGCTGGTCAATGCGCTTCTGCATAGCATCGAGCTGCTTCTGCACCGCAGGCGGTATTGCTTGTTCGGTTTCGCTCGGAGCTGGAGGAGGCGGCGTCCTCTGCGCATGCGCCGGGATCGCTACCAAGAGCGATGCCGTTAGCAGTAACAATGCAGCCGTCCGGCTATGAGCAGCCAGAAATTCCGCCATTTGCTTTTCAAGGTGCGCGAAAAGTCGGCGTCCCGTCGCCAAATCGACCGCCGCAGCTTCCATCGATTTACGGATCACCAACGTTTTTTTCTTCTTACGCAGCGGGCGCGAACACTCGAATAGAAACAATACGAAGAACACCACACTTACGCCGCAGATCACAAGAAACAGAGCATTCATAAGTACCTTCCACACGTATGCACACGCGTGCTACGACCGAGTTATTGGAGCATTCCGCTCGTAAACATCCGCTAAGAAGTTCGTAAGTTTTTCGTAAAGACCAATTCGGTATTTCCACCAAAACAGCGCGACGCAGATGCTGCCCAAGTCTTTGTCTTCCTCTAACGTCCGCAGCCCGCGACTGGCACCTGAAATCCTGCAACTGGCCCGCATTCACAAATCTTTAACGGAACGTTTCCCGCTCTCGTCCGTATATAGCTGCAGAAGTTGATCCGGTGAACGCCAAGCGGCACGCCGGGCGCAAAAGGAGATGGTTATGGACGCGAAATATAACTGGATGATTGACAATGGTGCGGTGCGCGTCACCCTCAACGTGCTGGCGCTCGCGCTCTTTATTGCCACGGCGTTCGGGATCCTGGAGCTGGCAGCCAAGGCCAGCTAAAGCTGAAGGCTGAACGCCTGACGCGCGCAGGTCGCGCAAGACGATGAGAACCCGCTTCCCCACGCGGGGTCTTCTTGTTTTTGCTTGCGATTGACTGCTGACGAATTTTACGGGATGCTTGCCATTCTGGAGCTGCCATGGGGCGCGAAGTTCTCTGCAAAGTTCGGTCAGGCGGCAAGACAGCCAGCGGCAAGGCGCTACTCGAAACCAGCGAGATCATCTTTCGTGGCGACTTCCGTCTGAAGATTCCGTTTGCCTCATTAAAGTCCGTCGTTGCGCGCGATGGCGAACTCCATGTGAAATGGGAAAACGAATCGGCCGTCTTTATGCTTCGCGAGCAGGCCGAGAAGTGGGCCTACAAGATACTCCACCCCAAAAGCACGGCGGAAAAATTGGGCCTCAAGCCGGGACTGGTGATTTCAGCGATCGCCATGGGCAATGACAATTTCGTGAAGGATCTTCGCGCGCAGGCAAAATCTTTTTCGGATTCGAAGGCGCTGAAGAATTCAGATTTGATTTTTTTCGGGGCCAATAAATCTGCGGAGTTAACCCGGGTCGAACGGCTGATTCCATCTCTGGCAAGCGCTGGCGCGCTGTGGATTGTCTATCCCAAAGGCAGGCAGGAAATCACGGAACTGCAGGTGCTAAACGCCGGCAGAGCGACCGGGTTATTCGATGTGAAGGTTGTCAGCTTTTCAGCGACCCACACCGCGCTGAAATTCGTGAGGCCTAAAGTTAGTAGATAGTGTCATCCGGGCCGGACTTGGCGGGGTTGCGTTTGCTGTGACAATTACAGACGCAATCGTTCGTTCCAGCAATGCTTGATCTCATCACCTTACCGCCACAATTTGCGTGGTCGTCGCGATTACACTCGTCCGAATACCAGTCGACTTCATACCCGGCTTGATGCAATGCAGCCGCGTAAGCCCAAAGAGTCAGGTCGATGATCCGATCAGCACCCTCCGGACTCAAGTGTGAGACGAATCTCCCAACGGCGCCGCAATCTGAGCATTGGCATCGATCCGAAGGGACTTTTCCTTGGACAGAGAGGGATGTCGCTTCCGCTTTGGGCATGAATGCCCAGCATGCGCTACAAAGCCAAAGTGTTTCTGATCCTGTCCACACTTGATGCCTGCCCCACCCTGCCCCAGGTTTGAAGGCGCCACCTCGTGAGGAACTCCGCAGAATGCCGTCAACAACTACGAGCGCGCCGTCTCCACCTCGCGCAGACGCGCAGCCTTGCCCCGCAATCCACGCAGGTAGTACAGCTTGGCGCGGCGCACGTGGGCCGAACGCAGCACCTCGATCTTGTCGATAACTTTGGAGTTCGTCGGAAAAATGCGCTCCACGCCCTGCCCGAAACTCATTTTGCGGACGGTAAAGCTGGGCTGATTGCCCCGGCTTTTGGAAATAACGACGCCCTCGAACGCCTGCAAGCGCTCCTTGTCGCCTTCCTTGATCTTCACGTGTACGCGGACAGTATCGCCGGGTTTGAAATCGGGAATGTCCGTGCGCCGCGTTTTGGCGAGAAGCCGGTCAATAATTGGTGAGTTCGACATTGTTTTTTCCTTCCGTATCGCGCGCCTCGCGGCGGCAAAATTAGCAACTAGCAGCTATCCGTTCTGTTCAGCCTCTGTCTCCGCCAGCAGCTCGCGATCCTCTGCGCTCAACTCCGTCTCGCGCAACAGATCAGGCCGGTTGCACAGCGTCTTCCGCAGCGCGCAACGGCGCCGCCACCTGCGAATCTCCTCGTGGTTCCCATTCACCAGCACTTCTGGAACCTCCATCGCACGAAACTCTGCCGGCCGCGTGTAATGCGGATAATCCAGCAGCCCACCCGACGCGCACGTCGAACTCGGAGCTCCACCAACCGTTGACTGAGCTTCGTGCCGCCCCGGCGTGAACGATTCCTGCTGCGCTGATGCCGCGTTGCCGAGCGCACCAGGGACCAGCCGCGCCACTACATCAACAACTACGGCTGCAGCAAGCTCCCCGCCGCTCAACACAAAATCGCCAACCGATATCTCACGATCAGCAAGATATTCGCCCACCCGCTCGTCAACGCCTTCGTAGCGTCCGCAGATGAGTACAACGCGCTCGCGACCCGTCAACTCCTGGGCCATCGCCTGCGTGAATACCTCGCCTTGCGGTGACAGCAGCACCACGGTTTCATTTGCGCCCTCGTGGGTTCGCTGCTCGCGCGGCGACACCCCGAGCGACTCGATGCACTCGAAGATCGGCTCCGGCTTGAGCACCATGCCTTCGCCGCCGCCGAAGGGTCTGTCATCCACGGTGCGATGCCGGTCGTGCGTGAACGTCCGCAGATCGTGAATGCCAATCTCGATCAGTCCGGCCTCTCGCGCCCGGCGCACGATACCGTAATCCAGAGGCCCGCGAAAAAAGTCCGGAAAAATCGTCAGAATTTCGAACTTCATCTGTCAGGCAGGCTCTACTACTTCTGCCGCTTGCGGCGGAGGCCCGCTCCTCGCGCTTCATCCGACTCCGACTTCTGCTGCTGCTTTTCCTCCGCGCTTAGCGGGGCTTCCAACTCCAGCAACCCTTCGGGCAATTGCATCTCAATTCTCCGCTCGCTGAGGTTTGTTGTCTTCACAAATTCTTCCGCATAGGGAACGAGGATCACCTGTTGCTCGCCTTCCTTGGGTGCCCCACCCTTCTCGTGCAGCAAAGGGTTGGCCGTACGAATCAATAACAGCGGCGCTTCTCCCGCGCCAAACTGCACTTCCGCAATGGTGCCCAACAACCGCTGCCCATCCGTGCCGCCCAGCCACACTTCACAACCTACAATCTCGCTGACGTAAGCCGCGCCCTCTTCCAACTTCGTCCGTTCTTCACTCGGGACCTGTAATTCCATTCCGGCAAGCTGTCCGGCGTCATTAATGCTCTCGACTCCGGCAAACTTCAGCACCACGCCACCCTTGTGGAACCAGTGCTCTTCGAGCTGCAATTCCCGTCGGTCGCCATTCGCTGCCAGCCCCGATAATTGCCGGCGCTCCTTGAAGCTCTCAGGGAAATCGGTGTGCAACTCCGCCAGAACTTCCCCTCGCCGCCCCTGCGGACGCAGTACGCGAGCAATGGTGATGAACTGGCCGGCTATTCCACAATCTCCAACTGGTACCGCTTGCGTGTGCGCAGCGCGGCCGCGGCCACGATCGTCCGCAGGCTGCGCGCCATGCGCCCTCCGCGACCGATAATTCTTCCCAGGTCATCCTCGGCGACAAACAGCTCCAGCACGATCTGGCCGGGATCATCGAAGGCCTCGACCTCGACTTCATCCGGCGCGTTTACCAGCGCTTTGGCGAGGTGCTCAACCAATCCGACCATGTTCACGTTGCTGCTCATGCGGCGGCTCCTTCTTCAACAGCACGACTAAGCGGCCGCCGTCGGTTCCGGCGCGGTCGTTGCGGGCGGTTCCGGCGTGGTCGCCGCCGTCGGAGCCGGGGCTTTCTCCACCAACTTCTTCACCCGGTCCGACAACTGCGCGCCCTTCGACGTCCAGTAGTCAATGCGGTCGCGCTTCAGCTCAATGCTGGCGGGATTAGTGCGCGGGTTATAGGTGCCAACTACCTCCACCGAGCGGCCATCGCGCGCGCGGTCCTTCTCGATTACGACAATGCGGTAATGAGGTTGCTTGCGCGCACCGCGGCGCGCCAGACGAATCATCAACACGGATACAGTTTCCTTTCCTGCTAGTCAGCGTCCACAAGAGTACGCATTCCATAGCCAAACTAATCGGTTCGGGCTTGGAACTGGAACGCGCCGGTGGCGCAACTCTTCCTCAGGCAAGATGGGTGTTCCAGCGATCAGACTGCGTCGCTACCACACCCCAACGAGCGCAGCATGGCGCTCCTTGGACCTCACATACCTGGAGGCAACAACCCATTCATTATTGCGGATTCAGCGTGCTTTGGCAAGGATCGCACGAGCCTAGTAGTCTTGAGAACATGCTCAAACTGCTCTGCGTCACCGCGCATCCCGATGACGAAGCCGGCGCCTTCGGAGGCACGCTGTTGCTCTATCACGAGCGAGGCGTTGAGACCTCGGTCGTTTGTCTGACGGCCGGGACAGCGGCGCGCAACCGCGGCAGCGCACGCACTGATGAGGAACTCGCCGCATTGCGCCGCGCAGAATTCGCAGCCTCGTGCAAGTTCTTGAACGTGAGCCACTACGAAGTGCTCGACTTTCCGGACAGCAGGCTCGACCGCACCGATTTCTACCGCGCAGTGGAAGAGCTGACGCGGCGCATGAGACAAACCCGCCCGCATGTGGTTCTCACCTTTGGCATGGACGGCGGCCTGACCGGTCACGTCGACCACGCCATGGCCGGCATGTTCGCCACCGTGGCGTTCGAGTGGGCGGGCCGGCCGGATCGCTTTCCCGAGCAGATCGGGCAGGGCCTGCAACCGCACCGCGCGCAGAAGCTCTATTACATGACTGTCGACTTCGTGCTGTCTGACCGGCAGCCAATCGCGCCGCCAACGATAACCGCGCGCATTGAGATCGGCAAGGAGCGTCTCGAGAAAAAAGGTGAGGCGTTCCGGCTGCACACGACGCAGAAGCCATTGTTCGAGCGCGTGAACAAGAACCTCGGCCAGGGGCTCGGCACCGTCGAGATGTACCACCTCGTCGCCAAGCGCGATCCCAGCGAAGCCAAGTTCGAAACCAATCTGTTCGAGGGAGTGGTAGAGGACTAACCTCAGCGTCGGGTCGAACCTGACGACTGGCCCATCCAAGAGCCGGGATTAGATTCCCAACCTCTTTGACGACAGCCACTTAGACAGTTTGACCCTGCCCGCAGCTGCATGCGATAGTTGACTTTCATCAATCTGTAACAATTCAGCCCGCGCCCAGCATTCACATCATGGATCTCCCGCTCAGCATTATCGTTGGAGCCCTGCATGCCACGCCTCATCCCGCGTGAAACCAAGTTCTTCGACATGTTCAATGAGATCGCCGGTAACCTGGTCGAGGGCGCCCAGGTCCTGTCCGACCTACTGCACAACTACGACTACCAGCGCTTGCCTGAGGCCGTACAAAAGATCAAGGAAATCGAGCACCGCGGCGATGACATGACGCACCGCGTGTTCATCAAGCTGAACCAGACCTTCATCACCCCCTTCGACCGCGAGGACATCCATCTCCTGGCATCGTCGCTGGACGACGTCCTTGACTTCGTTTTCAGCGCCAGCGATCGCCTGGTCACCTACAAGATCACCCAACCGTCGCCCTCGGCCAAGGTTCTGGCAGGAATCATCCTCAAACAAGCTGAGGAGCTGAAGAAGGCGGTCAGCCTGCTTAACAAGAACCATCACCTGCTCGAGCACTGCGTGGAAGTAAACCGGCTGGAGAACGAAGCCGACCAGGTCAGCCGCGAGGCCATCGGCCGCCTTTTCGATGGCGGCTACGATCCGATCACCCTGATCAAACTGAAGGAATTGCTGGAAATCCTGGAAGAGGCCAGCGACAAGGCCGAAGACGTCGCCAATGTGCTGGAATCCGTGGTCCTGAAGAACGCTTGAGGCGTAAGCCGTGCACTCGCAACCAAATCCAGAGCAGGACCCACGCTCGTGAGCACCGGAATGTGGCTGCTGCTGGTGACTGTCGGCACGGCGCTCATCTTCGACTTCCTCAACGGCTTTCATGACGCCGCCAACAGCATCGCAACGGTAGTATCCACTCGCGTTCTCTCACCCCGCCTGGCCGTGTTGTGGGCTGCGGTGTTCAATTTCCTGGCTGCATTCTTTCTCGGCACGGCGGTCGCTAAGACCATCGGGGCGGGGATGATTCGCCTCGACATTGTCACCCAGTACGTTGTGTTAGCCGGACTCATCGGCGCTATCGTGTGGGACGTGCTGACCTGGCTGCTCGGATTGCCGACCTCGTCCTCGCACGCTCTGATTGGCGGCTACGCCGGAGCGGCGCTGGCGCGTGCGGCCATCGTCCACGGCTGGAGTGCTGCGCCCGGCGTCATCATTCCCAACGGGTGGACCAAGACCCTGATCTTCATTGTCGTCGCGCCGATTTTGGGCTTCATCCTGGGCTTTAGCTTCATGGTGGCGATTTCCTGGATCTTTCAGCGCAGGTCTCCGCGCCAGGTGGACCGTCTCTTTCGTAGGCTGCAGTTGCTGTCGGCGGCCGCCTACAGCCTGGGACACGGCGGCAATGACGCGCAGAAGACCATGGGCATCGTGGCGGGCGCGCTCTACACCGCGGGCGTGCTCAGCAAGCATGACTTCGAGGCGAACTGGGGACGATGGCACTGGCCCATCATTCTAGCGGCGCAGACGGCGATAGCGCTCGGCACATATTTCGGCGGATGGCGCATTGTGCACACCATGGGCTCGAAGATCACCAAGCTCAAGCCCGTTGGCGGCTTCTGCGCTGAAGCCGCGGGAGCCATCACTCTTTTCGGCACCGCGCTGGCGGGAATTCCCGTCAGCACTACGCACACCATTGCCGGCGCCATCGTCGGCGTGGGAACGACTCATCGGATATCGGCGGTGCGATGGGGCATCGCCGCGCGCATCGTTTGGGCCTGGGTTCTCACCATTCCCGCGTCAGCCCTGGTCGCGATGTTCACGTTCTGGTTGATTCGCGTGTTCAAGGCGAATGCGTGACAGAAGCCGCTGTTCGCTCTTCGCTCTTCGACAGAACTCACATTGCGCTTTTCGCTGTCGCCAGAGCATTCTCATTGGCGGTTATTCCCCCAACCGGTCATTCCTCAACTGGCCGGTCCGGCGAAAAGCGAATAGCGAAAAGCGAAAAGCGAAGATAGAATCTTTACAGACGCATGTCAGCCAATTCACCATTCTGCGATGTCGAGACCGCGCTGGAAGAGATTCGCGCGGGGCGCATGATTGTGGTCATCGACGACGAGGACCGCGAGAACGAGGGCGACCTGACCATGGCCGCCGAGAAGATCACACCCGAGGCCATTAATTTCATGGCCAAGTACGGTCGCGGGCTGGTGTGCCTCGCGATGACGGAAGAGCGGCTGGAATACCTTCGCCTCGGCCAGATGTCAGCGGAGAATACTTCTAACTACGGCACAGCGTTCACCGAATCTATCGACGCCAAGGAAGGCGTGACGACTGGCATTTCTGTCTACGATCGCGCCGAAACGATTCGCGTCGCCATTCATCCCTCCACGCGCCCGCACGACCTTGCGCGGCCCGGACACGTCTTCCCTCTTCGCGCGCGCAAAGGCGGAGTGTTGGTTCGCGCGGGACAGACCGAAGCCTCGGTCGATCTCGCGCGCCTCGCAGGACTGGTTCCCGCTGGCGTGATCTGCGAGATCATGAACGACGACGGCACCATGGCGCGCGTGCCCCAGCTCACCGGCTTCTGTCGCCAGCACAACTTGAAGATGCTGACTGTCGCCGAGCTCATCCGCTATCGCATGGCGCATGAGCGCTACGTCAAGCGGCTGGCCGAGTCGATTGTGCCCACAGCTTACGGCGAATTCCGCATGATCGCCTACGAGTCGGAGATAACCGGGGACTCGCACATCGCGCTGGTCAAAGGCGACGTCGAGAACGCGGGCGACGAACCTGTGCTGGTCCGCATGCACTCGCACTGCCTGGTCGGCGACGTCTTCGGGGCAAGCTGGTGTGGATGCCGCGACGCCATCGACGGCTCACTACGGCGCATCGCCGACGAAGGTCGCGGCGCGCTCATCTACCTGCATTCGACATCAAAGGGATATTCGGTGGAGCGGCTCTGCGAGCGCCTGACCATCCAGTTCCATCATGAGCAACGCCTGCCGACGCTGCCGGAAAGCCAGCGCCGCACTCAGCGCGAGATCGGCATCGGCGCGCAAATCCTCTCCGACCTCAACCTCAAGCACATTCGCCTGTTGACCAACCATCCGCGTAGGGTTGCTGGCCTCGATGGCTTCGGCATCGAGATCGTGGAGCAGGTTCCCGTCTCGGTCGCGGGAAAAGTCTCGGCGCGGTAGGGCTAGTGACTAGTGACTAGTGGTTAGTGGTTAGTGGCTAGAGGTCAGTCCGCGAATTACGATTTTCTAGTCCCTCCAACCACTAGCCACTATTCACTAGCCCCTGTTCTTACACGTCAGCTGCATCGGAGCGGTCGGGATGCTCCGTCCAGGTTTCGTCACTGGTCGCCTTGGATCGCCTTGGATTCAGTCTTGCTGCCGCGTTGCAGGCCACCTGCGCCGCTTCGCGCGCCAGCTCCAGCGTGTTGTACTCATACTGCGCATCAGCGTGGAGCGCCTTGCCAACTACGGTTTCGCTCCCGGTTCCATCCGGCTCAATCAATAGCACTCGCACCACAAAAGACATGGCATCTCTCCTTCAGTTATCCCTACATGCTTTTGTAGCACTTGGCGGGTTACACCCGATGTGAAGAACCTCACAGCCCTTTGTGAGCCGATCACAAACGATGGACTCTACTAACCGATTTGTCCAGGTTGATTTGATGATGTGCGCGCCAAAATACGGCACAGCGGCCCGCGTGTCCTTCATAGGATTATGAGAAGCCCAAACGTTGTTGGCGAGTGTACTTCAGCGCCAGGTGAACCCAAATCAAAAAGTTTGCCGTCCGATCGCAAGCGCTTGAGCACAAACGGATAGTCGAGCCAACTGGCTTGCTTTGTGTTACTTGGCTTACTCAGCCCACCGGTGATTGCCCGATGACTTCCAAATGACCTCCAAATCATCGCCAGTGCATGGATTCCAGCCGCCACCGGGCGCATATTCGCGACATCACGCAGCGATTTCGGCAATCAACGGATTCAGAACTCACAGCGTGACAAATTCAACAAGAAGAGAGGAAACTTCGATGAAAAAGGTAGCTTTGTTCGCAACCATTCTGGCCCTGGCGCTTAGCGCCACCGCCCAAGAGTCTCACTATCCGGGCCCCACTGCGGTTGGTCCGAACGCAAGCAATGGCGCCAGCGCCAATGCTAATGGAGTTACCACGACTCAAGCCGCCAACGCGCGGTCGGTGAGCGCGGACGCGAGACAGGGGGCCACTGTGGTCGGGTCCCACGCCGTCCAGGTTGGTCCGATTACCGACAAGCTCGGGGGGATATGTCTGCCCATCATGATCTGGGGCGGTCCCTCGGTGGGTCTGGGATGCAAGTAGCCAGGCGCGAGCTTCGCGCACAAGCGACGAACGTTCGCAAAACCCTAACTCGGGGCGGACGAGTCTCCGCCCCCTTTTTGGAAGATACTTCAATCATAAAGCTCTCTCGACTCCGGACGTGGAAAAAACTCGCTGGCCAGCGCAGTCGGGGCGGCTTGCGCCGCCCCAGATTGGCATGAGTTAGTGCTGGTTGCTGAAGGTAGCCGTCGTTCCATCGAACTTGGTGATGCTGATGGTGAACGGCTCCTTGTAGCTGTTGGCTCGGTCATTCAGAACGCTGATTGCTACCTGCTCGCCCAGCAGGATCGAGTAGTAGCTGGAGCTGCGGAAGTGGATGCCGGCGTGGATGCCGTGCCCGATGGTGACGTTCCACGCAAGCTTCGACAGCTCGCCATTGATGGTCAGGCTGTCGCGATCGGAGCCGGTGTAAGGCACCAGCGACAAGCCATCGGAGGTGGGCACCATGACATCGGAGCCGGCAGCCAACAGCAGCGGCCGGATGGGCTGACTACAGTCGAAGAAGAACTTGATCGCAGTGATGCAGGCACCGCCCACGGTCCCGTGTCCGGTGGGGTAACAAGGGTGTGCTGGCGCCCCCTCGGGAAATGCTTGCGGCAACAAGTAGGTGCCGTATTGTCCGTGAATGATGGGCAACACGGCCGAGTTGAGAAGGTCGTGATGCAGCGCGGCAGCCGCCTGCGGCATGGGACTCTGATTAGTCATCCGTGCCTGAAGCAGGGCACCGATCTCCTCCGGGCGCTGCCGCAGGTTAACAATCCACTTGTGGAACCACGAAGCTTTCAGCGCCCGCGTTGCCATCTCAGGGACTGTCCCCTTGGCATCTACCGGGCCGCCTGCCACGGTACCGAAAGTGCCGAAGCCGTGCTGGGTCAGCGAGCCGTTGTAAGGGTTACCTGGGTTGACTGGCGTAGCGAGTTCGGCGAGCACCAGACAGGCGACAAAGTACTCCTGATGAAGCGCGTCCACATGCGTGAAGGCCGCCATGTCGCGGCCCATACGCAGGTAGCGGAATACCGGATCGTACTGCAGGCTAAATGACGGCGGGAAGCCGCTCTCCACGTTCAGGTACTCAGTGGGATTGGTCAGATAGTCCGCCCCGCCCTCACTGACCGACAAGAACCGGTGGACCTGCTGGCTGATCGGCTGAGCACCCATGAACGTCGGCTGGATCATGAACTGTGAGAGGTAGGGTCCCTGCACGCTGCCATCACCGGGAACAATCTGGCCGCGGAACAGGTTTTGCGGCGTGACCGGATAGGGGAATTCGTTGTTCTGATGGCTCTTAATGTACGACATGTTGTTCAGGTCGGCACAGGCCTGGGCCGCCAGCGAACTTGTCGGATAGTCGGTAAGGGGAACATCGCGCATCAGCGCAGCCCAGTAGTGCTCAACCTCCTCAGCTGCGGTCTGCACGCTGGCGACGGACGGTGCCGGCGGGATCACAGTCGCGAAGGCGTCTAACCCCTCCAAGTCGAAGGCTAGCGCGCCCATGGGGCCATTCAGGGTGCCGGTGAAACCGGGACCGCCAGGATTTCCGACCTGGATGTTTTGAAAATCCTGCCAGCGTTCGCTCTGAAGCGCATGCGCCAGGCTCAACCAGGAGGAGCGGTTCACCATGCCGAGGTAATCATGCTTGAGGCACTTGCTCCAGCTGCCGCTGAAGTCGCTGAAGCGCTGCGAATCGCCATTGTCCGGCAGCTCGCCAACATTGATCTTTTCGGCATCGGCTGTGCTATCGCGGTATTGCCAGCTGGCCTGCGTGCGCGCCGCCGAACCATACGGCACGACCGACGCTTCTGCTTGCCCGTGCTTGCCCTCGAACAGCGGTTCAAGCGGAATACCGACCGTCAGGACGACCGCGGTCGCGCCTCCGACTGCGCCCAGAAACGAGCGGCGGTTTGCGTCAGCAGGCACGTTCGCGGCATCGTCTCTCCGACTGTTCTTTTTGTTGTGTCCAGCGTCCTCGCCATCCAGAAGCGCGGAGCGCTCTGAAAACTCCTGCAGATTTTTCATTGGTCATGCTCCCCTTCGATTGGTCTCGGCGAAGCAGGCTGTTCGGAGAACCGGCAAGAGCCGGGTGAGAAAGTACTCAGGGATGCACTTCCTCACGCCCCGGTAATGAAAGACAACTCCGTTCAAACCTGCGAAGTGGTGATGCCAAACCCAGGAACCACATCAGCGACGGAGACAGGGAAAGGAAGAGAAGTTCAACCGTGGTTGAACAAGATTGGCTGGAGTCAAACTCTTTTCGTCGCCCCGTTTCTCCCGCATCTTGAGAGCAAACTTCGAGGCTGTCAAGAGAAATCGCAAGAGGAACTCAGATGACGGTGCCGAGTTGGAACATGCTGGCAAGCGCACATCAATTATGGGGAGAGTTCGGCACTATAGTGCTTTATGGGACTCGCGTCCGGCAAGCGGATGGGTGGAATCGCCCGGTACAGCGACACGACTCCCCTCCTAATTCTTCCTCGCAAAACATTGAAAACAAACAGCGAGAAAAAAATTCTTCCTCGTAAAATATTATATCCACAGCAGTTATATGTAAAACATTGATTCTAAATAACGTGGCGGACTGGCTTTTGACCTGTCGCAGCGCTGGCTTGATGCCAGCGCAAAGGTAATGTAGTCCTGTGCAGTGGGACGGCACAAAGGTAGCCCAAAACCCTGATTGACATGTGGTCATCGGCTGAAGCAGAATTTGGGAGCTTTGTTTCCTGAGGTTGTGCTGCTGGCAGTGGCTCCCAACAGATCCGCTCAGCCTTGAATTCTGCGCCGATTGTGCACATCCCGCCGAAACGACGTTCGCCAAAATTGCTCACATTTTGCGCTTGATGGTTACTTTCAGACGGAGGTCTGCTTTGACGAAGAAGTTCCTTGCCGTAATCACGCTCTTGCTGGCGGTCTGCAACATCTCGCTGGCGCAAACAATCACAACCCTCAAGAACCAGCCGCCTGACGGTGCCGGCATTGTGTTTCTGCTGACCGATGGAACCATACTTGCGCAAGGCAATCAGGGGCAGGACTGGTGGAAACTCACACCCGATATTAATGGAAGCTATGTCAACGGCACCTGGAAACAAGTTGCCAGCCTAGCCGCCAATTACGACCCCTATGCGTTCGCTTCGCAGACGCTCGCCGATGGCCGCGTCCTCATCGAAGGCGGCGAATATAACTTCGGCCAATTCACGTTAACCAATCTGGGCGCGATTTACGATCCCGCACAGAACACCTGGACACCGCTGAGCCCTCCGCCGGGTTGGGATTACATCGGGGACTCACCATCCGTAATTCTTCCCAATGGCCACTTCCTGATCGGGGACAAACTGAACACCGACTTGGCGGACCTAGATCCGACCACGCTCCAGTGGACGCCCGTAGGAGTAAACGGTGGCAAGGCCGACTGGAACGCCGAAGAGGGCTGGACGCTGATGCCCGACGGAACCGTTTTGACGTGTGATGTGCTCGACAATCCGAACTCCGAGCGCTACATCCCTTCGCAGCAGATATGGGTCTCCGACGGCAGCACGATTGCCAACCTGCAAGGTCCGCCGGAGGAAGGCTGCATACAGTACGGCGGCGGACAATATTGTCCTCCCGGCGAAATCGGGCCTGCTATCTTGCGGCCAGACAAGACGGTGTTCGCTACTGGCGCCCTTCATTCGGGCGCCCCGACCGGACACACCTCGGTCTATCATCCGGGCTCGAGCCCGAACGATCCTGGCACTTGGGTTCCGGGACCGGATTTTCCCAACGGCGACGCTGCGGGTGACGATTACGCCGTGCTGCTGATCAACGGCAAGGTGTTGGTGGAAGGCAACTCGAGCCGGCTTTACGAGTTCGACGGAACCAACTTCACTCCCACTCTGTACAGCAACGGCGGCAGCTTGATCGTGCTGCCAACCGGCGAAGTACTGGTCGGTGGCGCTGAGGTTTACAAGGCCACGGGAAGCTACGTTCAGCCGTGGGCCCCGACGATTCTGTCTTATCCAATGTCGCCGGCTCGCGGCCAGACTTACATTGTTTCCGGCAAGCTATTCAATGGCTGGTCGCAGGCGGCTGCCTTTGGAGACGAATTCGAAACCGCGACTAACTATCCGTTGGTGCGGATCACCAACAACGCCACCGGACATGTCTTTTACGCCAAGACGCACAACCACAGTTACATGGGTGTGCAGACCGGCAATGTGCCGACTTACACGCATTTCGATGTGCCTGCCGGCATGGAGACCGGACCGAGCACGCTGGTCGTGGTGACCAATGGCATTCCGTCGCTGCCGGTCAACATAATGGTGAACTAACACGGCAGAACATGGTTTCGTTTTCTCCGAGGGAACAGTTTCACAGTTGCTGTGTCCGCGGTTGGGTAGAGCGGCGCTTTAGCGCCGCGTCCCGGCGGCAAAAAAAGAAAACCGCTTCCGCCGCTGAGGTTCAACCTCAGCGGCGGAAGCAAAATGACGTGACATTCGCAAACGCGGGCCTGATGGCCCGATCTACCCGAACACACCAAAACCGGAAATCGAGCTAGCCCGGTGCTAAATTCGCATGGTTGGCTCGGCTTGGCAGGCTAGTTTGGCTTGCGGGGGACGATCAACTCGTCGCGGATGAAGAACTGGGCGCTGCACTTCTCGGAGCCGCAGATAATGGGCAGCAGGCCAGAGATCTGCTTCCGGGTAACGAGCCCGAGCTGGCCGCAGGTCGGGCACGACAGCACAGCCCAATACGGATCTTCCTTTTCGCCGACCTCGCCGGCGTTCTCCAGGACAAAAATGGTTCCCGGCTCCATCTGTTCGGGGATCCACTCGCTCAGGACGCTCAGTTCTGCGATCATGTGCCCTCCTCAGGACCTAAGAAGCCGTGCGGCGTACGTTAGGATGACGACCTGAACTGCTGCGTTTTCTCTCGCCTGCGCTACTCCCTTCTATGGGAGCGTCGTGCTTTCCAGGGCTAAAGCCCATGGATATCTGCGACCGCTTTGACGCTGGCCTGAAGGCCATCTCTACGCGATCTCCGCTGCGAGGCATCTTCCGGCGCTCGAGGGGGTGCAGCACCCGCTGAATGGTGTCACTGAGGCACACGGATAACATCGGCTGGCGGGCATTTTTCAGCAGATCAACCACCGCGCGGGCGGAGTCTTCCAGATAAATGCAGCGGCCATCGGTCAGCAGGTGGTACTCAGAGGCGGCGGTGACGGTTTCCACCAGCCGCTTGCCCAGCTCTTTCTGCAGGAAGCGGATCACCGTGCGGATCTTTTGCAGCGAGAAGCCGCGCCGGCGGAGGTCGCAGATGATGGCCACCTCGACCAGGTCGTCGAGCGAGTAGATGCGTTTATGTCCTTCCCGCGCGGGCGCCACGATGCCGCCTTCGTCCCACCATTGGAGCTGGCGCGGCGTGATGCCGCTCAGCTCTATCACCTCGTTCGATGTGAACGTCCGCTGCATCGCGTCTTTATCCGGGCCGAAACAAATCCCACAGGAAATGTTTGAAACATCATAGTGCAGTCACGTGCAGTGTCAAGATGAATTGTTGATTAAGACGGTGACTAATTGATGAACACGGGGGCAACACCAGCACAAGCCCTATCGCCTGACATCACGTACTGTTGTGAGCGCTGCACTTCCGGCTTCCTTCTTTTTGCTGGAAGATAAAGGTAAGCATACTGACAACTGATCTGGAGGCCCCGTGGAACCGTTCCGCTATCACGTGTTTGTTTGCACCCAGGAAAAAGCTGAGGGAGTTCCTTGCTGCTCGGCGGCAGGATCGGGGCGCGTCCTAAACGCGCTGCACAGCGAGTTGGGCGCAAAAGGTCTTTCTGACGAGATTCAGGTTTCAAGCTGCGGCTGTTTGGGCATCTGCGACAGCGGCCCGGTGATGATCGTGTATCCCGAGGGCACCTGGTACACCAGGCTCACGCCTGACGACGTGCCGGGGATTGTGACGTCCCATTTCCAGGCCGGTCGTAAGGTCGCGCGGCTGGAGCGCAACGATTACGAGGCAATGAAAGCTGAGATCCTCGATCACCGCAACAAGTATCTGGCGATGTTGAAGGCGAAGGATGCTGCCGGCGTTCTGCCCGACGACATCAGCGAGCTCATCCGCGGATTCATGCCCAGCCGGGCCGTGCTGACCGCGCTGGAGCTGGATGTTTTCACCGCCGTGGGTGAGGGTGGAACGGCCGAGCAGATCGCTGCGAAAATCCAAGCGAGCGCACGCGCCAGCGAGATGCTGCTGAACGTTCTGGTCAGCCTTAAGCTGCTGGAGAAGCGCGAGGATGTCTATACGAACACGCCGCTGTCGGCGCGGTTCTTCGTCGAAGGCACGCCAGACAGTGCGCGCACGGCGCAACTGCACATCGCAAATATATGGAAGAGATGGTCAACTCTTACCGATGCAGTCCGCGCCGGCACTTCCGTGGCGCAGCGTGGCGACGGCGACTCTGTAACCCCCTTCATCGCGGCCATGGATCACAATGCTCGCGGACGGGCAGGCGCGGTGGTGCAGGCTGCCGGGATCGACGGCGCCCGGCGCATGCTGGATTTGGGCGGAGGTTCGGGAGCGTACTCCATCGCCTTCGCCAAGGCTGCGCCCACACTTCGCGTTGACATCGTGGACCTGCCAGAGGTGGTGCCGATCACGCAGGAGCATATCCGCAAAGCCGGCCTGGCCGATCGCATCAGCACACATGCGGGCGACATGCTGACGATTCCAATGGAGAGCGGCCGCTATGACCTCGTGCTGCTATCGGCCATCTGCCACATGTACTCGCCCGAGGAGAACCGGCAGTTGTTCCGTCGCGCCTATGACACGTTGGCACCTGAAGGAAGGCTGGTGGTGGCGGACTTCATTCTGGAGGCTGACAAGACTGCGCCGCGCTTTGGCGCATTGTTCGCATTGAACATGCTGGTTAACACCCGCGCAGGCGCCAGCTACAGCGAGCCCGAGTACGACGCATGGCTGAAGGCGGCAGGCTTCGCGGAAGTAAAACGCATGCGCATTCCCGGGCCAGTGAACTTGATGATTGCGACGAAGTAAGAAACAGCTTCGAGCTTCGAGCTTCGAGTTTCAAGTTTCAAGAAAAGGCGCGTGCCGGGGTGCCTCTCCAGGACGCTTGCAACCCGCAACTCGAAACTGCATCATGGATGCTTGCGATCTGAGTCAGTTCACGGCGCCGCCACCTGCGGTGATTAAGGCTTGGCAATGAAACTGGACATGACCTCGGAATGGGCGCCGCGTACGGCGAAGGCGCTGCTGCTGATTCGCATTCTGGTGGGCTGGGTGTTCGTGTCGGAAGGCATTCAAAAATTCCTCTTCCCGGCGCAACTGGGCGTCGGACGATTCGAGAAGATCGGCATTCCGTCGCCGCACTTCATGGCGCCGTTCGTGGGGACGGTCGAGATCGTCTGTGGAACATTGCTGCTTATCGGGCTGTTCACGCGGCTGGCAGTGATTCCTTTGGTCGGCGTGATTCTGGTTGCTATCGCGACGACCAAGGTTCCGATGCTCGCGAAGAGCGGGGTCTGGGCCATGCTGCACGAGGCGCGCACTGACTTCAGCATGTTACTGGGACTGGTCTTCCTGCTGATTACTGGCGCGGGAACGCTGTCGCTGGATGCGAGGCGCAGCCCGCAATAGTCGCGAAGCTCACCGATCGGCACATGATCCAAACGCGAAAGCGGGTTACGGGCCTACATTAGGAACCACTACGAAGCGGCGAAAAAAGCTGTCATTCTCCCACTGCGGGCGCTGTGGAGCGTCGGCGACCTTCACTGCCAGAGCTTCCACGATGTCTTCGAACTTGCCTGCCGCTTCAAGATCAACCGGCTGATTCACGTCATCCGAAGGGGCGTGATATCGCTGGGTCAGCCACTGCTTGTGCGTCGTGGCTTCCGGCGTTCCCGGCCGGTAGCCAACACTCATTGCCACCGACGGTATTCCCTGCCGAATAAAGCTGTATTGATCGCTGCGGATGAACGCATTGCGCAGCGGTTCGGGGTCGGGTTGCACCGGCACACCTTGTTGCCCGGCAACATCACGTACCATGCCACCGAGGCTCGATTCATCCAGGCCATACACGGTCAGGACTTTCAACGGGAAGATGGGCAGGAACATGTCGGTGTTGATGTCGGCGACGATTGAACTTTTGGGCACAGTCGGCTTGGCAGCGAAATACTTCGAGCCAAGCAGCCCTTTCTCCTCGGCAGTCACCCACAGGAACAGCAGCGAGCGCTTCAGCTTGACTTGCGAATGTTGCAGCGAGTTGGCGATGTCAAGAATGAGCGCCGAGCCTGATCCGTTGTCCATCGCGCCGTTGTAAATTCGATCGCCGTTGATGGGCTCACCGATGCCGAGATGATCAATATGCGCCGAAAGCACGACATATTGGTTTTTCAGTTTGGGATCGGTACCGGGCATCCTGGCGACGATGTTGTCTGATTCGACATCGGTCCGGATGATCTTGGCGTGCGCCTTGATGCTGGCATTCAGCGCAAAGCGCGGCAGCGGCTGGCTCTGCTTGGCGAGATCGGCGAGCTGCTGAAACCCGTAGGGCGAGCCTCGAAACAGCTTGTCAGCATCGGCGGGGTTGAAGGTCACCAGCAACTTGATGCAATTGCAATCGTCCGGCCCAGGATCAGCCAGGGCCATGCTGGGACGCGTGCGGGCTAACGTCATCCGGCTCCAGGGGATGTCCATCGCAGCCGGGTTGGGGATGGAGATCATGCCGATTGCTCCGACGGCGTGCAAAGCCCTGGCGCGCTCCGAGATCGACTGATAATGCGAGGCAAGCGCTGACGGCATGTCCGACGGAGAGCCGGAGATAATTACGGCCACCTTGCCCTTCATGTCGAGACCAGCAAAGTCGTCATAGTCTTTCTCAGGAACGCGCAATCCATAACCCGCAAACACCAGCGGCGCATCAACTTCCGGCGCGAGTTCCACGCGAGTGCTGAACATCGCGTCCTCGCCCAGAACCAGAGGCTCGCTTTTGCCGTTGCGCACCAGGGCGAGGCTGGAGCCGGATTCATCAATCTGCCGGCTGACCAGTTTCACCGGCTGATAGAAACCGTTGACGCCGGCGGGCTCAAGGCCGGCGCTCTTAAGCTGCTCGACAATGTAAGCCTGGGCCTTGCGCAAACCTTCGCTGCCGGTCTCGCGACCTTCCATGCTGTCATCAGCCAGAATCTTGACGTAGTCCCACCAGCTCTTACCATCGAACTTGGGCGGAGTGGACATCGGGGCGGGCGAGTTCTGAGCAAGGAGGGCGGTGGAAAGCAGTAGCGAGAAAATGGCGAGACGCCTCAACATCGGGGTTACCTCGTGAAAATCGAAGTGGCTATTCTCGCGCACGGAGGCCAAGGATTCAAGGACGAGCGTTAGGAGCGAGGGCGCGTCGCGAGCGAAGCTCCTGCAAGCAGATTGGCGAGGAAACCACCCCGCTCACACACTATCGGCAGAGCGGGGCGGCCATTTCTGAAGAAGGGCCGAAGCAGGACTGAACGGCGTTCCAGCCGCCCGGAGCGGGCCAATTACATCTTTCCGCCCTTGCTATTGAGCAAGTTCGTCAGTTGCTCGCCCGCAGGCGTCGGCTTAACGTCTTTGCCTCCCACGACCTGGCGTGCGCTGACGTCTTTCCCGTACAGGCGCATGTTAGCGTCACTGTCAGGGCTGAGCGAGGCGCCGTCGAGTGACACGCCGGCGAAAAGTCCGGAAGTCCGGGCATAGGTCAGCATGTCAGCAGTACTCGTGCTCGCGCTGGCTCCGGAACCGGCCGCCGCGGTCGCGTCGCTGCCGACCTTGACTTTGCCGTCCAGAACCTTGTTCGCCGCCGTCGGCGCCATGACCAGGATGATGAAGTCCTTAGCTGTTCCGCCGATCTGAAAACCAGCACTGGCGCCGCCGATAGTGTACATGGCGGGCGGTCCCCATTTTCCAGTGAAGTTAGCCCCTTCGCGGCAAGTCATGGGACCACGGCCGCCGGTTCCGCCGATGCCTACGGCGAACTTCTTCACGCTGGGCAGAATAATGATGCAATCAGCCTTCGCTACTGTGCTGGCTGGAACGTCTTTGCTGCCCACCATGGCTTGTAACACCGTGGTAGCGTTTCTAATGGTTTCTTCGTCTTTGGTTTTGTCGGCGCCCCACGCGGGCAGGGTCAAAATCAGAAGCAGGGATGCGAGCAAACAAGATACGGCTATTTTGGTCCTTGTCATGGGCAGTCAGCCCCCTTTCTGGAATAGGATAACAGTCGGCCAGCAGATGCAAAGAATTGTAGCAGCAAAAACCAAGAAAGTCGCCCGCAGATTGATTGCGGGCCGATTTGCGGCGATGTTAGACTTTGCTCACTACCGATTGAGCGGGAGTAACTCAGTGGTAGAGTCACGGCTTCCCAAGCCGTTGGTCGCGGGTTCGATCCCCGTCTCCCGCTCCAAAACAGTGGTCAGGGGCTAGGGGTTAGTGAAGCCGCTACCACCTCTGGGCTCCGCACAAAACTTCGACCGCGCTTCTCTTTCCCAAAAATCAACAACATGGAAAGTATGGCCATCACGACCAACTCAAACGCCGTCAGCGCCCAGGCGTAGCCGAGGCGGTCGCGCAAGGCGAACTGCAAGGTCGGCGTCGAGGCAGCCAGCAGAATCCCGATCTGATACGTAAAACCCGGCAGCAGGCCGCGCACTGCGTCGGGAGAAAGCTCGTTTAGATGAACGGGAATGTTGCCCCACGCTCCTTGCACGCCCATCTGCATAATGAACGCGCCAATTGCCAGCACCACCAGCGTGCTGCCGAAAGCCCACAAGGGAATGATTGCGGCTGAGACTGCCAGCGCGGCCAACATGCTGTAGCGGCGACCAATGCGCTCTGAAAGCAGCCCGAAGATTACTGCGCCGGTCACGGCCCCCACATTGAAGAACATCGTCATGTCGGCTACGGTGTTGGGCGCGATGCCGTGCGCGTGCTTGAGGAAATCGGGATACAGATCCTGCGTGCCGTGCGAGAGGCAATTCATCATGAACATAAGCGCAATCATGTACAGGGTTAGCCACTTGTTCTGCCACGCAATGCGCGGGCCGTCGATGGTTCGCGCCACGCGATGCCGCCTCCACGCTTCGGACTCGGGGACCTTGGTGCGGATGTAAAGCGCCAATAGCGCGGGCAGGCCGCCGACCCAGAACATTGCGCGCCACCCCCAGTAGGGCAGCACCACGCGCGAGGCCAGCGCCGCGAGGAAATAGCCGATGGTGTATCCGCTCTGCAGGATTCCGGAGAGCACGCCGCGCCAGCGCACGGGCGCGTGGTCCATCACCATCGATGCGCCAACGCCCCATTCGCCGCCCATGCCGATGCCGAACAGCGCCCGCAGAACGAAGAACACCGTATAGTTGGGCGCGAAGCCGCACAGCACCTCGATGGTTGCGAAGAACACTACGTTGGCCATGAGCGGGCGGCGGCGGCCGTAGCGGTCGGCCATCATGCCGAAGATGAGCGCGCCGACTGGCCGCATGGCGAGAGTCGCCGTGATGGTGAGCACGATGTCGCGTTTGGGAACATGGAAGTGTGCGGCGAGCGTATCGAGCAGGAAGATGACGACGAAGAAGTCGAAGGCATCAAGCGTCCAGCCGAGAAAGCCGGCGCCCATCGCGTGCCAGCGGTCGGAACTTGCCTGCGCTTCACTGCCGGAGTGATTGGCCATCGTGCGCCCTTTCTAGATGGCAGAGAACGTACCAGATGCAAGACAAAGAACGCCAGCAATTTCAGTGAAGGGTTAAGTGCTGGCGAGCAGGACGCTCACCGCAGCAATGCCGCCATGTGCTGCGAGCCTTCCACCAACCCCAGCGACCAGTTGGCGGCGTTGATCATCAGGTTCGGGAAGAGGCCGATGATGACGGTTCCGGCGGCAGTGATGGTCAGCGCCAGGCGCATGCCCGCGCTGGAGTGGACGGGCTCGGGATCGATAGGCTGGCGCATCAGCACGGCGTTGGCGATTCGCATGTAGTAATAAAGCCCGACGACCGAATAGAGCACGCCGATGGCCGCGAGCGCATAATGGCCCGTCTGGATCAGCGCGAGGAAGATGAAGTACTTGCCCCAAAAGCCTGCCAGTGGCGGGATTCCAGCCAACGACAGCATGAACACCAGCATCAGGATGGCTTCTGCCGGCGCCTTGAAGTAAAGGCCGGCGATGTCGTCGATCTCGTCGCCGATGACGTTGCGGCGGCGCAGCGAGGTGACGACCGCGAACGCGCCGAGGTTCATGAAGGTGTACACCAGCAGGTAGACCAGAATGGCCACGATGCCGGTAGAGTTGTTCTGCCCGTCGCTGGCGATGAGGCCGAGCAGCATGTAGCCGACGTGCGCGATGGAGGAGTACGCGAGCAGGCGCTTCAGGTTGTTCTGCGTGATGGCCGCCAGGTTGCCGCCGGTCATGGTGGCGATGGATACGAAGATGAGCAGCGGGACGTACATTGAGCGCAGCGGGTACAAGCCGAAGAGGAAGATGCGCAGCAACATCGCCCAGGCTGCAGATTTCACCGCGACGGACATGAATCCCGTAACGCTGGTGGGCGCGCCTTCGTAGGCGTCGGGCGCCCACTGGTGGAAAGGCACCGCGGCGATCTTGAATAGCAGGCCGGTCGCCGTCGCCAGCAGGGCGAAGATGACGACAGGATCGTTCGGACGCACGGCCAGGTCCTCCTGCAGCTTCTGCGCGATGATCTTGAGATTGGTGCTTCCCGTGAGTCCGTAGAACAGCGAGAGACCATAGGCGAAGATGCCCGACGAGAACGCGCCCAGCAGCAGGTATTTCAAGGCGGCTTCATTCGAGCGCTTGTCGCGCCGCAGGAATCCGACAAGAACGTAGGTCGAGATGGCCATCAACTCCAGGCCGATAAAGATGAGCACGATGTCGTAGCCAGCGGCCATGCACATCATGCCGACAACCGAAAACAGCAGCAGGGCGTAAAACTCGCCGTGATTTTCCTTTTCGATCTCCAGATAGTGCACCGACATCAGGATGGCGATAGCCGCGCCCAGCAGAAACAGATAGAAGAAGTACAGGGCAAAGCGATCGACCAGCAGCGAGTTCATGAAACCGGCGCTGGTGAAGGCAAGACCCTGCCGCGCCGCGGCGTTGTACGCGTAGTGGAGCTTGACGACCGCAGCCGCCGAAAACGCGAGGCCAACGAGAGCGATGATGGCGTTCACCTGCTTCCATTGCTTGGGGAGAAACAAGTCAATGAGGAGAATGCCGAGGGCGAACAGCGTCAGCAGCAGCATGGGCAGCGACAGCAGGTAGTCGTTGCTGGTGAAGTTCAAATATGGTGTCAGCGAGGTGGTCACAAGATCCTCACTTGCTGCCGGCAGCCGATAAATTCGCGCTGGCCGTGTTCGCCGGTGCCGCCGCTCCGCGGCTCGAAATTTTTTCCCCACTTGACCCAGGGCTTACGCCCTGGGCTAACTGCAATTCCGCCGCTGCGCGGCTGGTTCGGCCGGGATTCGAGCATTTCTCCTCCAACGAAATTGCATTCCCGGTTGCGACACAGTCCCTGAGGGTCTGCTCTACCCGAGCTGGGTGCTGCACTTTCGTCACGCCTGTTTCCCTTGGCGAGCCGTTGGCGGGCAAGGTTTCCTTCGCCGGCGATTTCGGCGGCTCGGGCAGCGGAGTCGCCGCATCCGGATTCGCATTCACTGCCGGCTGTCCTGCGACCACCGGCTTTGTCAGGCCGGGATAATCTGGACGCACGGTCGCCACAAGGTTGTTCACCGGCGTGGAGAGAATCTGGAAGAACGGCTTGGGATACAGACCGATCCAGAACGCGATGATCACCAGCGGAATGAACGTGGCCAGTTCCCTTCCCGACAGATCGAGCAGCTTCTCGTTCTTGGGATTGTTCACCTTCCCGAAGAACACTCGCTGATAGAGCCACAGCAGATATGCGGCGGCGAGAATCACACCGGGCACCGCCCAGGCTGCCCAGATCTTGTTCTCCATGAACGTGCCCTGCAGGATGGTGAACTCGCCGACAAAGCCGTTGAGCAGCGGCAGTCCCATCGACGACATGAACATGATGAGCGTGATGGTGGCGTAAACCGGCATCACGTTGGAGATGCCGCCGTACTCGGCGATCTCGCGCGTGTGCCGCCGTTCGTAGAGAATGCCGACAATCAAGAACAGCGCGCCGGTGGAGATGCCGTGATTGATCTGTTGCAGCACTGAGCCGCTGAGGCCCAGCGGGCTGAGCGCGAAGATGCCGAGCGTGCAGAAGCCGAGGTGGCTGACCGACGAGTACGCCACCAGCTTCTTCATGTCCTTCTGCATCAGCGAGACCAGCGCGCCGTAGATGATGGCGATCAGCGAGAGCACGATGACGAACTGGCGCACCCACGGCGTCATCGCGACCGCCGGGAAGAACGGCAGCGAGAAGCGGATGAGGCCGTACGTTCCCATCTTCAGCAGGACGCCCGCCAGAATCACGGAGCCCGCGGTTGGCGCCTCGACGTGCGCGTCGGGCAGCCAGGTGTGGAACGGGAACATCGGCACCTTGATGGCAAAGCCGACGAAGAACGCGAAGAACAGCCAGATGGCCGCGTGGCCGCCGATCTTGGGCGCCGTGGCGTAGAGATCAGGCAGATAGAAGGTGTACACGCCGGTCAGGGTGTGGTGATGGAAGTACAGGAACAGGATGCCCAGCAGCATCAGCACCGAGCCGAACAGGGTGTACAGGAAAAACTTGATGGCCGCGTAAAGCTTGCGCGGGCCGCCCCAGATGCCGATCAGCAGATACATCGGCACCAGCATGGCCTCCCAGAAGACGAAGAACAGGAACATGTCGTTGGCCATGAAGACGCCGAGCATGCCCGTCTGCAGCACCAGGAACCAGACGTAATATTCCTTGACGCGGTCCTGAATGGCATTCCACGATGACAGGATCGAGATGGCGCCGAGTAGCGTGGTCAGCATGATCAGCAGGAACGAGATGCCGTCAATGCCGATGACGTAGCCCGCGCCGATGGTCGGGATCCAGTTGTTGGGAGCGCCTTCGACGAACTGGAAGCCGCCGCGATCTTTGGCCGCCCAGAACCACGGCACCAGCGGCAGCGAGACCAGAAATCCCAGAATGCCGAAGATGTTGCCGATCCAGCGGATGGCGTCCTTGTTCTCCTTCGGCATCAGCATCAGGAGAATCGCGCCCACCAGCGGCGTAAAAAGAATTATGGAAAGAATGTGGTTATACATTTTTTAGCTCTCAGCCTTAGCAACTAGCAATTAGCCGTTAGCATTAGCAACTAGCCAAAACCCGAAATCCAAACTGACAACTGCCCACCGGCAACTGACAACTGTTCTTACCACCGAATCACGTAATACAAACCCAAGCCGACCAGTCCCACCACCATGACCAGCGCGTACCACTGCACCAGACCCCACTGCACCAGGCGCACCGGATACGAAGCCAGCCGGGTCACAATGGCGATTCCGTTCACGAACAGGCCATCAATAATCCACTTGTCCCAAAGCACCGACAGGTTGCCGGTCATGCGCGTTGTCCAACCCGCGCCGTTGACCGTGCCGTCGATCACGTCTGCGTCGAACTTCCACGCCGCGTCGCCGAGCCCCATCACGCCCAGGCGCACTGGTCCCACCTTCGCGCGGCCGGTGAACGAACCAGTCGTAGATTTCGTCCACATACCACTTCCGGAAGAGTGTCTTGTAGAAGCGCGGCGAGATCTCGTTGATCGGCTCCTTGTAGCCTTTGTCGGCGTTCTTGTAGGCGCGCTGCGCCAGCCACCATCCCACGACGGCCGCACCGACCGAGGCGAACATTAGCGTGTACTCCATGGGGTCGGTGTGCTCGACCTGCTGCTCACCCGCCGCAACCTGCGCAGCCTTTCCGCCTTCTTCCAGCACCACTGCTTCCTTGGCGAATACTGGCTCCAGGAACTTCTCGAAGCGGTTGGAGCCGCCAAGGCTATGCGGCAATCCGAGGAATCCTGCGCCGACGGAACAAATCGCGAGGATAATCAGCGGCACGGTCATCGATTTGGGCGACTCGTGGATGTGGTACTCGACTTCGTGACTCATCCGAGGCTTGCCGAAGAAGGTCAGGTAAATCAGCCGGAACATGTAGAACGAGGTCATCAGCGCGGTGAGGAAGGCGATGTACCACAAGTAGCGATAGGCGCCCGCTTCGCGCGACCACGTCTCCCACAGGATGGCGTCCTTGGAGAAAAAGCCCGCGAATCCCGGAATGCCAGCGATGGCGAGTGTCGCAATCAACATGGTGCGGAACGTAGTCTTGATCTTGTTGTGCAGCCCGCCCATGTGCTGCATTTCCTGCTGGCCGCTCATGGCGTGGATGACCGAGCCCGCGCCCGAGAAACAGCAGCGCCTTAAAGAACGCGTGGGTGAAGACGTGAAAGACGCCGGCGGCGAACGCGCCCACGCCGAGCGCGAGGAACATATAGCCCAACTGCGAAACCGTCGAGTAGGCCAGCACGCGCTTGATGTCGTTCTGCACCAGGCCGATCGTGGCAGCGAAGATCGCGGTCAGCGCGCCGATGATGGCGACAGTCTTCATCGCGTTTGGCGCCAGCACGAACAGCGCGTTCGAGCGCGCCACCATGTACACGCCCGCGGTGACCATGGTCGCAGCATGGATGAGTGCCGAAACCGGCGTCGGGCCTTCCATCGCATCCGGCAGCCAGACGTACAGGGGAAATTGCGCCGACTTGCCGCAGGCTCCGACGAACGAGCAGCAGGCAGGCCGTGGTGATGACGGGATCGCCGATGTGGAACTGTCCGCTGCGCGCCAGATGATTGACCGCGGTGTACTGCATCGAGCCGAAGTACCAGGCGATGGTGAACATGCCGAGGATGAATCCAGCGTCACCGATGCGATTGACGATGAATGCTTTGTTGGCGGCGGTCGAAGCCGAATGGCGCTGGAAGTAAAAGCCGATCAGCAGGTACGAGCACAGGCCCACGCCCTCCCAGCCCACGAACATGACGGCGTAGTTGTTGGCCAGCACCAGCGTGAGCATGGAAAACATGAACAGGTTCAGGTAGCCAAAGAAGCGATAGTAGCCGCCCTCATGCCCCATGTAGCCGATCGAGTAGATATGGATCAGCATGCCGACGCCGGTCACGAAGAGCAGCCAGATGGCGGACAGCGGATCTAGCAGGAATCCGGCATCGGCGTGGAACTCGGCCGTGCCGCCATGGGTCACATAGCTCAGCGAACTGTCACCGGTGCCCATCCAGGTGTACAGCACCTTTTCGAAGGGCTTGCCGGGATGCGCAGAGGAGTAGTCCGTGTACTGCCATACGGCGAGGCACGCCCAGGCAAAGGCCACCACCACCGCGCCGACGCAAACGCCGCTCACCGCCGACTTCGACAGCTTGCGTCCGAAGAAGAACATGCAAGCTGCGCCGAGCGCCGGGAACAGCGGGATCAACCAGATGTGGTCAAGGAAGTACATGTAATTAGCCGTTAGCAATTAGCCAAAACATTAAAATTGTCATCCCGAGCGAGGTTGCGCTGGCTTTGCGCAACCGAGTCGAGGGACCTGCTTTTTTCTGCCGTCCCTACGGGACTCGTGTTGTTTACTTACTCCTACCCAGCGCTGAAGCGCTGGGCTAAACTCTTCCGTCCCGCTTCGCGGGACTCGGGCGTTTGCAGTCCAGCCATCAAACGCTCAAAGGACGATCGACTTCTTTCCAAACACGACACATGTCCGAGTCATGGCACGCAAATCCAAACTGACAACTGACCACTGCTTTTTCACCACTTCAGCAAATCGATCTCGTCCACGTTCACCGTCTCCTTGTTGCGGAAGAAGGCGATGATGATGCCCAGCCCGACGGCAGCTTCGGCGGCGGCATCGGTGATGACAAAGATCGCGAACACCTGCCCGTGCAGCCCATAGAGCCGCGAGAACGCCACCAGGTTCAGGTTGACGGCGTTGAGGATCAGCTCAATCGACATCAGGATGATGACCACGTTGCGCCGCGTCAGCACACCCACGGTTCCGATGATGAACAGCCCCGCCGCAACGACCAGGTAATGCATTGTGGTGATCTCAGCCATAAATTAGTTACCAGTCAGCTTTGTATCAGGGCACGACTTTAGTCGTGCCGTTAAATCGATCAAGACAACGGCTTTAGCCGCTGAGGTACAGGGGCTAAAGCCCTTTTGTAGTCGGGCAGCTTGCGGCACGGCTGAAGCCCTGCCCTGATACAAACCAATTCTGAAACACTCCCCACTCACAAGCCGTGAATCCTCAAATCCTCTTCTTCGCCATGACCACCGCGCCTACGATGGCCACCAGCAGCAGCAGTGACGCAATCTCGAACGGAAAGATGTAAGCTCCGTAGAGCAGTTTGCCGACTTCCTGCGTGTTGTCCCCTTCAAGCCCGCGAAATCCCTGGTAGAAAACTGACGGGAACGCGTCACGACCCGTGCGATACACGAACAGCAACAGCCCGCCGAGCACGGCCGCGGCCACGGTGCCCACCAGCCACTGCTTGTTGAACTGGTACTCGCGGATGTTCTGCTCCAGATTGATCAGCATGATGACGAACAGGAACAGCACTACGATGCCGCCGGCATACAGCACGATCTGCACCGCGGCCACGAACGGCGCGTAGAGCATCAGGTAAAAGCCTGCCAGCGAGAGCAGCGTCACGATAAGCGACAGCGCAGCATGCACCGGATTGCGCCGCGTGATGACCGCGATGGCGGAGACGATCGCCATGATCGCGAGGAAGTAGAAGAAGAAAGTTGTGGCGACAGGATTCATATTGCGCGCCTCTGGCAAACCGCAGATCCCTCGACTGGGGCGGCCAACATCGGGCCGCCTCCGCTCGGGATGACAAACGGAGAGACAGTCCATACAACTGACAACTGACCACTGGCCACTGACAACTTCATTTCACATACCTCACCGGTTCCTGGCCGCGCTCCAGCGCTGCCTGGTCGAGCACCATGCCCTCGCGGCTGTAGAGCGCCATCTCGTAGTCCTGCGTCAGCTCCAGTGCGTCGGTCGAGCAGGCCTCGGCGCACAGGCCGCAGAACATGCAGCGACTCAGGTCATAAGTCCACGAGACCGGCTCCTTACGCCGGGTCACCGGATTGCGCTCGCCTTTCACCACGATCAACTGCTCCGGACACGCCAGCGCGCACAGGTTGCAAACGATGCACAGCGACTCGCCGGTGTCGGGATTCGTATTCAGCCGAGGCTGGCCCCGGTAGCGCTCAAAGATGACCGGGCGCTCCAGCGGATATTGCTCTGTGATTGCTTCACTTGGAGGCTGATAGTGAAACGTAACCTTTAAGCCTTTGATAAGGTCAACCAACAAGACTTTGCGAAGCAGCGGCGGCAGATTCATTGCACACCCCCACAACTAACGACGACAACTGCGGCAGCAGTCCCCATACCGCGGTGGCAATGAGGACGCCGAGTCCGATGGGCAGCAATACCTTCCAGCCCACTCGCATGAGCTGGTCAAAGCGGTAGCGCGGAAATGTCCCGCGATACCAGATGTACAGATACATGAAGAATGCGACCTTGGCGACGAACCAGAAGATGTCCTGTATGCGTTCGCGTATGCCGGGAACCAAGAGCACAAGTCCGACAAATCCCAGCAGCGCCGCCAAAGATTGCCAGTGCCGATGGTCTGGATGCGCATCTGCGGAATCTTCGGCATACGAATCGTGCCCGAGGAAACACAGTCCCGCGAGCACAAAAAACGCCAGTGCTGGAACAAACGAGAACGCCAAATCCCAAGCCGAACCGCTCAGCCAGTTGGGGAAGGGCCGCATCCATCCGCCAAGCCAGAGCGTGACCGCGATGGACGACACCGCCAGCATCGCGGCGTACTCGGCCAGGAAGAACAGCGACCAGCGGAATCCGCTGTATTCAGTGTGGAAGCCGGCGACGAGTTCTGACTCAGCTTCCGGCAAATCAAAAGGCGCGCGGTTGGTCTCCGCGACCATGGCAATGGCGAACACCGCGAACGCGATGAACCCCAAGGGAAAGAACTTGAAGATGAACCAGGTCTGCTGCGCGTTTTGCGCTTCGACGATGCCGATCATGCTCAGCGTGCCGGTGCCGGTCTGCAGGCTGGTCATGAGCACGGCCGAGACGATGGCGAAGCCCATGGCGATTTCGTACGACACCATCTGCGCGCTGGAGCGTAGCGAGCCCATCAGCGGATAGTGCGAGTTTGACGACCACCCCGCCATGATGATGCCCAACACTCCCAGCGACGAAACACCCAGCATGAACAGCACGCCAATGTTCATGTCGGTGACCGCATGGGTGCGTCCGAACGGCACGACGAGAAACGTCGTGAAGGCGGTCATGGTGACCACGACTGGCGCGCTCCAGAAGACCAGCTTGTCGGCTTCCGCAGGGATAATGTCTTCCTTGATGAGCAGCTTGAGGGCGTCGGCGAAGGGCTGCAGCAATCCGTGAGGGCCAACCCGCATGGGGCCGAGGCGAATCTGCATGTGCGCCAGGATCTTGCGCTCCAGCCAGTTCATGGCGATCACGGCCAGCGACACGCCGATGGTGATGAGCAGGATGTAGATGGTCGCCCAGAACATGCTGCCGGCTTCGCCGGGGGTGGTGCTGCTGTGCAGGTAATTTGTGATTGCGTCAAGCATCGTAATGTCCGGGGCTAAAGCCCCCTCGTTCTAAACAACAGCCTTGACGCGAGCCTAAAGGCCCGCTCTACCCGACTACCTACCTCCCCGAGCACGATATCGAGGGTCCCGATGACCGCGACTACGTCGGCCACCAGCAAACCGCGCACCATCTTGTCGAGGGCCTGCAAGATTGACAAACGACGGCGGCCGCACGCGCACCCGGTACGGCTGCGTGGAACCGTCGCTGACGATGAAATATCCCAGCTCGCCCTTGGGCGCCTCGATGGAGGTGTAAACTTCGCCTACCGCCGGCTTAATTACCTTGGGCACCTTGGCCATGATCGGGCCTGGAGGCAGTCCATCCACCGCCTGGCGAATAATGCGCACTGCCTGGCGCATCTCCTCGATGCGAACCAGATACCGGTCGTAGGTGTCGCCGTTCAGTCCAGTGGGAATCTCAAAGTCGAAATCCTTGTAAGACTCATAGGGCTGCGCTTTGCGCAGGTCCCATTTCACACCGCTGGCGCGCAGCACCGGTCCAGTGACGCCCAGCGCGATGCAGTCTTCCGGATTCAGAATGCCGACGCCCTTGGTGCGCTCCACCCAGATGCGGTTGGTGGTCAGCAGCTCTTCGTACTCGTCAAGCTTGGGCAGGAACGCAGTCGCAGAACTTCTGGCAATCCTGCTCGAAGCCGTCGTAGGTCTCGTACAGGCAGCCGCCGATGCGGAAGGCGTGCGTGGTGAGGCGCGCGCCGCAATACTTCTCGAAAATCTTCAGTATCTCTTCGCGATCGCGGAAGCAGTAAAACAGCGGTGTCAGCGCACCGATGTCGAGCGCATGCGTGCCCAGCCAAACCTGGTGGCTGGCGATTCGGCACAGTTCTGTCAGGATGACGCGGATGTATTGCGCGCGCGGCGGCGCTTCCACGTTCAGCAGCTTCTCGACCGCCTCGCAATAGCCCAGCCCATTGGAGACCGCGGCGACGTAATCCATGCGGTCCACGTAGGGATTGAACATCGCGTAGGTGCGGTTCTCGCCAATCTTCTCAACACCGCGATGCAGGTAGCCGATGACGCACTCGGTTCCCAGAACTTTTTCGCCGTCCAGCTTGAGGATGACGCGCAACACGCCGTGGGTCGAGGGATGCTGCGGCCCCATGTTGAGCACAAGCTCCGTCGAGTCGAGGAAGGTCTGGTCCTTGGTATCGAGGTCGAGATAGTCCACGACGCCCGGGCCACTCTCACCGGGTTTCGCGTGGCGATAATCGGTTTCGAATTCCTTCATTGTCCACTCTCGATGCCAAGGTTGATCTGCACCCATTCCTTGTCTTGCTGCAGGATCGGATAATCCTTGCGCAAGGGGTGTCCCTTCCATCCGTCGGGCAAGAGGATGCGCTTCATGTCGGGATGCCCGTCGAAAGTGATGCCGAACATGTCATAGACTTCGCGCTCCAGCCAGTTGGCCGTCGGCCAGATTTCGACTGCGGTGCGAAGGCTCTCGCCGTCCCTGATCTGAGTCTTCACCCGCACGCGCTCGTTGTGGTGGAACGAATAGAGGACGTACACGACGTCGAATTGCGCCTCGCGCTTGGGATAGTGAACAGCGGTGATGTCCACGCAGTAGTCGAAGAGCTCGTCGTCGCGCATGAGCAGCAGGATTTCGTACAGGATCGAACTGTCAACGACGAGGTACTTCTGGCCCAGATAGGTGCTGGCTTCCTTGAGCCCAGAACCATGCTGACTACGCAGACGGGCCACCAGCTCGGATTCCCACGGCTCTGGCTTTGGGCCTTCCGGTTTTGCCGCCGGTTTGGCAGCGGGAGCGGCAGGTTTGGCCGTGGCTGGAGCAACTGGTTTGGCTGCTGCGGCAGCTGCGGGCTTCTCGCCAGATGCGGCGGCGGCTTCGGCAGGCTTGGCCGCGGAGGCAGGAGCGACGGTTGCTGCCTCGGCAGGCTTAATCGCGACTGGCGCCTCCGTCTTGGCAACCGGCGTATCTGATTGAGTCGCAGCAGGTTCGGCTGGCTTTGCAGCGGGCGGCGTTTCGCCGCTTTGCGCGGGTGAGACTGGATTCGGTCCTTTAGTTTCGTCGGGCATTTGCTGTGTTTCTCTACGGTGCCGAACCCATATCTTCCGGCACCCTAAGTTTTAGCAGTTCGAGGCGCCTGGCATCTTGTGCGAGGGTCACTGGGCGCTGTGACCGTAATCACAAAATCGCCGATCGTCAAAAAAATTCCCCATCCGCACCGTGCGATGCGAATGGGGCTAACGTCGTAAACGCGCTCCGGAACGCCACTGCCGCTACACCCACTCCAGCGCGCCCTTTTTCCAGATCCAGATGTATCCCACGATGAGGATGCCGAGAAAGATAAGCATCTCCAGCAGCCCGAACAGGCCGAGCAGCTTGAACTGCACCGCCCAGGGAAAGAGGAAGATCGTCTCCACGTCGAAGACCACAAACAGGATGGCAACGATATAAAAACGCACCGTGTAGCGACCGCGCGCGCTGTCAAAAGGCGTAATGCCACACTCGTAGGGCATCAGCTTGGTCTTGAACGGGTTCTTGGGGCGAATCAGCGCACAAATGGCCACTGTTCCAGCGGCCACCAGAAACGCGACGAAGGCGAAGATAAAAATGGGTACGTAATTTTGCGGCATAACGTAATAACTCACACGTCCCACCGAAGTGGGACAATAGTATGAAAGAACCCGACACTATATCCCTGTTGGAGACGGGATTCAGTGACGCACGTCACAAAATCGCCCTCCACTATCACGAAATCGTCATGAGTGGTGTCGTTGTTGTCATCAGCCGAAGTGGACGATTGGTACACTGAGGCATCAGACATGGAGAAGTTCGTTGGTCGCTCAGACAGCGTAACGCGAGAGCAATCTGCCTTAGATTATGACCTTGCAGAAAGCACGTGAGCCCCGGTGGCCGGCCTTCGTGGCCATGATGGCTGCGGCTCTGCTTTACTTCGCACTGCCGGAAAGGCTCTCGGTTGGGCCGCGATGGGGGCTATTTTCGGTCATCGTTCTCTTGCTGATTCCCATCATCACCACATATCGACTGGGGCATCACAACCTAACCCGAATACTTACCTTGGTAGCTAATGTAGCAATTACGCTGGCATTGATTGGCTCCCTGGTTTTGCTGGTGCAGGGGTTGCCGCATCACAAGGACCCACCCGGAACACTATTGTCTTCGGCAGGGTCGCTATGGATCACCAATGTGCTGGTCTTCAGCCTCTGGTATTGGAAGCTTGATGCAGGCGGACCTTTAGGCCGGGAGAAGTTCGGGGTCGTGCTCAGGAGCTCCTTTCTCTTCCCTCAAATGGTGCGGCAGTCGAAGGCCGATCAGGCGTGGTCACCGGAGTTCGTTGACTACCTGTTTCTGGCTTTTAACACCAGTACGGCTTTTTCCCCGACAGATACGGCTGTCCTGGCACGGTGGGCAAAGATAGCCATGATGTTGCAGTCTCTCATTTCTTTAACTATCATCGCGCTGCTGGCTGCGCGTGCCGTCAATGTTCTGTAGAACGTTTCCCGGGGGCGAGGAGAAACTGGTGAAAGTTGCGGTGCGCGTTGCAGTCTTTGCTCTGGGAGCGTTACTGGTCTTCTTTGGCTTGCACAAGGCCCGCAGCGAGATGATGATGTTCCAGAACAATCCTGCCACTCCGAGCAGCTCTTATTCGCCAGAAATCGTCGCGGTGGCAGGCGGATTTCTCTTACTCGCAGCCTTCGCCCCATCGCCGGCCACATTGGGTCGCTGGATGTCGCGCAAGCGACGCAAATCCGTACCTCATGCCCGCTTCCGCAGGCAACGGAAGGGATAGCAATCAGCCGTTGGTTCACACCGATCAGCCATCGGCTACGCCTCACAGCGATTGCATGAACGTCAGTAGCGCCTCGCGCTCCGCCGCCGACACATGCTTGTAGCGGTTGGCTGGGCCTTTGGCCTCCCGCGGTCCGGACGCTCACGGCATCCTCTGAAACCGGAAGAAAATGCGCCACCACCCGCGAGTTGAGAGCCTTTCTCAGCCACGGCTGGCGGGGCCGAGCCGATGTGATTGGCAGCACATAGTGAACCGAGTTTTGAGAGAATGCTGGCTGTAAAGTCAGTTGCCGCCTCCGACTGGAAGATGAGGCCAACTCCAAGAGGGACGCTTGCTTACGACAAGGATTTTCGGTACCTTTCTGCTGCTTGCAGCGTGGCGATTGGGAGCCCAGGTTGCACCGCCTCTTCCCACCCAGGCGTCAAGCTCCCAAAATTCAGCCAGCGTGTCGCTAACGCTCGCGGACGCGATCTCCAGAGCCAAGGCCAACAGCCCGCAATTCCAGTGGGCGCTCACCGCATTGGGCCTAGCGCGTGAGGATCGTGTACAAGCGCGCGCCGCCTTGCTGCCGAGCATAAGTTATGCCAACAGTTTCGTCTATACACAAGGCAATGGCACGACGAGCGGCGTATTCATAGCCAACAACGGCGTCCATGAGTACATCAGCCAGGGCATTGCGCACGAGGCGTTTGGATTCGGTTCGCTGCCGGACTATCAACGGGCAAGGGCTGCTCAAGCCGTGGCACAGGCAAAGGCGGAAATCGCTGCCCGTGGACTGGTGGTGATCGTCGTTCAGGCGTTTTATGGTCTGCTTGCGGCGCAGGCAAAAACTGCCAGCATCTCGCAGGCCTCCGGAGAAGCGCAACATTTTCTTGACCTCAGCAAGAAGCTCGAAGCCGGTGGCGAAGTCGCGCATTCAGATGTGGTCAAAGCGCAGATCCAGGCCAATGAGCAGCAGCGTCAGTTACAGGACACGAAGCTGGCAGAGGAGAATGCGCGTCTGGCATTGGCTGTCCTGGTATTTCCCAACTTCTTTCAGAATTTTACAGTGGTGAACGATCTTGCAGCCGCACCAACGCTGCCTCCGCTGGCCGACGTGCAGGAAATGGCGAAAAACAACAATCCAGAGCTTCATGCTGCTTTTGCCGCTCTTGAAGTCGCCGACAAGGAGGTCACGGTGGCTCGTGCTGAACACCTCCCTTCGCTGACGGTTGACTGGTTCTACGGAATCGACGCCAACCAATTTGCAACCTATGATCGTAACGGCTTTCGCAATCTTGGTTACTCAGCGGTGGCGAGCCTCAATATCCCTGTCTTCAGCTGGGGCGCGACGCAGAGCAAGGTAAAGCAGGCCGAGCTACAGCGCCATCAGGCTCAGGTGGAGCTCAGCGCAGCGCAACGGCAGGCGCTCGCCGACCTGCAATCCTTCTATGCGGAAGCCCAGACGGCGCGGGGACAACTGGATATAGTTCGTAATTCTGCCGAACTGGCTACGGAGAGCCTCCGGCTGACCAACTTGCGTTATCAGGCGGGCGAAGCTTCTGCGTTGGAAGTGGTGGATGCCCAGAATACGCTGACTGCAGCGCGTAATGCCTATCATGACGTTGAAGCTCGTTACCACCTGGCGATTGCGAATTTGCAGACGCTGACGGGAGCATTCTGAATCATGAAAGCATTTACTTTTCTCAGGGGCTTGCTTCTCTCCCTCATTGTAGGACTCATAGCGATAACGACTATCTCCTGCTCGAACAGCGAGAAGGAAGCGGAGCCGGTCGTGACGGTGCAGACGGCGGTGGCGGAGCGCGGCACGATCGAGCAGGTTATCACCGCGGACGCCGTTCTCTTCCCCAAAGACCAGGCTGCGATTACGCCGAAAATCACTGCACCGGTGAAGGCGTTTTACGTCAATCGGGGCAGCCGGGTGCATCGCGGCGAACTCCTCGCCGTGATGGAGAATCGGGATCTTGCCGCGGCTGAAGTAGAAAGCAAGGGCGCATATGAGCAGGCCCAGGCAGCTTACGGCATCGAAACCTCTTCCAGTCTTCCCGAAGAATGGCAAAAAGCAGAGTTCGATCTGAACACTGCGAAGCAGGAATACGATGCGCAACAGAAAATCTACGACAGCCGCAAAGTTCTCTACGAACAGGGCGCCTTGCCGCGCAAAGAATTCGATCAGTCATCGGTTGCACGGATCCAGGCCAAGGCCAACTACGAAATTGCAGAGAAGCATATGGCGGCACTTCAGGCCGCGGGCAAGAGAGACCAAATGAAGCGGGCCAAAGGGCAGCTCAGATCAGCGCAGGGAAAATATGACGGCGCTGCAGCGCAGCTCTCTTATTCGGAGATTCGCAGCCCCATAGACGGCGTGGTCACCGAGCGGCCGCTTTATCCTGGGGAAACCCCGGCGCCGGGCACTCCGCTGCTTGTGGTAATGGACACCTCGTCCGTAATCGCGCGTGCCCACATTCCCCAGGTTGCCGCGGCCGCTCTCAAGGTCGGGGATGCGGCGACCGTTACGGTGCCAGACAACATTCAGGTCAATGGCAAAGTGACGCTGGTAAGCCCCGCCCTCGATCCCAACAGCACAACCGTCGAGGTTTGGGTGGCAGCTCCCAATTCGGATGGAACTTTGCGTCCGGGCACAACCGTAACTGTGCAGATGATTGCGCGCACGTTAAGCGGCGCTATCGTTATACCCGCGTCAGCGCTGCTGAAAACACCCGACGGCGCCACCGCACTGATGGTCGTCGGCGCCGACGGCAAGGCCCATCATGTTAGCGTGGAAACCGGCGTTCGCCAGGGTGATCGCCTGCAAATCACCAAGGGACTGACGGGTGGCGAGAAGGTCATCGTCAACGGCGCTTATGGCTTGCCTGATAACACCAAGGTGAGGATTGCCGAGGCCATGCCTCCGGCTGATGCCAACAACCCCTCCGCTGCCGGCGAAAAGTCCGCGGCCGACAGGAAAAACTGATTCGCACATGAATTGGCAAACCATGATTAATGGCGTGCGCGTCTCGGGACCGGTGGACGAGCGCTACTGGTACACGCGCTACGCCAAGTCGGTGATCTTTCTCGTCATCGTCCTCGCCTTAACCGGCATCTACCTCGCCTTCACAATTCCAGTTTCTGTCTTCCCGACTACCGACTTCCCGCGCGTGCTGATCGGCGTGGATAACGGCGTCACGCCGATCGACCAGATGATGGTCACCATCACGCGGCCCATCGAGGAGGCAGTGAACAGCGTGCCCGGACTGCAGCAAGTCCGATCAATCACCAGCCGGGGTTCAGCGGAAATCGATCTGTTCTTCGACTGGCACGTGAACATGGTGACTACGCTGCAACTGGTGGATGCAGCGCTGTCGCACATACGAACGGAGTTACCGGCAACAGCTACGCTGCAAACGCACCGGCTCACATTCGCCAGCTTTCCCATCATCGGCTACAGCCTCACCTCCGATACGGTGCCGCAAACCCAACTCTGGACGATGGCGACGTACGAATTGAAACCGCGCCTTAACCGGCTGGATGGTGTCGCCACTGTTCTGGTCCAGGGCGGCCAGGAACCTGAGTTCCACATCACGCCTGATCCAGCCAAATTACTGACAGCCAACGTGACTGTGACTGACATCCTCGACGCGGTCCGACGGACCAACCTCATTGACTCGCCCGGTCTGCTGCAACAGAACCATCAGCTTTATCTCGGACTGGTCGACGGCCAGGTGAAAAGTCCAGACCAACTCGGACAAATCGTCATCAAGAGCACGCCGGCCGGAGTTCCTGTCCGCATCAGCGACGTGGCACAAGTCGGATCGGCCGTAAAGCCTGTTTATACCGTTGTTACAGCCAATGGCAGAGCTGCGGTGCTGTTAAGTGTTAGCCGTCAGCCGGATGCCAACACGGTTGCTGTGGCCAGGGAGGTGCATGCTGAGATTGATCGCATTCGCGGCTCGCTGCCGCTGGGTATCCACATCGAGCCTTTCTACGATCAGTCGGAGATCATTACCGCCTCGATCACAAGCGTGCGCGACGCGATCCTGATAGGGCTGGTTCTGGCCTCGCTCATCATGGTGCTGTTCCTGGGCGACTGGGGGACGTCGCTGGTTGCCGGACTGGTGATTCCCGTTACTGTGCTGGTGACCTTCATCGCCCTCAAGCTGCTCAATCAAAGCTTCAACCTGATGACCCTGGGTGGACTGGCGGCCGCGGTTGGGCTGGTGATTGACGACGCCATCGTAGTCGTCGAGAACGTCACACTGCATCGCGATGCCGGACAGGGCAGGCTTGAGGCCATTCGCAGCGCGTTGAGCGAGATCACCGTTCCGCTGGTCGGTTCCACGATCACACCCATCGTGGTCTTCCTTCCCTTGATAGCAGTTACGGGCGTGACCGGGGTATTCTTCCGCGCGCTGGCAATCACAGTGAGCGTGTCATTGTTAACTTCGTTGGCGCTGGCGCTGACGTGGACGCCAATCCTGAGCCAGTACTTCATCCGGCGGAGGAGCCCGGAAACTGCCCCGCTCTCCGACCTTGACAGCAATGACAAGCTACTTGCGGCCGAGGAGTCAGCTCTGACCGGCCCCTTTCGGCGCATTGTTGACTTCTACGAACGCTGCGTCCGTTTTGCGTTGGACCGACCCAAGTGGATCGCCGTTTTTAGCGTCGTTCTAGTGGTCGCATCGTTCTTCTGCTACAAGGCGCTAGGCACTGACCTGCTGCCTGCGATGGACGAAGGCGGCTTCATCCTTGATTATTGGATGCCGCCCGGCGCCTCGCTACAAGAGACCAACCGTGTCGTCGGCCACATTGAGCAGATGCTTCATGAGATTCCCGAAGTTGAGAGCACTTCACGGCGCACCGGCCTCGAGCTTGGGCTGGCCGCGGTCACCGAAGCCAACCGCGGGGACATTGCCATCAAGCTGAAAAGCAAGCGCAGCCGCGACGTGGATGAAATCATGGAGGAGTTGCGCGTCCGGATTGCGCGTGAGGAGCCGGCCATCGAAGTCGAATTCGTGCAGGTCTTGCAGGACATGATCGGTGACTTGTCTAACGCGCCCGAGCCGGTGCAGATCAAGTTGTTCTCTCCCGACGCCGCTCTCCTGCGCCAGTGGGCCCCGCGCGTCGCCGAGGCGATTCACAAGGTCTCCGGTGTGGTAGACGTTAAGGACGGCATCGAGAACACCATCAGCAATCCCGCAACGGTGTTTCAGGTTGACCCCACGGTCGCAGCGCGCGCCGGATTCACGCCCGAAGAAGTTGCAATCGATGCCTCCGCAATCCTCGAAGGTGAGCCCGCAGCGACACCGATCATCGCGAACGATATTGCCTACACCATTCGTGTCCGCTATCCCGACGCCAATCGTCGCTCGCTGGATGCCATGAGCAATACATTGCTGAACAGCGCCAGCGGACACACCGCCACCCTGGGGACGCTGGCCACTGTAACCGAGCTACCGGGGCAGTCGGAGATCCGCCGTGAGAACCTGCAGCGCGACGTGACGGTTACCGCCCGCCTGGAAGGGCGTGATCTGGGTAGCGCCATCAAAGCGGTCCAGCAAGTTGTTGACGGTTTGCATTTGCCTTCTTCAATACGAGTGGTATATGGCGGCACCTACGAAGAACAGCAAAAGTCGTTCCGCGACCTGATGCTTGTGCTGGTGCTGGCGACGGTATTGGTCTTTCTGGTGCTTTTGTTTGAGTTTCGGACACTGGCGGCCCCAGTTTCGATTCTGGCGTCGGCCCTGCTTTCCACCTCAGGAGTATTTCTCGCGCTCTTGATCACCGGCGTAACGTTTAACATCGCGTCGTTCATGGGACTGATTATGGTCATCGGCATCGTGGCCAAAAACGGGATTCTGCTGCTCGATGCCGACCAGAAATTCCGCCGCGTCGGCTTCTCGGCCCATGCCGCCATGATTCAGGCCGGGCGCCGCCGGCTTCGCCCCATCCTTATGACGGCTTTGGCCGCTGCCGCTGGAATGCTGCCCCTCGCCCTCGCCATCGGCGCCGGGTCACAAATGCTGCAGCCGCTCGCCATCGCAGTCATCGGCGGCATCAGCATCTCCATGGTGCTGTCGTTAATTGTTACCCCCACCGTCCACTACTACCTGGATGCTTCTTCCTACAGCAACGTAGAGAGTTGAAGATCCCGGAACCGGAGCTGCGGAGACACGCTCTGTTGCCATTCTCAGGGTAAACAGGCTATTGACAGGCAAGCACGCGGAGGCGCCAAATCCGATAGCTCGTTTGGAGAGTGAGGGAGCCGTGTGCCCGGCCCAGTAGACAAAAAGGCTACGGTCTTGCGACGTAGAGCACCGTAAATGGTTGAAAAGGTGGTGGAGCTAGTCGGGATCGAACCGACGACCTCATCGTTGCGAACGATGCGCTCTCCCAGCTGAGCTATAGCCCCACGTTAGGCTGTGATAACCGTACCTGCAAGGACTCGGAAACTAGCTTCCAGCCCGGCTTATTATAAAACAACCGCAGGACCTTCCGGCCAACGGCTATACGGTCAACTTTTCCAACAGCAGTGGCCAGACTGTCCGTTACCACCCGTTTGCTATTTTCCGTTTTCATGCAGTCCAAGACATCTGCTTACGAATCCGTCCCACCGCACAAAAGAGAAAGCCTAGTCAAGAGCAACATCGGTTTCATACTGCGCTAATCAAAAAAAGTCCTTCGACCAGCGCTCATGCACACCGATCGAAGGACTCGAGTCGCGTGGTAAAACCTCGAAGCCTTAGTTGGTTGACCCCAACACCTGGACCGATGGGTCGGAACCAGCCGCGGGAAGCAACGCCACCCGGGTGGGCGAAATCACGTACAGAATAGCCGCCACCTTCCCATTTTCGGTCAGCGTCATTCTGCCCGTCGCATCAATCGAATAGGTGCCGATGAAGTTCCCGCCCCCAACTCCGGTTGAATCGCTGGTGACGTTTGTGCCGTTCAGATTGCCGTTGCCGTCAGCCAATACCCAGCTAACGGAATCACTCACGTCTATGGTGACTGGCATGTAGTTACCACCCCAGTAGGCTCCGATCCCCGAACTGTTGGAGAACGGCGCGCCCGACTGCGGCGCCATAAAACCTGCCGAACCCGATAGGTCCTGGCCGCCCACGGAGCCAAGAATGGAGCCGAGCTCAAACGCTTCGTTCTTGTCAACAAGGTAGAACACCGGAAGGGGCTTCGTCTTGCCATCACTGCCGATGAAGGTTACCAGTCCGTTGGAAGCTACGCTCAAAGTGCCTTGGGATGTTTGCTGTTGAGTTAGGGTCCCGCCGCTGTTCTCGTCGAGGCTGACGTTGTAGTTGCCGTTACCGTCGCTTGTAAACAGGCCCAAGACGACATCCGTGGGACCCGAGAACTGAAGAGGCCGCTTGCGCTTGTCCGCCAAACTAAGCCCGCTGGTTCTGATCACTCCTACTCCATTCAGATAGCTGGGATCGAATGTGGTGGTGGACTGCCGGAGCATCGTCTGCAGTACGAGATTCGCACCCTTCGCAGTTAGTGGATCAACCTCGAGGAGAGTCAGCTCGTTCGCCGAGGTGACATAGTAAACCCAGTTGGTTTGAAGCCCATTACTGATTAACACTGCGGCGCCCCGGCCGAGAGTGGGATCCAAAGTTTCTAATTGCCCCGCAGCAAGAACAGGCACCTGGTTGCCGTTATCGAGAATGTAGCCGCTGCCGGTTACAGTACCCGCCGCATTAATCAGATACTGTCCCGCGCCCGCATACCGATTGAGGCTGGGATCAGCTCCCGAGAAGCCCGAGGCAAAGGCGCCTGCGACTTGCGCTAACGACAAAGCTGCCGGGTTTTGCATCGAGATAGCACCCGTACCCCACGCGTTGGGTGGGTAGCTATTGCTTTCGCTGTTGAGGATTAATCTGCCATTCCCGGTGCTTGAGATAGCGACCGAAAGGTCGAAGTGCGGATTTCCTGCCACCCCCAAGGTAACGGTCATTGTCCCCAAACCGTTCGGCTGTATCGAGTACTTACCCGTGAAAGGCACAGCAGCTAGTGGAGTTCCACCAGAGCAATTCAAGTCAAACACGCCGCTGCTGATGTTACCCATTCCATCTGCGATAAAGCTTCCCGCGATCATGAGCTGGCCGCCGGCAGAGCAAGGTAAAGGAGCACCACCGTTTGGCATGTTGTAGCCGTTGATGGTGAATGTGTAGTTCCCGTTGAGACCGCTCGGGATAGCAAAGTAATTGAAAAGATCCACTATTAGTTGAGTTTGGTTGGAGGCGAAGGCGTTAATATACCCGTTGCTCAAGGGAACCACGGCCATATTGGATGTGACTACCCCGTCGACTGCATTCAGCGTGGAGGCATTGGGCTGCTTTTGTCCGTTGGCCCACATCGTCAAGTATCCCAGCAATCCCGGAGGCACGACCGTGGCGTTCACAACAACCGTCTGGGCCGTGCTCGGCAAACCGCAAGAACTCACCACTGCGTCCACCGGGAGTGTGCCACTGAACTTGCCGCTACTGTGCCGGGTGTCCAGGGCACGGCAGGGGGTTAGCGTAAATAGTGACAGTCCACCCACTGCCGAAGTCGCCGGCGCGAAGTATCCGTTCACGTCGATCACCAAATCGGTGTCGTTGGTGGCGAACACGTCGATGTTGTTCCCGTCCACTGACCCCATCGGGATAATGCCGGCATTAGCAGTGACCGTACCGGTGGGCGCGTTCAGGATGGAGGCTACGGGCTTACTCTGGCCCGCCGGCCAGACTGTCAAGTAACCAAGCGGCTGATGGGGCACAGCGGTGAAGTTCAACGAATACGCGGTTGCAGTGGAGGGAACGTTGCACAAACCGGTGACGGGAAAAGCATACTGCTGCCCACCCTGCAGGGACTGTCCCTTGCGGGTATCCAGCACGCGGCAAGGGGCAAGCGGGTAGAAGGCGAGAACTGGATCATTTGTCGGTGTCGCCTCGAAGTAACCGTCGAGATCCAGCACCAGGTTGGTCGTATTGGTGGCAAATACGCTAATCTGGCCGCCACTGCCCGCTCCCACAATGGCAGCATTGGCCTTTATTCGTCCGTCTACGGAGTTCAGGGTGGAAACGTTGGGCTGGGCCTGCCCTGACGGCCAGACCGTCAAGTAGCCTAATGTGCCCTGGGGAACGACCGTCACGTTCAGTGAATAGGCCGCCGCGGTCGCGGGAATGTTGCTGCAGCCACCCTGGTTGCCCTGAATAGAAAAGTTCTGGGCGGTACCGCCTTGAATAGGACCTTTGCCGCCATATTGCGGCCGCGTATCTACAATCCGGCAGGGAGTGACGGGAATAAATTGCAAGGCATTTTGTGCATTGCCGACCAGTGGAAATGTCAGAAAAAGCAACGCAAGGATAAACAAAAGGCTACAGCGAGCTGTTTGCATATGCGGGCTCCTAATCGGTGAATGCCACTCTTGAAGTGAAGAGGTGATTTTGTCCGCCAAGCTTGTGATGGCCAAACTGCATTCTGTCGTTTTGGGCGAAGTTGCGGAATACGATATCTGCAAGCTACGACCTGCTACGTTGCGGCTCGAAACGCCGCCGTTCCTACCCCCGCTCTGTGCAGGTTCCCTGGTGGCTGTGAGTTTGTAAGTATCCTAACCGATAAAGGCACTTTTGAGCGAGATCTGATGACAATTTTTTGACATTCTTGTTATGTAAATTCCTGATTGGGGACAGTAGTGTTGCTTTGACACTGCCGCGGTGGAGGCTGCGAAACCTCACGCCTGGGCGGCGCGTTGACGCTTGGCGTGTTGCGTTCGTATAGTGCGATACGTGTACTGGTTTTTTGCTTTCTTCTTTATTTCGGGGTTCTGCAGCATCTTGTACGAACTGGTGTGGCTGCGGCTCTCGATGGCCGCCTTTGGGGTAACGACCGCCCTGGTATCGATAGTGCTCTCCGTCTTCATGGGCGGGCTAGGCCTCGGATCATGGGGTGCCGGAACGCTGGTCCGTCGGTACGGTGACCGAATTCATTCTCATCCGCTCCGTCTATACGCTGCATGTGAGCTGCTGATTGCGGTTTCTGCGTTGCTTGTCCCACTGCAATTGTCATTGGGAAACCGTCTGCTCGGCCGGATGGCCGATCGTGTTCCGATCTCATCCGGGATCTACCACCTTATGTCTGGCGCATGGCTCGCACTAGCGCTGGTACCATGGTGCGCCTGCATGGGCGCAACCATTCCTCTGGCGATGTTCGCCATCCGCCGCAGGGCGGCGGATGAGTCTCGCCGTTCCTTCAGCTTCCTTTATCTGTCCAATGTCCTCGGAGCGCTCGCCGGCGCGGTCATTCCGCTGTTTCTTATTGAGCTCTACGGCTTTCGCGGAACGCTGCGCATTGGCGCGGTCCTGAACACTCTGATTTTTGTCTCCGCCTTTAGTCTGACGCTTGGCTCGTTATTCTCGAAAGAGACCATACCGGTCGCCGCCGCCCAAAGGCCTTCCACATCAGTTCAAGGCAGCGCTGCCATACTCCTGCTTCTTTTCACCACCGGCTTGACGACCATGGGCATGGAGGTCGTTTGGATCCGGTTGTTTTCCGCATACATCGGTCCCGTCGTTTATTCCTTTGCCAGAATTCTCGCCGCCTACCTCGCGGCTACGTTTGCCGGTTCGCAGATCTATCGTTTTTGGAGCCTGAAACATGAGCGCGAGAGCAGCTTGGTCTGGATCTCGCTGGCCTTCTTCGGCATGTTGGCACTTCTGGCCGCCGACGGCCGGATCGAGATGAGGGGCAGCTTGCGCGTTCTGTTTGGGGTCGCGCCCTTCGCCGGTATAATCGGCTTCCTGACTCCTATGCTGGTGGACCGCTGGTCGGCGGGCGATCCTGATCACGCCGGACGCGCCTACGCCGTCAACGTAGTGGGCTGCATTCTCGGACCCCTGCTGGCTGGATTCTTGCTTTTGCCGTGGTTGGGTGAACAGAAGTCCACGTTGGTGTTGTCCCTGCCTTGGTTTGCACTAGCCATACCTGCAGTGATCCGTGCCCCGCGGCGAAGGCGGCAAACGGCGCTGGCTGGCGGGTTGCTGGCAGCCGCGCTTTGCCTTTTCTTCTTCACCCGGGACTACAAGGCGGATTATCCCGACCGCCGTGAGCTGCGCGACAGCACTGCCACCGTGATTGCTACTGGTACCGGGATGGACAAAATGCTGCTGGTCAACGGCGTTGGAATGACCTCTCTGACTCCGATCACCAAAATGATGGCGCACACGACGCTGGCTTCCCTGCCGCAGCCTCCCAGCAAGGTTCTCATTATCTGCTTTGGTATGGGCACAACGTTCCGTTCGGTCATCTCGTGGAACGTTCCGGTGACTGTGGTGGAACTGGTTCCCAGCGTGCCCAAGTTGTTCACCTTCTATCACGCCGACGGCGCCCAAGTGCTGGCATCGCCGCTGGCGCATGTTGTCATTGACGACGGCCGGCGCTACCTGGAGCGGGTGCCGGAGCAGTATGACGCCATCATCATTGACCCTCCCCCGCCGGTGCCGGCAGCCGGTTCCAGCCTGCTATATTCCCGCGACTTCTACGAAGTTGCTAAGCAGCGACTGCGCCCCGGCGGCATCCTTCAACAATGGCTGCCGCCCGAGGGTGATGCCGTCGACCAGGCCGCGATCGCGCGTGCGCTCACGGAGGTCTTTCCCTATGTTCGGATTTATGGCTCCATTTTTCGCGACGGCTTTCACTACTTAGCCAGCATGAGTCCCATTCCGTACCGCAACGCCCAGGAGATGGTAGGTCGCATGCCGGCCAGCGCTGTCGCAGACATGATGGAATGGGGGCCAGCGATAAAGCCGGTGGACCAGTTTAATCTGATGCTGGGCAACAGTGTTGTGCCGTCGCAGATGATTGAGCGATCGCCTGACACTCCTGCCCTTCAGGACGATCGTCCCGTGAACGAATACTACCTGTTACGCGAGTTTTTCCCCCAGAAGCACCATCTGGCAGCAGCGGTGCATTAGGCCGGCCGGGTCGCATGCATGACGTGCACCCTCGTAGGCACTCAATTGTTGCTCCGTTGGTCGAGGGCGGCCATCGGTCGCCCTCGCACCTCAAATTTTCCTCGCAAGTTCTTCACTTCCAGTCGTTCCATGTTGTTTGCCTGATATTGCGACCAAAACGAGCGCCGCAACACCTTGGCCCATATCGGGTTTACATTGTTGCCAGTTGCAGCAGTCTCCCAGAGCTGCGATGGTGGCGCTTTCGGAGTCGAGAAGGATGCTCAGGTCCGAGGCGAGAGGACAAAGATGAAAATTCAGCGGCGATTTAGATGGCTGATGGCAGCGCTGCTGGTAGTAGCAATTTCGGCTGGCATGGCGCTTGCACAGGATGAGAGCGCGGAAAACGCGCCCGTAATGCAATATCCGGAAGCCGGAAACAATGCTCCGCAGCAGTATCCCAATGCGGAGAATAATCCGCCTGCGCAGCAGTATCCCAATACGCAGCAGCAGTATCCGAACGGCGGAAATGGTGCTCCGGCTCAAACCCAGGACCCTTCCGGACGGGTGGCGCGCCTGCAATACACCTCAGGTGAAGTTTCCATGCAGCCCGGCGGTGTGAATGACTGGGTCGCAGCCAGCCTGAACCGGCCGCTGACCACTTCAGACCGCGTCTGGACGGACAAGAACTCGCGCGCCGAGCTGAACGTAGGCGACGGATTCCTCCGCATGAATTCGGAGACGAGCCTTACGCTCACCAACATCAGCGACAACACGGTGCAACTTGAGCTGGACCAGGGCACTCTCGAGGTCACGGTCAAGCATCTCGAGAAGGGCCAGATTTACGAGATTGATACGCCCAATTACGCCTTCACGGTGATGAAGACCGGCGTTTATCGCTTCGACGTCTTCCCCCATGGAGATGAGAGCTGGGTCACCGTGCGCAGCGGCTACGGCGAAGCCACCGGCAAGGGGCCGGCGGTGCGGGTCAACTCCGGCCAACAGGTGCGCTTCAAGAGCGATCAAACCTTGCAGCACACCGCGATCAACGCTCCGTCGCCCGATGGCTTCGACGACTGGGCGCAGGTGCGCGACAAGCGGCTGGCCGATTCGCTGTCCGCGCGCTATGTATCGCCGGGCGTGATTGGCTATCAGGACCTGGACGCTAACGGTTCGTGGCAGAACGTCGCTCCTTATGGTCCGATTTGGACACCCAACTCGGTTCCTGCGGGCTGGGCGCCTTACCGTTACGGACACTGGGTGTGGATTGCCCCTTGGGGCTGGACTTGGGTGGACGATGCTCCCTGGGGGTTCGCTCCCTTCCACTACGGCCGCTGGGTTTATTGGAACAATGCCTGGGCCTGGGCCCCGGGACCGCTTGGTTACTGGAACCCATATTATGCGCCGGCGTTGGTGGGCTGGATCGGCGGAGCCGGCTTCGGAGTTGGCTTTGGCTGGGGCTGGGGCGGCTTTGGTATCGGCATAGGCTTTGGCTGGTTTCCGCTAGGCTGGGGCGCGCCCTATTATCCATTCTATTGTGGATGGGGACATGGCGGGTGGTATCACGGCGGCGGCTGGGTAAGTGCTGGTTACTTGCATAACGTTAACGTCACCAATACGCACATCACCAACATCACGAACATTACCAACAACTATTACCACGGCAATCTCGTTGGGGCTAACGCGGTAAACCGCAACATTCCGGGCGCGGTGACGGCAGCGCCCAAGTCTGCATTCACGTCAGGGGCAGCGATCAACAAGGTAGGTACGGTTGTGCCCAAGTCTGCCCTGAATAGCGGCCAGTTGATGCATACGGCTGACGTGAATCCGACGCGGCAATCGGTGCTGGGCAACAGTCCCACTCGCACCGCTCCTCCTGCCTCGGCAGTGGGCCGCAACGTAGTGACCCATGCCACGCCCCCGGCCGGTCCAGCGCGCTTCAGCGGAACTCAATCTGCAATGGCAAGAGGCAACAGCAGCTCCGGCACCCAGGGCAATGTGAACGGAGCGCATGCTCCAAGTGTGGGTCAAAGCGCGAACGCAGCGCATGCTCCGAATGCGGGGCAGAATGCGAGTGGTACCCGTGCTGCGAACGGATCACAGACAGCTAACCTGGGAAATAACGGGCATGATGTACCGCGTCCACCGTCAGCTGGTGGAACGGTCAATGGCCAGACGAACAGCCAGGTCGCCCGAGCGAATGTTCCCACCAACCCCGCGTCGCACAATGTGCCACGGCCTCCGGCCAGCAACGACGGCTTCGCGCGTGGTAATGGCAGTGCAAGCAATAGCGCCAATGGGAACGGCACGCAGCACAGCAACGCCGGAGCTGCCGGCCAGAGCGCAACGGTGCACCGTCCGCCAGCGAACTACAGCTATCACGCTCCGAGCGGAACGACACAACAGACGGCTCCGTCGCATCAGTCCGCGCCGTCACAACACGCGTCGCCGCAGGGCAACTCGCATAGCAACGGCAGCGGCAGCTCGCACAGCAGCAGCTCAAGCTCAAATTCGCGGGCGTACAGCTCGGTGCCTCGGCCAGCCTCGAACTATAGCTATCACGCTGCGCCGGCGTACTCCGGTTCTTCGTCATATGCTGCGGGACGTTCAGGGGTCAGTCCCTACAGCGGCAACCGTGGCTACTCCGCCAGCCCGTATTATGGCTCCAGCCGGAGCTCGTATCCGGGCGGAGGAGCTTACTCGGCGCGCAGCTACGGATCAACCCCCTCGTATTCGGCCCGCAGTTATGGCTCAATGGGGTCGTACTCTGCGCCCCACTATTCGGCTCCGCATTACTCGGGCGGAGGCGGAGGCTCTCACGGCGGTGGTGGAGGTGGCTTCCACGGAGGCGGCGGTGGCGGACACTCCGGCGGTGGCGGACACCGGTAATTCTCTGGAAAGCGACTTAGCTCAGGAGCGGCCTGCAACGGCCGCTTCTTTTTTCTGTGCGTTGTGAACGCCCAACTGTGATGGGTGAACATTGCCGACCGCGCTTGCAGCTTATAATCAAAGTGTGAATGGCTTGACGGTGAGAAAGGTCGCCGAGGCGAACTTCCCTACACGCTGGGGAGAGTTTCGTATCCACGGCTTCGAGCTGGTTCCCCAGGAGACGCTGAATCTGTCGCCCGCAGATGCCGATTCCCTGGCGCGTGATGGCAGGTTGGAGCGTCGCAGCGAAGGCGCGGTCGCGCTGGTCATGGGCGACATCCATTCCGCGCCGCCACTGGTCCGCATCCATTCGCAATGCCTCACCGGAGACGTATTCGCCTCGATGCGCTGCGATTGCCGCCAGCAGCTCGAGTTGGCGCTCGCGATGATCGCCGACGCTGGCGCTGGCATCCTCATCTACGAACAGCAGGAGGGCCGCGGCATCGGCCTGATGGCCAAACTCCAGGCGTATGAACTGCAAGACAAAGGCCTCGACACGGTCGAAGCCAACGTCGAGCTTGGCTATGACAACGACTATCGCGAGTACAAGCTGCCAGCGGAAATTCTGCGTCAGTTGGGAGTCAAAGCCGTGCGTCTAATCTCCAACAATCCTGACAAGGTTGCCGCCCTTGAGGCCGCAGGAATCAAGGTGACGGAGCGCGTCTCCGCCGAAGTCGAGCCGTATGAGCACTCGGAAGCCTACCTGCGGACTAAGAAAGAGAAGATGGGGCACTTGCTCAACGGGTGGTGAGGACCAATAGATTAATCGCGAAGCGCCTCCCATTCATCTTCATCGCTGGCGGGACTGACGATGTCCCCGACGATTGTCATAGAGTCTTTCATCGAGCCGATCCAAGCATCCCCCTCTCGGGCTCGGTCGCGCAGCTCTTGCTGCAGCGCCCTGCGGTTCTTCACCGGCAAGCTCTTCAGCGCCATCTTTGCCAGTGCAACATAGACTTCCCGTGCATGGGGAACGATTCTTAGCTCTTCGAGGTGCTTCCTGACCGTCGCAAGATCGCCGCGAACCAGCGGGCCGCTGAATGCGGATGCAGCGTCCCCATGCACATAGTTACGCAGAGTCTGCCACAGCAGTGGAAGCATGACGCGCTTGATATCGCGTCGCTTGACACCCGCCGTTTCCGCCACGTGTTCAAGCGCGGCCATTAGCGCGATGACCAGCGGCGAGGCAAAGCTGCCGAAGGCGTGATACAGCACTTTCTGTTTCTTACGGATCGGGAACGCATAGCCTCCAAGACGCTCGATGATTCCTCTCGCCGCGCGTACCGCACCAGCATCGCCTTCCACCGCAAAGGCAACTCCGGCCATGTTGGGTACCGAGCCGCGCACGAAGGTCATCATAGGATGAACCGACGCGACCTTGGCTCCTATCGTGCGCAGCGGAGCCAGTTCGTCGCTAGTGAGCGCTCCGCTGGAGTGAAACACGATTCTTCCCTTCCAGTGCTGCGCGGACGCAAGTTGGCGCGCGACCTGCGCAATCGCGTCGTCAGGCACGGCGATCCACACGAGATCGGTATCAAGAGGCTGTCTGCCGACTTCCACCAGCCGTGCCCTCACTTTGCGCGCCAGTGCTCCCGCACGGCGCTGACCGGCACTCTTTCCGTGCATCGCAAGAAACTTCACCTTGTATCCCACGGACGGCAAGGTCAACGCCAGCGCTGAGCCAAGGTTCCCAGCACCCACCACGCTCACCGTGAGCGCCGCCTTTGTCTTCGCTTTCTTCGCCACGGGAGGCAGGATAGCAGATACAGTCCTGCAACATAGCCGATGGGACAACTTGTGCGGTCTGTCTTATAGTGTTGAGGCCATGCCATCAAATAACGCCACCAAACACAAATCTAAAAGCAAGGCTAGATCCGCGCAGCAATCATCCCTGAAAAACAAAGCCAAGGTTCTGTCGAAGAAAACGGTCTTCCGTGGCCGCGTCTTCAGCGTCGCATCGGAGCGCGTTCGTGAGCCTGGCGGAATCATTGTGCAGCGCGACATCGTGCGCCACGGTCCGTCGGTGGTGATCCTGGCGGTGGAAGACAGCGGCCCTGAGCCCTGTGTCTTACTGGAGCGCCAGTATCGCCACGCGGCCGGTGCTTCTCTCTGGGAGTTACCCGCCGGAAGCGTTGATCCGGGCGAATCGCTGCTCGCCGCCGCTCGGCGCGAGTTACTGGAGGAGACGGGTTATCGCGCGAGGCAATGGTCACGCGCGCTGCACTTCTATCCCAGCCCTGGCTTCCTGGACGAGACCATGACCATCTATCTCGCGCGCGGCTTGACGTCCGGCACCGCCCATCCCGAGGCCGACGAGCTCATCGCCTGCCATCTGATGCCGCTGTCCGAAGCGGTGAAGATGGTAATGTCCGGCAAAATTGCGCGACGCTAAAACCATCGCGGGTGTGCTCTGGCTGGTGGAATCATGGCGCACGCTCGGGGTCTGAGACTGCCGTCCCGTGGCACAAAATGGTAGTTTTCTATAACCAAAGCAAATTCCCGATATGGGGAACGGACTCAGGAGCACCCGCTAAAAATGACCTTGGTAAGCCTATATACTGTCTTGACAACACCACGAATCGGTAGCAAACTGAAATTACGCAGTTCAAACAGGCCATGTTCCTGCCTGCCATAGTTTCGCCGGGATGAAAAGTCCTATCTGGATATTGGCTTCTGGGTCCGACCTGATTGACGCAAATTACGAATCAGCGTCCTTGGAGGCAAGGGTGCTGCGGGGCTTCGCCCGGAGGAAGAAGAAAGTGAAACTGAAAGGAACCGTAAAGTGGTTCAATAACGCAAAAGGCTTCGGATTTATCGGACGTGAGGACGGCAATCCGGATGTTTTCGTACATTACAGCGCCATCAGCAGCGACGGATACAAGAGCTTGCAGGAGGGCGATCAGGTCGAGTTCGAAATTGTCGAAGGTCAGAAGGGCCCTCAAGCGGGCAACGTAACCAGGATCGAGTACAAGCAGGCAATGTGATCAGGCTTGAGTAAGACGAGGTTTCTTGGCGATTCAGAACCCAGCCGGCCGCGGCTGGGTTTTCTTTTGTGGAATCGCCTACAATTTTGCTTGAGGCCCGTGAGGATAAGCGATTGGATTGGACGGCACAATCACAATCCGCAAGGCCGTAGAAATAGATACCCCTCCTATCCTCGACTGTCTGCGGACAGCCTTTGAGCCGTATCGCAAGAGCTACACGCCAGCCGCTTTCGTCGACACCGTTCTGACGCCGGAGACGATTCAGCAACGTCTCAGCACGAAGTGCGTCTTTGTCGCGCTGAATGAAACTGGCGACATCATTGGAACAATCGCGTGTTCTGTCATCGGCGAAATCGAAGGACACGTGCGCGGAATGGCGGTTGTACCAGAACGGCAGGGTCGCGGCGTCGCCGAACGACTGCTGCGCGCTGCTGAGGACAAGCTTGCCGCCCGCAATTGCTCGCGAATCGCGCTTGATACCACAGAGCCGCTGCAGCGGGCCATGCGTTTCTATGAAAGGCAGGGCTACCGCCGCTCCGGCAAGGTAACGGATTTCTTTGGAATGCCGTTGCACGAATATGTGAAGCACCTCGCTGGCTGAGCAGCTCTCGCGTACGCAGCACCGTCCCGCACGTTACAATTTCGCTCGGGTGTTCTGGTGGACAACAAGGCCATCGCCAACGTCTTTTACGAAACCGCTGATTTGATGGAGATCAACGGCGACGATTCCTTCCGCATCCGCTCCTATCGCCGCGCGGCCGAAGCCCTCGAAGGCTTGCCGGAGCAAGTCTCGACGCTGATCTGTGAGCCGAAAAAGCTGCTGGAAATTCCCGGGATCGGCAAAGGCATGGCGGCCAACATTCAGGACCTGTGCCGGAGTGGAAAGCTCGGCATCCACCAGGAGCTGCTGCAGAAATACCGGCCGTCGATGCTCGAGCTGCTGAAGATCCAGGGGCTGGGACCCAAAACCATCGCCCTGCTGTGGAGCGCCTTTCAGGTGAGCGATGTCGCGGGCGTGGAGAAGCTGGCGCGCGAAGGCAAGCTGCGCGAGCTGCCGCGCCTCAGCGAAAAGAGCGAGCAGAAAATCCTGAAGGCCATCGAGAATTATCGCCGCATCACCGGCCGCTTTCTGCTCGACGAAGCTGATCGCACCGCAGAAAAACTGACCGAGCACCTGAAGCACATCAGGGGCATTGAGAAGATCACACCTGCCGGCTCGCTGCGCCGTGGGCGTGAAACGGTGGGCGATCTCGACATGCTCATCACCGGGCCATGCTGTGTGGACGACCGGCAGCGTGCTGGCCTCATCGAAGAGATTCTGCGCTTTCCCGGCATTCAGGAGGTGCTGGCGAAGGGCGACAACAAGGTCAGCTTCAAGCTGCGCAGCGGCATGCAGGTGGACGTGCGCACACTGCCGCCGGAATCCTACGGCGCGGCCATGCAATACTTCACCGGCTCCAAGAACCACAACGTAACCCTGCGGCAGCGCGCGTTGAAGATGGGCTACACCCTCAGCGAATATGGTCTGTTTCGCCTGGACAACAACCAGCGCGTGGCCGGCGCGACGGAAGAGGAAATCTATGGCAAGCTGAAGCTTGACTGGATTCCTCCCGAGCTGCGCGAGAGTTGCGGCGAGATCGAAGCGGCGGCCGAGCACAAACTACCCAATCTGATTACTCTCCCAGACATCCGCGGCGAGGTGCACATGCACACCGTAGAAACTGACGGCAAGTGCACCATCGACGAGATGGCGGGGGCGGCGAAAGAGCGCGGCTACAAGTACATTGCCATCACTGATCACTCCAAGAACCTGGCCTTCGCCAACGGCCTGGATGATAAGCGCGCCCTCGAGCACATCGCCCGCATTCGCGCCGCCAACGACCAAATCCGCGGCATCACCGTCATGGCTGGAGTGGAAGTTGACATTCTCGCCGATGGCGAACTCGATCTGAGCGACGACGTGCTGGAACAGATGGATGTCGTTGTCGCCAGCGTGCACTCCGCCTTCAACCAGGAGCCGCAGCAGATGACCGACCGCCTGCTGCGCGCGCTGAGCAACAAGAATGTGTCAATCCTTGGACATCCGACGGGGCGGCTGCTTTTGCGGCGCGATGCCTATGCATTCGACATGGACGTGGTGCTGAAGGCTGCACGGGAGAATAAAGTCGCGATGGAACTGAACGCCTATCCTGATCGACTCGACCTGAACGACGTGCACTTGCGCATGGCGCGCGAGCGTGGCGTGAAGATCGTCATCAATACCGACGCGCATCACACATCGCACTTCGAGAAGATCAAGTACGGCATCCTTCAGGCGCGCCGGGCATGGCTGACGCCGAGCGACGTGCTCAATACGCTGCCGGAAAAACAATTTCGAAGAGCGATGAAGAAAGTGGATAGCGGCTAGTGGGCAGTGGATAGACTGGTCCTTATCGCGCATCAACACAGACGGAGCAATGTGGTTTTCTATCCACCATCCACTTGCTCGGAGGACGCTATGGCTGACAAGAAAGCTCCGAAAAAACCCGCCACACCGCAATTTGACGCTGGGCATGTCCCCATTACCGAAGAGTTTGACAGCGCAAAGCGGCAGTTGCCTCCGGCTGCACCTGTTGCCATCGCGCTGGTCGTGGTCGCCATCGTCGTGGGCATCATCGCGTTCATGTTTCGTGCGAAGCCGGTGGCGCAGGGCGGCATCGACGCCGTCTTCTTCAGCGAGCCAGCCGGCATGACCAATGGCATGGTGCTGCTCCAGGTGACGCTGCGCAATGTCGGCAGCAAGACGCTCTACATCAAAACCATCAAGGCCAACTTGAAGACCGATCAGGAGATCTCCGACGACGCCGCTTCCCCGACCGATTACGACCGCTACTTCATGGCCTATCCTGACCTGAAGGAGCACGCTACGCAGCCGCTGGTCGTCGAAACGAAGATCGCGCCCGGCGCCGAACAGAAAGGCGCGGTGCTGGTTTCGTTTCCGGTGACCAAGGAGCAGTTCGACGCGCGCAAGGACTTGAACGTGACCATTGAACCGTACGATCAGAACCCGATCGTGCTGCGCGAAAAGTCCGCGCCGGCGAAATAACGGCGTGCTTGTTCCAACTCCACAAACCGTAAGTCCACTTGCGCCGAAATTACGCGAGTGCGATTATCGTCTCTGTCCTACGGAGGTTTGGCCTTGCGTCTGAGATACCGTATTTCGCCGCTATTCGCCGCAGTATTGCTGGTCGGGCTTGCGTCGCCGCTGGTTTCGCAGGAAAAGTTCACGACGCCCATGATTCCGCGCGAGGTGCTGTTCGGCAATCCTGAACGCGCCGATCCGCAAATCTCACCGGACGGAACGCAGCTCGGCTACCTCGCGCCTGTCGATGGGGTGCTCAATGTGTGGGTCCGTACACTTGGCAAGACTGACGACCGGGCGGTGACGGCGGACAAGAAGCGCGGCATCCGCAACTTTACCTGGCAGTATGACAACCAGCATATCGTTTACACCCAGGACGTAGGCGGAGACGAGAACTGGCGGCTCTATCAGACTGATACTGCCACCAAGCAGACCAAAGACCTCACACCATTCGACAAAGTACGAGTGGACCTGGTGGCCTACGACTGGAAGTCGCCGAACACCGTACTCATCCAGATGAACAAGCGCGACCCCAAGCTATTCGATGTCTATCGTCTCGACCTGAATACCGGGAAGATGGACCTCGATACTGAAAATCCGGGTGATGTGCAGGGCTGGCAAGCAGACAACGCTCTCCAGGTGCGAGCGGCGCAGGTTGACACGCCGGATGGTGGGACGATCATCCGCGTCCGCAACGATGCCAAGTCGCCCTGGCGCGAGTTGATCAAGTGGGGACCGGACGAGACCTTCGGCAACATTACCGGCTTTTCCCCTGACAACAAGAAAATCTGGATAGTGACCAGTCTTGACGTTAACGCGGCTCGGCTGCTTGAGATTGATGTTGCCACCGGAGAACAAAAGGTCATCGCCGCTGACCCGCAGTTCGATGTCGAAGGAGTTGTGACCAAGCCGAAGACCAACGCCTTGGAGGTGGTGACCTTCATCAAGCAGCGCATGGCCTACGACTTTATCGATCCGAATATGAAGGCGGATTACGAGATTTTGCAGAAGGCACACACCGGCGATATTCGTGGCATCTCCCGGAATCTGGCCGACAATAAGTGGGTGGTTACCTACGTGACTGATGATGGTCCGGTTTATTTTTATCTCTACGACCGGCCCGCCAAGAAGGCGACGTTGCTGTTCAGCGCCCGCCCGGCGCTGGAAAAGTACAAGCTGTCTTCGATGAACCCTATTGAGTACAAGGCGCGAGACGGCATGAAGATTTACGGCTATCTCACCACGCCGGCCGGCATGGCTGCCAAGGACCTGCCGATGGTGGTATTCGTCCACGGTGGGCCGTGGGGACGCGACCAGTGGGGCTTCGATCGTTACGCGCAGTGGCTGGCGAATCGTGGCTACGCCGTCTTGCAGGTGAACTTCCGCGGATCGACCGGGTACGGCAAACAATACGTGAATGCCGGCGATCGCCAGTGGGCCGGCGCGATGCACACCGATCTGCTCGATGGAAAAGACTGGGCGGTGAAGCAGGGCGTGGCCAACCCGAACAAGGTATGCATCATGGGTGGCAGTTACGGTGGCTACGCCACGCTGGCTGGTGTTGCCTTCTCGCCGGACGCGTTTGCCTGCGGTGTGGATATCGTCGGGCCATCGAACCTGAATACCCTGCTCAAGACGATTCCACCGTATTGGTCAACCATTCTGTCAACGTTTCACAAGCGCATGGGAGACTCGGAGGAATTTCTCAACTCCCAATCGCCACTTTTTAAGGCCGACCAGATCAAGGTTCCGCTGCTGATTGGCCAGGGTGCGAATGATCCGCGGGTAAACAAAGCAGAGAGCGATCAGATCGTCGCCGCTATGCGAAAGAACGGCAAAGATGTTGAATACTACGTTTTTCCTGACGAAGGCCACGGCTTCGCCCGGCCGACCAACAACATGGCGTTCAATGCTGCCAGCGAAAACTTTCTGGCCAAATACCTGGGCGGACGCGCCGAGCCACCTTCACCAGCCGAGAGCAAGCTGCTGGAGAGCGTGAAACAGTGAGTCGGGAGGCTAAAGCGATTTCTGAGTTGCTGTAACCGCCTTGAAAGGGCGCGGCTTCAGCCGCGCCGATCCGCGCTACCAAGAACTCGGTTTTCGGCACGCCTGAAGCCTGCCCTTTCAAAGCGGATACAGCCACTGTGGAATCGCTCGTAGCGAAAGCGGGATAAAACCCCAATCAAAGGGGTCATGTGTCACTATCGTGCCATCTTAAAATTCCACCATCTGTGCTATATTGGTGCTTCGCGCCCAGTGCGCGATTGGCCGCCCCGTCAGCCAAAGATTGCGGGCAACTACCGTCAATAGCTCTTTGCCTGACAATACTTGTTATGAGGCGTGGGCGACGGGTCTGGCTCTTTCATAATTTGTTCGCTGCTGAGCGTGGGTTCGGAGAGCAGCACCGTGCCGTCCCAAGAGAGGAGGTCGACGGGTTCAGCGACGTCTTTCTGGCGTGTAAGTTCTTTAGAAGGTATATTTTGCGATAAGTCTTTTCCGTTCAAGTATTTGCACTGAAATCGCGCTTAATCTCCAGCTAACCTTCTTGCAATCAATAATTTACAAAATTGAGTAGGGGAGGGGGCACACAATTTGAGGCCCAGCCTGATCGTCCCTTCTGGGGGTAGGATGGGGCGTCTCATATGCTGCGTTTGCCCCATTACAGTGGCTTCTAAAAGGCGATTTCGCAGTGCCTGCATCCCTTTTGAGGGGCACGCCGTTTCAGGCGTGTCGAAAGGCTGGGCGCAAGACATCGGTTTTAGCGGCAGGCCGAGTTCCGAACACGACATAAAAAAAGGAGAAGGGCCCAAGCATCCGGGCCCGTCGGAATCGTTCTGTACCGAGGCTTACGGCGTCACTGGCGTTGGCGCGCTCTTCGGCGTGCTCAGATAGCCGGTTATGCTGTTCTTGGTCTCGCTGAAGACCACCAATTCGTAGAGCATGCGGTCGCGCCCGGTGTAGAACTGCAGCGGCTCCAGCAGCGTGCGGTCCTTCTTCTCGATGGTCTTGTCGTCGGCGATGACGTTCAGTGTGAACTTACTCTTCTTGGGGTCAACCTTCTTCAGTTGCAGGCTGACGGTCGAGACCGGCGTGCGCGCGTTCTTCTGTAAGGTGAAGTCGTAATAATTGCGTTCGCCTTTGCGCTTCAGCATCTCCAGCTCGCTGGCATTGTGGGCAATCAGTCCGCTCTGCACGCCCAGGTCGCCCATGGCGTGCTCCAGCTTGGCATTGGTGGCGGCCAGGTCGGTTTGCGTCTTCTGGATGTCGGTCTTGGCCGTGCCGACTTCCGACTTCACCCCGCTGACCTCGGTGTTGACGGCGGCAATCTGTTGGCCCTGCTGACTTTGCGCCGCGGCCAGCTTGGCTGCCGATGCCTTCTGCGCGCGCTCCAGTTCAGCCGCACGCTGGGCCATTTCGGCCTTAGTCATGCCGACTTCCGAGCTGAGCGCCTGCTTGAACTCTGAGGAGGTTGCATGAATGCGGTTGTTGAGCTCGGCCTGCGCCGTTTCCAGCGCCTGCTGCTGCTGCTCAACGGCTGTCATTCGCTTGCGCATATCGAACAGCAGGTACAACGAAGCGACCACATAGATGACGGCGATCGCCAGCAATACGTATTGCAGGATTCCAACCCGACTTGGAGAGGAGGGTTCGGGAGCCGGTTCAAGGGCGGTTCCCTGCGGTTGTTCAAATAACATCAGTACTTCCTTTCTTTGTTCAATTCTGGGGGAGTATTAAAAGTCTGTCAATGCGCCAGCTCGCAGGGGGTCTTGCCCTCCTAATAACCCGAGCTCGCGGCGATCTCTTCGCCCTAACGAAATCTTCGCCCTCAATCGCCTTGTGTTAGGGCACGGCTTCAGAGGCTGAAAAAGTCGGGGTGCAAAAGGTTTTGAAGGGGCGCACCTTTAAGGTGCGCCATGCAAGTCCTTTAATTTTGTCATTTCGAGTATGCTTAGCGCGCGAGGAATCTGCTTTTTGCACTTTTTTCAGCAGCCTGTGGAAGTCGTGCCCTGATACAAATCTGAGCCGAGACTATTCTTGAAACACCCTCAAGGACTCGACAACAGAATGTTTGTCACTTCCCCATCTCCTCCAGATATTTCTCCACTTCCAGCGCGGCCATACAACCAGTTCCCGCGGCGGTTACGGCCTGGCGATAACGGCGGTCGGCAACGTCACCACTGATGAAGACTCCGGGCGCGCGCGAGCAGACGTAACCGTCAGGAATGAGATAGCCCTCACCGTCGCGAGCGAGCTGATCGCCAACGAAGTCCGCGTTGGGCGTGTGCCCGATGCCGAGAAACATGGCGCTGGTCGGAAAGTCCCACTGCTCGCCGGTCTTCGCGTTGCGCAGACGGAGCCCGGTCACTTCCTTCTTGTTGACGTCATAAACGTCGTCCACGACCGTGTCGGTAAGGAACTTGATCTGCTCATGCTGGCGCGCGCGGTCGAGCATGATCTTTGACGCGCGGAATTCGCTGCGCCGATGAATAATGGTGACCTTGGCAGCGAAGCGGGTAAGGAACAGCGCCTCCTCCATGGCTGAGTCGCCGCCGCCGATGACAGCAACCTCTTTGCCGGAGAAGAAAAATCCATCACAGGTGGCGCATGACGTCACGCCGTGGCCGATCAGCGCCTGCTCGCTGGGCAGCCCAAGCCAACGCGCCGAAGCGCCGCTGGCGATAATCAGGGTTCGGGTCAGCAGAGTGTCCCGCCCCAGGTTTACCTCAATCGGCTTCCTGCTGCCGTCGGCGGCCTTCTGGCACAGCTCCACCTTGACCACATGACCGGTTTTGTACTCGGCGCCGAAGCGGGCCGCCTGCTTGCGCAGGTTGTCAATCAGCTCCGGCCCCTGAATGCCTTCGGGAAAGCCGGGAAAGTTTTCCACCAGCGTAGTGATGGCGAGCTGGCCGCCGGGCTCGTGGCCGTCGATGACCAGCGGACTAAGGTTAGCGCGCGCCGCATAAAGCGCGGCGGTCAGGCCCGAACAGCCGGAGCCGATGATAATGACGTTGCGAATGTCGTCAGGCATAGAAATGGGTTTGATTCTCCTCCGTGCCGGAAGATGCAAGCCTGCTTGCCGGGGCGGTGTTTGCGGCAAGGCTTGGAACTCAGAAGCTTAACGAATCGTATGCCCTCCGGATTCTAACAAGTGCCGCTGCTTTCCGGAACGGTTAGAATTTGAAGCATGGCAAAGCTTACTTTGGTGTATGGCATGCGGCTTCTGCCCTCGGAGGAAGTCGCGGAGGTCGGCGAGGGTATCGTGAAGCTGAAGAACGGCCGTGAGGCGCGCGTGACCCTCCACATTGTCGAGGGTTCGAAGGAAGACATCGAAAAGCAGTTGCGCAATAGCGTGGAAGCGTTTTTCGATCTCTATCCCGAGATTTAGCAGTTGTCGGTGGCCAGTTGCCAGTTGTCAGTTCGCGCTCACCCTGGCCACTGGCAACCGACAACTGACAACTGTTCCTATGGCGCCCATGCTCCCAGATTCGATTGAATTCAAGGCCTGGTCGAGGCGTGTCCTGCGCCCTAAAACCAAGCTTGGGAAAACCACGCTTTGGTTCGGTGGGCTGGCACTCATCCTTGAGCTGCTTCGCCTCATCACGCGGACGCCTTCGGGAACGCTCCTAAGTGGCTGGGCCAACTTTGTTCTCTACGTCTTCATCGTCTGCGGGCTGCTGATGGGGCTGCGCTGGCTACGGCGACGGATGCTGTGGCGATTGCGCAATCGGCTGATCGTTACCTACACGTTCATCGGTGTCATTCCGATTATCTTGCTGGGGGCGATGGCGCTTATTGCCGGTTACCTGTTCGCCGGTCAGTTCGCCACCTACGTCGCATCGGCCGAGTTGCAATCGGAACTGCAGCATCTAGAATCGGCCAACACCGCGCTTGCGCTGCAACTACGCAACCTTGCGCGGAACGGCACCATGAACGAGCAACTTGCCTCCGAGATCGCCAGTGCTTCGGCAGAGAATTTTCGCCGGCGCACGGTGACAGTATGGGAAGGCGAGCGTGGGTTTGTTGTCCCTCCCGACCGCCAGGGTATCGAAGCCCAACCGATTAAGGTGCCCTCGGAGATCAAGGGAAACTTCAGCGGCCTTGTGCTCGACGGCAAGCGCCTGCACCTGCGGGCGGTAAGACGCCTCGAGGAGGGCGCTCATCACTTCGTCGTCGTCTCCAACGTGCCGCTTACTACCGAAGTTCTGCGCAGCGCGGCATCGCAACTGGGCGCGCTCACCATACTTCCTCCGGAAAGCGACAGCAGCGACACGAGCGCCTCGCAGCCTTCTTCTACTTCGGGTGTGCTGCCCCCAGCACCGGCCGCCATGCATCCCGCGGCTGCCGCGCCGAACCGGCTAGTCCTAGATCTCGGGACTTCACGCTCCACGGTGAGCTTGTCCAACGAAGGCGGGCGGGTTCAAGCCGGACGGGTTCCGGCGGCCGCCAACAGCTTTGACTTTCAGTTCCCGTTTGCCACGCGAATTGGTGCGGTTGACTGGCACAGCGGCAAAACGCTGGACGGCCTGATCCTGGTTGACACGCGCCCTTCGATGCTCTACGCCGCCTTGTTCAGCACTCTGGGCGAAAAATCGAGGATCTTTATCGACGTGCTCACGGGGATTGCCGTCTTCTTCGGCCTGATCGAACTGGTGGCGCTGGTGATTGGCGTGCGGCTGACGCGCAGCATTACGAAGTCGGTCGCCGACCTCTATGACGCGACGGGACACATCAATCGCGGCGACCTAACGCACCGTATCCCGGTGCGCACGCAGGACCAGATGGCGGCCCTGGAGCAGTCGTTTAATTCCATGACGGAATCGCTGGCCAGGCTGATTGCCGAGCAGAAGGAGAAGCAGCGGCTGGAAGGCGAACTGGCCATCGCGCACGAAGTACAGAACCTGCTCTTCCCTGCCGACCTTAGTGGCCTGCCTTCTCTGGAGGTGCATGGCACCTGCCGTCCTGCGCGCACCGTGAGCGGCGACTACTATGACTTCATTCCGCTGCGCGAAGACAAGCTGGTGCTGGCTGTTGGCGACATCAGCGGAAAAGGAATCTCAGCGGCGCTGCTGATGGCCACGGTACACGCTTTCGTGCGCGCCTATTCGCTGGAGCCGGAGCGGACGCTGGCGTCGGTGGCGATTGGCGCCGGAGTCATGGGGAGCAGCCTTACAATGTATGGAAACGGCGACTCGGGACTTTCTCCCGCGCTGCTTATGGCCACGCTGAATTACCAGCTCTTTCGCAGCACTCCGGCGGAGAAATACGCCACCATGTTTCTGGGCCGGTATGATGCCGGATCGCGCGCTCTGACCTACTCCAACGCCGGACATCTCCCACCCTTGCTGCTAGGCGGCAACGGCGGCATTACACGGTTGCAGACCTCAGGCACAGTTGTTGGCTTGTTCGACGGGATGAGTTACGAGGAAAGCACCGTGGGGATGGAGCCGGGCGACATCTTTGTCGCTTACAGTGACGGCATTACTGAGCCGGAAAACGAATTCGGCGAGTTCGGCGAAGAGCGTTTGATCGAACTCATTCAGCAGAACCGCGATCAACCGCTGTCGCGTATTAGTGATGTTGTGACCGGGGCCGTCGCCGATTGGATCGCAGGCGGCGAGCAGCCTGACGACGTCACGCTGGTGCTGGCAAGGGCGAGATGAGCAGCGGCCGTCAGCTATCAGCCGTCTGCCAAAGCGCTGTGGTGGACATGGCGTTTTCCCGTGGTAAGTTAGTTACAGCTTGCGGCCGGACCTCCACGAAATCTTCCGGAATTCCTATCGCGATCTGCGGCCACGCGCGCCAATGCCGGAGTTTCGGGTGGAGTTCTATCCCTTCGCCAACGTAAACAACACCATTCGCCTGCGTGACTCGCGTATGTATGTGCGGATTTCCGATCTGCTGGAAGGAGCGCCCGATAGCGTGATCGAGGCGGTCGCGCACATTCTGTTGGCCAAGGTTTACCGCCAGCCGATTGAGCCGGCGCATGCCACCCGCTTTCGCCGATACGTCGGCAGCAAGGACATGCGCGCCAAGACGCATCTGGTAAGACAAGCGCGTGGTAGTAAACGCGTTGGATCGCCGCGCGGTTTTTTCTACGACCTGGAGCAGGTCTTCGACGACCTCAACGTACGTTTCTTCCACGGATTGTTAGGGCGGCCGCAGATGACCTGGAGCCAGATTCGCTCGCGACGCAGCCTGGCGCATTACGATCCCGCGCACAACACCATCGTCGTCAGCCGGATTTTCGATCACTTCCGCGTGCCACGATATGCGCTCGAGTACATCGTCTATCACGAGATGCTGCACCTGAAGCATCCGGTGAAGTTGCGCGGCAGCCGCCGCTGCGTGCATGGCCCGGAATTTCAGGCGGAAGAAAGGCTGTTTCCGGAGCTGGAAAAAGCCAAGGTCTTTCTGAAGCGGTTGTGATGGGCTCTTGCCCGAAGCGATCCTCGACATGGGTTTAACTACATGCCGGACGAGCTCAGCAGTGGATTGACATTAGAGAATACCGCTGCGATAAACAAGCCACCAGCTTACGGCGGCTGACACGAGCGTCTCGACAACGCCCCAGACGAGAGGCAGGAAAAACGCCCCGACACTGAGCAGTGTCAACAGCAGCCAAAAACATTTTCGTTGCACGCCTGCATTAGAATCCATGTTTTCTCCTGCCAGTGGTTCTCCAGCTTGGATGCGGAGCTAACGCATAGTTGTGCATGTTTTCGAGTTATCTGCGAGACGTCGGTTAACGAGGCAAGCCATCGCGCCGCTGATAATAGACTCGCCTTTCCTCGCTCCCTATAATGTAGAGATAACACCCGCGACTTTTGCGATCCGCTAACAAGCTGAGGAGAGTTAGGGAGTGCCGCTCGACCTGAAATCCACGCTGAACCTGCCCAAGACCGACTTCCCCATGAAGGCGAACCTGCCGCAGAACGAGCCCAAAATGCTCGCGCGCTGGGAGAAGGAGCGGATTTACGAGCGCATCCGCGAGGTGCACAAAGGCCAGCCCATCTACGTGTTGCACGACGGCCCGCCCTACGCCAATGGTCCGCTGCATCTGGGCACGGCACTGAATAAAACACTGAAAGATTTCGTGGTGAAATCGCGCAGCATGAGCGGTTACGACGCGCCCTATGTGCCAGGATGGGATTGTCACGGACTGCCCATTGAGATCAAGGTGGACGATCTTCTCGGCCGCAAGAAGCTCGATCTCGACCCACTCCAGGTGCGCGAGGAGTGCCGCAAGTACGCGCAGAAGTTTCTCGACTTGCAACGAACCCAGTTCAAGCGCATCGGCGTGTTCGGCCGCTGGGACAAGCCTTACTCCACGATGGACCCGCAGTACGAGAGCGTGGTGCTGGAGACGTTCTATTCCTTCTACGAGCAGGGACTTGTGTACAAGGGCCTCAAGTCGGTGTACTGGTGCATCCACGACAAGACTGCGCTGGCCGAAGCGGAAGTCGAGTATGAGATGGAGAGCAGTCCCAGCATATGGGTGCGCTACCCGCTCACCAGTGACCCGGCGAAGATTCATCCGGCGCTGGCCGGAAAGAAGAATGTCGCGACCATCATCTGGACGACCACTCCATGGACGCTGCCGGCCTCCAGGGCGGTGACGTTTGCGCCCGATGCTGAATATGTCGCCCTCGATACGGGCGAGTGGATTTACATCGTCGCCAAAGAACTGGCGCAGCAGACCATCGACAAGTGCAACCTAGGTGAAGTGGAAACGGTCGCAAGTTTTGCTGGGGCAAAGCTGGAGTACGCGACCTTTGCGCATCCATTCCTGGACCGCATTGTTCTAGGCGTGCTCGGCGATTATGTGACCATGGACACCGGCACGGGCGCGGTGCATACGGCCCCGGCACACGGCGCCGACGACTTCGCAACCGGCGTGAAGTACGGGATCAACCTGCATTGCGACGTGGATGATGCCGGCATCCTGCACAACGGCCTGCCTGAATACGATGGCGAGCAGGTCTTCAAGGCGAACCCGAAGATTGTCGAGTTGCTGAAGAGCCGCCGCGTGCTGCTGGGCTTCGAAAAGATCGAGCACTCCTATCCGCATTGTTGGCGCTGTCACAATCCCATCATCTTTCGCGCCACCGAGCAGTGGTTCATCTCGATGGAAGGTGCGATTCCGGGGGGAACGCTGCGCAGCCGCTCATTGGAAGAGATCAAGAAGGTGGTCTGGGACCCGGCCTGGGGCGAAGAGCGTATCTCCAACATGATCGCCACGCGTCCCGACTGGTGCATCTCGCGGCAACGCTTCTGGGGTCTGCCGATCGCCATCTTCCAGTGCGAAGGCTGCGACGTATTCCTGAACGACGGCGCGGCGAATCGCGCCGTGGTGGCACTTTTTGCACGAGAAGGGGCGAACTCCTGGTATCGGCATTCGGCGGAAGAAATTCTGCCGCCAGGAACCAAGTGTCAGAAGTGCGGGGGCGCGAAGTTCCGTAAGGAGATGGACATTATCGACGTGTGGTTCGAGTCGGGTTCGAGTCAGGCTGCGGTGCTGGGCCGAGAGACAGGACTTCCCTGGCCTGCCGATCTCTACCTGGAGGGCGGCGACCAGCATCGCGGATGGTTCCACTCTTCCCTGCTGTGCGCCGTCGGAGCCAAGGGTGGCGCGCCTTACCGCCGAGTGGCGACCGCGGGCTGGACGCTGGATCCGCAGGGCCGAGCGATGTCGAAGTCGTTGGGCAACACGGTTGATCCGGTCGAAATCGCCGACAAAATGGGAGCCGAGATCGTTCGCCTGTGGGTTGCGTCGGTGGATTTCCGCGAGGACGTGATGGCGTCCGACGAGCTGATGCAGCGCATCGCCGAGAGCTATCGCAAGCTGCGGAATACATTTCGCTATATCCTGGGCAATCTGCATGGCTTCGATCCCGCTCGCGACGCGGTTGATTTCGCCGACCTGCATCAGTTCGATCAATACATGCTGCTGCGAGCGGCGGAACTGGCTAAGGATGTCCGCGAGCACTACGACAATTTCGTCTTTCACAAGGTGTATCAGCGGCTGAAAGATTTCTGCATCGTTGACCTGAGCGCTATCTATTTCGACGTGCTGAAGGACCGGCTGTACACCTCGGCCCCTAAATCGCAGGCGCGACGGGCAGCACAAACGGCATTGTGGCGGCTGGGCGAAGCATTGGTGCGACTGGTGGCTCCGATCACGAGCTTCACATCCGAAGAGATCTGGGGATTCCTGCCGGCGGTTAATGGGCGGCCGGAGAGCGTCCACTTGACGGAATTCCCGGAGCCGCATGACTTGACAGGTACTGTGCCGGCTGGGCTTGACGTTGCTGCGCTCGGGGCGGACTGGGACGTGCTGTTAGGCGTCCGAAGCGAAGCCTTGAAGGCGCTGGAAGAGGCCCGCATCGCCAAGCGGATCGGAGGAAGCCTGGAGGCGCAGCTTCATCTTGCGGCGCCGGAGAAGCTTTATTCGGTGCTGGAGAGGCACCGCGATCAGCTTCGCTATTTGTTCATCGTGTCAGACGTTGTGCTCGAGAAGCTGCCCGCAAGCAACGGTGAGAGCGGCTTGCTGATCTCGGTCAGCAAGGCACCGGGCCAGAAGTGCGAGCGCTGCTGGAACTATTCGACGCATGTCGGAGAAGATAAGATATACCCCACGGTTTGCGAGCGTTGTAGTGCGGTATTGGCAGAAATCGAGGCGACGGCGGGTGTCAGGTAGGACAACTGCATTCGGGTGCTTCTTTCTGCGTGCAAGGGGCGTCTAACAACCAGGCATGAACGGCGACAGGCAAACCAGACAAGCAATGCGCAAGTACTTCTTCCTGATCGCGGCGGTCGTGTTGCTGCTGGATCGGCTGGCAAAATGGGCGGTGGCCAGCAACATTGCACTGCACGACAGCGTCACGGTGATTCCCGGCCTGTTCCACCTGACGCACGTAGAGAACACGGGAGCTGCCTTTGGACTGTTTGCCGAGTCTTCTGCGCAATGGAAAATTGGCGCGCTGGTCAGCTTCTCGATGATCGCGCTGGTCATCGTCTCCGCCCTGCTGTGGAAGAACAGTCACGCCCTCAGCACGACCACCATCGGCCTGTCTCTGATTCTTGGCGGCGCTACCGGCAACTTCTGGGACCGCATGATGAGCGGACACGTCGTGGACTTCCTCGACTTCTACGTGGGCAGCTATCACTGGCCGGCCTTCAACGTGGCCGATAGCGCCATCGTCATTGGCGCCATCCTGCTGGTGTCGGAGATTGTCTTCGCCAAGTCGAACGAGGCGGTGAAGAGCAGCTCGTAGAAGCTGTCAGCTATCAGCCATCAGCTAAATCCAACGAGGGCAAGTCTATGGCCGAAATCGCTAAGTGGATTGGCAGAGCCCGACGAACCGAATCCAGTTCCTGGAGACATTACCGTTCTCGTTACAGTTCCCGAGGAATTTGCTGGCGCATCTCTTGGAGAATTGAGTGCCCGAGAAGCCCGAATTAATGGAATGGAAGTTGAGGGGATATGTGTGACGTATCAGCGCAACCTTGCCCGCCTCTCATTACAAGACTTTGGTCGAAGTCATTAAGGCGGACACTCAAGATCGCGGCAGAGTAGCTTTGCTGAGGCTGACGGCTAAAATCTCACGGCCTCAGCTTCTACGGTGTGCCGTACACCCGCTTATAGACTTCCACGTTACGCACGATAGCCTGCACGTATTCGCGGGTCTCGGTGAACGGAATGGACTCGATAAACTCCTCGACATCGCGGTAAGTTGCCCGAGGCGCGCCAATCTTCGACGCGCTCCTCACCCGCGTTGTAGGCCGCAAGCGCATATTCCACCTGGCCGCCGAAGTGGTCAATCATCTGGCGGAAATAACGTGTGCCCAGTTCGATGTTGGTGGTCGGATCGAGCAACGAGTCGGTCGTGTAGTGCTGCAATCCCTGCTTTCTTGGCTTCACCCTTGCCGGTCCGCGGCAAAAGCTGCATCAGGCCGTAGGCGTTGGCGTGCGAGATAGCCTCGGGATTGAACTCCGACTCCTGGCGGATGAGCGACGCCACCAGATACGGATCGAGCCCGTTCTCATCCGAATAGCGCGCAACGCGTCCCAGTAGGGACGCGGGAACAGCCCATGCCAATACTCCGTGAGGCAGCGCACTGATGTCGAATGCGAAGTATCCGGAAATGGCGCGCTTCAAAGCCTGCAATGCGCGGTAATACTCGCCTCCGCTGGAATAGATGCGCGCGATCTCCAGCATCTCCCAGGACGGGCCGTTCGGAGCTGCCCGCCTGCAGTTCGCGCACTGCCAAGTCGGTTACGCCGGCGTTCTCCAGCAGTCGCGCGCGCATGTAATGAAGATCGTCCTCGGGCGGATCGGTGACCTGCGCGTGCGGCATCGTACGTCTTCGCCGAACCGATGTGTTGCAGCGAGGCTACAGTCACTGCCGGTGCAGTTGGCATCAGCGCCACTCTCTTGCGCGCCAGCACGCCGTAGTAATAGTTGCGATAGCGGTCGGCCAGCTTTTCGTAATAAGCGCGCGCCACCCCGTAGTCCTTGTCGTCCTCGGCCATGCGGCCGCGCCAGTACATGGCGTTGGGGACCTCGTTGGTACCGGGATAGAACTCGACCTGTTCCTCAAAATACTTCTTCGCCTGCTCCGGCCGATTCTGCCGGTAGGTTAGCCAGGCGCACTTCCAGTGAGCGTAGGCGGCTTTCGTTCCCTCCGGGAAGCGCAGATGAATCTCGCGATAGTAATCTATGGCGCGATCGTAGTCTTTCCGCAGCAGGTACATGTTGCCTGCGCTGAATAGCGCCGATTCCAGCCAGGGCGACTTGGGCGTGGTCGCGCGCATGTGCTCGAGAATGGTGTTCAGGCCGGCGTCATCGCTGTCCTTGCGCGCGATCTCGGCCCGCTGATACCACTTCTCCGCGCTCGCATCGCTGCCGTCGTCGGGAATGAGATCGAGCTCCGCGCGGGCCTCGTGCGTGTTGCCGTCGTGCATATAGGAGTTGGCCAACTGGATGAGCGCCGCCGAGCTCGCAGGCTGGATGGCAACCATTGCTTTGTATTCTTCGGCGGCAGCTCCCCAACGGCGCGCTTTGTACAACGCGTCGGCGCGGTGCTCGTGTTCACTGTAGGTAGGGGTCGGGAGAAATGCCGCTTCCGGGATCTTCTTCAGATCAGCAGCAGCGTTGTCCGCTGCGTAGCTAGTGGGGTAGTTGTAGTAAACGCGGCGCAGAATCTCGGCCCCGGTTTTGCCCTGATTGTTCTGTACGTAGGCCTTGCCGAGGAAATACTCGGTCTCGGCGTGGGCCGGGGTACGGTGGTTCTCCAGAAGATGGATAGCTTCGGCGGGTTGGTTGGTGGCCAACAGCGCTCTGGCGTAAGCAATCGTGGCATCATGCTCGTAGAGCGAGTCAGGAAAACGCGCGCCAAAATCCCGCAGGTAGGTGGCCGACGACGCCGGGCTGTTGCTTTGGACATAGGAATTGCCAATAAAGAACGAGATGTAGTCCTTCAGCTCGCCAATGTTTGGCTGCGCCTTTTCAAACGCCGAAATCGCACCCGGATACTGAGCATCGAGATAGTGGGCATAACCGATGGCGAACCAAGCCAAAGCACCTGCTTCCGTGCCTGCGTGAGCGCGGGCGTAGTTTTCCACTCCGGCGTAGGCAGCAGGGGTACGAAGCTCTACCAACTGCCTCGCCATGGGTCGCAGATCGCTGGAGGCGACGAAGGTGCGCTTGAGATGATGGGCTCGCGCTGCCGTGACTTTCTTGCGAGGATGGTGGCTGGAAGCAGCCGCCGCCGGCTTTTTGTGGGTCGTGCTGGTGGATTTATGCGCGGTACTCGACCTCTGCGCAGTGGTTGCTGACGAAGACTTCTTCTTCGGGGGCGTGGGAGTGCTGTCTTGCCCGAACAATCCACTGCTCTGGAAGAGCAACAGAAAGGCCAGAGAAATTGCGGCTAAGCGACGAGTACTCACCCTATTCAGTGTAGCGCGATTTCTTCTGTCCGCGTTTATGGAATTTCGTTACAGAACAGATTCCTATTCATAACATCCGCGAGGCACGCGCGCCGTACAATAGACGTAAGCTTCACCAGAGCGTTTAGCGCAGGAGCGCAGACGTTGGGTGCCGGATAATCAAGTTTCGCTTCCGGGCTTTCCCGAAATTGTTGGTATACGGGTACAATGGCTGCGGGGTTTTTGTTCCGGGCCGCAAGGCTCGCCCGCACGTGCATAAAGGGGAACGCGTTCGCGATTCGTTTTAAAATCTGAATCTACGCAAACATGAGCACCATCCAACCAAAGGTAGCAGAGCCCAGCGACGAAACTGTTCTGGTTCATGCGGCCAAAGCAGGCGACATCAGCGCCTTTGAGGAGCTGGTGAAGCGCTATGACCGCAACGTTTTCAGGATCGCGCAGCACATAACGCAAAACCGCGAAGATGCGGAAGACGTGGTGCAGGACGCTTTCCTGAAGGCCTATCAGAACCTGGCCAACTTTCAGGAGCAGTCGAAGTTTTACACGTGGCTGGTGCGGATTGCGGTGAATGAGGCGCTGATGCGCCTGCGCCGTCGGCGTCCTGAGCGGATGGTGTCGCTTGATGAGGACATCAAGACTGAAGAAGACTCCATGCCGCGTGAGGTTGCGGACTGGGCGCCCAATCCGGAACAGCTCTATACCCAAGGCGAGCTGAAAGAAATCCTGGGTAAGACGATACAAGGGTTGCCGCCGAGCTTTCGGACGGTGTTTGTGTTGCGCGACGTTGAAGGCCTTTCCACCGAAGAGACGGCGGATGCCTTGGATTTGAGTATTCCGGCAGTCAAGTCCCGCTTGCTTAGGGCCCGGCTGCAACTGCGCGAGCGTTTGAGCAAGTACTTCAAAAATCGAACTGGTGGAGATGGCAAAAAGTGACCTGCTCTGATTTTCTGAAAGAGCTGACAGACTACCTTGACGGAGCAATGGACGCTCAAACCCAGGCCGAATTGGAAGACCATCTCCAGTGGTGCCACAACTGCTACGTGGTCTGCAATACCACCAAGATGACAATCGAGATTTATCGCGATTCCCATCTCTATGAGCTGCCCGAAGACCTGCGCGACCGTCTGCGGACCGCCATCCTATCCAAGTGCCAGAGTCCGAAGAACAGTTGTGCGGAGGCGCCTGTCCGGCGGCGTTCGTCGCGTAGCAAGTCTTAAAATCTCAAACCGATTCTAGTGCCACACTGGAAAACCTTTTCCCGCCATGTCCCACTCTAAACCATGGTTATCTTCGCGTGTAGGTTGCGCGGAAGAGAGGTGCATTGCCGTTATGAAGGAACGAAAATTCAGCCTTTCCGAAATCATCCTCATCGCCGGAACTCGCGTGATACTTGGAGTTGGTATAGGTCTTCTCTTCTCTCGCCGGTTGAGTCGCGCGCAGCGTAAATCTGCTGGGTTAGCGTTGGCATTGGTTGGAGGACTCAGCACGATTCCGCTGGCGATCAGCATAGCCGGCAAGAGGAATGCATGTGCCAGCAAACTGCAGGCAGCCGCATAATCCCTCTGGGAGCCTTCTGACCGCGGGTTCTGAGCGTTCCAATTTGGAACTACCGTCGGATCATAGAGGAAACCTTTTTCTATTCCCCGAATCTAAAAAGATGTGAGCGGGTTTGTGTTGTTGGGATTCCGCGAATTCCTGCTAGCGCCGCTTCTTCCGACAAGCCGCGCACGTTCCCAGGAGGAAGGGTCATGAGTCTATTCGATCTGGTCTTCGGTTGTTCACACAAGCATTGCAGTTTCCCTATTACGGTGAGAGGCAAATTGCGGCGCAGTGAAGCAGCTTCGGTCACCGGAACCTACGTGGTTTGTCTCGATTGCGGCAAGGAGTTTCCTTACGACTGGAACGAGATGAAGTTCGTTGGTCCCAAGCCGGAAACTCAGGAAGCGGTCGAGCCGGTCACTATTTTGCCCCGCCATAGGGCGGCGTAGTCTTTTGTCCGGCAGATCGCGACCGGCAATCCCGAACCACGCATTCCACAAGACCAGCTATGAACGCTAATTCTGCCGTAAGTGGCTTTCGGGCGCCGACTGCGCTGGAGCGGGCCTTTAATCGCTTCTTCGGATTTCTGGTGGGCCTCGGACTCGGACTGAAGCACAATTATCTGCTCCAAGTGCGGGGCCGCAAGAGCGGCAAGCTCTATTCCACTCCTGTCGATCTGCTGGAAATGGATGGCAGGCGGTTTCTGGTCGCTCCTCGAGGACTTACCCAGTGGGTGCGCAACGCCGAGGCAGCAGGAGAGATTACCCTGAAGAAAGGTAGTTCTCGCCAAAGCTTTCGACTGCGGGCGATATCCGATGCCGAAAAGCCGCCCTTGCTGAAGGCATATCTCGACAGCTTCAAGACCACCGTACAGCGATACTTCCCGGTTCCCCCGGGTCCGGATGTACAAGCCTTCGTGAGTATTGCTGCGGACTACCCGGTGTTTGAATTAGTGAACAAATAAGCAGCCGCAACTATCGCAGCCGGAAGATTCCCTAATCGACGGATTGCCCTCTTAAAGCTGGCCTGGACTCGCGGTGTAATCATCGTCACGCTTGGATAGCGTGGGTCGATCGTCATCCGGCTTCGAAGTTTGCCCGTTTTGTCCGGCGCTGCTGTCGGCAGTCTGCGTCTTGCGCAGCGTGGGACGGTTGACGTCATCGGCCACGTTAACCTTCTTGCGATTCTCCAGCGCAGCCAGGCGCGCTTTCACCTCGTTGAATTCCGAGGTGTTGACGATGTATTCCGGCCGTGCGGTAAGAATATTGCGAATCTCCTCTTGGCTCTTCTCAATGCGATCCGGTGTTTGTGGATGGGTGGCAAAAGCTTTGGCCACCGTTCCGGGCTTTTTCTTCTCCTGCGCCTTGATCTTCTCGAAGAAGGAAACGAACGCCTGCGGATCGTAGCCCGCCTTGTACATGTATTGCAGGCCAAGATAATCCGCTTGAGCTTCAAAGTCGCGGGAGAACTTCAGGAATGTCAGAGGCAGAGCCAATTGCAGGGCAAGGCTCGCCGCTTCGTAAACGCCCCAGCTTCCAACGAAAATTAGCGGAATGGTAGCGAAGTTAGCGTAGTTGGCGCGGGTCATTTCACGGGTAGCGTGGCGCGCGCACACGTGCGCGATTTCGTGAGCCATGACGCCGGCCAGTTCGGCCTCGTCATCCGCAGCCAGAAGGAGGCCACTGTTCACATAGAAGAATCCGCCTGGCAGGGCGAAGGCGTTGATGTCGTCGGAGTCTATGACCTTAATTGTGAACGGTACCTTGGCATCGGAGTTGCGCACCAGATTTTGCCCAATCCGGTTCACATACTCGACCACGACGGGATCCTTAACCATGCGGGCGCTGGACTCGACCATCATGGCGTACTGCTTGCCCATCTTGATCTCGGTATCGTACGAGTACCAATCGCCGAGGCTTTTGCCCGAACCGGCTTTGCTAATGTTGCGGTTGCCAATGTCGTCAACGTCGTTCTTGCCCTTGTCGTGGGTGGCCCCGGGCGCGTCTCCTGGCGTGGCGGACGCGGCTGCGTCAGCCGGCGGAGAGCTTTGGGTTTGAGGAGACTGGGTCTGATCCGGAGTGTTGGCTGGGGACTGCGTTGACGATGTCTGCGATTGCGAGTTGTCCTGCGCAACCGTAGGCAGAGCGAGGCAGATACTCAGCAGAATTGCGTTCGCAGCTGCGAGAGCGCGCGACTTCATGGGAAACTCCAATGCCTTGCGCTGAACCCACCTTGCTGGGGTGTTTCTGCGCTCATTATATGCTTGGACGGGGCTTGTGGCGCATCGGATTGCCGCGGACACAAAGATTTTGCAAGCCGACGGCCGCCCAAGCGCCGCCGAGCGTTAGAATGGTTCGCCCCAACGGGAGGGGCTTCATGCCAATAGCTACATCAGCGGACTCCAGCCGGACGGCGCAACACGTCTCCATCGATGAATTTGTCAGTGGACTGCGCAAACTCCGCGAGCCAGACTTCACCGGAATGGCGGGCACGCTGGCGTACATCGCAGCCAGTCCGGTGGACGCGCAGTCGCTGCGACCTTACCTCTTCTGGAATGCCCAGCACTACACTCGCAACCTGATTGATAAGACCGACTTGTACGAACTATTGGCCATTTGCTGGGAGCCCGGCATGCGCAGCTCCATCCACAACCACAAAGGCCAGAACTGCTGGATGGCCGCGCCAATCGGGCGGCTCGCAGTGCAGAACTATCGCGTTATTGCAGAGGACCTTGCATCGCAGCGCTGCGAGATTGTGCCCACGGATTTGGTGGAGATAACGCCGGCGCAGCCGGTAGCCGTCGATCCGCTGAATCCCGTGCACGACGTTCGCAACTGCCGCGAGTGGGGCGAGCGTGCTGTAAGCCTGCACATTTACTCGCGCCCCTTCAACTCCTGCGTGGTGTACTCGGTGGAGCAAGGCACGTGTGGCGAAATCGGGCTGGGCTACACGTCAGTGCACGGCAAGCTGGTGTGAAGCCATAACCGCCGAACCTGTGCGCCACGTCACAAGCCAGCTCTCTTTCCGGCAGTATAATTTTCGGTTCGTCTACCTCTCCCCAAGCAGGACTTATGACCATCATTAAACAGGACGACCTGATCCAGAGCGTTGCCGATGCATTGCAATACATCTCGTATTACCATCCGCCGGATTTCATTCGCAGCATGGCGAAAGCCTACGAAAGGGAGCAGTCGCCAGCAGCCCGCGATGCGATGGCTCAGATCCTCATCAACTCGCGCATGTGTGCCGAAGGCCATCGTCCCATCTGCCAGGACACCGGCATTGTGACCGTCTTCCTCAAGGTCGGCATGAAGGTGCAGTGGGACGCAACCATGTCGGTCGAAGACATGGTCAATGAAGGCGTGCGCCGCGCTTACCTGCACGAGGACAACAAGCTGCGCGCCAGCATCCTCGCCGATCCAGCCGGGACCCGCAAGAACACCGGCGACAATACGCCCGCAGTCGTAAATGTAAAACTTGTTCCGGGCGACCAGCTCGAGGTCATCGTAGCGGCCAAAGGTGGAGGCTCGGAGGCCAAGTCGAAGTTCGCCATGTTGAATCCATCGGACTCCATTGTCGAGTGGGTGCTGAAGACCGTTCCGACGATGGGCGCGGGCTGGTGTCCGCCGGGAATGATTGGCATTGGGATCGGCGGCACCGCCGACAAGGCTATGATTCTGGCCAAGGAAGCCTTGATGGAGCCCATCGACATCCAGGAGATCATCGCGCGCGGGCCGAAGAACACCGCCGAGGAGCTGCGCATTGAGCTTTATAAGAAGATCAACGCTTTGGGCATCGGAGCGCAGGGGCTGGGCGGCCTGACGACGGTTCTCGACGTCAAGGTCAAGGACTATCCGACGCACGCCGCCAATCTGCCCATCGCCATGATTCCCAACTGCGCCGCCACGCGCCACGCGCACTTCGTGCTCGACGGCTCAGGTCCGGTCGCGCTGGAGCCGCCGTCGCTCAAGGACTGGCCAGAGCTGACCTACGATCCCGTCGGGCGCGCGGCGTGTCAATCTCGACACGGTGACTCGCGAGGAAGTGGCGACCTGGAAGATCGGTGACGTACTGCTGCTGAGCGGCAAGCTGCTCACTGGCCGCGACGCCGCGCACAAGCGCATGACCGACAAGCTCAAGGCGCGGCGAGAAGCTGCCTGTCGACTTCACCAATCGCTTTATCTATTACGTGGGACCTGTCGACCCGGTAAGGGATGAAGTGGTCGGTCCTGCCGGCCCAACAACTGCCACGCGCATGGACAAATTCACTCGCCAGATGCTGCAAGAGACTGGCCTTCTCGGCATGATCGGCAAGTCCGAGCGCGGGCCGGCGGCCATTGAAGCCATCCGCGACCACAAGGCGGTCTATCTGATGGCGGTCGGCGGCGCGGCATATCTGGTGGCGAAGGCCATCAAGAAGTCACGCGTGGCCGCCTTCCACGATCTCGGCATGGAAGCCATCTACGAGTTCGAGGTGCAGGACATGCCGGTCACCGTTGCCGTGGACTCGAAGGGCAACTCCGTACACGAAAGCGGCCCCAAGGAGTGGCAGGCCAAGATCGCTGAGTTGGTCGAGATCGGATAGCAGCGCACCAACTAATCCAGCCGCCGGCATCGTTGTCGGCGGCTTTTCCATTGCTGTGCTAATCTACGCCGCGTTGGCCTCAGTACTTCAAGGCGGTTGCGTTTGACCGACGGCTCTGCACAACAACTCGCGCCCACCGAAACATCCGGGCAATCGACTTCTGCACTTCCCGGAGAGTTGCTGCATGCGATCGAGGCTTTTTGCGCAGCGGACACTCTGCGCAAGCGCCGCACCAGTTTCGTGCAGATCGTCCGCTGGACGCGCGCAGGCCAGAGCCGCGGTACGGAACCGCCGCGCTTGCTCGTCCTCGTGCAGTATCTCGAGCGCGACACCGAAGTGCGGCGTCGTGTCCAACAATCCTTCGGGCAGATGCTCGCCGAACTGGATTGCCTCTCGCTTGTTTGCCGAGGCCGGTCTTCCGTCCGTTCATCCGTTCACCACCGAGATCGTTCAACGCCTGGTCGCGCGGCTGATGCCTTCGGCGCGGGCGGATACCGACGCCAGCAAGCTGCTAATCGACCTTTATTCCACCGAACGAAGCGCGCAGCAATTCGCGGCTCTCACGCCCGAGCTGTTCCAGCGCATCGTTAATGTGCTCACACCCCGCGACAAGCCGGGATTCTGGCAGCGCCAGGAGCATGACCTGGAGGAAGCCATGCGGCTGCTGGCATCGCAGATCAGCGGTCTGGGTTTGCAGCCGGAAATGCGGGAGCGCTCGGCTTCCAGCGGGATTTCCCGCTCGCCCTTTTACGAGCTGGTGCTTACAACCGAAGAGTTGGTAGCGCCCATTTCTCCCGAAGCGGTTGCGCCTGCGCTGGAGGCCTGGAAGCAGGTCGTCGCCCGCTGCCGGGGCGAAATGGAGACCGTTTACGAGCACATGGAGTCGGCGGGCATCAGCGTCGAGCTGGTCTTCGACCTGAAGACCATTCAGGCATGTCTGGTGCGAATGGAGGCCATCGCGAAGGTGCTTACCGCGACAGAACCCCACGAGTTGGATGCCGCCATTCAGGCGCTGCTGGTCCGGCTGATTGAGGGCAACGTCGCCGACAAACATATCTCGTCGCTGCTGCGCGAGAACCTCAATCTGCTGGCGCGCAAGGTCGTGGACCGCACCGGCGACACCGGCGAGCATTACATCGCCGCCAGCAAGCCGGAATATTGGCACATGTGGCGCGCCGCCATCGGCGGCGGTCTGCTGACCGTGTTTACGGCCGCGGTCAAGCTGCGCATCATTGAGGCCAATCTGCCGCCGTTCGTCGAAGGCTTCGCCAGCGGAACAAACTACGCAGTCAGTTTCGTGCTGCTGCAGGTCTTCGGACTGGTGCTGGCGACGAAGCAGCCGGCAACGACGGCGGCCGCATTCGCCCGGATCATCCGCGACAACCGCGGCCTTCAGCGCTCCAGCAAGCTCACCGACTTCGTGGCCCGCATTACGAGCACGCAGTTGGCTGCAGCGCTTGGCAATGTTGTGGCCGTATCGGCCGGCGCGGTGCTGTTCGAGATGCTGTGGAGGCTCATCTTTCGAGAGTCGTATCTGCCGGAGTTGAGCGCGACACACGTCTACGACACACTCAATCCGTGGGCGTCGGGCACGGCGCTGTACGCCATTGAAACCGGAGTAATTCTGTGGCTGGCGGCGCTGGCGGGAAGCTGGGTAGAGAATGCTGCAGTTTACTATCGGCTCGCCGAGGCCGTCGCGCAACATCCGCTCGGCTTGCGCGTAGGCCAAGCCTTCTCGCGAAAGATGTCGCGCATTGTAAAGCACAACATCGGCGGATGGGCAACCAGTATCGTGCTCGGATACTTGCTGGGTTTTGCGCCAGTCTTTGGCGAATTCTTCGGCCTGCCGATTGATATACGTCACGTCACACTTTCCAGCGGCACGCTGGCGCTGGCGGCGGCGCGCTTTGGAACTGGCACGTTGGGCAACCGATGGTTTCTGCACGCGGTGGTGGGAATCGCAGTCATCTTCGTCCTGAACCTGTTCACCAGCTTCACGATTGCCGCCTTCGTCGCATTGCGCGCCTATGATGTCGGGCCACGCGAGCAATGGAGTCTGCTTGGCTTTCTCGTGACTCATGCGATCCGCTCTCCGCTGCGCTTCATCATTCCTGCGTTCAACGATCAGCAGGCGGCGCCGCAGGAGTCGCACAGCGCGCCCTCATGAGATCGCCAGGCACGGGGGGAGCGAAACTCTGCCGCGCTGAGTATCATCTGTTCCTATAGAGGATGCGCTCATGTCAACTTCCACCAAGCCTGCAACCCGCGGCGAGAAAGACTCTCTCGGCTACAAGGAAATTCCGGCCGACGTTTACTATGGCATCCAGACGGCGCGCGCGGTTGAGAACTTTCCCATCAGCGGATTGCGCGCGCATCCAACGCTCATTCGCGCTGTCGCAATGGTCAAGGAAGCTGCCGCGCTCGCCAATCGCGAACTCGGCCTGGTGGATGAGAAGACTGCCAACGCGATCATCGAAGCAGCCAAAGAAGTTCAGCAGGGCAAGTGGAACGACGAGTTCGTGGTTGACGTTTTCCAGGCGGGCGCGGGCGTCAGCTTCCACATGAACAGCAACGAGGTCATCGCCAACCGCGCGGCCGAGTTGCTGGGCGGCGCGCGCGGCGAGTACAAGCACGTTCATCCCAACGACCACGTCAACTACGGGCAATCCACCAACGACGTTTTTCCGACTGCGATGCGCCTGGCGGCGCTGCTCGAACTGGAGAAACTTTATCCGCGTGCTCGATGCGCTTATCGCGGCGCTTGACGCAAAGGGCAAAGAATTCCATCACGTCCTGAAGTCGGGCCGCACGCACATGATGGACGCCGTGCCGATGCGGCTCGGTCAGGAGTTCCACGCTTACGCGGGCGCCATCAAGCGCGCGAAAAAAGCCATTCACGAGCAATCGGAGCTCCTGCGCGAAATCGGGCTCGGCGGCTCGGCGGTCGGCACGGGCATCAATACTCATCCTGACTATCGCGAGAAGGCCATCGCAAATTTAGAGCGCATCTCGGGTCAGAAGCTGCACGCTGTGGACGATATGCGCTACGCCATGCAATCGAACCTCGCGATGTCGTCGGTCAGTTCCGCGCTGCGCAACCTCGCGCTGGAAGTCATTCGCATCTCCAACGATCTGCGCCTGCTTTCGTCCGGGCCGAACACGGGCCTCGCGGAAATCAATCTGCCGGCGCTGCAACCGGGCTCGTCCATCATGCCGGGCAAGATCAACCCGGTGATGGCCGAACTTGCGGCGATGGTCTCGTTCCAGGTGGTCGGCTACGACACCGCGGTCGCGCTCGCGGTGCAAGCCGGTCAACTCGAGCTTAACGTCATGATGCCGACCATGGCTTACAGCGTGCTTACCTCAATCACCATCATGACCAACATGCTGCGGCAGTTCACCGAGTTCTGCATCAACGGCATCACCGTGAACAAGGAGCGCACCGACTTCTACGTGCAGAGCACGGTATCGCTGGCCACCGCGCTCAATCCTTACATCGGCTACGCCAAAGCCGCGGAGATCGCGAAGGAGTCGGTCAAGACCGGCAAGTCCATCATCGAGATCGCGCGCTCGCGCGGCGAGTTGACCGAAGAGCAGATCAAGGAGATCCTCGATCCCGCGCGCATGACCGAACCGGTTCGCCCTCTGGACGCAGCCAAAGAGCGGGAAAAGAGAAAGGCGAAGTAGCTACGATGCCACCGCCGTCTTAATCTCCACCCCAATCTGAGGCGGATGCAATAGCGTCTTGTGGATGAGGCAGCGGTGTACAGCTTCCTCAACCCCTCTTAATTGGTCGTCATCCAGCTCCCCTTGCACATTGACTTCGACTTTGAAGTTGTCCAGCCGGAAGGGTACTTTGACTTTCTCGGCCGTGACGCGGACGCTGGTGCCTTCCTGAGGAAGCTTGTTTCGCTTCAGATAATCCACAACATAATAAGCGGCGCATGATCCCAAAGAGGCGAGAAGCAACTCAGGAGGGGTCATCCCCTCGTCGTATCCGTTATTCTCTGCGGGCTGATCGCTAATGACAGTATGCTGCCGGGCTTGAATTTCGAACTGAACTGCTCCCAGGTGCTGGATAAGAACTTCCATAATGATTTTCTACCTTTCGTTAAGCTTTCAACTTGCCTTCCAAAGTGTTGGATGGATTCAGTGCCGCGTCCATGTATCGCCGGACATTGGCGCGAGCGCGGTGCAAACGCGACTTCATCGCCGCTGTGCTAATGTGGAGCTTCGCGGCCGTCTCCGCTCCTCCAAGTTGTTCAACGTCACGTGACTCATAGACCGCACGTTCGCTCTCAGGTAACGACTCGATCGCCCGTTGCAGCATGGCTTTCATCTGGTTTCTGGCGGCATGCGCCTCCACGGATGGCTGGTCCGCCGCCACCTGCATGCCTCCATCTTCCATCGCTGACAGCTGCATGAGAGGCAGCAACGCCTCCCGCTCTTTTAACTGCCAACACACCCGGCGCCCAATCTGCGCCAGCCACGCGCGAAAGGCCGTCGAGTCCCGCAACTGGCCGAGACTGCGATAGGCTTTCAGCAACGACTCGACCAGCACGTCCTCAGCATCTTCACGGTTTCCACAGGCGCGAATGAGCTGGCGATAGACCGCGTCTTTGTGCTCATTGGCAAGCGCGTCGAAGTCCATGCTGCAATTTTGTCATGCTGGCCACCAATCATGTGCAGCAATTCGCGTCCGGCGACTCCTTCAATTTCAAGGTGAATTTCGGCGCTGAGTTCCAAGGCATTTTCGCCAGCAGGACTGCCATGCCGCAGATGTTGGTGAGCCCAGCGAAGGTAAGTCCGGCCCCAACCATCATGGCAAGGTAAATCCACTTTGCGTTAATCAGGACTGCCAACAGCGCTCCGGTAAGGACGAGCAGCCCGGCAATGAGCCGCACCTGGCGCTCCAGGGTCCATCGGCAGGGCGCACAGGCGACCAGTGGATAGCCCGCGTTTTTCCACGCACGCGTACCGCCCGCGAGCAGTGTCACCTCGCGTTCAGCAAGCCAGCCGGCGACGATTTCCGCGCGCTTGCCGCTCTCACAAGTCAATACCAACGGACCCGGAGGCAGGTCCGCTGTGCGCGATTCCACTTGCTCCATCGGTATGTTTACCGCGCCAGGGATATGCCCGGAGGCAAATTCGGCGGCGGAGCGGACATCCACTATGCCCCAGGATCCCAGCATTGTGCGCAGCAGGCCGGCGTCGATAGTTTGGGTCATTTTTCCCTCTATCTGGGAAGAGCGGCGTTTGGGAGAAAAGGATTCAGTAGCAGCCTGGCGCCGAGGTTTGCGGCCGTCTTTTGGCGGCTGAAGACTTTCAACACGATCTCTGCGGTCTCCGCTGTTGGCCTGCGCCTCGTTGACCCTCCCCCATTTGTGCCACACATAGAATCAACAACTTAGTTAAAAAATCCCCGCAAATAATAGAGTCCCAAGGCCTTACACCTTCATAGAAGAATAGTAAGTACTTAGCAGGAGTTGCCGAGTTGCCAGCTCTCTTGACCAACGGCGGGCCGCCGCTTGTGCTTGTCGGTTCGTCGTGCTCGAAAACTCGCTGTCGCATATGTCTCTCGTCTCGTCGCTCGCGACGCGTGTGCAAGCGACCGCGCCGCAGACGCAAGTCCGCGTCAAGCCGGACCACGGTGGCCCGCCGTCCTCACTCCTCTGTCCCGATACTTCAATGCCTTTCGTCTCACCCCCGGGGAGCCGTTAGCACTTGATTCTTGGCTAAGGGCTTCGTCTCTGCGGCGGCTGGCGCTACTTCTCGCTCTTGTCGGTTCCAGTCGCGGGAGCGATTGCCGCGCCCTCGCCGGACGCCGTGGCCGACGGCTTCTTGCCGAGGTCGCCTTTCTCCTCCGGCGGCAGGTGGCCCATCCCGACGACCCCGTCGGCGGAGACCGAAGAGAAGGGCTGCTGGCTGGCAACATCCGCGCTAGCCGCGTCAGAGCCGGGTTTCGACGGTAGTTGTCCGCTGGCCCTAAGCGCCGCCTCCATCTCGGCCCGGCGCTTGGCCGCGACTTCGGCCCGCTCCTTCTCGATCTCGGCCTTGACGCGCGCGCGCTCCTCCGGAGTGCCGCAGATGATGTCCGTGTTGCGGCGGTCCGCCTCCACGATGTACTGCGCCCGCTTGACCTCGCGGCGGCGGTCGCTTATTTTCTGCATCGCCTGCCGGTTCAATTCATGTTCCCGCTTGCGGTAGGCGTCCTCACCCTCTTTCTTGAGGATCTCCTCCAACTCCACATCCTCGGGCGCGACGTGGTCGTGGCGGAACAGCTCGCTGCGATAGGGTGAGGGCTCGGCCTTGGTGATCGCGTTTTGCACCGCCTCGGCGGCGAACACGACCTCTGGCGGCTGGCTCAGATCGAGGTCCTTGGGCAGGTCGAACTTCTCTTCGAAGTTGGGGTGATCGGCGGCGCGGGGCGCGGTATCGATGGCTGGATCGTACACGCCGAGGCGAGGCGGGTGGGCGCCGTTCAGATCGCCGGCGATGCCCTGCAGGCCGAAGAGCAACTGACCGGCGACTTTGGGTGGGATCAGGCCGGCTCCCAGCGCGTCCATAACGTGCTGGCGCGCCACCTCGACCGAGTTGAGGTCCTCCAGGATGGGCAGGACGAGATAGTAGGTTTCGCGGCGGGCGCGGGTGCGCGCCATGCGTGCTCGCCGGCCGTGGGTTTCCAGATGGAAGTGGCAGTAATGCCGCCCGTTCAGCGGTGGAACTTGACACAACGTGCCGTCCACCTTGACGTGCTGGCAGATTTTGACAGACATAGACCCTCTCGTTTCTGAGGGTCGTTTTTCGGGCAGTTAGCAGTTGGCAATTAGCTAAAAGCCCAGTCCCCACCACGGCTTCAGGATAAGCACAAAGGGAAGAAGAAGTTAGTGACGCAGGTCACAGTGGGGGTTACGAAGGTAACCGGGGTTGTGCCGTCCCTGAGGGGACTGGGGATGCTAGATGGGGCGCCTCGCCTAAGATTGCATTGTCAAGGACGGCTGAAATGCGAGCCCGCAGGGCGAAAGTGATTAGCCCAGCGCGGAAGCGCTGGGATGCCGAGTCCAAATCAAAATCCGAGCCCCGAAGGTGTCTGTGTCATAGCAGGTACTTGATTTGGGCGGCGAGATGAGCGACAAGGAAGTATGTCGCGATTCTTTGCCTATGATCCGGATCAAGGTTATGTGCTGCCGGCCTACGTGCAGGACGTGTTGGGAGCCGGGCACCTGTGCTTTCACGTGCATGGGATAGTGGAAGCGCTGGACGTGAGCGGGTTGGAGCAGGCCTATGGGGCCGAAGGACGGCTGGCGTATCCCCCGCGGATGATGTTGAAGGTATGGCTTTACGCCTTTGCGCTAGGAGTCACGTCCACGCGGCGGCTGGAGCAGCGGATTCGGGAAGACCTGCCGCTGCGCTATTTGGCGGGGTGCCTGCAGCCGGATCATAAGACGCTGAGTGAGTTTCTACGGCGGCACCGGGCGGCAATCAACGACGTGTTCACCCAGGTGCTGGAGATAGCGCGAGGGGCAGGGATGGGCAAGCTGGGACATGTGGCGATTGATTCCAGCCGCATCCAGGCCAACGCCTCGCGCCACAAGATGGTGGAGGGGGAGCAGGCGGTGCGCGATCAGCGAGCGCGGGACCGGCGGACAGTGCGGCGCTTCCAGCAGAAGGCGAGCGCGCCGGAAGGGGACGAGGGAGCGGGCGTGAGCTTGAGCTGCGAGCAGCAGGAGAAGCTGGCGGAGCAATGTGCCGGTGCAAGCCAAGGTTTACGGCGACTGCCCAAAGCGCGGCCGCGGCCGGTTTCCACGACCGATCCGGACAGCCGGTTTTTGCGCACGCGCGAGGGCTGGGTGTTAGGGTACACGGCGGAGCTGGCGGTGAGCGACGATCACCTGATTGTGGCCACGCGGGTGACCCAAAATGCCAGCGACAACGCTTCGTTGCTGCCGCTGGTGGAAGAGGTGGAGCGGCGATGTCGGGAGCGGCCGGCGAGAGTGACCGCCGACAGCGGGTTTTTTAATGGAGCGGCGGTGCGGGCCATGGCCGAGCGCGGCATCGACGCCTATCTTCCTGACCCGAACCTGAGTCACGAGATGCAGACCGGGAAACCGGCCCGGGGAATCGGGTGCAATGTGATTCGCGATGCCGATCATCGGCGCATGCGCGAGAAACTGCGCAGCCCAGCAGGACGGCAGATGTATCGACGACGACAAGCAGTGGTGGAACCGGTGTTCGGGATTCTGAAAGAGCAACGCGGGATGAGAAAGTTCCGCCGGCGCGGACTGGCGGCGGTGAACACCGAATGGATGCTGCTGGCCATTGCCTATAACCTGCGGCAGATGGTGCGCCGATAACCCGAACCGCAGGCCGCGAGGTTAGCCGAGCCAAACCAGAGACAGAAATCGAGTCGTAAAAAACCATGCTGCACCTCAACTCAGACGTTGCAACGAGCTATGACACAGACACCGTAGGGGCGGCACAATTCCGGAGAACGGGGGCAATGTGCCGCCCCTTAAAAGGGGCTCATGAGACAAAATTGAACGCTCACCCAGCGCTCCCGCGCTGGGCTAATCAGTTTCGCCCTGCGGGCTGTGTAATGCGGCGGAACGGCGACACCAATTAGTCATCGTGACATGCGGGGCCACGGCTCAGTTTTTCGCTTTTGGCGCGGCGGCTTCGGCGGATTTCTGAAGAAGCGCATCCAAATTCCTCTTGTGTCCCCGTGTCTGCCGGTCATCTGGTCCTAATGCTTCTTCGTCGATGGCGACAGCGCGCCGCATGAGCGGCACGGCAGCCGAGTAGTCGCCTTTGGCGTAAAGCAGCCCGGCTAGGCTGTTTAGATCTATTGCCACGTCCGGGTGATCGGGTCCCCGCGCTTTCTCGTCAATCGCCAAAGCACGGCGCAGGAGCGGCTCGGCTGCTGCGTAGTCGCCCTTGTCCTCAAGCCGCTCGGCCAGGTTGTTGAGGCGTATTGCTACAAGGGGGTGATTGGGTCCCCGCGCTTTCTCGTCGATCGCCAGAGCCCGGCGGAACAGTGCCTCAGCTTCCTCGTAGTCTTCCTCGTAGTCGCCGTGGGCTTCAAGCAGCAAGGCCAAGTTGCTGAGGTCTATTGCTACACCCGGATCGTTTGGACCGAGCGCCTTTTCGTCAATCGCCAGAGCTCGACGATAGAGCGAGTCGGCGCCCGCGTAGTCGCGCTTTGCGCTAAGCAGACCGGCCAGCCCGTTCAGGTCACGCGCTACGTCCGGGTTATCCGGTCCCGGCGCCTTTTCGTCAATCGCCAGAGCTCGACGATAGAGTGAGTCGGCGCCCGCGTAGTCGCCCTTTGCGCTAAGCAGACCGGCCAGCTTGTTGAGGTCACCCGCTACGTCGGGATGATCTGGCCCCAGAGCTTTCTCGTCAATCGCCAAGGCCTGGCGGTAAAGTGGCTCGGCACCCGCGTAGTCGCCTTTGCTCTGAAGCAGCACGCCTAGGTTGGCGAGGATCGTTGCGGCAAGGGGGTGATCCGTCCCCTGTGCTTTCTCATTAATCGCCAGCGCTCGCCGGAAGAGCGGCTCGGCACCCGCGTAGTTGCCCGCCAGCATTAGACTGGTTGCCGCGTTGTTGAGTACGGTGGGATCATCCGGCCGGATTTGCAAGCAGGTCTGTAAGGCAGCCGCCGACTCCTTGTACTTGCCTTGCTCATACAGCGAGGAACCCAGGAAAAACGCAGCGTCCGCGACCTGTTTCTGGTCAGCGGGCACATCAGCCGCAGCCTTCTGATCGGAAGATAATTTCTCCTCGCGTTGGCTGAGAGAGGTCTGGAGATCGGTCGTGGCCTTGTCGTATTTTCGGGCGTAGAGAGCCGCCAGGCCCGCTTCGTAGGGATCGGTGGTCTTCGCACCCCAGGCGCGGATCGCCTTGTCCACTTCCTCGGAGGTATAGCCATATTGTTTGGCTACAGCTTCCAGATTGGCTTTCGGGTCTGGTGGCGCAGCTTGCTTGTCCGCACTCTTGGGCGCATTCGCTTTGTTGATTAGCGAGGCGAGCGCCTTCAGGACCGTGCCGCTTTCCAGGGCAACGCGCTCACCACGCTGGACCACCACCACCTCGACAAAGTTCTTGTCCTCGTTTCCGAATGAGGGAACTTGGGTCCGGTAGTCCCAGGGTGAGACCATCATTAGGTTTGCACCACGTGGAGACTTCACAATCTGCAGCGAGACCCAGCTATTCTCCGTAGTTTGCGGGGCCAGCCTGATGCGCGCCGTACCGTTTCGATCGGTGACCGCCGATCTGGCCCCGCCCTCGTCTCCAGTCGCCTGAATCTGCAATCCGATGATGGGAGGGCGCTGCCCCTCCTTCGCGTGCACGTCCTTGACGTGCAGCACAAGGTAGTCGGTTTCCGCCCAGGCAATCGGGCAGGCGAGGCGCAGCGAGATAACGATGAGAAGCAGCGCGTTGCGCAGAGGACGTTGCATACTTCTGCCGTGAGCTCCAGCGCGGGAATGTGCTCAGCTTACATCCATTTCGACGCGTCGGATAGAAGAAATGCTTGGTTGTGGCTCCCGCGCTCTATAGGGGTCCTTCGACTCCGCAGGAGGCCGCGAGCGCCCTCCTGCTTCGCTCAGGATGACAGTTTGGGAGGGCGTTGCCACAATAGGGGTCCCTCGACTCCGCTTCGCTCCGCTCGGGATGACAAATCGAGAGGGGTTTCTCATTACTGGCAACTGACTACTGGCTACTGACTACTTGCTTCCTTCCGCTTGTACACGTAAACGTTCCACGTCGAGAGCGGCACCGGGAGGCCGGTGCTGACGTTGCCCAGCGGGTTCAGGGTGCTCTTGTCCACTGCCATCAGGCGGTAATTCTGCGCCAGGTAGTTGCGCAGCCAGTCGAAGATGTACATGTTGGCGCCATCCTGCGGCAGCCAGGAGAGCGGCACGTCAACGTAGATGAGCAGTGGGGGATGCGACTTCTCGATTTCGGCGATCATTTCGTTCTGCATAATGGCCGCGTACTTTTGCGGCTCCATCAGCTCGTAGGTGTAGATGTAGCCGGTGGCCGAAGGCCGGTTGGCATAGAAGAAGATCTCCGGCTCGGAGCCTACGATGGCGAGCGGCGTTCCTGGCGGCGTCTCGCTTCGGACCAGCCGCGCAATGTCAAGCGCCTCAGGAAATGGATTGGCCCCATAAAGAGTGCGGCAGACCTCCAGTGGCGTCATGCGGAAGAAGATGTCGCGCTGGCTGTAAATCGTCCCCGCGAACGCCGCGAGAAAAATCAGCATCGGGATGGCGCCGAACGCGGGCGAGGGCCGCCAGCCGGCCAGCTTGTCGGTGGCGCAGCTCACGGCCAATCCAACCAGCAGCGACAAGGCCGGCAGCATGAGGATGAAATAGTGCTCGCGAAAGTAGAGACCGGGGCAAACTG
>CAWGMV010000029.1:0-385376 GCA_963823635.1 uncultured Acidobacteriaceae bacterium | reverse complement strand
CCACGTATTGCTGGAAGGCCGAGAAACAAGACAAGAAACAAGAAAGGAAGGCCGTAACTCCTTAACGAGGCAGACATGTACTTCTGGCGTCGAACTTCTGTTCTTTTCGCTTTGCTGTTGTCGGCGGCCGCATGCATGGCACAGTCAGAAAGTACCCCTGGCAAAATCAGGATGCTGCCCGGATACGTGCATAAGCCCAGTAGATTCAATCTCGACTCTCGGACAGGCGTAATCGCTCAACAAGGAGGATTGAGTATTGCTTATGACATCGGTACAGCAGCAGGTGATTACACTACCTGCAAGCTGTGTGACTGGACGAAGGATGAAATCTGGCGCAGGGAGCAAGTTGTACAGGGCCACAAGGTGGTTGTGGTCTTCACGAATACAAAACGGTTGATTGTGTCGTATCCCGAAGAGCATGCCAATTTCTATGCCACAATCACATCACCGGAGCAGATGACAGACATGCTGTTAATGGTTCTTACGTACACTCCCGGTAGCTGAAGCCCGCCCAGCAAAACCGACCGCGTCAGTAGCCTAAGTATTTCCTTGTTCCAGTCCGCTCTTTCTGTTATCCATCTTTAGCGACGTAACTCCGGCCTAGTTCTCAATGCCACGCAAATCTCTCACTGCGAACTTGCCGAAGAAGGCGCCCACAACTTCGGCTCCCGGCTATCGCCTGGATCGGGGAATTCCCTTGCCTATCGGCGCCACGGTGCATCGCATCGGTGTGAACTTTTCCGTCTTTTCGAAATATGCCACCTCCTGCACCCTGGTGCTGTTTGAGCCGGGGGCCAAAGATCCCTTTGTTGAGTATCCGCTCGATACCCGCTCTAACCGCACAGGACAGGTCTGGCACGCCTTCGTTGAGGGCCTCGAGGCCGACGGACAATACGGCTATCGCTTCGACATGCAGCCCAATCCAAATCCACAAATCCACCGCTTTGATCCATCGCGAGTGTTGCTCGATCCCTACGCACTGGTCCTCTCGCACGGGGGCGCATGGGGCGTGCATCCGCCGGGCAAGCGGCCATACCGAAACAGCGTGGTTGTGGAAAATCACTTTGATTGGGGCGACGATCAACCGCTCAACATTCCTCTAGTTGATAGTGTTATTTACGAGATGCACGTGCGCAGCCTCACACGGCATCCCTCATCGGGGGTCGAACATCCGGGCACATTTGCCGGACTTATCGACAAGATCCCGTATCTCAAGAAGCTCGGCATAACTGCCGTCGAGTTGCTTCCGATCGCCGAATTCGAGGAATCGGATACCGACCGCGTCAATCCGTTCACTGGCGAGCCGTTGATGAATCTCTGGGGTTATCAGACGGTCGCGTTCTTTGCGCCCAACACGGCCTACTCGTCGAACGTCGCCGACGGCGGGCAAGTCCGTGAGTTCAAGCAAATGGTGCGCGCTATGCACCAAGCCGGCATTGAAGTCATCCTCGACGTGGTCTTCAACCACACCGCGGAAGGCGATGAGCACGGACCGACATGGTCGTTTCGCGGCATTGATAATTCGACCTACTACATCCTCGATCCTGAAACCGGGAAGTACCTGAACTACAGCGGATGCGGCAACACGGTGAACGCCAATAATCCAGTTGTTCGCGACTTCATCCGCGACTGCCTGCGCTATTGGGTAATGGAAATGCATGTGGACGGATTCCGCTTCGACCTGGCCTCAATTCTTGGGCGCGGCCAGGACGGTTCGGTGCTGAAGAACCCGCCGTTGCTGGAACGACTTGCGTACGATCCTGTGCTGGCCAACACCAAGCTCATCGCGGAAGCCTGGGATGCTGCCGGCTTGTACCAGGTCGGCACATTACCGTCGTGGGGGCGCTGGGCGGAATGGAATGGCATCTTCCGCGACGAGGTACGCAAGTTCGTCAAAGGCGATGCCGGCATGACATCGGCGCTGGCAACTCGATTGCTGGGTAGTCCTGACCTCTATCTCACCAGCGCACGCGAGCCTTACCACAGCATCAACTTCGTGACCTGCCACGACGGCTTCACACTCACCGACTTGGTTTCCTATAACCAGAAGCACAACCTGGCCAATGGCGAAAACAATAAAGACGGCGGCGATGCGAACTATAGCTGGAACTGCGGAGTAGAAGGCTCGACGGATGACGCCGCCATCAATGATTTGCGCATGCGCCAGTGCAAGAATTTTGCCGCCATCCTTCTGGTCTCGCATGGCGCGCCCATGATCCTTGCCGGCGATGAAATCGGCCGCACACAACAGGGAAACAACAACGCCTACTGCCAGGACAACGAAGTGAGCTGGGTGGACTGGCGCATGGCGGAGAGCAATGCGGGCCTGTTGCGCTTCTTTCAGTTGATGATCGCGTTTCGCAAGCGCTGCCCTCTGCTGCGGCGTGAAAGCTTCCAGCTTCATGGCGAAGGTGGATTTCACATCACCTGGCATGGCATAAAGCGAGGACGGCCCGACTGGAGCGAGGCGTCACGCACCATCGCCATGCAATTGACCCAACTGCAAGAAAATGGCGGACGCGAGGACCTGCACTTCATCGCCAACGCCTATTGGGAAGAGCTGGAATTCGAGCTGCCGCAGATCGGCGAACATGAATGGTTCCGTCTGCTGGACACTTCCCTGCCCTCGCCGCAAGACATCGCCGACGACGGCCAGGAGTTTCCGTTGCTGTCGCAGGAGAGCTACCGAGCGCAGCCGCGCAGTGTGGTCATTTTCATCTCCAAATAAGCGCGTGCAGCCCCAATAAAGCGACCTGAGGAGAGGCCTTCGACCCCCCCCTGTCGCCATCTGAAAATAAAGGGTTTAGCCATAAATTCGTGGCAATAAATAGATTCTAAAGGGGTTATATGTATCCAATAGATAAGTAAGGCTTTAGGTGTGCAACACCACGCTTTTCCCTGCAACTGCCCGCCATCATCTGTCAAATCCACATGACCTTCGGACGCTTCCCGCGCAATGAAATTGTTAAAGACCTCACCCGTCACCGGGGCCTCCTTGGAGGCATTTTCGAGGCAAAGAGCGATTCACCACGCCTTGGGGTGGGTGAGAACACAGGTCCTCAACAGTCGCCGAAGCGGCCCAGTCTCCACAGTAGCGCAGCGCTGGGCTTTGTCAAGATTACGAAGGTACAGGTCAGGTAACTGTACTTTCGTAACATTTTCGGGGGAAGGTAACCTAGCGCGGCCCAGGCGCGCCGCCGGTGATTTCAAATCTGCCGCTCGTGCGATCTGCTGCCCAGATAGAGCCATCGCCGATATCGTAAACCCAAGCGTGAATCTCCACTTCGCCGCTGATGATTCGCGATTGCACGCTGGGGTGGGTCTTCAGGTGCTCAACCTGCGCAAGCACGTTGTACTGCGTAAGCAACCGCAGTTTCTCTTCTTCACTCGCGCCAGCATGGTCGCGCATGATGCGGTGTTGTGTCTCGGCGGCGTGCCGCATCCACTCTTGCATGGCCGGCAAGCCGTACGCCTTATCCGGATGCAGGAGGGCCTTCATCACGCCGCAATCAGTGTGGCCGCAGACAATGACCAGTGGCACTTTCAGCACCAGCATGGCGTACTCGACTCCAGCCGAGACTCCGCCTACGAACTCACCATAATGCGGGACGAAATTTCCCGGATTCTGCTCGAGGAAAAGATCGCCCGGCCCGGTCTGCGTGATGAGGCTCGGAACCACCCGTGAATCGGCGCAACTGATGAACAGCGCCAGGGGATGTTGCCCCTGCTTGAGCGACTCAAACCGCGCCCGCTGCGCCGGATACACTTCGGTTTCAAATGTCGAAACGCCTTTCATGATTTTCGCCAAAGCTTCTTGACTCTTGGTCATCGGCTCCATCATCCCTTAAGCGATTACGTAAGCTCTGTCTCGTCGGCAACCGGATAGTTTAAGCGAGGGCGAGGGCCATGTCTTCGCATTGTGGTCGCCTGCTAGACTGAACCCTTATGTCAGATGCGACCAACTCGCTGGCGCAGGCTTCCTCTGCCTACCTGCGCTCCGCGATGCACCAGCCCATCCAATGGCACGAGTGGGGCGAAGAGGCGTTTGCCAAGGCGCAACGCGAGAACAAGCCGATCCTGCTCGATATCGGCGCGGTGTGGTGCCATTGGTGTCACGTGATGGACCGCGAATCCTACGAGAGCTCTGAGACGGCTGACATCATCAATCAGCAGTTCATTGCGGTGAAGGTCGATCGCGATGAGCGGCCCGACGTGGACAGCCGCTACCAGCTCGCGGTATCGGCGATCGCGGGCACCGGCGGCTGGCCGCTGACCGTCTTTCTCACGCCCGATGGTCGTCCGTTCTACGGCGGCACCTACTTCCCCCCCGATGATCGCTTCGGGCGGCCCAGCTTCAGGAAAATCCTGCTGGCCATTGCCGACGCCTATCGCGAGCGGCGCGATGAGGTCCTGAAGTCGGCCGACGAAACCATGCACATGCTGGCCGGCGCGGAAGGTTTTGCCGGCCGGCACTCGGACTTTTCGCCGCGTATTGTCGGCATCATGGTACAGTCGGCGCTGCCAATCTTCGACGAAAAGTACGGCGGTTTTGGCAGCGCGCCGAAGTTTCCGCATCCGGCGGCGCTTGACCTGCTGATGGATTGGTACGTTCGCACGCGCGAGGAGCGGGTGGCCAGCGTGATTACGACCACGCTCATCCGCATGGCGCAGGGCGGAGTTTATGACCAGCTTGCCGGCGGCTTTCATCGCTACTCGGTAGATGAGCGCTGGATTGTGCCGCACTTCGAGAAGATGTCGTATGACAACTCCGAGCTTCTGAAGAACTACGTCCACGGCTACCAGGTCTTCGGGCACGAGTTCTATGCGCATGTGGCGCGCGACATCATCCGCTGGATGGACGAGTGGCTGAGCGACCGCGAGCACGGCGGCTTCTTTGCATCGCAGGACGCGGACATCAACCTCGACGACGACGGCGATTACTTCACCTGGACCGTGGACGAGGCCAAGGCGGTTCTGAGCGACGAGGAATTCCAGGCGGCCGCGCTGCACTACGACATCAACGAAGTTGGCGAGATGCAGCACAATTCCGCCAAGAATGTGCTGTGGGTACGGGCGCTGCCGGAGGAGATTGCAGCGCGTATGGGCATCGACGTCGCGAAAGTGCTCGACCTGCTGGCTTCCGCCAAAACGAAGCTGTATGCTGCGCGCCTGAAGCGGCCAACACCGTTCGTTGACAAAACGGTTTATGTGAACTGGAACGCAATGTGCATCTCCGCGTACCTGCAAGCGGCGCAGGTGCTAGGACTCGAAGACGCGCGCAAGTTCGCGCTGCGCTCGCTTGACCGCATTCTCGCGGAGGCTTGGAATGGCGAGCTCGGGCTGTCGCACGTCATCGCCTATTCCGACAAGAAAGCGGAGAAGCGATTCGTTCGCGGCCTGCTGGATGATTATGCCTTCACCGCGCTAGCTTGCCTGGATGCTTTCGAAGTGACCGGCGACATAAGTTACTTCAAGTTCGCGCAGCAGATTGCCGACGAGATGACCCGTCGGTTCGGTGATCCAACTTCGGGCGGTTTCTTCGACACCGAGGCTTCACTGGAGGAGAGGCTTCAGTTGGGCGCTCTCTCGGCGCGGCGCAAGCCGTTTCAGGATGCACCGACGCCAGCAGGCAATCCCAGCGCAGCCATAGTGCTGCTGCGGCTCTACTCCTACACCAATGACACCAAGTACCGCGACAAGGCCGAGGACACGCTGGAGGTCTTTGCGGGCGCAGCAGAGCAGTTTGGAATCTATGCGGGAACGTATGGCATTGCCGCGACCTGGCTGTCGAAGCCACACACGCAAGTTGTGGTGGTCGGCGAAGATGAGCAAGCGAAGGCATTGCTGCGGGCTGCAATCACGCCGTTCGCGGTGAACAAGTCGGTGATCCATCTGACCGACAGCGAAGCCGTGGCGCAGAACCTGCCGCCGGTGCTGGCGGAGACTGTCCCCAACCTTCCCACTTTGAAGTCAAAGAAATCCGTTGCCATCGTCTGCACCGATTTCACGTGCCAGCCGCCGGTGCAAAATGCGGTAGAGCTAGAGAGAGCATTGCAGCAAGTTTTGAGGGGATAAGTGGAGTCTCGAGCGGTTTTGGCGCCATGCGGATGTGTTGCACCTCACGGCGAGGAAAGCCTGGAATTTACTTATAAAGTTTGAAATTGACTTGCGCAGCAAGCTTTACCGGCACTGAAACGCCTCCCTTCGTTGCCGGTTTGAAGACCCATCGGGCGACGGCGGAGAGTGCCTTCGCATCCAGTTCCTTTTTCGAACCGCGTTCCACTCGCGCCCAATCAACAGTTCCGTTCTCATTAACTCCAAACTCGACGATAACAGCTCCCTGCCAATCCGGTTTGCCCGAGTGGGAGCCTGGAGGCGCGACCGGTTGGTCGGTCTGGATCGGAATGGGTGGTAGTACCGCTCCTCCCACATTGAAGTAGCGCTTGCTCTTCAGCGGCTTTGTTGGGATTTGTGCCGAAGGGGCTGAGGCAGCAGGAGAAGTATCCGCAGCTTGTCTAAGAGCGAGACACGTCAAAGAGAACGGAGACAGCGAAAGCAGGATCAGCGCCAGCCTTCGCATCTGCCCTCTGTCCGATATCTTCATCGCAGCCAATTGCAGCGCTTGTTGCCAATCAGTACGCTTCGTCCAGCAATTCCACAACGTGCGCCACGCGCAGGTTCATTCCTTTGCGCTTGATGCCGGCGGCGAACTGCAGCATGCAGCCTACATTGGCGGTGGCAAGGATCTCCGGCTTGACCCAGGCCACGTATTCCATCTTCTCGTCGAGAATCTTCATGGAAATTTCGTTCTGCACCACGTTATAAACACCGGCGCTGCCGCAGCAGGAGTCGGAACGCGGCATCTCGACCAGTTCCGCGCCAATCGCCTTCAGCAGCTCACGCGGCGCCTTGCGCACGCCCTGCGCGTGCGCAAGGTGACAAGGATCGGCGTAGGTCACACGTTGTTTCAGCTTGCGCTTGGGCTCGAGCAGCCCAACCTGCGCCAAGCATTCCGTGATGTCGCGTACCTTGGTCACGAACTGCATCGCCCGCTCGGAGTACTTTGGATCGTGCTCCAGCAGCGCCGCGTACTCCTTCATTACTGAGCCGCAGCCGGCGGCATTGGTGACGATGGCGTCGAACTCCGGGCTCAGCATGGCATCAATGTTCTTGCGGGCCTGGGCGCGTGCCAACTCCAGGAACCCGCCATGCAGGTGCAGCGCGCCACAACAACTCTGACTGCGTGGGATATGTACTTCGATGCCGTTCTTCGTCAGCACGCGGACGGTCGCGCGGTTCAGCTCGGCGAACGCTACGCTGCCGATGCAGCCGATAAGCAGCGCCACGCGCCCACGTTGCGCACCCTCCGCGGGATAAACGGCGCCAAGCTCGCGGAAGGAGAAGTCGCCGTCAATGCGCGGAGAAAGTGCATCTAGCTCGGCTACTCCCAGAAGCTTCAGCAGTCCTGTCGCCCGCGCCAGACTCTGCAACCCGGAACGCTGATAGAAGCGTACAAATCTCGCATGCCTCGCCAACGCACCGAACGACGGCAGTATATCCACGTAGAAATGCTTACTAATTAAGCGCTGCAGCCTGGGCCGCTCATAGTGCTCCACAATCTGCGAGCGCGCGCGCTCCAGCAGGCTGCCGTACGGCACGCCCGATGGACAAGCAGTCTGGCAGTTCAGACAGCCGAGGCAGCGGTCAATGTGAGTGACGAACGACTCGCCCAACGCCAGACGGCCCTCGTCCACCTGCACCATCTGGTAGATGCGGCCGCGCGGCGAGTCCATCTCCGTGCCCAGCGCGCGATAGGTCGGACACTGGTCGAGGCACAGTCCGCAGTGGACACACTTGGAGTACAGGTCCCACGTCGGCTTTTCACCAGGCAAGAAGTTCGAGACTGGCGTTTCCGCAACTGGTGGAGCTGCCGTACTCAAAACACGAACCCCCCGCGATTCAGAACCTTATTCCGATCAAGCGCCTGCTTCACCGCGCGCATGGCCTGAAGGTCCGTGGGCGACACCACCCACTGCGCGATCTGACCGCGTGCTTCTTCCGGACAGTGCAGTACGGTCATGCTGGCATCGTGCGGTAAACGATCGCGCACTGCGGAGAACGAATTGACGAAGCTTGCCTGCGTGGGCTCCGGACTCCGCCGCCCACAGCGCAACCAGAAGGTGCCCAACTCCAACCCGACCGATCGCAGCAAACTGCAAGCCTGAGGTGTCAGCAATAGAAGCAACACTGTTCAATACCCGCGGCAGATCGGACAACGGGAGCGCCAGAGACATCAGGAGAGAATCTGGGCGCCGCTCGTGCACCATCGGCGCGAAGTTGGCAACCATACTCCAGAACCCATCCTCGTTGCCCGCCCTGATCTCGTGCGTCAGCGCGGAGCCCAACTCCGCCCGATAGCGGGCCAACACCGCATCACTTCCAGCAGCGCGCAGGCAGATGGACCACAACGCAGCGGCCGGCGAGCCCGGCGTCAGCAATGCGCTCGCTTGTGGAGAAAGCAGTTCGAGGCATATTGGATCGAGCGGCGAGCGCAGAATGTGGCCGCGGAACTCGAACGCCTGAGCCGCAGTTGAGAAACACGAAACGAACGTGCTTGTCTGGCGTGGCGCGGGAAACAGCTTGAAGCTGGCGCTTGTGATGATCCCCAGCGTTCCCCAGCTTCCGATGAGCAGCTTCATCATGTCGTAGCCGGCGACGTTCTTCACTACCCGGCCGCCACCTTTGGCCTTGCGCCCATCGCCGGTGACGAACCTTACACCGATGCAGTAATCTCGCGGCCCGCCGTAGCCGTGGCGATGCGGGCCGTACAGCCCCGTCGCCAGCAGGCCACCGACGGTGGCGCGCTGTGGGAGCGCCGGGTCACCAGCGAAGAAAAGCTTGTCGTCGGCGACCTTGGCAGACAGACGTGCGATCGTCCATCCCGCTCCGACGCCGATGGTGAGATCGCCCGGATCGTAATGCTCCACTTCCACGAGCCGCGAGGTGTACAACAGCACGTCCGCCTGTGGTGGACAGTTTCCGGCCGATTGCTGCGTAAAACCTCCGGCGGGAACCACGCTCAATCCGTGCTCTTTGGCAAAGCGCAGAATTGCGGCGATCTCGTCGGCAGACCCCGGATGGACCGCAACCGCCGGCTTTACGCCGAGGACTGTTTCCGAGGGCCCTTCCACAACGAACTCCGCACCGCAGATGGCGCCCATATCCGGGCCCAGGCGAATGTCTATCGTCGTGGTGCTCACATGCCCTCCTGCGCCAGCACGGGATTGCGCGCCGGGCCCGAAATCTCGCGGCACATGCGCGGCGTGGGAAACAGCTTCTCAGGATTCAGTACGTTGTCACGGTTGAACGCATTACGCAGGCCGACCATTACCTCCAGGTCCTGCTCGGTAAACAGGACCGACATCAGATGCCGCTTCTCCATCCCCACACCGTGCTCGCCGGTGATGGAGCCGCCGACGGAAATGCAGTACTGCAGGATGTCCTCGCCGGCCGCCAATACGCGCTCAAGCTGGTCGGGGAAACGGATATCGAAAAGGATCAGTGGATGCAGATTGCCGTCGCCGGCGTGGAAGATATTGCCGATGGTCAAACCGTACTTCTTCGAGACATTCTCAATGTGCTGAAGCGTGGCCGCCATCTTGCTTCGGGGCACGACTCCGTCCTGCGTGTAATAAGAGGGTGAAACGCGACCCAGCGCACCGAAGGCCGTCTTGCGGCCTTTCCACAGCAGGGCGCGCTCCTCTTCGTTCCTGGCGCGTCGGACCTCGCGGGCTTTCTGCTGCACACACACCGCACTCACCGCTTCCGCCTGCTCCTCGACTTCCTCGCGTAAGCCGTCCAGTTCGATCAGCAATACCGCGCCGGCGTCCAGGGGGTAACCGGCATGGCAGTAGGCCTCAATAGCGCGCAGCGTCCATCCATCCAGCATCTCCAGCGCAGCGGGCGTGACGCCTGCGGAGGTAATCGCCGAAACCGTTTGTCCCGCGTCTTCCACGGTTTCGAAAATCGCCAGCAAAGTGGCGACCTTTTCCGGTTTGCGCAGCAGCTTTACGGTAATGGCCGTGGCGATGCCCACGGTGCCCTCGGAGCCGACAAAGAACCCCGTCATGTCGTAGCCGTAAGCTTCGGCAGCCTTGCCGCCAAAGTGCACAATTTCGCCGCTGGGCATCACCACTTCTACGCCGGTTACATGGTTTACTGTGACGCCGTACATCAGCGTGTGCGGGCCGCCCGAGTTTTCGGCGACGTTGCCGCCGATGGTGCAGGCTTTCTGGCTGGAGGGATCGGGTGCGAAGTAGAGCCCAAGATGCGAAACATGTTCTGACAACTGAAGATTGACCACCCCCGGCTGCACCACCGCACGCTGGTTCTCGACATCAACTTCGAGGATGCGGTTCATGCGCGAGAAGGCGATGACGATGCCTCCGGGCTGCGAGATGGCACCTCCGCTGAGGCCCGTACCCGCCCCACGCGCCACCACGGGCATGTAGACGGATGAAGCCAGCCGCATGATTTGCGAGACCTGCTCGGTCGTCTGGGGAAAAACCACGGCGCCAGGCGTGCTCTTACGAATTCCGCCGTCGTACTCGTAGAGCATGAGGTCTTCGGGACGGTCAAGAACGGCGTCGCGTCCGGCTATCTTCCGAAGTTGCTCAACGACCTGAGGAAGGGACATGGCGAACAGCGCAAGTGTAGCACCGCCAGAGGAAAACCTTACAAGGTCATTTACTCATATATAGTGACGCCGGCAGGAAGCGTTTTCAGCCGGAATCTGGCTGCCACTGCAGCATCCAGTGTCATAATGGAGGGTTCCCGCTCCGCCAAGGACCGACGCATGCCTATCAATCAAATTACCGAAATCCTGCCTGCGACCCGCATGGCGAATGTGCGCTACGCCATCCGCGATTTGGCCGTGGTTGCCGACGAGGTGGCTCGCCAGGGCCACAAGATCCTCTACCTGAACATCGGCGATCCCTGCAAGTTCGACTTCCCGACTCCGCCGCACATGATCGAGGCCGTGCTCAAGGCTATGCGGGACGGCCACAATGGCTACGCCGCTTCGCTGGGCATCAAGCCGGCAATCGACGCCATCTACAACGAGGCCGAGCGCAATGGCTTCCGCCAAATTCAGAGCGTCTTCGTCGGGATGGGGAGCGGAGAGGTTATCGAGAGTTGTATAACGGCGCTGCTGAATTCCGGTGATAACGTGCTGACGCCGCGACCGGAATATCCGCTTTATGGCGCGATCATGGCCAAGCTCGATTGCCCGGTGAACGATTACGACCTGGACGAGGACAACGGTTGGCAGCCCGACCTGGCTGATATCGAGCGCAAGATTAACTCCCGCACCCGGGCAATCCTGCTCATCAATCCCAATAACCCGACGGGGTCGGTCTATTCGCGGCAGGTGCTGGAAGGCGTTATCGAGCTTGCGCGGCGGCATGGGCTGGTCATCTTCGCCGACGAAATCTACGAAAAGCTAATCTTCGATCCGCGCGAGCAGCACATTTCGATTGCGACCCTCGCGGCCGATGTTCCGATCGTCACCTTCAACGGGCTCTCTAAGGCGTATCTCGTGCCGGGCTGGCGAATCGGATGGGCCGTTGCGACCGGCCCACGTGAAATCCTGCAGCCCTACATGGAAGCGGTGCACCGCCTGTTGCGCGCGCGCATATCGGCGCCGCAACCGTTTCAGCACGCCATTGGGCCAGCCCTCGAGGGACCCCAGAACCACATATCCGAAATGTGCGAAAAATTGCGACGACGCGCCGACATTACCATCGAGTGGGCGAAGCGCACGCCGCGGGTGAAGCTGACGCCGCCGAAAGGCGCCTTCTATGCCCATCCCACTATTGAGATTCCGGAGGATGACCTGACGTTTGTTACCGACCTGCTCAAGCAGAAGCATGTGCTGGTGGTGCATGGCTCCGGCTTCGGAGAAAAACCGGGCACGCGCCACATCCGCATTGTCTTTTTGCCGCAGGAACCGGTGCTGGGCACGGCCTATGAGGCGATTACGCAGTTCATGGCCGAACGCTATCGGTAACAATTCTGAACTGCGGATTAACGCCGATTACGCGGATTGTTTAGTTCTGAGCCATGGTTGACATCCACTGCCACATTCTTCCCCTCATTGATGATGGCCCGGAATCCTGGGAAATGACCGCCGAGATGTGCCGCCTTGCGGCCGAGGACGGCATTACCCGCATCGTGGCCACGCCGCATTGCAATGACCGGTTCCCATACGATCGCGACCGCTACGCGGATATGCTCGGTGAGTTATACGACAGTGCTGATGGTAAGCTGAGCTTCAGCCTTGGTTGCGACTTTCACCTCTCCGACGACAACATTTGCGACGCACTCGCCCATCCTCAGCGGTACACGATCGGCGAGTCGCAATATCTGCTGGCCGAATTTGACGACTACTCCATTCCACCCAGCAGATTGCAGGACGTGTTCTCGCTTTTGAGCAATGGAATGGTCCCCATCATTACTCACCCCGAACGCAATCCGACACTGCTGCGCCGACCTGAGATGCTGCTTACCATGCTCGAACAAGGCTGTCTGGTGCAGATCACCGCCAGCGCCCTCACCGGATTCTGGGGAAAGCCGGCTCAAAGCATGGCAGAATGGCTGCTCAAGAGAGAAGCCGTCCACGTTGTAGCCAGTGATGCGCACGATGCAGAGAATCGGAGGCCGGTGTTGTCAGAGGCTCGGCAGGCGATCGCGCGATTGGCTGGCAGCGACGTTGCCGAAGCGCTAGTTACGCGCAATCCAGCCGCGATCGTCGATGGCAAGAGCCTGCCATATCAGCCGTTGTTTCATTTGTAGCTACGGCTTCAGGGATTCCAGGTACGCCACTACCGCTTCGGCGTCGGCCCGATTCATGTGATATTGCGGCATCGGAGGACGAGCGGGCTGCCCATTCGGAGCAATCCCGGTCATGAAGAACTGGATCGCCTTCTCGTGGTCCCAGCCTTGCAGTCCCGCAATGTTCGGAGAGGTATCGGCCCAGTTGGGCACCGGCGCCGTCGGCGCGAAGTCCAGCTTCGTGCCTTGCAACCATTTCCCCTGGACGAACTCGCCCTTCTGGTCCATAGGAGTGTGGCAATCGCCGCACTGTCCGATGGCCTTGACGAGGTACTCGCCGTGGGTAATCTGCTGCTTGTTGGGAGGCTTGCCAGCGGCGAGCGCGGTGTATGCGGCGACAAAACAAAACGCTCCCACAACGATTGCGATCATCTTTCTCTTCACGATTTTTCCCCTGTTCTTGGTCATGTTCTTCTGGCAATACACCCGGCACGAAGCTCTTACGGCCCTATTGTCCTTTTGACGTTCACCTGAAGGCGGAACTGCCGGTGACGGCCAAGAAGTTGGTACAGAAGCGAGCCAGATTTTCCAGCAAGTGGATTGCAATGTCAACCGCACCCGGAGATCACCGGTGGTAGAACAACGGAGAGCGCAACCAAGGTAGAGGTTCTTGCTCAGACCGCCAGCCTACAGAGAGGTGTGGTATAGTTTCACGCACGAACCGGACCTGAACTGGTGGGAGTTATGCAGAGCATGCGAAGTGTTGTGGTAGGTGGTGGAATTGCGGTTGTGGCATCGTTGGCGATATTGGCCGCACTGTCGCTCGCCCAGGATGAGCAGTCTTCAAAACCCACCGACGTGCCCGCCACGGTAATTGCACACCTGCCGCTTCCTCAGGCATCGGGGAGCCAAATGTTGTTGCAGAGGGAGAGCGGAAAAAATTACCTCTACGTCCAACAAGCGTCCAAGCAGGGCTTCATGATTGTTGACGTAACCGATCCGGAGCTGCCTCACGTGCTGAAGCGAACCGCAGAGTCGATGCAAGCTACCGCGGGAACCATGGAGATGGTCAGCCCTGACGTCGCCATCGCTGCTTCACCGGAGCGGAAACCCACAACTCTTACCAGCAGCAATCATCCCACCCAAACCGTTCGCGTGCTGGACCTGAGTAATCCTCGCAATCCGAAAACCCTTGAGGAATTTAAGGGGGTTACAAGTTTCCTCCCCGACGGCGGTCATGGCTTGATCTATCTGACCAACAATGAAGGTTTGTGGATTCTGCGCTATAGCAAGCCCTCGTTTATGGAGCCGGCACGGACGAAACCGCCATGCAACTCCGAGTCGACGATCCAGGCCATGCCCCCGGATTGCGGCTAAGTCGTCCCAGGCTCTACTTGACGTGAGTTTCCTGATAGTGGAGTATCTGCCATTGGCCGGCCCGCCTCACCCAGATTTCGGTAATGTAAACCCGTGAGTAGCGTACTTGCGCCCTCGGTGGGAACTGCATTGTGACTTCATAGATGACCATGGCGGCATCCGGCCCCAGCGACGTCACCTTAAATCCCCACAGCGTGTAGTTGAAGACATTCTCATCTGCCAGTTCGTTTACGGATTGAATCTTGTTCCGCTCGCCCCTGCCGTCGACTTCGACCCCCTGGTAATCGTCAGCCAACAACTCGACATACGCCTTCCTGTCCTTGTTCTTCAGCGCCTCCCATTCGGCTTTGACCTTTCCTTGAAACATCACCTTCAGGTCAGACTGGGCGGAGGCGCTCGCTGATGGCTTAGCTTCGCTGGTCTTAGGCCGCGTTGCAGGTTCCTGCGCCAGAGCTACAGCCATCAGCACGGCGAGGCAAGATAAGATGACGCGATATCGCATAAGCCCTCCAAAGCGAAAGCGCAACGGAGTTCACGATTGTAAGTCACCATGGTGTTCGAGTGAACTCAAAACCTATTAGAGGAAGGTTTCAGCAGAATCGGAGGGTGATGTGAGGGCCTCCACAAAATCGCCCGCAATCCAAAATGACGCCCACCGAGCACGGTCGGCATATGGTGAAACAAAGGAAGTTACTAAGCACACCTCAGGCGGCAGAAGTTGCTGTTGCATCTGCAGCGATGTGTACCGACGGTTCGGATGAGAACAGCGGTATGAGACCTTCGACCAAAGTGGGGTGAGTCAGGACAGCATCGCGCAGCGCAGCGTAGGGCAATCCTGCGATCATCGCAACCTGGACCGCGGCCATGATCTCTCCCGCGCTGACCCCAAGGGCAGTGAAGCCAAGGATGCCGTCACCGTCTGCCTCCACCAGTGCCTTCATGAAGCCTCGCGTCTCACCAAGCGCGCGTGCGCGGAGATTTGCGTCCATCGGCACCTTGAACAGACGGTAAGCGATACCCTGCGTCTTCGCTTCCTGCTCGCTCAGGCCGACGCGGGCCAGTTCCGGGTCAGTGAACAGGCAATACGGAACTTGCCTGCCGGTAGTCGTGCGCCGCCCGCCCGTCAGGTTGGCATGCACCACGCGGAAATCGTCAACGCTGATGTGGGTGAACTGCGGACTGCCGGCAACTTCCCCGATGGCCCAGACGCCAGGCGCCGTTGTTTCGAGCCGCTCATTGACCTTGATGTATCCCCGATCGGTCAGTTCAACGCCAGCCAATTCCAGGCCGAGTCCATCGGTGTTGGGAGTGCGGCCTGCGGCAACCAGAACGTGAGTGCCGGCGAACCTCTTCTCCGCGCCCTTTTGTTCGAGCACGACTTCTACCGAGCGTCCCGATTTTCCCGAGATCCTCTTCAGGTGCGCATTTAGAACGACGTCGATGCCTTCGTCCTCCAGCAAGATGCGGAGAGCCTCACAGACGTCCTCATCTTCGCGAGGCATCAAATGCGCATTGGGGTCGATGACTGTTACCTTGCTGCCGAATCGACGCATCGCCTGAGATAGTTCGACGCCTACGTAGCCGCCGCCGATGACAAGAAGATGTTCGGGAACCCGATCGAGTTCCAGCGCTTCGATGTGAGTAAGAGGCTGAACCTCAGCAAGTCCGGGAACGGGCGGCAGGCTGGCGTGAGTCCCGGTACTGATAATCACGTTCTTTCCGCGCAGTTGGCGCTTGCCTCCGTCACGCAGGATGACTTCGATGGTCTTGGGAGCGATGAATCGTCCGGTTCCGAAAATCAGTTCCGCTCCGGTCTTCTTGTAATTCGCCAGATACATTTTGTTCAGGCCCGACACCATCCTGCGCTTGCGGTCACGTACCGCGGCCATGTCGAGTCTGAAGCCATCCAGGGAAATGCCGAACTCCTCACTGTTGCGAACGTACGACGCAACCTTCGCGCTGTGGATGATGTTTTTGCTGGGCAGGCAGGCGATGTTAGGACATGAGCCACCGATATATTTGCGATCAATGACCGCGACGCGCTGTCCCTGGCCGGCGAAGGTCCAGGCCGCGAGGGTCGACCCCGTGCCGCCGCCGAGGATCACCAAGTCAAGTTCTTCAGGCTGCGTCTTCTTCAGTACCTTGGCGGGTGAGGTGTTCTCGGTGCTCTTCATGCGACTTTTCCTTTCCGGGCGACAGGTTCACTCTTGGCTTGCATTGATTTCATGAGGGCGGCAGACGATGCTCCTTCCAGCGACAGTCCATAGCCCACTTCCCGCACAATGCGCTCCTTCAACGGTTGAATAAAGTGGATGCGGGTGTTGCGGCGCGTCACTTCCGGGGCCTTCAAGTACAGCTCGGCCAATTCCCGCGCCCGGGTAAGCGCCTTACCGTTTGGCACAACTTCGGCAACTACCCCCCACTCGTATGCGGTGCGCGCCGCCAGCGGCTGCGGGTTGAGCAGGAACGCCTCCGCTCGTCCCGCTCCAGCGCGATAACTCCAGGTAGTAAAGATGCCGTCACCGGGAGCAACGCCCGCCGCGAAGTGGGCCACATCCTGGAAGGTCGCGCTCTCCGCCGCCACAATGACGCTGGCAAGTAGCGCGTAGTCGGAATGCACATGGGCGCGTCCCTCGATAGCTGCGATGACCGGCACGCGTATGTTGGCTATGTTTTCCAAAACCTGAAGACCCTCGTCGTGAACCTGGCTCCAAACGCGTGGATCGGCGACGTCGCCGAAAGAGGACCAATCGACATCAGTAATAAACTGCCCGCCTGCGCCCGTCAGGATTACGATTTTGTTCCCTCGATCTTGCCCGATCCGGTAGAAGGCATCGACAAATTCTGTGTGAGATTGCGCGGTCATAATGAACGGCCCGCCGTTGCTGTGAAATTCAGCAACCAGCACACCTTTGTTATCTCGTGTCAGCTTTAGGTTGTGATAAGCAGTGAAGTAGTCAGCCTGAAGTGTCTGCATGGCGTTCTCCTTTTTCGCTTGCGCCCTCACAATGAGCGACTTTTCACCGAATAGGATTCCTATCGTGTGGTGGATGATGCAGCGTTTCTCGTTGGCATGGTGAAGTTCGGCGCAATACGAAGACGGGCCGCACGAACTCGCAACCAACACCGACTCCTGCCACTGTGAATGCTGAACAGACTTGGCAATTCCTGTTCAGACGGCGGTGCGCCCTCCATCTACGGCGAGGTTAGCGCCGTAAATGAAGCTGGCACGGTCTGTCGCCAGAAATACGACCGCCTCGGCAATCTCGTCGGCTGTCGCCGGACGGCCCGCCGGTCCCTGGGCGGCTAGCTGCTCAAGACTCTCACCCATTTGTTCGGTACCTTCTGTGCGCGTGGGCCCAGGAGTGACTGCATTTACCCGGACACCGCTCGGTCCATATTCAGCAGCCCAAGTCTTCGTCAACAGATTGATAGCGGCCTTGCTCGAACCGTAAAGGCTCGTCCCGGGCATTCCGAAATCAGCAACCATGGTCGACAGATTCACTATTACCCCTTTACCTCTCTTAGCCATCAGGGGAGCAAGTTCCGCGACCAGGAAATAGGGTGCTTTTACATTTAGGGAAAAAACGCGGTCAAACTGTTCTTCCGTCATTTCATGCGTGGGCCCGAATGGATAGATCCCGGCATTGTTGATAAGAAGATCCACGTGTCCATTTCCGAGTTCGATCGCTCTCTTCGCCACTTGCCGTGCGCTGGCGGCGTCCCGAAGGTCCGAGGAAATAAAATCCGCTTCGCCTCCTGTCGCGCGAATTTCGTCGACCGTTTTCTGTCCGCGCTCCGCATTGCGCCCCACAACCAAAACATGGATGCCAAGCTGTGCCAGTTTGTTGGCGGTCGCGCGACCGATACCGCTCGTTCCTCCGGTGATAAGTGCTGTAGAGGTATTGCCTGTCATCTTCAATTCCTGAATTGAGGGTTACCCTTGGTTGGAGTCACGTCCGCCTCTTCCGGTTTCAAGAAACCACCACTTCCAGTCAGGTTTCTTCAAAATCGGGGATGCCTTTCAGATAGAACCGAGCTTATGCAATGGCCGACGATACTCCTGAACCGGCCGCGAATCTTTTGATGGTGTCGAGCCATCATAAGCTCCTGAAATCCGGATGTAGTCGGCCCATCCCAGCTAAAGCCGACGAGCCCGCCAAACAGAAAGGACACTCCCATGACGAGTTACCATTACGCCAGGGTAAGGGGGCGAAGCCTCTTCTATCGCGAAGCCGGATCCAAGGATTCTCCGGCAATCGTGCTTTTGCATGGTTTCCCCAGTTCCTCGCACATGTTCCGTGCCCTGATTCCGCAATTAGTAGACAAGTTCCACGTGATTGCTCCTGACTACCCGGGATTCGGTTACAGCGATGCGCCCAGCGTACACGAATTCGAATATACCTTCGAAAACCTCGCAGCGCACGTTGAGGAGTTGCTGTTCGGCAACCTGGGTTTGAAGCAATTCAGTATTTATGTGCAGGATTACGGCGCACCCGTCGGCTATCGCATTGCCTCAAGACATCCGGACGCAATCGAAGCCATCACCGTGCAGAACGGTAATGCGTACAAGGAGGGCATTGGCGCTGCATTCGACGCGATGAAGCCATTCTGGGCCAACCGTAATCCCGAGACCGAGAAGCCCGTACGCCAGCTCCTCACGAAAGAAATGACGAGGTTCCAGTACACACACGGGGTCAAAGATCCTGAGCAAATCAGTCCCGATTCTTATACGCTGGATCAACTCTTCCTTGATCGGCCCGGCAATGCTTCAATTCAGCTCGATCTCCTTTACGACTATCAATCGAATGTGGCGCTGTATGACTATTGGCATGAGTACTTCCGAAATCGACAACCAAGAATGTTGATTGTCTGGGGGGAGAACGACCCGTTCTTTACTGTCGAGGGCGCCAATGCCTACAAAAAAGATCTTCCGAAAGCAGAACTGCACTTCCTCGATACCGGCCACTTCGCTCTGGAAGACTCCAGCGCCTTCATCGCTGAGCGTATTCGGGAGTTTCTTAGTTCGCCGGCGCTGCAGTCGGAAAGCTCTTCTGCAGCGTAGTGGAAGGGATTTGATCAGTGGGCGTGTCCGGAAACACCACCGTAGTTGCGGTCCACGGAGCGTGGGCCGATGGTTCGAGTTGGAAAGACGTAATTCTGCGTCTTGAACGTGAAGGCCTGCAGGTGGTCGCAGCCCCGATCCCTCTGACCTCACTCGGCGATGACACCGCTGCTCTGAAGCGTGTATTGGCCCGCACGACCGGACCGGTGATTTTGGCCGGTCATGCTTATGCGGGCGCAGTTATCGCTACGGTGGACGACGAGCGCGTGAAGGCATTGGTGTATATCGCGGCCCTCGCTCCAGACGAAGGCGAGACCGTCGCTCAGGTCTTCTATCGTGACGAACCGCACCCTCAGGCGCCTCAGCTCGCCCCGGATGCTGACGGATTTATCTGGATGCCGGGGGATGGCTTCAGAAACGCTTTTGCGCAGAATGCGACAGCAGACCAGATCGCTCTATCAGCAGCTGTACAGAGGCCCATCGCACTGCAATGCATTCAGGAGCCGGTTTCAACGCCTGCGTGGAGGTCTAAGCCTTCCTGGTTCCTGATTGCCGAAGAAGACCGCATGATCAATCCCAAAACCCAACACTTTATGGCGGAACGAATGGGAGCTACAGCACGGTCGTTCGCCGTTGACCACACGCCACTGCTCAGCGCTCCACAGAAGGTCGCAGACATCATCCTGGAAGCAAAGCAGGCAGTGTCCCCTTGAGCAGGACTGACGTTCAAGCAGTTCATCAAGCTGTGTTCATGGCAAAGCTCGTAACCGAACGCGCGTGAAAGGCATTCGAAGCCGACCCATATACCCCCAAGGCTAGTGCGAATGAGGAGGCATGATGAATTCTGTAGCAATTGTGACCGGAGCAAGCCAGGGGATTGGCCGGGCTACCGCGATTCGTTTGGCGCGCGACTTCTCGGCGGTCGCGCTTGCTGCGCGAGACGCTGACGCACTGAAAGAAGTAGCAAATGCCGTTAAGAGCGCGGGAGCGGAGCCGCTTATTTTCGATCTCGATTTGAGCAGGGTCGAGGCTGACGAAACCGTCGTCAACACGACGCTTGATCGCTTCGGCAGAATTGATGCGCTGCTGAATATCGCCGGCGCAGTGCCACAGATTGATTTATTTGAGATGACGGACGAGCAATGGCGCGCAGGTATGGAACTGAAACTACACGGCGCCCGACGTCTGACGATAATGGCTTGGGAGGCGCTCAAGAAGTCCAAGGGCTCGGTCGTATTCATGTCAGGCAGTGCCGCCCTCGATCCGAAGCCGGCTTTCGCGGCCGCGGCAGCCACCAATGCCGCCATTACTGCCCTTGCCAAGGCATTCGCCGAACTAGGCATTAAAGACGGAGTGCAGGTCAATAGCGTTGTTCCTGGGCCGGTGATGACAGGACGTCGTCGTTCCTTCATGGAGAAGTGGGCGCCCGCGCATAACATGAGCGTCGAAGAGGCGATGAAGGAATTTCCCAAGGAAGCGGGGATCAGCCGCTACGGACAGCCGGAGGAAATCGCCGAGCTGTTCGCATTCATGGTATCGCCCGCGGCGAAATGGATGACCGGTGCATCCGTTCGAATGGACGGAGGCGAGATCAAGGGAATCTAATCGCCACTGCGGTGCGCCTCGGATGTCGAGAAGGAGGTACGGATGACCCGGCTGCTCTCAGTGAATGCCGGCCTTCCGCCAATCGCTTCTCAACGCCGACTTTACCGAGTATTTTCCTAGAAGGCATCTATGGCCAGCCTTCAGTTGGTTGGTAGGGAGAGTTCTTCTTTAGTTCTTCGAGGCGGAGCAAGATTATTACTAAAAGTGACGACGCACGGTTCCAGAACGGCGCGCGGGATTACGCTGCATATCTCGAGACGCCCGAGGGCCGGTTGCGCGCAGACCTCGTGTTCGCCAACTTGCTCGATTTTCTTTCCCTACCGCAGACGAAGAAGCCGATGTATGCGCTGGACGTGGGTTGTGGAACGGGAGCGGCGGCACGGCTGGCGCGGCTGGGTTTTCACATCACCCAACTGGATTCGTCTCAGGCGATGCTCGGTATTGCAAGACGCACCGCAAAGGAAGCAGGGGTTACGAACAGCGTTACACTTCGGCACGGCGACGCTGCTCAGCTCACGAATCTGTTCCCCGCTGCGTCGTTCGATGTCGTTCTTTGCCACAACATACTCGAATATGTGGACGACCCGGCTACCATGTTGCGCAGTGCCGCTCGCCTTTTGCGAGACACCTCGGCAATACTGTCAATTGTTGTACGCAACCAGGCGGGCGAGGTCTTCAAGGCTGCAATCCAGGCGGGCGACCTGGCGGCCGCCGAAGCCAATCTCACCGCCGAATGGGGATTTGAGTCTCTGTACGGAGGCAGAGTGCGGCTCTTTACGGGAAGAAGCTTGCAAGCCATGCTGAAAGCAGCATCGCTCACGGTCATTGCGAGGCGTGGTGTACGCGTCGTGGCGGACTACCTGCCGCCTCGCATTTCTCGCAGCTCGGAATACGCGCGAATTCTGGAGCTGGAGAGGAAGCTGGGCAGCCGACCGCAGTATGCGGCAGTGGCCCGCTACACGCATTGCCTGGCGCGGCGCACAGGGTCGGTGACGGAGAACGGTGCATGAACAACCTCGCAGTCCAGTCTGCATCGACCTTATCCGGCGGAATGGCGCTCGATGCCGGGATTTCACTCGGGCTCGGACTCACCAACGAGTGCAATCTTACTTGCTCCTTCTGTTATCGCGATCCAACTCGCGCCGACCGTCTCTCCCTGGATCAAGTCAAGTCCGTCATGGAGCGCCTGCCCGTCCGCTCGGTGAATCTCGGCACGGGCGAGAACGGCATGCATCCCGACTTCAAGGCGATTCTGGCCTACCTGCGCACCCGGCCTCTCAAGCTCACCATCACTTCCAACGGCCACAGCATCGCCGTCTTGGAAGACAGCGAATTGGGCGCTTTTCACGACATCGAATTCTCTCTCGACTACCCCACGCAAGCGGAGCAGGATATGCAGCGCGGTCTGGGGAACTGGGCGCTCATCCACCAACAGGCAGCGCGCTGTGTGAAGCTGGGCGTGCCAGTCACCATCATCGCGGTCATGATGAAGTCGAATTACCTGCGTCTGGCCGAGGTGGCGCGAGTGGCCAAACAGTTCGACGCTCCTCTGCGTGTGAACGTGTACCAGGCGGTGCGGTCCGATACCTACGCTTTGTCCTACGAAGAGTATTGGGATGGATTCCGGCGCCTCTTTGCGGAGACCGACGTGATCGCCATCGGCGAACCGCTGGTGCGTGCGATGGCAGGGCTGCCACCGCTTCGAGGAGGATGTGGCGTAAGCACGGTGCGGGTGACACCGCGCGCCACCACACAACCCTGCGTTTATTGGCCCGGACCAGGCGAGCCGCTATCGGAGTTGGTCTCGACGGGCCTCGGCGTTCTGAGCTCGGAGCCCTTCGAACAAGCGCGAACCATTCCCGACGCCTGCCAGCCCTGCGAGTTCCGGGACTCCTGCCACGGCGGGTGTGCCGGACGACGACGCCTCCAGGGCGCACTCGGCCAGCCTGACTACTACTGTCCGATCATTCGCGGAGAGCGGCCGAGCCTCGAGGTGCGCATGGCCGCTAGCCGTGACCTGCCCAAGTTGAACAGTTGCTGTACGACCGTAGTAATGGCCCGATAGGCCAGCACCCATGATCGGCCCCAGCGCATACGTTGAGTAGCTAAAGTGCAGGCAGCAGCATGCCGGTCCGCTGCTTGTAGGCGGCGAACTCAGGATGACGTGACATGGACTTGTCCTTCCGCCGCATGTTGCGCACGAAGTACAGGAACCAGCCGGTAAGCACTACCCCTGCCTCCCAATGCCACGACGCAAGCACGAAACCGCCATAGATCAAGACCTCCCCCAGATAATTGGGATTCCGCGTTCGGGCGAAGAGCCCATCTTCAATTAGTCCCTTGTGCACCTGCAGTACAAAGAATTTCTGCGCATCGCTGACGTAATGCAGGAAAACGCCCAGCAGGACGAGGAACGGCGCCGCAGCGAACACCCAGTTCGGCGGCACCGTGTGTTCGGAGATAAGCAGATACGGGCCGATCATATAAGCCATCAACGGCAGAAAAGGTGTAAACACGCCAATCCACAATGGTATCGGTCGTGCGAAGCGCTTGTCAGCGAAGACGGATTGCTTGATGAGCCAAAGCAACGTGTAGGTTCCATGCAAGCCTAGATATAGAAAAGCTGCAGCACTCCAGTTGTGGAAGTACCACATCAATGCGAGAACAATTGGCGCTACGAGAATCTTATGGGCATTGATGATCCAGTTAACAGTGACCATATCGTCCTCCCAAACCGCTAACTGAATATAGGCCCGAGCAACCCCGCTAAGTTCGGTTCGCAAAGGCCTTCAGAGCTGCGGCCACCTGCGTGACGCGTGCACCCTGATGCTTTGCGACCTCAAGTTCGTCAGCCGTCGGCGGGGCGCTGTTCTGTCCGGAAATCGATGACGCTCCGTACGGCGTCCCATGACCCTGAACAAGCTTTTCGTGAGTGTAGCCGGTCGGCACAATGATGAACCCCAGGTGCGCCATCGGGAAGAACAGCGAGGCCACCGTCGTCTCGTTTCCTCCGTGCGGTCCTGCTGAAGAGGTAAAGGCACTACCCGCTTTTCCGTTCAGTTTCCCCTGAAACCACAGGCCACCCAGGCTGTCTATGAATGCTTTCAACTCCGCCGAGGTGTTACCAAAACGCGTCGGGGTGCCGAATATGATTCCATCGGCCCACTCTGCGTCGGCTGGCGTTGGTGCTCCGTACTCGGCGAGCATTCTCTTGCTCCGCTCCTCCCAGCCGGGAACTTTGGCCATCACTGCCGGAGAAACGATATCGGGAACCCGGCGAAGCCGGACTTCGGCTCCGGCTTGACGGGCCCCCTCAGCAACGGCTTTAGCAAGTGCTTCTACGGAGCCGTCACGAGAGTAAAACACAACGAGAATGTTTGCTTTGGTGTCTGGCATCGTCAGCTCCTTGGTCCTACTCGCCGCTTATTTTGCTTCCATCCAGGTGTCTGACCCCGCCAGCTTGACGGCCACATTCGTGAACCAAAGGTGGAAGGGCTTGCCGTCGGCGGTGCCGCGGTGCTCGGTTGAGATGAGCAGAGGGCCTGCCATCTTATAGCCTACCCAGGTTGCGATGACGACGCTCGGCTTCTTATCTCCCCCATGGTTGAATTGGAACTCCTCGACTCGCCCATTGCTGCCGACATAAAGCGTCCAGGTGTCGCCGGGGGTATAGCCGCCGGAGCCATACTTCACGACCACCTTGTCGGCCGAGCCTTTGCCCAGCGGCAGCTTCTGCATGCCTTCATCGGTCACCGTGGCGCCGGTGTCCCAATAAACGTGGAAGGGGAAGATCAGCCAGTAATTGCCGTTTACAAAGCTGGGATCGACGAAATCCTTCACCTCGGCCGATTGACCGCTGAGCTGCGAGCGCAGATAAGTAACCTTTACCGGCTTCCCGGATTTGTCTTTGCCCTCGAAGGTGACCTGGCCGGTCTTGGGCTCCCAGGTCGACGTTTGGGAAACGTTGAATCCGGGAAACTGGACGTTGAAGGTATAGCGGATTGCGTCGATCTGCCCGAATGACTGGAGACCATAGGTGTTGGCGAGTTTTTCAACGATGGGCGGGCGCTGCTGCGCCCAGGAAGTTGCAGCAAGAACCACTACCCCAAGGATCGGCAGAAGACGTATCGCTGCATTACGGCGTGAATCGGTCATGGAGGTCCTCCTTGGTGAATTCAACGGTTGATGTGGATGACGGGCAGGGGCTTCAGGATTCGGAGAGGTATGTTTGAAATGCTTTGGTCGCGCATCCCACCCCAAGCAGCTAGAGGCGCCGGGGGAGGCGCCTTGAAAGGGCACAGCCCTTCGGCTGAGCTCAGGGAAGGCCTCTAGCTGTGCCGTTGTCGGTTCTTTATTTTTGTCATCCCGAGCGACGAGGTCGTCCGTGGAGCGGACGACAGAGGAGTCAAGAGACCCCTACAAGAGAAGGCTGCGTCGCAACGTCCGTCCCATATAGGGGTCCTTCGACTCCGCGTGAGTCCGCTGCGCGAACTCGCGTTTCGCTCAGGATGACAGCAATTGAGGTTTATTGGCGGTTACGAAACTGCAGTCGAGGATTGGCCCTCGAAACTAACACCCAAATATGCGGTGAAACCACCAGGGCAACAGGAGGTTGGTGGTTACCCTCGGCCAAAATTGTTACGAAAGTACAGTTACCCTACCTGTACTTTCGTAATCTTGACAACGGGCCGTCCGGCGCTACACTTCTTCAAGAGGCTCAGTGCCTCTGCGCCCGAGGAAGTCCGCAAAACCACTTGCGTGGTTGTGATCTTTGAAAACCGATTGCCGGTGGCCAGTTGCATAGCTGGGCGGGCCGCCCGAAAATGGTAACCAGCGCCATCGCAGACACAAAAGGCGCGGCGTTATGCTAAGTCTCGTGTTTTGATAATTTTGAAGTAAGTCCAATGTTATGACTATTTTGGCTCGGCCAAAGCAAGCTATTGATAATATTGCGTTTACAAGGATAAACAAATCTAATGTTTTGAGGACTTTACACGCAAAGTCGTCAAAACAAGGACTTTGTAAAATTTAATTTTTCGCTTTATAACTTGACATAATGGCGGGAAGCGACCACCAAAGTGTGGTTACCATTTAGCGAAGCGCAGCGCCTCGTCGAGTACTTCGGCGCAACAGGATGACTGCAGCGGTTATTGCGACGGATCCGTACTCCAGCAGCAGAATCCAGCCAGGAACTACCCACGGACGTCCCAGTGCCCGCAGATGCCAAACGTAATAAGTTGGGATAATGCTCACCGTCCAGATGATGATCGGCAGCGTCGCGACCGATCGCACGAACGGCAGCAACCAGAGCAAATACCACGGATACACCACCGGCGCACATAGAAGCGACGCCGCCATCGGCCATGCAAATGCGTCCGCAGAGCACGTCTGGCATTTGGTTCTGAACCAGATTGCGGCAACAATGCCGACGAAAGCTGCGAGGGCCGCGACAATCTGCGGAGCCGCAACTCGCTCGAGCGCTGCAAATACCGGATCGTTGAAACGAAAGCTCTGGAAGTAAGTGCCGAGCGAGCCGAACGGAATTCGACCATCGTTGAGAAATGGCAGGTACAGGACCACGAACACCATTGCCCCGAGCAGAGCGTCGCGCAGGCGGACGCGCCGCCAGTAGAGTGGCAGCAGCAAAATCGGGAGAAACTTCACGGCTACCGCCAACGCAAACGCGACAGCTGCGACCGCGCGCCAGCGGCGGAGCAACGCGGCGAGCGACACCACCAGCAGCAGTGCGCCGAGAATATCGATGTGACCGCTTCCCGCCACCTCCGTCGCCAGCAGCGGATGCCACGCGTAAGCCAGAATCCAGTGCGCTGCTTGTCCAGTGCGACGCAAGACATCGAGCAAAACGAGAACAATGGCAAGGTCGCAAATCACGAATGCTACTCGCAGCGCCAAGACAGATTCATGAATCGCTGTGACGGCGCGAAAGAAAAGTTCAGCGCCCGGCGGATACGGGCTGGGTACATCCGGATGGTTCAGCGTGCGGGTCTCGGCTGTGTGCAACGCGGCGAACGCGGGATTGTCGGGTACCACAATGTAAGGGTTATAGCCGAGCCGCTGCATGCGGCCATCCCAAACGTAGCGCCGAACGTCGTCATCGGAACCCGTCGGTATTCTTAAAAATGCAATGTGCCACACTGCGGCCAAGACGAGACCGATGACAATCACGCGCTTCGGGAAGTTCGGGGTGCAGAAGAACTCGCGGATGGCGAGAAGATAGGCGATGCCGGCTACCGACAGCGGAATGATGGCAAATGCTTCGCCTTCGCCGCTAAACTTGCGCGAGCAGATGATCAGCGCCACAAGCAGAATGGCGCCGAGCCCGTACAGCCGGTGAGACGGAGTGAGCTTCACAGCTCTCCAGCGGCGGTTTGTTGCCACTGTTTCAGCCAGGACGCCGTTCGCGGAGCGCGCGCTGGCGCAAGCCGGAGTTCGGCGGCAAGGCGGATCACGTCGTCCTCCATGTCGATGTCGTAGAAGGGATCTGTCAAGCCAACGGAAAGCTGCAGCCTGCGAGCGCGCGCCAGCAGCCCGTCGAGGGCGCTCTTGGTTCCCATCCCGTCGCCCTGGAAAAGCGAGGCATGGGCATCGTTCGCGCCAACGAGATAGTAGCCGCCATCGTATGTCGGTCCAACGACGATGTCGTGCAGGGTGAGCATTTCGAACGCGCTCGCAAGAACCGCAACCGGGAGATGCGGGCTGTCGCTGTTGAAGGCGATGACGCGTTGCGTGCCGCGCGCCGCGAACTGTGCAAACACCGAGATCAGCGCGGCCGCAAGGCCCTCACCTTGCTGCGCCACGACACTAGTCGCACCTCCGGTCAACTGCGCTAGTTCTTTGACATCGGACGCAGGGCACATGATGGCAACCTTCACCCCGCGCAAGGAATGCGCCAGGGCGATAGTGTCGTTCAGAAGGCAGCGATAGAGCTCGGTGACGGCCTCTGTCGGAAGGCTCTGCGCTAAACGGGTTTTGACCATCCCAGGCTGCGGCGCTTTGGCCATAATAACGAGCATGCGGTCGCTGTTGGGCAAATGCAGGATGGTTTCGCTGGATTGCATACAAGACCGCTGTGCCTGACGGCGTTACGCCTTTCGGCGTCGGAAATAATAGCGCACGATCAGGCTGAGGATAAACCACGCCGCTCCGACGGTACCCCGCAACGTGCCGCTGATCTTCGATTTTCCGATGCGCGGATAGTAACTGACCGGCACCTCGACAATGCGGAATCCGCCGAGCGCGCCCTTCAGGATCATCTCAACAGCCCAGCCGTACGTAGCCTCTTGCAGCGTGAGTTGCCGCAGGACATCGGCACGCGCGGCGCGAAACGGACCCAGATCGCTGATTCGCTGACCATACAACACGCGGATCATGGCAGCGGCCAGCCGATTACCAAACGCGGAGTGCCGCGGCAACGCGCCAGGCGCGTTCTGCTTTGCAAGGCGCGAGCCCAGCGTGATCTCCGCTCTGCCTTCCGTGATGGGCGCCAGGAGGAGTGGCAATTCATCGGGTCGATCGCTGTAGTCTCCGTCGAGGAACACCACCACGTCGGGTGCACTGGCTGCGGCGAGCCCGGTCAAACAAGCGCGCCCGTATCCGCGGCGTGGTTCATGCAGGACGCGTGCTCCCATCTTTTCGGCAATCTCGGCTGTACCGTCGGTGGAGTTGCTGTCGACCACCAGAACCTCGGTAACAATATCGGCGGGGAGATCGGCGAGAACGCGTCCGATGGCCTGCGCTTCATTATGCGTGGGAATGATGACGGACACGCGCACTAGAGCTGGCTCAGATCAACCACCAGGGGGCGTTCGGCCATCGCTGCGCAAGCCACGCGTCGATGCCCCAGGCTCGGCCTGCGCGTCCTATCGCGAGCCCCAGCGATGCGAGGACAGGAACCAGCAATTCCCAGATCCAGGCGGTGCCCCACTCCGACATCCAAAGGCTGCCGAGGTACAAAAACGCCAGAAAAGCTACAGGGCGCGTGAGCAAACCGACGACCAGCAGCACGCCGAACGAGATTTCAGCCACCGCCTGCATCGGAGCTGCCATCGCCGCATGGCTCGCCGCCGACGCCATAATGGCTTTCCACACCGCCGGCGAATGCCCGTGCTCAATGTAGTAGTTGATCAGTCCGGCGTAGCCGCCTGGCGTGTAAAGCCCCTTGCCCAGGTTCTCGAAGAAAACCCAGACAAACATCGCGCCAATCGTCACGCGAACTAACGCCAGTCCGTTTGCGGCAGGCGTGTGCTGGACCGAATCATCGGTTGGGTTTGGGTTCATCGTCGCCGTAACAACTGATGCCGTTATGCATGGTGTCGGTTCAAGATAGTTCTCTCGCCGTGATCTCGTACTTGAAATTCTCTGGATCCAAACTGTCGAGTGTCCCCTCCCCTGTTTGTGCTTGCGGATACATCAGGAAGGGGACCGTTGTACCGCTGGATCCAGGCAGCTCCACATCCTGGGCAAAGTTGTACGCCATCCAGTTCATCTCCCACGACCCAAACAGGCGCTTGCGCGCGCTGGTCACCATCTCGTCACTCAACGGACGATTTCCTGGTGGCTCCTCCAGAACCACTTTTCGCACGTCGGCGGGATCGACCGGCACCCAACCGAATTGTGCCAGGTACACTTCTGCCCGGCAGTGCTGCGCCTTCGTAATTTTTTCCGAGGAGGTTCCCAGGCTCTTGTAGCCCAACTCGGACTTCGCCACCCGAATGCCATACACGTCGCGCGCCGGCACGCCTGCCGCACGCGCAAGTCCGACGTAGAGAGCATTCAGGTCGGCACACTTGCCGCCGAGGTAACCCGTTTCCAGCAGGACGCGGATGTCGCCCCGGCCACAGCCGCGCACCTTCGGGTCGCGAAACGTATTGTCGACGATCCACTCGTAGATCGTACGCGCTTTCTCTACATCCGTAGTGGCGCCTTTTGTGATCTCTGTCGCGGTGGTCTTTACGATTCCATCGGTCGGAATGTTTTTGTGCGGCTGCAGGAAATATTGCAACTCGGCAGGAGCCAGTGGTCGCGCGGGGCCCGGCTTAGATAGGTCCACTGAGTAGTTCTTCAAGGCCACCTGGCTCGTCAGTGTCAAGATTGGCTTTACGTCTGCAGGGAATGTTGCAACCACGATACCCAAGTCCTGGCGTTCGCTTTTGACCATTATTGCGTGGCCATTGCCAAAGCCAATCTCGTTTACCTTCGTCCTCTGAAACGGCGTCTTCTCTATAAGCGCCGCCGGCAACCATACTTTGGTTTCTCCCACCGGCTTAAGCACCTCGACACGAGTCGTTACTTCGAACGTGCGCCAACCTTCGGAAGGTGCAAACGTTTGCTGCGCAAACGACAGTTCAGCTTTCGAGACAGTGAAGCCGGCAAATGCAATGCCGGTGGACCATAAGAAATCACGCCGATTCATGAATTACCTCACAAAGCACGGAGATCGGCTAAGATGCAGCGCAAGGATGACACCCGGCAAGAATGATGCCGTAAGTTCTCGCCAAGATTCATCAAAAAGAGCGACCTCATCGATCAGCGTAATCGGAGGGTGCTCTGAGACGTCCCACGAAAGCCCCACAATCAAAAACGTTGCCCACCAGCGCTGGTGGGCAACGCGAGGAAACAAAGGAGTCTAGTGGAGCCGACGATCGGACTTGAACCGATGACCTGTCGATTACGAATCGACTGCTCTACCAACTGAGCTACGTCGGCCTTGTTTCAAATTGTAACTGTCCGCCGAGGTTACCGCAAAGGAACATCAGGCGCGGTTTTTCACGGTCTGGCGTTGATTTCCACTTGCGTCGGTGGCCGATATGCGCTGATAATTCAATTAGCTCCGCAGGCGACTACGGGCTTACATGGAACAATTCTGTCGAGCGGACGTCCTTCGGTTGCTGCGCATCTCGGCCAGGCAGCTGGCAGCGTGGCAACGCGCCGGAATTGTTCCCGTCTGCGAATCCTTCACCTGGAACGACCTCCTGCAAGTCAAGAAAGTCCGCGACCTGCTGGCGCAGCGGGTCCGGCCTGGCGTCATTCGACAGTCCCTGCAGGCCATGGTGAGGCAAGTAGCCGGTATGGAAAATCCGCTGCTGGAAGCCAGCACCTACAGTGTGGGATCTCGCGTAGCGTTTCGCCATCGCGGCCAATCCCTTGAGCCCATTGCCGGTCAATTCCTGATGGATTTTTCTCCAGTCGGCGCAGTGGTTTCAGCCCCCAACGTCAAGCCGATTGCGAAACTGGAAACTGTATCGGAGTTGTTCGCCCATGGAGTGCGCATGGAACAGCATCCCAGCACGCACGACGACGCCATCCGCACCTATCTGCAGGTACTGGAGCGCGAACCGAATCATGCTCCTTCTCATATCAATCTTGGGACGCTTTACTACAACCGTCAGGATTTCGTCGCCTGCGAGCAGCACTACCGCAAGGCGGTGGAGGCCGACCCCCGCTATGCCCTGGCCTACTTCGACCTTGGCAATGTGCTTGATGAAACCGGCCGAATTGATGAGGCCGTGACCGCATACAAGACAGCCATCCGCCTGGCTCCTACCTACGCCGATGCGCACTATAATCTCGCGTTGGCCTACGAACGTCTCCGCCAGCCACGCCAGGCATTGCCGCACTGGAAGACTTACGTCAAACTGGACAGCTCCGGTCCGTGGGCGGTCCATGCGCGCAACCAGATTGCGCGTATTCTGGAAGCCGATAAGCTGAAAATTGTTTACCGGCGCGGTTAGCGCGGCTCCCCGAATCCGACGCGCGGCGGCCAAGGGTTCAGTTGCAGATATTTCGTGATAGCATACCCCCGTACCCTATATGCCAGATAAGTCCCCGGCAATCTCGCGCGAGAAGCAGAAGCTGCTATTTCGGGTGAAGCGCTTGCGCGGCCAGTTTGCCGCCGCGGAACGTGCCCTGACTGCAGGCGACGAATGTGCCGACATTCTCATGCTGCTTGCCGCCATCCGTGGCGGGGTCAACGGACTGATGGCGGAGATACTGGAGGACCACATACGGCTGCACATGATGACCCCCGATCAAAAGATGGATTCGCCCGAGGAGCTGGGCGAGGACCTGATTGGCCTTGTCCGGGCCTACCTGAAGTAGCGCTCCAGAGCCCACAAGAGCCTTCTCATACCCTACCCCGGTATGATATAAGCAGGGTGAACGGGCGACGAGCCGCAGCCGCGGAAGATATCCCAGTTTGTAACTTCCGCGTAATGCGAAGGTGTCAGACTGCAGAATTGGCTACCATCGTTGAGCGCTATTACTCCAGTACGATATGCCTGATTCTTCATGTACTTTTTTGTCCCAACCCGATCGGCTGAAGTGTTTTCGACTGCCACCTCCGGGCACCGCCGTGGCCTTTTCATTCTACTGACACTGGTGTTCGTTCTGACGCTCGCCGGTTTCGCACAGGACGCCCCGCCTACGCCCGAGCCGCAGCCGCCAGTCCCTGACCCCAAGGCCACATTCTTCGAGCACTCAAATACCTCGAAGTGGTGGTTTTCCGGGCAGGCGAACATCGTCTTCCAGGCGCACGGCGACTTCTACGCTCAGTACAGCGGGCCCAACAGCTTGAAGGATACGGCCGAGCACGCCACTTCACGCGTGCTGACCTTCTTCAGTGGCTACGAGTTCACGCCCAATACCATCGCTTATCTGGATGTCGAAGAAGCGGGATGGGGAGGTATTAGCGGCGCGCTGGGATTGGCAGGCTTCACCAATCTTGACGTCGTGCGCAATCCGCAACTTAGCACTCTCCCGTACATTGCGCGGCTGATGATTCAACAGATCATCCCACTGTCGAAAGAGAAGATCGAGGTGGAGCGGACTGCGCTGTCGCTGCCCACCCAGGTTCCAGTGCGTCGTCTCGAGATCCGCTTTGGGAAGTTCTCGCTCGCCGATTTCCTGGACCTGAACGTCGGTGGCTCCGACAGCCATTACCAGTTTCTGAACTGGGTCATCGCCAACAACGGCACGTGGGATTACGCCGCCGACACCCGGGGATATACCGTCGGAGCCCTCTTCGACTATGAAGACCGCAATTGGGGCTTGCGCTTCGCCGAAGCTTTAATGCCGAAGGTAGCAAACGGCCCCAACCTCGACGCCGACGTGGCCCGCGCTCGCGCCGAAAATATAGAACTGGAACTGCGCCCGAAGCTACTCAAGAACAGGGACACAACTATACGCTTCCTCAACTACGTCAATCATGCAGACATGGGCGACTATGAGGAGTCGGTACGGCTCTATCTAGAGCATGTCACTCCCACTCCTGAAATCACCGCCACGCAGAAACAAGGAACCATTAAGTACGGTTTTGGGATCAATTTCGAGCAGGAGGTATCCACTGACATCTGGGCCTTCGGGCGCTGGGGATGGGCCGACGGGAAGAAGGAGTCTTTCGCCTATACGGAAGACGAGAGCGGCCTGGAGTTGGGTGTGTACGTGAAAGGCACGCGCTGGCGTCGCAATCTGGATCGCACCGGAGCGGCCTTCGTCTCCAGCGGCATCTCGGCCGCGCATGCGGCGTATCTGGCCAATGGCGGCTTGGGATTTCTTCTCGGCGATGGCGGCCTGACCTATGGCCGCGAAACCATCGAAGAAGCCTTCTATACAGCCCATGTCTGGCGGGGTATTTTCGTGGCCTTCGACTTTCAGCACATCAACAACCCGGGCTATAACCAGGTGCGGGGGCCTGTAAGCGTTCCCGGCCTCCGTCTGCATCTGGAATTCTGAAAGTCGCACGTGCTTGTTGGCCATCTTTCACGAAAAAAGGTGTACCATCGCCGACGGGATTTACAACGCGTCCGTAGCTCAAATGTCGCCGCACACATCGCCCGCCTTCAAACTGACTCAGCTCTTCACAGAGCACAAGTTTTTCGTGCTCTTCGTTTACCTGCTCTTGGCGCTCGTTCTGTACCCAAACTTAATAAACGCTGGCTACGGCTATTTGGTCTTCCGCATAGTCGGAAGCGCTGGAATTTTGCTCACCGTGTACGCCATCAGCTTACGTCGCAGCATGCTGTTCGCTGGCCTACTGCTTGCCGTCCCCGCATTTCTGCACCGCATATTGCTTCTTGAAGCCGACGCCGGCCTGTTTCCCCTTCTCGGCATTGTTCTCAGTTTTGTATTTGATGTGTTCGTGGTAGTGGTCATTTTTCGCCGGGTTTTTGCCCGCGAGCAACCTGATTCGGAAACGGTTTTTGGTGCGTTGTGCATTTACCTGTTAGTAGGATTCAGCTTTGCCAGCGCCTATGCCATGGTCGCCAGGCTTCAGCCCAGGGCCTTCTACCTCGATCCGCTGACCAACCTGCACGCGTTCCCTGACCGCTTCGACTTTGTCTATTACAGCTTTGCAACCATGACTTCGGTCGGCGCCGCCGGCATTACCGCCATTTCCAACCAGGCGCGCGCGCTTTCCATCACAGAAGCAATCCTTGGGGTCCTGTATCTCGCGGTCTTGATCGCGAGGTTGATGGGGGCTTACCGGCATCCGTCGTTGGATCGTCACGGTTGAAATGAATCCATCACCACTGAGACACAGCGAACGGAAATTTTTTCACCACAGAGAGCACAGAGTCCTTGATTTCCTTTTCCTGTGCTCTCCGTGTTCGTTGTGGTGAGAAAGGTGTCTTCTTCTCTGTGCCTCTGTGTCTCTATGGTGAGTAGAACTTTCCGGTAAACTGGATAGGCGATGATCCTGCCGTTCGTCCGCGAAATCTTTGCGGACGTGGAAAAGTCTTCTGCCTTTACGCGTGCTGTGACCCGGGTGAAGGGCGGCGCGGGGCGGATTCGTGTATCCGGCCTCACTCCTACCGGAAAAGCCCTGTTCTATTCCCTGCTGCACCGAGCCACTGCGCGGCCGTTGATTGTGATCGTCTCGGACAACCGGGTGCTGGATGAGTTGCTGCCAGTTGTGCGCTCGTTGGGCGAACTAACGGGCGCCGTATCTCCCGATGCGGTTGTTGGCCTGCCCGCCTACGACGTGTTGCCGTTTGAGAATCTGTCGCCACACCCCGAAATCCAGGAAGCCCGCGCCACAGCTTTGTGGAAGATTGCCACTGGGGCCGCCAGTGTCATCATCACGCCGGTCGCCGCAACTGCCATGCGTTTGCGCGATTCCGGCTTCTATTCGGATCTGGCAAAGGTGGTGCGCCGTGGCGAGATGCTCGATCCTGAGCAGCTCGTAGAGCACCTGCGGATTGTCGGTTACAACCAGGTGGACGTGGTCGAGATGCCGGGCGAATTCGCGCACCGCGGCGGCTTGCTCGATGTATATCCGCCAGAACTGGACCGGCCTGTGCGCATCGAGCTATTCGGCGATGAGATCGAGTCGATCCGTAAGTTCGATCCCAGCACGCAGCGCTCGGCGGCTACTACAGAAGAGGTCGTGCTGCTTCCGCTGAGTGAAACGCCGGTGGAAGAGGAGACTCTGGCGGCCATTAACGCGCGGCTGGTCGGCTCAGAAGAGGCAATTGAAGATACTGTTCGCGCCACCGGCGTGGCCGTGTTTCCGGGATGGGAGTTGTACGCGCCTGTCGTCAGCAGCAGAGGGAGCATTTTCGACCTGCTGTCCAGCGCCGTCGTGCTGCTCGATGAGCCTGAGGTTCTGACAGAAGCGCACGACACCTGGTGGTCGAGAGTCACCGAAGGACACGAGCGCAGTCTTATCGGAAATCTCGTCCGACCTGAAGACCTCCTCCTCACTCCGGAAGAATGGCACGCTCGTCTGCAACAGGCAACGACGATCGCGGTGGAACAACTCGGCATTGAAGGCGGCGATGAGGACGAGCATCTCATCCTGCAGACGCAGCCGACCATGCGCTTTCACGGCTCAGTCGCCGCCATGACCGAAGAAGTCAGCCGGCTCACGCGCGAGGGCAAGCGGGTCGTCTTCGCAGTTTCGAGCACCGGTGAGGTCGAGCGGCTGGCTGATGTCTTCAACGAGTACAACCTGTCATTTCGCATTGGCAGCCGCACTCCGAGGCCGGGTAGTGAAGTTTATGTCGAAGAGTCGAGTTACTTCGAGGAGGACGTCTTAGCAGCCGTCATTGTGAAGGCTTACATCCCCACGGGCGTTGCGTTGCCGGAAGCGAATCTGGTGCTCTTCGGCGCGCGTGATCTCTTCGACGAGCCGGAAGTTTCCCTGGCACATCCGCAGCGCCAGAAGTCCAAGGTGTCGGCATTTCTCTCTGATTTTCGCGATCTCACGGTTGGCGATTACGTGGTTCACGTCGAACACGGCATCGGCCAATACCAGGGCCTGAAGGAGATTCCGCAGGAGGACGGCGGCACGGTTGAGTTTATGGTGCTCGAGTATGCAGAAGGGGCGCGGCTGTATGTCCCGCTGACGCGCCTGGATCTGGTGCAGAAGTATCGCTCATCCGAGGGCGTGACGCCGGTTATGAACAGGCTGGGCACGCAGCAGTGGCAGAAGACGAAGGCGCGCGTGAAGAAGGCCATGAAGGACATGGCCGAGGAGCTGCTGAAACTTTACGCTGCCCGTAAGACCGCCGCGGGCCACGCATTTGCAGCCGACACCGAGTGGCAGCGCGAGTTCGAGGACACCTTCGAGTTCAGCGAGACGGCAGATCAAATGGACGCTATCGTAGATGTCAAGCGCGATATGGAGTCGGGGACGCCGATGGACCGATTGCTGTGCGGCGACGTCGGGTACGGCAAGACGGAAGTCGCAATGCGCGCGGCGTTCAAGGCGGTCAACGACAATCGCCAGGTCGCAGTGCTTGCCCCAACGACCGTGCTCGCCTTCCAGCACTACAACACCTTCCGGCAGAGGCTGGCGGCCTTTCCCATCAAGATCGAAATGCTGAGCCGCTTCCGCACCCCCAAGCAGCAAAAGGAAACCATCGCGAAGCTCGAGTCGGGGGAGATTGACGTCGTAATCGGCACCCATCGTGTGCTCTCCAAAGACGTGAAATTCAGCGATCTCGGGCTGGTGATTGTGGACGAAGAGCAGCGCTTCGGCGTCCGCCACAAGGAGCGCCTGAAGCAGCTCCGTAAAGAAGTGGACGTGCTCACCATGTCAGCCACGCCAATTCCACGCACCCTGCACATGTCCCTGCTCGGGTTGCGCGACATGAGCGTCATCGAAACGCCGCCTAAAGATCGCATGGCGATCCAGACGGTCGTCGCCGCGTGGGATGAAAAGTTGCTGCGCTCAGCCATCGAAAAGGAATTAGACCGGGGTGGGCAAGTGTACTTCGTGCACAATCGCGTGGAGAGTATCTACGAGATCGCCGACAAGATTCGCGAGATGTCGCCCAGGGCAAGGATTCTGGTCGGTCACGGCCAGATGCCGGAACGCGAATTGGAGAGCATCATGCTCGCCTTCATGCGGCACGAGGCCGATATCCTGGTTGCGACCACCATTATCGAGAACGGACTCGACATTCCGCTATGCAACACCATCATCATCAACCGCGCCGACCGGCATGGGCTGTCAGAGCTTTACCAGTTGCGAGGACGCGTTGGCCGCTCTGATCGCCGGGCGTACGCGTATCTGTTGATTCCGCCGGACCGCGATTTGACCGACCTTGCGCGTCGCCGCCTGGCGGCGCTGAAGGAGTTCAGCGACCTCGGCGCGGGATTCAAGATTGCTGCGCTCGACCTCGAGTTGCGCGGCGCAGGCAACCTGCTCGGCGGCCAGCAGAGCGGGCACATCGAAGCCGTCGGCTTCGAGCTTTACACCACGATGCTGGAGCGTACGGTGCGCGAACTCAAGGGCGAAGTGATGGAGGAAGCGCCGGAGACGCAATTGAACCTCGGCCTGAACATTCGCATTCCTGCCGATTACATCCCCGAGGAGAACCAGCGCCTCCGCATGTACAAGCGCGTGGCGGGCGTCGAGACGGAGTCTCAGCTCGCCGATGTGGCTGCCGAACTGGGCGATCGCTACGGAGCGCCTCCGGCGGCCGTGCAGAACCTGCTGGAGTATGCCGCTCTGAAACTGTTGTCGCAGCAGATCGGAGTGGCACAGATCGAGCGCCGCCGCGAAGCTGTGAGCATTCGCTTCACCGAAAAGGCCGCCGTCGATCCCGAGCGGCTGGCGCGTTTTGTCGCCGAGGAGCGGGGCAGCCAGTTCACGCCCGCAGGAGTTTTGAAATTCTCACTAAGAGACAAGCAGCCCGAACAGGTATTGACGCGTCTGAAAACCTTGCTGGAGGAACTGGCAGGTGAGCAGCAGCCGGTGGCACATACCTCGTCGTGATACCGTGGAGACGTTGCGACCGTCGGCATTTCCCGTACGAGGACCCGTGAGACGAAAAGTTTGCAAGGCAGTCTTCCCCGCGGCCGGACTGGGCACGCGCTTTCTACCGGCCACGAAAGCGCAACCCAAAGAAATGATGCCGCTGGTGGACAAGCCCATAATTCAGTACGGCGTCGAAGAGGCGCTGGCTTCGGGCTGCGACCAGATTATCGTGGTCACCGGACGCGGCAAGGCGGCCATCGAAGACCACTTCGACGTCAGCTACGAGCTGGAGAAGATGCTGGAGGAGCGCGGGAAGACTGACCTGCTGGCCGTGGTCCGTAAGATCTCCGACATGATCCATATCGCCTATGTGCGCCAAAAGGAAGCCATGGGCCTGGGCCACGCCGTACTGATGGCGCGTGAGCTGGTGGGCGACGAACCCTTCGCGGTCATTCTCGCCGACGACATTATCGACTCCGAAGTGCCCTGCCTCAAGCAGATGATCGACGTTTACAACGAAACCGGTTGCTCCGTGCTGGCGACGCAGGTAGTCGATGGCGATGCCATCTCTTCCTACGGCGTGCTCGATGCCAAACCGCTGCCGGGTAAGTGGAATGGCCGTCTCTTTGAGGTAAAGCATCTCGTCGAAAAGCCAAAGAAAGAGCGCGCGCCGTCGAACTTGGCGATCATCGGCCGCTACATTCTGACGCCGGCCATCTTCGAGACGCTCGCCGAAACTGAGTTAGGATCGGGCGGTGAACTGCAGCTTACCGACGGCATCAAACAGCTTCTCAAGAAGGAAAAAGTTTACGGCTATACCTTCGAAGGCACCCGCTACGACACCGGCGACAAACTGGGCTTCTTGAAGGCTACGGTTGAGTTCGCCTTGAAGCGGGATGATCTGGGTGCCGACTTCCGAGACTACCTGAAAACGCTGGAACTGTAACCGATCACATTCGTGCCCTCGCGAACTTCAGATTGTCATCCCGACCGAGCCCGCCTTAGCGGGGAGTGGAGGGGAACCCTATAGTGGAAGGGGAACATGCATATAGCTCATGGAGAGCGGCGACTCTCCCTTCGACGTGATCGACAACCTCTCTCCTCGCACTGATCACGAAGCGCCGCGTTTCACATTTGGTTAAGAGTGGATCCCGAGAAAGTTTTCTGCGCCGAACACGATTTTCGCCGCTAAGTCCTTTGAATGCAGGATTTTTTGATATTAACTCCTTTAAATGCGATATTTTACGAGAAACAGGCCAGCTATGTCCCGTCCGCCAGGATGGAAGGACTGATCACAATGCGTCTTGCTTTATGAAACAGTTAACATCAGTTGTTAGTTGCAGGCAGCCAGTTGCCAGACCCCTTCTCGTAGAATGAAAGCAGGACCGGGAATGAGCGCGCAAGGCGCTGGAATCGACGTTAGTCACATTGCAAACGGCACAAAAGTTCCGCCCATGCGCAAACTCTTGCAGCAGGCTTGCCTGCGAGTGACGACGCTTGAGTGTTGTTACATACTACCGCCGCCGTAGTATCTGACGGTTAGGCCAGCATCCTGCGAATCGCACTTTTGGAATGAGAAGTGCTCTTCCGGTTTGTGGTACGTTCACGTATCCGGGAGAAGTGCGCCGCTCTCGGGTGTTGCTGTAAAAGGAGAGTGTCCACTTCGATGCACCACTTCGCGAAGGGCCCGATCGGCCCATTTTCTTACCTGCGCGGAATCACCCGACCACAATTAATGTTTTATCTTCTGTTGGCGGGCTTGATGGCCACCACATGCCATGCGCAGCAGCCTTCCAACACGTCGGCCTCTGCTGCGGCACCGTCGCCCGCGAACAGTGCCTCTACTGCAACCGAACGGGTTGTCCTCAAGGTTGGCGATATCCAGGTCACGCAGGCCCAGTTTGAAATCATGGTCAGCGACCTGGAGGCGCAGCAGGGCCCAGCCGATTTGAGCCGCAAAGCCATCGGCGAAAATTACACGCAGTTACTGATGCTCTCGCAGCAGGCGGCCGCCAATCACATGGACTCTTCGCCGGAAGTTGTCCGCCAGTTGGCCCTTGATCGCACGCAGATCCTATCCAACGCTGAATTCGCCAGGCTGAAGAGTCAGGCCAAGCCCACGCCGGAAGAAATCAGCACCTACTACTCCGCTCACTTGGCTGACTACGACACGGTGCAGCTGCGACGGGTGTTCATCTGGGCGGCGGAAGAAGGCTCCAAGGGTGGACGCGGCCTGAGCCCGAAACAAGCCAAAGACCTCGCCGACGCGGTCCGGCACGCCTTCGCCTCCGGCGGCGATGTGGCGAAAGTAATCCAGGGGTTCCCACACAACGCCAACGACATCGTGTTTGATGATCCGCCGCTCCGCTTTCAACGCGGCGAATTGCCTTCCAAGATGGAGCAAGCGGCGTTCGGCCTCAAGCAAGGCGGGTGGATAGAACTGAATGATGCTCCCGGCACCTGGGTTTTCCTGCAACTGGTCGAGCGCGGACGGAGAGACCTCAAGGATGTTTCGCCGCAAATCGAAAAGAAGTTGCAGGCCCAGAAGTTACGGGAGCAATTGGATAGTTTGAAGAAGACCTCCGGTATCTGGATGGACGAGGAGTACTTTGCGCCTGCATCCAAGACGCCCGGTTCCAGTACACAGTCGAAAGCTTCGGCCCCTACAAACGCGAGAGAGGAAAAGGATGAAAACACACGGCAGAAGTAGAACGTTGTTGTACTTTGCGCTTCCAGTACTGATCGCGGCAGCGTGTATCCTTGGGCCGGCATCGGCCCAGGCCCAAATGACCTCAACCGGCATCGACTGCTCGCAGATTGGCTCCGCTCACCTGTTGGTGCAGGAAAATCTGCGCGCCGGGCTGGCCCTCATGGAGTGCGGCGTGATTCCCCGGCCTGCTGCCGGTAATTCTGGCGATGACGTGAGTGGTGACGAACCTCAGCCCCCCAACATTCTCGTCAGCAATCGGAGCTGTACTTCCAACAGCACTTGCACCAAGAGCGAAAGCATGGTCTTCCACAGCGCCAAGGCCGGCGACAACACCGTTGTTGTCAATTACAACGATCATGACGGCAGCGGCTACTCCGGCGTTTCCTATTCTACGGACGGTGGCTCGACCTTCACGGAGATCACTCCGCCGCCTTTTGACAACGGACATGGCACCAACTACGGCGATCCCATTGTGGTTTACAACCTGAAGCTGGGTATGTGGTTTGCGGGCGATCTCGCCACGGGCTGCGGTGGTCAGGGTGTAGGCCTGTGGACCTCGCCGGACGGCCAAAACTGGAGTGTCGGAGCCTGCGCCCACAATAACTCGTTCGACGACCGCGAGTCGTTTTGGGTGGACAACAATCCATTTAGCGCCGTGTACGGACGCATGTACGTCTCCTTCAATAATTTCAACGTCGGCTGCGGGGACGGCGGATGTCTTTTCGTAACCCACTCGGACGATGGCGTCACCTGGAGCTCGCCTGTGCAACTCAGCTCGGGCAGTACCTTCATTCGCGACGTGCAGGTTACAGGCGCACTTCCAGGTCCGCCGCCGCCGCAGGCGAGGTATACCAGCCCGGTATTCATCGCCGGCATGGACGAGGGTGGAGGTGGTCTGGCTACGCGGCAGAACATCATGTACCGGTCACTGGATGGCGGCGTTACCTGGACCTCAGTCAACATTGGGTCACGCTTCAATCCACCTGGCGACGGGACGTGCCCATCCAACAGCTATTTCGCAAAGATGAATCCCATCTGGCGACACCAGGGCTGGGGCGAACCAGGAGTTGGTCCAGGTGGCGTAGTCCATTATGCGTACGCTACTAAAGGGTCCCTCTCGACGGGTGACATTTATTACGTACGTTCCACGGATAACGGGCAGACCTGGTCCTCGCCCGTCCTGCTCAACGACCCGGAGACAAATCAGTATCAGTCACACTGGATGCCTTCGCTGTCCGTTAACTACAACCCATTCGGCTTTGCACAGGGTGGTAAGGTAACGGTGTCCTGGTACGACCGCCGGCAGGCCACCTCGGCGTGCAATGTGGCTACCGATCCTGGGTGCAGCTATCAACGCTACGGAGTTCAATCGGCTGACAATGGCGTCACCTGGGGGTCGAACTTTGCCGTCAGCAATCAGATCATCCCGCAGCCGACGCAGAACGACGGCGGAGTTCAGCCTTGCTATGCAGGGGACTACGACTACAACACGGCGCTGGCCGGAACTGCTTTCGTGACCTGGACCGATGGACGTGTAGCAGTTGGAGGCGTTCAAGTCCAGAACGTCGAGTTTGCGGCAGTTCCAGAACCCTAAACATAAGTCAGCGGATGAACTGAAAAGGAGGGCGGCGGATTCGCTGCCCTCCTTTTCCTGTCGAACCCCTTTTTACCGGCCGCCCTTCACAGCAGTCGGTTCTGGTTCGCCCACTCGTTTCGCTACCTTGAACGTCAGTTTGCCTTGCTTCTTGTCCGCATCCACCACCACGTGGTCCCCGTGCAGCACCTCGCCATCGAGGATCTTCAGCGCCAGCGGGTCCTGGATGAGCCGTTGGATGGCCCGCTTCAGGGGACGCGCGCCATAGTTCGGATCGTAACCTTCGGTGAAGACCAATTCCTTCGCGGCGGGCGTGAGTTCCAGGCTGATCTTGCGGTCGGCCAGCAACCTTCGCAAATCTTCCAGCCGCAGGTCCACGATCTTGGTGAGCTGCTCCTTGCCCAATGGATTGAAGATGATGATGTCGTCCACGCGGTTTAGGAACTCCGGCTTGAAGCTGGCGCGCAGCGCCTCCATCACTCGCTCGTGCGCCTCGGCCAATTGTTGCGCGGAGCGCGAGCCAAGGTCCTGCAGATAGCTTGACCCGATGTTCGAGGTCATGATGATGATCGTGTTCTTGAAATCCACTTGCCGGCCCTTACCGTCGGTCAGCCGGCCATCGTCCATGATCTGCAGGAAGACGTTGAAAACGTCGGGGTGCGCTTTCTCGATTTCGTCGAACAGCACAACCGAGTACGGACGCCGGCGAACGGCTTCGGTCAACTGCCCGCCTTCGTCGTAGCCGATGTAGCCCGGAGGAGCACCGATCAGCCGGGACACCGAGTGCTTCTCCATGTACTCAGACATGTCGATGCGAATCATCGCGTGCTCGTCGTCGAAGAGAAACTCGGCCAGCGCCCGCGCCAGCTCGGTCTTTCCCACGCCGGTTGGTCCAAGAAATATAAACGATCCGATTGGCCGCCGCGGATCGCTCAGGCCGGCGCGCGAACGCCGGATCGCATTGGCGACGCGCGCTATCGCTTCATCCTGGCCAATGACGCGCTGGCGCAGACGGTCTTCCATCGTGACCAGCTTTTTCACTTCACCTTCCAGCATCTTCGACACCGGAATGCCGGTCCACTTGCTGACGATCTTCGCGACGTCTTCCTCGTCCACCTCTTCCTTCAACATGCGCGACTGCTTGCCGTCCATCGCAGCGCTGAGCTTCTTGACCTCGCCTTCCAGTTGCGGCAGATCGCCGTACTTGATTTGCGCGGCCCGGTTGTAGTCGCCCTTGCGCGTGGCTTCCTGTTCCTCCAGCTTGAGGCGCTCAATGCGCTCCTTCAACTCGCGCACCTTGGCGATGGCTTCCTTCTCCTGCTTCCAGCGCGCTTTCAACGCGTTCGCTTCTTCCTTGATGTGCGCCAGCTCCTTCTCGACCGCAGCCAGCCGCTCACGCGAGTTGGGATCGTCTTCGCGCTTCAGCGCCTGGCGCTCGATCTCGAGCTGCGTCGCCCGGCGCTCGAGCTGGTCAATCTCGGTGGGCATGGAATCGATCTGGATGCGCAGCGAAGCCGCTGCCTCGTCAATCAGGTCGATGGCCTTGTCTGGCAGGAATCGGTCGGAGATGTAGCGATGCGACAGCGTCGCGGCCGCAACGATGGCCGAATCCTTGATGCGAACGCCGTGGTGAACCTCGTACTTCTCGCGCAGACCGCGCAGGATGGCGATGGTGTCTTCGACGTTGGGCTCGCCCACATAGACGATCTGGAAGCGGCGTTCCAGCGCGGCGTCCTTCTCGATGTACTTGCGATATTCGTTGAGCGTGGTCGCCCCAATCGCGCGCAGCTCGCCGCGGGCCAGGGCCGGTTTCAGCATGTTGGAGGCGTCAATCGCGCCCTCGGCAGCGCCGGCGCCGACCAGCGTGTGCAGCTCGTCGATGAACAGCACAATTTGCCCCTGCGATTGCTCGATCTCCTTCAGCACGGCTTTCAGGCGGTCTTCGAATTCGCCGCGATACTTCGCGCCCGCCAGCATCGCGCCCAAATCGAGCGAGACGACGCGCTTGTTCTTGAGCTGTTCGGGAACGTCCCTGGAAACGATGCGCTGCGCCAGGCCTTCCACAATCGCGGTCTTGCCCACGCCCGGTTCGCCAATCAGCACCGGATTGTTCTTGGTGCGGCGCGACAAAACCTGGACGACACGGCGCACTTCCTCATCGCGGCCGATGACCGGGTCGAGCTTGCCTTGCCGCGCCAACTCCGTCAGGTCCTTGGCGTAGCGCTCCAAAGCCTGGTACTTCGCTTCGGGATTCTGGTCGGTGACTTTCTGGTTGCCGCGCACCGTGGTAAGGGCGCGCAGGATGTTGTCGTAGGTTGCGCCGGCTTTGGTGAGGATTTCTTTGGCGGGATCGCGCTTCAGCTTGGTGATGCCGAGCAGCATGTGCTCGGTGGAGACGTAGTCGTCCTTGAAGTTCGATGCCTCTTTGAAGGCGTTCTCCAGCATTTGCGAAGCTGCATCCGATAGGTGCGCCTGCGTGGCCCCGCTACCGGAAACTTTAGGCAGCTTCTCGATCTCACGCATGGCATCGGCCTGCACATTTGCGACGTGCAATCCCACGCGCTCCAAAAGCGGTGGCACGATGCCTTCGCGATCTTCAATCAGCGCAGCCAGAATGTGGACGGGCTGCAACTCGGGATTGCCGTGCTCGCTGGCGAGATCGTTCGCCCGCTGCATCGCTTCCTGCGCCTTAACGGTTAATTTGTCCCAACGAATTGCCATGGGTAGCTCCGGTTGTCAGTGGCCAGTTGTCGGTTGTCAGAAAATGCCTAAGGGTCGGTGCCTAAAATCCTAATGACAATCCTAATCTCGGATAACTCCAGTTGTCAGCGGCCAGTTGGTGGAAGATGACGAGGACGCACGGCTGTGAGTGGTCTGGAATAACTGACAACTGGCAACCGATTACTGACAACTGCTGTACTGCTTTCGCCCCTGGCGAGTTCCGTTGGTAAACAAAAGGGAGGCAAACCTACGCCTCCCTTGAACTCCCCAGTTCGTCTCCCTCACGAAAACTCACCGAGGGGCGAAACTTGGATTAGGCAACCTGCCCCTTGCCAGCGGTCTGGGTCTGACCGGCGCTCTCAGGCTTCTTGCCCTCCAGCGTCTTCTGGCTGCTTACATTCACCTTGATCTGCTTCGGCTTGGCTTCGGCGCGCTTGGCCAACTTGATGGTCAGGACGCCATTGTTATATTGCGCGTTGATGTCGTCCGTGCTTACGGTGTTCGGCAGTGTGAACGAGCGAGTGAAGCTGCCATAGCGGCGTTCCACGCGACGGAAGTTCTCTTCCTTCTCTTCCTTCTCGAACTTGCGCTCGCCGGTGATGGTCAGCGTGTTGTTCTCAACCTTGACGTCGAGATCTTTCTCATCAATTCCGGGCACCTCCAGCTTCAACTGGACGCTGTGCTCATCTTCATAAATGTCCACCGGAGGCACAAACGCGCCGGCAGTCAGCGACTCCTCGCGGCCCCCGCCGTACTGCTCTTCAAACAACCGGTTCATGCGGTTCTGCAATGAATAGAGATCACGAAACGGGTCCCAACGGGTCAACAACGTCATACTCGAACACTCCTTAGTCTAGAATCTAGGTTCTGGTAATCAGATGCCTGATTAGCGTAAATGAATCATAAAATATGAGTGGATTATTGTCAATATGCGGCACACGAATTTTGCCGATTCTTTGTAAATATATTATTTTCAGTTTGTTAGACAGATTCTGTCGCTGGGGTAGCCGTTGGAAGCATCGGCGTGGGGGGATCCCGTTACCGTCAAGTCACGGGCTATAGAGTGAAAGCTACGGGGGAACCTGCCGTCATTCCGTGCGCAGCGCCTTCATCGGGTCCAGTGTGGCGGCACGCCGCGCTGGCAAGATGCAGGCCAACAGAGCAATCAACACCAGAATCACGGCTACCGTCAAAAGCATCAGGGGATCGCGTGAGCTGCTCTGCACCCAGTGCGAAACGATCCTGTTCAGGCCGACGCTGAGCACCAGCCCCAGCACGATTCCTACGCCGACAGTTGCGGCGACCGACTTCAGGACAAGGCCGACGATGTCGATACGCTGCGCGCCTAGCGCCATGCGAATTCCCATCTCCTGATATCGCTGGTTCACCGAATACGACACGACGCTATAGAGTCCCGTTGCCGCCAACACCAGCCCCAGGAACGAGAAGATTGCGAACAGCGCCGCGATGAAGCGCTGCTGTCCCCAAATCATGGTCTCCATGTACCAGCTCAACGGATGGTGTTCAACGATGGCAATCTCCGGATCGGAAGCCTGCAGTCGCAGAAATGCCGAATGTAACGCGGTCTCGGCATCACCCCTGGTTCGAACCAGCAGGGAAACGTAGGGAACCATGACGACGGTATGCGGTAAGTAAATCGCCGGCTCGATCGGCAGTTGCTTCACATTGGCCTCACCGTTTCGGAATCCTGCGTTATTGCGGGCATCGGCAACAACACCGATAATCTCGAACCATCCGTCGTTGCCTTCTGCAATGACGAAATCCGGCCGGTCGAACTTCAAGACCGGTGCTTTCACATGCTGTCCCAGGGGATCGCCCCCGCCGAAATACTTGCGGACGAAGGCCTGGTTCACCAGCGCGACATGCGTGGCATGCATCAATTCGGACTGGGTGAAGTTTCGGCCCTGCAGCAGCGGAATGCCCAGCGTCTGAAACATTTCGGGGCTCATGAGCACCAACTGCGATGTGATGCCGGTCAAGTCCTGCTTGCCCTCGATCTCGATCTTGTCGCTGTAGGCCTGCATAGGAGGCGTCCATGTGGTGTCAATGCTGGCCTGCTCTACTCCCGTACCGGAGGCAATCGCCTGGCGGATGGAATCGAATTTGTTCGCCCGCTCGGTCCAGCCGGGATAGGATTTTCGGGGCAATGCGAGGTGCACCACCGACACTTTCTCGACGTCGAAGCCCAGCGGTACGCGGTAGGCCTCCAGGAACGCCCGCGTGGCCGCTCCGGCGATGGTCAGCAACACCAGAGTGAGCGTAACCTGGCCGGTGATGAGAACCCGATGCGTCTTACGGTTGGCGCCTCCGCCGGAGTGGCGGCCCGCGCCGGACTGAATCAGCTCGCCGAGGTTGGGCCGCGACAACTGCAGCGCCGGCGACATGCCGAACAGAATCCCCGTCAATACCGCCAACAGGACGGAGAAGAACAGCACCGGCAGGCTGACGTGGATGGCGGCCTCATGCGGAAAGGAGTAGAAAGGCAAGGCGGCGGCGATCCACTTGACCGCGGCGAACGCCAGCAGTACGCCGATCGCAGCACCGGCGAACGACAAAAGTACTGACTCCGTCAGCAGTTGGCGCACGATGCGCCAGCGCGACGCTCCCATCGAGGAGCGCAGCGCTAGCTCATGCATGCGCGCCGTACCGCGCGCCAGCATCAGGATGGAGACATTAGCGCAGCCGATGACCAGCAGCAACACCACCGCGCCGAACAACAGCAGCAGCGTTCCCGAGAATTGCCCCAGCACCTGCTCGTTGAGGGTCACCGTCTTGATGCTAGTGACCGGCGGGTAGCCCTTGGGATCACGGTCGCGGAAGCTGAATATAATCGGCTGCAACTCGGCGTTTGCCGCTTCCAGCGTGACGCCGGGCTTGAGCTTGATGAAGCTGTTGCGGAGGTCTTTGGGGTCGTCCGTAGGAATGAATGGAACATAAACATCCGAATCGCCCCAGGTGAAGCGCGGAGCCGCGACACCGATGATGGTGTAAAGCTTGTGGTCGAGCTCAATCGTCTTGCCCAGCACGTCGCGGTTGGCTCCGAATTGTTTCTTCCAGAACAGATCGCTCAGCACCGCAACGGGTGCCGCTTTCCCGTCGCTCATTTCGGCCGCGGAGAACTGGCGGCCGAGCAGCGGCGGCACTCCCATGTAGTCGAAGACATTCGGTGTATATTCGCCCAACTGCACCGAGACCGGCAGTTGATCGCCGGTCATGGTCACGGTATTGCCGCCCTGCATGAAAATGTCATCCACGCACTTGGCCTGCTTCAGGTCGTTCAATTCCGCGCCGGTGTTAATCACCAGTCCCATCTGGTGCCCTTGCGCGTCGAATAACTCAACGTGCACCATGCGCTTGGCATCTTTGTAGGGATAGGGATCGAGCAGGACCCCATAGACCACGCTGAAGACCGCGGTGGTCGCTCCGATGCCCAGGGCAAGGGACAGCACCGCCGTCAGGGTGAAACCTTTGTTCTTCAGCAACTGACGACCGGTAAAGCGAAGATCCTGCAGTATAGATTCCATTGCTTTAAGCTACGAGAAGGGGCGCCACTTAGTTCCTGCATTCGTAACGCCAACGGAAGTTGCTGAGAATACGTGCCGCTACCGTTCGCCTGCGCCCAGTTGCTGTCCGTAACACGAAACCGGCGTTCGCCTCCGGACAGAGCGAGACGCGATTCCCCGTGCTGCCGAACATGTCCACCTCCTAGCGAGCGAGCCGGAACGCAGCAGCCTGGCGGTCGTCATGCAGATGCTGAAGCAAATCGTGCGCAGAGGCTTCGCGCACGTGCCGGGGGATTTCCCTTTTGGCAAACCCGATATTACGGTTTCAAATGTTTGGACGGCAAAGAAGCGGATTGAGAAGTTACGCTATATGCATCGCAACCCGGTCAAGCGGGGGCTGGTCGAGAAACCGGAGGACTGGGCCTGGAGCAGCTTCGTCCATAATGTGGCCGGAGTCGAAGGCGCCGTGGAGATCGAATCGGAATGAACGGGGCGGCGGAGAGAGCGGATGGGAATGCCTTTGCGAGTGAAGATCGGGCAGGACGTGCCTACCCTCTCGCCAGAGGCGAGAAGGGTCGGGCACCCCAAATTGGTGAGTCACGTGCAAATGAATAGCCAGCGGAGCACTGAGGCGAAAGGTTTGGCCACCCGCCCACGGGAAGCGGATTCATGTAACACGAGCACTCGCGGGGATTCGGGCTATTGCAGCTTGGCGTACTCGGCTTTTGCTTGCTTGTAGATGGGGATGTCGGGATCGGCGTCTTTCCAGAGGGTGAGGAAGTTCTGATACGCGGTGCGAGCTTTGTCGCGAGCAGAGGGATCGGTCTGCGCTTCGAGCGCATACGCCCGCGCGACTCCCAGCCGCGCCAGCGCTCCCCAGGGGAAGTTGCCTACCAATCCGTAATGGTCGGCGAACTTCTGAAATTCGGCTACGGCTGCATTGCCATCGCGCAGCATGAGATAGGCGTTGCCCCGGATATACGCCGGACATAGGAATACGTTGATCTCCCCGTCCGCTGTTGAAAGTTCAATGCGGCCCATGGCGTTCAACTCCTGCGATGCGTCATTTGGATCATCTCGGTGCAAGCTGAGAGCTGCTCGAATCGTTGGCAGCCAATATCTCTGGACAAGCGTACCTAGGGGAAAGTCGCTACCCAAAATGCTCGCGAGTTTCTCTGCGGCTTGGGTCTCGCCAGCACGGGCCAAAGCGAGCGCGGCCATAGCGCGGACATTAGGGGAGGGACCGAGGCCCAGTGCGCGGACGGCATCAACACGGGCTTGCTTGGAGTTGCCGAACTCGGCTTCTCGCAATGCCGCGGTGGCCGAATGGAGCGCCGCGCGACCTGGGGACTCGTCAGCTGCGGCCGACTGCATCGCGCGCTTGGTTAATGTACGTGCGCTTCGCAATCTGCCGTACCATGCTTCCGTATCGGCTTGTGTCGCGAGCAGCGTATCCTCGACATAGGGCTTACCTACGGCCGCCGCAGCCAATTGGGACATCTTTTCCCCATCTCCATTCAAGAATGCCAGAATGTAGCGCCCCTGAAACAGGCCCTCCCCTTCTGGATGTAACTTCTCGCTTTCGTTGAACGTGGCGAGCGCTTCGTCAAGGTGGTTAAGGTCTTCATAGGCTGAGCCTAGGTTAAGGTACAGAATCCAAGAATTCAGGCCGCGACGGATCCCTTCCTTGCTTTTTGATAGCGAACTTTCGAAGTCTCCCAGACTTTGGTACAGGTCTCCAAGATTTGCATAGGGGACGACGTCCCGTGGATAGACTGTCAGCCAGTCCTCGTAAACCTGAGCAGCCTTTTCCAACTCGCCGTTGGTCCTCCAACAGTAGACCGCCTCGATATAGAAGCGCTCCCGTTCGCTGACCCTTCCACGCAGTTCGTAGGCCTTGCGCGCATCGAGCGCCGCTTGTGCGCCGCTGCCGTACGCACCTGACCTTACAGCGTAGGCCATGGCAAAATTGGGATCCAGCTCAACCGCCCTTTGAAAGAAGGGCAAGGCCGACGCTCCCTCTCGTGTTTGTCTCACCTTCCAGCCCAGACTATAAGCCTTCAAGGCCTCCAGTGATGGCGTGGTCGCTTCCTCGAGCGGTGTCGCGTACTTCTTGACGAATTGAAAGACTCGCCCAACTTGGCCCGGAGATCGTTCGCCGCTTTGTCCAGGGCTTTGAGCACTCTGTCTTTGCCGTCCGCCCGCTCTTGTACCTCGCCAAGCGATTCACCCAAATTGCACTCCACTGCGCGCAGGCCAATCAAATACTGGCGCCCCAACAGAGCAATTGAGCCAACCACCATCGCTTTGCTGCCGGTGCGAAGACACACGTCGCGCGCTAGATTCTCGGTTAACCGTTCAGCACCGGATTGATTCATCAGTTTGAGAGTGCCCACAATTTTCATGGTGGGGAGCACGTTGAGAAACGGCGATTGCTCCAACTGAATCGTCAGGGCCTGCTTCAGCGTGTCGTCGAATACAGGATCGCCCGTCTTGTTGTCGAAGTCGGCGAGGACGATGGTGTCTCGCTCGGTGAGTTTGGGGACTCTATGCGCTCGCCAGTAGAGCACTCCGGCCAGAATTGCCATGCAAACCATCACTGCGACCGCTAGCCACTTCGAGCGTGCACGGCGCTGCGGCTCAGCAATTATCTGTCCGACAGAAGGTGACTTGTCTTCGGTGTCATCCCGAGCGGAGTCCGCCGCGGACGGAGCCGAGGGATCTGCGGTTTGCCCCGAGTCACCCGACTCCTCTTCCAGGGCGACGCGTTCGACTGGAACCAGCAGCCGATATCCACGCTTGGCGATGGTGCCGATGTAGTGCGGCTCGTCGCCGGGATCGACCAGCGCGCGGCGCAACTTCTTTATAGCGTTATTGATGCTGTGGTCGAACTCGACAATCGTATCGTCGGGCCAAAGTCTCTGGCGAATTTCGTCGCGAGTGACCATCTCGCCGTCGGCTTCGATCAGGATGCGCAGGATCTGCAGGGGCTGGTCGGGGAGCACCAGGACGGCGCCCTCATCCTGGCGCAGTTCGCCCGCGCGCAGGTCGACCTCAAAGACACCGAGGCGTACCCGTTGGGGCAGGGTCCCTTTCATGGCAGCGTGTCCTGGGGAGATTTGGGAAGAGTGTACTACGGTATGAAGGGCGTGAGAAGCTCAGATGCCAGCCCGCCGGTGCCCCAGGTTCGCGTCCTTCTTTTGGACGCTAACCTGGGCGGACTATACTGTAAAAAGGAAGACCGGTTCTCGTGCCACTTGGTCTGCGGCGGTATCACCAATCCGGGCAGTCCCATTTCGTCACCTTCAGTTGTTATCGCCGCCAGCCCAATTTTGTCAACGCCGCAGTTTACGAACTGTTCCCGGCTTGTCTGGAGGACATGCGCCGTCGTTTCGCCATGCGCGTTTACGGATATGTGGTGATGCCCGAACATGTTCACCTGCTGCTCAGCGAGCCGGAGCACGGCACACTGGCCGAGGCGATCCACTACTTAAAGTTATCGTTCACCAAGCGGGTACGCAGCCGCAGGGTCGGTGCCCCAGGTTTGCCCTTCCTTTCGGTTGATCCGGGGTCAGAGAAACCGGGTTCGTTCTGGCAAAAACGTTACTACGACCGTAACGTAAGGGATGCGCGGGAATTCAAGGTCAAGTTACGGTATCTGCACCGCAATCCCGTGAAACGTGGACTGGTGAAGGAGCCGGGAGACTGGAAGTGGAGCAGTTTCCGGCACTATGCTCTCCGAGAGAAGGGAGTGGTGGAGATCGAATCGGAATGGACGGCCAGAGATCGCGAGTTGAAAATGTCCGGTGGTCCACCGCGAATCTTCTTATGCCCAGGTTAGCGTCCAAAAGAAGGACGCGAACCTGGGGCACCAGGCATATCGTCTTCAAACCGGCGATTATCCGTCGTTATCACAACCAACGCCCACGGTGAGCCGACAAGTCTCTCGCGCTGAGAAAATGGGGAATACATCAACCCTGGAACCGCGCTGAGTTAACTATCATGCACTTCAGGTAGGCCGTTTCTGGAACATTCAGCAAGATGGGGTGGTCTTGCGCCTGACCGCGCTTCTCCAGGATTCGGACGCGACGGCCTGCATCAGCGGCAGCCGAGCCAAGCATCTCCAGGAATTCAGCCTCGCTCACGTGAAACGAGCAGGAACAGCTCACCAGAACGCCGCCCGGCCGCAGCATCTTCAGGGCTCGAAGGTTGAGCTCCTTGTAGCCGCGCAGTGCGGTGGGCACGGTGCGCTTGCTTTTGGCGAAGGCTGGCGGGTCGAGCACGATGGTATCGTACTGCCGTCCGGCCGAGGCGTAGTCCTTGAGCAGGTCGAAGGCGTTGGCCTCGATCCATTCAATCTCGCCGCAGCGGTGCTCGGCGCGATTGAGCTGCTCGTTCTGCTCGGCGACCTCCAGGGCGGGGCGCGATGAGTCGATCGCGGTGACGGCGGCGCAAACCCGCGCCAGATGCAGCGCGAAGCCTCCCTGGTAAGTGAAACAGTCGAGCGCGTCTCCATGAGCGTAGCGGGCGGCGGCAGCATAGTTCTCGCGCTGGTCGAGGAAGGCGCCGGTCTTCTGCCCGCCGAGGCCGTCGAAGTGAAACTTGACGCCGTTCATCGTGAAGATAGTGCTGGAGCGGCCTCCGCGCAGCAATTGCGACTGGCGCTCCGGCAACTCCTCCAACTCGCGGATGTGCGGGTCAACGCGCTCAACGATGCTGCAGCCGCGATATTGCTCCGCCAGCGCCTCGGTCACGACCTGCCGCAGGTCCTCGCGATCGAAAGCCTGCGTTAGAGCCTGCATGGCGAGGACGTCGTTGTATTTGTCAACGATGAGCCCGGGCAGCAGATCGGCCTCGCTGAAGATGACGCGGTAGGCGTCGCTGTCGCGGACCACCTGCCGGCGAAACTGCGTCGCGCCGCCGATTCGCTCACGCAGCAACGATGGCAGTTGCGCTTCGCTGATCTCCTGGCTGCTCAGCAGGCGGATGGCGATCTGCGAGGCGCTGCTGTAGAGCGCCGAGCCCAGCTTACGCCCATGCTGGTCGCGCACGTGGACAAGTGTTCCACGTGGAACAACAGGCATCAATGTGCTATGTCCGCCCGTAACATCAGCAGATGCAATGAGATCCGAGCGATAGACCCATAGGTGCCCACTCCTGAGGCGGGCGGCACCGCGGTGGTTGACGACAATCGCGGGCGGTGGCACGGACAATGCATCCTCCTTTAAAAAAAGACTTATCTTACCTGGACCCGGCCGTTAGGATCAGTATAACTTTGTTCCAAAGTGGAACACGAACGCGAATTCTCGTTCGCTTTCCGAATCCCGGTCCCACTCCGAATATGCTGCTCCATTACTAAAAGTAAAGTATGCTTGACATTAAGTCGATATCACATTACATTATGTCTGCCAAACATTACTTCACCCTGAGTTAGAGGAGAAAGCATCATGGATCTGTCCTACCAAGAGAAAAGCATCCTCGGATCGCTGATCACCATCGTCGTCGTTTACGGATACTACTTCGCCGCCGTTCTCCGCGACGCCAGCCAGCCCGAATTCAACCTGGGCCGCCTGGTGCTCGCGGTGATCGCCATCATCGTCATTGAAATCGTGTACCACATCGTGCTGGCCATCGAGCAGAAACCGGAGCCCAAGGACGAACGCGACATTCTGATCGCATCCAAGGCCTACCGCAACGCCTACTTCCTGTTGGCCACGGGCGCTTTCCTGGTGATTGCCTGCGTTGTTATGGCCGGCCTGGCCCGCGGCGCCGCTCCCACCCGAATCATCGTAACGCCGTTCATCACCGTCAACCTGGTGCTGTTTTTCATGGTCCTGGCCGAGCTGATGAAGTTTCTCACTCAGTTGTTTTACTACCGGCGGGGCCTGCGATGATCAGAGGACGGATCCGCAACAACATCCGTCGCTTGCGCTTCGAGCACTCGGAGATGACCCAGCAGCAGTTGGCGGAGAGGGTCGGCGTCACCCGGCAGACGGTGATCGCCATCGAGCAGGAAAAGTATTCGCCCTCTCTGGAGGTGGCCTTCCGCTTCGCCCTCGTCTTCGGAGTGCCACTGGAAGAGGTGTTTCAGTACGTGTGGGTCGATTCCGAAACGGGCACCGCGGCGTGATTACGCCGCCCAGGTTAGTCCAACGGAAGGGCAAACCTGGGGGCACCAAGCGCGCCGAGCCGACTCTTTCGGAGAGTGCTACTGGTGAGAAGGCGCGATTCTTCTCTGCTTGCGAGTCCAGAGGCCCCATTTTCTTATCTAACAAAGCGCAATCCCGCTAGCAGACGGAGAAGGTGTATCCCGCATGACCAAGCCGACACTGCTGACTGTTGACGACGATCCCAATGTTTTGAAGGCGATTGAGAGAGACCTGCGCACCCGCTACGGAGAGAAATATCGTGTCCTCCGTGCCAACTCGGGAGACGCCGGCCTGGAACTTCTTCGTGAACTCAAGACGCGAAACGATGCCGTCGCGCTCCTGCTTGCCGATCAACGCATGCCACACATGGATGGCATCGGCTTTCTGAATGAAGCTCGGAAAGTTTACCCCGACGCCAAGCGGGCGTTGCTAACTGCATACGCCGACACCAGTGCCGCCATCAATGCCATCAATGAAGTCAGTGTTCATTACTTCTTTCTGAAACCGTGGGACCCACCAAGTCAACATTTGTATCCCGTCATCGACGATCTGCTGGAGGATTGGACGGCGTCGTACAGGCCACCCTACCAGGGTATTCGCGTGTTGGGCACGCGCTGGTCCTCGAAGGCGTACGATGTTCGCGATTTTCTGGCACGGAACCACGTCCCTTATCAATGGATCGATGTCGAGCTCTCTGCCGACGATCCCGAGGTTAAGCAGCTCATCGCTTCCATCGGCGACGACGTCGCGCATTTGCCTCTGACGCTGTTTCCAGATGGTACGCGCTTGTTTCAGTCGAGCCCGGCCGAGCTGGCCGAGAAAATTGGCCTCCGGACCCGGTCTGAAACCCAGTTCTATGACCTTGCCATCGTCGGCGGAGGTCCCGGCGGGCTGGCGGCAGCCGTGTATGGAGCGTCCGAGGGCCTGAAGACGGTGATGATTGATCGCGAAGCTCCCGGCGGGCAAGCTGGCCTGAGCTCTCGCATCGAGAACTACCTGGGGTTTCCATCCGGCCTGAGTGGCGCCGACCTGGCGCGGCGTGCGGTGATGCAGGCGCAACGGTTCGGCGTGGAGATTATTGCGCCGCAAGAAGTGGTGGCGCTTCGCGCCGAGGGCCCGTACCGCATCCTCAAGCTTGCCGATGGCAACGAAATCTCCTGCCATGCGGTGCTCATCGCAACCGGAGTCCAATGGCGCAGGTTGGAGGTCCCAGGCGTGGACCGTCTGCAGGGTGCAGGAGTCTATTACGGCGGTGGCAGCCAGGAAGCGATTTCCTATAAGGGTGAAACCGTGTACGTCGTAGGCGGAGCAAATTCAGCCGGCCAGGCCGCGCTGAACTTTGCGCAATACGCGGACAAGGTGGTGATGCTGATCCGGGGCGACTCGCTCTCGGCGACCATGTCACGCTACCTCATCGACCAGATCGAGAAAACACCCAATGTCCAATTGTGGGCGCACGCCGAGGTGATTGAGGCTCACGGAGAGACGCACCTGGAAGAGATCTCAGTCAAGTGCTCCGATACCAACACGGTGGAACGCGTCGCTGCAAGCGCAATGTTTATCTACATAGGAGCGCTACCCCGGACCGACTGGCTCGACGGTACGCTCCAGCGTGATGAGTTGGGCTTCATTCTTGCGGGACCTTATCTGCTGAAGGATGGGAAGCGGGCCGCGGGATGGAATCTCGATCGCGATCCGTTCCTGCTGGAAAGCAGCATCCCAGGCGTCTTCGTCGTGGGCGACGTTCGCCACGGTTCCATCAAGCGCGTCGCCTCGGCGGTGGGCGAGGGCGCGATCGCGGTGCAGTTCATTCACCGTTACATGGCAAAGGTGTAGCTGATGGCCAATGTTTCAAAAGAAGAGCTTCGCGCGGTTGGCGTCTTTCACGACCTTCCGGATGAACAACTCGACTGGTTCCTCGAACATGCCACTGAGCTGCATCTGACGCCGGGCGAGATTTACATTCGCGCGGGCGCGCCTGCGGACAAGATGATGGTAGTGCTCGAAGGCGAACTGCAGATCCAATTCGAAGGGTCAAACGAAAATGTGTTTACCATCGCCGCCGGAACCGTGACCGGTTTATTGCCCTATTCGCGGATGACGGTCTTTCCGGGCACCGGCCGGGCCGTGCAGGCTTCGCGCGTCCTCACCTTTCCCGGCGCGCTCTTTGACGAACTGTTGACCCACATGCCGGAGCTGGGCAGGCGGCTGGTGGCGACCATGGTCGATCGCACGCGCGAAACTACGCGGCGTGAACAGCAGCGCGATCGCCTGGCAGCGTTGGGCAAGCTTTCCGCCGGCCTCGCCCACGAGTTGAACAATCCCGCCGCCGCGGCCCGGCGCACCGCCCAGCAGTTGCGGTGTACGGTGGGTGAATTCCGGAAATCGGTCAGCGAATTGGAGGGAATCCAGCTAACCGATGCTGAGCGATTGGCCATCGAGACGTTCGAGAACTCCTGTTGCACGGCGGAGCCGGAGACCGACGTGCTGAAGGCCAGCCAGCTTCAGGACGAGGTTGAAGCGATTCTGCATCAGCACGGAATCGAGGATGGCTGGAATTATGCACCGGCGCTGGTGGAATCCGGAGTTTTGCCCCAACCCCTCAGCCTTATGCTGGACGTGGTCCGGCGCAACGTTGCAGAGCCCGCCCTGCAACGGGTGTCGGCGCTAGTGGAGATCAATGACCTGCTGGGGGAGCTGGAGGACAGCACCTCCAAGATCTCCGATCTAGTGCGCGCCATTAAAGAATATTCCTACATGGACCAGGCCCCGGTGCAGGATGTCGACCTCACCAAAGGCCTCGAAAACACTCTTACCATCATGGCCCATAAGCTGAAAAAGGGAGTGACCATCAAACGCGACTACAATCCCACGCCGCTGCTGGTGAACTCCTATGGCAGCGAACTCAACCAGGTGTGGACCAACATCATCGACAACGCCATTGACGCCATGCATGGCGAGGGCGAACTGCGGATCAGGACCTTCCTTGAGGGCGATTGCGCCGTAGTTGAAATCGGAGATTCAGGGCCCGGTATTCCGCCGGAGATTCAGCCACGTATCTTCGAACCATTCTTCACGACTAAGGAAGTGGGAGAAGGAACAGGGCTGGGGCTGGATACGACGCTTCGAATCGTGCGTAAGCATCGAGGATCCATCAATGTGACCTCGGTTCCTGGCGATACCCGGTTTCAGGTTCGCTTGCCCGCGGCCGCGATCGAGGCCACGCATTGAAGACCTCTCCAGGAAACTGATGGTCGAGGGATGGGTAAAACGGAGCAGCCGGATTGCCGTGCGTTACTGCGCGGCCGCCTCGTCGGCAGCGGTGGGCTCTTCCTGCTGAGGTTGGGAGAGGCTCTTGGATTTGCGCTTCTTGCGTTCCGGTTCGGCTTCGCCTTCCGGCTTGGGTGGAGGGGGGACGAAATATAGGATGCGCTGGCAGGAATCGCAGTACACCATTTCTTCGCCGAGCATAACATCCTGAAACACCTGCGGACGCAGCATGACGCGGCAGACGGAGCACATCTGGTCGTCGTGCACCGCGGACAGCGCCGAGTGGCGCAGCTTCAGCACGCGATCATAATGGCGAAGGCTGTCATCGCTAACCTTGCTGCGGAGCTCCTGACGGCGCGCACTATGGTCCGCAAGTTCTTTCTCATCTTGCGCCGTCTGCTGTCGCGCGTGTTCTTTTTCCCGCTCAATTTCCGCAGTGCCAGCCTTGAGCGCAGCCTCGGCCTGCTTCAGCTCTTCCTTGCGCGCATCGGCGGCCACCATGATGTCCAGAATCTTGTCTTCCAGCTTGCGGATTTCCGTCTCGGCCTGCTCGATCTCGCTGAGCAGCGCCTTGTACTCCTGGTTGGTCTTGACGGCGAGCGACTGGTCGCGATATTTGCGGATCTTCTGCTGCTGGTCCTGGATGTCGGACTCGTGCTTGCGGCGGGCACTCTCGTCCGCCTTCATCGTCGCTTGGACGGCTTCGACGCGTCCTTTCGACGCTGCGAGCTTGGCCTCGATCTGTCGCACCTGGGCGGGAAGCGCAGCCACCTCCGCTTGCAGTGCAGCAATACGCACATCGACCTCTTGCAGGTCTATCAGCTTCTGTATGTCCGGATGCATGGAACGCGATGGAACCTGCTTGGATTCTAGCACGCTGCAAGCGGACTGCTATCGCAGGTTTTGAGCAGACTGTCGGGCTTTATGTACGCGTGCTAAGGCGTGTTTCAAGAATCGCTTCGTATCAGAGCACGGCTTCAGCCGTGCCGTTAAGCACCGCAAGCGGACTGGGCTTTAGCCCTGAGGGAACTCGGCCTCAGGTAAGGGCGAGACCCCTCAGCGGCTAAAGCCGTTATTTCCCACGGGCAGTGACGGCACGACTGGAAGTCGTGCCCTGATACAAATCCTGACCTGCGCACTGTCCGCCTTCAAATGCCTTCTCTGATGTAAACTTTCCCGTCGCCTAATTCCTTATTCGGAGTCAATGTGGCCGCACGCTTCTCGACATTCGTACTTGCTCTGTTCGCGCCCCTTTTTGTATTCGCCCAAACTAACGCCACTTTCGCGCAAGAACCGCAGGGCGCGAAAGAGCTGACCATTGAATCCATCTTTAAGGATGCCGGCATCCTCGGACGGGCCCCGGAGTCGATCAAATGGAGTCCCGACGGCATGAAGGTCTCGTTCGTCCAGCGCGATGACAGCGGCGAGCGCGGCGCGCTCTACTACGTAGACGTCACCACCGGCCGGCCGGCGGTGCTGGTGTCCAGCGACAAGCTCTTGACGCTGGCGCCGGCGACGAGCAGCATCAAAGACGAGCGCAAGAAGGAGGCGGTTCAGCGCTATTCCATCGCCGCCTATCACTGGTCGCCCGATTCCAAAAAGTTGCTCTTCGACTCGCAAGGTCAGCTCTGGCTGTACACATTGGACACAGGAACCGCGGTGCAGGTTACGTCTAGTTCGGAGCCTGCCGAGGACCCCAAGTTTTCGCCAGACGGTAACCGCATATCGTACGTGCGTAAGCATAACCTCTATGTGCGCGAGCTGGACCGTGGGAACGAGAAAACACTGACCAAGGACGGCAAAGACGACCTGCTGAATGGCGAAGTGGATTGGGTCTACCAGGAAGAGCTTTACAGCAACAGCAATTACTTCTGGTCGCCGGATGGAAAACAGGTCGCGTTTCTCCAGATGAACGAGAAGGAAGTGCCCACCTATCCAATCACGGACTGGATTCCGCTGCACGCGACGGTGGACACGCAGAAATATCCGCAACCCGGCGACGCCAATCCGGAAGTGCGCCTGGCGGTTGTGAACTCCGACGGCGGCAAGCTCAAGTGGCTGACCGTTACGGGCGCGAGCACAGGATCGTTGCCTCTGGGCGGCAACTCCAACGTTTTGATTCCCCGCTTCGGATGGGTGCGCAACGGCCTGCTGTGGGCGATGGTGATGAATCGCGTGCAGGACCGGCTCGACTTGTATTTCGTCGAGGTCAACAGCGGCAAATCGAAGCTGATGATGACCGAGAACACGGACGCCTGGATTGATATGCATCCGGAGGTTGACTTCAAACTTCTGTCGGGAGGGGATGGCTATTTGTGGACAAGCTGGCGCGACGGACATTACCACATCTATCTATATCAATTCGACAAAGTTGATCCGCTAAGCAGCGGCGCCAGGGTGGTGGCGCAGGTCACGCACGGCGACTGGGAGGTGGAGAGCATCGATGGTGTGGACGAGCAGCGAGGCATCATCTACTTCTCAGCCAACGAAGGCGACTGGCGGCAGAAGAACGTTTTTGCTGTGGGGCTGGATGGGCAAAACTTCCGTCGTGTTTCCCAGGAAAATGGCTGGCATACCGCCGACTTTGATCCCAAGAACTCGAGGTACTATGTCGACACCTACTCAGCCCTGACGACGCCGCCGAGCATCTCGCTGTGCACTGCCGACGGCCGGTGCAATGCCTTCTGGAATGCCCATAGCGTCGCGGCCTATAGCCTCCTCACGCCGAAGTTTGTTGACTTTAAGGCTGCTGACGGCACCACCACTCTGGAAGGCGTGATCTTGCTGCCGGAAAGTGGACCGATGATGGCCAATGGCAAGGCGCCGCTCATCCTTAATCCTTATGGCGGCCCGGGGGCGCAGGATGTGCGCAATGCCTGGGGCGTCATCGGCTTCTTTGACCAGATTCTGGCGCGCCTGGGCTTTGCCATTCTGAAAGTTGACAACCGTGGCATGGCCAACCGGGGGAAGGCCTTCGCGCTGCCGATCAAACATAACTTCGGGGAGGTCGAGTTGGCTGATCAACTCGCGGCTACGAAGCAAGCGCTGCAACAGTTCCCCCAGCTCGATGCCGGCCGCGTCGGCTTCTGGGGCTGGAGCTATGGCGGGTACTTCACCCTCTTCGCCCTAGAACATACCGACATGTTCAAGGGTGGGGTCTCTGTAGCTCCGGTCACCGACTGGCGCAATTATGATTCGATCTACACCGAGCGCTACATGGGCCTGCCCAAGGAAAACGAAGACGGCTACAAGAAAAGTTCGCCGGTCAACTTTGCCGCCACCCTCTACGGAAAGCTGCTGGAAGTGCATGGCACGGGCGACGACAACGTGCACTTGCAAAACACCATTCAGATGGTCAATGCGTTCATCAACGCTGGCAAGCCGTTCAACCTGATGTTGTATCCGCGCAAGACCCACGGCATCGCCGGATTCCAGGCGCGCACTCATTTGTTCCACATGATCGAGAGCCACTTTGAGGAGTTCCTAGCCCCCGCTAAGTAGCGGCTGAAATGCAACTGCTCCAGTTCTTGATCGCCGGCTGCAAAGCTATCAATGCGAAAGGCTATAGTCTCGAGATTTCTTGGCACAGCTGGGATATCGGCTAGGGCTCGACATGGCCGCAAGTCAGCCGCAAAGACAGGTATCGCCTCAGCATTCCCGTATAGTGCCACATAAGCGCCGCATAGTGCCGTTCCAATGCCCACCCATTTGTGACGCGCGTCACAGCAATGGTCGTTGTGCGACTGCTATAAATAGGCCCCATAAACACCGCACACCGGTTGCTCCGCGGTGCGCAGATTGCCACCTGGGAAGGCATGGTCGCAAGAGACTCGTTCTTCCAGGTTGAATATTTGAAGCGCCCTCACGCAAGACTCCGGTGGCAGGCGAGCAGTTACGAGCTTCGTCGGAAACCCGAATCGAGCCACTATGATGACGGGTTCCGAATCGGACGTTGGGGACAAAGAGCCCCAGAAGAGCATCAGCGTTTTTTCTCAGGGCTGGCCGAATGCTGTTGTTTGACATTTTCGCGTTCATGCTGCTGATCGTGCTTGGCGGAGGCCTTGCTCTGCTCAGGCGCCAGAACCGACAGCAGGCCCGCCTTTGCCAAGAGCTGACACTTGAAGCGACGACCAGGCGCCACTCGGTCGAGGAGGCGCTGCGGCGCTCCCAAGCCGCGCTGCAATCGTTGGTGGACAATGCGCCCTTCGGTATCTGCCGTACTTCCCTCGAAGGTGACTGCTACCAGACCATGAACTCGACTCTCCGGGAGATGCTTGGCGGTTACAGCCTGGAAGAGGCGTTACAGTTGCGGATATCGAAACAAGTGTGGGCTGATCCCAAAGATCGTGACCGGTTCATCGATCTTATACGCCGGAACCTTTCGATTAAAGGATTTGAAACCAACTTCCGGCGACGCGATGGAAGCACCCTGCCGGTGCGCATTTCCGGTTTCCTGGTGCAGGACGCGGATCGCACGGAGCACTTCGAGGGGTATGCGGAAGACATGACCCAACAGAGCACGCTGGAACAGCAGGTGCGGCAAGTGCAAAAGCTGGAGGCAGTAGGCAGGCTGGCCGGGGGAATGGCACACGACTTTAACAACGTCCTGGTAGTCATTAAGCTGTCCACCGAACTGATGCTCGGTCAGATCACTCCCGACAACCCGCTCAGCAAACTGCTGCTCCAGGTGTCAAATGCGGCTGATCGAGCCGCGGCGCTGACCCGCCAGATGCTGGCCTTCGGGCGCCAGCAAATGATGCAGACGCGAATCATCAACTTGAATTCGGTGGTGGGTGAAACGTCGCACATGTTGCGCCGGGTAATCGGGGAAGATATTCAACTAGTGACCAACCTCTCCAACACCGTGGACAACGCACGGCTCGACCCCGATCAGGTGGCGCAGGTCATGCTGAACCTTGCGGTCAACGCGCGTGACGCCATGCCCGACGGCGGAACGCTGCATATCGAAACGTCGAATGTGGACCTGGACGACGCCTACACAAAGGCCCATCCTCCGGTGCAGCCTGGACGTTACGTCATGCTGGCAGTGGGGGACACGGGGACCGGGATTGACAAGTCAATTCTGCCCGCGCATCTTCGATCCCTTCTTCACCACCAAGGACCTCGGCAAAGGCACAGGGCTGGGGTTGTCCATCGTGTACGGCATCGTAAAGCAGAGCGGCGGTTATATCTGGGTGTACAGTGAACCCGGACATGGGACGACCTTCAAACTATATTTTCCCGCCACCACCGCAGCGCAGGAAGTTCCGGTCACGCGCAGCGAAATAGTGTCTCGGCCGGCCGGGCAGAAAGTGCTGGTCGTGGAAGATGAAGCCATGATCCGCAGCAACGTGAGTGAATGTTTGCAGCAATTGGGTTACGAGGTGTTGGAAGCGGAAAACGGTGAAGCAGCGCTGCAACTGTGCAATAAGCACCAAGGCGAAATCGACCTGGTGCTCACTGATCTGGTCATGCCCGGTATCAGCGGGCACCAACTGGCGGGCGAACTGGCACAACGCCGTCCCGAAATCAAGATGCTCTTTATGTCAGGATATACGGAAGACAGTGCCGCGCGGCGGGACATCCTCCTGAAAGGCAGCGCCTTTCTGCAAAAGCCGTTCAGCGTGGGTGACCTGTCCAATGCGGTGCAACAGGCCTTGGCAGTTCGCGCTCTCATGCGGTAACCCAGTCAGCACAGAGACACAGAGAAGAAGACAGCAATTAGCAATTAGCAATTAGCAATTAGCAATTGGCCTTTAGCCTTTAGCTCTTAGCGCTCTTGGCTTCCAGATTATCCGCGTTTATCCGTGCGATCCGCGGTTGCTTTTCCCGATTTCATCTGTGTTCTCTACGCCTCTGTGGTGAGATCATCCACGAAGTCTTTGCCCTGTAGTAAGCTTATTCTGAGTAGTAATGGCCTCGGCAAAGGTCTTAATCGTCGACGACGAGAAGCTGGTTCGTTGGTCTCTCCGGCAAAAGTGCGAAGAGTGGGGTTATCACGTACTAGAGGCTGACAACGGCGCGGCCGCGCTCCGCGTGGCTCAACACGAGACGCCCGACCTCGTGCTGCTCGATGTGCGCCTGCCCGACTCCAACGGCATTGAACTCCTGGAACAACTGAAGAAGTCCGGCGATGCGCGCGCGATCATTATGATCACGGCCGATCCGCAGCTGGAGGATGTGAAGACTGCGCTCAAGCTTGGCGCCTACGACTTCGTAGGGAAGCCGCTGGACTTTGACGAACTGTCGGTGACGGTCAAGAACGCGCTGGAGACCACGCGGCTGCGCTCGGAAGTGGAGTCGCTGCGGGGCGAGATGCGGCGGCGCACGGGATACCACAACGTGGTCGGCGTATCGCAGAAGATGGCCGAACTGCTGGCTTTTGTCAGCAAAATTGCCACCAGCGAGGCAACCACCATTCTGGTGCAGGGCGAAAGCGGCACTGGCAAAGACCTCATTGCGAAGGCGATCCATTATCAGAGCCGCCGGCAGGACAAGCCATTTATCGCCATTAACTGCTCCGCCATTCCGGAGACCCTGATGGAGGCCGAGCTCTTCGGCCACGAAAGAGGAGCCTTCACCGATGCCAAGGCCATGAAGAAAGGTCTGTTTGAAATGGCTGACGGCGGCACGCTCTTTCTCGACGAGATTGGTGAGCTTTCGCCGCTACTGCAGGCCAAGCTTTTGCGCGTACTGGAAGACCAGGTGATCCGTCGCGTCGGTGGAGTGCGCGATATGCAAGCGGACGTGCGCGTCATCGCGGCGTCTAACCGCGATCTGGAACGTGCCGTACGCGAGAGCCAGTTCCGCCAGGACCTTTACTACCGGCTCGCGATCATCTCAATTTTTCTTCCGCCACTGCGTGAGCGGAAGGAAGATATTCTGCCGCTGGTGGATTACTTCATCGGGCGCTACAACCGCAAGTTCCGCAAGAACGTAAAGGGCATCACCGACGAAACCCGCAAGCTGATGCTCAAGTACGACTGGCCGGGCAATGTGCGCGAACTGAAGAACGCAGTTGAGCGAGCCATGATTCTGGAAGAAGCCGAGAACCTGAATCCAGAATATCTGCCGTTTGCCGTGGCGCAGCAGAAGTCGGCCTACACCGCGTTTGAGGTCTCCTCAGGCAACAATGGAGGAGCCGTCGGCAAGCATCTGCCGGACGGACGCAGCCTGCCGCCGCTGAACATTCCTGAGGGCGGTACGTCTCTGGAAGAGGTCGAGCGGGAACTAGTGGACATCGCCATGGCGCAGGCCAACGGCAACCAGACGCACGCCGCGCGACTGCTCGACATCAGCCGCGACGCGTTACGTTACAAGCTGAAGAAATTCGGCCTTATTCATGCTGAAGAGGACGAACCTTCGAACGCGGCCCCATAGGAATGTGCAACGGCAACCCGCCGGCACGCTTCTATTGTCTATAAGGCATATTCAGCAAATCTGACCGGCAAGCGTCCACTTCGTACACAGGAGCAGGCCATGCGAAAAGTCGCCATCACCGTCGTTGTCCTCGTAGTTATCGTGGTTGTGGCTCTCCTTGCCCTTCCTCACCTGATTGACATCAACCAGTATCGCGGTCAAATCCAGGCGCAGTTGCAGCAGCGGCTCAATCGGCCAGTACAGCTGGGAGAGATGTCCCTGGGCGTTTTCCCACCCCGTGTGGAAGTGAATAACGTCACCATCGGCGACGATCCCGGTTTCGGCGCCAACGTTCCCTTCGCCCAGGTCGGGCAACTGGACGTCAGCGTCAAACTGCTGCCACTGCTCAGCAAGAACATCGAGGTGGACAGCCTGGAGCTGAAGCACGCCAGGATCGAGATCATCCGCAACGCGCAAGGCGTCTGGAACTTCTCTACCGTGGGAAGCGGTCCGGTAGCTCCCGCCCAGCCGGTGCATCCTAACCAGCCTCAGCCGCCGGGACAGCAGGCCCCAGCGCAGGCAGCGCCTAGCTCGTCCGGTGGGTTTTCGTTGGCCAAGCTGCAAATTACCGACGGCCAGATTGCGGTCACTGATTATCAGAAGCATCAATCGCGCGCGGTATACGACCACATTGACGTGACCCTCAAAGATTACGCGCCGGGCAAGCCGTTCTCGATTGACGCCACGGCGCACCTGCCGGGCAGCGGGAAACAAACTTTGGAGCTGAGCGGAGATGGCGGCCCTGTCAACAACGCCGATTTCGCCAGCACACCTTTCAAAGGCAAGGTGAAGCTGAATGAGGTTTCGCTTTCAGGGGCGCAGAAGTTCCTGAACACTCCCGCATTACAGGGCACGGACGCAGTTATCTCAGGCTCGACCGACTTAGCGAACATGAATGGAAAAATGACAGCCGGTGGTTCGTTGAAGCTGGATAACGCAGTAGTTCGCGGAGTGCAGGTCGGCTATCCCATCGCCGCCGAGTTTAATCTGAGCGACGACCTTAATAACGACGTGTTGGATATCAAGCAAGGCGCTCTTAAGTTGGGCGCGACCCCTCTGTCAATCAATGGCACGATCAACTCGCACGTCAGCCCGTCTGTTGTGGACGTGAATGTGAGCACGTCCAACGCATCAATTCAGGAAGTGGCCCGGCTGGCCGCGGCCTTCGGCGTAGCCTTCAGCGCGAACACGAAGATCTCAGGTCAGTTGACCGCCAACGTGCACGCACAGGGTCCGACCGACCATCCGGCGCTCAACGGCAACATTGATGGAAAGAATCTGGAGGTGACAGGCAGCGAAATTCAACAGCCGGTGCGCGTACCGGCGATTGATCTGGCCATGACTCCGCAGCAGATTCAGTCCAACAACTTCACCGCAACTTCGGGTGGAACGACACTGGCCGCCCAGATGACGCTAGCGCAATACAACGGAGATTCGCCAAGCGTAGATGCAACTCTAAAGACCGTCAACGGCAAAGTTGAAGAGTTACTCGGTATTGCCAAGGCGTATGGCGTCAGCGCGGTCGAAGGAGTGAGCGGCAGCGGCAACATCTCACTTGATGTGCACGCTACCGGGCCCATCAAGAACTTCAACGCTATGAACTTCAGCGGCACCGGCGCTCTGCAGAACGCCTCGCTGAAGATGCCGTCGCTCACCCAGCCATTGCGCATCCGCAATGCGAACATGCAGTTCACGCAGAATTCGGTGAACCTTACCAATCTGGCGGCTTCGCTGGGATCAACTAACGCGAGTGGGAACCTCAGCATCGCCAACTTCCAGGCGCCGAGGCTGACCTTCGCCCTCACCGCTGACAAAATCAACGTCACCGAACTGCAACAGATCGCCGCTAGCTCCGAACCAAAGGCCCCGGCCAAGAAGAAGGCCGATTCGTCCTGGAGCCTGGTTCCGAGCGCCAACGCAGCCGCGGCTCCGCCACAGCCTAGCCTGCTGCAAGCCGCAACCGGGGGCGGTACCATCGCCGTGGGCAGTATTCTCTATCAGCAGACGGAGCTCAGCAACGTCCACTCGAATGTGCAGCTAAACCATGGCGTGATTGTGCTCAATCCGCTGACCACCCAAGTCTATGGTGGGCAGGCGGCGGGCAGCGTCACCATCGATACTCGTCCCGCGGCCACAACGTATGCGGTTAATGTCAAGCTCACCGGCGCGGACGCCAACAAACTCCTGTCCTCGCTTTCGACGGTGAAAGACACGGTCCACGGGACGCTGGCCGCCAGTCCGAATGTGACATTCTCTACGCCTCCGTCCGGTGACATTGTCCCCACTTTGAATGGAACTCTCGGTTTGGACCTGACCAATGGCAAGCTCACAAAAATCGATTTGGTGAGCGAGCTATCGAAGATCGGTAAGTTCAGTGGGGGCAGCGCCAAAGGCTATACCGCCATCTCGCAGATGACCGGAACCCTCAACATGCACAACGGTGTCGCACAAACCAATGACCTGAAGGCCGTGCTGGACGTCGGCAATCTCGCGGCAACCGGTACGATGAACCTGGTAAACCAGGGACTGAATTTGCACGTCACCGCGATACTGAACAAGGGCTTCAGCCAGTCCGTAGGGGGAGCTGGTGTTGGCGGATACCTCAATACCGCACTGGCTAACAAGAATGGTGAGTTGGTGCTGCCGATTCTCGTCACTGGCACGATGAGCCACCCCCTGGTCGCGCCCGATCTCCAGCAAATCGCCAAGATGAAGTTGAACAATCTTCTGCCAACCGCCGGAGGTCTGCTGAATGGCAAAGGCGGCGGTGATCTCGGGGGGCTCGTAGGTGGGCTGCTTGGCGGCCAGCAGCATGCCCAACAGCCGGGCGCGCAGCCAGCCCAGCAACAGCAAAACCAGCAGGCTAACCCTCTAAACGATGCCTTGAATCAGTTGCTCGGCGGGAAAAAGAAGAAGCAATAGATCGGACATTGCGTGAGCAAAAGCCACCCGCAAGGGTGGCTTTTGATTTGGCTGGCTGTGAACCGTTTGATTTACGTGCTGGAGTGCTCCAGCATCCCCTTTTCGAGCTTCTCCTGACATTCAATGCAGTGCCGCGTCCATGGCACCGCTTCCAGGCGCTTGGGGTTGATCTCCTCCCCACACGAGATGCACTGGCCAAAGCTGCCTTCGCGAATGCGCAAGAGCGCGCTGTCCACCATCTGCAGAAGCTGGCGTTCGTTATTGCTTTGGGAAAACAGGAATTCCTTGTTGTAGGAATTGGCCGCGCGGTCCGCTATGTCCTGTGCCGATTCCAGATCGGCGTCGCGACCGTCCTGGGCCGTGCGATTCATGATATGACGCAGTTCCCGTTGGCGGTCCTCCAGCCGCTTTTTGAAGATCTCGATTTTCTTTTTCTCCATGGTGCGTACCCTGCCGTGACCACCGCTGAGGCGCCCGGCCTCTAAGCGAAAACCACGGTCTGCGAAAGCGGAATAATATGCGCCTTAAACGCCTACGTCAACTGCCGCAGCGCTGCTGACTTCCTCTGCGGCTTCACTCTGGGGCCTCCAGCGCAGGATTGGTTTCCTCGCCGCAGCAGTCTCATCCAGCCGCGAGACCCGCGTATTGTGCGGCGCCCCGAGGATGATTTCCGGACGCTGCTCCGCCTCTTCAGCAATGTCCTTCATGGCTTCGATGAACAGATCGAGCGACGCCTTCGATTCACTTTCCGTCGGCTCGATCATCATCGCTCCCGGCACAATCAGCGGGAAGCTCACGGTGTAAGGATGGAATCCGTAATCGATGAGTCGCTTGGCGATGTCACCGGTCCTAATGCCTTTTGGCGCCTGTAATCGATCACTAAACACCACCTCGTGCATGGTCGGTGTTTTGAACGGCAGATCGTAACTGTCCTCCATCCCTTTCCGAACGTAATTTGCGTTCAGCACAGCATCTTCTGTCGTCTGCCGCAGCCCGTCTGCCCCGTTGGCCATAATGTAAGCTAGAGCTCGCACGTGCATTCCAAAATTGCCGTAGAACATGCGCACCCGCCCAATTGATTTCGGCCGGTCGTAATCGAACCCCAGCGTGCCATCGGGTTTGGTCACCAGCACCGGCACCGGCAGAAACGGCTCCAACCTCTTCTTGCATGCCACCGGTCCCGAACCCGGTCCCCCTCCGCCGTGCGGAGTGGAGAACGTCTTGTGCAGGTTCAGATGCATCACGTCTGCGCCGAAGTCGCCTGGGCGGACTTTTCCGACCAGCGCGTTCATGTTCGCTCCATCCATGTAGAGCAAGGCTCCCTTAGCGTGCAGCACATCCGCGATTTTGTGGATCTCCTGCTCGAACACCCCCAACGTGTTCGGGTTCGTCAGCATGAGCGCCGCGACCTCTTCGTTCACCTGGGCTTGGAGCGACGCAATGTCCACCATGCCTGCAGAATTAGACTTCAAGTTCTCGACCGTGTAACCCGCCGTCGCCGCCGTCGCAGGGTTGGTCCCATGCGCTGAATCAGGGATGAGTATCTTCTTGCGCGGGTTGCCCTCCGATTCCAGGTATGCCCGTACCAGCAGAATTCCTGTCAGCTCTCCATGCGCGCCGGCGGCGGGCTGCAACGTGATCGCATCCATGCCGGTAATTTCCAGGAGCTGCTCGCGCAATAACTTCTGGATAAGCAATGCGCCCTGCGAAATGCGCTCCGGCTGATAGGGATGCGCCTCGGCCAGGCCCATCAGTCGCGCCACATACTCGTTCACGCGCGCGTTGTACTTCATCGTGCACGAGCCCAACGGATACATGCCGTGGTCCACGGCATAGTTCCAGGTGGAAAGCCGGGTGAAGTGGCGGACGATTTCGATCTCGCTTACCTCCGGCATATGGCCCAGGTCTTCGCGCATCTGCTCGCCCAGGAGGGTTTCCGGATCGACCTCCGGCACATCGAGCGGCGGTAACTGGTATGCCTTTTTGCCTGCCGATGAGCGCTCGAAGAGGAGCACTTCGTTCTGGCTGATGTGCGTGGTGGCTTTGCGGATTTTCTCGTTCCAGTTCACAGCGCCACCTCCTTCGCCGCAGCGTCAATCGAAGCTTTTGCGGTAGTCTCGGTGCAACACCACAAGGAGGCGTTACCGAGGTCGGGATAAAACTTTCTTAGCGGAAAGCCTCCGATTATTCGATGCTCCAGCAGCTTGTCGTTGATGGTGTAGGGGTCGGTCCTGGTTTGGATGACGAACTCGTTGAAGCGCGGCGCGCCTTCGAACAGCAGCGTTGCGCCATTTTTCTTGAACTGTTGGGTAGCGTAATGCGCCTTCGCCAGGTTCTGTGTTGCCAGCTCCTTCAGTCCTTCGCGGCCGTAGACGCTCATGAAGATGCAGCACATCAGCGCGACCAGCCCCTGGTTGGTGCAGATATTGGAGGTCGCCTTTTCGCGGCGGATGTGCTGCTCACGGGTGGAAAGTGTCAGCACGAACCCGCGCTTGCCGTTACGATCGCGGGTTTCACCGACCAGGCGTCCTGGCATCTGCCGCACAAACTTGTCGCGCGTGGCGATGACCCCGCAATAGGGTCCGCCATACCCAAGCGGCACGCCAAAGGATTGCGCTTCCATGCTGACAATGTCGGCTGCAGCCGGAGGCTGCACGATACCGAGTGAGACCGCCTCAGCAATGGAGACGATCAGCAGCGCGCCCTTCTTATGCACGATGTCACCCACGGCGGTAACGTCTTCGATAGTGCCGAAGAAGTTCGGGGACTGGATTAGCACGCCGGCAGTCTCGTTATCAATCGCCTGATCAAGAGCCTTCAAATCGACGCGGCCATTCTTCCCATAGCCGACGGTGGTGACCGGCATTCCCTGATAGCGAGCGTAGGTGGTGATGACCTCGCGATATTCGGGATGGACGCTGCTGGCGACGACTGTTTTGTGCCGGCCCGTAATGCGCGCCGCCATCATCAGCGCTTCGGCGGCTCCGGTCGAGCCGTCGTACATCGAAGCGTTGGCCACATCCATGCCGGTCAGCTCGCAGATCATGGTCTGGAATTCGAAGATGGACTGCAGGGTGCCCTGCGCGATCTCCGGCTGGTAAGGCGTGTAGGCGGTGAAGAACTCGCCGCGCGAAACCAGAGAGTCGATCACCACTGGACGATAGTGCGAATACGCGCCCGCTCCGAGAAACGTGGCGTAGCCTTGAGCGCTCTCCGCCGCACGCTGGCGGAAGAACTCCACAATCTCGCTTTCCGCATAAGCACGCGGAATGTTGAGATCGCGTTTGAGCCGGTATTCCGCCGGAATGGCGGCAAAGAGATCGTCAATGGATTCAGCGCCGATCGCGCACAGCATGACTTCACGGTCGGATTCAGACTTAGGAAGATAGCGCATAGGTACCTGTAACTTTCCTGGGCGTGTGTATATGAATGAAAACTATTCGCGCGAAATGAACGGTCCGCCGCGTCAGTCGGGCTGCAAACACAGGGAAAAGCTCTGTCGTCCCTACGGAACTCGGCCGTCATTCTCCGCAGACCCAGCGCCGAAGCGCTGGGCTGAACTCTTTCGCGCCTACGGCGCTTCTCAGTGTCCGCCCTCTTCGGCGACGAACTTCTCGTAATCGGGCGCTGACAGCAACTGGTTCGCTTCGCTCGGGTCTTTGATCGTGACCTTGACCATCCACGCGCCGTGAGCGTCCTTATTTACCTGCTCAGGCGAGGTGTTCAGCGCCTCGTTCACCGCCGTCACCGTACCGGACACCGGCGCAAATAAATCGGAGACCGCCTTCACCGACTCGACCGTCCCAAAAGTCTTGCCGGCCGTAAGTTCCGTCCCAACCTTGGGCAGCTCCACAAAAACGATGTCGCCAAGCGATTCCTGCGCGTGATCCGTTATGCCAATAACGCCGGTGTTGCCTTCCACCTTCAGCCACTCGTGTTCCTTGGTGTACTTATAGTCAGCGGGATAAGCCATATGACTGCCTCCTCAACACCGATCGTGTGCGTCGGCGAAAATCAAGAACGTATTAGATTCGACTCCCCTCTATCCCCGCGAGCGTTTCTACCTTATCTATCGCTTCGCGGAACAAACCTTATGAGGCCACGGCAGAGCTAGAAACCAAGGGTCTCGTCCGCCGAAGGACCGTAAATGGCCGGGACTTTTATATCGTTCAGGCGCAGATAGATACCAAGCTGGGCGCGGTGATGCACTAGGTGATTGAGAAACATTTCGCGGTACGACAGGAACCGCGAGCCCTCGAAGATTTTCTTGTCCCCCATCGAAAGCTTCCAGTGATCGTTCCACGCTTCATCGGGTAGCGCGGAAAGGGCACTGCGCGTTTTGGCTGCGCCTTCCTCGAGTAGAGCGGCCAATTGGGCCGCGGACTCCATTTTTGCCGGCTTCATGCTGCCCTTTGCAAAGTCCAACTCAGGCGCCGTCAAAATGGTCAGACCGAAACTGGGGAGTTGAGCAACATGCGCCGCCAGTCGCCCGAGCGGCGTGGACTTGGGATGCGGAGCGAAATCCGGCTTGTCGGCTGGAACCCTCTCCAACGTAATCTTCGTATTTCTTATTTCGACATCAAATTCGGGCAATAAAAATTCGCTGATGTGCACACGCTCTCCGTTTCTTCAGGACTGCTTCTTCGGGCGCTTGTAAAACGGCGTTGGAATTACTTTGCACTTCACCGGCTGGCTGCGGATTTCCACGGCGACTTCGTTGCCGATCGCGGAGTGCTCGATGGGGACGTAAGCCAGCGCGATATTCTTCTTCAGAAAGGGTGCGTACGATCCGCTGGTAACGTAGCCGATCTCCTTGCCACTCAGGTCGAGCACCTTGTAGCCATCACGCGGGATACCGCGGTCCACTGACTCCAAGCCAACCAGGGTGCGCTTGATGCCTTCGACTTTGGCGCGCTCCAGGGGGGCACGACCGATGAACTCGCCCTTCTCCATCTTGAGGAAACGCTCCAACCCGGCTTCCCAGACATTAATCGTGTCGGAGATCTCATGCCCGTAGAGCGGCAGCCTGCCTTCCAGCCGCAACGTGTTACGCGCACCGAGGCCGCAGGGCACGATGCCAAATTCTTTGCCTGCCTCCAGGACTTCATTCCACACGCGGGCGCTGGTCGCCTCATCGGTGGGAACGTAGATCTCGAAACCGTCCTCCGCCGTATAGCCTGTGCGCGCGATGAGAATGTTGCGCAGCCCGCAAACCGTCCCATGGGTGAACCAGTAAAACTTCACCTGCGACAGGTCAGCATCAGTCAGCTTCTGCAGCGTGTCCACGCCTTTCGGTCCCTGGATGGCAATCTGCGTGAAGTCGTCGCTTAGGTTCTCAACCTTGACGTCGAACTGCCGTGTGTTGCCGGTGACCCAGTTGACGTCCTTCGCCCGCGTTCCGGCGTTGATGACCAGCATGTAGTCGTCCTCGCCGAGGCGGTGCACGATGACATCGTCCACGAAGGTCCCTTCGGGATAAAGCATGGCCGAATAGCGGCACTGTCCGATCGCCATTCCCGCGGCATCATTCATGGTGATGTGCTGCACGGCGGCGAGGGCCCGCGGCCCCGAGATGCGAATGTCGCCCATGTGGCTGACATCAAAAACGCCGACTCCGGTGCGGACGGCCACATGCTCTTTCATCAGGCCACCCACCGGAGGATATTCGACAGGCATGTCCCAGCCATTAAAATCCACCATCTTGGCGCCCATCTCACGATGGACGTTGTTCAGAGCAGTCTTGCGGACGGGCGTGGCCGCCACGGTCTCAGGGGACAAAGGCGAATCCTTCGGCGCACAGATCGCGCAAATGAGGTTGGCGTAACTAAGTACGGTAACACGCGCGAAATTGCAGGGTCAACGAACGCACTTGCCGACGCGGGGATTTCCATCTTCGCAGGCAAATTAGCTTCCATTACTGCTGGCTTGCAACAAAAAATCACGTTACGAAGGTACATGTACTTCCCGTTTTGGCATTGTACTTTCGTAACCTCTTGCGATGTTACTTATCACAGACCAGCGCACCCCCTCTTCGCTATAGATGGGAACAGGACGTGCTGTTATTGGAATGTTGCCCATTTCTGGAATTCGCCCCCTGCCTGCTCTGGTCGGCCCGATTGGCATTTTCGCTGTGCTCATTTTCTTCTCGACCTATCACGCGCTCGCGCAGGATGGCTCCGCGGCGCTGAACGGCGTGGTGGAGGACATCAGCGGGGCGCGCGTCGCATCCGCCGCGGTGACTGTCGCCAATCCGGAAAACGGTTTTCACCGCGAGGTGGTGGCCGACGCCAGCGGAAACTTCAGCTTCGCCATGTTGCAGCCCGGTCATTACGTCGTAACTGCCTGGGCCGACGGAATGGCGACTCCCACCGGCGCTTCCATCGAACTTTACGTTGGCGGCATTGGACAGTTGCAACTGCGGCTGGCACCGGTGGGACGCACGGAAACCGTTTCCGTAAATGATCGGCCGGAAGTGATAGACAGGCAAAGCACCGGCATATCGGACGTGGTGCTGCAACAGTCGATTGAGGACCTGCCACTGAACGGCCGCCGCTTCACAGATCTGGCGCTGCTGACCCCGGGCGTGACCCAGGACCCGCGCGGCCTTACCTCCAACTCGAATGGGGACCTGTCATTTGGCGGCGTGCGCGGTTTCCAGAACAACTTCATGGTGGACGGCGCCGACAATAACAACTCGTTTTTCGCCCAGGCCCGAGGACGTTATCGCGCCCCTTATCAATTTAGCAATGAAGTCGTCAAGGAGTTCCGCGTCTCCTCGAACTCCTACAGCGCCGAACTTGGACGGGCCGGCGGCGCGGTGTTTAACGTGGTGACCAAGTCGGGGAGCAATGATTGGCATGGCACTTCGTTCTATTACCTTCGCGACGGCGTCCTCGACGCTCAGCAGCCCTTCGCCAACTGCAAGCCCGATGATCGGCAACAGCAATTTGGTGGCACTTTGGGGGGACCGATTCGCAAAGACCGTATATTCTTCTATGCCGGCTTTGACGAGGATCAGTTAACGGTCCCCTCCATTATGCAGTTTGCCAACGGCGCCAGCAGCGTTTTTGCTCAACCCGCCGACTACGATTACACCGATCAGCAATTGGTGATGGCCGCCGTGCAGAAGCTGAATACCATGGCGGGGTACTATCCCACCACCATGCAGGGCAATGCAGGCTTCGCCAAGGTGGATTTCACCATTTCGCCGAAGCAGTTGGCATTTCTTCGCCTCAGCACCTCGCGCTATAGCGGAACCAACAACGTATTCTTCGATCCTTCCAGCCCCATGACCACTTACGCCGAGAGTGAGAACGGGTCGGAAAATGTTAAGACGGAGAGCCTCGCCGCCTCTCTCACCAGCACCTGGACGAGCAAGTTGACCACCAACCTGCGCGCCCAATTCTCGCGCGATGACGAATCTTCGACCGCGAATTCTGACGATCCTCTCACCAAGATTTACAACCTGGTAGCCGGCTTCGGGCGCTCCGATATACTCCCGCGCGACACGCGCGAGCATAAGCTGCACATCGCCGATACGCTCAGCTACAACACGCCGCGCATACAGTGGAAGTTCGGCGTCGATTTCATGCAAGCATGGATCTACAACTACTTTCCTTCAATGTTCGGGGGAGAGTATTACTTCGACGATATCAAGGTGAACCCCTTTACCTATGTGCCCATGAAGTATGGCGAACCTCTTACGCCGCTGCGAGCCTACGCCCATGATGTCCCGCGTTATTACATGCAGGACTTCGGCAACGCAGTTTCCCATCCCGACTCGCGTTACTACGCCGCTTTTGTGCAGGACAGCTTTCGCATTACACGGCGCCTGACTGTGAATGCTGGAGTGCGCTACGACCTGCAGACCTTTCAGCCCGGTGCTCTGATAACCAATCCCTTGTATCCTCCATCGGGAAAGGTCCCGACCGACTGGCACGATTTTTCTCCACGTTTCGGTTTTTCCTATTCCATCGGCGACCGCCGGCCGCTGGTGCTGCGTGCCGGAGCGGGACTGTTCTATGTGCCCATTCCTGCGATGTATGCCTCGCAGGTGGCCATCGATAATGGCGTCAACGGAGGACAAATCTTTCTCGACAATTCGATACCGGCGCAGGCCGCGGTCTTTCCCAAGTACCCGACGCCGCTGGTAAATTGCCCGCAGGGAGTGCTGGTCTGTTCGCCTCCGCCTTCCCTTGCACCTTTCGTCACCACGCAAATTTCCGCTTTCGCTACGAACTTCCAGACACCTTATACGGAGCATGCGAACCTTACTCTTGAGCACGAGTTCGGAACCAAGATCGTGGGTTCGGTTACCTATCTCTATGTGCATGGCGTCCACCTGCTGCGCTCACTCGACGCCAATCTGCCCCAACCCACCATTGTCGATTACCCGGTGTACAACGACACTGGCTCGGTCTTCCTCGGCGAGTATTACCAGGTCGACTCGTTCAGCACCTGGCAAACCACGCGTTCCGTGACGTGCCCCTACCCTCCTTGCATCAATCCCGTGCAAAGGCCAATCCCGCAACTGGGAACCATCAACTCCTTCGAGAGCCAGGCAATGAGCCTTTACAACGGAATGACGGTCTCGTTAAAGCGGCAGGTCAGCCACGGCATGTATTTCAGAATTGCTTATACCTTATCCAAAGCCATAGATGACGGTCCGGATGCGCTGGTGGTCGGGCGTCCTGGCAATGTGCAGAACGCTTACGACGCCAGCGCGGAGCGCAGCGCTAGCGCGGACGACCAGCGTCACCACTTTGTAGGCGCGTGGGTTGCGGAACCGCGAGAGATCCAATTCAGTCAGGCATGGCTCAGGGGACTCGTTAATCACTGGAAGCTGTCAAGCATCGTCAACGTGGCGTCCGGACGCCGCCTCAATGCGACAGTCGCGGGCGACCCTAACGGGGACGGCAACACTTACAATGACCGCCTGCCCGGCAACAGGCGAAATGCATTTAGTGGTTCGGACTACCTGACCACCGACTTTCGCCTAACTCGAAATCTGAAGTTAAGTACGCGCTGTCAGTTGCAGCTTGTGGCGGAATCCTTCAATCTGACCAATCACCAAAACAAGCGAGTCGATATCAGTGACGATGGTTTCTATAATTCCGCCGGCCAGTTTGTCGCCTATTCCACCAAGCCGGTGGCGATGAATGGACGATGGTATCCCGGCGAGTATCAGATCAACGAAACCTTTCTAACGCCCACCAACGCCTATGCGGCCCGGCAGGTGCAGCTCGCTCTAAGGCTAAATTTTTGAACTAGATACGGCCCGACATAGCACTTTTATGCCGCCCTGTCGCTAAGCTTTAGTCTTGCTTTGTCAAGATAATCTTTGCTTGACTTCCCTATGCAACACTGGGATAAATACTGTGTTCCGATTGGGGACGCAACCGCAAGAAAGCTCCTAAAGAGCAGGACTAAAAATTTACGGCCGGGGCCGCCGCTCCCGAAGGCGGCCCCTTGGTTTCCCAATTCCTGGTTGGGAACTTTCATCTGGCCGTGCCGCAGTCTTATAGCAGTTAACCACGCGCACGCGTGGCGGGGCCGAACCAAGGGGATGTACCTTAGCCGTGGACTTTGCAACTGGAATCAGGGACTTTCAGTCCGGTCCTGTTGACAGTTGCAAGTGGTTCCCCATCCATGGGCTTGGGAGTCGTGGGCTGAAGGGGGCAACTCTCCATGGAATTCCAGGACAAGATTCTGAAGTGTGTTGATTGCGGCGCCGACTTCGTCTTCACGTCCGGCGAACAATTGTTTTTTCACGATAAGCAGTTCAAGAACCATCCCAAACGTTGCAAGGCATGCAAGTCCAAACGCACTTCCTCGCTGGGAGCGACGGCTTTTCCCACGTCGCGGCCCCGGGTGGAAACTCGCACCAACTGCTCCGCCTGCGGTAGGGAGACCACCGTCCCCTTCAAGCCGACGCAGGGCCGGCCAGTCTTTTGCCGGGAGTGCTTCCAGCAGCGACGAACCACCGCTGCCAGTGCCTGATCTTTCCTGGACATTCGATGGCGCGCAAACTGATTTGCCTGGATGAGACGTAATTGCTGCGCCCTCTCGAGCTAAGGCCTCGCCACGACCGCTGTTGCTGATGCCTTCCCTTCTCTCGACATTTTGGTTTATGTTCTTGAAATGGCTGCAATTTCAGCTGCCGTCAGTCACCCTTGATCCACTCGCGCCGCAGACAACTCGCTCTGTTCCTTTTTCTTGGGGCCCTGTCCGCGACCGCCGCAGAAAAATCAACTTTCGAAAGCATTACCTGGGCATCTATCAGTGTCGGCGCACCGTGTCTATTCAAGGTCGAGATGTCGGCTATTCCTTCCAGCTTGCAGGGAAAATGGCAGGGTCGCGATCTCATCTTCTTCTCGGCCGGTCAGCGCCGCGTCTGGTACGGGCTCGCGGGCGTAGATGTTGAGGCTAAACCCGGCAGCTATTCCTTGGAGCTTGACGCAAGCATGCCGGACGGCCGGGTGCTGCACACCGTTCGCGAAATCCAGGTCAGGCCGGCGTTGTACAAGACAGTAAGGTTGCAAGTGCCGGAGCGCTTCGTGCAACCAGACCCAGAGACCCTGAAGAGAATAGCAGCGGACCAGGAACTCAAGAAGAAGGCCTTCGCTCACCAGACGCCGGAGCCTGAATGGTCAGGCTCTTTTCATGCTCCCATAAATTCCACAATCTCAGAGGCCTTCGGAACACGGCGAACCTTCAACGGCAAGCTGGCCAGCATTCATCGCGGCGTGGATTACCACGCAAAGGAGGGGACGCCCATACTAGCGGCCAACGCCGGAACTGTGGTGCTGGCCCAGGAACTGTTCTACGAAGGCAACTGCGTCATCATCGATCATGGTCAGCAATTTATGACCCTGTACATGCATCTGTCGCACATCGAAGTCACTGAAGGGGAGAACGTAAAGGAAGGTCAGCAGATTGGTCTGAGCGGAGCTACCGGCCGGGCGACCGGACCCCACCTGCATGTCGCAGCACGCTGGCAAGGCGCGTATCTCGATCCCACTAAGCTTTGGGCGTTGTCGCTGCCGGTCCTGACGCGCTCATCACGCTCGAATTAAGGTGTATACCTCAGACTGCTTTCTCGCCAGCGGAGGCGGACGGGGCGGCACTGGCAGGGGTTGCAGGAACCGCCTTGGCAACTGTCTTCTGCATCTGGTGTTTCGCGCCAGCCTTGTGGTCTTGGTGGGTGATCAATAAAACCTCGAGTTGACGCAACAATTCCTCCGTATTTACCGGCTTCACCAGCAGAGAGTGTGCCCCCTGGAGCTGCCATTCATTGCCCATCGTCGGATACGCAGTGAGGATTGCCGTCGCTGGATCGTAAGGCTGCTGGCGCGCCGCGCGAATCACGTCGTAGCCCGAGGTCTCGCTCTCCATTCGCAGGTCCGTGATGACCATCTCGAAAGTACCGCTCTTCAGCTTCCTGTCGGCCTCTTTCGCTGACGCGGCCGTGTCCACCACAAAACCGTTCATTTCGAGAATTGTGCGTAGAGTAAGCAGAATCGCGAGCTCGTCATCAACCAGCAGGATGCGACGTTTCATGGCAAACTCCAGAATGAATTGTGGGGCCCGGAATCAGTATTTCCGATGCGACATCTCTGTGTTCGGTTGCCGTTGCGGATTTTACCCCGGACAAAGTTCCCGTTAGTGCCCAGTATAATCTTTTTGTGGCCAGCTATCACGTGCAGAACTTCGGGTGCCGCGCGACGCAGGCCGACGGCGCGGCCATCGAGCGCCAATTGCTCGCGCACGGCATGGAGCGCGCCGGCGCTGCCGCCGATGCCGAAGTGGTCGTCCTCAATACCTGCACGGTGACCGCGTCTGCCGACAAGGATGTTCGCGCCTCCATTCGCCGCATCCACCGCGAAAATCCCCACGCCAGGATACTGGTGACGGGTTGCTATGCGCAACGCGCTCCTGAAGAGCTGTCAACCTTGCCAGGCGTGAGCCTGGTTGTTGGCAACTCTCACAAGCACCAGCTCGCCGAATATGCCGCACCGCTGGCGAGCGGCGACGGGTTTGTTCCGCTTACGCAAATTGGCGGCGATCCTAGGCTGATCGTTGGCGACATTTTCGCGCACACCGAATTGATGGCGGCGCCAGTCTTCGACTCCGTTTCGTCCGAGAAGATGCGCCCCAATCTCAAGGTGCAGGACGGCTGCAACAATCGATGCTCCTTCTGCATCATCCCGTACGTGCGCGGCAGGAGCCGCTCGCTGAAGGTGGAGCAGGTGTTGCGCGAAGTGGATGCGCTGGCCACCAGCGGCTACCGCGAGATCGTGCTGTCGGGCATCAACCTCGGACGCTGGGGACGCGAGCTGTCGCCGCGCATGAGCTTCGCTGCCATGCTACGCGCGATTCTCGGTCGCACCGCGATCGAGAAGATTCGCATCAGTTCGGTCGAGCCCATGGACTGGACCAACGAGCTGATCGAACTGGTAGCGTCATCCCCGCGCATCGCCAAGCACGCGCACGTGCCGATGCAATCGGGAAGCGACCACATCCTGCGCAAGATGCATCGCAAGTATCGCCCCTGGCATTACGCCGATCGCATTGAGCGCATCCGCCGCGCCATGCCGCATGCCGCCATTGGCGCTGATGTGATGGTCGGCTTCCCCGGCGAGACGGATGCAGAATTCGAGCAGACACGCTCGCTCATCGCGCGGCTGCCGTTCACTTATCTGCACGTGTTCACCTATTCGTCGCGGCCTGGGACGCCATCAGCCCAAATGCCCGAGCAGGTTCCGGTGCCCGTCGCGCACGAACGCAATCGCGTGCTGCGGGAACTTGCCGCGCGGAGGAAGAACCAATTTATGCAGTCATTCGTAGGGCATGAACTGGAAGCCATTACGCTCACGCACTTCGACGGCGATTTCACCGAAGCTTTGACGGACAATTACTTGAAGCTGCACTTGCGCGGGCAGCACAAAGCTAATCGGCGCGTGCTGGCGGCAATCCAGGCAGTCGAAGGTGACAGTTTGTCGGGAACGCTGGCAGCTGCGTCCTGAGCGTGTTGCTCACCGATTTCCAGTAACCACCCATGCTATACTCACGCAATAACTGACGTAATCGGAGGATTGTATCGACAAACGTTTTATCCGCACCAATGAGCGCATCCGCGTCCGCGAAGTTCGCGTGATCGACGACGAAGGTAATCAGCTTGGCATCATGCCGCCCTACGAGGCACTCAAGGTCGCTCGCGAAAAAACTCTGGACCTGGTGGAAGTTTCGCCCACCGCGCAGCCACCGGTGTGCCGCATCATGGACTACGGCAAGTATTTGTACCAGCAGGAAAAGCGCGAGCGCGAAGCCAAGAAGCACCAGCACCAGATAACGGTTAAGGAAGTAAAGTTTCGCATCAATGTGGATGACCACGACTATGAAACCAAGAGGAACCATGTCCTCCGCTTCCTCGCCGAAGGCGACAAGGTGAAAGCCACCATTTTCTTCCGTGGCCGCGAGATGACGCGCCAGGGCCTGGGGCGCGAGATCCTCGAACGCCTCATAACCGACATCGGCGACAAGGGAATCGTGGAGTTTCGTCCGCGGCAGGAGGGCAACACGCTGCACTTGATCCTCGCGCCGCCAAAGTCAGCGACATCCCCTAAGCCGCAAGCTCCCAAGCCTCCACGCCCGCAGCAACCGCCACCACCGTCGCAGCAACAACAGCAGTAGTTCCATTAACCTCGGATTGCTCGGATGAACACAGATTTTGTTTCTTCATTTTGTTTGATCCCCGTTGTCCGTAAAAACCCGCGGTAAAGATGTTCTTCATGTCTCCGCGGTAGCGGCGTTTCCGCGTTTGTGTTGTAATAGAAAGACACTATGCCAAAGTTGAAAACTCATAGCGGAGCGGCCAAGCGCTTCAAGAAGACAGGTACGGGCAAGATCAAGCGCGGACACGCGTACAAGCGCCACATCCTGACTTCCAAAGGAACCAAGCGCAAGCGCCAGCTCGATACCGACGTGATGCTTGACAAGGCCGACGTGCCCAAGATCAAGCGCATGATTCCGTACTAAAGTTTCGTTAGCCGCATGACGCGGCATCCGGCGCTGGTCATAACTGCGACGGACAACAGCGTGTGAAAAGGCATTAAATCAAGACCCCTCGGCAACGAGCGTGGTCAGCTACCTTGCCCCCAGCCGCTTAACGATGTGAAAAAGGAGCAAGCATGCCTCGCGTAAAACGTGGTAGCAAGCGCCGTGCGCGCCGTAAGAAGATCCTGGAGCGCGCCAGCGGCTATTACCTGACAAAGTCCAAGCTCTATCGCCAAGCCAAAGAGTCGGTCGAGCGCGGACTGAAGTTCGCCTACAGCGGCCGCAAGCAGAAGAAGCGCCAGTTCCGTTCCATCTGGATTGTGCGCATCGGCGCGGCCGCCAAGCTGAACGGCATCAGCTACAGCAAGTTCATCAGCGGCTTGAAAAAGGCGGGCATCGAACTGGACCGCAAAATCCTCGCCGATCTGGCGGTGAACGATCCGGCCGGGTTCGCCGCGCTGTGCAAGCAGGCACAAGCCGCCACCGCATAGCCCATCATCCACCCGACTTGTGTTTCGATGGGCGGCCCGGGCGGCCGCCCGTTCTGTTGCCACATATGTCCTAAAAACGGCGTTAGAATGTTGGCTTGTTTCGGGGTGACTCATGGCAACCACCACCACTCGCACCAACCCGCTCTCCTTCCTCACCGACCAACTCAACGACCTGAAGCAGAAAGGCACGTACTTCAAGCTGCGTGTGCTGCAGGATGAGCAGGCGCCGGTCTGCACCTTCGATGGCAAGAAGGTCATCAACCTCGCTTCCAACAACTACCTCGGGCTGACGACGCACCCCAAATTGCGCGAAGCCGCTCTGGGGGCGACGAAGAAGTATGGCGTGGGCTCGGGCGCCGTGCGCACCATCGCCGGCACCATGAGTATTCACATGGAGCTGGAGGAGAAGATCGCGCGCTTCAAGAATGTAGAGGCCTGCGTCGTATTCCAATCGGGCTTCACGGCAAACGCGGGTACGGTTTCAGCGATCCTCGGCAAAGAAGACTTCATCATCTCCGACGAGCTCAACCACGCCAGCATCATCGACGGCGCCCGCCTCTCGCGCGCCAAAATCAAGGTGTTTCGCCACAAGGACGTCGCGCACGCCGAGGAGCTGCTGAACGAAATCAAGAACGAACCTGGCCATAAGCTGGTTATCACGGATGGTGTCTTCTCCATGGACGGCGACATCGGAGCGCTGCCGCAACTGACCGCACTTGCTGAAAAATATGGCGCCATCATGATGGTGGACGATGCCCACGCCTCCGGCGTGCTGGGTCGCAACGGGCGAGGCACGGTTGACCACTTCAAGCTGCACGGCCGCGTGGATGTGCAGGTGGGCACGCTGTCGAAGGCCATCGGCGCGCTCGGCGGCTACGTTTGCGGCACGCGCGATCTCATCGAGTTCCTCTACCATCGCGGGCGGCCATTCCTGTTCTCCACATCGCATCCACCATCCGTCGCGGCCACCTGCATCGCCGCGTTCGATGTGCTGGAGCGGGAGCCCCAACTCATCGAGAAGCTCTGGGAGAACACCCGCTACTGGAAGAAGGAACTCGGCGGCCTCGGATTCAACATCGGCGGCGTCAACACGCCGACCAGCGAAACGCCGATCACGCCCATCATCGTGGGTGACGGCCGCCTGACCATGGACTTCTCGCGCGAGCTGTTCAAGGAAGGCGTGATGGGAACTGGCATCGCATTCCCGACGGTGCCGGAAGGTAAGGCGCGCATCCGCACCATCATGACCGCGACTCACACCCGCGACGAACTGGACCAGGCGCTGGAGACACTGAAGGGCGTGGGCAAGCGCATGGGCATCCTTGGCTGATGGCGACTGTACCCGAGTTCGCTTTGACGCGTGATTGTGCGCCGCGATTTCACTGGAACTGGTGGGCTCTAGTGCCGCTGGCGCTAGCTTGCGCGGCGATGGCAGCACCTAATCTGCTCACGCACGACACGCCGATTGGCGTGGCGTTGCAGCGCGGCTTCGCGCTGGTCTGCCATCAGCAGCCGGAACGAAGCTTTTGGATTTTCGGCGCGCCGGTCGCGGTCTGCGCGCGGTGCCTGGGGATTTACGTAGGAGCGGTGATCGGCCTGCTATTCCGAACGACGAGGACCTTCGCCTTGCATCTGCTGATCGTCGCAGCCGCGCTTAATCTCCTCGATGCAGGTACCGAGATTGCGGAATTGCATGGAAATTGGCTGGGAGTGCGATTCGCGCTTGGGCTTGCGCTGGGTGCGAGCGGTGCGCTACTGATCTCATCTTCGACCAGCTTGCCTAGAATCACCCTTCGTGAACGACTTTCCCACCCACAATCGTCGCCACCACTATCCCGCTGAAGCTCCAGCCGTCGAACGGAGTGTTCTTCGACTTCGAGCGCGACTGCGAGGCATCGAAGGTCCACTTCTTCCGGGGATCGAAGATGGTTACGTCGGCGTGAGCGCCCTTCGCGAGAGTGCCCCGCCCTTTCAGGCCGAAGATCTTCGCCGGATTCGATGACATCAGCTCGACAATCCGCGACAGCGGCACATTGAAGTGCTGATGCAGAGCCGTGATGGCGATGGACAGCGCGGTTTCCAGCCCGGTGATACCGAAGGCCGCTTTTTCGAACTCCACCTGTTTCTCGTGGAAGGCGTGCGGCGCATGGTCGGTGGCAATGGCGTCGATCGTGCCGTCAAGGATGCCCTCGATCAGGGCAGCGCGATCAGCAGCGGAACGCAGCGGAGGGTTCATTTTGTAGTTGGCGTCAAAATCGCCGACGTTCGTGTCTACCAGCGTGATGTGGTGGGGTGTGACTTCCGCAGTAACGCGCAGCCCCACTTTTTTCGCACGGCGGACGGCGTCCAGGGCCTCGCGCGTCGAGAGATGCGCGACATGCACGTGTCCCCCGGTCGCGCGGGCCAGTGCAACGTCGCGCTCCACGACGCTTGCCTCGGCGGCATTAACCATTCCATGCAAGCCGAGCCTGAACGACATCGGCCCGAAGTTCATCGAGCAGCCGGCGGTCATCCGCGTGTCTTCCGCGTGCTGCACGACCGGAATCTTCAGCCGGGAGGCCGCGCGCAAAGCCTCGCGCATCAGCCGGTCATCAAGAATCGGCTTGCCGTCGTCACTCACCGCCACCGCTCCCCCTCGCTTGAGGGCGGCAAAGTTCGTCAACTTTTCTCCCATGCTGCCGACCGTAGCCGCCGCGATGGGAAACACGTTAACTATCGCGCCGCGCTCCGCAGACTGCATCCAGCGCGTGATCCCTGGCGAATCGTTCACCGGCACGGTGTTGGGCATGGCGCAGACGGAGGTAAATCCGCCGGCCGCTGCCGCGGCAGTTCCGGTGGCGATGGTTTCCTTGTGTGCCTGTCCCGGCTCGCGAAGATGCACGTGCAGATCAATGAAGCCGGGCGCGACAATGCACCCCCTCGCGTTGAGGCTGCGCCTGGCCTGGCCGCGCAACTTGCCCGGCGCCGCCACAGCAGCCACGCGCCCTTCGCGCAGCAGCACGTCCATCTCCTGGTCCAGGCCGCTCGCCGGATCGACGACGTGCCCGCGAGCGATGAGCAAAGAATCCGTGTCTTTCATCTAGCGTGCCGCTCCCAGCAGCATGGCCAGAATCGCCATGCGGGTTTTCACTCCGTTGCGGACCTGTTCCAGGATGCAGGACTGCGGCCCGTCCGCCACTTCGCTGGTCAACTCCACTCCGCGGATGATCGGCCCCGGATGCATGAGGATGGCGTCGGGTTTGGCGAGCTGCATTCGTTGCGGCGTGATCTGATAGTTAGCGATGTAGTCCTCAAGACTGATGTCTTTTCCCGCCAGCCGCTCCTTTTGCACCCGCAGCGCCATGACCACGTCGGCGCCTTGCAGCGCGATGTTCAGATCGGGGCAGGCGGTGACTCCGGGTGCAATCGTGGCAGAAATTTCCGGCACGAAATCGGCCGGGCCGCTGAAGACAACCTCAGCACCGAAGCGCGAAAGCAGTTGCGCATTCGACCGGGCCACTCGGCTGTGATATACGTCGCCCACAATCACCACGCGCAGTCCGTTCAACTTTTTCTTGTGATTCGTAATGGTCAGCGCATCGAGCAGCGCTTGTGAGGGATGCTGATGCATGCCATCGCCGGCATTCACAATGGGCACCTGAACATAACGCGCCAGCAAATATACGGCGCCGCTATTGGCGTGCCGGGTGACGATGGCATCCGCGCCCAGGCTCGCCACCGTCCAGGCAGTATCAATCAGCGATTCGCCTTTCTCGATGCTCGAAGAGACCGGGATCACCAGTGTGGTGTTGGCGCCCAGGGTTTTGGCGGCAAACTCGAACGAAGTACGAGTGCGGGTCGAGGATTCGTAAAACAGCAGTGCCACGCGCTTGCCGCGCAACAACTGCGACGGGCGTTTGGGATCCATGCGCCGCGCCAGCGCCAAAATAGACTCAATCTGTTTAGTAGTAAGTTGCTCGATACCCAGCAGCGAATGCAATTGCGGCTTCATTGCCCCTCGGACACCCGCTCAACCACCAGCACCTTGTCGGCGCCGTCAGTCTCTTGCAGTTTCACCTCGATCATCTCGTTGTTGGTAGTGTGGATGGTGCGGCCGACAAATCCCGCCTCAATCGGCAACTCCCGGTGGCCGCGGTCAATAAGCACGCAAAGCTGGATGCGGCGCGGCCGTCCGTGATCGAAAAGCGCGTCCATCGCCGCGCGCGTGGTCCGTCCGGTGTAGAGCACATCGTCCACCAGGATGATGTTCTTGTCCTGGATGTCAAACTCCATTGGACTCTTCCTCACCTCCGGCCGATGGCCGACGGTGGAAAGGTCATCGCGGTAAAGCGTAATGTCGAGCGTTCCGACCGGAACCTCCGTCTTCTCGATGCGTCCCAGGATCTTTCCCAGGCGCTGCGCCAGAGGCACGCCGCGACGCATGATTCCCACCAGCCCAAGATTGGCGACGCCGTTGTTTTTCTCGACGATTTCATGTGCCAGCCGAACTAAGGTGCGTTCGATCTCAGAAGCAGAAAGAATTTGCGTCTTCTCGCGAAGATTGGGTGAACCGGCGGAGGTTTTTGTCATGCCCCTCGAATGATACGAGATGCCACTAGCTGGAGCAACCTTGCCCGTGTGCCATGTGATGCAGCGCACGCGAGCGGGTGATTATCGAAACTCCCGCCTTCTGCCAAACATGGAAGCGCCGATTGCGCCGCCAGCCGCGGTGAAGACCACGAACATGACCGCCAACAGCACCAGTATCAGTACCATGAATGTGGCCATGCCCTGCGGAGTATTGATCCAGTCAAAGATCTGCCGCATAATTTGCTGCGCTCGCGGATCGGGGCTGTTGGCAAGTTGCTTGTCCATCTGCTCCTGCAAGGCGCGGCGGAATTCGCTGCTCGAGCGGAACGCCACAAACGATACCGTGTTCACGATGGCGTGAATCACAAACGCAAACACGCCCGCCAGCGCGCCCAGCTTCATCCCCATTCCCGGCGTGATCAGGGTCCCCGGCACCCGACGCTGATATAGCCCCACGGAGACGGCCCCGGCGCCCAGCGTCCACAGGCAGCAACCCAGCGAGACGATAGGAATAGCCGACAGGATGGCGGCACCGGCCCCGGCCAGCAACGCACCGCGCCACGCCAGGTCCCACTGGATGGCGCCCGGTAGGGGAGGATATGGCGTTGCACCGGGTGACCATGGCGTTGGCTGCGTCGGCGGAAATTCCGCCGAGCCTCCGGGCGTCGCCGGCGGCGGCGAAGCTGGCATATTTTCTTCCGGAGGAGCGACGCGGATCTGCGGAGCGCCGCAGTGGGGACAGAACGCTATGCCCTCCTCGATCTGTGCTGCGCAGCGATAACAGGCATGTTCCACCAGCCGAAACGTTACAGCAGATACCTTCGCGACGCAACCTTAAGAGCCGCTACTCGCCTTTCGCCGTCGCTGTAAGTTGCAGCGTCAGGCTTAGTCGGAAATCGAATGGCGAAGAGCGACCTTCCTACAGCGTCCCTTCTTTGCCGTGGGTCTGGATCCAAACCGTTCCAAAGCGCGTTCCCGAGCCGTGAGGTTCGATGGAAACCATGTGCTCGTCTTCGTCGGTGCCGGATTTGACCTCCCATCCGTCACCGTGCGTGCCCTTACAGCTCAGCTTGTCATCCTCGCTTTTTGAATCCATCCGAATGTCAGAGCCACCGCTATGGCCGCTGCATACCAGCACGTCGCCGAAAGTCTTCAGCTTGTCCCGATAAAAGGCTTTGACTTTCTCCGGGGAATCGTCAGTCTCATACTCTGCGGCCACGACCTTCAGGCCGAATCCCATGGCCCCGATGTTGACATTGGCCGCGTGCTTGTCGCCGTTATCCGCCGGACGCAGGTGCGCCCCAGGATAAACCGGAATGCCATTATCGGTTGCCGACTTCTCGTCGGTATTGACCTTGAGATCGGCGAGCGGAGTGTGAATGTCAACTTTCGGGTTCTTCTTGTCTTTGTCGTCAACGTTAATGCTGCACGCTGTCAGCAACACTGCCGCCACACCTGACAGCAACAATGCGAATGAAACCTTCTTCATTTTGTACCTCCGCTGGTTCCGGGGCACCCAGCAAGTCCCGCTTTTGGGCTTGCTGGGGTGGTAGAAACCGGTGCCCGGCTGCCCAGCCCCGCGCCGCGGCTGGCAATGTTCGGAATAGTCACCGGCAGATGGCCGGTCGTGGGAATTTCATCGAACATTGCCTTCACCGCACTGAGCTCAGAAACCTGAGCGTTGGAGAATGTGCACAAATAGGTTTGAATGCCCGGAAATTGCGCCGCGATGTAGGGACTGCCCATCGCTGCCACCACCGTCTTGGCGGCCGCGCTCTGCAACACCTCACCAAGCAAGGCTGCCGATGCGTCCTGCACCGTTGCCGAATTGCTGAGCTTCCCCGCTCTGGGAAACACATAGACAGCGGCGATGACCTTCTGCGCCTGCGCGACTGCTTCCATCACCTGCTGCTTCAGTGCTGCGGCGTCGCGTGGGTCAATATACATCACATGCGCGTCCGGGATTCGCATTCGCACCTGCTGGTCGAGCAACCGGCCCGAATCGGTGCGGCTGTCGTCACTAAAAATCAAGAGCAGTGTGCGATTGTGGGTATTCCCCGGAACTTGATACGGGGTCGGCGCATCATTGGTTCCCTGTGGTGCGGCCTCCAGGGGCAGCACCTGGTGATTGTCCCGTACCAAGGTTACGGCGCTGTCGGCAATTTGTTGCGCAACAGCCATGCTCGAAGGGCTGGCCACTATCTCATTCACGGCGCTGATGTCCACCAGCTTCGCCTTATTCAGCCCGACCGATGCCTTAGCGCGCAGGATTTTAAGCACCGACTCATCGATTCGCGACTCCGGAATTTCTCCGTTGCGCACCGCTTGCAACAGACCGTTGTAGGCGCCGTCAAGGTCAGATGGAATGATCAGCATGTCATTGCCGGCTTTCACCGCGGCGACCGCAGCCCTGCCTGCCGCCTCCGAAGAACCACCGTTGGCAAACAGTTTCATCAGCCCGCCCATATCCATGGCGTCAGTCACCACCAGCCCCATGAATCCCATTTGCTGCTTCAGCAGTCCGGTCACGATCGCCGGAGAGATGGAAGCCACGCGATTGGCCTGAGGATCGAGCGCGGGAGCGAGGATGTGTGCCACCATCATCGCATCTACCCCGGCATTGATCGCCGCGCGAAACGGCGGCAGCGCGACGTTCTCAAAATAAGCTTTGTCCTGATTTACGACAGGCAGCGAGGTATGGGAATCCGTGTCGGTGTCGCCGTGCCCGGGAAAATGCTTGGCCGTGGTCATCATGCCGTACTGGTGTGCGCCCTCGATGTACGCCGCCACCATATCGCTGACTAGCTTCGGATCTTCGCCGAACGACCTGGTGTTAATGATGGGGTTTGCGGGATTGGAGTTCACGTCGGCAACTGGAAACCAGTTCCAGTGCACGCCAATGGCGCGCGATTCCTGCGCCGTGATGCGTCCCGCCTGGCGCGCAAACTCCACATTGCCCGTCGCGCCAAAGGCCATGGCGTGGGGAAAGTCGGTGACCTCCTTGAGGCGAAAGGCAAGCCCGCGCTCCCAATCAGCGGCGAAAATCAGGGGAAACTCGCTGTCTTTCTGCAACTGATTGGTGACCATGGCGGCTTCCAACGGCTCGTTCTTGTACAGCACGCCATCATCGAAACCGACGCTGAGTCCGAATCCACCGATGTGATACTTGCGCATGGCGTCGCGCAGCCGGATGTATTCCGGGCTCTCCACATTCATGAAACGCGCCCGCGACCAGATCATGAACATCTGGCCAATCTTTTGCTCCAGCGACATTTTCTTCAGCGATTCGCGCGCCCACCTCTCACCTTTTTTGTCGAGATGCACCGAGGCAGGCGTCTGGAATTCGTCTTTGCCATGAGCAAACACCGCCATTGCCACTATCAGTAATGCAAGCAGGCCGAACCGTGCCATTACCAACCGACAATAACAGGAGCGCCGCGCAGTTGCACGGCCAGCCGCCGGCATCCGGCGCTCGGAATCTCGTCGGTCAATTCCCCAAGAGCCGAGCAGAAAAACAAGGGCAGGACAATCGCCCTGCCCTTTTCAAATAGGTTCGCAACCTCAAACTGACATCTTATTGTGGACTCGAGGTCTGTGGAACAAATCGGCGCGAGCGCAGCCACTGCTGAAGCTGCTGGCGAGTCTTTTCCGGCAGAACGACCTTTGGAGCTACACTGCTGGCCGGAGGCGAAGCACTTCCGGCACCGCCCCCGAAATTCACCGGAATCGCCAGGTAGGCATGAATCTCGCCGGTACTGATCTGCAAGGCAAAGCCCACGATCTCTCCCGCGGAGTTGATGCTGAACGCGTGCATCAGGTACAACGGCGAGTTCGGAGGAATGAGGCTGTTGAGATCCGTCATCACCCCGTTCTGCCAGAGGTATGCGTGGTCGTTTCCGTTCGCATCCTGGGAAACACCGGCGACCTGGCCCCGGTTGTTGATCCCACAGCCGACACTTATCACGTCTCCCGGCAACGTCCCCAGGTCGGTCATCATGCCTTTCTGCCAGAGAAACGCGTGCTGGTAATTGTCGCCCGGCAAGTCCGACGTGCCGACTACCTGCTCGTTGTCGTTCATTGCGAAGGCGGCATTGTTGATCTTTCCCCCAAGGTTGCCAAGATCAACCGGCGGCAGGCCCTTCCGCCACAGCAGGGCATGCTTCGGTGCAAGAGGCAGGCCGTAACGTGGATCGAATGCCGCACAAGCACCCGAGGCGCCCACCATCTCGCTCTTGTTGTTGATCCAGAAGACGCCGCCGTCCGGGTCGCCGGGATAGGTGGGAAGCTGCCGAATCTGCCCGTTCGTCCACACTACGGGCTTGAATTGCAGGACCTGCGGGGCCGGACAGTTGGAGTCGGGTGTGCCGTTCTCGGCATAGCCCGCGATTTGGCCGCGGTCATTGATTCCCCCACCCGCGGAGTTATTGCCGCCCAGGGTATCCAGCGGCGTCATCACTCCGTTCTGCCAGGAAAAGCCGAGGCAGATGAGGTTGTCGCCGTAGCCACAAAAATCCTCGCCGTTGGGATCCGGCGTCGAAGTTTCGGCCAAACCTCCAGCCAGCAGTGCCTCAGTGGGGCCTTCGTATGAAGCGCTGTTCGGTCCCCCCAGGGTACCGAGGTCGGTCATCACTCCTGTGGCGTACACGAAGGCGTGTTGGGCGGAGTCGCCGGGCAAGTTTGCAAAGCCGCCCACCTGTCCCTTGTCGTTGATGCCGAAGGCAAGGCCGAAGCTTCCTCCCAGCGTCCCGAGATCGACGACGGCGTAGCGCTGTGTCGGCTGCGCCATACCAAGCGTGGTGAGCAGGATAGTAGCCGCAATTAAAGTCACAATCGATTTCATATGTCCCTCCATTCAGATAGGCGCAGAATGTGCGCGGAAACTATCATTCAAGCCCCGTAATTGAGGAAACGGGGCGCGGCAGTACAATTCACCTCATAGCGATGCGGATGGCGGCACAAACTGGTGAGTCGGCTGGGGGCGACGTAAGCCAGCTACTGCGAGCCTGGAGCGACGGAGACCAGGGCGCGCTCGAACGGCTGACCCCCATCGTCTATAAGGAACTCCATCGCCTGGCAGGCCACTACATGAAGGGCGAGCGCCCCGGACATATGCTGCAAACTACGGCCCTGGTCAATGAGGCCTACATGCGCCTGGTGGATTACAAGCGCATGCAGTGGCAGAATCGCGCGCACTTTTTTGCCGTGTCGGCCCAGTTGATGAGGCGCATTCTGGTTGAGCATGCACGGCGCCAGAACTTAAAACGGGGAGCCGGCGTGCAGCATGTCTCCCTGGACGAGGCGGCCGTGGTGGGCGTCGACCGGGCCGGGGACCTGGTCGCACTCGATGCCGCGATGGACGCGCTGGCGCGGCTCGATCCCCGCAAGGTGCAGGTTGTAGAAATGCGCTTTTTTGGCGGACTCAGCGTGGAAGAGACGGCTGAGGTGCTCAAAGTATCGACCGTTACAGTGATGCGTGACTGGAGCACTGCTAAGGCTTGGCTCTACCGCGAACTGGCGGGCGGGACTAGCGATGGACTCTGATCGCTGGAAACAAGTCGATAGCCTGCTGCAATCGGCTCTGGAGCGTCCGCCCGAGGAGCGCGACGCGTTTCTGCGACAAGCCTGCGTCGAGGACGAGGCCCTGGAGCGCGAAGTCCGGTCGCTATTGGCCTCGCAGCAGCAAGCAGGAAGCTTCCTGGACAGCCCGGCGATAGACGTGGCCGCGCGGGCAATGGCCAAGCAGAACAACAACCCATCCGAGGCCGACGATTCCCTTATCGGCCAAACCCTCTCCCATTACCACATCATCGACAAGCTCGGCGGCGGCGGCATGGGTGTCGTCTATAAGGCCGAAGATATCCGACTGCACCGGTTCGCGGCGCTCAAGTTCCTGCCTCCTGAAGTTGCTCGCCATCCCCAGGCCGTTGCCCGATTTCAGCGCGAAGCGCGAGCGGCTTCGGCCCTGAACCATCCCAACATCTGCACCATCTACGACATCGGTGATGCGCACGGTCAGCCCTTCATCGCCATGGAGTTCCTGGACGGGATGACGCTGAAACATCGTATCGCCGGCCGTCCGCTGGAAACCGAAGACATCCTCTCTTTGGGTATCGAGATCTCCGACGCGCTCGATGCCGCTCACGCCGCGGGCATCGTCCATCGTGACATTAAGCCAGCAAACATCTTCGTTACCAAACGAGGACATGCCAAAGTCCTCGATTTTGGGCTGGCGATGGTGACGCCGGCAACCAGCAAAACAACAGGCGCGGAAACGACAGCGCAATCAACCATCTCCGCGCAACAGCACCTGACCGGTGCCGGAGCAGCACTTGGAACAGTTGCCTACATGTCGCCGGAACAGGCCCGCGCGAAACCTCTGGACGCGCGCACCGACTTATTCTCGTTTGGTGTAGTGCTGTACGAGATGGCAACCGGCGTCTTGCCTTTCCGAGGCGAAAGCACCGGTGTCATTTTCGAAGCGATTCTGAACCGGATCCCCGTCCCTCCGACACGTCTGAACCCAGACCTACCGGCCGATTTGGAGCACATCATTCAAAAAGCGCTGGAAAAAGACCGCGACCTGCGATACCAGCACGCCTCGGAGATTCGCGCCGACCTGCAACGGCTCAAGCGCGACTCGGATTCCGTAACCGCGTCTGGCAGAACAGTAGCCGAACCGAGGATCCGAAAGCTTTGGCTAACGGTCCTGCTTATCGGCGTGATTGGGCTGGCGCTGGCAGTTGCAGGCTACTTCTATTTCCACCGCCCGCCAAAACTCACGGACAATGACACCATTGTCCTCGCCGATTTCACAAATACGACGGGCGACCCGGTATTTGACGGCACGCTCCGGCAGGGGCTTTCCGTGCAGTTGGAGCAATCGCCTTTCCTGAGCATTATCTCCGATCAGCAAATCCAGCAGGCCCTGCAGATGATGGGCCAGAAACCGGATGCCAAGCTGACGCCGGACATTGCCCGGGAACTCTGCCAGCGGACAGGGAGCGCCGCTGTCCTCGACGGCTCGATAACACAGATCGGCACGCCGTACCTTGTGACCGTCAAGGCGATCGACTGCGCAAGCGGTAAGTCACTGGCAAGCGCGGAAGCCCAGGCGAGCGACAAGAGTCACGTGCTCGACGCGTTGGGAAAGACGGCTTCGGAGATTCGGAACAAACTGGGCGAGTCGCTGAGCACGGTGCAGAAATTCGATACTCCTCTCGAACAAGCGACCACCCCGTCGCTGGAAGCCCTGAAATCCTTCAGCTCAGGTTTTCAAATTCATAGCACTGCTGGGGATGCTGCGGCTATTCCGTTTTATAAGCGGGCCATCGAACTCGACCCTAATTTTGCACTCGCCTACGCGTGGATGGGCATCGCGTACAACGATATGGGTGAACTCAGCATGGATGTTGAGAGTACCCGAAAAGCTTACGAACTCCGCGACCGAACCAGCGAGCCGGAGAAGTACTTCATTACGGCTCGGTACCATAAGGTGGTCACCGGGAACCTGGAGAAGGCCGAAGAAGCCCTCCAGCTTTGGATACAAGCTTATCCCCGCGCGGCGCTCCCGCATATTTACTTGGCGGGGGCAATCTACCCGAATACAGGACAATACGAGAAAGGGGTTGCATCAGGCAGAGAGGCAATCCGCTTGAGTCCGAACTTTTCCTCCTCATACGCACTCACGGTTCCTGACTACGAGGCGATGAATCGCATCGATGAGGCGAAGGCCACGTATGAGCAAGCCCTTCGTCGCAAACTGAAAAACCAGTTCTTCTCTCTTGCGCTGTATGAGATTGCTTTTTTGCAGAATGATGCAGCAGGGATGGCGGAGCAGGTGTCGCTGTCAGCGGGAACACCGGGCCTGGAAGCTACCTTGCTCGCGCAGGAGGCCGATACGGCTGCCTACTACGGGCGGCTTAGGAACGCGCGAGAGTTTTCCCGTCAGGCAGTAGATTCCGCCGAACGGGCTGGAGATAAGGAAGCGGCTGCAACCTACACCGTCCTTTCAGCTCTCCGAGAGGCCTTGTTGGGCAACGCAGACGAAGCAAGACGGCGTGCCACTCTGGCAATGAGGCATCCGGCCGGCCACGATCTGCAGTACGCTTCCGCGCTTGCGTGGGCCTATGCCGGGGACGACGAGCGAGCGCGACAACTTGCCGACAATTTGAGCCAGCGGTTCCCAGAAGCCACGGTCGTGCAGTTCAATTACCTGCCGACCCTCCGCGCAAAGCTTGCGATCAGCAAGGGAAATGCTTCTGAAGCCCTGGAGACTCTTATAGCCGCCCTGCCGTATGAGCTGGGACGGACGACCTACAGCACCTTCGGCTGGACTGCCCTGTATCCTGTCTATGTTCGCGGAGAAGCCTATCTAGCCGCCCGTCAGGGCAAAGAAGCCGCCGCTGAGTTCCAGAAAGTTCTCGACCATCGCGGAATCGTATTGAACGGACCGATTGGTGCTCTGGCGCATCTGCAACTCGGCCGCGCCTACGCCATGCAGGGCGATACAGCCAAGGCCAAGGCGGCGTATCAGGATTTCCTTGCCCTCTGGAAGGACGCCGACCCCGACATCCCGATCCTGAAACAAGCCAAAGCCGAGTACGCCAAACTACAGTAGCCTCAGCGAAATTTCGAGAAGTCGGGTTTGCGTTTCTCTACGAACGCGGTAAGCGCTTCTCTTGTCTCCGGCGAATCGAGCCGCTCTTTAATTTCGACGACTTCTTCGCGCAACGCCCGATTCACCTCCGCGTGATTTGCCACCTTCATCAGCCGCTTGCAGGCCAGCAATGCGCCCGCGGGTTTCTCAGCCAGTTTCCTGGCCGCTTGCGAGGCAGTGGCGAGCAGCGCATCGTGCGCAACCACGGCGTTCACCAGTCCCAACTCGTACGCGCGCTGCGCAGCCAGCGGAGTACCGAGCATCAGCAATTCCGCTGCCCGCTGATGTCCGACCAGCGCGGGCAGCAGCACGGTCGAAGCAGCCTCGGGAACGATGCCGAGATCGATAAACGGCATCATGAACTTCGCATCCTCGGCGGCGTAAACCAGATCGCAATGCAACAGAATGGTCACACCAACTCCGACAGCCAGTCCCTGAACGGCAGCGACGATGGGCATCTTGGCGTGCGCCACGGCATGGATGAAGCGAACGGCCGGAGGAACTGGCTGACCAGACCATGGCTTCTGCAGGAAGTCCAGCAGGTCGTTGCCGCCAGTAAATGGCTCGCCAACGGCGTGCAACAGCATCACGCGGACGGACGGATCGGCCTCGGCTTGCTCGACGGCCTCAGCCAGCGCGTTGTACATCTCCGCGGTTAGCGCATTCTTTTTTTCCGGACGATCGATGGCGATGCATTGCACCGCGCCATCAAGCTTGCATTGCACATGGCTCATCATCTGTCCTCCCACAATGGCATCGTACGGAATCGAGGAAAACTATCGCGCCGATACGACGCTTACGGTCTGTCCGCGGCGTAGCTTTGCGGCCTTCACGGTGTTGCACATCAGCATGGCGATGGTAAGCGGGCCAACACCTCCCGGAACCGGCGTCATCGCTCCGGCAACTTCGGCGACCTTTGGGTCCACATCGCCAATCAGGGTCGAACCTTTGGCGGCGAAATCACGCTCTCGTCTCTCATTTCCGGCAAAGAACTTGTGGAACTCAGCGGGATCGGTAATCGTGTTCATGCCGACGTCAATAACGGTCGCTCCCGGCTTTACAAAACCGGGAGTAATTATGCCTGCCTTACCGATGGCGGCGACCAGAATGTCGGCGCGTCGGCAAACGGCAGGCAGGTCGCGGGTCTTGGAGTGGCAGACGGTGACGGTCGCATTGTTGTTCAGCAGCAGCATGGCCACAGGTTTGCCGACAATATCGCTGCGTCCTACAACGACGGCCTCGCTGCCGGCAATGGGAATGTTGCTGCGTCGCAAGATCTCAATGATTCCTGCGGGAGTGCACGGCACTAACCCAGGACGTTGCGTGGACAAATATCCAACGTTCATGGGATGAAATCCATCCACGTCCTTTTCCGACGCCACTGCCAGTAGGACCTTCTTCGCTTCAACCTGCGGCGGCAACGGCAGTTGCACCAGAATGCCATCGATCTCCTCGCGCCGGTTGAGGTCATCAACCAGTTCCAACAACTCCGCTGTGGTGACGGTTTCGGGCGGTGTGTGCTTCTCGCTGTAAATGCCGAGTTGCTCGCAGGCCTTGACCTTGTTGCGAACATAGATTTCTGACGCTGCATTGTGCCCGGCCAGCACCACAGCCAAGCCGGGACGCAAGCCGGCGGCGGTGAGCTCCTTTACCCCTTCGCCAAGTTCTGCTTTGATTTGTGTCGCGATTTTCGTTCCGTCAAGAATGATGGCCGCCATGAAGTTCCCTTGTAAGAGTGTCGACTCCTAATCTTAATCCTACTTTCCCGCGTACTTCTTCACCCGTCCCGCATCGGGAGGCAGAGCCTCCCGCAGCTCACGTACGGTGCGCTTGAACACCGGATGCCGCACGTCAGGCGCGATCTCAGCCAGAGGCTCCAGCACGAATCGCCGCTGGTGCAGCGCCGGATGCGGCACGTCGAGTTGTGGCGTGTGAACTACGGAACTCCCGAACAGCAGGATGTCGATATCGATGGTTCGTGGCCCTTTCGGCCGGACGCGGCGGCGGCCCATCTCCTGCTCGATCTTCAGCATTCGTGACAGAAACTGCTGCGGCATCAGCTCTGTCCTTAGAGACACGGCGCAATTCAGGAACCACGGCTGGTCGTGGACTTCCATCGGCTCGGTTTCATAAAATGAGGAAACCGCGACCAATTTTCCCAGCCTACCAAGCTTCGCAATACCCGAACGAAGGTTCTCTTGGCGGTCACCGACGTTCGATCCCAGCGAGAGATAGACGAGCTTCTCCACTGTCTAATGGTAGCCTGACACAGCAGCGAAACGATACTTTGTGCACTCAATCCTTATTGGGCCAAAAATAAGCAGGGGCGGAGGAGTTAAGTCCGCCCCTGCGGGGGAAAGGCCGCCATCGTGGCTTTGGTTGGTCCAACGAGGACGGCCGTGCAGGGGAGCTTATCATCCACCTAATAGGTAAACCTGCAGGTCGTAGAACACCAGATCTCCGCCAGCTTGCGTCTGGAAGATAAGCTGCGTGATGCTGCCCCACGAAGCCGGAAAGTTCAGGATTTGCATTTCGGTACCCAGAGGGAACGAGATCGATCCTACATAGTTGCCATTGTTGTAGGCGGTTGCGATGACGTAGCTCGGACCGTAGCCGCCAGCCACGGTTGCGCTCATTGCCTGGAAACTGGTCGGTCCGCCCAGGGAGCTAATGGTTCCGAAGCAAGCTTCCAGTTCCAGGCGGCAGGCTTTACTGCCCACGAAGGCTACATCCTCAGCGCGCAAATCGCCGTCAATAGGGCCGTCCTTGTACCCCGGACCCGCGCCCGACCATTCGCCTGGATCCACATAGTAGATGTTGGTCCAGTTGAGTTGGCCGTAACCGTTAGGCATCAGGGTAGGCGAGCTCACCAGGGGAAGATTGCCAAAATTGAGGTTCTCCTGAGCAGTGGCGCCGAACGCCAGGACCAGAACTAATGCGAGCAATACCAGCATCTTTTTCATTTTCTTTTCCTCATTTCGAAATTTGAATTTTGGAGACCCAAAATACCGTTACGAGTATTCAGGGCCGTTACTACCCACATCGCGCAACAACGCGGTTAGTGTGCGCGAAGTGCCTCGCGACGTCGATGCACCAACAGTCATTTGCCGGTCATCGAGTGGTCATTTAACCGGTTTCTAGGGATTAGGCGTTGGTCGGGATGATCTGGAAGATAGTCGAAGAATGAAGTGCTATCTGATCAGATAGAGATGTCTAGGAAACGCGCTATCCAATCGGATAGAGTTAGGACGCACAGGTGGCGGAGTGAGTTACTTTCCGCGCTGAACTTAGTCATGTTCTCGTCTCATTCCGGCCTGACTAACTACTCTGTACTTACACTGAGCGCTGCGCTGCATCGCTCACCGAATGCGAGCGCATGGCCGGCTGCGCTTCCAGGACCGGCTGTGCGGCGATCAGTTTTTCCATCTCATCGACAGTCAAGAAGCAACTCCCCACATGGAAGCCGCAGACCAGCGCGTCTTGTCCCACCAGTTCCGGCCAAAAGCCGGGATGCTCCATGACGAAGAGGGCGAATTTCTCGAGCTGACTAGCCCGCATTATGCTTTGGCGTTTCATAGCGACCTCCTTGCTAGGCCACAATTGCTGTTAGCTCTGTTTCGTTTTAGCTCTAGGTCGGTGACTTGACTTTAGAGCCGCTTCGATACTGCCTACTTAATGAGATGCGAAAATCGGGCTAAATGGGGGCAGAGGTTTGTCCGCCCCCGAGTTAAGGCTTCGCGCGCATCGGTCATCAGACATTCACGCTCTCCGCTTCATGTGCCACCGGGCTGGGCTTGGTTGGCGTGGGACGGATGACAATGATCGGCGGTTCGATAACGCCCTTGTTCGCAATCACACTCTCCGATTCATGTGCCACTGGGCTGGGCTTGGTTGGTGTGGGACGGATGACAATGATCGGCGGTTCGACAACGCCCTTGTCCGCAATCGTGCTCTCCGCCTCATGTGCCACTGGGCTGGGCTTGGTTGGCGTGGGACGGATGACAATGATCGGCGGTTCGACAACGCCCTTGTCCGCAATTGTGCTCTCCGATTCATGTGCCACCGGGCTGGGCTTGGTTGGCGTGGGACGGATGACAATGATCGGCGGTTCGATAACGCCCTTGTCCGCAATCACGCTCTCCAAACCAATTGCTAGAGGAGCGGCATTCCTGGAAGCGGTAGAACCGAACACATTGGCGCCAACCGATTCCTTGGCCGGGGGAGGAGGATCAATCGGATACAGCGGTACAGTTGGCGGTACGCCGCTGCGCGGCGCACTGGTTTCGGCGCCCGCAGAGGTAACCGCCCCGTGTACGGTTGCGCCCACGGACTGCAAATTCAGGTCGTACAACACCAGCGTTCCTGAGTTGGTGTCCACGACCAGTTGGCTGATCATCCCCCAGTTGGCTGGGAAGTTGATCTGCTGCAGTGAAGTGCTCAAGTCGTAGTTCTGGGAGCCAACGAAACGGCCGTGGTTGTAGGCGGACACATTGATGGTCTCAGCGTGGTAGCCTGCGGCCACGATTGCGCTTTCTGCTTTAAAGCCTCCCAGCGCGTTCGCCGCCGAAGCATTGGAAGAGATTGAAGCGGAGCACGAGACTCCGGCCTTCTCACACTCTCCGCCGCCCATATAGGCAATATCGAGGGCGTTTGGGCCCTGCTTGAATCCGATGCCGGCCCCGTTCCAGATGGCATCTACGTAATAGAATCCTGACCATTCAAGGTTGCTGTAGCTGCTGGGAAGCATTGTCGGGCTAGAGACCGCCGGAAAGCTGGCGAAGTTGACGCTTTCAGCGCGGGCGGCCAGCGCCAGCGCCAGTATGGTTGTGAACAGAGCTGCCTTTTTCATACTTTTCCTCTTTCTTAGAGTTTTGAAATTTGTCACGCCTTGAATTTCGGGGTCCGTGGATCGCCGAAATCGCTGCGTAATGGCGGGAGTTTGCAGCAAGCAGCTTCTGGAATCCATGCACTGGCGGTGATTTGAAGGTCATTTGCAGGTCATCGCTGAATCACCATCGGAACGATGCCCTTCAAGTAACTGATCACAGAGGTTTTTTGGACGCCTCCGTCCGATTCCGAAATTGCGCTCCGCAGGAAAACGATTGCGGTGAAGAATGCGAATTCAGCGACCTCAGCCCTAGCTAGCTGAATACTGCGCGCTGCGCTATCCTTATAGATAGCTATCCTTATGGATAGAAGGAGTCATCGTGCTTGACAATTTGTTCCAACCGACGCACCTGCTCATAATCGCTTTCATCGCTCTCCTTGTCTTTGGACCCAAGAAGCTGCCGGAACTCGGCAAAGGATTGGGAGAAGGAATCCGTGGCTTTAAGGAGGCGATGAACGCCAAAGGCGAGGATGCGAGTAAGAAGGAAGAAAAGAAACCATAGCTGTTTCCGCTGAACCCTAGCCCGGCTCGACGGTTGCCCCACAAGAAGTTCGGCCTCATACATTCATCCAAAGGAAATCCAGACATGGACATCGGGAGAGTGGGCGTAATCGGGTGCGGATTAATGGGTTCCGGCATCGCGCAAGTCGCCGCTACCGCGGGCTTCGATGTGATGGTGCTGGAGCAGGAACAAAAATTTCTCGACAAAGGTTTCGCTGGAATTGAGAAGTCGCTGAGCCGGCTGGTGGAGCGCGGCCCGGCAAAGGGCGGGCTAACGCCGGAACAGAAAACCCAGGCACAGTCGCGGCTGAAGGGCACGACCAGTATGCAAGACCTCGCCGACTGCGACATCGTGATAGAAGCCATCATCGAGAACGTCGCGGAGAAGCGCAAGATTTACGCGCAGCTCGACGCGATCGTGAAGAAGGAAGCCATCTTTGCCAGCAACACTTCATCCATCTCGATCACTGAACTGATGACCGCCACTAAGCGGCCGGAGCGCTTCGTCGGTCTGCATTTCTTCAACCCGGTGCCCATGATGAAGCTGGTGGAAGTGGTTAAGACCATCGCCACCGCTCCCGAGGTATTCGACGCGGCCGTCGAGTTTGGCACGAAGCTGGGCAAGGTGCCGGTGCGCACCAGCGACAAGAGCGGATTCATTGTGAACCGGCTGTTGGTGCCGTATCTGCTGGACGCGATTCGCGCCTACGAAGAAGGCGTCGGTTCTATCCCTGACATTGACGAGGCCATGAAGCTGGGCTGCGGACATCCGATGGGACCATTTACGCTGCTGGATTTCGTCGGACTCGACACCACGTACTACATCACCCACGTCATGTACGACGAGTTCAAAGAGCGCCGTTTCGCTTCGCCGCCGCTGCTGAAACGGCTGGTGCTGGCGGGCTGGTACGGGCGCAAGTCAGGCAAGGGATTTTACGATTACACCGACCCGAACAAGCCGGTGCCGGGAAAGTTTGTGTAACGAAAGAATCAAACCTAATGACCGAATTTCAGAACATCAAGCTTGAGAAGAAGAATCAAATCGCCTACGTCACCATCGACCGGCCGAAGGTGCTCAACGCGCTGAACATGGCCACCATGCAGGAACTGAAGGCCGCCTTCACGGATCTGAGGGATGATGCCGAAGTCCGCGTCGTCATTCTAACCGGCTCGGGCGAGAAGGCGTTCGTCGCTGGCGCGGACATCAATGAACTAGCACAGCAGTCGCCGGTTTCCGCCAAGGAATACACTCATCGCGGGCAGGCCATCATTGACGCCATCGAAAACCTGGGCAAGCCGGTCATCGCCTGCATCAATGGCTTCGCACTCGGCGGCGGCTGCGAACTCGCCATGGCCTGCACCATGCGACTGGCCAGTGACAACGCCAAGCTGGGTCAACCCGAGGTGAAACTGGGTCTCATCCCGGGCTACGGCGGCACACAGCGCCTGCCGCGGCTGGTGGGTAAAGGTCTCGCCATGCAGCAGATCCTGACCGGCGAGATGATCACTGCGCAGGAAGCGCATCGCATCGGTCTGGTAAACGAAGTGGTGCCGCAGGCCGAACTGATCGGACGGGCCGAGGCGATTGCGGCCAAGATCATTGCCAACTCGCCGCTGGCGATCCAGTACGCGATGGAAGCAGTAAATCGCGGCTTCGACATGACGCTGGCCGACGGGCTGTTCCTTGAGGCCACGCTATTCGCCGTCTGCTGCTCCACCGAGGACAAGAATGAAGGCACGCGCGCGTTTCTGGAGAAGCGGGCGGCGCAGTTCAAGGGGAAGTAGCCAGCTGTCAGTTGCCAGTTGTCAGTCGAAGCAACGCCTGCGCGCTTCTCGGACAACTGACAACTGACAACCGACAACTGACTGTCATGATTCGTTCCATTATCCTCCCCCGAACGCTCGGCAAGTCGCTGGATGATCTTCAGCCGGCGCTGGAGCTGTTTCGCGCGCTCGGGTTCGCTCCCGGCAACGAGTGGCATGAGGGAGGGAGTCATGGCGTCGAGATGCTCGCCCCACGAGGGGGCATCGAGTTCATCGCCGCGCCGGATGCGCCCAGCGTTGATGCCATGGTCGAGGTGTCCGACGCTGATGCTGCTTGGCAGATCGCGAAAAAGCTAGGCGTCACCATTCGTAAAGAGATTGCCGACACGCCCTATGGTGCGCGACTTTTTGAAGTAGAAGTGAGCGGATTGCGAATCGGCTTCTTGGCCTACGCGAAGAAGCCAGTCGAGGCCCGTGGTGTAGAAGCCCCACTAGACGCGGCGGGCAAGCGCTTCGCCATCGTAGTCAGCCGCTTTAATTCGTTCATTACCGAGCGTCTGCTGGAGGGAGCGCTCCTGGCGCTGCGTCAGTGCGGCGCGAAGCCTGACGACGTCACCATTGTTTATGTGCCGGGCGCCTTCGAGATCCCAGCGGCCGCGCGCCAGCTTGCCGAGACGAAGCGCTACCATGCCATCGTATGCATCGGATGCGTATTGCGTGGCGATACCCTGCACTACGAGGTCATCGCCAACGAAGTAACCCGCGGCGTCGGCCAGTCAGCACAGGAGACGGGCGTGCCACATGCATTCGGCGTTCTGACCTGCGACACGCTGGAGCAGGCCATTGATCGCGCAGGACTGAAGGCGGGCAACAAGGGATTCGAAGCAGGCCTTACTGCAGTGGAAATGGCGTGCCTGCGCCAGCAGATTGCCGGGCCGGCAGCGGGCGGCAAACCATGAGCAAGGCAACGGGCCGCCGCAAGTCGCGCGAACTGGCCTTGCAAATGCTTTTTCAGTTGGACATGGCCAAACAGGAGCCTGCCGAGGTGCGACGCACTTTCTGGAGCGAGCGCATGGACCTTGACGAAGATGTCCGTCTGTTTGCCGACGACTTGTTCAACGTTGCCTGCCAACGCTCGGAGGAGATTGATCAGATTATCGTGCGCAATGCGCGCTGGCGAATGGATCGCATGCCCGCTGTGGACCGCAATCTGCTGCGCACCGGCGTGGCTGAGCTTCTTGGGGTTCCCAATACGCCGCGCCCGGTGGTGATAAACGAGGCGCTGGAAATTGCGCGACGGTTTTCCACGCCGGAGTCGGTGACATTCATCAACGGAGTGCTCGACAGCGTGGCGCGCGAGTTGCCGGAAGTGAAGAAACCGCGAGCACAGCGTGTGAGCGGGAAGAAGGGCACTGCCAGGGAAACAAAGAATCCTTAGATTGTGTCATCCTGAGCGGAGGTTCGCCCCGCTTTACATTGTGTCATCCTGAGCGGAGGTTCGTTCCGCTTTGCGGGACGAACCGCAGTCGAAGGACCCCTATATACCTGAAAGGCTTCTTCAACCATAGGGGTCCTTCGCTCCTCGGCGTCCACGGCGGACGCCCTCGTCGCTCAGGATGACACATTTGTGAAGACTTCCCGCCTATGCTCTCAGCACGCCACCGAGCGATTCGAGTTTCGCGATGATCTGCAACGACCACTGTGCCACTTCGTCATCGCGCAATGTGTGCTCCTTGGACTGGAATTCCGCGTGAAGCAGGACTGAGTACTTGCCTGCTCCAACCTTTTCGCCACGATAAATCTCCGCAGGAACAAAATTCTGCAGCTCATTGATCGCCAAAGCGTCAACCGCAGACCGAATGCGATCAAACGTGATCGCTTCGTCGAAGAGAAATGAAAAGTCACGCTCGACGGCTGGGAACTTCGAGATGCTTTCATAGCGCGGCTCGCGCAGCGGGTGGCGATACAACCGGTCGAGTAGAACCTCGGCGATGTAGACCTCCTGGCGAAACTTGCGCGCAGCCGCCAGATCAAGATGCAATTGGCCAAAGCGCGCGACCGTCTCGCCGTCCATAACGGCACGCGCCGAGCGACCAGGATGAAAATACTCCGGCGTCTGAGCATCGAAATACAACGAGCTATGCTGAAACGCCCCCAGCAATTCCTCAATATCGCCCTTCATGTGGAAGAACGTGTACGGCTGTGCCGGCGCGTGAACGCTGGACGCGATGGCATCGCCGGTCGCCGCGAATCCCAGGTGGCGACGCTCCTCGCGACCGTCACCGACCCTCTCGAATACCTCGCCCGCCTCGAAAAGTCGAACGTTGCCGTTGCCGCGGTTCAGGTTGTATTCCACCATGTTGAGCAGGCCGGGCATTATCGAAGTACGCAGATAGCCCGCCTCTTCGCTCTGCGGGTTGGCGATGGCCAGCGGTTCGCCTCCACCGAAGGTCTTTGCGTCTTGCTCCGAAATAAATGTGATTGAGATGGCCTCGTTGTAACCGAGCGCCAGCATCGTCTCGCGGACCCTCGCATCCTTTGGTTCGTCGGGCAGCGTGACCACCGCACCCCTGAAGGCCGGCAGCGTGTTGGGAAACTTGTTGTAGCCGTGGATGCGGGCCAGTTCTTCCAGCAGATCGACTTCGCGCTCAACATCGAGACGCCAGGTGGGAACCTGTACGCGGAAGCAGCCGCCGGATGCGCGCGTTACGCCGAAACCGAGGCGGCCCAGAATGCGCTGTATCTCATTTTCGTCGAGATCAATACCGAGAATGCGGCTCACCTCTGATAGATGCAACGAAATGGTCGCGGGCTCGAAAATGCGCGCCACCACATCGATTTGGCCGCCGGCGAGTTCGCCGCCTGCGCTTTCCAGGATCAGCTGGGCCACGCGATCGCACGCCAGCGCTGTGATGCCCCAGTCAGCGCCGCGCTCGAAGCGGTGCGAAGCATCGGTGTGCATGCCGTGCCGCTTGGCCATGCTGCGAATAGTCGCCGGATCGAACCACGCCGACTCAATGAGCACGTTCCTGGTACGCTCAGTGATCATCGAGTCAAAGCCGCCCATAACGCCAGCCAGCGCAACCGGCTTCTTCGCGTCGGCAATAACCAGGTCTTCCGCCGTAAGCTTGCGCTCAACCTCGTCGAGCGTCTTAAGTTCTTCGCCTGCGCGCGCACGGCGCACGATGATAGCGCCGCCCTCGAGCAAGTCGAGATCGAAGGCGTGCGTGGGATGGCCGAGCTCGTTAAGCTCGTAGTTTGTGGCGTCAGCGACGTTGTTGATGGAGCGAGAGCCGATGAGCTCCAGTCGCTCGGCAATTCGCTGCGGCGATGGGCCAATCCTCACGTTGTGCACGATGCGCGCGGTATATCGCGCACAACCCTGCTCGTCTTCGATGACGATCGGAAAAACATCATCTGTCATCCCGAGCGAAGCGTCCGCAAGCTCTTCCAACCCGTTCGCCGCAGCGGACGGGTTGGGCGGACGCGCAGTCGAGGGACCCCTATGGTTGGCAGGCATCTTCGGTTCGACCTTCTTCAGTTCGACATCGTAGATGGCCGACGCTTCGCGCGCAACGCCGTAGTGGTTCATGGCGTCCACGCGGTTTGTGGTGAGGTCCATCTCGTAAACCGTTGCGCCGTTCTCCTCCTGAACGGACTCCACCGCAATGCCCGCGGCAGTCAAGTCCTCGGCGAGTCGGCGGTCGTCAACCCCGACGTTGACGAACTCGCGCACCCATGCGGGAAGGATTCTCATACGCCTATTCTGGTAGAGCTGGCCTTCAGGCCAGCGTCCACGCGCCTATCAAATTCCAAGGGGGCTTTTAGCCCCAGAAATGCCGGGTTGAAACCCGCCTTCTCATCTGTCGTCCCTACCGGGACTCGCGTCTTTATTTCTGCGCCTACCCAGCGCTGAAGCGCTGGGCTAAGCTCTTTCGCGCCTACGGCGCTGGTTATGGCACCAGCATGAAAACGCAGGATTCCGTCGCAGCGTCAGCGATCGTCAGTCGTGACCTCGACGAACTCACGCAGCCATGCAGGAAGAATTTTCATTTAGCGTCCTGATTCCTGACCCTCCCATGCCCGAAATGCGATCGATAAAAGCGAACTAGGTGAAATGAAAAATTCGGCCAACATAAAAAGCCTAGTCCAACAAATCCTGTGGCTACACGCAGCACCGCAAATTGTGGCCCGGGTATTCGTATCAGTGCGAAGCAGACAATAACTAAAGCCCACCGGACAACCTGCGCAGTTCGGTCGAGCTCCTTATCAACTTCGTAACGTTTCCGGAATGCCCAAGCTGCGAACCAGATCCCGAGGACGCTCTCGACAAAACTGTGCTGTTGCATTGCTCAGACCCTCTACGCAAACTGCTCCAGGAACCTCACATCGCCCTCGAAGAACATCTGGATTCCTTCCACTTCGTACTTCAGCAACGCGAGGCGGTCCACCCCCATGCCGAAGGCGAAGCCGCTAATCTTCGACGAGTCGTAGCCGTATCTGCTTCACGAAGTCGAAGACGTTGGGATCTACCATGCCGCAGCCCAGCAGCTCGATCCAGCCGCTGAATTTGCACTTGCGGCAGCCTTTCCCGCCGCAGAAGATGCAGCTCACCTGCATGTCGGCGCTGGGTTCGGTAAAGGGGAAGAACGACGGATAAAAGCGCGTCTTCACCGACGAGCCGAACAGCGCCTTCATGGCGTGATCGAGCGTGCCCTTCAGATCGCAGAAGGTGATGTTGGTATCCACCGCGAGTCCTTCGACCTGATGAAAGACGGGTGAGTGCGTAGCGTCCAGAGGATCGTTGCGATGCACCTTGCCGGGAATAACAATGCGCACCGGCGGCGGCTGCCGCTCCATAGTGCGAATCTGCACCGGCGAAGTGTGCGTGCGCAGCATCAGGCGGTCGCGAGTTGGCTTGCTCTCCTGCCCGGCGATGAAAAGCGTGTCCTGGGTGTCGCGCGCCGGATGGTTGGGCGGAAAGTTGAGCGACTGGAAGTTGTAGTAGTCGGTCTCGACCTCGGGACCTTCGCCGACCGAGTAACCCATTGCCTTGAAGACGGCGACGATCTCATCCATCACGCGCAGCACCGGATGCTTGACGCCGATGGGGCGTTGGATGCCGGGAAGAGTGATGTCGAGTCGCTCGGCGGCGAGGTTGGCGCCAGCAGAGGAAGCATGGATTTTTTTGTGCGCCGCATCGATGGCGGCTTCGACGCGGGTTTTCAGTTCGTTGACCCGGCGGCCGACATCGCGCTTCGCCGAACCGTGGGCGGCCTTCAGCCAGACGTCGTTGACCTGCGTTAGAACGCCGTTCTTGCGCGCCATCCAACGGTCGCGGAATGTCTTCCAGTCACTTTCGGTGTGTAGTTCGCGGGTTTCAACGTCGAGGGCAAACAGGAGCTCAGTGACGGCGCGATCCAGCGCCTCCGGCGAATAATCTTCGAGTTTGGGGACCGTGTACATGGTTCGATATCGCGCGGCCGAAATCACGTAAGCAGGATATCAATAGACGTATGAGGCTGCTAAGTCATTGATTCTGCGTAGGAGGCTCGCACCATCTTCCGCAGGACCGTTCCATTTTGGGCCTCTTAACAAAACTTTACAGGAAAATCCTGTGACGCTTTTTTACCCAATTGCGTTTCTTCTTGTGAGCTGTCTCTCCCGCGGGTATGTGATTGCAGCGCAGTTACTTCGCCCCGTTGGGATACACCAGAATCTTGCTTGCCTCGCCGGTCTTCAGGCGCTCCATGCCGGAGGCGAAGTCCTTCATGGCGATGCGGTCGGTGATGACAGGATGCAGATCCAGCTTGCCTGCCTTGAGCAACGCCGTCATCTGGTACCAGGTCTGGTACATACGACGGCCGTTGATGCCTTGGACAGTGGCGCCTTTGAAAATAACTTCTTCGGCGAGATTGAGTTCGACGGGCTTGGAGGGAATTCCGAGCAGTGACATACGGCCACCAAGACGCAGGATCTTGAATCCTGTTCGTATGGCCTCAGTGCGCCCGGCCATTTCCAGCACGACGTCCACGCCGGTGCCGCCGGTGTTGTCCATCACGATGCCGTACACGTCATCCTTCGTGGGATCGAGGACGAAGTCAGGAGCCATCTGCTTGGCAATCTTGCGGCGATGTTCGTTGACTTCGATGGCGTAGATCTGTGTCGCACCGCAGGCCCGCGCCACGGCGATGGAGAACAACCCAATTGGGCCACAGCCAGTTATGGCAACGCTCTTAGCTGCAATCTCTCCCGCGAGCACGGTATGCACGGCGTTGCCCAGGGGATCGAGGATGGATGCGTATTCCTGTGGGATGGAAGGGTCGAGCTTCCAGATGTTCGACTCAGGGATGACGACGTACTCGGCGAAGGCGCCGTTGGTATCCACGCCGATGATCTTCACATGCTGGCAGATGTGCGATTCACCGGTGCGGCATTGCAGACACTTGCCGCAGGCAACATGCATTTCGGCGGAGACGAAATCGCCTTCCTTGACACTGGTAACCTCGTCGCCGACGGCTTCCACAGTGCCACAAAACTCATGGCCGGGAATCAGCGGTGGATGAATACGCCGCTGTGCCCATTGGTCCCATTGGTAAATATGCAGATCGGTGCCGCAGATGGAGGCCACCTTCACTTTCACCAGAACGTCGGTGGGTCCAATCTTCGGCTTGGGAACTTCGCGGATATCGGTGCCGGGCGCAGCTTCCGGCTTTACGACAGCAAGCATAGTATTCGGCATGAGGACGGCTCCTTCGCGAGTCAGTCCCCCACTCTTTCGCCAAACGAAGACGAAAAGATGGGCACCCGCGGCACGTCAGCCCAGTAATGAAAGCAGCAATGGTGGGCAAACGGACAAGTTTAGCACGCGAGGGAGCGGGGAAAATCGTTCGAGATTTATGTCTTCTTGTGCTTCTCTGTTATCGCCGCGTTGACCTGCTCACTCTGGCCCTTAGGTACGCTTAGCGTCTTCCACTCCGCGCCCTTCCAGTGCTTCGCCAGGAAAACAATCTGTCCCACGTGATACGCGTAGTGCGCCACCTGACGATTGACAGCTTGCAGCACAGAATGCGGCTCGCCGCGGATGGTGACACTGCGTTCCAGGTCTTCGGGTTGAAGCGAATTCAGGGTATCGAAAACGAATTGCCAGCTCTGCTCCCAGTCGCCGATCACTTCGCCGCGCTTCGCGCCACCCTGCATGACAAATTCAGTATCACGATGGCGGTCCGGCTTTTCGCCGTCGGTGGTCAGGAAGTCGGTGAATCGCGAGCGCATGTTGCCTGCCAGGTGCTTCATGATGACGGCAACGCTGTTTGACTCAGGATCAGGAGCGGCGAAAAACTGCTCATCGCTAAGCTGTGCGATGGCGTCGTCAGCCAAACGCTTGTGACCGCGCAAGCTGCGGAAAGCTTCATCAACATAGAGCGCACGAAAATCCGTCATAGGCCTATTGTCTCCTGAATTTCTTGAGAACGCATCCGCCAATGACAATTCTGCACGACCAGCGCTGGCCTTCTTTGCAGGGTCGTTCTTTCGCGAGACTTGATCGTCTGCTGATGGACGCAAATTCAGCTTCATCGCTGGAGTCGACTCGGGCCATTTCACCAAACAGCCCCGAGCGCAATACTTTTTCTGAAAAAATGTGTTGACATTCCCGTCCGGTAACCGCAATATCTTGGGGTAGGCAGGTAATCCACCCAGCATTTTGGACTACCATGCCGAAACGAACCGTCAACCTTCAAGGGAGAGGGTTCAACAAGGAGGCAATACCAATGGCAACGAAGAAGAAGGCTAAGAAGGCCGCCAAGAAGAAAAAGTAGTAACAGGGTACTGGCGAGGCACCCGCCTCGCTGTAATTTTTTGTCTGCAAACGTGCCTCCGCGACTGCTGTTCGCGGGGGCTTTTCTACGCCGCTACGCCTCCACTCCCGCGTGGAGAAATGGGGAAGGAAGCATAATCTGCTGAGCAATCCACGCGGCAGTTGTTCATAGCAGGTGTTCGTGCTACAAGTATCCATCCGATGCTCTCCGTGTCTCTGTCATGACTGCTGAAAAAAAACGCCGCAAGAGCGGCAGCGCTTCCGATCCGGTCATTCCCGACAAGCTGTACTTCCGCATTGGCGAGGTGGCGCGCCTCTGCCGGCTGCCGGCTTACGTGCTGCGTTTCTGGGAGACGGAGTTCCCCATGCTGAAGCCAGTGAAAAGCGGCACCGGCCAGCGAATGTATCGTCAGCGGGACGTCGAAAATGTGCTGCGCATCAAGCAATTGCTTTACGAAGAAGGCTTCACGATTGCCGGAGCGCGCCAGCATCTCCGGCAGGAAGCGAAACCCGCAAAGCAGCAAGCTGGTTTGCCATTTCCCGGGAAAGACTCGCCCCAGAGCCTGAAAAAAGTCCGGCAAGGCTTGCAGGAGATTCTTGGGATTCTCGACAGGAAAAAGCGCTAGTCCGCCGCATGGTTACAGCGTGCGCTTGAAGAGAGCCGTCGCGATGGAAATCATGACGGTCGCGGAGACCATCAGGTACAGCAGGTCAGCGCGAATGGCCACGAAGCCTGCATCCTTCAGCAGGATGGCCTTGAATCCGTGGACTGCGTAAGTGAACGGATCGATATAGGCGATGAAGCGCAGCCAGGTGGGAAATGCTTTGATCGGGTAAATCGCGCCGCTGGGGAAGAAGAGCAGCGTGTTCAAAATGCCGAAGGTCGCACGCGGTACCAGTGGATCCTCCACCCTAACCATCATGAGAAACATCATGGTGTTGAACGCGACCGAGGTGGTCACGATCATCAACAGGATGTAGATCATGTTCTGCGGCACGAAGACGGAGCCGAGACCCGATAGCAGGGATCCCAGCACGGTGATCACAATACCCGCAAGAATGGCTTTGATGGCACCGGCGACGTTGAGCCCGGCGACCAGTTCAAATTTCGTTATGGGCGTGACCAAGTATCCTTCGTGCACCCCTCGCGCCTTGTCGTCGATGTACAACATGCCGCCCCCAATCATGACCGAGACAAACATGGCCAGCACGATGGAGCCGGGCAGCAGGTACTTCATGTACTCAATGTAGGGATAGAGCTCGACTGTATCGAGTGAGATCTGCTGCACGATGCGCGACGGATCTACGTCGGGATTATTCAGTGCCTTGGTCAGGTCGCTGAATTCCTGCTCCAGCGTCGAGCTCATGAAGTTATCGGTATTGTCCACGATGAGTGCGATGCGGGGATGATTTTCCTCATAGACGCGACGTGAGTATTCCGGCGGTATGATGATGGCGCCGTCGAGACGGCCATTGCGCACGTCCTCCATGGCCTGCTTGTCGCTGTCGTACGGCACGGGCGTGAAGGTGCGCGCGTTCGATTCAACCGCAGCCAGCGCTTCGTGGACCTTTACCGCCTGGGTGCCACCGTCCTGATCTACAACTCCGAGCCTGGCGTCTTTGATCTTCCCGCCAAAGGCGTTACCCAGCACGATCAACTGCACCAGAGGAAACACCATGGCCACCAGCATCAGCGCCGGCGACCGAAAGAATTTGCGCAGCTCGCGCTCGACAATGGCCAGCATCCGGTTCATGGGCGCATCCCCGGACGGTCGGGCATGACAAAGGAATAGGCCTTCACCTGCTCGTCGCGCAATTGCCTTCCCGTATAGTGGACGAAAACGTCATCCAGCGTGGTGTTCTGCACCGAAAGAGATTTCACTTCTACCTTGGAGCGCACTGCGAGTTCGACCAGTTCGGTCGTAGTTTTGGAGCCGTTGCTGCTCAGGATGCGATACATGTTCGCAGCTTCATGCTGAACCGAGGTGACATCCTCCAGCTTCTTCAATTCGTCTTCCCAACCGGCGGGAGCATTGAGAAACTGTGCTTCGATGACGTTGGTACCGGGTACGCTGGCTTTGAGCGCGAGCGGCGAATCCAGCGCGACCAGCTTCCCGTGGTCCACGATGGCAACGCGATCGCAGAGACGGTCGGCCTCGTCCATGTAGTGCGTGGTGATGAGGATGGTCAGCGCACGGCGGTTCTTGATCTCCGTCAGCATCTCCCACACGGCAACGCGCGAAACCGGATCGAGTCCGGTGGTCGGCTCATCGAGAAAGAAAATCTTAGGGCTGTGCACCAGGCCGCGCGCAATTTCCAGCCGTCTTCTCATGCCGCCGGAGAGCGTTTTGGTCTGAGCGTGGCGCCACTTGTCCAATTCCACCGTCTTCAGAAGATCGTCCACGTTGTGCTTGCGAACGTCTGCGGGAACGTTGTACAGCTTGGCGTAAATGTTCAGGTTCTCCTCGACGGTGAGGTCGATGTCGCTGGTCAGCGCTTGCGGGATCACGCCCATGCACCGCCGTGCCTCATCAGGCTGCTTAAGCACGTCGAAACCGTTGATGAGGGCCCGCCCGGAGGTGATGGGCAGCAGCGTGGTCATCATGCGGATCAACGTGGACTTGCCAGCGCCATTCGGCCCGAGCAGGCCGAAGATTTCGCCCTGGCGCACGGTGAACGACACATCGTCCACGGCAGTGAAGTCGCCATACTTTTTAGTTATGTGGTCCACGACGATGGCATCGCCGCTGGCAGGAGTCTCGCAGCCTGCATTTGGCACCGGCTTGGGTGCAAACCAGCTCATGGCCCAGCGCTCTCCAGATGCTTTGGAAGCAGGACCTCGGCGGTCATGCCGGGAACGAGTGCACCATCGGGGTTGTCAACCTTCAGCTTCAGGCCGATGGTCTTGATGTCGCGCTTGCGGCGACTGACATCGCGCTGGGTGGCAAAATCCGCTTCTACTGCTTTCAAGATGACGGTGCCGACCATGGGCTTGCCCGCCGGCAAGCGCACGGTCAGCTTCTGGCCGTCGGCGATGAAGCGCGCTTCCGTCTCTGGCGCCTCAGCACGGACCCAGGTATCGCCGAAGTCGATGATGGTCACGATCGGCGTCCCCGGGTTCACGACTTCCCCCTGGCGAGTCGCGCGAACTGAGACCGTGCCGCTGACGGGAGCGTAGATTTTCGTGTAGCCGAGACGGGTCTCCGCTTCGGCGAGCTGTGCTTTGGCATTGGCCACTTGTGCTTCATTCGCGGCGACGTTGCTGGCCGCGGCGCGCTGCTGGTGAGTGCGCGCAATGGCCGTATTGAGGTCAGCCTGTGCGGCGTCCACATTCTTCTGGGCACTCTGGACAGCAGCGCGCTGGGCATTTAGCTGTTCCTCGGCGCGAACGCGGTCCATGTCGGATTCAACTCCGACCTTCGCCAGTGCGATGGTTCGTTCAGAGTCGCTTTGGATTCGAGCCAGGTCCGCCTGCGCTTGCGCCAATGTGGCTTTGGCGGCTGCCAGCCGCGCTTGGGCATTCACCACGCCCGCGTTAGTTTCGCCGAAGGTTTGTGCTTCCGTCGCGCGCATGGACGATACCTGTGAGTCGTAAGAGTCAATGGTCGCCTGGGCAGCATTTTTCTGGGCTTCCAACTCGGCAGAGTCAATTTCGGCGATCAGATCGCCGGCGTTCACTCTGGAGCCTTCGTCCACGTAAAGCTTCTCGACTCGGCCCATGATCTTCGAGCTGACGATGACCTGATTGGCGTCCACAATTCCAATCAGCACGGTGTCACCGGTGCGATCGGTGGAATAGAAGTAGTAGCCAACCGCAATGGCCAGCAGCACGAGCAGAACGATGGCGAACTTCTTCTGCTTCACAGGCGATCGCCTCCCGTGCCTTCACCGGAAGGCGCCGGCTCGATTTTGAGGGCCTGGTTTTTCTGCGATGCAATTTCAGCCGCCAGCCGGATGCCGGCTTCCCGGTCGGTGAATAGCGCGGCGGCCACAAAATCCAGCACAGCGGCGCGGCGCTCGCCGATTGCCTCCGGAGCGTAGGGATCGCGGCCAAAAAGCATTCGCGTCACCGGTGCAATAACAAAGTAATGAACATTGACAGCAACTACGGAAGGCGCAAACTGGATGGGATCGACCGGCCGAAATTCACCGGTAGAGACGCCTTCCTGCAGCAATTGCGTGACCCGAACGGCAATGGGCCGGATGAACCGTTCCGCAATGCGTGAGAGGTGGGGTGAGCCGCCGCGTCCGGCGCTCATAACTTCGCCCTGGAACAACTTGGCGTAATGCGGAGATTCAGCCACGCTGTCGAAGTGGGCGCAAGCATAGCGAAGCAGCCGCTCTCCCGCCGGCACCGCCGCGTCAAGCTCACTCATCACGCGCTCCGTCAACCGAATAAAGAAGCGATCTAAGACCGCGCCATAGAGCGTTTCCTTGTCATGGAAGTAGTAATAGAGCAGGGCTTTGTTCACGCCGGCTGAAGTAGCGATTGCGTCCACCCGAGCGCCGGCATGGCCTTCCTGAGCAAACTCAGCCAGAGCGGCGTGAAGGATAGCATCGCGGCTGGCTTCTGGTTGGCGGCGGCTGCCACGCCGAGAAGTAAGAATTGGGCCTCCGGCCTCCATATTTAATTAACCAGTTAGTTAGATTAACAGATAGGCGCTGCCGATTCAAATTGGAGCTTGTGCGTGAGTTCCGAAAGCAAACAGGACGGCCTGACGTCAATTGGCGTCAGGCCGGAAGCGTGGTGGAACATCTCCAGGGGCTAGCGCAGCGAAGCCAGGGTCTTCTGGGCCTCGTCTGCATCCGGCCCCTTCAAATTCAACTGCAGGGCTTTCTGCAATTCAGTTCGGCCGCGGTCACGATCTCCAGCTCCGACATACGCCATACCCAGATGGTAGCGATAATCCGCCTTCTGGGGCCGCTTCTTGACGGCGTCTTCCGCCAGTGCGATGGAGACGTGGTAGTTCCCTTTCTTGTACTGTATCCAGGCCAACGTATCGTTGATCCCATCCAGGTCGGGAGCAATCTGTTTGGCCTGTGTCGCCAGGCTCAGGGCCATGTCAAGGTTCTCGCCCTCGGCGGCATAGACCCAGGCCAGGTTGTTGGCGGCGATGGGATCATGCGCGTTCTGGTTCAAGGCTGCCTGGAAGGCCTTTCCGGCCGACTTCAAGTCACCCTGGCGGACGTAGAGATTCCCGAGGTAATTGTTCACCAAGGGCGAATTGGGTTGGATCTGCAGGGCCTTTTGGTAAGAGGCCAAAGCGTCCTGAGGGCGATTAGTCATTTCGTAAATCTGGCCGATATGGATGTACGACATAACCGAATTCGGGTCGATTTGAATGACCTTTTGATACTCCTGAATGGCCTCGTCGAACTTCCTGGCGCTAGCCAGGGCTGAACCATAGATGAAATGCGCAGCGGGCCGGCTGGGATTGGCGGCGGCGTACTGACTGGCGAGGGCCAGCGCCTTGGCCGCGTTGTTGGTGGAGAACATCAAACTGACGTAATCGGCCTGCGCCGCGTCGTACTGCGGATACAGTTTTAGTGCAGTTTGCAACTCCCGCTCCGCATCCGCATATTTTTTCTGACCGGCATAAGCGAGAGCAAAATTGAGGTACAGCAGCGGATCGTTGCTGAGCGATTTTTTCACCTCATTCAATTCCTTCAGCGCGCCGTCATAGTCCTGGGCGCCGATATCAATCGTGGCATTCAGGAAATGCGCGGAAGGGTTATTTTCATTCAACTTTTCCAGGCGGGAGGCATATTCGCGGGCGGTGTCAAAATCGCGCGCGTCACGGTAGGTTTCCGCCACGGCGTATAACACCATGGGGTTATCCGGCTGTCGCTTTAAAGCTTCCTGTAGTTCGGCCTTGGCTCCCGTCAGATCGCCGGTCTGGCGCAACACCTGTCCCAGAATGAAATGGGCTTTGGCGTTTTCCGGCGCGTCTTTGATGACATCACGGAGAGTCACCACCGCCTCGGCACCGTTACCCTTGATGGCCAGCAAGCGGGCGTGGGTAATCCGGGCCATGACGTCTCCGGGGTTTTCCTTCAGCAGCTTGTCGGTCAGCGCCGTGGCTTCGTCGATCTTGCCGTTGTTGATCAAAGTCTCCAGAAGTCGCAACTGCAAATCCTGGTTCTTGGGATCGATGGAGAGACCACGCTGATATTCCTTGATGGCTGCTCCCGAATCCCTGGAGGCCAGGTAGTAATCGCCGATGGCAGCCGCAACCACCGCCGAATTCTGCTGCTTTTCACGCAATTGCTGAATCGCCTGCTCGCCATCCGACTTTCGCCCCTCATGCAGCATCAGACCGGCCAGCCGCAGGGACGGTACCGGATCCTCTGGTGAGCCATTCTGAATGGCGAGCCGTAGAGTTTCCTCGGCCTTCTTGTTATCCCCCTTGTTCATGTAGAAGTTGGAAAGAGCATAATAAGCGGGCATCGCCTTGGGATCGACACTGATCGCCTTGCGCAGGTCTTCTTCGGCGGCTGCGTCCTGTTTGAGCGCATTGTAGGCCACGCCGCGATTGAGGTAGGGACCGGGATCATTCGGCTTCACCGCAGCTGCCTTGGTGTAAACCTCAATGGCTTCTTGCGTTTTCTTCTCACCCAGCAGGATGTTGCCCAGCAACATGTATCCGTCGAGGTTGCTGGGGTCGTGCTCCATCACGAAGCGGGCGTGTTCTTCCGCTTCCGGGTATTTCCTTGCCTGCCACCACAGGGTCCCGAGCGCAAGGTGTGCCTTGACGTTATTGGGATCTTGATCGGTGGCCACGCTGAACTCTTTGAAGGCAGCGGCCCAATGTTGCTGGGCCAACTCGGCCTGCCCGAGCTCATAATGCCCCTCAGAATAGCGGGGATCGATCTGCAGAGCTTTCTTGAATTGAATTACGGCAGAATCGTACTTCTTCTCCTCCATGTACTTCTTGCCGCTCTCGACGTACTTGCGCTTGGCGGCATCGGGGTTGCGGGTGCAACCGGCCAATGCTAGCAATAGCGCAACCATCACGACTGGGACGATGTAGCGTTTCCGCATGCCTTCTCCTGGGTCACCGTGGAATGATCTGATCAACATCATGAGTTATCTGTTTTGCGAAAGCGATGGCCCGCGAACGCGCCTGTTCCTCATTACCGCGATTGACCGGAGTGGTAATGCGAATCAGCGCGGCGTCGGTGCGGTTCAAGCGCAACGCGTCGTATACCAAGTAAAACTTGCCCCAAAGCTCGCTGGCCACAACCCGGCCGTGCGCCTGATACCAGTAAAGGACGAGCTGTTCATCCAGATCCTTGCGGATGATATACAGGTTAATCGGAACTTTTCGACCATCATCTAGTGGCAACTCATACACGCTGGATGTTTCCGGCTGCCAGCCCGAAGCGGGCAGACAGTTCTTGGGAGAGTGAATGCTGGTGCCGGTCCGCTGGCTTCGGAAGTAACCGATGTACAGATTCATTACGCCCTGGGAGGGGGAAAAATATCCGCGATTCAGATAATCGGTCACCCCCAGCACGTCAAGATACTTCTGCTCCAGAGTCCAGTTCGCATAGGTGGTAAACCCGGCGATCTGGGTGGGAAAATCCGACAGCGGCTTGGCCGGAGGGGTAGCCTCTCCGTGAGACAGATAACCCATTCCGGTTGTGGCGCCCAATAATAGGGCAAGCATCATCCAATAGCGAGCCCCTGCCTTCATTCATTTCCCTTCGCAACGGAAAAGGGTGCCGCGTCTTTGGGCATCCATCCCATCCATTTACGGATTTTCGTCATTAGACCGTAGAACCCGAGGAACAAAACCGTGGCGACCACGAAGATCACCCAGCCCGAGAACTCATGCATGAAACCTTCTGCCGCCTTCGGGCCCATGTAGTTGGACATTATGGCGGTCAGCATTACGCGCGTTCCATTGCTGATGATAGCAAGCGGAACCATGGCCAGGAACAGAATCCAGCGCGCCACAAGGCTGCGCTCTACGACATATCCGAAGCCCGCCGCCAGCGCCAGCAATGACATAAGTGAGCGAATGCCGCTGCATGCTTCTACCACTTCCAGGGACATGCCGGGCAGAATCAGGACGTTGCCCTCGCGCATGATGGGAAACAGATTGAGCGTTTCCAGTGTCCAGGTTGCGAACCGGGACGCGATGAACTGCAATGGAAAGACGATCTCGTTGTAAACCACCCCCGGTATCGGGATTGCGAAAAGCAGAAACGCCATGGGAAACGCCATGGCACGCAGCATGGCGCCCCCGCAGAAATAAACGATGAGGCCGCAGATGGTGCACAGCAAAGAAAAACGGGTCAGGAAAAGCTCCGCGCCCAGGCTGCCGAGAACAAGCAGTCCCAAGGCCATGAGGACGATGACGATCCCCCAGAGGGAAGGATGCCGCGGGACCCGGCTTAGCTTGTCGCGTCGCTGCCATATCAAATACGCCGAGAGCAACGGCACAAGAAATCCATGCGAATAGTCCGGGTCACGATACCACTGGTCGACGAGGATCCGGAGAACCGGCGCATACAGGGCAATAAGGACCGCCGCCAGCAGCAGTCCCTGCCAGCCGAACGGCTTGACGCTCTGCCAAAAAGTAGGAGCCTTGGCGGCCGGAACTCCTCCTGCAGCAATTTCCACTTCCGGCGGGCGAGACACAGTCTCTGCCCCTCTGGTGCCCGCGAGCGCCACTAACCCTCACTCCATCTCAGAACTGAGTTCCTAAGCCGACAGGACATGTGCAATTGTTTGGCCGACGGTGCGAGTTAGCATACTCCAGAACTGACTGAAAATCCATAAGTTCTAACTTTGAAGATTACAGACTCGCAAACTTTGTGTGCTAAGTAGTGCAATAGTTTGCACACCGACTCCTGCTGACTTCACTGGGGCAAAGATCGCGGCCAGCAACATCCCAAGGGTAGACACGGCCCACTCCTATGGTGAACCACGAAGGCTCAACAAAATGGGTAGTGCCACGATACGCCGGCAGAGGGTCCGTTTGGATTGTACCGCTTCGATTGCCAAGTTCACCACCCGCCCAAATGGTAGAGCATCGGCACCCACCGTCCGGTTGAGAACGTCATCAAGCCGCACCTCGCCGCGACGGACTTGTTAAGTTCGGCCAAGCACCTTATTGTAGTCGCTGGGCGAGTGAAAGTTGCGACCTCGCTGTACTGTATTGCGGCTGGAAAATGCCCAGCCACGGAGACCAGAGAATGGTGAGTTCGGCGCAACTTGCATCCCCCGCCCCCCCCAATTCCTACCGTAGATCAGGAGGTTGGTTTCCCGGCCGGATCGCCGTAATGGCGACCGTTCTTGTCTATGCCATCCTGGCATTGTTCCAATTGGGCAGGCCCGACCTGGACACGGACGAGGGACGATACGGCATCTCTGCGCTGAACATACTCCACGACTACCATCAGATTGCCATCGTCTCGCCAGAACCGGGCGGAGTTCCATGGTCAACATGGCCTTACATGTATCCGGCAGAGCTCGCCGGTTCCATCCTGCTGCTGGGAAAGACTGAGTTTGCTCTGCGTATTGTTAACGTCATGCTGATGTTCTTGACCGCTGTCTGTATCTATCGGGTGACTGTGTTGCTGCTCGAAGACCGGACCGCGGCCTTGCTCGCATGCGTACTGTTTCTGCTTAATCCCGCCACCATTGCTTACGCGCGGTCGGCTATGGCCGAGCCCTCGGTCGTCTTCTGGGGTTGTGCGGCCATACTCGCGGCGGCAAATTATTTGGGGTCGGGACGACCGGCGTACGCGGCGCTGTCCGGAGTAGCGCTCGGCCTTGGGTTCCTCTCGAAGCTATGGCTCATTTTGCCATTCGGGGCAACGGTTGCACTGTTGCTGCTCGCTCGTCTGGCGAAAGGGAAGCCGGGCCAGACTGCACGTGACGTGGCATTTGGCTTGCTCGCCTTCGTGATTGTCGGCGGGTCGCATTTGTTCCTGCTGCGGCTACTGTCTCCGGAGAACCTGAGGATCTGGCTTGGCACCTATTTCCACGCTGCGGCATCCACCCGGGTTGGGGGCATGGGCTACGACCCGAACATGTGGTACAAGCCCTGGTGGTTCTACTTCGGAGCGTTATTCAAAGGCGTGTTCTTTGGATTGCCGTTGGTATTTCTGGGCACTGCCGACCTGATTCGACGACGACGCTATCTCGTACTGGGGTGTGCGGCCTGGCTGATCGGACCAGCTTTTGTTCTATCGCTATTCAAAGTGAAAGAAGCCGCCTATGTCAGCCAGGCTTATCCGGCACTGGCCATCCTAATGGCGTGTGGTGTGCTGCCATTCCTGGAAGGGGCGCAGCCGGCTCAAGTTGCACTCAGCGCAATAGTTTCCATCGCGCTTGCCGCATTCTTTTTCGCGGTAGGAGTGGTGACCAGAACGCAATTCGTCATGATGCTGGCGCTATATGTCGTCTATTTAGCTGCAGCGCCCGCGAAGCTGGCCCTGCCTCGGTGGCGCAAACTGGCAGCAGCCGCGGCGGCGCTGGCCACACTCTTGCTTACCGACGCCGTCGTGGTGCAGCGGCACTTGAGCCGGCGCACACACTACCGCGAGATCGCAACCTATTTCAGACCTCGCGTCGGGCCTTTGCAGCCGGGTAGAGTGATCTTTACATCGCCGGAGTTTGCCGCACTCGGTTTCTACCTGTTTCGCCAAGGCGAGTATTGGGAAACTTTCTACTTCCATAAGGACGATGCGCAGTTTCGCGATGAACTGGAACATGGTGACCGGATGTTCTATGTGGTCGATCCCTCCGGCACGCTCTACGGAGGCAAGATCAAACCGGAATGGGAGGCACTGCTGACCCAGAACACTCGCGATGTGACCCCCGAGATCGAGCAGGCCACCGGCACAAAAATCGGGCTTCGCGTGCTGGTGCCGTCAGCGGGCCCCGACCGTGAATAATCGGTAGCGTCGCAATCAAATGGAAAAGCCAGACAATGCAATCTGCAAACAACAATCCGGGTAAGTTCTCCACCAAGCCTCACCGTCTCCTTCGTTGGTTATGGGCTGCGTTGGCAGTCCTTATCCTGGTGGTGGGGATCGCGCTGCTCAGAAATAACTTCTCGTTCCATCAAAAGTCCCGCGCAGCTTTCGATTCCCAACTGGACCGCGAGCTGGACAGCGCGTTCAACTGGATAAGGGACAACCCTATCGTCTCCGAACGAAATGTCACGATGATGTACATGATCGGGCAGATGGAAAGCATGTCGCAGGATCCGAGGCTCCAGGTCGTACTGGATGGTTTCAGGAAAAATTATCTGATGCATCCGGAATCTCGCTTCGAGCTCGTCTGGTTTCGTGTGCTCGATCCCAACGCCCCAGTGCCCTCCGGCTCTGTTCCGGAGATGGGGGATGACATTCTGGATTTCGTTTGGTATGCCCATGCCCTGGCGCCCGACAAAGTTATGCTCACCGATGGCGATCGGGCCAATCTATTTTCTCCTACGAAGTACATCTGGGGAGCGCGGCAAAAGCAGCTCCTCGCGCTGGCGATGTACCTGGAACACAATGGTCACTCGCCGGAGCTGGACAGGGCCATCAACCCCGTTGCCGAAAAAGTCGCCCGCGACGCGCACTATGACGTGCGGCTTACCGACTCGTACATCCAGCGGATTGCGTCCCTGTTGGCTGCCGGGAGGCCTGACTTGGTGCGTGCGCGCTGGGTGGACCGCATCATGGATCATCAGAATGCAGACGGCTCATGGAATAGTTGCTGGTATGGATGGTGCCGTGGAATCTTCGAGTTCAGTACCGACTACAAAACCGATGTCGGCGGCTTAGGTCATGCGACCGTCCAGGCGGCCTGGGCACTCACCATGTTGAAGTATCGCTACCCGCAATGGATTGCGGAGCACTACCACAACTAGGCGGCCACCACGAATGACCTGTCTCGAAGTCTTTGCCAGAGATATAGTGTGGGCTGATGGGCACTAGAACGAAATTCTTTCGCTCTCCGCTTTGCATGGTGATCGTCGCCTTGCTGGTGCGGGTGCTCTACATCCTGATCGCCGCTTCGTATGAGTTAAGCCCCCGGCACTGGTCTATCTTCGAGATGGCTAACCTGGGCTACTCGCTGGCCACGGGCCACGGCTTCGGCTCTCCTTTTCGGGGTGACACCGGCCCTTCCGCTTGGACTCCGCCACTGTACCCGTGGGTGATCGCGCTGGCATTTCGCATGTTTGGCATCTACTCTCATGCCGCTGCGCTTGCCCTCCTGCTGTTCAACAGCGTCTTCTCGGCGCTCACCAGTTGGACCGTCTATCGCATTGCGCGCCGCGTCTTCAACGAAGCCGTTGCCGTATGGTCGGGATGGGTGTGGGCGCTGTTACCCTACAGCATCTATTGGGCCGTGACCTGGATCTGGGAGACGAGTCTGTCGGCTTTTCTGCTCAGCCTTCTGTTCATGCTTACGCTGGAGATGGAAGGTAACGACCGCATCTCCTCGTGGATCGGCTACGGGCTGCTGTGGGGGACCGCGGCGCTGATCAACACCTCCATGCTGGCATGGCTTCCCTTCTCTGGATGTTGGCTTGCCTACCGGTTGCACACTCGCGGCAAACGTTTCGCGGTGCCCGCCCTTGTGGGCGCTTTGACCTTTTGGGCCGTCTTGACGCCCTGGCTGGTGCGCAACTATTCCGTGTTCCACCGGCCGGTCTTCGTGCGTGGCGACCTCGGGGTAGAACTCCGCGTCGGTAATAATCCTCAGGCTGAGGGCTGGTGGGTCCCGGCATATCACCCTGGTAATAACAGCTTTCTCTACGAACAATACAAACAGATGGGCGAAGCTGCCTTCGACGCCGAACAGGGTCACGTGGCCAGAGAATGGATAGCCCAGCATCCCCGGGAGTTCCTTGTGCTGAGTTGCCGCAGGTTCATCTTTTTTTGGGCCGGAATTCCCAGAGAAGGCATGGAGCAGGTGAAAAACCTGCTGTTTCTGGGCTCGTCACTGCTGGCCATCGCGGGATTATTGCTGGCCGCTATACGGCGGGTGCATGGCGTTTTTCTGTTCGCTACGCTTCTGCTGTCTTACCCGTTGATCTACTACTTTACTTTCCCCACGCCCCGCTACCGGCACGCCATCGATCCTGAACTGGTGATTCTTGCGGTCTTCTCACTCTGGAGTCTTTTCGCTCGCATGCGGCCTGGACGCGCAGCCGGAAACGCAAGTGATGCTGGGACCTAGTCAGCACCGCACGCATCAGAATCCCATGATGTTGTACCCGCAATCCACGTAGATAGTCTCGCCGGTGATGCCGCTGCCGGCATCGCTGGCGAGAAAGACGGCGGTCGTGCCAACTTCCTTCACATCCACGTTGCGTTGCAGGGGAGCGCGCTCGGCGTGTGCGCCGAGCATGTCACCGAAGCCGGAGATGCCGCGCGCGGCCAGTGTTTTGATGGGCCCGGCGGAAATCGCGTTCACGCGAATCTTGTTCTTGCCGAGATCATAGGCCAGGTAGCGCACGCTGGCTTCCAGTGCGGCCTTGGCGACGCCCATCACGTTGTATCTTGGCACAACCTTTTCCGCGCCGTAATAGGTGAGAGTCATGATGCTGCCACCATCAGTCATCAGCGGGCGAGCAGCACGGGAGACACCAACCAGAGAATAGGCGCTGATGTCGAGCGCCATGCGGAAGCCTTCGCGACTAGTATTCACGAACTCGCCCTTCAGCTCTTCGGCGGGCGCGAACGCGACGCTGTGCACCAGGGCGTCAAGCTTGCCGTAACTCGCCTTGAGCCGCTCGAACAGTTGCGCGATCTCATCGTCGCGGCTGACGTCGCACTGGAACGCCTGCGAATTGGGCAGCGCGGCGATCAGGTCGTCGGCTTCCTGCTTCAGGCGCTCGTTCTGGTAGGTGATGGCCAGTTGCGCACCGGCTTGTTGCATCTGTTGCGCGATGGCCCACGCAATGCTGCGCTTGTTGGCGACACCAAATACGACCACGGTGCGGCCCTGCAAAGTGTTCGACATTCGTTCAGATTCCTCCGCGCTCTCCGGGGGTAAAAGGACACGATGGGAGCCCCACCCTTGTCGCCTGTCTTTGGCGACAGGGTGTGCCACAGCTACTCTGGCCTGTCAATCTGCGCTCTTTGTAGCTTGTCGGAGTAATCCACGTAAACCGACTTCCACTCGGTGTAGAAATCGATTGCGCCGATACCGCCTTCGCGGTGGCCGTTGCCTGTGGCCTTTACGCCACCGAACGGCAGATGCACCTCCGCACCAATGGTTGGAGCGTTGATGTAAGTGATGCCGGCATAAAGGTCGCGCATCGCTGTGAATGCCTTGTTCACGTCCTTGGTGTAGATCGACGACGACAAGCCATACTCGATGTCGTTGGCGATTTCAATCGCGTCGTCCAGCCCGTGGCATGGAATGATGGAAACCACTGGCCCGAAGATTTCCTCCCGCGCGATTCGCATCCTGGGATTAACGTCTCCGAAGACCGTCGGCGCAACAAACCAACCGTGGTTGTACGATTCGCCTTCCAGACGATGCCCGCCGCACAGCATCTTCGCGCCTTCATCCTTGCCGATCTTGATGTACTTCAAGTCAGTCTCCATCTGCGCTGAGTTGACCGCCGGGCCCATGTCCACGGTCTCGTCGAGGCCATTGCCGACTTTGAGGTGCTTGGCGCGCGCCACCAGTTCATCCACAAACTTCTGGTACACGCCCTTTTGCACGATGATGCGGCTGGTTGCAGTGCAGCGCTGTCCGGTGGTGCCGAACGCGCCCCACAGCGCACCGTCGAGCGCCAGGTCGAGGTTGGCATCGTCCAGCACGATCATCGGATTCTTGCCGCCCAGCTCCAGCGAGCAGTGCTTGAACGACTTCGCCGCTTCCTGCCCAACTACGCGGCCGACCGCGGTCGAGCCGGTCAGCGAGACTGCGCGCACTTCGGGATGCTCGACCATCGGCGTACCGACCTCACCGCCGAATCCGGTGACGATGTTCACCACCCCCGCAGGAATGCCGGCGTCGTGCAGCGTCTGCACAAAATTAAAGACCGACAGTGGCGTGTCCTGCGCCGGCTTGATGACCGCAGTGTTGCCGGCGACCAGCGCGGGGAAAAGCTTCCAGGACGGAATCGCCATAGGGAAGTTCCACGGCGTGATCATGGCGCAGATGCCCAGCGGCTGGCGAATCGCCATGGCGAACTTGTTGGGCAGCTCCGACGGCACGGTTGGCCCGAACAGACGGCGTCCTTCGCCAGCGGTGTAATAGCCACAGTCGATGGCCTCCTGCACATCGCCGCGCGTTTCCTTAATGACTTTGCCCATCTCGCAGGTCATATCGCGGGCATAGTCTTCCTTGCGGGCGATCAGCATTTCGGCGGCCTTGTACAACATCTCGGCGCGACGCGGCGCTGGAACCAGGCGCCACTTCTTGAACGCCTGACGCGCGGCCTCAATGGCCTGGTCCACGTCCTCTTTGCCGGACTTTTGGAAGATGCCGACCACTTCGCGGGTGTCAGCGGGGTTGAGGTTCTCGAAGGTGCGGCCGGTGCGGGTTTCTACCCACTCGCCGCCGATAAAGTTCTTGAAGACCCTGGGCTTCGCGCCCGTCGCGATGCTCGCAGATGTCTGTTCCATCGTTGCCATAAGATTGCCCTCCACAGCGAACTGCAAACCTTTAATGCTATCTGCTGGTCAGCAGGTTGTCATCCCAACGCCTGGGCTACGGCTGCTAACTCCTTGTCTTCACGCGAAATTCACTGCCATGTAACAGGGCTGTAACAATCGCAGGGTAAAACCGGAAGGGCGCTTATCTCTGGCCAAAACTCAGGAGGCAACTACGTGATTCGCTCTCTCAGGGTGCTCCTCTGCATCGGCGTGTTCGCGAGCTGTGCGTTGGCGCAAACCACAATTAACGGGGCTGGCGCCACTTTCCCATATCCCATTTATTCCAAGTGGTTCAACGAGTATCACAAAGAACATCCGAACATCGAGATCAATTACCAGTCCATCGGCAGTGGCGGCGGCATTCGCCAAGTGCAGGCTGGGACGGTGGACTTCGGCGCCAGCGACGGCCCCATGACGGATGAACAAATTGCGCAGTCCAAGGTGAAAGTGATCCATCTTCCGACGGTGCTGGGGGCGGTCGTGCCTGCATACAACATTTCCGGAGTAAACGCCGAGTTGAAGTTCACACCTGATGTCCTGGCAGACATTTATCTCGGTAAGATCACGAATTGGAATGATGGCCGGATCGCCAAGGCTAATCCCGGCGTGAGCTTTCCCAATCTGAACATCACCGTGGTGCACCGTTCCGACGGCAGCGGCACCACTTACATTTTCACCGACTACCTCTCGAAGGTGAGCCCGGAATGGGCGAGTTCGGCGGGCAAAGGGACCTCGGTCAAGTGGCCAGTTGGCCTCGGTGGAAAAGGAAATGAAGGCGTGGCCGGGAACGTGCGCCAGTTGCCCGGCTCCATTGGGTATATCGAGTTGATTTACGCGCTGCAGAACAAGATTCCCTTCGGAGTCGTGCAAAACTCGTCCAAGAATTTCATCAAGGCAAGTTTGCAGAGCACAACCGCAGCGGCATCGGGGGTGAAGATGCCCGCGGACTTCCGGGTGTCCATCACCAATCCCCCGGGCAAGGACGCCTACCCGATTGCCAGCTTCACCTGGCTGCTGATTCCCACCCATCCGGTGGACGCGAAGAAGGGCCAGATCATCAAGGATTTCCTCTACTGGATGCTGGACAAAGGCCAGACCATGGTGGAGGCACTCTCCTATGCTCCGCTACCCAAAGATGTGGTGGAAAAGGAGAAGGCGGCGATCGGTTCGCAGATACACTGAGGAACCAGCAATTAGCACTTAGCAATCAGCACTTGGCGAAACCAGTTCGCCCCTTAAGTGCTAAATGCTAGGTGCTAAATGCTGACGACTCCTCTGTAACAGCTCTGTAACACATGACTGATAAGGTCGACCCTATGAACCCGCCGGAACCGTTGGGCCAGCTGCACAGGCCAGTCACCGGCATTCCGCCGCTGGCACAGACAGCTGAGCACCAACGCAAGCCGGGATTCGCCGCAGCAGCCCTGAAAAGGATCCGGCAGACCCGCCCCCGCAGCAGCCGCATTCCCGATGCCTTTTTTGGCCTGATTATTCTTCTTAGTGCGATTTCGGTGTTTGCGATTGTCGTGCTGGTGGCTTGGGAGCTGGTCGACAAGTCACGGCTGTCGCTGCACCAGTTCGGCATCCACTTCTTCTACGGGCATGACTGGGATCCGGTCAACGACAGCTTCGGAGCGATGCCGTTTATTTATGGCACGCTGGTTTCGTCAGCTCTTGCGCTGCTGCTGGCGGTGCCGCTCTCCATCGGCGTCTCGGTGTACATCACCGAAATGTGTCCGCAGCGGCTGCGGGCCTACATTTCATTCCTGGTGGAGTTGCTGGCTGCCATCCCCAGCGTGATTTACGGATTGTGGGGCATTTTCGTGCTGGCGCCGCTGCTGCGGCAATATGTTCAGCCCTTCCTGGCCAAGACCCTGGGCTGGACCGGCTTCTTCAGCGGCCCGATGTATGGGCTAGGAATGCTGGCGGCGGGCATCATCATGGCCATTATGGTTGTTCCAGTCATAGCTTCCATCACGCGCGAGGTGATGACGGCTGTTCCCCAGAACCAGCGTGAGGCCGTGCTGGCGCTCGGCGCCACTCGCTGGGAGATGATCCGCATTGGTGTTCTGCGGAATGCGCGCATCGGCATTGTGGGCGGTATTATCCTCGGGCTCGGACGCGCGCTGGGCGAAACCATGGCCGTAACCATGGTGATCGGAAACCGTCCGGAGATAGCCAAGTCGCTGTTCGCGCCGGGCTACACCATGGCGAGTGTCATCGCTAACGAGTTTACCGAAGCCACCGGGGACATGTATCTGAGCGCGCTGATCGAAATCGGGCTGGCCCTATTCATCGTGACCCTTATCGTGAATGCCCTGGCTCGGCTGCTGGTATGGAGCATCACCGGTGGAACTGCGAGGGTGCGTGCCTAATTCTGCAACACCGTCGACACCGCAGGAGGTCAGTCTCTGGCGTCGCCTCAATAACTATGGAGCGACTGCATTTGCCATGCTGGCGGCTGTTCTGGTGCTGGCTCCTCTGCTTGCCATTTTTGTTTACTTGGTCATAAAGGGAATCGGCTCGGTGAACATCGCCCTCCTCACGCAGACGCCGAAACCTCCGGGTGAGCTCGGCGGAGGCATGGCGAATGCCATTGTCGGTACGGGGATAATCCTCGCTGTGGCAAGCGTGATTGGACTGCCGCTGGGGATTGGGTCGGGCATTTATCTGGCGGAGTATGGGCGCAACCGTTTTGGCGATCTGATCCGTTTCACCGCCGATGTGCTGAATGGCGTGCCCTCCATCGTCATCGGCATTGCGGTGTACTCACTGATCGTGGTCCGGCAAAAACATTTCTCCGCCTTTTCCGGCGGCGTGGCGCTGGGCATCATGATGATTCCCACGGTTGCCCGCGCCACGGAAGAGATGCTGCTGATGGTGCCGAATGTAATCCGCGAGGCGGCATATGGTCTCGGCATTCCCAAGTGGCGGACGACGCTTTCCGTTTCGCTGCGCACCGCCTCGGCTGGTGTCATTACGGGCTGCATGCTGGCCTTTGCCCGGGTGGCTGGCGAAACCGCCCCGCTGCTGTTCACCGCTTTCGGAAATCAGTTCTGGAACCTGAAGTTGAACCAGCCCACCGCGGCGTTATCCCTGCAGGTTTACACTTACGCCATCTCGCCTTATGACGATTGGCACAAGCAAGCCTGGGCAGGTTCGCTCATCCTCATCGTCCTCATCGTGGGCGCAGTTGCAGCGGTACGAATCACCACCAGCCGTGGAATGATGAAGGGAGCCGGATAGCTCGTATGGGTGTCGGAATCGAAGTGCGCGGGCTGAACGCCTGGTATGGCAAGAACCAGTCGCTGAACTCCATCGACATGACGGTTTCCGCCAACCATGTGACCGCTGTAATTGGTCCTTCAGGATGCGGCAAGAGCACTTTTGTTCGCTGCTTGAACCGAATGCACGAAACCATTCCTGAGGCGCACGCTGAAGGTTCGGTGAAGGTCGGCGAAATGGACGTTTACGGTAGCGGCACCGATCCGGTTGAGGTGCGCCGCCGTATAGGCATGGTCTTCCAGAAGCCCAACCCCTTTCCAACCATGTCAATTTACGACAACGTGGCGGCCGGGCTGAAGCTCAACGGCTTCCGAAATCGCAAGCAGATGGGCGAACTGGTGGAGCGTTCGCTGAAGCTGGCCGCTCTATGGGACGAAGTGAAAGACAATCTGCACAAGAAGTCGGGGGCCAGTCTTTCCGGCGGGCAGCAGCAGAGGTTGTGCATCGCCCGCTCGCTTGCGGTCGAGCCGGAGGTGTTGCTGATGGACGAGCCGGCGTCGGCGCTGGATCCCATCTCCACCAGCAAGATCGAGGAACTCATCTTTCAGTTGAAGCAACACTATACAGTCGTCATCGTTACCCATAATATGCAGCAGGCAGCCCGCGTGGCTGAATTCACCGGCTTCTTTCTGATGGGAAGCCTGATCGAGTACGACAAGACGGAGAAGATTTTTACCACCCCCGCTGACAAGCGGACGGAAGACTACATAACAGGCAGGTTCGGATGACGCGCAGCCGCTTTCAGCAGGGACTGGACGAATTGAAGGAGAAACTCTTGCGCATGGGCGGTCTGGCCGAGCAGGCCATCGATCGCGCCACGGAAGCCTACCGCACTCGTGACAGTAAGTTCTGCCAGATGGTGTTCTCCGGCGAGCCCGCCATCAACGACGCTGAGCGCGAGATCGACGAACTGGCGCTCGATCTTCTCGCCATGCAGCAGCCCATGGCGATCGATCTCCGCTTCATCCTCGCGATTGTCAAAATCAACGCCGATCTCGAACGCGTGGGCGACCAAGCGGTCAACATCGCACAGCGAGTGCTCGACCTGATCAGTGAGCCCGAGATCCAGTTACCGGTGGACATTCCCCGCATGGCAGACAGCGTGAGCACCATGGTGCAGCGTGCTCTGGAATCGTTCCTCGATGGCAAGGCCGAAGTAGCTGAAGCAGTTCTGCAGATGGACGGCATCGTGGACCGAATGAAGGATGAGGCCTTCGTTGTCCTGGTTCAGAAAATGCACGACGAGCCCTCCTGCACTCGTCCGGCGCTGGATGTTCTGCTGATTTCACGCGCCTTGGAACGTATCGCCGACCACGCCACCAACATTGCCGAGGACGTGATCTTCTGGGTGCGCGGTGCTGACGTGAGGCACGGTGGCGCACACTTCAGGGAATAGACTCCTGTCCCGGAATATTCGGCTCAGCCGCCATGAACCCAGCCATTCAGGACCTTCGTTGACTGCCTCAATGTCGCGCCATCACGCGCTCCAATTCCAAATTCAACGGAGCCGGGCTAATTCGGGCCACACCGGCGAAGGGGCTGTCGTAGGCGATAATGAGAAACAGGCTGAAAGCCAGGATTCCGGCCAAAGCTGCGGTCATCGCGGCCTGCGACAGGAAGCTGTCATGCCCGAAGAAGTAGGTGAAAGCAATAAGCAGGATCCCGCCCAGGTAAAGTAAGTGCCACAACATGGATGGCACTGTGCCACGCATGGTGAACAGCCGGATGCGCCGATAGTTGGTGAGCTCAGTTAGGTGTTTCAGGGATTCCGCGTAGTTAGCCTGCATCTTCAGGGTGGTCGGGTCGGCGTCGGCATAGACCATCCACAGCTTCTCGAGTGCCTGCCACGTACGCTCGCTGCGACGGCCTTCGGCCATGGCTGGAAATTCGTCCTCTACCACGGCATGGATGTACTCTGCCAACGCGCTGCGAACATTGCTTCGAACCGGTTCGTGGATCGTTAGCGCCAGGCGGGAGATATCGGCACATTCGTTGGCCTCGTGCTCCAGATTGGCGCCCGCGTCCTGGAACTGCGTCCAAACCACGAATATCGCAAATGCAATCAAAACCGCGTAGAGCGTTCCAATCATGAGGAAGAAAAAGCTGGCCACGTCGTGCTGCCGCTTGAGCCACGCGATGTCCGCAAAACGGCGGACCACTACAAATCCCAGCACCGAACACGCCATCACTAGAGAGATAAAAAGCACGCCACCCAATGGAGTTTTCATCGTCACCTGCCATGCACAAATCTGCGAACTGCTCTTCAATCGCAGCAGGATAATTTCAAATCGGCGAAAATACCAGCTTAGGTGTGGCGCTGAAATAGCTGCCCCGCGTCATATACGAGCTTGCCATCCGCTAGCCTTGCCTCCGCCATCAGCTTATGCTCGCGCGGAGGGCGTTTCTCATCGTCAATGTGTAGAACCGTGTGGCCGTGCGCTGCGAGGTAGTCGCTCACTAGCATGCGATGGCATTGGAACCAGACACGCTCCGCGCACATGATGGCGGTGTTGCGGGCACCCCCAACTTTTGTCATCCCGAGCGAAGCGTCCGCAAGGTTTTCCGACCCGTCTGCCGCGGACGGGTCGGCCGGACGCGCAGTCGAGGGATCTGCTTTTTCTTCTGCAATTTCCAGCAACCGCTCTATCGCGCGGCCAAACTCTTCCGTCATCATGTAGTCGGCGTAATTGCGGAACGAATCATTGCGCAAGCCGGTGTTAGGCGAGTCGTTGCGGATCTTCTTGCGTCGGCCGCCCAACTCCTTCATCCAGACATACGCAATGCCATGTTTCGGGCAACTCGACCTCCAACGATTCGCGATTGAAGTGTGGAAGGCGTCGCGACACGGGAAACGAGCGGATGTCCACCAGAGTGCGGATTTCGTGGGCCCTGCAGCGCGGCTACAAGTTCCTCAAGCGTGCGCGTGGAGTGCCCGATAGTGTAGATCGTCGCCACTTACAGAAATACCGCTGGTAGAGCGGGCCTTTAGGCCCGCGTCAGCCCGTCTTAATTAGAAGGGGCTTTACAGCTTGCTGAAAAAACTCGGTTAGCGAACGTTTTGTATCAGGGCACGACTTTAGTCGTGCCAATAAGTCCTTTATTTTTTGTTATCCCGAGCGGGCTTCAGCCCGCGAGGAATCCGCTTCCGAGTTTTTCAGCAAACTGTTTAAGCCTCGGAGATGCTTTCCAGCGCGGCCCTCATCACTGCTTCCTGCTCAGGCTCCACGGTGCGCAAGTCGAGTAGCACCCGCCCATCTTCCACCCGCGCGATGATTGGCGTCTGCCACCGGCGCAGGCGAGCGGAGAGTTCATCCGCGTTCATGCTGTCGCTGCTGATAGCGACTACGCGGGTTGGCAGCGTCGATCCCGGTGCAGCGCCGCCGCCCAACACCGAGCGCGACTCGATGACTCTCCACACTCAGATTCGGGCAACTCGTGCGAATTTTCTCAGCCATTTGCTCGGCGCGTCGCGCAAGCTCTCCTTCGGAGATGCGCATCATGCGCAGCGCTGGGATGGAGTCGTAGTCTTGACGGAGATACGCCAGCAGCGTCGCTTCCAGCGCGGCGTAGAACATCTTATCGACGCGCATGGCACGGAAGAGCGGATTGGCGCGAACCTTCGCCACCAGCTCACCCTCGCCGCTGATAATGCCCGCCTGCGGCCCACCCAGCAACTTGTCGCCGCTGTAGGTCACGACGTCCACTCCCGCGCGCAGACTATCTGCAATCATAGGTTCGGCGCGCACGCCAACGTTGCGAAGGTCAAAAAGCTCGCCGCTGCCAAGATCTTCCATGACCGGTATGTTGTGCCTGCGCCCGAGCGCGACCAATTCTTCCAGCGATGGCTGCTCAGTGAAGCCAACGATCTCAAAATTGGATCGATGCACCCGCAGCAGCAGACGGGTGCGCTCGGTGATGGCCCGTTCGTAATCGGCGATGCGGGTTCGGTTGGTCGTGCCGACCTCGCGCAGCACCGCCCCCGATTTCGCCATCACGTCGGGAATGCGGAACGACCCGCCAATCTCGACTAGTTCCCCGCGCGAGACTACGACCTCTCCACCTTCGGCCAGTGAGTTCAGCGCCAGCAACACCGCGGCGGCATTATTGTTGACTACGATGGTCGCCACTTCGCGCTCGTGCGGTGTTCAGCAGCCTGGCAAACAAGCGATCAAGATGAGCATCGCGCTTGCCGCGCTCGCCGGTCTTCAGATCGAACTCAAGGTTGGAATATCCCTGCGAAACATCGGCCACGTGCTTTAGTGCGGCGCAGCTGAGCGGCGCGCGTCCGAGGTTGGTGTGCAGGATGACGCCTGTAGCATTGATGACGGGCCGTAGCGAGTAGGCGAGAGACTGTCGCAGCCTTTGGTCCACATCGTGCGGCAAGTCATTAAGCGTAGCTTGAATCTGCGCCTCGTCGAACTTGCCAGCGACGATATCAGCGCGCAGTTGTTCGAGCGCAGCGCGCGTCGCCTCGAGTGTTGCGGATCGACCCTCGCGCAGCGCCAGCGCTTGAAGCGGCGGATGCCGCAGCAGCTCGTCAACCGAGGGAAGCAGGCGAAATAGATCTGACATGTCGGCGGATTTCACGCTGAGATAGTTTGCAGGTCGCGGCGTGCAGAAGCAAGCCGCGCTTAGCGCCGCCGGAACAATCGCCGCAGCAGCAGCCCGAACACAACTCCGCCCGCGACCAACCCAGCAGCCATTTGCGGATCGAAGAAGCGCACGAAGCGCGCTCCCGCTTCCGTGATCTCCACCACTCCGGCAGGCACAGCCTGAACCACTCCTCCGGCTCCGCCACCGCCTCCACGCTGGGCTTCAGCAGAATCCGGCGCTTTCTCCCCGCTGCCTCCTCCCGCACCCAGACGGTAGCTTACGCGCGCCACCGGGATGATGGTTTTGCCGTGCGCTTCGATGGGCTCGCCGAAGACGTTTTGCACCTTAGCGGTCACCGCAAAACGATCAACCAGTGTAGCCAGCATTTCTTTCGGGTCAATCATGGAAACTCCTCAAGGCATTGGATGCTTTATCACCCAACTTCGACTAATCCGTAGCGCCGGTTCCAATGGCCGCGCAGATGGTGCACTGCGCGCGCGACCTCTTCTTTGCTCAGATCGGCCTTCGGCCCGTCCAGCACATATCGCGCTTCATGACGTGCCGCTTCCAGCAAATCGCGATCGCGCAGCAGATTGGCCACGCGGAAATTCGGCATTCCCGCCTGCCGCGTGCCGAAGAACTCGCCCGGCCCGCGCTGTTGCAGATCAAGTTCGGCAATCTCGAAGCCGTTTTGCGTGTCCACCATCGCTTTCAGCCGCTGCTCAGCCTCGACGGAAACTTTCCCGCCCGTCATCAGCACGCAGTACGACTTGGCCGCGCCGCGCCCGATACGGCCGCGCAGTTGATGCATCTGCGACAAGCCGAAGCGCTCGGCATGCTCGATGACCATCACCGACGCGTTGGCCACGTCCACGCCCACTTCGATCACCGTGGTGGAAACCAGCACGTCAATCTCGCCGCGCTGAAAGCTGGCCATTGTCGCATCCTTTTCGTCGGCGCTCATGCGGCCGTGCAGCAGGCCCACATGCAGGCTGGAGAACTCGGTCGAGCGCAACTGCTCAAACATTTTGATCGCCGCTTTCAGCTCACCCTCCATCGCTCCTTCCTCGATGACCGGATAGACGATGTACGCCTGCCTTCCGGCGGCGACCTGCTTGCGGACGAACGCCCACACCTCCTCGGCGCGCTCGTCGCCCACGCGGCGCGTAGTTATGGGCGTGCGCCCGGGCGGAAGCTCGTCGAGGATGCTGGTGTCAAGGTCGCCATACAGCGTCAGCGCGAGCGTGCGCGGAATCGGCGTCGCCGTCATCACCAGCACGTCGGGCTCGGCTTCATCAGATTTCTTCATCAACCGGAAGCGCTGCAGCACCCCGAAGCGATGCTGTTCGTCCACGATCACCAGACCAAGCTTGTCGAACTCCACCGTCTCCTGGATGAGCGCATGCGTGCCAATGACCAGTTGCGCGTTGCCCTGCGCGATGTGATGGCGCGCCAGCTTCTTGCGCCCATGCTCCTGCGAGCCGGTGAGCAGCACGATGCGGTAGCCGCCCGGCTCCAGGATCTTGCGCGCCGACAAATAATGTTGCGTGGCGAGAATCTCGGTCGGCGCCATCAGCGCCACCTGGTAGCCGTTTTCCATCGCGATGACCGCGGCCTCCAGCGCAACGATGGTCTTGCCCGAGCCGACATCGCCTTGCAGCAGGCGCCGCATCGGCACCGGCGTGGCCATGTCCGCGGCGATTTCCTTCAGCACGCGCTTTTGCGCCGCCGTGGGATGAAACGGCAGGATGCGCTTCACCGCGTCGCGCACCCGCTCATCGATCTGGAAAGCGATGCCGCGTCTGCGCGCGCACCTTGCGGCGCTTCAGCTCCAGCCCGAGTTCCAGAAAGAACAGCTCCTCGAAGATGAGCCGGATGTGGGCCGGCGTGCGCGCCGCCTGCAGTTGGGTGAGGCTCTCGCCGACCTCCGGCCAGTGCGCCTGCCGGAAGGCACTGCGGCGATCGATGAGTCCCATGCGCCCGCGCACCGCCGCCGGAATCGCGTCCGGAAGGTCCTGCGTCAAGCTTCTCCAACATGCCATGAATCACGCGCCGAAACCAGCGCGCCGTGAGCCGCCCATTGCCGGCAGCTTCGTAAATGGGAACGATGCGGCCCACTTCCAGCGACTGCCACTGCTTCTCGTCGGCGCTGCCGTCGCCCTGCGCCGGCCGGATCATGCAAAATCTCGAACTGCGGTTGCAGCACCTCGAAGCGATGGCCGCCGCGATCGCCCGCTTCCACCTTGCCATACAGCGCCAGCGTCATGCCGGCGCGAAACTTGTCCTTCAGGTAGCTGGCGTTGAACCAGATGCACTTCAGCGTGTCACGCCCCTGGCCCACAGTCATCTCAAAGATGGGCATGCGCCGCGTGCGAAACAGCCCGAACGTCCGCACCTCAGCGATGATGCTGGCCATCTCGCCCGCGCGCAGCTCGCCGATGCCGCGCGGGTTCAGCCGGTCTTCATAGCGAAACGGCAGGTAGTAGAGCAGGTCCTCGACCGTCGCAATGCCCTTCTCCAGCAGGATTTCGGCAAACCTCGGCCCAATGCCTTTGACGTACTGGACGTTGGTCGCGAGCTCAAGCACAGAAGGATGGTAGCAGCAGCAACTAGCGACGAGCAGCTAGCAACTAGCACCGATCACTGATCCGATAAGTCTGTCATCCCGAGCGATGAGGTTGTTCGCGTAGCGGGCGACCGAGGAATCGAGGGACCTGCTTTTCGCGTAACTACGGACCGAGTGGCGTAACCTGCTAGTTGCTAGTTGCTTTTTGCTGTAGAACTGTTGCGTGCGCCGCAGACTCCTCAAGCAGTTGATTGCCATCGTCGCCGGCAACCTGCTCTACTTTTTTGTCCTGACGCCACACCTGCCGCTGGCGGGACGCCATCGGCCTGACCGGCTCGACCTCGGGCTGCTGGTGGACTTCTGGGTGTGCGTGGTCCTGTACGGAATCATCGAGTTGATCGACCGGAAGTGGCGTCGCCGCTCGGAGCCCGGAGGGCGGAATGGCAGAGCGCCGTAGGCGCGGCGTCAGGATAGCCCAGCGTGGAGTGAAGCGGAACGCTGGGTGCGCATTAATTTTGAGATAGCCCTACCCAGGGTTCCGCCTTCGGCTTCACCCTGGGCTAAATTCTGCGCCGCGCCTCCGGCGCTCTCTCGTTCGCGCTACTACACTGATTCTGCTCCAAGCCGCTGCGACGTTTGTGCGTTGACTGGGCGGGGAGGGTCGCATGGAGTGTCGCAGCCTGTCCGGAAAAGGCGGCGGACAAGGGTGGGGCGCGCGGCAGTATTTTGCAGCAGACTCAGTCCAGCAATACGAATGGCAGAGCGCCGTATCTCAAAATCCTCAAGTAAGGGCGGGCACCAGTCCCGCTCAGCGGGACGGCACAAGATAGCCCACCGTTTCAACGGTGGGGTAGGAGTTGGGTTAGAGGCCCGAGTCCCCCGGGGACGGCACAAACCCCTGTGTCCGTCGTCACCGACACCAGCCAGTGAACGCCTTAGCCTCGTGCCATGCCGCACGCTTTGACATCGAACCTGCTGCACTGCGTTTTCAGCACCAAAGATCGAGCCAATTCAATCCCTGATCCGCCCGCGCTAGGACGCTATCTGGGAGGCGTGGCGCGGGAGAAAAACATCCCGCTATTGATAGCCGGTGGGACCGGCAATCATGTTCACCTGCTCATTGCGCTGCCCGCCGCCATGCCGCTGGCGAAGGCCATTCAGGAGATAAAGGGCAACAGTTCGCGATGGCTGAACCAGCATCGGTCGGCCTTTGCCTGGCAGGAGGGGTATGCGGCCTTCAGCGTCAGCGCATCCAACAAGCGAGCGGTGATGCAATATATCGCGGAGCAACCGCGTCATCACGAAAAACGCAGCTTCGAGCAGGAGTTTGTGACGATGTTACGGAAATCGGAAATCGATTACGATCCACGATTCATCTTCGGTTGATTGTGCCGTGCCCGAGGCACTCAGATTTATCTGATCACCGCTCCCACCGCTGAAGCGGTGGGCTTTCTTATTTCGTCCCGCAAGGCGGGACTGGCGTATGGGCGCTTCCCGCCCTCACGCCTCGCCCGTGGTTCATGATTTCGCATCGAGGGCCTGCTGTTTGCCCGCCGAATGCACGACACGCTGCAGGGCCGCGGCATTCGCTGCTGGCTGGACGAAAAGCAGATGCTGCCGCCTCCCTTAGTAACTTGACAACCTGCGCCCTTGGGGTAGAAAATCAACCACTAAAGTGTGGTTGCCGTTTTGGGGGAAGTTTTGACGAGAGCAGTTGTCGGTTGTCAGTTATCAGTTGTCCGAAGGAGGGCACTGACTGTTCAGGGTGGAGGCTGATGGCTGAAAGCTGATTGCTGACGGCTAGAACTCGTTGTCGAAGCCCTTCAGCATCTCCTGCAGGTTGAGTTTCTGCTCTTCCATTTGCTTTTTGAACTGCTCCATCTGCTGCTGTAGCTGCGGTGTCAAGTTCTTCATCGATTCGTCAACTTCGCGGCGCATCTGATCGAGTTCCTGCTGGCTCGGCATGTAGGCCTTGAGGTCAAGCTTCATCTTCTCCAGGTCCCTCTGCTTCAGCTTCATGGACTTCATCGATCTGCTTCTGCAGTTCCTCCTGCGAAGGAATCGACTTCTGGATGTCCTGCTGCATCTGCTCCAGCTCCTGCTCGCTGGGCTGCATCGAGGCCATCATTTCGGACTGGCGCGCGAGTTCCGGACCGAACTGGTCCATCTGCTGCTGAAAGGCTTCCATCTGATCGGCAAATCCGGACCAATCCTGCTGCTGCAGCTCGGAGGTATCGCGGGACTCGGGAAGGTTGAGCACGACGGTCTGTTCGCGCTTGTCGCGCACCACGGAAACCTGGATCTTGCCGGAGCGAACGTGCATGGCGCGCCGCCAATCGGCCATGTCGTGCACAGTCTCGTTGTTGACCTTGGTGATCACGTCGCCGGCCTTCAGTCCGGCAGCTTCGCCGGCACTCCCTTTCTCTACCGAGCGCACCAGAACGCCTTCTCCGCGAGGAACGCCGAAGTAATCGGACAATTGCGGGCACAGGCTTTCCACTACGACGCCATGACGTGAGGCCAGCACGTTGAACGTCGGAACATCAACGTCAGGCATCCTGACTGAGGGAGGCGCAAACGCCATGTAAGGCACTGGCGGCAGATTCTGCGCGCGCACCACGACGTGAGGCCAGGCCCCGAGAGTCACGTCGATGTCCTTCTTCTGGCCATCACGAAGCACGGTCAGTTTCACCAGCTTGCCCGCAGCCGTGGTGTGAATCATCTCCGAGAGCTGGTCTGGAGTTTGGATTTTGGAGCCGTTGAATCCAACAACAACATCGTTGGTCTTTAATCCTGCCTTGCAGGCGGGACCGTCCTGGTCCACATAAGTGATGAGCGCGCCGCTGGCTTCGCTCAGCTTCAGTTGCGAAGCCGTTTGCTGCGAGACTTCCTCGATGTGAACGCCCAGATAAGCGCTCGAATGCGGCTCTGGCCCTCCGCCGACAGCAGGCGTCGGACCTGCCGTCGCAAGCAGGCTTACGGCGGCAACCCATGTAACCAGAAATCCCAGCTTCACGACCATGTTATGTTTGCGCATAATACACCAACCCTGTTCCAGTGATACCACCTCTAGTGACACCGCTTAAAGTTGATCTGACCCATCGTTGTACGGATTCTCAGCATCGGTCCGCCGCCATTTAGCGCCCCTTCTGCGGACATTGCCTTGGGACCGTAATCGCCTCCGGTTGTGGTGATCTTCAGACCAGGGAATTCGGAGAGGATTCCTTTGCCGCTGGTCATGTCGGAGGCAGCATGCACAGTCACCGGCATGCTTCCCGGCAGGCAAACGGAGACGTCACCCGCCGCCGTGTGCAGCGACGAATCGCTGAAGCCGCCATGGTTATTCACGAAGGCGACAGTAATCGGGCCCGCGCCGGTTTCCACCTGCGCGCCCTGAGCCAGGTTGTAAAGCTCAACGCTGCCGCCTCCGGTCGAAACCTGCACTCGCCCGCTGGCGCTGGCCAGGCGCACGCTGCCGCCACCGGTATCAGCACGCACCGAACCGCTCACGTCGCCGAAGAAGAGATTGCCGCCTTCGGTAGTGGCACGCAAGTCGCCATCGCACTTGCGCACTTCGATCCCGCCGCCGCCGCTGGTGATGGTTGAGCCCTTGACCGTTCCGATGTAAACCTTGCCTCCGCCGATGCTCACTCGCGCCTGACCCGCAATGTTGTTGATGTGAACGTCACCGCCTCCACTGCTCAGGATGAAATCCGCCCCCAGATTGCCGCCTTCGACGCTGCCGCCGCCTGAGGAGATCTTGACCGGACCAGCCAAGCCGTCGAGCTTGATGTTGCCGCCGCCTGTAGAGCCTATGATGCTGGCAGTGAGCGAGTTCAGATTCAGCGCTCCACTGCGCGTTTCGACGAACACCCGTTCGAGTTCACGCGGCACCTGCACCACAAACTCAGCGTTAAAGCGGCTCAGGTCCTTGCTCAACAACCTGCCTTCAATGGAAGTCTTGGCTACGGAAATACGCAGTTGCTCAAATTGCCGGCGCGCCGCCTCCTTGGTGGGAAGGAATGAGCGCTTGCGAATCACGTAGGTCACGTTCGGCGAGCTGCCCTGCACCTGCACGGAACCCAGGTCCGTATTGACCCGGATTTCGCGGCCCGCGGGCAAGGTACCGGTGGTTTCTTCGACCCACGCAGTGCCCTCGCGGTAGATACGCGACTGTTGCGCGCATAGCGGAAGCGCGGCAGCCACCGCAAAAACCGCGAGTAACGCCGTCCATCGGTTGTTACCCGCAGCATGTACTCCGGCAAAGTCGCGAGGTTGTGTCCTTGCCACCGCCGTTTTCAGAAAACCCTGATTCAACCCTGCCTCATTTCCGGGAGCGAATGAAATCCGAGACACCAAATTCTTAGTCAATCACTGGCATGGAGGCCAGCATGCGCGTTGATTCCGAGCGGATGTACGGGCTGGCATCTTCCTTCGATAACTGCTGCAGCGCCATGCGCACACTGCTGTCAGCGCGCACTGGATCCAGTGCATGGAGCGCGCCGCTGCGCACCCCAGGATTGCTGTCATTCAGCAGGGCCTCAAGTACCGCATTGCGGACGCGAATGTCGTCTTTCACATATGGGCCCAGCCCCTCGAGCGCCATCAAGCGAACGCCGGGATTGCTGTCGTAGCGAAGAGCGTAAGTCAGCGTTTCACGAACCCGCGGATCGTCGGCCTTGCTGGTCAGCGCATCCACCGAATTCAAGCGAACGCCGGAATTTTCGTTGCTCTTAGCCGCATAAAGCAGGAGGTCCTGAACTTTGGGATCAGACACCGACCCCTGAACCGACTCGGGAAGCCGCTTATCGTACTGCACCTTCACATTATCGGTGCCGGGTTCTTTCTCGATGGAAGTGATGCCGCTGATGGAGGATTCCTGCGGGGTGATATTGCCGATGACGCGAGGTGTCTGGCCCTTGCTCATGGTGCTGTACATGGCGCCAATTCCGCCTGCGAAGCCGACGAGGAAGAGCACGGAAGCAAGCGCCGGCGAAAACCGGACTTGCCGCAGCCATGCGGTTGGATCAAATGCCAGCCGGTGGTACCACGCGCGATGCTGCTCAGCAGTCTCCAGCGACTCCTGTAGCCGCATGCGCGCCGCAGCCAGAAAGCTTGCGGAAGGCTCCTCCACCGGCAATGCATTCATCTGCATCTGAAATTCCCGCTGGTCGGTGACCTCGGCGGCGCAATTCTGGCAGCGCGCAAGGTGCTGCTCCAACTCGTGCCGCGCGTCGTCCGCCAGTTCGTTGTACAGATACAGCGTGACGTTCTGTCGTACCCACTCGCAATTCATAGCTCTTGCCTCTCAGTCTGTTGCTTCGCAGAGAGCATTACCGCATGTCCTTCAGCGCGGCCCGCAACTTCTGGGTGCCGCGGAATAATGTATTCTTCGCCGTCTCTTCCGTCGTATTCAAAATCTCGCCTATGGTTCTCAGCTTCAGGCCCTGATAATGCTTCATTTCAAACACCATGCGCTCGCGCGGAGTCAGTTTCTGCAGGGCCTTGGCAATTCGCGCTCCCAGTTCGCGCCGCATCAGGTCACGCTCGGGACTGGCGCCAGAGCGCACATCCGCGACCTGGTCGAGCATGTCGTAGGTGCCACCTTCGGAATCGGTCGCAACCCCGGAATCCTCCTTGCGCACTTGGCGCTTGCGCAGAAGATCGAGACATAGGTTGGTCACGATGCGATAGATCCAGGTGTAAAACGAGCACTCAAAACGGAAGTTGCTAATGTTCCGGTAGGCTTTGAGAAAGGCTTCCTGGTAGATGTCCTGCGCGTCCTGCTCGGAACGCGTGAGGTGATAGGCCAGACGAAGCACCGCGCCGTCGTACTGGCGCACCAATTCCTCGAACGCGGCCGTGTTGCCGCGTTGTGCTTCCCGGATCAGCTCCGTATCATTCATGCGGCTCTGGGACTGCCCAACCATCGACCCTCGGTCGGAGAGAGGTGAGGACATTTCGTCCGCCGCTCGCCGCGTCTGAGGAGCGCGGAGCCCCGGGCCAACCGTGAGGGGAACTGCTGCCGCTTCGGCCGGCATACTGGTTTCTACCTAGTTTGCAATTGGCAAGCCAATTCTTGCGCCTGCAACTACATAGACGGGCACTGGGAGAAACCGTAAGCGGAATTATAGGCCCTCGCTAGTACTTACGTGGCAAGCAGCCTCATGGTTCCGGGGCCAGAAGCGGCGCAAGTTAGGACTGACAACGTTCGCCCGGCAGCACCACCATGTCTGGCAGCTCCTTGACACTCTCCACCTGCGACTCTTATCCTACATAATTGTCCTAGGAACGATCCCGCCTGTCTGTACCTGCCAGCGTTTCCCGTCAGGAGCTTGGCCTGCCAGACCCGGTTCCAGCCTGAATGCCGGAGCCATTGCGGGTGTTTTCGTGGCCAGGACGTAAGAGCGGGTGCTGTTATGCTGATTCGGGTTCGGGATCTGGAAGTCCGCAACTTGGAGTTCGACGAGAACTTTCAGCCCGGCGCCATCGAATTTGGACCCGATTTTCGTCAGATCGGTCCACTGCACAGCGTCGGCCGGGCTGAGCTGGTGGTCGAGCATCGCGGCCATCATCAGGATGTTGAGGACATCAGGCTGGTTGGCAAGGTTGAGGCGCATCTCGAGTTCAGTTGCGCCCGCTGCCTGGAACCGGTCGCAGAGGACGTGGGCTGGGACTTTGACCTGATTTATCGGCCGCAGGGTGTGGATCGGCGCGCCGACGAGGTTTCGATCTCCGAGGCGGAGACCGAGATCGGCTACTATCAGGGCGAAGGCCTGCTGCTGGAAGATGCCTTGCGCGAGCAGGTACTGCTGGCTACGCCAGTGCGCGCCTTGTGCCGCGAAGACTGCAAAGGGTTGTGTCCCCATTGCGGACGCAATCTGAACATTGAGCAATGTAATTGTGCGGAGCATCCCAGCGATCCGCGTTGGGAAGCGCTGGCGGAGCTTAAGAAGAAGTTGCAAAACTAGGTAGAGCGGGCCTTCAGGCCCGCGTTCGGGATCGCCATATACATTTGCTTCTGCCGCTGGGGTCGCAGACCTCAGCAGCGGAAAAAGATTATTCTTCGTTGCTGGTGGACGCGGGCCTGAGGGCCCGCTCTACCCGACCACGTGAGGTTGTCATGCCAAATCCGAAACGCCGTCATTCCCAGGCACGTACGTCCAAACGCCGCTCCCACGATCATCTGACGGCGCAGTCGTTGTCCGAGTGTCCTAACTGTCACGAGCGCAAATTGCCGCATCGTGCCTGCCCCAAGTGCGGCTACTATAAAGGCCGCGAGATCATCGAAGTCGAAGAGAGCACCAGCTAGGCACTTGCGGGATACCTGCTCTTCCGGCGATCATAAGCGCTGCTCCCGCGAGCGCCGCAACTGACAGGCAAGCATGCCGACCATCATCGCTGTTGATGCCATGGGCGCCGACCGCGCGCCCAAACCGGAAGTCGAAGGGGCGATCCTCGCAGCACGATACTATGACGTGGAAGTCGTGCTGGTCGGCAAGGAAGAAGTGATCCGCGGTGAGCTCGACCTGCACCGTTTCTGGCGCCGGCTTCCCATCAGCATCGTAAATGCCCGCGAAGTCATTGGCATGCAGGAGAAAGCGGCGCAGGCAGTCCGCGCCAAACGTGACTCGTCGCTGCGCGTCGGACTTCGCTTGGTGCGTGACGGCAAAGCTGCCGGATTTGTGACAGCCGGCAATACTGGCGCTGCGATGGCCACCGCCAAGATGGTGCTTGGCGCCATCCCAGGCCTGGACCGCCCCGCGCTGGCGGCGGTCTTTCCTACCGCGCAAGGCACGGCAACCATTCTGATTGACGTGGGCGCGAACGTCGATTCCAAGCCCCAAAACCTGCAGCAATTCGCCATCATGGGCGAAGTTTACTTTCGCACCATTTTTGCCGGACGATTTCCCAGCGCTGAACACCCACGGGTCGGCGTGCTCTCCATCGGCGAGGAGGAAAGCAAGGGCAATGAACTGACGCGTGAAGCTTACAAGCTGATCAAAGAGCTGCCCATGAATTTCGTCGGCAATGTTGAGGGACGCGACCTGTACAACGGCAAGGCTGACGTGCTGGTGTGCGACGGTTTCGTCGGCAACGTGGCGCTGAAGATTTCTGAAGGGATGGTCGAAACCGTGCGCTTTCTGCTCAAGGAGTCGTTGCAGGCCACCATAAGCGGCCAGGTTGGGGCTCTGCTCTCGCGCAAGGCATTCGCCGACTTTAAGAAGCGACTGGATTACTCCGAATACGGTGGGGCGCCGTTGCTGGGCATCAAGGGCGTGTGCATAATCAGCCATGGCTCGTCGAATGCAAACGCCATCAAGAATGCTGTGCGGGTGGCCAACGAGTTCGCTAACAGCAGGCTTAATCGCACCATTGAGGAGCGCATCGCCGCAGCCAGTAAAAACCTGAACAATCACGCCGTGGAACCGGCCGGAACGGTTAGTGTCAACCGCGGTTTGGCGTAAAGGGTAGCGCTCGACCCAAGTTGGCTTTGTTGACATGCTGTCGTTTTGAAAGGGCACGGCTTCAGCCGTGCCGCACGCAACAGGATGCACCCGGCTTAGCCGCTGAGGGAACTCGTCGTGCCCATAAATGCGAATTCCCTCGGTGGCTAAAGCCAGTCAGTTACTGATCTTTCGGCACGCCTGAAGGCGTGCCCTTTCAAGGATCTCAACACAACCACCCAAGCTCTGAACGCACATAATGACCTTTCATTCTGCTCCCATTGCATTTCTCTTTCCTGGACAAGGCTCGCAGGCCGTAGACATGGGCAGAGAACTTGCCGCTTTGTATCCGGTCGCGCAGGAGACCTTCGACGAAGCCGATAACGCCCTCGGTTACAAGCTTTCCCAACTATGTTTCGAAGGCCCTGAAGACCAGCTCAAGCTCACCGAGATCACGCAGCCTGCAATCCTGACGGCTTCGGTCGCTGCATGGCGCGTGTTGCAATCGCAGGCCATCATGCCGTCGTATGTCGCCGGGCACAGTCTCGGTGAGTACTCGGCGCATGTCGCTGCGGGGACGCTGGCATTCACCGACGCGGTTCGCACCGTACGCAATCGCGGTAAGTACATGCAGGAAGCAGTCCCAGTCGGCGTGGGCGCCATGGCTGCGATCCTGGCACTCGCGAGTGACAAGGTGCAACAGATCTGTGAAGAGGCCGCGCAAGGTGAAGTCAGCCAGGCTGCCAACCTCAACTCACCGGAGCAGACTGTGATTTCTGGCAGCAGAGCCGCGGTCGAACGCGCGGTCGAATTGGCAAAGAAGCGCGGAGCCAAGCGTGCCATCATGCTGCCGGTGAGCGCACCATTCCATTGCGCGCTGATGCAGCCCGCACAAGAGCGGCTCGCCGAGGATTTACGAGCCCTGACCTTTCACACGCCGCAGGTGCCCGTGATGTGCAATGTGGACGCGACCCTGGTGACGACCGCTGAGCAGGCGCGCGAGGCGCTCATCCGTCAAGTTACGAGTTCGGTATATTGGGATAAGTCCATGCGGGCGCTGGCCGCGCTCGGCGTGCAGAACTTCGTCGAAGTTGGGCCAGGGAAGGTGCTGTGCGGGCTGATGCGACAGATTGACCGCTCGCGAACCTGCCTGAATGTGGAGGATGAAGCGTCGCTGCAGAAGACAGTGAATCACTTCAGCCCGGCATCACCAAAACCGGATTAGAGCGAATCGAGTTAGCTACTCGTCTTGTTCCTAATCTCGGCGCGACCGCCTCGCCCAATCCTGCGATCATGGGTGGAACCGTGCTTGTCGAACAAAATGGTAACCGTACCGGACCGCGTGATATTGCAGACGAATGGAGGTTCCTCAGCTTGGAAGATTCTTTTCATCTGGGGCAGGGCCGCTCTTAACGCAGCAGCCATTTCGTGAGCGTTGAAGTTGCCAGATCCGAAGTAGAACTCCCTTACTTTATTATGCTGCAGCGCGAATCTTTCCCACTGGTTGTACCTGTTCTTCTTGTCCTTGGTAAGTACCGCCCATCCGTTGTTGCCTACAAATGCGAGCCATACCTCGTCATACTCGCCACGCTTAAAGTGTGTCGAGTGCCGCTCGAAACGTACCGAGTGCTCCACCAGGACTTCAACGATCGGCTTGCAGTTGTCGAGATTCTCGTCCAAATACAGGACCAAGTCGTCAAGCCGCAACTGCTCTGGTTTCCCAGCGGATAGCCTCTTCGATTTGTCGCTCTTCGAGGCCATACTCCTCTGCCAGCGCGGGCATCGACTCCCTCGCGTTGAACCGCGACGCAATTACCGCGGTCGAGATACCTGTACCGGCAATGACGGGCTTCCCAAATCCAATTGCTGGGTTGATGACAATCAACTTCGGCTCCCTCGCACTTCGTTCGCGAACAAAGGGGAAGAATTGGAAAATGCCGTTAGGCTCTCTCTCAATTCGCTCCAAATGAACCCCTACGATTTCAGGTATCGCAAACTGACCATCTCGGGAGATGTTGACGAGATTGTCCAGGTCTTTGATGAGAACATCTACGCGATTCGTATAGAGCGCCTGTTCAATCAGGGGGCGGCGGTACGTGGAATGTTCGGTCAGGTGGGCTATAGCCCTTCGTATCTTGGGTATCCTAAGATCGTACAGGGATCGCATAGCTGCCAACATGTGGCATTCGAGCAGATTCATGAATGACAGTGCGCGGGGATATCGTCCGGCAGCTTTCACCAAGGGTGGCGTGTGACCCCTGCCAATCGTCCAGTACTCAAGGGTCTTGATAGGAATACGCAGGTAGAGAGCAGCTTCGGAAAAGCCGTATATGGGGAGCTCCAGGCTGTCGTTTGTAGCGACCATTCTCGCACCCCTTCCCTCAATGTCCACCGCGGCTTTTCTGTGCATAAGACTACTTTCCAGCGGATTCCGGCCAAAGTCAACTTGAATCCCCAGATTGGAGTTACCGACCGCGCACTGCGCTTCTAATACGGCGAGAAGCCCAGCGTCTTATCGTCCTTCTGTACCCAAATGTGCGCCCTATCGGCGACGCGTTCGTTCACCGTGACCACCACCACCACGCCGCTGGCGGTAGCCCAGGGTACTCCGCTGTAGCCTTTCGGCACAGCCGCGCCATCAATGTGATGGCTTTTGATGATGCCCCATTCGCCGCTCGGTCCCCAATCCTTGATGAAGTCGTTGTATGGGTAGCGCGAATACCTATCAGCATGCTGCTTCCAGTCAGGGTCGTGCATCCAGACGCCGTAAGCCTTCTCGAAGTTCTGTTGCTGCAGCGCGTCGAAGAACTGATCCACGATGTGCTCCTCCGGCCAAAAGCGGAAAAGCCACCACAAGATCCCAATGAAAATCACTCCGCAAATCGCGGCGATGATCCGCATCCATTTTCTGCGCGTGCGCGCCGGATCGTAGGGCTGGGGCTCTAACAATGTCATCGCGCTTCCAGTTTACTCAAAAGCGCCGCCTCAGGCTGGATACTTGCCGGAGATGTAGCCTTCCAGTTGCGCGATGTGGTGTTCCTGACCGGAAATGATCCATTTCACCAGATCGCCGATAGAGAGCACACCAACCACGGTGTCGCCCTGGACGACGGGAAGATGGCGAATGTGGTGGTTGGTCATGATGGCCATGCAGTCGTCCACCGTCTGCTGGCGAGTGACGAAGATCACCGGGCTGCTCATGATCTGGCTCACCGGAGTTTCCTTCGAGTGACGACCCTGGAGGATGACTTTGCGGGCATAGTCGCGTTCCGAGAGGATGCCCACGAGTTTGCCCTCGGAGATCACGAGCAACGCACCCACGCCGTGCTGCGCCATCTTTTCGATGGCTTCATACACCGACTGCTCGGGCCTGACAGACAAAACCGCTTCCCCGGATTTCTGCGCAAGAAGAGAGTCAACTCTGTCGGCAAAGCTCATGGAGGCACCTGGCGGGTGGTCACCCGTTTGTCGGGGTATCTTACATCATCCAGGCGCGTGCGCATCCATTTTGACGCATGGAAACGGAGATTGCCTTCCGGCTGCCGCTATGCGCCGACTCCCTCCAGCTCAAACATATCGTGCAGGCGAGTAATCTCCACCAGGTCGCGGACTCGCGGGCCAGGATTGATGAACTTCAGGTCGCCACCGTTGTTCTTGGCCGAAGCCCAGAGGCTGACGAAGGTGCCGATGCCGACGCTGTCAACCTGCGTCACGCTGGCCAGATCCACGCGGATCGGCTTGCCTTCGGCAATGATAGGACGAACAGTCGAGACGAAAAGAGGGCAGGACTCGATGATAACTTTGCCCGCGCAATGCACGAGGATCATCGCCGGTTGTCTCTCGACTTCCAGCTGCAATACGGGGGTTGCAGTTGTGGCCATAGCAAACCTCCCTGATACAACAATCTTACACCTGAGTCATCGCTGGTCTCATGTTCCACGTGGAACAAGAACGCGAACTCGCGTTCGCGTTTTGTTGCATGCACCCATTGATTCTAAATACCTTACGCCTGCCCTCTCGACGCGGAAGGCCTCGGAGGGGCGGAAACACCACAGGCCGAGGTTCCCTTTTTGGGAAGGATGTCCAACCTTGGACGCGCTATCGCTGATCTGGAAGGTTCCCACCCAAGCCAAAGCGGGCTTGGGTGGGGCACTTGGGCGGGTTTTTGGGTGGGCTTACGAATTACGCGTTCCTCTTGTGTTCGGCTGAGCCAAGACCGCAGAAACGAGCGCGACCGGTGCAGATCTCGTCAAATTCCTAGCCCTTCCTAAATGAACCAAGCCGGAGCTTCCAAAGCTCCGGCTTGTTAATCGGGTAGTTTCCCGGTGCTGAAACAAGGCCCTCACGGCGTAATCTTAAAGATCACTCCACAGGCCCCGAAGGACCCGCCGGTGTTGCAAACCCCCGAGTTGGAGCCGCCCTGAGTGGCTGTGCCGTAGAGATTTCCACTGGAGTCCATGACCAGGGTGCCGATTGGAAAGACGCCATCTGGGCACGCAAAGTTCACAGGGGACTCGGCGCAGAAGGCATGCAGCGATGTGTAGATGTAACCGCCCATAGAGGGTGTCAGCTTGAAAACCGAGCCCCCGCCAACGGCCCCTTCGAATTGGGTTGTGCCGTAGACATTACCCGCCTGGTCAAAGATCAGATTGCTTAACACGGGCCCCCCGGACCCGTTCCCGTTCCCCATCAAGCTGTAAAGGAGTTGGAAGGACCAGCTTCCGCTGGACAACTCAAACGCGGTGCCACCGCCGCCGGAGCCGCCGTTGAACGTTGAGCTATAGAGGTTTCCCGACGGGTCGAGGGTTACACCTGACTCAGGGTTCCCTCCGTCCGACCCACCGGTGAAATTGTAGAGGATATTGTGCATCCAGCCGGAACCGGCCAGTAGCTGGTAAACCGTGCCGCAACCGTTGCCACAGTTGCCGCTCCCTCCATTCGAGGTCGTTCCGTAAATGTTACCCACCGCGTCGAGAGTTACGCCATTAGGCCCAAGTCCGTCGCTCACGTCAGGGAAGTTGTAAAGAATCGATTCGCTCCAGCCCCCATTGGATGGGGTAAGCTCAAACGCGACGCCGTTCCCGCCGGGGTATCGACTTCCCCCTCCCGAGGTTGACCCATAGAGGTCACCGGATTGGTCCATGGCGAGGTCCCCAAGGGGGCTGTCCCCGTCGAGTCCTTGAAAAGTGTACAGGGGTGTCTCAAGCCAGTAGTTTTCCAGTACGTTGCGAGGCGGAGTTGGCCGCGGGTACAAGTGAAAGACCACCCCACATCCAGGATAGCCTAGGTTACTTGTGCAACTGGCTTCGCCTCCCTCTAATGTGCTCCCATATAGGGTGCCGTCCGGGGCAATGAGCAGCGGTGCTTCTGGGTTTGCCCCATCAGTTCCTCCTGTGAATTGATACAGGACGGTAAACTGCCCCGTGGACGGGTTGAACTTAAACACCGTGCCGCAACCGGGCACGCCGTTAATTGCGGGGCACGTTCCACCTCCGCCAGCAAATGTAGTTCCGTATAGATTCCCATCACGACCCATCACCATGCCCGCGGAGGGATTTGCTCCTAGCGGCCCGCCGGCGAATTCGTAAATCACGGAGTACGTCTGCGCAAACGCCGGGTCGGGCGAGACCATCGCTAGCGCAAGGACAAGGGCACAGAACGTCAGTGCCGCGTTGAGTGGCTTCGGATACGACATTGGGTGATTTCGAGGGCCTATCGTAATCATCTCAAGAAATTTCATATTCTGCTCCTTTGGGCCCTTGGGCTAAAGCCGGGACGGGAGCGAGTTCTCCGCCCGAGTTTAGAGCCCAAACTGCCACACGTGCAGCGCAGTCTGCCGAAATCGGAGACTCCGATCAATGGTCTGCGTCTGACTTCTGTGTGATTTGTTATGACCTGCTTCCAAGCTCTTGATTTCGCTCAGCTTCTTTGCCGACGACGAGCGGCAGCAAATGGCGTTGGCAATTTTCCGTGGCCGTAGTAAACTCTCCGGAATTTCCTCTCGCCCGTGCTGCCATGAAAGACACCTTGGCCCCTCAGGTACGCTTCGGAGGCTTCGAACTCGACGTCCGCCGCGCCGAGCTGCGCAATGGGGTTGGCGCCATATCGCTGCAGGAGCAACCGTTTCAAATCCTGCTGATGCTGGTCGAGCGCGACGGCGAGATTGTCACCCGCGAAGAAATCCAGAGAAAGCTCTGGCCGGACGATACGGTGGTGGAGTTCGACCAGAGCATCAACGCAGCTATAAAGAAGCTGCGGAAGGCGCTCGGCGACTCGGCCGATGAGCCGAGGTACATTCGAACGGTCGCGAAGCAAGGCTACCGCCTGATCGTGCCGGTGGAGCGGGTGAGCGGAAACGGCACTGCTGTGGAGTTCCCCGCCGCAGGCGAGGCCACCGCATCAACCGGCGCCAAGAAGCGCACGTACTCCCGATGGCTATGGCTGCTGGCCGCGGCAGGCGCCGGTTTGGCGGTCATCGCGGCAGCGCTGTACTGGCCTTCGAAGACCCACGCCAGGCTGACCGACACCGACACGATCGTCCTCGCCGACTTCGCCAATTCAACTGGCGATCCAGTTTTTGATGACACGCTGAAGCACGCACTGACCATTCAGTTGCAGCAGTCACCTTTTCTCAACATCCTCTCCACTCGCAAAGTCCGGCGAGCTCTCAAACAGTTGAATCGTTCTGCAATCGATCCCCTGACCGAAAACCTTGCTCTCGAGGTCTGCCGGTGTGCGGCTAGCAAGGCCGTTATTTCGGGTTCCATCAGAGCGTTGGGCAAGGAATACAAGGTCGGGCTGAAAGCGGCGGACTGCAACACGCATAAAGTGCTGGCGGAAGCGGAGGAACAGGCGCGGGACAGGGAAACGGTGATTCAGGCCTTAGATGAAGCGGCCCTCAATGTTCGACAGCAGCTGGGCGAGCCGCGGGCTTCTGTTCGACGATACGCCACGCCTTCGGCAGAGGCAACAATGCGGTCGCTGGAAGCATGGAAGGCGCTCAGCATGGGGCTGAAGGCGAGCTACGAGCAAGGTTCGACAGCAGCGCTGCCCTTCTTTGAGCGGGCAGTGGAAATCGATCCAAATTTTGCCATCGGCTACATCGACCTGAGCTTTGCGTACGCTAACCGTGGCGAAACACAGCGGCCGAAGGGGTATGCCCGCAAGGCTTATGAACTGCGGGGAAAAGTTAGCGAACGCGAGCGGCTCGCCATCGAGTCAGGTTATTACTTTCGCATTACCGGAGAACTGGAAAAGGCAGCGGAGACGTACGAACGTTGGGCGCAGATCTATCCCAGGGAAGTCATACCGCGTGGGAACTTGGCTGTCATCTATACCGCGCTTGGAAATCCGAGAAAGTCGCTGGACATGAGTCGTGAGGTAGTCCGCCTCGATCCAGACGCCGGTGTAGCGTACGAAAACCTGGCGGACGACTACATGAACCTAAACCGCCTCGATGAGGCTGGACTTGCGCTGAAACAGGCGGAAGACCGCAAGCTGACATCGGATGGCATGCTACCGCATCGGTACCAGTTGGCCTTTCTGCAGGGAGACACCGTGCAAATGGCGCAGATCGCCGCTGCCGGCGCGGGAAAGCCGGGGGTCGAGGACAGCATGTGGGATGAGCAGGCCAACACAGAGGGGTGGCACGGCAGGTTCAAGGCTGCGCGTAGGCTGACACAACAGGCGATGGACTCGGCGCAGCACAATGATGCCAAAGAGGCCGCCGCAGAATATCAGGCATCGGCTGCGCTGTGCGAAGCCGCCGCAGGCAACCGTCAGCAGGCGCGTGCCGACGCAACCGCCGCATTGAAGCTGGATCGGAACCGTATTGTAAAAGGCAGGGCAGCGTTGGTCCTCGCCCTAGCGGGTGACCCAGTAGCAGCGGAGAAGTTGGCTGGAGAACTGGACCAGGAGCTCCCTGTCGCCACCACGACTCAACATTACTGGCTACCGGCAATCCGCGCGGGGGTCGCTCTGGCGCGGAAGGATGCCCCTCACGCCCTTGAGCTATTAGCTGGGATGGGGGCGCTGGAACTCAGCCCAATTGACCACAGTCTTTACCCCGTCTATTTGCGTGGAGAGGCGTACTTAATGCTGCACGACGGCAAAGCAGCGGCGGAAGAGTTTCACAAGTTCGTCGAGCACTACGGCGTAGTGCGAAATTGTCCATGGGGTGCGCTTGCCCGCCTCGGACTGGCGCGCGCCTATGCGCTCGAAGCACAGACCGATCCCGCTTATCGCGAGACGGCTCGCACCGCGTATCAGAATTTCCTCACCCTATGGAAAGACGCCGATCCCGACATCCCCATCTACAAACAAGCCAAAGCCGAGTACGCGAAGCTGCATTAGAGCTTGACGCTTTTAGTCTCGAGTCTGTTGCTTGCCGTGCCTGTTATTCTGTGAAGGAGCTTGGCCATGGACTGTAAGAGTGTCCGCTACTCCAGACACGCCATTGAGCGCATGTTTCAACGTAGCATCCGGCCCGATGACGTATTGGAGTGTGTTCGCTCCGGCGAGGCCGTAGCAAATTATCCTGATGATTCGCCTTATCCCAGCGCGCTGTTGTTGGGATTTGTCCAAGACTGGCCACTACATGTGCTTGTGGCGCGAGAGCCCGAAACTGGAAATTGTTATGTGGTAACGGTCTATCGGCCCGACCCAGAGCTATGGGGCAGTGATTTCAGGACGAGGAGATAACCATGAAATGTGTCCTTTGCAAGAATGGTGACACCCGGCTGGGCACGGTGACGGTTACGCTGGAACGAGGGAAGACAGTGGTGGTGGTTCGCGACGTGCCCGCCGAGGTGTGTGGAAATTGCGGCGAGTACTATCTTGACAGCCCCGTCGCGCAACGGGTGTACGAGCGGGCGGAGGCCGCAGTTGAGCGCAATGCTGAGGTAGAGATTCTGCGCTATGCGGCGTAGACACGCGTTATTCTCCAACTGCTCGGGGTGGGCTGGCGCTGGCGGCGGTCAGGGCCAGGGTCAGGGTCAAATTGGCGGGTTCTGTTGCGGATATCGCGAGGGTGTAACGCAGAATCAATAACTTACGAGCCGAGGGCGACCCGAAGCGTTCCATTTTGGGAACTTAACAAAACTTTACAAGAAAATCCTGTGACGCTTTGGCGCCTTTCAGCGTTTGTTCTGTGGGCCCAGTTGTTGGATTAGGCTGGCAACAGAGTCCCATCGATACGCCGACGCTTCGGTTCATCCAGATGAAGCCGAGCGGTTACCTTTCCCGTCATCACGTTCTGAAACGCTACCTGGAACTTCTCCATCTCCTCGCGGGTGCCGACGGTGATGCGGGTGTAGGTTGGCATGGCAGGCCATACCCGGCCGATGATGACCTTCTGCTGCGCCATGGCGGCGATGACATCCCGCGCGGGACGTTTGGTCTCCACCATGAAGCAGTTGGAGACGGAGGGGATGTAGAAGTATCCGTTGCGGTCGAGCCACTCGAAGGTAGCGCTGCGAATCTCGGCATTGGTACGCTTGCGCTCAGCGACGAGATTGGGTTCTCTCAGGCTGACGGTGGCCGCCACGACAGCGGTAACGGGCATGGGATTGCCTCCGCCGTAACGCTGAATCTTCTGCACCAGGTCCGGCCGGCCGATGGCAAAGCCGCAACGTAGGCCCGCCATGCCGTAGATCTTGGAAAACGTCCGCAGCAGGATGACGTCTTTGCCTGCCTTCACCAACTCGATGGCCGACGGCGCATCGCTGAAGTGAATGTAAGCCTCGTCCACCAGGACGATGGAACTCTTCGGCTTGTTCTCGACCAGGTACTCGATGTCGGAAAGGCTGGTCAGCGTTCCGGTGGGATTGTTGGGGGTGCAGATGTAGAAGACGCCGGCATCGGGGGCGGCTGCCAGCATGGCGCGCACGTCATGAGCATAGGTCTTGGTGAGGGGCACGTTGACAACGCGCGCACCGGCGTTCCTGGCGGCATGGGCTCCGGCCTCGAAGCCGGGATCGGCAGTAACGTAGCTGGCCTTCGGTGAGACAAAAGCCATGACGGTGTAATGCAGCGGCTCGCTCGACCCGGCGAAGACGCGGATGTGCTCTTCGGTTACGCCGAAATTCTGCGCCAGTTGCTTGATTAGCTCGTCGGTCAGAGGGTCCAGATAACGGCCACTCTGCGGGATAATTGACGCCACCGCCTCGCGAGCTGCATCGCAGGGACCGAGCGGGTTCTCGTTGCTGTCGATCATGACTGAACCTGCCGGGACAGGCGGGCGCTTGGCATAGGCGAGCATGGGTTCGGTCACAATCCGCAAGGCCAGCGCCGCTGATGCGGCAGTAGAGGCTTGCAGAAATGATCTGCGGGAGAGCGAAGAGAATTTCTGACGGCCCATCGGCGCGACTCCTCAGGAGCCTATCTTAACGCTTTCCGAAGGCAACGGCGATCAGGATCGATTACTCGGGGCTGATTCGCTGTTATTGTCGTAGCTGACGATGATCGGGCGCCGTGGCACAGAAGCTGGGCCTCATACACAGACCGAAGAGAAGTTGTTGTCCATCGAGCAGTCTGGCGCGGTGATTGTCCTCCGCCTGGTCTCCGGCGATGGAACCAACCGGATGACTCGGGCGCGCGTGCAATCGCTGACGAATGCCATTGAAGAGCTGGCAACGCGACCTCCGTCCTGGCTGGTGATCACCGGTAACACCCACTTCTTCTCAGCGGGGGCCGACCTGAACGAGATTGCAGCGCTCACGGGTGCGGAAGCTTTTACCTTCGCCCAGATGGGCCAGCGGATGATGGACGCCATCGCCGGATTTCCTTCTCCCACGATTGCCGCCGTGCACGGCTACTGTATGGGCGGAGGACTCGACCTGGCATTGGCGTGCCATCGCCGCATCGCCGCTCCGCATGCCATCTTCGGGCATCGCGGAGCCGCTTTGGGCTTGATTACAGGATGGGGAGGAACGCAGCGCCTGCCACGTCTGGTGGGCAAGGCCCGCGCGTTGCAAATGTTCCTCGCGGCTGAGAAGCTGCACGCTGCGCGTGCGTTGCAGATCGGATTGGTAGATGCAATTGCCGACGATCCGCTGGAGGCGGCGCTGGCGATGCAGCGAGAGATCTAAGTCACCCGCGTCATCGCTTTGTAGCCGTCAAGGAATCAGGAGCGATAACCCGCAGCAGCAGGCCACTGCCGCCACGTACTTGCACGTTGCTCGGGGATTCCAGCACGATTTCTCCCACCGGACTAGTCCTCCCTGCGTGGACAATCTTCAGATCACGAAATCCGTAGGCGCCGCAAGCACTGGTCGAGAACAGCCACAGCGACTGTGCGCGGTCATTGCCTTCGATGGAGCCGCGACATCCGCGGTCCGGCACTGCTGTCGGCTTAGCCGTAACGTCGCCGCCGACAGTCGCGCTGCCGACGACCCGATTGTCAGGCGAGACTACGCGCCCATTACCGCGATAAACCGCTTCGCCTCCCACCTGGATCGTGGTCCAGTCGGCAATGGTGGTGCCGTAGTCGTCGAAGGTGCCGGTGGGCAGTTGGGCCTCAAAGATGTCGGTCATGGAGGCAATCGCCCGCAGGCTGGTGGTTAAAGGAACAGAGCGTCCACGTGAGTACAGTTGATCGAGCTTAAGAGCTAGCTGGGAGGGGGAATTTGCCGTCGGGCCGGTAACGCGAAGGATTTGTCCGACAATGTGGGACCCTGCTGGAATTTTTGTCCCGTCGGGAAGTCGAACGTCCTGCATGACGCGAGCGGAGACCTTGCGGCCAGGCTTGTCTTTCTTCGCGTCCAGGCTGGAGTTCAGCATTACCGGCAAGACTGTGCCCGGCGGGATTTGTTGTGCGGAAAACGGCATCGTCCATAACACAACCCACGCGAGAGCAACTCCCATCCATTTCATGGCCCACCACCATCCCAGTTGATGCCGCAGGAAAGGCGGAAGGCGCACCCGATTCAATTTCGTCCGGCACAAAAAAAATGGGCGTCCGCTTGTAGCGGACGCCCGATTGTAGTCAAAGCAGTATTGATTGGTTAGAAGGTGAATATCGGTCCGAACTCCGTTCTCCAGTCAACCGACGTGCAGGTTGGCAATCCGGCGACCTTGGTAGTGCAAACCCCCTTGGTGTCGGGAAGGGCCTGGCCTTGGTAGTGGCTCTCTTCAAAGCCAAACTGGACCCAGGGATTCATCTTGTAGAAGACGGTCACAGCTTTGAGCGTGTCCTTGATGGGACCGCCTCCCGCCTCTGCGCTAATGTCCTTGAAGTACTTGAAGTCATTAGCATTGGCCGCATCGATACCGTACTCGAAGTAGGCTTGCCAGCCGGCATTCCGGCCTTTCGGTTCAGCATTGAACCAGCGTGAAAGCGGGAGCCCGACCTGAACGAATCCGCCGTAACCACGCACGGGCAGTTCCGGAGCGGTTACCGGAACGCCGGCAGGGTTAATGCCGAAGGTAGCCGTGGAAGCGCGGTCCACCGAGAAGCCGGACGCTGTGTTGGTCAGACCGGCGGCTTGGGTGTAGTACGACGCGGTCTCGCCACCGAACATGAACCGCAAGTCAGCTCCGATGTAACCGCTGGCAACCACGGTAAGCCACCGAGTCGGAAGGGAGATCGCGAACTGATTGCCGTACCCGGGGCTGGAAACGTCAACGCCTCGGGGGAAGGCAGCCTTGTAAGCGGTGGGAACGGCTGAGGCCAGAATCGTCGCCTGGCGATGGGTGTAGAAGCCGCTCCACAGGATCTGCGCCGGAACTACGCCCGGAGCCTTGTCAAGCTGGAATTGCAGCACGACCCTGCCCTCCAGCTCTGGAGCGGCGTAGTCGGCACCCTGCCGTTCGCCGTATCCAAGCTGGCTTGCTAGTCCGTTGACGACGGTACAGGATGTGCCTTCCGTTATGTTTGCCTGGGTGCAGGTAACGGCATTTGCCGGGAGATCGCCCTCGGACGGCATCATGATCGCGAATTCTGGAGAGATTTTCCAGGCACGCGAACCGCCCAGTTTCTGTACCAGGCCAAGGCGGAACTGCGGACTGCGCTCATAGACGTTGCCCCAATAGGCTCCGAAGAACGTCGTCTCGAGCAGGTTCATCAATGCGCTGGAGCCGAAGATCGTCCAGTCCTGTCCAGCTTCGAAGAACACGTCCGAGTTGGGGTTTGCCGTCCAATCGATTCGTCCGTACGCCAGACGCAACTGGACCGCGTTGCTGCGAATGGAGGAGACGTTGCGGTTGTCAACAGCGCTGAAGTTACCCTCGAAATCAGCTTCGATTTGTCCGGTGACGGTGATGTTTTTTGAGACATCGGGCCATTCGAAGCGGGAGCCGAAGCGGGTGGAGCGTGCTTTGATGTGGAATTCCGGGTTGTTGTTGGGGCCGCTATCAGCAGCGGTGAACCCTGGCCTCGGAAAATCGTCGCCCGTCGGGTCGTACGAGTCGTACGCCATGGTGGACTTGATAAATCCATAAGGCAGGACCCTCACCGCACCCAGCATGAACGCGGGCTTCAGGGCGTCTTTTGTTGGCGGGTCAATCGGCAGCACGCGCAGTGGCGCGATGGCGGGAATGACCACTGGTCCGGGCGGTTCGGCAGGTTTGGCCTGCGCTGCCTGTCCCGTGATCAGGTTCGCACTCTGGATTGGGCCGGACTCGGTGTCCACCAGAGAATGCATCGTTTCCGCGTCCGCGGTTGAATTCTTGAGTTCAGCCGCCTCGGTGTCGTTGACGACACCTTTGGCCTTCAGCAGCATGAGCAACTGCTCCATGCCTGCTGAGCCGGACATATTGCGCAGACTGTTGGCTTCAGTGGTGGTCAGAATGCCTTTCTTGACCAGCAAATCAACCAGGCTTGGATTGATGACGGATCCGGGGCCCGCACTGGCGCCGTTATTAGTCGGCGCGGCACTGGCAGCCGCATTATTCGGATCCACGGCGGTCGCCGCACTTGCATCCGCAGCGAAAAGCATCGCTGGGAACAAGAGACAAGCGATGACGACCAAGGACAGTACCGATGACCAAACACGTTCTCGCATTTCGCCTCCGAAAATAGGCCCATTCGCTTGCCAGATGGGAGTGCCTGGTGTCACCGGGACGAGTTTGTTCTAAGTCCCACCTGTAACTGGGCTTGGAGCGAAACTTTAAGAGAGGAGGAGGGAGGGCTCGGCGGACATTTCTCACTCCTGTTTGTGACGGACGTCACAAAATAAGAGTGACATGATTCTGTAAAATTGCCTTCAACTCTGTGTAACAGCGCTATTTATCGGCCATATTAAGAATCTCGTTAGGCCGCCTGCCACTTTCGGGGGAGATGATTCCAGAAAATACTCGATTTGGGAACCACAGCACGTTGCTTTGGTCCGCTCTGCTGCGCTCCCGTCCAGAACGATTCCACAGTGGATGTATCCGCTTTGAAAGGGCACGCCTTCAGTCGTGCCGAAAGCATAGCGGGAAGTGACCGGCTTTAGCCGTTGAGGGGCGTACCTCAGGGCCTAAAGGCCGAGTTGTAGCGCGGCTCGGCGCGGCTGAAGCCGCGCCCTTTCAAGGCGGTCACAGCAACTCAAAAATTGCTCTAGATGGCAAAGGCCCTCGTGCGTCCCTGCTACCGGCTACATCGGCGGCAGCAATTCCGGCAGCACCATGTCCACGCGGCGATTCTGCTGGTCACACTGGGAATTGGATTTCGTCTCGGCGCAAACCGGGTAGAGTTTGCCCCATCCGGTAGCATAGCCAATCTGCGAATCGCTCACTCCGCGCTTGGTGAGCGACGCCTTCACAAATTGTGCGCGTCTGTAGGAGAGAACTAGATTGTAGAAAATATCGCCACGAATGTCCGCGTAGCCCGCGATCCAGAAGTGCGTGTCGGAATGCTGTTTGAGCCAGTCAGCATCGCGGTCCAGTACCGATGAATCATTCACCTTGCTGTACACGTTGAATGGGAAATAGACTTCCTTCACATTCTGGCTGAACTCCGTCATCTGAATCCCCTGCGCCTCAACTCTTGCGGCCGGCAACACAACAGCCGCTGCAAACAACAGGCTGGCAAACCCCAGCCACGAACGCCTCACAGCAAGAATCTTTTGCACGACTTCCTCCATGAGCACTTTGGTTTTGCAGGCCCCGCTGGAAACCAGCCAACAGAATCCGCGCCGACCAGAATCAGGCGCAGCATAAATGAGGAAGGTTAAAGGATGATGAATCCCAGCCCGCCTTCTGGCGAAATTCACGGCGGCGTGATTCGCGGAACATTCATCATCTGTTCACAAGCCTGTAACTTTCCCTCCATACCATGCCGTTGAACGTCCATCGTCAGATTCTCAGGTTACACCGGTTCTCGGGCGTTCGAGAACTCGTATGTTCATCTGCCCACTTTGGTTTCAGGAGAGAAAAGAGAAATGAAACGACGACTGGCTATAGTGCTGGTGGTACTGTCCACGACCTGTGTTTTCGGACAATCAGTTTCGAAAGAACTGAAAGACATGAAGGACGCCATTGCCGCTCAACAGCAGCAGATCATGCAACTGCAGCAGCAGGTACAGAATCGCGATCAGGCGATCCAGGCACTGCAGCAGCAGGTGAGCCAGGCGCAAGCGGCAGCGCAGGCGGCACAGCAGACTGCCAACGCTGCAGTCCCCCAGGCGGAAGCTTTAGATAAGCAATACTTCGACCCGTTGCAACACGACGTCGCGGACCTGAAAACGGTCTCTGGCAACACCGTGAATGAGCTACAGGAAACCCAGAAGCGCGTCGCCGGCCTGGAGAGTCCGCTGGCGATTCACTACAAGGGAATCACCATTACTCCGGGTGGCTTCCTGGCGGCAGAAACGGTGTGGCGTCAGCGCGCCGAAGGGGCCGATATCAATACCAATTTGAACGGGATTTTTTATCCCGGCGCTTCACAGGCGCACCTCTCTGAGTTCTACGGCTCGGGCCGTCAGTCGCGCGTTTCGATGCTGGCACAGGGCAAGCTCGACAACATGACCATGACGGGCTATGTCGAGGCTGACTTCCTGGGCGCGGGCACGACCTCGAACAACAACGAGAGCAACTCCTACCTTCTTCGTCAACGCCAAGTATGGGGCCAAGCCGCGCTGAATAGCGGCTGGAGCTTTACTGGTGGCCAGATGTGGAGCTTGGTGACGGAAACCAAGGTGGGTGAGGATAATCGTACCGAGGCTACGCCGCTGACTATCGACCCGCAATATACCGTCGGCTTCAGCTGGGCCCGTCAGTACGGCTTCCGCATCGTGAAGAATTTCAACAACAAAACGTGGTTCGGCTTCTCGGTGGAGGACTCGCAGGAGACGGCCACCGCGCACGGCAATACCGCCAATTCCTTCCTCATCGGGTCCCAGGGCAATAGCGGCGGTCTGTATAACGCCGCCATCAACGGCTGCTCGTCGACTCTTTCAGGCACCCCCGTCAGCAGCGTCACGACGACCTGCACCAATCTAGCAAACTACTCCTTTAATCCTTCCCCAGACTTCATCGGAAAACTGGCCTTTCAGCCGGGCTTCGGACACTATGAAATCTTTGGTGTCGCCACCCAATTCCGCGATCGCGTCTTCCCTGACGCCGGTCTGACCCCGGCTTCTGCTGCCGGTGCATACAATAGCGCGACTTGGACCGGTGGCGGCGGCGCGAATGCCCGCTGGTCGATGTTCAACAAGCATGTTGACCTCGGGCTCCACGGTCTAGGCGGTAGGGGTCTGGGACGCTACGGGACAGCCGGCCTTTCGGATGTAACCGTCGCTCCGAACGGCCACCTTGTTCCCATCCGCAGCTACCAGGGGCTGTTGACGCTGGAATACCATTCACCCAAATGGGATTGGTACGGCGACGGCGGCGTGGAGTATGCCGGCCGCACAGAGTTCCCGAACTCGAAGGGCGTGTATAACATCGGCTACGGTGCTGTCAACCTCAGCAATCTAGGTTGCAATACCGAGACGCTGCCCAGCTCCGCACTGACCGCGGGTTTCAACCCCGGCGGCTTGTCGAACTGTACTGCCGATACCAAGGACATCTGGGAAGGTACGTTGGGCTTCTGGTACAAGTTCTACAACGGCCCCAAGGGACGATTGCAGATGGGACTGCAGTACTCCTACGTGACCAAGACGGCCTGGACTGGCTACGGTGCGGTACATCCGATTCCGGCAGGTCCTGCTAACCCGACGGCCATCGACAATATGTTCTTCACTTCTTTCCGCTATTACCTGCCGTAAGCAACTCGGGTGGCCAGCTCCTCCGCTTGGCCACCCGATTTTTCTTGCACCGATTCCTACGCTCTTCGCTGCTAAACAACTCAGCCGTCTAATCCTGCCTTGCAATACAGCGTAGCCATTGGATTGGCGGGCCCGTGACCCTTCCCAATCCGCAGGCCCGCACGGATCGCGGCGGTAATGAAATCCTTGGCGGCTGTCACACTTTCCAGAACTGTTTTCTTGTGGGCCAGATTGGCTGCAATCGCCGATGCAAAGATGCAACCGGTGCCGTGGGTGTCTTTGGTGTTGATGCGTTCAGCGTGAAACTCGGTGAATTCATGGCCGTCGTAGAGCAGGTCAGCCGCTACGCCCTGCAGATGGCCACCCTTAACGACTACATTCTCCGGACCAAGATCGTGAATCGCCCGCGCGGCCTCTTTCATTTGATCCAGAGTTTTGATGTCGCGTCCGGTGAGCGCGCCAGCTTCATGCAGATTTGGCGTCACCACAGTGGCCAGCGGCAGCAATTTGGCCTTCAGCGCGGTAACGGCCTCGGGCTTCAGCAGCGGGGCGCCACCCTTGGCGATCATCACTGGATCCACGACCAACGGTGTTGACCTGTGACTGGAAATCGTGGCTGCAACCGCTTCGATAATTGCGCTGCTGGCGAGCATTCCTGTCTTTATGGCATCGCAGCCGATATCACTCAGGCAGGCTTCGATCTGCTTTACTACGAAACTCGGCTCAATCTCCAGGATCCCAAACACACCGGTCGTATTCTGTGCAGTGAGGGCCGTAATGGCCGTCATACCAAAGGCGCCTAAGGCCGAGACCGTTTTCAGGTCGGCCTGAATCCCAGCGCCACCGCCGGAATCGGAGCCCGCGATGATCAAGACGCGAGGAATCGTCATCCCGTCAAAAGCCTTTCCAATTGGACACCACAACCCTTATATTGGCCACCGTTCCATCTTCCATGCCATCTCCCAGAATTGCCACTCATAACGGCTGCTGGTGAGAAATGCGACCTCCATTTTCCGTAGGTCCAGTTCGGGCAAGCCTGCGGCAAGATGATCGACCAGTTCACGGCACCACTCGGCCAGTTCTGCAAATTCCCGGGAACTGTACATCACGATCCACTTGCCATAACGGTTGTCGCTGCCATCGGCCTGCGCTGCCAGGCGCTGTCCGATTTCGCTGAAAGCCCACATGCACGGTAACAATGCTGCCGCCAACTCGCAGAAGTCGCCACTGGTTGCCACCCGCAGCAGGAAATCGGAATAGGCCTGGGTGGCGGGAGCAGCACGCGCACGCTCGAGTTCCTCGCTGCTGATACCGAACTCGGCGGCGTAGCCTCGGTGGAGTTCCATTTCCCCTTCCACAGTTTCCTCGAGCAGGTTGGCGAAGCGGGTCATGGTCGCCAGGTCTGGACTACGCGCGGCGGCCAGAGCCAGCAGGCGCGCATAGTCGATGAGGAACACGATAGTCCTGTCGCAGCCAGAACTTGAATCTGTCCAGGCTTAGAGTTCCATCGCCAATGCCTCGCACAAACGGATGCCGGTGTTGCGCTTCCCAGATCCCAGCCGCTTCGCGACGCAGGCGTTCGGTAAATCGCTCTGTCATAGGCTCTCACACCACTAATCGGGACGACCGCACAAGTTTCATCGGCGCGCAGTTGCCGGGAGTAACTTTATCGTGGAAACGGATGGCCGGCTATCACAATCTCCCGTGTGGGACATCACAGCCCAAAGTGCGCAGCACGCGTATCGTTTCTATAGGGAAAGTGGCTCTGTTGACATCCTACGGTTTTGAAAGGGCACGGCTTTTAGCCGTGCCGTCTGACCATTGTCAAAGACGGGCTTTAGCCCCGGAGGGAGTTCGATTTTCCAGCCTATCAAAGCGAATTCCCTCCGCGGCTAAAGCCGGCCGCAATTCTAACTTCTTTTCGGCACGCCTGAAGCCATTCCCTTTCAAGGCAGGATGTCAACAAAGCAGGGAAGTATATGTTTTCCGATTACTACGAAATCGCTTGCGAAGAGGTGTCGGAGTACTCCCGCTCCAGCCACGACGTCTCGACCGGCTCTCTGCGGTGTGGGATAGCGTCGGACTTCGCACCTTTCTTTTGGAGCGAAGGATTCGGGCTGGGGGGCGAGATGGATCAAGCCATCATCGCCCGTTCTGCTGCAGTCAAGTCTGGGCTTTATGGTGGGCGAGTGTTTGTGATCGTCCCTATCTATGTGACCAGCATCTGCGAGGAGCAATGTCTCTATTGCAACTTCCGGGGAGGTAACAAAGGCATTGAGGTCCAGCGCAGGCGACTGACGGATGACGAACTCGAGCGAGAGGCGACGTATCTCGTCGAGGAGAGGGGACTGAGGGTTCTCGAACTGGTGTACGCCACCGATCCGCGAATGCGGGTTGATACGATGTGCCGCCATGTTGAACTTTTGCGCCGCATATTAGAGCGTCATGGCGGCGGTCTGGTCGGAATAAGCGCCGAGCAGTTGGAAGAAAGCGAGTACCGTCGCCTGGTCAATGCCGGGTTGTGCTGGTCGGTGCTCTGGCAGGAAACCTACGACAAGGCTCGATACGCCGTGCTGCATCCCGGCAGAACCAAAAAGGCCAACTTTGAGCATCGCTTGAATGCCTATGAACGCATGCTGGCGGCGGAGGTGTTTTCGCGCTCTCACCAGCTCAGCGATCTGCCGGATATGTCCCAGATCGTGCATGGTCCACTCATGCAGCATTTGTTGCAGGGTGATTTCGCCGGCCTCCTGGTGCCTCGCGCGGCGTTCACCGGCGCTTCGCGGCAAGGTCCGCAGATACTCCACGTTGGTCTCGCGCTGCTCTTCAAAATGGTCGAAGGCATCTTCCGCATTGGCATTGCGGTACAACTCCAGGTACATCTGCGCATCATCCGGCTCGAACTCCGGCAGTTCCTCACTCACGAACCGGTCCACGCGTGTTCGATAGCAGTGGCCCTCGGAATGGGAAAGATGCGCGAGCACTTCCGCTACCGAAAAGCGGTCGGGCGCGGGCTTCCATTCGGTATCTTCGACCGACAGGTCGCACATCAATCCGCGCAGGATCGCCGGGGTCGCTTCCAACTGGTCGAGGCAGTCTAATCCCAATTTTCGCGTCATGCGATTCATCTCGCTTTACCATGCACCGATGAATACACCTCCGAGTTGAACACGTCGGCATTGGATACTCTCCGGCCTGTCTGACTGGAAACGCGACTGGGCAATGCTGATGCTGCATGAGCAATACCTGCAACAGCACTGCGGACGTCGGACGCGAGGAGGGCAAGCGCACCGAACGGATCGCTCAGAGCATCACCTCGCCGCGCTCGCGTAGAGCGCCCGCTCGAACGCCTCCTCCGCCGCTAGCGCCCCATCGTCGCTGAACGGCAGCGTCTGCATCAGCACCACCCCGCAGGTTTTCCCGGAAACATCAATCCAGAAAAACGTGTTGAAGATGCCGTCCCATGCCAGCGACCCCGCCGCGCGCCCGCCTTCCACCGCCCGGCTGTTGATTCCGAATCCCCATCCAAACTTGTCGGGCGAACCCGGCAAGCGAACGGGATTCTTGATCAACTGCGGAATCGTGCTCCTCAACTCCGCGAGCTTCATCTCGCCGATCTGGTTGTGACTCATCTCCGCCACCGTCTCCGCCCGCAGAATCCTCTTGCCGCCGAACATCCCGCCGTTCAGCACCATCCGCTCGAACTTCAAGTAATCCCCCGCCGTCGAGTAGAGGCCGCCGCCGCCGCTGAAGAACTTTACCGGCTTCATCGGCTGCGGCGGCGGTTCTACAAAGCTTCCATCCGCCTGCCGCAGTTGAAGCGCCACCACCCGCGCCTGCTTTTCCGCCGGAACGTTGAAGAACGTGTCCGTCATCCCCAGCGGCTCGAAGATGTGCCGCCGAAAATATTGCTCCAGCGTCTCCCCGCTCACCTGTTCCACCAGTTCTCCCAGCCAGTCGTAGCTGATTCCATATTCCCAGTGCGTTCCCGGATCGAACATGAGCGGCGCCTTCAGAAACGCGTCGCTATCCCCCGTAATCGCGGGAGCCAGTCCCGCCTCCACGTACTCGTGCAGCCGCGCATCGAAAAAGTCGTAGCCAAACCCCGAAGTGTGCGTCAGCAATTGCCGCACCGTCGGCGGCGTCTTCGGTGGCCGCAGCTTCGCCTTTTTCGTCGCCGGATCGAATTCCTCGAGCACTTGCACCTTCGCCAGTTCCGGGAGATAGGTCGCCGCGGGCTCGTCCAGCTTCACCCGCCCGCTCTCAACGAGTTGCAACACCGCCACCGCCGTCACCGCCTTGGTCATCGAAGCGATTTGGAAAATCGAGTCCAGCGTCATCGGAACATCTTTCGTGCTGGCGCGCTTCCCGAACGCCCCTTGGTAAATGACTTCGTCTCCCCGCGACGCCATCGCCACCACCCCCGGTGCCTTCTTCTGCTCCACCGCCTCCCGCAGCACCAAGTCGATCGAGTTCCCCGGCTTCACCCCGCTTCCCGCAGCCAGCGTCAGGATCACCATCCCCGCCAGCGTCGCTGCCGCCAGCAAGCCTCGCCGCACCGCCCCTCGAACCGCCTTCATCCTTTTCATCCCCGCCCTCTCAGTTACGTTCAGTTGCTCGCGCATGACGATCATCAAAGCTTCAGCTTCTTATTTCGTCTGCACCAGTCCTGCAACAACGGCAGCAAGTTTATCGAGTTGCTCCGCCCAGCCCTCGAGTTGCCCGCTCTCGATTGCGTTCTGCATGGTTTCGTTTCCAATGAAAGTGAGTTTCGTCTGGCCGTTTCCAATATCCTCAAAAAGAATCACGTTGTGCGCATCGTCTATGGCCTCAAGCTCTATTCCCAGCTCCGCAGGCTCAATCTTGTTTCCCTTCGAATCGGAAAAGTACATGGATGAGACGATCTTCTCGTACGGAACAATCTCATAGTATTCACCACCGTTCCAGCCCTCCCACCCATCCGGCGTTCTCATGCTAAGGAGAAATTTTCCTCCCACGCGAAAATCTATCTCACAAAAGGGCGCAGTGAAACCCTTCGGCCCCCACCACTGCATCACATATTTCGGGTCTGTCCACGCCTTCCAAACCAATTCGCGTGGGGCATCAAAAACTCTCGTGATAACCATCGGCTCTGTTTCACTCACCGTGTTTTTTGTCATCTTTGACCTCCGCTTTTTTCATTCGGTTCAGAACCACATCCAGCTTGTCGAAACTCTCTTCCCAGAACTGGCGATAGCTAATCGCCCAGTCGCTGACTGCCTTGATCGACTCTGGCCTAAGCTTGCAAATACTCTCTCGTCCACGCTTCGTCTTGATCACAATCCGCGCCCGCACCAGGTAGGCAATATGTTTTGAAATCATCTGCTGCGAGAGTGCAAACGGCTTCGTCAACCCATGCACAGAAGCAGGCCCACGGGAGAGTCGCTCGATCATCGCCCGCCGGGTTGGATCAGACAAAGCCGCAAATGTTGTACCCAATCTATCCACAACCATATGGTAGTGGATTTTCGGTCAATGTCAAGTGTGAATTTTTGATTCCTGATTTCTGTTCCCTGATCTCTGAACCTTGACACCTGCGCTAATTTATGCCAGGTACCCCAGGTCTCGCGGTGTTCGAGACCTGGGAAGCAGGACCAGCGTTTCGAAGTAGCGGTATTTTTCATCACCGCGACTTAAGCGAGTTCTCTGCTACCCAAGAATTATGGGAAAGGATTGGTCGGGGCGAGAGGATTTGAACCTCCGACCCCACCTGGTCGCCATTAATTCAGGATGTTTTGTCGCCCTGATTTTGGCCGGAGGCTGCTACGGACGCGGTCCCCTCATCATCGTTCCAATCAATGTCCTTTTGTTTCGTAAGATCGAGAATTGCATCCGCGCGGCCCCTGCCAAAATACTCCCAGGCCCATTCCACAAACGCTTCGACCTTGGCACGGGTCGAAGACAATAGAGCAGCGTGTACCCCCAGCCAGGCAGCAAAAGCAACGGCCCCCCGAAGTTCGTGGCGATGCTCCCCGATTTCGGCTACGGCCGAGTTACGCCCGATCATCGCCATGATGCCTTTGTCGAAATAGTCGAATGCTTCCCTTGGGTGTCCTGCAATGTCAGACAAGATATTCTTAGCGCACCACTTGCCAGACTGTTCGGCCACAGAGGCCAGCTGGGGCAACGGTTCACCGTCTTTCCCGGCAATGTTCGCGAAATCTCCCAAGGCATAAACGTTAGGGAAACCAGGCACGGTGAGATCGGGCTGCACATCAATGCGACCGCCGTGACCAGTCTTGATTCCTAGATTGTCCGATAAGGATGAAGCCTTGAGACCTCCCGCCCAGATCACCGTGTGGGTCTGGATCGTGGTCCCATCTGAGAGCACCACATGGCCCGGCTGTACCTCTTTTACATGCGTGCCCAGCCGAATCTGCACGCCGCGCTGCTCCAGCATCTTTGTCGCATAGGCCTGGGATTTGGGAGAGAAAGCTTTCAGGACAGTCTGGCCGGCATCCACCAGCACGACCTCCCCTCCGCCGAGACTCAGGTCGGTAAACGCTTTCTTCAGTGCGCGATGAAGTCCGTCCCCGAAAGCGCCCGCCATTTCCGTGCCGGTGGGACCGGCTCCAACGATCACGAAGTTCAGCGCCCCTTTGGCGACCAGCGAGGAGTCGCGATCTGCACATTCCAAAACGGCGATGATCCGCGAGCGAAGCGCCTCAGCGTCACGCAATGAGTACAGGGGATAGCTGTGCTTGTCAGCTCCCGGTGTGCCGAAGAAGTTCGCTTGTGATCCCGCGGCCAACACCAGAAAATCGCCCTGGTATGTCCGTCCCTCGGCTGTACGGACGGTGCGCGTGTTGAGATCGACCGAGATGACCTCTGACATCTTCACATCTACATTCGGATGGTCCCGCAGGATGACACTACGCAAGCTAAAAGCGATGTTGCTTGGCGATAGGTCCGCAGCAGCCACCTGGTAGAGCAACGGCTGGAACTGCTGATAATTGTTCTTGTCGATTAGCGTGACCCGAACGTCGGAATGCTTAGCGAGCTTCTTCGCGCAGTTCAGCCCGGCAAAGCCACCCCCAACAATCACTACATGTTTCATTCGAACTGCTCCTGTTCGACAGGTTTCCTCACGTCAATCGCTGAATAGACCCGAGCGGGTGTAAGGAGATTACAGCCCGCGGGCACATATCTGTTGATCCGGCATCTTACCCTCCTGCGCTAGGGGGAAGGCTTGGACTCCCGCATGGCCTGGTTTGAAAAGAAAGAAGTAATTGGTCGGGGCGAGAGGATTTGAACCTCCGACCCCCTGCGCCCAAGGATTGCACGCACGAGGAATCAACAGTTTAGCACGGTTTGTGCGGAGTGAGATTCCCTAGTATTTATGCGGGTTTCCCGCTCCGCTGCCCTTTCAGATACAAGCATAACTAAACAGTCATTGGGCACAATTTTGGGCACAGTTCAACAGTTCACCGACGACCCAACTTCGGGAGTCCCAAACGGATTTCGGAGCCGGGGCCGGGAGAGCCTCGGAGTGGTGTCTTCGCAGGGCTGGTGTCGGGTGGTGCTCGGCGAATATGATTCGACCAGAGTCAGGCGCTTATTGGGAGGGCGCGAATGGGTAGGTCGAAAACCCGAGGCACGCGGCTGGCAGTGCGCGAGGCACGGCTGATCACCAAGGAACTGCGCCAATTAGGAGTTTCGCCGCGTACGATCGCAAGGATATGGATCGGGGTGATTGCAGTCCCCGTAGTTCTTGTGCTTGGTTATCTGCTATTGCACTACGATGCTGGGACCTCAGACCCCGCCATCCTTGCCGGAGTGCAAATCACCTACAAAGACAAATATCAGTCCCACGTACACAACGAAACTTCGACAACGCTAAAATCGTTGACTGTGACCTGCTATCCCGGTGGGGATGCGCAGCCGGTCACCTCAACGTCGGGACTCTATCCCCCGCTGCAGCCGGGATACGGCGAGGATGCTTACGTGCAGGCCGGATGTAGACTCGTTCGGGTCAACGAAAGTCATCAACTTTGGTGAGGTCATTGGGGATCAAGAGTGACCCCTTGCGAGCTAATCCACCCGACCCATCCCTGTTCTGTTCGGACCTTGTAAATGTCATCGCCATTCTCCGCTCGTGTCAGCGAAGACAGAACTGTAACTCGGTCGCCTCGCTTGAGGTCAGCTACCTCCTTCGGACCCCAGTTGCAGCGTGCGTAGTTGTCGTAAGGTAGGAACGCACACCGCTTATAGAGAGCGTAGTTGCCGATGACCGTGGCATGTTGGGGGGAATGCAACTTTGCGGCAGGGGGGCGAACCTTCTGTTGGTGGGATGATCCATCAGCAAACCACGGAGAAGACGAGGGCGGAGGTGCCGCAGTCGCTGCCTCGGTTAGCACTCCGTCGGTGCACAAGTATGTTGCTTCAGACGACTTCTGCTTAGTAAGGCGAAAATTTCCCAACTGATTCCCGTCGGTCCGAGACACGACATAGGAGCCCGTAATCTGGTTCTTCGAGACGTCGCCTTGAAAAACGAGGTCAGCAACAGCAAAGTTGAGATGCGTTCCCCGCATGCTACCGCGCAGTGCCCCCCTTCCGAAAAGAGGTGGCTTAACGTCCATGCAGCCTTCAACTAATCCGGCTTGCGTTTGATGGAGAACGACAGCGAAGGAAGAACTGAGATTCGCTGTTTGGTTTCGGACAGTCCCTACGTATATACCCGAGACTGAAACAGTAGGAGTTGCGGGCTGGGGTTCTTCCGAAATGACATTGTGGGGCGCAGTTGCTGGTACGGCGTCTTTCCCGATAGAAGCTTCAGGGGGCAGCTGCGCTGGAATCTGCCGAGAGCTGTCATTGTTCGACACAGCTGTTGCAACCAACCAGACGAAGAACAGCAGAATTACCACAGCGAGGATCGGATGCTCCTGCGAAGTACGCTTGAGAAGCGCCCAATTTTTTTGGACTGTTGCAGCAGCCGCCGTAAACTTGGTGCATTTTGCACAGAATCCGCTAGCGTTTAACGGGGTGCCGCACCTGTTGCAATAAGGCCCGGATGAGCTTTGAGACGCGGCTTGTTGAGTAGGAGGTGGCGGAGGTGTTGGCGTACTTGCTTGCCGTCTGTATACAGCTAACTGTGCGTCGTACTCCCGGCGCTTACTCGAACTTGAAAGCACAGAGTACGCCTCCGTGATTTCCTTCGCTTTCTCCTCGGCTATGCTCTTCAGGTAAGGTGCCAAATTAGAGATTGTGTCGGGATGTACCTGTCTGATTAAGTCGCGATATGCCGTTTTAATTTCTGAAAGAGAGGCCGTTTCAGGAACATGCAGGACTGTGTAATATGTGTTGTCGCTCATTGCCATCAGCTTTGCGGCAAAAGTCGACTTGCGTCCGCAATTGCGGAACGCAAATTTGTAGAAGATACGTAGGCAGCTAAGTCAGAACGAGTTGCCAGCTGCTTGAGAAAACTGCTGTCGGCATCGTCGGTGCCAATGCAAATGATGTCGACGCCCCGGTTCTTTAAGTTAGCAGCAACCAGCAGCGCGGCACGGTTGTCGTTGCTCTGGCCATCTGTCACAATCACAAGTGCCGCAACGTCACGAAACTTGCCACCTAGAACAAGACCTGCAGCAAGATTAGTCCCGCCGCCGACTAAGCCGACTCTGACTTTAGCAATCTTGCGTGCAAAATGAGCGACATCGCTCGTCTGATCACAAACCATCGCTGCGCGGTCGGCAAATACTGCGAGTGCCGCTGCATACGACTTTGATATCGCTGAACGAGCAAAGTCTATTGCACCATTCTTGGCGTACTCAATCTTTGCTCCCGCCATGCTTCCCGAAGTGTCAATCAGAAGCAAAACATTGCGGTGTTTGAGTTGTAACTGGGTCTCTGCGCCATCGGCTGCCCGGAGGGACAACTTACCCTCTTTGTTAAGGGTGAGAAGTTTTCTCATTTGAAATGTCGGCCTAGACTGCCGGTACGTTAGAGGAGAACGTGTTCGCTGACAAATATGGACTCCTGCGCCGCTAGCCCCTTTTCCCCGTTAAAACGTACTGGATCTGTGATCGCACCGTCGCAAGATTTTGCTCGGCCTTCTTCACATCTTCTTCGGAAATTTCGATTGCGTGATACCTGGCCTGCCTGCTGATCGTTCTCAGTGCTGCGTATTCTTTTCTGATCTCCTTCAACTGGGGTATGCGCTCAACCTTTTCGTTCCTCTCGGCGTGGTCATCGCAATGAATACCTTGCACCGCAAGGAACGCTTCAATGTAATGAACTGCGACGTAAAAAAGAACCGTTACGGTCCACTCACGGTATTTGGTACGAGCGAGAGCTGACGCCAGCTTTTCATTTCTGGTAGCCTGTTCGATGTGCTGTTCCCGTGTCGGCAAAGGCGGCTAAGCGGCCCGAGGAATGATGCGCTGGCCTACCGGAGTGACAACATCTTCAAGCCTTCGCCCATTAAGAACCACAATGTTTAGATCGAAGAAAAGTCCCTGTATTTCCTGAGCAATCGCATATTGTACATCGTAAATGCGGTCCTCAAGGGAGTAGTCTTTGGTTGGCACAGCCACGGTGATGAAGCAGGTATTATCCCGAAACAGGACATGGACGCTTCGCACATCTGCCAGAGCGGCAAACTGGCTGCGAATAAAATCCGTCTCAGCGCAACATCCAGCGGTAGGAGACATTTTATGCCTTCCCTGAAAGATTCCTGCAAGCATATTTCCAAACACGTGAAATGCTGTAAACATGGGAAGTTACCCAATTGTTGGACGCTGCAAGTCGGATTTTCAGTGGTAAATAATTACCACTTTTTTCGTCAGATTCAATCCGATCTGTCAGCCACTAAAGTGGCGTATCGCCCACAATGACTCTCAAGCAGTTTAGTTGCCGACTGGAACAAGAGTTAGAGCCAAAGTCGCCCACTACCCACGCCGGGGGGGCGGTTCCCCCGGCCCCGTATACCACGCCTGTAGGGCGAATGTGAGGCGATTAAAAGGTATTCTGTGTTGCGTTGTCGCCACGTTCGAGGTCTTCACGGCAAATCACGCCCTCCAATGTTGGAAAACATTGAGACTGGCTTGCTGCGAACCGTGAATGCCCCCAACTGCCCCGCTTTCGCGCAAAACGACGCGTGTGCCGCAACAGGCTGAACGCGATGAAACACAAAAGGGCCGGCGCGGCTAGTATTTGCCTATTGTCAGACCTGCTGAATGACCGAAAACGCGGCAGTTCTAAGGCTGATTAATTTCCCGTTATCTCACCTCCGAGTGGTATATCAGAAAGTCAACTTAACTCCAATAGCCTGAATCATTTAGCCCGGGTTTTGCGCGGATTGCAGTTGCCACGCAATGCGGGGGACTCGTACATGGCCGATTTGCACCCAAAAACACCAAGAGCCCTTTGTAGGAATGCTCTCTTAGTAGGAATGTCTTTAGGAATGGAACCACGCTCGGAATCTCAGTCATAACAAGCGGCTTGCATGTTTTCGCACTGCAAGTTTTGCTGGGGGGTGTAGCAACATCTGGCAAGGAAGTGTAGCAAATCTTGCGGGAGTCCGAAGGCCCCAAAATGCAGAATTTGGAGCACTGTCCCTAAAACCGTGTTGACGGCTGGATTATAGTGGATTGCGTTGCCAGAAAACGCAAAAGACGTTGCGATAGCTGTGTTCGGCGGATCGGTGGCCCTCGCCGGTCTGCTGCTCGTGTTCTCGGGGTTTGTGTTCTCCCAAGCGGCAAGTTTTCCGCCAGAAAGTACGGACGACAAGTTTTTTCGTCATTTCGAAAGAGCGGGAAAGCTAGGGATTATCCCATTTCTTCTATCGCTCGGAGATGCGGCAATGGCGCTTGGGTGGTTACTAACGGGCGACAGCCGTTTGTATGCGGGTACCGTGTGGGGATTCTTCTTGCTTCTGGCGCTCACCGCACTGTATGGTGTCTGGCTGATCACCTTTTACCTGTAGAGGATGCCCGCTCGTGAGCCTCGACACGGAGCAAATGCACCGCCTCACCGCTAAGGGGTTTAACACCCTGTTCTCTGAAAACGAACCAAAATATCGGGAAATGGTTGAGAAAGCCCGTCAGTATGCGGCAACGTGTATTCCTAAAGGCGAGAAGCTGAGAGCGCCGGACATTGCTTTTGCAGCAAGAGGCGCAATCCGCATCGACCCTATGTTCGAGGCGCATCTAACCAAGAGAAAGCTCACGCAGAAATTTTGGGTGTCGTGGTACGCTGATTACATCGTGGAACAAGTTTACCCGCCGCCAGATTTCGCAAAGTCCGAGGGAGAATAATTATGTCCGATTCGCAAGCAAAAGAATTTGCGACTAAGTACCTGAAAGAGCAAGCGCAGATCATTGCCAAGTACGGCAGCGCACCGAAACTTTCGGGTGAAAGATTCAAGCAAGCAGTAACGGAAACACAAAAGAATTTTCAAGTGCTCAGCAAAACACAGAAATAAAACCATTCAAGAGGTGGGCCGTTATGCGCGGCCCACTTCCCCAAACAATTCTTCCAACTTCCAAACGTGATCTGTCAGCCCGGCGGCTCGGTAGGGTAATGCGCTTCCCAAGTGGCCGATTCGGACGGCAGAAGTTGTAAAACGCGACATATAGGCGCAACTATTGGGCGACTGATTGCTGTCTGCCCATTTCCTGAATCGGCGAATCTTGTCGCTTGGGGGGTACTACCGCCAGATCGCTCGGCCCACGCGTTGCTTGGGAACTCGTGCGACCTAGGCGCGTTTGGTCCTCTCCGTGCCCCAAACCTCCAAAAAGTCTTGGAAGCAAGTTTGTAGCTGCTGTTCCAAGCCGTCAATCTTGAACCGCTCGTTTTGTACGTCCAGAACGTTCAGAATGCAGTTATGAGCGGTTATGAGAGCTTGATCGGCTATTTCCGGCTGCGATTCATGTTGGAACGTCATGCACTCGTCCACAATTTCCAGCCGTTCTCGCAATCCTCCAAAAGTGGCGTGTGCGTGTCGTAGCGGCAGAAAGTATCCGGGTACTATAAGAGTACCGATGGCTCCAGACTTTTTCGCGATGGAAACGAAGTCCAGTTTGTTCCATGTATTGTTGAGCCGCTTGGTATAACATCTTTTACAATCCGTAATCATGAAGTCTTCCTTTACTTCGGCGTACTTGCGTTTCACGCCCGCCACGGTGTCCGGCGGTAGCGCGTCCTCACCGAACGTCTCCAGGATGCGTTTCATGAGTTTGTACTGCTGGACCCAGTGGTAATCCATAAACGCCCCTGCTTCCTCCGGATGGTCGTGGAGATAGCGGAGCGTGACCGCGTGCTCGTACATGCTGCGTAGCAACTTCATCCCCGCCGCCCCATATCCGTTGCCACAGACGAGCAGGACCTCCATGAAGTCTTCGGCGCACATTCTGCCGTAAAGGTAAACGAGCTTGTCTATCGGCTCCGACATTGTCTGCGTTCGCGTAAACGCGGTATTAATAGCGCGGACTAAGTTCTCGAATCGTTGCGGCCAAAGCGGATGACGCTGCTGGAACTTTTCACTTTCCTCCGGATACCCGAAAGACAGCACGAAGCCTTGTTTGTCGGTCATTGTCTGAATTGTAGCGACAAGGGTACGCTTTTATTCGAAGATCAGCCGTTTGGCGTGAACACAGCTTATCCCCGGTGCGATGTGACGCGTTTTTCTCGTGGCCTGAGCGGGGCAGAACGAATCCACCCCGCCCTCTGGTTCGCTTTTGCTTTGCGTTGAACCTCGCCCGGCGAAGGCGAAGCCAGAAAAGCTGTCCCCCCTGTTTCAATGCCGCATTTTCCCCTTGTGGCAACCTTGATTGGTTGATTGCTTGATTGCTTGATTGCGTGATTCTTGATTCCTGATTAAATGATTCATGATTGAACCTACGGGCCGATGAACTCCAAAAACTCTTCGATCTTCGAGTACCGCTCGGCTTCCGACAACGGTTCTCCTTTGCTGTTCGTCGCGGCATCTACAACGCGAACACGGAAGAACTTGCCGATAAAATCGTTCCAGTGCATCGCCTGCCCCTTTCGCGGAAGGCCGCCATTAACCTTGCACCAGAGCTTGAAATAGTTGGACTGCCTCCGCACATGGTATCGCTCGGGATCGTCCCCCAGGTTCAGGAATCCGCTCACAGCGACGCCCTCGTCCATTAGGAAGTTGCATCCCAAACGAATTGACCATCTGCGGTGGTTCTTCAGCCATTCCGGCCCCTGTATCTCGTTACAGAGAACGTCATAAACGCCGGGAGGGTAACGCGGGTATTCGACTCCCTCCCACACTGGCGCATCAATCTTCGTCGGTTTGCGTTCCAACCTCGAATGCGGTTTGACCACCTTGCGCGCTGCCGCCATCGGATTCTCTTTCTTCCTAGCTCGCACTGCGCGTAGAATGGCCGCTGAAGCCACAGAAACGCGCTGTGCGGGGTTGGGGGTGTCTGAACCACTCTCAGCCCTTATCTCTTTGCAGGAATCGCGACCGGGGCGGTGCGTTCCGCAGTCTCGCGTTCCCGCTGGTTACCAGCTGCAAGCAGAGCTAAGGCGCTCGCAAATACAGGTTCACACAGCGAGTCCCGAAAGCAGCGCAAGATTTCTGTCACCTCTTCGGGTTGGGCGAGCGTCGCACCCTCTGGCATCACACCGTCTCGTTCTGGCGATGTGGCGCGGGCGATTTGCCGCCGTCATCGATCACCTTTTGCAATTCCGATTCGCGGATCATCGTGCGTCCGCCAATTTTCGTGCGCCGGAGCTTGCCCTTGGACAACCACGAGTGAATCGTCCATCGGGAAATTCCACCCAGCAGGCGGGCCGCTTCATCTACTGAATACAACTGCTCCATCCTTGCACCTCTCAGTCGAAATCACTGCCCGCTCAGATTAATTTGACAAAGGCCATGCAAGGTAATACTATCTAATCAACTAATAATTACATGAAGCGTGTGTTAGACAAAGGAACGTTCACAAGCGGCGAGGGAGGGCAGGCAGCCTTCCTCGTTGGTTGGCTGAATGACTCTTCGGCGCGAAAAGTCGAAAGGAAACAGCAAGCCGCACGTGGACGGATTGCCAGTCTCGTCGATCTCGCTGGGCTTATCACGTCACACCTCGCGGCGGCTGGCAAGCGTGACATCTCAGAAAAACTACCTGCCGATCTTCAGTCGCATCTTGATGAACTCAATCGGCGGATGATGCGCGATTACCCGCCCTCAATGCTGTTCTTGATCGAACCCCGCAATCAACTGACGCTTACATACACTGTGTCACAAAACCCCAGTGATACGGCTGGCGAGGGGCTTGCAGCACGCGCCGTTTTCCTGCTCGCGCAACGAGGTTCACTAGACCGAGTGCGTCGCTGTATCTGCAAAAAGTGGTTCTTTGCTGGCCGCTCTGACATGCGGGTCTGTTCCGCGAAATGCAGGCATAAGTTGTATGAACAAACGCCAGAGTTCAAGGCCAAACGTCGCAAATACATGCGCGACTACTACCGAATCACGACTTCGGGAAAAGTGAGAGTAACCACATTTCCCTGATTGAAGGAGGTAACTCAGTGGCAAATCTACAAACGCGGTCAAATCTACTGGTACAAGTTCACGTTCAACGGTGTGGCGATACGAGAATCCACCCGGCAAACGAACCAAAACACCGCCCGCCAGATGGAAGCGGCACATCGCACCTCGCTTGCGAAGGGTGAAGTAGGAATACGGGAGAAAAAGCAAAGCCCGACTCTGGCCGAGTTTTGCGACAAGCGATTCGAGCCTTGGGCAAAGGCGACCTTTGGAAAATCGTCACCCAAGACGTGGCTCGATTTTTACCGGGTTGGCCTGCGCGCCGCTCGAAACTACAGACCCCTTGCAAGCCTTCGGCTGGACGAGATAACGAGCGAACGCGCTGCGGAGTTTGCAGCGCACCGCCAATCGCAAGGCTTGCAGGTGAGCACCGTCAACAGTTCGCTCCGCGTCTTAAGGCGGATGCTGCGACTGGCTGCCGAGTGGGGCGAGTTGCAGTCTGTGCCGACAATAAAGCGGCTACCTGGCGAGCGCCATCGGGAACGTGTCGTTAGTTACGACGAAGAAGCCCGCTATCTCGCCGCTGCTTCTGAGTTGTTGGCTTCGATAGCGACCGTCCTGATTGATACAGGGATGCGCCCTGAAGAATGCTACCGGCTCCGCTGGGAGTCGATTACATGGGTCAACGGGCGCAATGGGACGCTGCTTGTTACACACGGCAAGACTGCCGCTGCTCGCCGTGTGCTCCCGATGACCCCACGGGTCAGAGCAATTCTAGAAGACCGCTGGGAGCGCACGGGGAGGCCCCTAGAGGGTTGGTTATGGCCTGCTGCCACCTTGAGTGGGCATGTCGAACCGTCAAGCCTCAAGAAACAGCACAGAAACGCTCTGCGGCTGGCTGGCGTCCGTCCGTTTGTGTTGTACAGCCTTCGCCACACTTTCTTGACGCGGCTCGGCGAGTCGGGCTGTGACGCTTGGACGTTGGCACGTATCGCGGGGCATAGCTCAATCGCGATCTCCAGTCGATACGTCCACCCGTCAGAGGACGCGGTTCTCTCTGCCATGTCTAGGCTGGGTGGGCACAAAACTGGGCACAGCTTAACACAGCGTTGGGTACCTTGACAGCGGAGGCAAAGCTGCTATCCGCCACGACTACCACAACTTAAATGGTCGGGGCGAGAGGATTTGAACCTCCGACCCCCTGCGCCCAAGGCAGGTGCGCTACCAGGCTGCGCTACGCCCCGACTCTATTGCTTCACTGATTCTAAACCAACCTTTAGCACGGCTGCTTTCCCTGCGCTTTCCCAGCGATGACCCCTTCGCAACTGTACGTTGGTACAGATAAGTGCAGCTGCGCTCCTGCCCCAAACCGCTCCCATAAGCCAGTAGAAGCCGGGGCCGTGCCGCCGATGTAAGCCATTGGAGGTTGTTTGACCATGGCTCATCGAAGTGCCCCGAAACCCTTCGTCCTGCTCATCGTCTGTTCCCTGCTCTTCTCCTCGGCGCTTGCGGTATCCGCAGGCACAACTGCTGGCCCCACTCCTGGTCCAGTTACGCTGACGGTTGCCGGCAGTACATCTGCTGATCCAGCCGCGAGTTCCCCTCCGGGCGTTTCGGGAACAATTCCCGCTGGCTATTACGTCCAGCCTTATTCGACCACCCTGCAATCTTCTTTCGGCAAACCTCCCTACAGCTACACGCTGGTGAGCGGAGGTCTTCCTCCGGGCGTCACCATGAACAGCGCCGGCAAGATCACCGGCATCGCCAGGCGACACCGGCGTCTTCAACTTTCAGGTGAAGGCCACCGATTCCAGCAAGCCGCCAGCCAGCAAGACCTCGTCCTACTCATTGACCGTCTCCATCGGATTTGACACTTACGGCGGCTTGACCGCGGCGCACTCACCTAAGCCAGCCACGGGATTCTTTCACATGGAGAAGCAGAACGGACGCTGGAAGCTGGTTTCGCCTCTGGGAAACGACCTCTACTTGTTGTCCGTCTTCAACGCCAACTACGGTTTCCTGGAGTCATGGGTGATACCGCACCGTTACCAGGGTAATGGCGACTTGTGGGCCGTGCATCGCGGGGAGCGCATGTTGAGTTGGGGGTTCAACACCCTGGGCGAGTACACCGGCTTCTGCGGACTGCCGGTCGGAACCTGGGGCGGCAAGGATGGCAATGCTGTCAAGCTCCCGTTCATATTCTTCATGAGCGCGGCAGGCGACTCTTTATACCATCCTTCCGAACTCGGACTCGCCGAGCCGCTCAAGCAGATCATCAACGGCATCCCGTCATCCACTTACAACTGCAATTCCAATTATTGCGGTGAGGGAGTGCTGGACGTCTTCGATCCCAAGTGGGCGCAAGCTTACGCCGGCGAAGTTACCATGAACCAGCAGATCTTCACCGGCGGCTTCGCCAATATTCCGTGGATGATCGGCATCACCACGGAAGACGCCGACTTCTTCTGGCCGCTCAAGAGTATAGGCAGTACGGGCTATCCGAACACCGGCTGGCTGGTCGCAGTCACCGACTTTCAGCAGGCCGGTTTCAAGGACACCAAGCTTTACTCCAAATACGCATGGGTCGCCTATCTCCAGCAGAAGTACGGAACCATTGCCAAGCTCAACGCAGCCTGGGGCAGCAACTACACCACCTTCGGTGACAACGGCGGGTTTGGCGTCGGCACCGGCGTCCTCGACGAAGACGGACGCCACAAGTGGATTGGCACCGATCCCTACGGGCTGAAAGGTGAAAGCGCCGCGTTGCAGGCCGACATAAACGCCTTCCTTTACCAATATACGTACCAGATGGAAAGCGTGGCGGTGAAAGCCATCCGAAGCTATGACAAGAACCACATGATCTTTGCTCCGTCGGCTTTGGGAGGTTACGAGGCCATGGGCATACGGCCGCAAGTACTGCAAGCCCTGGCGGATGCCGGTGTGGACGCGCTGGCCATCGGCTACAGCCCGCTGGTACCGCAGAACGTCAGCACCATTACCCAGGCCTACGATCTCACCGGCAAACCAACGATTGTTTGGTACGGCATAACCGCCAACCAGGATTCCTACTTCCACGGTTATCAAAGCGCCGGCGCTGACTATCCCACGCAGCAAACCCGCGGCCTGCACTACAACAGCGACCTCAGCGTGCTGTACAACGCCAAGGCCACCAACGGCGACCATCCGATTCTCGGCCTCGACTTCTGGTCGCTCACCGACAGCGGTTCGGGAGAACACACCAACTTTGGACTGATGTCCAACCGCGACAATTCCTACGACGGCAAGGCGGCAATCGTGGCTCCGGGCACCGACAAGTGGGGCTTTGCAACCGGCGGTGAAGACCTTAACTACGGCGACTTTCTTGATGAGGTGACGCAGACGAACCTGAATACGGTGAAACAGTTTATCGTGGAGTCGCATTGATCCACGACTGGCCCGGTTGTCGGAATTGACGACTGGCTTTGGGTGGCGGTCTTGGGGGAGCCTGCCACCCGTTTTTTCTTGGTTACGGGCAGGAGGCCAGCCCACTATAATGAGAATAGGAATCCTCGTGAAGTCCGTTACCAGCCATCCGCATCATCTCGCCACCGCCGCGCTCAAGACGGTGCTGGGCATGAGTGTGCGAGGCGCCTGGTCACGGCCTATCTCCTCACGCGCCGATGTAAAGCTGGCCCCGTCCATGGCGCGTCCTAATCTTTTTTCCGGCGACTAGTCTTTCATCCTCCCGTCCTGTTGCCGCGCTTTGATTCCAACCAGATTGCTCGCGCGGCCTGATGCAGCTCCGGTACAGAACTAGTACCGCAAGCCTTTGAGGAGAAGAACATGACCACCAATATTCTGACGCCAGTCGCTGGTCCGAACATCAAGACCGCGCTGCCCGGTCCGAATGCCCGTCGCATTATCGAGAACGACCAACGCTACATATCGCCGTCCTACACTCGCTCGTATCCCCTGGTGGCCAAGCGCGGCCGCGGCGTGATCGTCGAGGACGTCGACGGCAACGAGTTTCTTGACTTCAGCGCCGGCATCGCCGTTACATCCACCGGGCACTGCCATCCCAAAGTAGTCGCCGCCATCCAGAAGCAGGCTGCCGAACTGATCCACATGTCGGGCACCGACTTCTACTACGAGCAATTGGTAACGCTCGCCGAGCGCCTGTCGCTGGTGGCGCCGATGAAGGGACCGCACAAGATTTATTACGGCAACTCCGGCGCCGAGGCGATTGAAGCCGCGCTGAAGATGGCGCGCTATCACACCAAGCGACAGAACATCATCGCATTCTACGGAGCGTTCCACGGGCGCACCATGGGAGCGCTGTCGCTGACAGCCTCCAAGCCGCAGCAGCGGAGGCGATTTGCGCCGCTGGTTCCGGGCGTAACTCACGTGCGCTATCCCGACGTGTATCGCGCATGCATGGGCGGCGGACAGGAAGCGGAGGCCTTCGCGCTAGGATGCGCGCGCTTCATCGAAGAGAAGCTGTTCAAGACGACGCTGCCGCCTGAGGAAGTGGCCGCGATCTTCGTTGAGCCGATTCAGGGTGAAGGCGGATACGTGGTCGCCCCGACCATCTTCATGCAGGAGTTGCGGCGCATTTGCGACCGCCACGGCATCCTGCTGGTAGCCGATGAAGTGCAGTCCGGCGCAGGCCGCACTGGCAAATGGTGGGCCATCGAGCACACGGGAGTTGAGCCGGACATCGTCTGTATCGCCAAGGGGATTGCCAGCGGCATGCCGCTCGGCATCACCATGGCGAAGGCCGAAGTTATGGACTGGGTTCCCGGTTCACATGCTTCGACGTTCGGCGGAAATCCGGTCTGCATTGCCGCGGCGCTGGCAACCATGGATGTGCTGGAGAGCGAAGCAATCCATAATGCCGAAGTCGTGGGCAGGCACATCATGGGGCGTATCGCCGACTGGCCGCAGCGGCTCGAACTGGTGGGCGATGTTCGCGGGCTAGGTCTGATGATCGGGGTCGAGATCGTTACCGACAAGCAAGCCAGAGCGCAGGGTACGGTGGAGCGCGACCGAATCGTGCAGTTGGCATTCGAGCATGGCGTTCTCTTCCTCGGCGCCGGCCCCAACAGCATCCGCATCGCGCCTCCGCTAGTGGTGACGAAAGAACAGGCCGACATCGCCATGGACGTGCTGGAGGAGTGCATTGGGCTGGCAGCCTTGACCGGGAGGTAGTCGGCATGGCAAGCGTTGTCGCTTGCAGGCCTGGACCGGAAAGGTCCAGGCTTTCGTTTTGGAACAGAGATACCGGATATTGCTGTCGGGAGCCCGCCATATGTTTTCCCTGCGGTAAGATAAACGGTTAGCCTTAGTCCGAGGTTTTTCCCCATGCCGGAGCTGCGTAAAGACCCTATTATCGGGCGTTGGGTCATCATTTCGACTGACCGCGCCAAGCGTCCAACCGACTTCAGCCGCGAACCAGTGAAGCTGAAGGGCGGCTTCTGCCCCTTCTGTTCCGGCAACGAGAACAAGACGCCCTCCGAAGTGCTGGCCTATCGCTCGAACGGCGCGGCGCGCGATTCACAAGGCTGGACGGTGCGAGTGGTGCCCAACAAGTTTCCCGCGCTGGGCATTGAGGGAAGCCTGAACCGGCAGGCCGAAGGCATGTTCGACAAGATGAACGGCATCGGTGCGCACGAGGTCATTATCGAGACGCCCGAGCACGACGCCACGCTCGCGACTCTTCCGGAGAAAAGAATCGAGGACGTGCTCTGGGCCTTTCGCGACCGCATCCTTGACCTGAAGAAGGACCGGCGCTTCAAGTACATCCTGATCTTTAAGAACCACGGGCCTCTGGCGGGCGCGACCTTGGAGCATGGCCATGCGCAACTGATTGCGCTGCCGATTGTCCCCAAACACGTGCTCGAGGAACTGGAAGGTGCCAAACAGTATTACATCTACAAAGAGCGCTGCGTGTATTGCGACATCGTGCGCCAGGAGACGGAGTCGGGCGTGCGCGTGGTTGCGGAGAATGAGGGTTTCCTCACCCTTGCTCCCTACGCGCCGCGGTTTCCGTTTGAGACGTGGGTCATTCCCAAGCGGCACGAATCGGCCTTCGAGAACTCATCCTCGCAGGTTTATGAAGGCCTGGCGAAGGCGCTGAAGAACCTGCTGATGCGCGCCGATAAGGTGCTCGATTATCCTTCCTACAACCTGGTTATTCATACCGCACCAGTGCAGGAACCTGCCATGGAGCATTATCACTGGCATGTGGAGTTCATGCCTCGGCTAACGAAAATTGCCGGCTTCGAGTGGGGGACTGGTTTCTATCAGAATCCCACTCCGCCGGAAGAAGCTGCCAAGTATCTGCGCGAAACCAAGATCGAAACTCCACAGCCGGTGGCGGTGGCAAGCTAGACCTCGCCTGCGGACCCAACAACATTCACGTCCCAATCCGCTCCGCTTATCGCGGCGAGACGGGCAACCAGGCCGACTGCAACCCACGGCTGGCAACCAGACCGTAATTCGTTTCGTCTTGCGACATCCCTTCTCTGCGAAATTGCATCGATTCGATCAGGTATCCAGAGGAGGATTCATGCCGGACAAGGACGACGAAAAAGCGATGGAAGCGGCCAGAGAGGACGCGCGCGAAGGCAAGTCGCCAAGCACGCAGGCCGGCGAATTCGTTCGCGAAGAGATGGAGCACATTCGCGAAGGCAAACACGGGGCGCGCTCCACGCAACAGGCAATTGCCATCGGCCTCTCAAAAGCCCGCCGCGAGGGTGTCAAGCTGCCGCCACCCAAAGGCGACAGATTTTCGGAGCAGGTACGCGAAAAGGCCGAGCATGATCTCAGCGCCGGAAAGCACCGCGGACGGAAGACATCGTCCACCCGCTCACGCGCGACATCCAAGGCGCTGAAGCGGGAAGGCCATCAGTCGGCATCGAAGGCCAGTCTGGCACGACAATCGCGCAGCTCAGCGCGGTCGCGCGGCGCGGCTGCGCGCCACCAGGCCGCCGAGAAAGCGGTGCGAACCAAAGGTAAGGCTGGCCTGAAGCGCGCAGCTCGGAAGGCAGCCCAGACGCGGGCCAGAGAGCGGCGGGCGGCATAGTTTGCCTTGGTTCCTTTCAAACCCGAGATAGGTTTCCGCGCTCACTCTCCGACCAGCGCGGCGCACGTGCTTCGAAAACAGTAGCGGGGCGGCTCCTGCCGTCCCGTTTCGTTATGCGAGGAAACTTTACTTTTCCAGACTCATTGCGAGTGAAGGAAATCGGTTGTCAGGTACAATACGTGCTGAAGCTTCCTACAAAGCCGAGAGGCACGTAAGTGCCGGGTGCCGGCGTTCCATTAGCCCGGCATAGACTTAAAACGCGGTCCGACCACGAACTAACAAAACCTCGCGCTCTACATTTTAAGACACCCAGGAGAAAGGCTACTGCCATGTTCAAGACCTTTGTGTGTGAGTTGTTAATTTGCTGTTGCTGTATGGCCTTATATGCCGAGCAGGTGACCCTGAAGAATGGTGATCGTCTGACCGGCACCATCGTGAGCGTCGGCGACAAGAAGCTCGTCTTGAAGACGGCGTACGCCGGCGAGATCTCGATTGACCGGGACTCGGTGGCGCAGTTTTCCACCGAGCAGCCCATGGTGGTGACCCGTACCAACCAGCAGACAGTTTCCGGCGCGGTCAACACCAAGGATTCCGAGGTTACAGTCAACACTGCCTCGGGGACACAGACAATTCCCATGACCGAAGTTGCGGTCATGCGCTCCCCGGCGGACCAGGCAGCCTATGAAAAATCGCTGCATCCCGGCATTCTGGAGGGCTGGGAGGGTGGCGGTAACTTCGGACTTGCGCTGGCGAGAGGCAACTCTGACACGACCAATATCGCCCTGGGCTTCAACGCCGATCGCCCAACAACGACCGACAAGTGGACCATCCAGGCGGCTTCTCTTTATTCGACCAGCACCGCGGACAACGTGACGACCACCAGCGCCAATGCCCTGGGAGGCTTCATCCGTTACGATCGCAACCTGACCAAGAAGCTGTTTGCCTTTGGACTGTTCGCCGGATCCTACGATCACGCTCAGGACCTCAACGTGCGCATCAGTCCCAGCGGCGGCCTGGGGTTCCACGCGATCGCCAGCAAGATGACCACACTTGATCTGCTGGGCGGCTTTGGCTACACCTACGAGAACTACTCGACCGGCTACAACGGCTCGACGACCGGCGTAACCAACAACCTGATGAACGCGACCATCGGCGATGAATTCAGCCACAAGTTCACCGCCAATACCTCGGTGATTCAGGACTTCTATTTCTTCCCCTACCTGAATAGCGGCGGCGGGTATCGCGGCGTCTTTGACTTCGGACTGGCGAGCAAGTTGTATCGGGCGATCACGTGGAACCTGAACTTCGGCGATCGCTACAATAGCAGGCCCGTCGCCGGGAAGAAGGACAACGATGTGTTGTTCACCACGGGATTGGGATTGAGCTTCGGCGGGAAGGCCAAATGAGGAGTCAGTTAGTGCGGCTCTGAACGCAGCGGCTTAGGCACGCGTCGTTCAGGCCGCGACTCAGTAGTTTACCGCGTCCTGTCCTGGTACTCCTCGAACCATGCCATCTGGATGGCTTCGAGCTTACCTTCATTGGACATTTTCGGATCGTCCACGAAGGTCGGCATTCCGGTAACGTAGCGGTGAAGATCGGTAAAGCGGATCTCCAGCGGATTCACTTCGGGGAACTGGTCGGCCAATGCAATGCCGATGTCTTCTGCGTCATCCCATCTCAATTCAGCAGCCATATACTCCTCAAGAGTGAAGAAGCAGCGCTCAATCGTGGTGAGTCGCCGCTTCAGAAACGTAATTGCGGTTCCACGCGGGAATTTCCACCACAACTTCGCCGGGCTTCTCGATGACGGCCTGGCATCCCAGGCGTGAGTTTAGCTGCAGGTCGGCGGCCATGTCGAGGCGGTCGGCCTCGTCGTCTTCCATCTCGCTGAGGCACTCCTTGCCCTTCTTCACCACAACGTGACACGTGGTACAGGCACAGTTTCCGCCGCAAGCGTGCTCCAGATGCAGGCCAAAGTTCATGGCCACGTCCAGGATCGACTCCGGCTTGCCGTGTTCCTGATAGGGCAGCTTGCCGTGCTCAAATTCGAATGTCTTGTTCTCGGGCAGGAATGTGAGCCGGACAGTATTTGGCCCGAGCGCCTCTTCCGTTGCTGTTGCGCCGCCTTGTGTTTTTTCGTCTGACATAGTTTTGTATGTTGCGTGCCCTGAAGGCCCGCTAATCCTGTGTCGTCCCTGAAGGGACTCGGGTCTAATTTTCAACCTCACCCAGCGCTACCGCGCTGGACTAAACTGAGTCGCCCCTTCGGGGCTCCGTTGCCTGAGCTTCGAACGACCCAGGCACGCCACCAGCACCTCGAATAGTCCCTACCCTTAGCCCCTGACCACTTACTTGATCTCTGCCTGCGCGATGGGATGCGGCGCTGCCGGACCTTCGCCCACATCGGCGGTCGCCATGTCCTTACCCTTCAGCGCAGAACTCACGGCCGAATCCATCATCATCTCCGCCAGATGCATGGTCGCCTGATTGAGCACGTCGATCGCACTGCGAATGGCCTGATAATCGTCTTCCTTCATCACCGCGCGAAGGGCCGCCTCCAGTTTGTTAATGTCCGTTCGCTCCTGCGACGATAGCTGCTCCCACGCAGGATTGTTTTGGCCCTTCTCCAGCGCCGTCAGCATCGTCTCCGCCTCATTGCGCGCTTCGATCACCTGCCGCCGACGGAAGTCCTCTTCGGCATAATCGAACGACTCCAGAATCATGTTCTCGACCTGCTCATCGGTGAGGCCGTAGCTGGGTTGTACCTCGATCTCGGCTTCCTTTCCGCTGCGCAGCTCACGCGCCGAAACATGCAGGATGCCGTTGGCGTCGATAAGGAACTTGACTTCGATGCGCGGCAGCCCCGCCGGCATCGGCGGAACGCCGCGCAGATCAAAGCGCGCCAGTGAGCGGCAATCTTTCGCCAGCTCGCGCTCGCCTTGCACGACGTGGATGGCAACGTTGGTCTGACCTTCCACGCCAGTAGTGAAGTGCTCGTTCGCCGAAGCTGGAATGGTGGAGTTGCGGTGAATGATCTTCACCACGCCGCCGCCGAGCGACTCGATGCCGAGCGACAGCGGCGTCACATCGAGCAGCAGCATCTCCTTGGTAGCTTCCGAGCCGCCCGAAAGAATGTTGGCCTGCACAGCGGCACCAAGCGCGACCACTTCGTCAGGATTGAGCTCGCTGTGTGGGGTGCGCTCGAACAGCGTCTCTACTAGTTGGCGCACATGCGGAATGCGCGTCGACCCTCCCACGAGAACGGCTTCGTCAATGTCCTTCGGCTTCAGTCCGGCATCCTTCAGCGCCTGCTTCACAGGCCCAACCGTGCGCTGGATGACCGGCTTAATCAGTTGCTCGAACTGTGCCCGCGTAATCGCTCGCCGATAGCGCTTCCCGCCAGGAAGTTCGATGTCGAGCGACGCCTTTTCATTCGATGACAGCGCGATTTTTGCTTCGATCACGGCCTTGCGAATCGCTTGCACAATTTCAGCGTTGCGCCGAACGTCCACGCCGAGGTCACCCTGAATGTCATCGAGTGCGATCGTGATGAGGAGGTTGTCAATGTCATCGCCGCCCAGGTGCGTGTCGCCGTTGGTGGATATGACTTCGAATATCCCCTCGTGCAACTTGAGAACGGAGATATCGAAGGTGCCACCGCCCAGGTCGTACACGGCGACGGTCTCGTTCTGCTGTTTGTCGAGACCATAGGCAAGCGAGGCAGCCGTTGGTTCGTTGACCAGACGCAGAACTTCCAGTCCGGCGATGCGGCCGGCGTCCTTCGTGGCTTGCCGCTGCGCATCGTTGAAGTACGCGGGAACGGTAATGACTGCCTTCGTGACAGGCGCGCCAAAGTACCGCTCGGCGTTGCGCTTTAGTTGCCTGAGGATGAATGCCGAGATCTCGGGCGGTGTGAAGGTCTTGTCGCCCAGCTTGATGCGCAGCACCTCGCCCGGCGCGAGATCGTCGGCCAAGCGAAACGGGAAGAGCTTGAGCTCGTCCTGAATGTCCTCGACGCCGCGGCCCATCAGACGCTTCACGCTATACACCGCGTGGTCTGGCGTCTCGATCAGAAACTTCCGCGCCGGATTGCCCACGACGATCTGCCCGTTCTCGTCGAGCGCCACCACCGAGGGCAGGAGGTTCGAACCATCCTCGCCTGGAATAACCACTGGACGGTCTCTTTCCATATAGGCAACGAGTGAGTTCGTGGTGCCCAGATCAATGCCGACGATGCGGTCGTTAGCCATTGGTCAGTCGTGAATAGCTTTGAAAGGGCACGGCTTTAGCCGTGCCACTAAGGCCCCTATTTATTGCCACCCAGCGGGCTTCAGCCCGCGAGGCCCGGCTTTTTAAATGTCGCAAAATCCCCTTCATATAAGGGGTTCACTCTGCCGTCCCTACGGGACTCGTACTCAAGTGAACGCTCCTGCGGCACGCCTGAAGGCATGCCCTTTCAAATCAACTCTCCAACACCTCATCAATATCCCGCAGCAGGTTGCGCAGGTAGTTGCGGCGATTCAGGACTTCTACCATCTTGTCCCGAACTGCGAGGCGGTCATCTTCCAGAACGTTTTCGCCCTGCTCGGCGCGGTCCACCATGGCGTCCCATTCATTCCATGCGGCGGAAAGTTCCTGCATCATGCCCTCGTACTTGGCCTGCAAATGCTTCTTCGCGTCCTCTAGCTGGCGATCGAGATTGCGGTCTTCCTCGCCCATCTTTCTGTTCATCCGCATCTCTTCGAGCTGCATGTTCAACTCAAAAACCTCTTCCAGCAGATCCGGAGGAACTACCTGCTTCTTCAACTTCCCCGTGCGCCGCGCTTCTTCAGTGGCTGCCTTCGATTGCTCTTCCAGTTGCACGCCTTGCAGACGCAACAGGTATTCGGTCCGCAGGATCGGGTCTTTCAGCGTGCGATAGGCATCGTTCAGGTGCGAGCTCTGCTCCAGCGCCCACTCCTGCTCGCGCTCGCTTTTCACGGCGTTGATGTCGGGATGGAGATGCCTGCTCAGATCGTAGAATTCGCGCTCCAGCCTGCCCGTCTCCAGGTTCAGCTTGTAGGGCAAGCCGAAAAACGTAAAATAGTCCACCGGTTTTGGCGGCTGCACCTTGCCGCATTGCTGGCAGAAGTGCGCGGCCCGCATGGCTCCGCATGACCAGCAGTTGGCCTGAGCGGGCTTGCCGTGACCGATAACAAAAATCCCGCTGTCCTTTGCGCCCTTGTCCTGTGTCTGAGGCATCCGATTGTTCCCTTAGACTGCCTGCCCCGGGCTCACGCCCGGGGCAGAAATCAATTCACCGCTCGACTCTCCGCTGACGTGGGTGTTCTACGCTCCGCAAATACCTTACGAAAACGAAGTGCCGCAACCGCAGGACTTCTTCGCGTTCGGGTTCTGGAACACGAAGCCCTGATGCATAAGCGTCTCTTCGTAGTCCAGCACCATCCCGTGCAGATAGATGAACGACTTCGGATCGACGAAGATGCGAACGTCATCGAACTGAAAAACGCGATCCCGTTCGCGCGGTTGGGTGTCAAAGCGGACGCTGTAACTTAGGCCTGAGCATCCACCACCCTGCACACCCAGGCGAAGCCCACCTTCGGCAGGCGAAATACCCTCTTTGGCCATCGTCGCGCGGATGCGCGCGATTGCCTTCTCCGTCACCTGAATACCGGTTGCGGCAGGGGCTGGCGTTTGCGCGGGATTCTCGATGTTGATCGTGCTCATGGTCCCGTTTCGGCGTAACTTACCGCAAGGCAAGCTACGCCCTTCCTCAGCAAGAGTTTTATGCCGTCTGCTCGACCGGAGCCGCATGCTTTGCGGTCTGCGGCACGCCGTTCTTCTTCTTCCAGTCGCCGATGGCAGCGCGAATCGCGTCTTCCGCCAGCACCGAACAGTGTATCTTCACCGGAGGCAGCGACAGCTCCTTCACGATGTCGGTATTCTTGATGGACAGCGCCTCGTCCACCGTCTTTCCCTTCACCCACTCAGTAGCAAGCGAGGAAGACGCAATCGCCGAGCCGCAGCCGAAGGTCTTGAACTTGGCGTCCTCGATAATGTTGGTCGCCGGGTTCACCTTGATCTGCAGCTTCATTACGTCGCCGCACTCGGGAGCGCCGACTAGCCCAGTGCCCACTTCGGGGCTGTTCTTGTCGAGTGAGCCCACATTGCGGGGGGCATTGTAATGGTCAAGCACCTTGTCACTGTAAGCCATGAAGTAGTCTCCTTAATTGCGAACTTTCTGAATTAGTGAGTCGGCTCAGCCGCCCACTGCACTTTCGTCAAATCAATCCCCTCTTTTGCCATCTCGTACAACGGCGACAACTCGCGCAACCGCTTTACCGTGTCCACAACGCGTTCCGCAACGTAGTCCACTTCGGCTTCGGTGTTGAAGCGTCCGATGCCGAACCGAATCGAGCTGTGCGCCAGATCATCGCCTGCACCCAGGGCCTTCAATACATAAGATGGCTCCAGCGTCGCCGAGGTGCATGCTGAACCGCTGGAAACCGCGATATCGTTGATGCCCATCAGCAGCGATTCGCCTTCCACATACGCAAAACTGATGTTTATGTTGTTGGGCAGGCGATGCTCCATCGAGCCATTGATGTAAACCTCATCCAACTGGCTCATGATGGCATCCTTCAGGCGATCACGCAGGCCCGCCATCTTCTTGCCTTCCTCAGCCATTTCGTTGGTGGCGATCTCGCACGCCTTGCCGAGTCCCACGATCCCGGGAACATTCAACGTGCCCGAACGCATGCCGCGCTCGTGACCGCCGCCGTCAATCTGGGCCACCAACTGCACGCGCGGATTCTTGCGCCGCACATACAACGCGCCTACGCCCTTCGGCCCGTAGATCTTGTGGCCTGAGATCGAAGCCATGTCAACGTTGTCCTGAATCACGTTGAACGGGACCTTGCCGACTGCTTGCACCGCATCGGTGTGGAACAGCACCCCGCGCTCGTGACAAAGCGCGCCAATTTCGCGGATCGGTTGCAACACGCCAATCTCGTTGTTCGCGGTCATGATGGTGACCAAAATGGTCTTGTCGTCCATCGAACGCTTCAGGTCGTCGAGGTCGATGCGGCCGTCCTTCTGCACCGGCAGATAGGTGACGCGAAAACCGTACTTCTCCAGGCGCTTACAGGTATCGAGCACGGCCTTGTGCTCGATGGCCTGGGTAATGATGTGATTGCCCTTTTCCTTGTACATCTCAGCGACACCCTTGATGGCAAGGTTGTCGCTCTCGGTCGCGCCCGAAGTAAAGATGATTTCTTTCGCAGTTGCGCCGATCAGCTTGGCGATGCGATCGCGCGCCTGCTCCACCGCCTGCTCGGCCACCCAGCCGAACTCATGATTTCGGCTGGCGGCGTTGCCGAAGGTCTCGGTGAAATAGGGCAGCATTTCTTCCAGCACACGCGGATCGGTGCGAGTGGTGGCATGGTTGTCCATGTAGATGGGAAGCTTCACGTCCTTGTGACCATTGCCAGAGATTACATTCGTGCTCATTGTGCCTCAGGTCTCCTAAACTTGTTCTGCTTTGCGCGCATTCCAGCCAAGAGTGACCAGCTCCGGCGCTGCATCGGGCTCCGGTTCGGTCATCTCCCAGATCGTCAGCCGGTTCAAAACCTCTTCAATACTGCGACTCACCCGCCGCAGCGGCCCGCGGACCGTGCAGCGATCAATTTGCTCGCAGTCTTCCATCGCCGCGCTGCACGAAGTGATAAACAACGGTCCATCAATGGCTCGAATTACCTCGAAGGCGCTGATGCGCCGGGGATCGCGGGCCAGCATATAGCCGCCATTGGTGCCGTAGTGCGAAACCAGCAGCCCGGCTTTGGTCAACTTCTGCAGGATCTTGGCCAGCGCTTCCTGCGGAATCATGTACATCTCCGCCAGGTCCTTCGCACTGCACGCTCCCAAGTCGGCATGCTCGGCCAGGTGCCGCATGGCAATCAGGCCGTAGTCCGCTTTCTTGGTGAGCTTCAGCATCGGTACTCAGATGTATATGCGACCAATTCAGTCGCAATTTGATTCTACGACGCGGGGGGCACATTTGCAACACCTTCCAGCGAACGGATGAAACTCAACATTGAGCTGTAAGTGCAAAGCAGGGAATGGCTTATCGAATGGCGATTGATTTCGTCGGATATTTAGGATGTCGGATGCCGAGAGATTCACCGCGGACACGCCCTTTGGCTTCACTTCTTGGGGGAGCGTCCACCACGGAGGCGCGAAGATCACGGACACCGCGACACCGAAAAGATCGGCATTCCCAGGTTCCGGCGGCAAGAAATTCGAGCACAAGAGAGCGTGGAGCAAACATTCTTATTTGCACCGTGCTGTCCGTGTCTCCGTGGTGAAAAGTCATCAGGCTGAGACAAGTCTCAGCCCGAAGAATTAATCTTCGAGATTGCGGGAAACGCTTGACAACGCGCACAGCCGGTCTCAAAATACCGGACAATTCCTTGCTTCACATGGCAGCCGCATAAGAATGAGCATGAGCCAGCCCTCGGACAGGATCCCCAACCTCTCATAGAGCGAATCCATGGATCTGCCCTGCCGCCATCCTCGTGTACAAGTGGTCTCCCGCGACGAAGACGCGGAATTCGTCGAGTGCCTCGACTGCCGCGAGATCTTCGAATCGAGTGAATTTCGCGACATGGACATCGAGTCGAAGATTTCCGCTGAAGAAGAATAAGAGTTTCTCACCACTGAGACACAGGGGGACACAGAGTTTTCGTGGATAATCTTCTCTGTGACTCTGTGTCTCTGTGGTGAACGCTCTGAGGCCTGAACTACCGCAGCCTTAGCGCCGCGTCGGCCGAGAATTCCGCATCCGCGAACTCGCCTGCCAGAAACCGCGGATAGGCCGCTGCGGCGATCATGGCTGCGTTGTCGGTTGACAGCTTGCGCGATGGGAAAATAGACCGGCACGCCTTCTTCGGCGGAGCGCGCATTCGAACGTCTTACGCAACTCGCTGTTGGCGGCGACACCACCAGTCACAAACAGCGTTGCGACGTTGTGCTCGCGCGCAGCCAGCAGCGTCTTGCTAACCAGGTCGTTCACCACGGCGCGCTGGAACGAAGCGATCAGGTCGAGCGTTTCCTCATCACAGAAAGAAAGATAGTCTGCCGGTTTGCGCGTTACGATCCCGGCATCGCGTGCCGACGCTGTTCAATTCGGCTGCGCATGTCGTGGGTTTCAACATATCGCAGGACGGCAGTCTTGATGCCGCTGTAGGAGAAATCCACGCGCCGATCTTGAGCAGAGTAGCGATTCTGAGGATTGCGGTCGCGGTGTTTGATCTGCGCGAAAGGAAACTTCACCGCCTCCGGATTCCCATGCTGCGCCAGGAAGTCAATCACCGGTCCGCCGGGATATCCCAGTTCCAGGAGCTTGGCGACCTTGTCGAACGCCTCGCCGGCGGCATCGTCGCGCGTGTGTCCTACATCGTGGTATACCCAGCCGTCCTGCTTGCGCTCGGCCAGATAAAGATGCGTATGCCCTCCACTGACCACCAGCGCCAGCACTGGGAACTCCACCTCGTGATTGCCCTTCTGCCGCTCCTCCAGAAGGACTGCGTGGATGTGCCCTTCCAGATGATTGACTCCAATCAGCGGCTTCTCCAGCGAGTAGGCTAGCGCCTTGGCATAACTCAGACCGACCAGCAACGATCCCGCCAGTCCTGGTCCCTTGGTCACGGCGATAGCGTCAATCGTTTCGTAGGATTTGCCGGCATCTTCCAGCGCCTTACGCACAACCGGCACGATGGCCCTTAAATGCTCGCGCGACGCCAGCTCAGGCACTACTCCGCCATACGGCGAGTGCGTGGCAAACTGCGAGTACACCACATTCGAGATCAATTCCTCGCCCGAGCGCACCACGGCCGCCGCGGTCTCGTCGCACGAACTCTCGATGCCAAGGATGTAAACGTTGCTCACAACTACATTCTACGTTTTGCGGATCTTCCGTGAGAACGGAACGACTCGGTAGACATTCTTAACAGCATTGAACTACGGCTGTTCTATGTACCGAATCTCTATGGGCCCCACACGTGACTCTTTCTTGAACACGTGGGCTTTTGAGGAGTAGGTGATCTCCAGGATGCGACTAGAGAGCCACGCAGGCTCCGCGACAAATTTGGTTGCCCCATGATTGTCGTCTGCGATGAATGCATTCGCAGCTGAGTCTGGCAAAACGTCTGCGGCTTCGAGAATACTCACCTGGAAATTGTTCGCTGTCGTGGCTCCGCAATTCCTGTCGAAGCTGACGTATTTCCACCTTCCATCCGGCGCGAAGTGCTCAGCCTTGGCCTCGTTCTTGCATGAGGCGCACCCGACAATCAACAAGCATAACGCGACAATCGCGGCGAGCGACAATTTGTGCATCGCAGTCAATGATAGCAGTCAATAATGGCGGTCGGGCACTTCTTGTGCCCGAACACACGCTAGAATCAGTTCCAGATGCGATAGCGCAATAATCCACATGCAGGCACATGCCACCAATATCATTCGCGAGCTTCGCAACCGCGGCTTTCAAGCCTATCTCGCCGGAGGCTGCGTCCGCGATACGCTGCTCGGCGTCACCCCCGCCGATTATGATGTCGCCACCGATGCCACTCCGGCGGAGGTCATGCGCATCTTCCCGGAGACCTACGCTGTCGGCGCACAGTTCGGCGTTGTGCTGGTACCGTTGAAAACTCCCAGCCAAGCACAAGAAGCTTGGGTTGGGCACCCAGACGAGCCTTCGCCAGCGGCCGTTCCGTCCGAGCACCCGAACTACGTCGAAGTCGCCACCTTCCGCAATGACGGCACCTACACCGACGGACGTCATCCCGACCGCGTCAGCTACTCCAAAGACCCGCAGGAGGACGTGCAGCGCCGCGACTTCACCATCAACGGCCTGCTGATGGATCCGCTGGACAACGATCGCGTCCTTGATTTTGTCGGCGGCCGCGATGACTTGAAGGCCGGCATCATCCGCGCCATTGGCGATGCTGAACGTCGCTTCGCCGAGGACAAGCTGCGCATGTTGCGTGCGGTGCGCTTCGCCGCACGCCTCGGCTACAGCATTGAGCCGGAAACTTTCGCCGCCATCCAGCGCCTGGCGCCGGGCATTCAGCAGGTGAGCCGCGAGCGCGTCCGCGACGAGCTGACCAAGATGCTCACCGAAGGCCACGCCCGCCGCGCCTTCGAGCTGCTCGACAGCACGGGTCTGCTGCGAGAGGTGTTACCCGAAGTTGACCGCATGAAGGGTGTCGAGCAGCCGCCCGAATTTCATCCTGAGGGCGATGTGTGGGTGCACACCTTGCTGCTGCTGGAGAAGCTCCCGCCCGGATGTTCTCGCGCGCTGGCTTGGGGAGCGCTGCTGCACGATGTCGGCAAGCCCCCGACCTTTCGCGTTGCCCCCGACCGCATCCGCTTCGACGGCCACGTCGAGGTAGGCACGCGCATGGCCGAGCAAATTTGCCACCGCCTCCACTTCTCCAACGAAGACACCCGCCAGATCGCTGCGCTGGTGGCCAACCACATGCGCTTTGCCGACGCCGAGCGCATGAAGGAATCGACTCTGAAACGCTTCCTCCGCCTGCCGCGCTTCGATGAGCATCTGGAGCTACACCGTATTGACTGTCTCAGCAGTCACGGCAACCTCGTACTGTATGACTTCGTGCGCCAGCGCGTGCAGCAAACTTCCCAGGAGGAGATCCGACCGGCGCCACTACTGAATGGCGAAGATTTGATTGCCCTGGGCTACCGACCCGGCCCGCAGTTCCGCGAGATTCTCTCCGCGGTCGAGGACGCGCAACTCGAGGGTACGCTCCACAGCAAGGATGATGCGCTAGCCTTCGTCCGCCGCGAATTTTCGCCCGCAGTTTGAGGACGCCGGTGCTGCGGCGTTAATCCGCATAGATCCCGCACTTTTGTGTGCTCCATTTCGGGAAATACAGGTTACCTTCGTAAGTCGGCCGCCGAAGTTCTGCTTGCGCCTCGGCACAAGGTATCGAGCAGACTGATTTCGTTGGGACTGGTGTCTCGATGTCCGGCAGACAGCGCTGACGCTTCCGCTGCGGCTCGAGGTCTTTGAAAAGTTGTTAGCCGTTTGTGTGGCAACAGTAATGTCCTTGCTGGAGGCAGTGGGCGCTCGAGTGCGTCGGAAGAGCAGGAGAGGCCAAAAAGGTAACCAGTGCTGCGGCCGGAAGAGCGTATGTACAATGTGATCGAAGCACTTATCTTTAGAATACTTTACCTATAAGCCGCCTATTTTCAAGACTTTGGCGACCATTGCGTAAAGTATTGGGAAATCGAGACTTAGACGTATAGCTAAGTCGAACTTTTTGACGACTTTGGAAGTAAAGTCGTCAAAACAAGGACTTTGCAAAATGCAATTTTTCTTCCAATATCCTCAGATCCGTCCTAAACTAGGCCAATTTTTACCACTAAAGTGGCGTTACCTCTGAAGGCCACCAACCATCAATATCCCCCACGAGATCGCCTGATTCTGCTTCTCGCTTGACCGACAAAGCAGGGCTCGAACCGAGCTGACAGCCGAGCTTATGCGTCGGCTTGCTCTACAATCTACCTTGCAAAGTATGCAGCCCGCCGGCCCAACGCTGAGGAAGATTTTCGCCGACACCATCCGCCGGGAAGCGGGCGACGATGCCCCCATGCTGGCGTGGCCGCTGGCCTGCGGAGCGAAAGTCGCAGAGAAGACCACTGCCATCGGCTACGCGGATGGGGTGCTAACGGTCGAGGTAGTCGATGCGGCGTGGCAGCAGCAGTTGCAGGGGCTATACCCCCAATATCTTGCGGCGCTGAAGCCGATCAGCGTTCAGCCGGTGAAGGCGATCAAGTTTGTGGTGAAGGGCCGGCCCGAACGGCCTCCTCGTTAGAAGGAACCAAATGGTCACAGAAAAAGACGTCGCTTACGTCGCCGACCTCGCACACCTCGAGCTGACTGAGGACGAGCGCGCGCGCATGTTGAAGGACCTGAACTCCATCCTCGGCTACATTGACCGGCTGAATGAGCTGGACACGTCGGCGGTCGAACCGATGGCGCAAGTTGCCAGCCGCTACGGCGCGGGCGACGATGCCAATCGGGCGATGCGGCCTGACGAACCCCGCCCTTCGCTGCCCCACAATGTGGCGCTGCGCAATGCGCCGGCCACCGACGGGATTTTCTTCAAAGTGCCCAAGGTGATCGAGCGCTAGACCAATGAACCTTGATCCGCTCACCGTTGATTCCGCCCGCACCGCGGTACTCGAGAAGCAGACCAGTGCCACTGCGCTGGTCGAGGCTTTCTACCAGAAGATCGAGGCCAAAGACGCAGCTATTGGCTCCTATCTGACGCTGTGCCAGGAGCGTGCCTACCAGCAGGCCGCGTACATTGACGCGCTGGCCGATAAAGGCGACGCCCTACCGCCCCTGGCCGGAGTGCCGATTGCCATCAAAGACGTGTTCACTACGAAAGGCGTGCGCACCACCGCAGGCTCGAAGATCCTGGCCAACTTCATTGCGCCTTACGACGCCACTGCCGTGCAGCGTCTGGAAGCAGCTGGTGCCATCATTCTCGGCAAAACCAACTGCGACGAGTTCGCCATGGGCTCGTCCAACGAGAACTCTGGTTTCCATCCGGTGCGCAATCCGCATGACCACTCACGCGTGCCCGGCGGTTCGTCGGGGGGCTCGGCCGCTGCCGTAGCCGATGGAACAGCGATCGCCTCCATCGGCTCTGATACTGGAGGCTCGATTCGGCAGCCAGCCTCCTTCTGTGGGGTAGTCGGGCTGAAGCCAACTTACGGGCGCGTCTCACGCTACGGATTGATCGCATTCGCGTCGTCGCTCGACCACGTCGGACCCTTTGGCAAGACCGTCAAAGACGTGGCGCTGCTGCTGCATTGCATGGCCGGGCACGATCCGCTGGATTCCACCTCGGCCGAAGTTCCCGTGCCGAATTACCTGCATGACATTGGCGCCCCGGTTACGGGCATGAGGATCGGAGTGCCTAAAGAGTATTTCGGCGAAGGCCTCGACGCTGAGGTGCGCTCGGCGGTGGACGCGGCCATTCAGGAGTTGGCAAAAGCGGGATGTGAGATTGTTTCCACCTCGCTGCCACATACTGAATATGCGATTCCAACGTACTACGTGGTTGCGACCGCCGAAGCTTCGTCAAATCTGGCGCGTTATGACGGCGTGCGCTACGGCATGCGCGTCAGCGACGGCAAGACTCTGTCGGAAATGTATCGCCGAACGCGCGATGCCGGGCTTGGAACGGAAGTGAAGCGCCGCATCATGCTTGGTACTTATGTGCTCAGCGCTGGATATTATGACGCGTATTACCTGAAGGCGCAGCGAGTGCGTAGCTTGCTGGCGCACGGCTTCGACAAAGCATTTGCTGCGGTGGATGTCGTTGTAACGCCCACAACACCAACGGCCGCGTTCAAGCTGGGCGAGAAAGCCGATGATCCTCTGGCCATGTATCTCGCCGACATTTATACCGTAACTGCAAACTTGGCAGGAGTTCCTGGAATTTCCGTGCCGTGCGGGAAAAACAAAAATGGTTTGCCCATCGGTGTCCAGATTCTAGGAAAGCACTTCAACGAACCCACGGTGTTGCGCGTCGCTCACGTAGTTGAGCACGCGATGGCCGCGCTGGTGGATCCGCTCTCCACTTCACCGTAGGTTGGGGCCTAAGGATTCCGTGGTCCTGCCATTCACTTTCGCGTGAAGGAGACGTAGCTGCCGACCGTCGCAAGTTCCAATCGCAGGTTGCACTGGTCGGGAGCAATATGGGCAAAAGCAATGTTCAATTCGGGATCTGGCGATGGAAGCTCGCCCGATTCCATCGGTACTCTTACAACATCCATGGTTTGATCGTATTTGCCACTGGTATCGGTGCTCCTGGAGACGATCAAGGTCCACTGCTTCGGGGTGGGAATCACAAACATTGTGTAAGCCCCAACCGTAAGCTGCCTTCCGCCGATCTCGACGGGTGTGTTGGCGAACAGCGTGATCGGCTTCCCGCCCGGCGCCCAAACTTTTCCCGAGGGAATTTCGCCGAAGAGCGGCTTTTTCAGATTGACTTTGATGCGCTGATACTCGGCGGCCAGTTGTCTATCGGCGTCGAAGTTGCACGTTATGGTGGCGGTCGAAGAAGCGTCTTGCGTGAATGCTTCGGCAGTGAGAAAAAGAAGCGCGATGAGGACGAAGTAGGAATTAAAGCAACGCATGGTTGAACCCTTCACGATAAATGCCAGAACTCCGGTCGTTGACCGCGAGAAGTATGATACCGCTTCGCGCCGAGATTGGCTGTGATTTTTGCCGCTCCTGCGCTGGTCGAGGCTTGCGTCAGCGTGGCCGTGCCGGACGATGGATATCTCGCAGTGAACCGATACTGGTTGATGGGACTTTATTCCAGGTTGGGAATCTTTTGTGGAAAACCGGACGCGAAGTTTACCATCCCGGCAATTGTCACAGAAGCGAGGGCGAGATATTCTGCGGGACGTAGCTTTTTTCTCATGCAATGGCAAACCTCTTCGAACCACCGCGGTATATAGCAGTTGAGGGCCCAATCCGAGTTGGCAAAAGCACGTTGTGCAAGGTGATCGCCGAAACTCTGCACGCCCAGCGCATCAGTGAGCCGGAACGGAACCCGTTTCTGCGGCCATTTTACGATGGCGAGCCGGGAGCGGCGTTCCAGGCGCAGTTCGCCTTTCTAATCGCACGCTATGAGCAGCTTGGTGGTCTGGATGTAAAACACAATCCCAACAAGACCTATGTGGCCGATTACATCTTCGAGAAGGACAAGCTTTTCGCCTGCCTTAACCTGGGCGATGCGGAGCTTGAGGTTTACAACCGCTATTACGAACTGTTCCGGCAGAACGTGCCGACCCCTGACCTCGTCATCTACCTGCAGGCTACGCCCGAGGTGCTGAAGAAGCGTCTAAAGAAAAAGAACGCGCCAGGCGAGAAGGCGATCAGCGACGACTATCTGGAAGAAGTGATAAAAGCCTATGAACACTTCTTCTTCCACTACACGTCGTCCGACCTGCTGATCGTGAACACCTCGGAGATTGATTTCGTGGAGCGCAGCGAGGACTTGCAGGCGCTGCTGCGCCGCGTCAGCGAGCCTATCCGCGGCACCCAGTACTTCCTGCCGCTGGGCCCGGAGGAGAACGCTGTACGCGCCTGACGAGGACGCTGTTTACTGGCTACTTTGCGACTCTCGCGTAAACCAATGACTTGAAATTCAGACTTGCTGGATGCGCGCGCTTCGCCCCTTCACCTGCTCGGAGGTCAGGCCGTAGAGCGGCGGAGTGGGAACGTTCAGCATTGCAAGATAGATATAGATCTGGCCTCGATGATGTATTTCATGTTCCACCATTGCTCGCAGCCACTTCCAAACGGTAATGGCTGTTCCCTCAGGCGTCGTGCACTTGCGATTGAGCTCCTCGGCACTCAGCTGAGAGATAATCTCGACCGACTCGCGCTGCATTTTCTCCAGGAACAGCACAACCTGTTGCAGACCATCCGCCAAATCCGTGCCGCATCCCGTGTAGCGGCTCGGCTTGCCCTGAATGGTCTCGACGAACATGTAACGCTCGATTGCGGCCACGTGACGAACCAGATCGCCGAGTGTGAACTTGCCTTCACAGAAGGACCATTCCAACTTATCTGATGGAATGCAGCGCACCACTCGCAAGGTGCGCCCGTGTACCTTGTCAAGATATTCGAGAAAGCCTGCGACGTCCCGGATTTGCATGACAGTTTCGAGCAGAGGACTTGTGCGCCGTTGATCCTTACAAGCGGCGTACCACAAGCTTGCATTCCCTTGAGTTGGCGGACGCTTCACTGCGTGGGCGGCACGTACTCCTTCGGCTTCTCGGCGCCTTCCCCGAAGAAATAGGCTTCCATCTGCTGCACGATGAACTCCTGGTGGTCCTTCTTCCACGGTTGCAGGCGGTATTCGTTGAGCAGCATCTTCATGTGCTCCTGCCATTGTTCCCACGCCAGTTTAGAGACATTATTGTAGATGCGCTGTCCCAGTTCGCCATCGAAGGGCGGCTCGTCGAGCCCTTCCATCTCGCGGCCCATCTTGATGCACTTCACCATGTGTGCCATGTAATCTCCTGCGTGCTCTCTCGATTCTAACCAGCCGAAGCCCTTTTCGCTATTCGCTATTAGCACGCATCCGAACCAACGGCGGTTGTCTGGCAAGGAGCGAAACGCAACTATTCTCCCAGCCACACCCCGTATGGCTGTAGTGCCTCCACGTGGTCGCAGATAATCTTAAACGCGCCCGTAATTGGCACGGCCAGCACCAGTCCCAAAGCACCCCACAGAGATCCCCAGAACAGAAGGGCCAAAGTGACAGCCAGCGGATTCAGTTGCAGGCGCTTGCCCAGGATCTTGGGATAGAGGATGTTCATTCCGATCAGGTGGGATCCGAGGACGCTGCCGACGATGACGAGGAAGGTCCCGGTGGTGAGATGTCCCAGACCGGCGATCAAAGGCGGCAACACGGCAAGAATCACGCCAAGGTAAGGCACCAGGCTGAGGAACCCGCTGATCACGCCGAGAAAATAAAAGTACGGCAAGCCGAGTATGCTGAATACAACCACGCTACAACCGCTGAGAAACACCCCAATGATGAAATTCCCCACGATGAAGGAGCGAATCATCCCGGCGACGAGGCCCAGCATCTGGTAGGCAGCGTTACGGTTCTCCATCTTGAACAGCATGACAGACGCAGATCGCACGTGGTCCTGCCAACTGAGCATGAAGTACACCAGGAACGGAATGAACGTAAGTGCGAGCACGCCCTCAGAAACCGAACTGGCGCTCCTGCTGAGCAGGTCAGTCCAACTGGTGGATTGCTTCACGGCGACGGCATTCCGGTCTTGCTGCGAGGATGGGAGTACAGTCTCGGTCGCCTCCTCGATCTGCTCGGCCTTCGCGCGTATGCTGGACAGCAACTCCTGGATGTTGGCCTTGTACTTGGGCAGTTCGTACATGAAATCCATCGCGCGACCGTAGGAGATGTAGCTTGCTCCTGCCATTAATACCAGTAGCGCCAGAACGGCGATCAGCGCCCCGAGACCGCGCGGCACCTGCACGCGCGCCAGCAGATCCACTACAGGGGCCAGCACAAACGAAATCAGAATGGAGATGAGAATCACCGCTAGGATAAGCTTGCCGAAATAAATCAGAGTCAGCACAGCAGCGGCGGCCAGAATCAGCAGCGCTGTGGTCTGAAGGCGCGTAATAAGTCGCCGCTCCAGATCCGCCGCCGTTTGGCCAGGGGCAGATACCTGAGCCACGTCGCCAGCAGCGTTTAGTTCAGAACCACGATCTTGGCGCCCTTCGCTAGATTTCGGACTGTCCAGCAACTGGTCTGGCATCGCCCTTATGGTACTCGCACATAACTGAGATTCCGAACATGATACTTTTGCTGTGTCGCAAATGGTAAATAGTTCCGAATCAGCGCTGAGGCCCGACCCAGTACGGATACTGGCACTCGATTTCGGCTCGAAGAGCATCGGCCTCGCTGTCAGCGACGCCCTGGGACTGACGGCGCAAGGCCTGCCCAGTCTAAGACGCAGCAACAAACCCAACGACCTTGATCATTTGCGGCGCGTCATCCGTCAATACAAAGTCAGCGAGATTGTCATGGGATTGCCGCTGCGCATGTGCGGCAGCGAAGGCGTTCAGGCGAAAAAGGTGCAGGCATTTGCCGAAGAACTGCGACGCAGGTTCAAGGTGCCGGTGCATCTTTTCGACGAACGCCTGACTTCAGTGGAAGCCAATCGCGTCCTGCGCGAAACCGATATGAGCATCCAGCGTCGTGCCCAGGTGGTGGACCAACTGGCGGCGGTGCTCATTCTGCAGTCCTTCCTGGAATTCCAAAAGGCGAGGAGGATTTAAGAACGGAGGGAAATGGAAAAGGCTGTGACTTTGGTTATGCTCCATCTGCCTACTCCTGCGAGGGAGTCCACAGCGTGGACGCATGTACCGTCACAGCCTCCGGTGCGATCACTGCTTTCGCAGTTCCGAACCCCAACGGTCATCTCGCAACGCCGTCGGTTTTTTCGGGTCCGGCCGTCCTGTGGGTCGCCCCGCTGGACTGGATCACCCAGCCTACTTTGCCCGGCTACTTTTAGTTGCCAGCCTTTTCGGCCATCGACGAAAGCGATCCTAATACACCATGAGGAATTGTCAACGCCGAAGATTGGTGCAAATGCACTTTATTTAAATGTGGGAATTGCATTCGCCCAATTCGCACAAAATACGCAAGTTCCTCTTGTGGTCGAACACTCGTCCGCAACAAATTCACACGTTTTTCACAGAAAGATGGGCGCAAATCAGGAGCTTTTTGGAGGAACCGAATTTGCCGCTTGACGAATCTCGACAGTTGCAGCATCTTGTTCACAAGGATATTGATGCTTGATCTCGTAGCCTACGTGGACGGCGGCTCGCACGGAAATCCTGGGCCGGCAGGCATTGGAGTTGTGATTGAGGACTTCGCCGGCGAGCGAACGAGGATTTCCAAATGGATTGGGCGGCAGGACAACAACGTTGCAGAGTACTTGGCCCTGCTCGAGGCCCTGCAACACGCGATTGCCGTAAAGGCCCGCTCGCTGCGCGTATATTCCGATTCGCAGATCGTGGTCAAGCAGATGTTGGGCGAGTACTCCTGCCGCAGCCCGCGCCTATACTCTCTGAATTGGACTTGCCGCAAGCTGGCGCGCGCGGTTGAGTTCTCCATCGAGCATATCTGCCGCGAGGAAAACCGCGAGGCCAACGAGTTGGCCCACCACGCGGTGCAGCTGCGCACATCGTAGAACTTGACGGCCGCCAGCATGTGACCCCGGTCACTGCGCTTTTTCTCCAAAACCTCGAAAATGGGCTGTGAACCGCAAAAGAGGATTTCCATTCTGACCAAAACCGTCATCGAGCCGTTTCGCATCAAAAGCGTGGAGCCGATCCGCTGGACCACGCGCGAACAGCGGGAACAATTCCTTCGCGCCGCGCACTACAACCTGTTCCTGCTTGCCGCAGACGATGTGCTGATTGACCTGCTCACCGACTCGGGCACGGGCGCGATGTCCACCCGGCAGTGGGCAGCAGTGATGATGGGCGACGAGAGCTATGCTGGTAGTCGCAGCTTCGATCATTTCCGCGAATCCATCCAAGACATCTTCGGCTATCGGCACGTAATCCCGACGCATCAGGGGCGCGCCGCCGAGCGCATCCTATTCAGCGTGATGTGCAAGAAAGGCGATGTCGTTCCTAACAATACCCATTTCGATACGACGCGCGCCAACATTGAGTTCGTCGGAGCCGAAGCGGTGGACATTCCAATCGCGGAAGCGCGCCAGCCTGCCGTGCGGCATCCGTTCAAGGGAAACATGGATGTTGGCGCGCTGGAGGAACTCATCGCGCGAGTGGGCCGCGAGCGCATTCCGCTGGTGATGCTGACGGTCACCAACAACTCGGGCGGAGGTCAGCCGGTCTCAATGGAGAACGTGCGCGCCGTCAGCGCAGTGTGCCGCAAGCATCGCATTCCGCTTTATTTCGACGCCTGCCGCTTCGCGGAGAACGCGTACTTTATCAAGCTGCGCGAGAATGGCTACGCCGCGAAGACTCCCAAGGAGATTGCGCAGGAGATGTTTGCGCTGGGCGATGGATGCACCATGTCAGCCAAGAAAGATGGCATGGCCAACATCGGGGGCTTCCTGTGCACCAACGACGCGGTGCTCGCTGGCCAAGAGAAAGACCTGCTGATTCTCACTGAAGGCTATCCGACATACGGCGGCCTTGCTGGACGCGACCTGGAGGCAATCGCCGTTGGAGTTCAGGAATCGCTGGAAGAGGACTACCTGAAGTATCGCATCGCTTCAACCGCTTATTTGGGCAATCATCTCGCCGAGCACGGAGTGCCTATCGTGCAACCGCCCGGCGGGCACGCAATTTATCTCGACGCGCGCGCCTTCCTGCCGCACGTCCCGCTGGAAGAATTTCCTGGTGCGGCGCTGGCGGCGGAGTTGTATCTGGAAGGCGGCATTCGCTCGGTGGAGATTGGCAGCCTGATGTTTGGAGCGGTTGCGCAGATGGATCTCGTGCGCCTGGCGATTCCGCGACGAGTTTACACGCAAAGCCACATTGACTATGTGGTCGAGGTAATCCTGGCGGTATTTGAACGGCGAGAACAGATCCAGGGCATGCGGCTGACCTTTGAGGCGCCGTTTCTACGGCACTTCACGGCACACATGGAGCCGGTGATGTGCCCTGCGCCTGCGCTTCCTTGAGCACCTCATCCAACGTGTTGATGTCCACCAGCCCAAAGCAGCCGTAGATTGCTGGGAGCACGCGCTCCGGCGGCAATGTGCGCCGCAATTGTGCGACTCGCTCCGTTCCGGAGCGATACGCCGGAAGATACATTCGGCCCAGCAGCGGATGACGTCCCCACGCGCCGGATAATTTGTCGGCGCGCTCCTCGCTGACTAGAAAATCGCGGCGCAGCGTCGTAGCTACTTCTGTTTGCGGCTTGCCCTCGCCCCAGGTGAGATACGACGACTGGTTCTTGGCGTCGTCCTGCAACAGTGCTAGAAGCACGCCGATCTGCATGTCTTCGTCCGGCAACTGCTCGATCTCGGTTACGCCGTGTGCGATCAAAATGGCATTGTTGGCCAGGCCCTCGAACAAGGTAGCGGCGCGCGTATTCATGGTCAGCATAGTGGCTTCGAAACCGACCAGGCCGCGGACGTAGAGGTCCTGAAGATAAGCGAACGTCGTGACGTGTCCGGGCACGACTTCATGGCTGACGAGTTGTTGAAACTCCGGAAAGCTGATCTGCAGCGAGGCATTGATCTCATACGAAGCTTCGTACTGCGGACTGCCGTCGGCGTTACGGGCGCGGCCAAGATAATTCATGGAGCCGGAGAACCAGGCGTCCTTGATCGGCAAGAAGTCGATGTTGGCCCGTGGTACCTGCGCCAGCTCCTTCGGCAGGACTGGCAGCAGGTTTGCGGCACTGAGGTTGTCGAAGTAAGCAATCACCGCCGCTCCAAGCGCCTTGACTGACGCCATGGGCGTGGTTCGATCCCGGCGCCACGAATCAACCGCGCCGAGGAGACCACCGTTTGCAGCAGGATAACCGGCTCGGGCCAGCAGCTCGGCAACCCGTTCGCGCTTGGCCGCCGGCTGCGACGGCTCTGGTAGCCGCGCGGTGGAGGCCTGCACGCAACGCTCGTAGGGGACCGGCTTGCCATCGCCAATCATCTCCATGGCCAGCTCCCACATGGTTCTGAGGGAAAACGTCAGACCAGCGAGATAATGGCCGCGGAGGCCGCCGATTTTCTCCGCCTCGACACACATCCCGTCCATGGCTTTGGGCAGGTCGACTGCACGCAAATAAGCTTCTATCGCCGGGCGATCAATATTCTTGCCGCCGACGCCGCCGGTTTCGCGCACGCGCGCGGCCGCAGGTGTGGTATAGGCGGCGGGCAACGGCTCATTGGAAAACCACGAGTCCGCGATGAAGCGCCCGGTTCCGGAGGGACACATCACGTCTCCGCCCCAAAGTGTGTCGATGCCGAGCACGGCATCTGCAACAAATCGTCCTACCTGGTCCATTTCATTCCTTCGCTTTCTGTAGTGAACCGAACCACACATACAGGCAGAGGCCTATGAAAAGCAGCGCGGAAACTGTCTGCGATATGGGTTCGTTGTTATAAAACGGGGTCTGAATCAAGTCTTCACGAAACTTCGGCAGCAGGCGCAGCCCGGCGCCGAAGACTCCGCCCAGCGCTCCGCCCGCCATTAGTCCGGATGCAATGATAACCCCGCGCTCGCGGATGGTTCTGCTCTGCTCACCGCTCGTTATGGCCGAGCGCTTGTTCACCAGGTGCGAGACGAATCCGCCGGCCAGTATGGGCGTGGTCAGTTGCAGCGGGAGGTAAATTCCCAGGGCGAAGACCATGGACGAGACGCCGAGCATCTCCAACACCACTGTGATCAGGGCGCCGATGCCGAACAGGACATAGGTAACCGGCTGGCCGCTCATGAATCCCGAGACGATGGCCTTCAAGGCGGAAGCTTGCGGCGCGACCAGCACCTGGCGCATGTCTCCGGGCGCAGCCTCTCCGAATTGGAAGACCTTAGCCAGCAGGATGATGGTCAAGCCTGCAGTGATCGCCGCGGCGACCACCCCGATGAACTTCACTTTCTCCTGCGCCGAAGGCGTGGAACCGATCCAGTAGCCGGCTTTAAGGTCGGTAATGAATTGGCCCGAGACGCAGAGGGCGACGCACACCATGCCCGCGAGAGCCATCACGAAGAACATGCCGGTCGTTCCGGAGAGTCCGAACTTCAGTAGCACTACCGCCGAGACGATCACGGTGAGCAGGGTCATGCCCGACGCTGGATTGTTCGCCGTGGTGGCAATGGCATTAGCGGCCACCGTAGTGAAGAAAAAGGAGAAGAGCAGCGTCAGCACCAGGCCCAGCGCCACGACTGTCCAGGTGACATGCAGTTGTCCAAAGAAGACGGCCACAGCGATGGAGCTCACCACCACGCCGAGGAGTATGGCCACGATCGGAATATCGCGGTCGGTCCGCTCCGTGTGCGGGGCTTCGCCGTGGCGGAAGGCGTGCAGCGCGATGCCGAACGATCCCGCCACCACGTGCAGCGATTTGAGGATGCCGACAAGGCCGGCGGCAGCGATGGCGCCCACGCCGATGAAGCGCACATAGTAGCGGTAGATTTCGGCTGCGGTCATGTGAGAAACGGGAATCGTGGCGGGATAGACCGTGACGTCGCCCATGTGGCTGCCGATGAACCAGATCACCGGGACCAGTACAAAGTTGACCAGCACGCCACCGGCACAAAAGATCAGGGCGATACGCAGGCCCATGATGTAACCGAGGCCGAGGATGAAACCGATGGCATCGAAGTTAAAGACCATGCGATGGCGATCGACCAGCGATCGCATGACCGGCACAAATTGGAAGTTTAGGTACTCCTTCCAGAGGTGAAAGGTGGTGATGAAGAAATCAAAGACCGCGGCGATGATGGTGGCCTGGATCAGCAGCTTGGCCTGAGAGCCGCCCTTCTCGCCGGTGACCAGCACCTCGGTGATGGCCGTGGCTTCGGGAAAAGGAAACTTGCCGTGCATCTCCCGCACGAAATAGCGGCGCAGGGGAATGAGGAAGAGAACGCCCAGGCAGCCGCCGGCCAGGCAGATGAAGATGGTCTGCACTGGATGCGGATCGAGGTGGAGGATGTAGAGCGCCGGAATGGTGAAGACGGCGCCGGCCACCACGGCGGCCGAGGCGCCGCCTATGCCGGTTATGATCACATTCTCCAGCACCGTGGAGCGGCGCCGATATGCGCGCGCCAGCCCGATGGCGAGGATGGAGATGGGAATCGCCGCTTCCATGCCCTGGCCGACCTTCAGGGCGGAGTATGCCGAAGCCACGCTGAAAATGATGCACAGCAGCGTGCCCCAAAGCACTGCGCGCCAGGTGATTTCCGGCAGGCTCATGCTGGTGGGCACCAGCGGCACATAGAGTTCACCCTCGTTCAGCGGCTGATAGGCGTTCGCGGGAAGGGACTTGGATTCGAGCTCAGGTGCAGCGGTGGCCATGCACACAATCTCCTGGCAGTCTGGCAGCCGGAAGAATTGTATATTGCCGAGTCAATCAAGCAATGTGACCAGCGTAGCGGTGCAGTGTGATGTCTGACTTGCCTGCTTCCCGTCCGACGGGAGCCCCAACCCGCGTCAGGGTACGGACGGCGTTTATCTCCGCTCGGCGTCCCGCGCCAGCGCCTTCAGGACCATATTGATCAGCGAGAGCACAACCGCGCCCCAGAACGCCGGCCAGAAGCCGCGGACCGCAAAGCCGCTGACAAAGTTGGAGGCGAACAGCAGCATCAGCGCATTGATAACCCACCAGAAGATGCCCAAGGTGAGGACGGTCAGCGGCAAAGTGAGGACCTTCAGTATGAGACCGAGCGTGGCATTCACCAGTCCGATGACGAGCGCCGCAATGAGCGCGGCGGTGAAGTCGCGCACGTAAAATCCCGGGATTAGGTGAGAGACGATCAGCAGGCTGATCGCGCTCAACAGCCAGTTCAGCAGCAAACGCATTCGGTTCCTTTCGCTACCTGGGTCCCGACATTGTCTTCTTCGTCAGCATCATGTCAACGGCCTTCTGGGCGCGGCGATCCCGCGTCTCCTCCTGCTTGGCCGCGCTTATCCATTGTGCAAACTCTTTGCGATGGGTGTAGGCCAGCATGTCCCAAAGCTGCTTGGCCTCTTTGTTCTTGCGGAATGCCTTGGCCAGCTCGGCAGGGGCCTCAATGATGCGCTCCTCGGTGTCGCGCTCCATGACTACCGAGACAGTGTCGCCGGCTTTGGCTTTAGCGCCAGCCTGAAGCTGCTTGTTGAAGGTCAACAAATGGCGGCCATCCGCGGGCTGGATGGTCGTACGGTATGGAAAGCCGTTGATAGTACCTTTCACTCGCAATTGGCCGCGTACACTCCAAACCTCCGACACATCGAAGGGAACAGCAATGAAGCACCACGCTCCGCCGGGACCTGCGGCTTCGGCGTTGGCTTTGAATTTCTTTTGCATCGCGAGCCTCGCGGTCACTTCGGATAAGTGCCGAAATTATATCGTGAGGAGTGACGGGCAGCAGCGGCGATCGAGCATGCCGCATGAATCATGCGGTAAGCTCATCCATGAGGTGCGTTGCCCATGCCTGACCCGTTCGCGCAATTCGCCGACGCGAAATATCTTAACCTCGAGACCTTTCGCAAGACCGGCGTTGGCGTTCGTACGCCGGTGTGGTTCGCGCAGGAAGGGAACACTTTCTACATCTACACGCTGCCCAACCTTGGGAAGACTAAGCGCATCCGCAATAATCCGAAGGTGCGGATTGCTCCCTGCGAAATGCGTGGCAACCTGCGTGGAGAGTGGCTGGACGCGAACGCTCGAATCTGTGACGGCTCCGAGGCTGCGCACGGACAGGAACTGCTTCGCCGCAAGTATGGCTGGATGAAGATAATTGGCGATTTCTTCAGTCGTCTGCGCGGCCGCACTCAAATCGTGATTGCGATTGATGCAGAGTAATGAGGCAGGATCTTTGATGTGGGTCTAGGCGTCCGCGCGGTTTGGACAATTTACCTCCAGCTGGAATTGGCCCTTTTCGGGCTTGCGATACCCCCGGCAATGATCCTCGCAAAATATTGAAAACAAAAAGCGACAACTTCTCTCCCGCAAAATATTCCAAGGAAATGACTTATACGTAAAATCCTGTAAAATAACGACTTAGATACAAAATCGCGTATCTAGCGATTTAGCCAACTCCTCATAGTAACGTTCGCCGGCGCAGGAGCGGCAAAGAATTTTCCGTCTTTCGCCGGACTTCGCGTTTGAAGTTGATGCCTTCGCCGCACTCCTCGCAGACGATTCGCGCCCCCTGGTAGCCAGGGAGCTCCTCGGGAGGCACGGTAACTTTCACCCACTGCACCGTAAATAGATCGTCGGTCGGCATCTCGCGATAGGCCAGCATCTGCTGCTGGTTCTTGCTTTGGATTTCAGGATGCATCTGTCGCGCCAGGGCTTTGGAGCTTTCTTTGGCAGAGACACGCACTGCTCGGCCGGACTGGAGATCGACGAAAGTCGCCGCCACTTTGCCCCAGTCGCGGAACTTAAGCGCACGCTTGCCCAAGCGACAGCCGGTTACGACTGCGACGGCATCAGTAGCACAGCGGTCAATCTCGACGAAGGTTATCAGGCGCTTGCGGTCCTGGCCGTAAGGATCATCAATGCCCAGAAGTTCAAGGCCAAGCATCGCGAGACGGACGCCGAGTACCTGGCCGGCACACAAATGGCCGTGGGCTACTTCAGCGTCGCGCAAAAGCTCGTCAAAGGTCTTCAAGGTTTGTCGACGCTCCATCCTATTGATCTTCCGCCGAGGCTTCGGGCGCGACGTCGGCGACGTGGCCGCTCACGTTCACGGTGAACCCATCGCCCGCCTTCGGCCGGAAAGTCACGCGGGCTGGTTTCCGGTCCCAATGCGGCGCAGCACAATCAGCGTCCGGCAAGTCACCGCCGCTTGCCTTGCCCATTTCCTTGCGATACAGCGGTTTCTTCACTCCCAACTGGGCGACGACGGCCAACAGCCGCTCGCCGTTGCCCGCGGTGCCACAATAGGCGGCGTAGTCACGATACCAGCTTACATCCGAATAAAAGGAGTCGAAGTCGGGCAGCTTAAGCTGGGTAATCTTTCCCGAACTGCGGTCCACCAGCAGCCATCCTCCGAGCTGCCACAGCCACTTGGATGCCTTGCGAGAGTCGTCGGGCAATGCGTCGTTGATGCGGAATGCCCGACGAACGACAAAAGTGCGGTCGGTAACGTCGTGGGGCCTGCCGGTGGTGAACTCCTTCAGCTTGGTATCCACATACAATGGCCGCACCGTAAGATCGATGACCTTGTCTTCCGCAGGTCCGACATATAGCTTGACCGGCTGTGGGCTGCCAAACCCTATGACATGCGGCCTGGAAGCCGCGACGGCAAGAGCCGCAAAAAATACGACCACCGAAACACGAAGAGCGCGCATCACTAAGGGAAGGCTATTCTTCGCACACTGAAGCCGCAAGTACGGAGGTCACAAGTTGATTGGAATCCCCGGCTGGACTGCAGGCATCCATTTTCGCGTTACTGGCATACAATAAAGAGCGCCTAATTGCCGACTGCCAAATTGAACTACTCCTTCATCATCCCGGCTTACAACGAAAGTGAGCGGCTGAGCGCCTCGCTGCCTAAGGTGCTGGATTACATCCGCCGGCGAGAATACGATGCCGAAGTCATCGTAGTAAATGACGGGTCAACTGACGATACCGCTGAGATTGTTCGCCGCTTTGCAGCCACCAATCCTGAGGTGAGGCTGCTGGAGAACCCGGGAAACCGCGGCAAAGGCTACAGTGTCCGTCACGGAATGTTGCAAGGCTATGGCGATGTCCTGTTGTTCACCGATGCCGATCTGTCATCGCCCATATACGAAGCGGACAAATTGTTCCGAGCCATCGCTGAGGGCGCCGATATCGCCATTGGCTCGCGCTGGTTGCGCAGGGAGCTGCAAACCGAGCGCCAGCCCTGGTATCGCCAGTTGTACGGAAGGCTTTTTAACCTCGGGCTGAAATTGACTCTTGGGCTGCCGTACCAGGACACGCAGTGCGGCTTCAAGGCTTTCACCCGCGCCGCAGCACACACCGTTTTCGCACGACAGCACATCGAACGCTGGGGCTTCGATCCGGAGTTGCTGTTCCTGGCTGACAAGTTCAAGCTGCGCACCGTCGAGGTCCCGGTGGAATGGGCGCATGATCACCGTTCCAGGATCAATCCTCTGCGCGACGGTCTCAACATGGGACTGGAGATGCTGAAGGTGCGCTGGAACGATATGCGAGGGCGCTATCGGCAGCCCTCAGTCAGCGTGGAAGAGCCTGCTGTCGAACCGATGCCTGCCCCGGTACGGACTGCGAAATAACACTTTCTAGTCTGCCGCCCGCGTAATCTGCCGTTAACAAATCCTCCAATCAGGCTCCTGCAGAAAATTTGCAGCTTTCCTGTGAAACCCGCATCTTTTGCTGAGGGTTGAAAGCAGCCATCGGCCAGACCACGCAATCGTCTGGCGGATTGCATGATCACGGTGTTCAATTTCCGCATCTCAGATGGGACATGCATAGCACGAGTGCAGCACGGGATGTAGTCAACGTTGTTTCCGGAGAGTCACCGTTATTGGAGAAGTATCTGGCGGTGCGCCAGACTTCGCTGCAACTTTGCGCGCCGCTCAGTGCCGAAGACCACAGCCTGCAGCCGATGCCCGATGCCAGCCCGGCTAAGTGGCATCTGGCACACACTACGTGGTTCTTCGAAACTTTCGTGCTTTCGGAATACATGGAGGATTACCGGCCATTTCAAGCGGAGTTCCGAAACCTGTTCAACTCCTACTACAACGCCGTGGGTGACCGGCCCCTGCGGGCGCTACGCCACATCCTGTCTCGTCCGAGTCTGAACGAGGTGCACGCCTACCGCGATTACATCGACGAGGCGATGGTCCACGTCTTGTCGGACGACCTGAAGCATGACGTAGTGGAGCTGGTGACTCTGGGCATCAACCATGAGCAGCAACACCAGGAACTGATCATCACCGACGTCAAGAACGGATTGTGGACAAACCCTCTGCGGCCGGCTTATCGCGCAACATTAGAAGGATACGAGACAATCTCGCCAGCACAGGTGTTACCGCTCGAGTGGCGCGACTTTCCCGGAGGTGTGTATCCCATCGGCTTCGAAGGCGTAGGCTTCAGGTTCGACAACGAGGGTCCGCGTCATGATGTGTATCTGGAACCGTACCGTCTTGCCTCGCGCCTGACGACCAACGCCGAGTACCTGCAGTTCATGCGCGACAGCGGATACGGCAGGGCCGAGCTGTGGCTTTCCGACGGATGGGATTGCCTTCGCAACAACCAATGGAACGCTCCTTTGTATTGGGAGCAGCGCGACGGGGAATGGTGGCATTACACGATCGACGGCATGAACCCAGTGGCGATGAACGAGCCGGTGTGCCATGTCAGCTACTACGAGGCTGACGCGTATGCCCGTTGGGCCGAAGCAAGGCTGGCTACCGAGTTCGAATGGGAGGTCGCCGCAAGCGCTTGCCCAGTAGCAGGGAACCTCCTGGAGAGCGGCGCGTTGCGTCCGCGAGCGGCCGAATCGGCTGGACCTTTGGCGCAGATGTTCGGCGACGTGTGGGAGTGGACGGCCAGCGCCTATCTTCCTTATCCCGAACTTCAAGCCGGCCGCAGGCGCTGTCGGCGAGTACAACGGCAAGTTCATGTGCAACCAGATGGTGCTGCGCGGTGGCTCCTGCGCAACTCCGCAATCGCACATCCGAGCGACATATCGCAACTTTTTCCCGCCCCATGCGCGCTGGCAGTTCATGGGCATCCGGTTAGCGAATGGCAACTAGCAAGCAACTGCAATTCATAGCCACCGATGCCATGGCCCTCGCGGTATACGAGGGACTGGGCGCCACTCCCAAGCATCTGCCTTCCTGGTTGCTTTACGACGAGATTGGCTCTGGCCTGTTCGAGCAGATCACCGAATTGCCGGAGTACTACCTGACGCGCACCGAGCGATCCATCCTGGAGAGATATGCCGGTGAAATCCTGCAACACGCGGGGCCTTCGCTGACCTTGGTCGAGCTGGGCGCGGGGACCGCGAGCAAGACTTGTATCCTGATCGAAGAGTTGCTGCAGCGCCAGAGCCGGGCGCTGTTCTATCCCATCGACGTCTCGCCCTCTGCGCTGGAGGAAGCGGTTCGGCAACTCGGCCGTCAGTTCCCGAGCTTGCGGGTGAATCCCATCGTCGCCAACTATACCGGCGGAGTTCCTGCGCTGAACCGCATCAGCGGTCGAAAGCTGGTGCTTTACATCGGTTCCAGCATCGGCAACTTCGATCCCCCTGATGCCATCCGCCTTTTGCGCCGCATTCGGCAAACCCTGCGCGCGGGCGATGCGCTTCTGCTGGGCGCAGACTTCGCGAAGAGCCCAAAGATCCTGCTGCCGGCCTACGACGACTCACAGGGCGTCACCGCCTCGTTCAGCAAGAACATTCTCGGGCGGTTGAATCGCGAACTGGATGCCGACTTCAATCTTGACTTGTTTCGCCACGTTGCTCTCTGGAACCGCCGCGAGTCCCGCATGGAGATCTACCTGGAAAGCCTCGCTCGGCAAACCGTCTTCATTCCAGCCCTGGATATGGACCTGTGCTTCGACCCGGGGGAGCGCATTCACACCGAAAACAGTTACAAATACACGAGCGACATGATTGAGTCGCTGTTGCAGCAGAGCGGCTTCAAGCCGGAGCAGAGTTGGTGCGATCGCAAGCATTGGTTCGGTGTGCATCTGGCGCGGGTGTAGAAAATCAGCTATCAGCCATCAGTCCTGATTAAGCATGACGGTGCTTTCGGCAAATTCAGCGATGTGAACTGTCCTTCAACTGCAAGGCCCCTGCTCAGCCCAGCTAGTCTAAGCTAACCGTCAAAGCGATATAGTTTGAGTATCGCCGCAATGAAAAAACCATTCCTTCGAACCGCGCTTTCCCTGTTGCTGTTGCTGTACTGCACCGCCTCGGCGTGGCCCTGGGGCAACGAAGGCCACAGCGCGATAAACCGCGTGGCTGCGGAGAAGTTGCCGACGGATGTTCCCAGTTTCCTACGCGATGCGGCAGACCAACTGGCATATCTTGGCCCCGAACCGGATCGCTGGCGTGAGCGCTCGGAGTTGGCCCTCAAGCTCTCGCAGGAACCCGACCACTACATAAATCTTGAGCGTTTGGATGGCATGACCCTGCCTCCCGATCGCTACAGTTTCTACCTGCAACTTTACGAGAAGCGGGAGAAAACACCCGGCAAGCCAGATTACCTGCTGCCTGAAAAAGTGGGATTGCAGCCGTACATCGCGATCGAGGTGTACGAACGACTGGTCGTCGCCTTCCGTGAATATCGCCATGCTCTGCTGGCGCACCGCAATCCGGAGTTTGCCGAGCGTGACGCAATCTTCTACGCCGGATGGCTGGGACACTACGTAGCCGACGCATCCAATCCGTTGCACACAACGATCCAATACAACGGTTGGGTTGGGCCAAATCCTAACGGCTATAGCACTGCGAGCACGATCCATTGGAAGATGGAGGGGACGTTCGTGGCGGCCAACCAGAAGCAGTTGCAATTCGCCGACCTGGTGGGGACATCACCGCGACTGCTCGCCGATCCCTTCCAGGATTACATCAGCTACCTGCGGGATTCTCACCGGTACGTGGAGGAGGTTTATCAACTGGAGAAGGTCGGTGGCTTTGACGGAGAAGGCACACCCGAGTCGCGCGAATTCATACGCCAGAGGCTCGCAGCCGGAGCGCAGATGCTGCGTGACATGTGGTACAGCGCCTGGGTGCAAAGCGCACAGGATCCACCTTCTTACACGACCCCGAAGCCCGCTTCGACGCCTGCTCCGTCAAACAACTCCAAGCCGCCGATGCACAATGCTCCGCAGCTTGAGCAGTCGGCGACATCTTAGCCGGGAAGGTAACAGAAGAGCCGCGTGTTCAGCGCGCAGCCTTTCCTCCGGCGGTTGGGTTCCTTTCCTTCGCTGCTGTTGGCCACTTTTGCGACTCGAATTGGTTGAAATCTGCCTCCAGCTTCCACTGCAGCCGTGCCTTCTCGCTGCCGTCCAGAAACGTCCGGCAGGTCGCTGGCGGCTTTTCCGCGCCGGGCTTTCCCCCTGCGCATTCTTTCACCACGGTGAACGTGTTCCCATCACGCCACAAGCTCGTGCCGCCGATGAACGCGTGCTCCAGGCTGGTGCGGGCCATCTTCTTTAGCTGTGAGTAAGAAAGGCCCTGGTCCTGCACGCCACGCAGATATTCATGCGTCATATCGGAGCGCGCGACACCTTCGTCATCGGTGGCCAGCGCCACCGGAACGCCGGCGCGAATGTACTGCTGCAGCGGATGCCGCCCGCCGCTAACGCCCAGGATGACGTCGTTGCTGGTCAGGCAAATCTCGACCATGACGTTGCGCCTCGCCATCTCGCGCAGAAGTTCGAAGGGACGCGTCTCGTTCATCACATCAACCCCGTGGCCGATGCGTTCCGCGTGTCCAATCGCAACCGAGTCGCGCACGTGAAACTGCAGGTCTTCAGGAGGAACCAACCCTTCCACCAATTCCCCCGCATGCAACGCGATATGTGCGTGCGGATACTTCTTGTGCAGGTAGTCGAGTATGCGCATGTGAAGTGAGAAATCCTGGATGGGAACATACCAGTCCTCCGGCATCACCAGGTTCAGGCCGACGATATGTGGGTCAGGAGGAACTATGCTGGGTTCGGCGCCTGCCATCAGGAACCCGGACAGTATCTGCGCAAAGACCACTTCTTTGGGCTTGCCACGTGCGACTTGAAACAGGAAACGCTGCGGGACTTGGCAACCGGGATCTGCTTTGGCTGCTCCGCAGTCGAGGAGCTTGTCACGCGCGCCCTCGGCGGCCCTGATTTCCTGGCTGGCGGTCGCCAACATCTGTGGTAGCCCATTTTCCAGCAGCCTCTGCTGCATCACGCCAAAGTCGTCATTCCAGCCAAGCGACTTGGCGAGGGTTTCAAGGTCTTTGCCGGTCGGCGTGAGCATTAACTCCTGGTACACTTCGCGCTGCGATGCGGCGCGGGCAGCGGTTTCGGCCAGCATTTTGCCGGTAGCTCCGTTGGTAGCCTGGCCGAACTTGCCGAAGGTGTCGAAGAAGTGGTCGTGTCCCGATTGGCCGGAGAGCTGCCAATTGCGCATGGAGAAGGCGTCAATCATGCCGGCATAGAGCGCTGGATTGGCAAAGGCATCCGACACGGGGACCTGAGGTGCAGCGCAAGGTCCGGCAGCAATGTACATCGCCTTGGGATCGACGCAGTCTTTCGCATCCGAGGCCCACTCGATCAGCGACTCCGCGTAAATTGCGCCAGACAGGTGGTTGTGAAGGTCGCCGCCTTTGGGCATCTCACGCAGGAACGGCAGCAGGAGGTTCGGATCCTTGCGTATGCTCTCGAAGTAGCCTGCGGTGCGGTTCTCATCGGAAGCTGAGGGCGGCGTGGCTGCCACGATGGGCGCAAAATTCCCTGTGACAAGAACGAAAATCGCGCTGAGAACGGCGGCAGTTCGTAACCTAAGCTTCATACGCCCACTCCTGCCTGTAATTTTGAGTTCCAGTTCGCCGGTATACTGAGGTACGTTTGGCAAATCTGGAGCCCTCCCGTGTTTAAACTGAAACTTGAACTTGGAACTGTACACCAACACTCAACAACCCGTGAGAAATCCTTGGACAAACTAAGAGTTCTGTTAACTCGCGAACAAATCGCGGCAAAGGTGGCCGAGATGGGCGCCCGCATTACCGCGGACTTCACCGGAGAGTCCCTGATGCTGATCGGAGTGCTCAAAGGAGCAACCATCTTCCTCGCCGATCTGGCCCGGCAAATCAAGCTGGACACGACCTTCGACTTCATCGCGGTGTCCAGCTACGGAAACGCCAAGCAGCAGAGTGGCGAAGTGAGAATGCTGAAGGACGTGGACCGCTCCGTGGAGGGACGCAACATCATTCTGGTGGAGGACATTCTCGACACCGGCCTGACACTGATGTACTTGATCAACGTGCTGCAGGCCCATCAGCCAAAATCGCTGAAGGTCGCGGCGTTGCTCGACAAGACATCGCGTCGCACCCAGCCGATTCGCGGGGATTACGTTGGCTTCACCATTCCCGACGAGTTTGTCGTGGGATATGGGCTTGACTTCGCCGAGCGTTATCGTAATCTTCCGGACATTTGCGTTCTGGAGTCCGACTCCGAGACGCGATAGAATCTCATCTGCCCATGCCCGCGAATTCTTCCCTTATCTTCGGGTCAGCGGCCAGCCTGGTGAGCGATTGGCGCGGCGCGGCCAGCATGACCGACCACACTCTCCTGAAACCCGACGCCGCCCGCCAGGAAGTCATCTCCTTATGCGACGAGGCCTTGCGCTACGGCTTCCATTGCGTCATGGTGAACCCCGTCAATGTTGCTCTTGCAGTAGCACACCTGCGGGGGACGCCGGTAAAGATTGGCACCGTAGTCGGGTTTCCGCTTGGCGCCAATCTCACGGTGACGAAGCTTGCGGAAGCCGAAGTCGTCCTGCGGAACGGCGCGCTTGAACTCGACGCCGTTCTCAACATTGCTGCGCTGAAGGCGCGCGACCGGGCATTCGTGCAGAGGGAAATGCGCAGCCTCGCTCAACTGGCGCACAGCCGCGGCGCACTCCTAAAAATAATCCTGGAAAATGCGCTGCTGAACCAGGAGGAGAAGATCCTGGCTTGCGCGTTGGCCATGGAGGCCGGCGCAGATTTCGTAAAGACCTCGACCGGCTTTGCTCCGTCCGGCGCTACCACCGCTGACGTAGTGCTGATGCGGGGGGTTGTTGGCATGAAGTTAGGCGTGAAGGCCGCTGGCGGCATTCGGACTGCTGCCCAGTTCATGGACATGGTTGAGGCCGGGGCCAGCCGCATCGGAGCAAGCGCCAGCGTGAGGATCGTGCAGGAATTAGGCGCTCCCGGAGAGCAATAGTCAGGTGACCGACGGCACGGCGGTATCTCCGAGCACCGTAGGCTCAACGCTCGACCGGGAGTTTGTATGGCACGTCTGACCGGCGTGCTGGGCATCCTCCTGATCCTGCTCTTTGCCTTTCTCTTCTCGACCAACAGAAGAGCCATTCGGCCGCGCAGCGTCATCGTTGGACTCGCGCTCCAAATCTGCTTTGCCATACTGGTATTGCGCGTCAGCTACGGCGTGCGAGTGATGGCGATGCTCGGCGATGGCGCCAACAAGCTTCTCAGCTATTCCTACGTGGGCTCCTCATTTCTGTTTGGCGATCTGGGTAGCAGGAGCTCGAAGTTCGGTGTGCTTTTTGCCTTTCAGATTCTGCCCATCATTATCTTCATCGCTGCATTTTTCGCCATTCTCTACCACTACGGCGTGATGCAGTTCATCATTTGGCAGCTCGCCAAGGTGATGATGCGCTTCATGGGAGCCAGCGGCGCTGAATCGCTGAACGTGGCGGCCAGCATCTTCATGGGTCAGACGGAAGCACCGCTGACCATCCGTCCCTTCCTGCCTAAAGTCACTCGTTCGGAGTTAATGACCATCATGACCAGCGGGATGGCGCACATCTCGGGCGCGGTGATGGGGGCCTACATCGCCTACGGAATCGAAGCACGACACCTGCTGGCAGCCGTCATCATGACCGCTCCCGGCACCATTCTCATCTCCAAGATGCTGGTGCCCGAGACGGAAACCCCCATCACCGCGGGCCCCGGCCACATCGACGAAATTCAGTTCGAGGAGCGTGGCAGCAATGTTCTGGATGCGGCGGCCAAAGGAACCATTGACGGCTTGCACCTGGCCCTCAATGTGGCCGCCATGCTGATTTCCTTTCTGGCCATCGTCGCGCTCATGGATGGCATCCTGGGAGGCATCCACAACTTCCTGGCGGCGCATGGATTCGTCTGGTTCCCGGCGAGCCTGGAGAGGATTTTCGGTGTTCTTTTCGCGCCCGTGGCCTGGGTCATCGGTGTGCCTTGGCACGACTGCGCCGCCATTGGCAACTTGCTGGGCACACGCATGGTCCTGAACGAACTGGTCGCCTTCACCATGCTGGGCGCGCAGAAAGCCTCGCTCGATCCGCGTTCGTTCACCATCGCGACCTTCGCTCTTTGCGGATTTGCCAACCTCAGCTCGATCGGCATTCAGATCGGCGGCCTTAGCGCGCTTGCACCTAACCGCCGGCACGATCTGGCAAAACTGGGATTCCGAGCCATGATCGCCGGCACCCTGGCTAACCTGATGTCGGCCAGCATTGTCGGAGTTCTGCTAAGTTCGTAATGGTGTGCATAGCTTTGGCAATGATGTAGAGGTAAAGATTCCTGGTGGCCAAGCATCGACAGAAAAAGGGCCGCACCAACAAAACTGAAAGTTCATCGCGGAGAGCTACGCCGTTCATAGCCGGGGATTCCGGCCGGAGATTGGCTCTCGCGTTTCTTCTCGCAGTCCTCACGATAGTGGTTTACCGCCCCGTGGATCGATACCCTTTTATCCACACCGACGATACCGCCTACGTTACCGACAACGCCCACGTACGCTCCGGCTTGAACTGGGTGACAGTCAAGTGGGCGCTGACAACCCACGACGTAGCCAACTGGCATCCACTCACCTGGCTTTCGCATGCCTTGGACTGTCAACTATTTGGTCTCAACCCTGCACGCCACCACGACGTGAACGTTATTCTGCATGCCCTTAATGCAGTGCTGCTGTTTTGGGTGCTGGTGCAAGCAACGGGCTTCTCTGGACGCAGTTTTATGGTGGCCGCCTTGTTTGCCCTGCATCCCATCAACGTCGAATCCGTAGCCTGGATTTCCGAACGCAAGACGCTGTTGAGCGTCTTCTTCTTCCTGCTGGCAATGGCGGCATACCGATGGTATGCGCGTAAGCCCCGCATTGTGCCGTACCTCGTGGTCGCACTGTCCTACGCGCTGGCGCTGATGGCAAAACCGCTAGCAATCACGTTTCCGTGCGTTCTATTGCTTTGGGATTATTGGCCGCTGAGGCGGGTGTTTGTGAGCGTCGAGGATACTTCTCCCGGCGCAGCTGCGACGCCGGTCATTCCGCAGAGGCGATTCTGGTGGCTCATCTTAGAGAAGATCCCGCTGTTCGGGCTGTCCATCGCCAGTGCAAAGCTGACCATCACCGCGCAATTCGGAGCTTACGCTGAGATTTCGTTCTCCAAATCCGTTCAGGCGGAGAACGCGGTAATCTCCTATGTCCGATACCTTGGCAAAGCTTTTTGGCCCTCCGATCTAGCCTTTCTTTATCCCCACCGGATGTCCTTATTCCCAGCGTCGCAACTCATCCCCGCAATTCTGCTCCTACTGGCCATTAGCGCATTCGTCGCGTTTTGCTGGCGACGCCGCTACCTTACAGTTGGCTGGCTCTGTTTCCTGGGAACGCTCGTGCCCATGATTGGCGTGATTCAAGTGGGCAAGCAGGCAATGGCGGATCGATATGCCTATTTGCCATTCGTCGGCCTCTTCATCATGGTCTGTTGGGGTCTGGCTGACCTGGCGACCGAGCGCCGAGTTCCCTTTGTCTGGCAGGCGGGGGTTGGCGCTGCTGTGCTGGCGGCATTGATCGTGGTTACCCACCAGCAACTCACCTACTGGACCGATGACGAAGCTTTGTGGACGCATACTTTGCAAGTGACTAGCCGGAACTGGGGAGCCGAAGACGCTTTGGGCACCGAGCTATTCAGGCAAAAACGAATCGAGGAAGCTGCGCCGCACTTTTTCCGGGCGGTCGAACTGGCTCCTCATGATTTCACCGGCAACCTCGGTGTCGGCACCTACCAGGCCATGCATGGAAATTACGCCGAGGCCATTGACGGGTTCAGGAAAGCGGCCAGCGTGGTCAACATCATCCCGCAATTGCGGATGAGCGCTCTATTCAATCTCGGCCAAGCCTACCTCCAGGTAAAGGATTACGACAAAGCCCGCGAAATCTTCACGCACGCGGTGGCAGTAAACCCCCAACATCAGCGTGCGTGGATTGGTCTAGGAGTGGCGCTGCAAAAAACCGGCCACCCTGATCTGGCCGTTCAGGCCTACTCTCGCGCGATGAGTATCCAGCCCGTTGACTGGGTTTATCTGCTTCTCGCGCGGGCTTTGGAGCAAACCGGCCATAAAGACCAGGCACAAGCCGCAGCCGACAAAGCCAGGCTCGTGTCGCAGAATTTCAATCAAGCGACGCGGATTGCCGAACAGATACTCGGGCCATAGAAGCCGCCAACCTCTAGCTGCGGCGCTGGGTCCAGAACGGCTATCACAGTCCCCTGTGATATCTGCACTTCCCCTCCAGCCCGAAGGAGCACATGCTTGAATTCCGAGGGAGCATTTTCCGGTTCCCCAACAGCCTGTGTGTGTTCATGCGGAAGGCGCATCTTCATCGCCAATTTCTTTACCTTCCGCCGACTCCTGATGAGTTGCCACGGCCTTAATCGAGCCGGAACTGTTTACCCTCGCACGCAATCTTATATTCGTTTGTTTGGAGGCCGTACATGCCCATCAATAAGCAGGATGCACTCGAATACCATTCGGTGCCACGACCTGGGAAAACGGAAGTTGTTGCCACCAAGCCGTGTGTCACGCAACGCGATCTAAGCCTCGCCTACACACCAGGGGTTGCGGTCCCCTGCCTTGAGATTGAGAAGAATCCGCAAGACGCATTCAAATACACCAATAAGGGCAACCTTGTCGCGGTTGTAACCAATGGCACTGCCGTACTTGGTTTAGGCGACATCGGCGCACAAGCCGGTAAGCCGGTCATGGAAGGCAAAGGTGTCCTGTTCAAGAGATTTGCCGGTATCGATGTATTCGACATCGAACTGAACACGCATAACCCTGACGAAATCATCAAGGCCGTCCAACTGCTCGAGCCCACTTTCGGCGGCATCAATCTCGAAGACATCAAAGCCCCGGAGTGCTTCTACATTGAAGAAACACTCAAGAAGACCATGAAAATCCCGGTTTTCCACGACGACCAGCACGGCACCGCAATTATCACTGGCGCCGCGCTGCTCAATGCCGTGGAGTTAACGGGCAAGCGCCTGGACCAGATCAAGGTGGTCGTCAACGGCGCCGGAGCTTCTGGCATCGCCACGGCTGAGCACTACATCTGCATGGGCGTGAAGCGCGAAAACATCACCATGGTTGATACCAAGGGCGTCGTTTACAAGGGCCGCAAAGAAGGCATGAATCCTTACAAGGAGCGGTTCGCCAAGGACACTCCGATGCGGACACTCGCTGACTCCGCTAAGGGTGCCGACCTTCTGCTTGGTCTCTCCGTAAAAGGTGCGTTCACACCAGAGATGGTCGCGTCCATGGCACCGGATCCGATGGTTTTCGCCATGGCGAATCCCGACCCGGAGATTACTTACGAAGAAGCCCGCGCCGTCCGCAAGGACCTTATCATGGCAACGGGACGCTCGGATTATCCCAACCAGATCAACAACGTCCTCGGATTCCCCTTCATCTTCCGTGGTGCGCTCGACGTTCACGCCACCACTATCAATGAAGAGATGAAGCTGGCAGCCAGTTATGCTCTGGCAGCGCTAGCCAAGGAAGACGTTCCTGACTCAGTGTGCCGCGCCTATGGCGTGGAAAAGCTGAAGTTCGGCAGGGACTACATCATTCCCACGCCCTTCGATCCGCGCGTGCTGGTATGGGAAGCGTCGGCGGTTGCCAAAGCCGCAATGGAGACCGGCGTTGCGCAGAATCCAGTGGACATCGTGCAATACCGCGAGCAGCTTGAGAACCGTCTGGGCAAGGCGCACGAACTGATGCGCGGGATGGTCCACAAGGCGCAGGCGAATCCCAAGCGCGTGGTTTTCCCCGAGGGTACGCACCAGAAGATCCTGCGTGCGTGCCACCATTTGATCGAGGAGAAAATCGCGAATCCCATTTTGCTGGGCCGCGCCGAAGAGATTCGGCGGAACGCAGCAGAACTAGGCGTGGCTCTCGACGGCGTCACCATTGTCGAAACGGCGACTGCCCCGCGTCGCCAGGAGTACGTGCGTGAACTCTATCGTCTGCGGCAACGCCGTGGTGTCACGCTAGGCGCAGCCGATGAGCTGATGAACGACCCCAACATCTTCGGCTCGATGATGGTGCGTATGGGCGACGCCGACGCGCTGGTCTCCGGTGTCACCCAGAACTACCCTGACACTCTCCGCCCGGCATTGCAGGTGATCGGTGTTCGTGAAGGCATACACAAGGTGTCAGGACTGTACCTGGTCATTACCCGCAAGGGCGACCTGTACTTCCTCGCCGATGCCACCGTCAACATCGAACCCACCGCGGAAGACCTGGCGGAGATCGCGCTCTGCACCGCCCAGGAAGCGCGCCGCTTCGACATCGAGCCGCGCGTGGCCATGCTCTCTTTCTCCAGCTACGGCAGTACCCGGCATCCACTGTGTGACAAGGTGCGTCGTGCGACCGAACTCGTGCGCTACGCCGATCCCACTCTCATCGTGGACGGTGAGGTGCAAGCCGACGTCGCCCTGAGTGGCAAGAAACTGGAAGCGGCATTCCCGTTCTCCACACTGAAGGGCGGAGCCAATGTGCTGATCTTCCCCGATCTGGAAGCCTGCAATATCGCCTGCAAGCTTCTCGCCGGCATCGGCGGATTCGAGGTGGTCGGGCCCGTTCTGATGGGTATGGCGAAACCTGTCCATCTGTTGCAGCGCGGCGTCGAGGTGGAACAGGTTGTCAATATGGCCACCATCGCCGTCGTGGACGCGCAGGACATCGCGGTTACGGCGCGCACAGAACGCGTTGGGGCGGCAGCCGTAACGGTTGGGTAGAGTGGCGATATCTGGCTGGCTGTTCTGAAGGAGCATGTGCTCAGGCTTCATGTTTACGACTGAAGTTGTAGGCCGATACTCCTGATGGGGGATTGGGCCTCATCGTCAGCAGTGCAAGAATACCTGCGTTGGGATTTCCCGCCGCTCAACCGCGGCGGACAGGCGAGCGAGACACAGAAGAGCTGATTGCGACACTTCGTGAATTCTCGGTTGCCTCCATCGGTTGGCGGAATTCTTGGGCCGTTTCGGTCTTTCGGATGTGCAACTGGGCGCTGCGCCTCCGGACAGGATTCCGCCCTTTTTATTTCCTTCTCGGACTCGTCCTGCCAAGGGTCTTCCGATCCAAGGTAGTTCCCTATCCTGTGCCTTGTGTAACCTTGACCAAGTTGCTCGTTGGGACAACGGGCTAGTCACAGCCTTGCGTGAGTCAGGTCACACTCTTGGCGGAAAAAATCTGCTATCACTATAGGCCTGTGGTAGGCATGCACCCTCAGCATGCTCTACAAGACACTTAGCGCCGCCGTGTACGGCATCGATGCCAGCCTCATCGAGGTCGAGGTTGACGTCGCTCCCATCAAGCAAGAGCACGACACGTTCACCACGGTCGGGCTACCCGATACAACTGTCCGCGAGAGCCGCGAGCGCATTAGAGCCGCGCTGAAGAACAGCGGCTACGATGTTCCCTCCACCACGACTACCATCAATCTGGCACCGGCCGACATTCGCAAGGAGGGCTCGGGGTTTGATCTTCCCATGGCGCTGGGCATCCTGGGCGCTTATGGCGGATTGAACAATAAGCCGCCTGAAGACGCGCTGTTTGTGGGCGAGTTATCGCTGGATGGCGGCGTGCGCGGCATTCGCGGGGCGTTGCCCATCGCCGTTACGGCGCGCGCCAACAACATTCGCAAGCTCATCGTTCCCGAAGTCAATGCCCGCGAAGCTGCCCTGGTGGACGGCGTTGATGTGTATCCCGTCCGTTCCTTAATTGAAGTGGTGCAGCTCCTGAACACTGGCAACGGTGTCGTTCCGGTCAGAGTGGATACGCGCGCGTTACTGGAAACGTCACAAGAGTTCATGGTGGACTTTCGCGATGTCCGTGGCCAGCAGACGGCGAAACGTGCTATCGAAATCGCCGCCGCCGGCGGGCACAATTTGCTGATGATCGGCCCGCCCGGCTCGGGCAAGACCATGCTGGCCAAACGAATGGCCACCATTCTGCCGCCGCTTACTTTCAATGAAGCACTGGAAACGACGAAGATCCACAGCGTTGCGGGCGTTCTGGATTCCAACAGCGGCTTGGTGGGCACTCGTCCGTTCCGCTCGCCGCACCACACAATTTCCGATGCAGGTTTGATTGGCGGCGGCATGATTCCGCGGCCCGGAGAGGTCTCGCTGGCGCACAACGGTGTGCTGTTCCTGGACGAGCTGCCGGAGTTTCCGCGCAATGTGCTGGAAGTCATGCGCCAGCCGCTAGAAGATGGCACAGTGACCATCGCGCGCGCCGCCATGTCGCTCAGCTTTCCAGCGCGCTTCATGCTGGTGGCGGCCATGAACCCCTGCCCCTGCGGCTACTTCAATGACCGCTCACGCGACTGCCACTGCACACCGATGATAATCCAGCGCTATGTCTCGAAGATTTCCGGCCCGCTGCTTGACCGCATCGACATTCACATTGACGTGCCGTCGGTGAACTATCGCGAGCTGCGCAGTGGCATGACGCCAGAGAGCTCGGCCGACATTCGCCAGCGCGTGATGCAGGCCCGCGAAATACAACTTGACCGCTTCCGTGCCGGAGGCGAACGCATGTACGCCAATGCCCAGATGGGCTCGCGGGAGATCCGGAAATACTGCGAGCTGACCACCGATTCCGAGCACCTGCTGGAGCGAGCCATGGTCAAGCAAGGTCTCAGTGCCCGCGCCCACGATCGTATCCTGAAGGTGGCACGCACCGTCGCTGACCTCACTTCAGCAGATGTAATCGAGCCCGGCCACATCGCGGAGGCCATCCAGTACCGGACTTTGGATCGCACTTTCTGGGCCTGAAGGAGCGGAGCGCCCGCTCGTAACTCCTTTGTATTCACTAGATGAATCGTAGCGATGCAATCCCCAGCGACCAATCAGTCGTCAGTTGGTCGCAAAGCAACTTATTGACACATATAGGGTTGTTAAACGTGGCGACTTTTGGGCACGTATCACGTCTAACTGTAGATGGGAAGCGATGCGGGAGTGACCGAAAAGGGAGAGTGGCGGAAAATTTTGCTTGACTTGGACGCTGTGTACGGCTAGCCTCTTTCACGTAGGGCGTCATCCCTGTTAGATAGCCCGTCCTAAGGCATCCTGCCAAAAGTCGGCCGCACACTGAACGTATTCCAAAAGGAACGACGAGAGAAGTCCGGCTGTAGACTGCCGGTCAGCGGCTGGAACCAGGATAACCTGTTCCGAAGCAATAGGTTGCGATACCTAAGAGCGCTAGAAGCAACAGCGGAAAAAATTCGAACCGAAAGCGATAAAGGGGCATCTAAGTTGATGGCTCTTGGCGCGTTTCGCCGCTGTTGGTTCCCACCGCTTGGTATTTTATACGACAGGAGCTAAGGGTCCCCTATCGGGCTGGGCTCCGGGTATTCATTCATAGAAGATGAGGAGAAACTGATGATGCGTTCTGAACTAGTTTTCGAGGCGGTAACCACATTGCGCAATCGGTATATGTTGTGCCAGCTTGCTTCCAAGGCAACACGCAAGTTCCACAAGCCCAATACGCGCATTCAGGACACCACCAACGAAGTGTTGACCCGTATTGCCGATTCCGACCGGCAGGAAGTAATACTAGAGCCGGAGACCGCTTCCGAAGCGCAGCGGCGCGCAGCTTAAGCGCGCCGCGCCTTTGGCGCGCTCCCCGCTGAATCCTCCGGCCCGCCCTTCTGCAAAATCCCTCGTAGGTGAACCATGACAATCTCAGAGTTAAAAGAAAAGAACATCACCGAGCTGACCAAAATTGCTCGGACCCTGGAGCTGCCCGGCGCCAGCGGCCTCCGCAAGCAGGACCTCATCTTCAAGATTCTTCAGGCGCAGAGCGAAAAAGAAGGCCATATCTTCGCCGAAGGTGTGCTGGAAATTCTGCCTGATGGCTACGGGTTCCTGCGCTCGCCTGACTATAACTACCTTCCCGGTCCCGACGACATCTATGTTTCGCCGTCGCAGATCCGCAAGTTCGATCTGAAGACAGGCGACACTATCAGCGGCCAGGTGCGACCGCCGCATGAAGGCGAGAAATACTTTGCACTGGTCAAGATCGAGGCCGTCAACTTCGAGTCGCCGGAAGAAGCACGCAATAAGATCCTCTTCGACAACCTCACGCCCTTGTATCCGCAGGAGCGTATCAAGCTGGAGACGGTTCGCGAGAACATCAGCGCCCGCGTCATGGACCTGCTCACGCCGGTGGGCAAAGGACAGCGCGGGCTCATCGTGTCGCCGCCGCGGGCTGGCAAGACCATGATCCTGCAGAACATTGCCAACTCGATTACGACCAACCATCCCGAAGTCGTGCTCATTGTGCTGCTGATCGACGAACGTCCGGAAGAAGTGACGGACATGCAGCGTTCCGTCAAAGGCGAGGTCATCTCCTCCACCTTCGACGAACCGGCAGCGCGTCACGTACAGGTGGCCGAGATGGTCATCGAAAAGGCCAAGCGGCTAGTCGAGCACAAGCGCGATGTCGTGATCCTGCTCGACTCGATCACGCGCCTTGCACGCGCTTATAACACCATTGTGCCGCCATCGGGCAAGGTGCTCTCCGGCGGTGTCGATTCCAATGCATTACAGCGTCCGAAGCGGTTCTTCGGCGCGGCCCGCAATATCGAGGAAGGCGGTTCGCTCACCATCTGCGCGACGGCCCTCATCGAGACTGGTTCGCGGATGGACGACGTCATCTTCGAGGAGTTCAAGGGTACCGGCAATTGCGAAATCATTTTGGATCGCAAGTTGAGCGACAAGCGTACGTTCCCGGCCATTGATATTCAGCGCTCGGGCACGCGCAAGGAAGAACTCATCATTCCCAAAGAGGATCTGACCCGCATCTGGGTGCTGCGTAAGGTGCTGAATCCGCTTTCGCCAGTCGAGGCCATGGAACTGCTCATCGAGAAGCTCGGCAAGACCCGCTCCAACAGCGAATTCCTGGCGAGCATGAGTTCCTTATAGAAAAGTCGGCCTGCTGCGGGCTGCAACTTCTTCCCTTGCTTCCAATCTTTACCAGTAGCCCTTCAAGAGCAAATAACATGGAAGAGTGAACTTTCCCTGGACGGAAGCCTGGACCGAGCACACGAAGGTGCGGCAGTCGTGAAAGATCGGGATATAAGGCCCGATGAACCTGCGATGGCGCTCTTTCTGAATGAGAGCGTCGGCTTGCGCCAGGGTCAGCTTCAACGGCTTTCCGAAAATTTGCCCGGAACCTGGCGCCTTCGCATACTCGTAGTGCTCAGCCAGGAAGTGAAACCTGGGTTCGGTTTCGAGGTCACCATGTGAATCAAGGACCGAAATCTGGCCCATGTCGATGAATGGGATCGTCGCAGGCCCGAAATGAATCGTCACTGGTCCCTGCGAGCCCTCAACCTCGATCCAGTGGTGCGCGAGGGGCCCGCCATGAGAGCCACGAATGAGCATGGTTACGACGCGGGATGGGTCGGCCACAGAAGCTGTGTGTGTGAATCCGCCATTGGCGTATGCCGCAGTGCTGCTCTCCTCCGAGAAACAACTAGCCAGGCCACTCGCGCAGGGCTGACCTTGGTCTCGTTGCGCGCTGGTCGCTACAGGCTGAAGCAGGCAGAACGTTAGTAATGCCAGGGATATTGCACCACTGAGCTTGCACATACTGTTCAGATAACACGTCATAAGTAAACGATGCGCCGCTTCCGGATCAGGTTTTCTTCGCAGTCATCACTCTTTGCACTTTTCAACACCTGGTCAGTAAAATCAAAGATTACAGTCCTTTTTTGCTGGCTACGGCAGTACGCCGTGTTGTCAAATGCAATCTCATGTCGCTGAAGCAGTCGGAAGCAATCGTGTTGCGAAGCTATCCGCTGCGCGAGGCTGATCTGCTGGTGACATTATTTACCCGCGCCGAAGGTAAGGTCAGGGGTGTTGCGCGCGCGGCGAAGAAGTCCAAGCGGCGTTTTGGCGGAGCGCTGGAGCCGCTGACTTGGGTACGGACGTATTACGAGGACCGCGAAGGACAGGAGTTGGTGCGGCTCGATTCCTGCGACATCCTCGAGTCACCGCTGTCGGCAAAGGTTGACTATCCGCGGGTGGTGGCGCTGGAGCACGTTGCGGAGACGTTGGACGAGTTGCTGCCGGACCGCGAAGCCAATGATGCGATCTTCCGGCTGGCGATTTCGGTGCTGCATCAGCTGCGCTCGGGCGCAATCTGGATGCCGCTGACGTATTTTCAGCTATGGCTGGTGCGGCTGGTTGGATTCTTGCCCGATCTGAGTGAGTGTGTTGCCTGTGCTGCGAAGCTGAATGGCAGCCGGGCGTTCTATCACGTGCTGGCGGACGGCGTAATGTGCCCGCAGCACAAGCGACTGGCATCGTCGGAGTTGTCGATCGAATCCCGGGCTTTGGCATCGCAGATGTTCCGCTGTCCGGTAGAGAGTTTTGCAGCGGAGCCCGGCAGTGCGGCACAGTATTCTGATTTGCGGAAGTTTCTGGTGCAGATACTGGAGCGGCACATCGAAAAGAAGCTGGTGACGGCCGGCATGCTGGCGAAGCTGTAGGAACGGCACGTTGAAAGGGGCTTTAAGCCCGATCCTCCACAGGAAGACCATTTGGCCTCCTCGCAAAACCCGCTGACCTTCCAGGAGCTTATTCTGCGCCTGCAGACTTTCTGGGCGGAGCACGGCTGCGTCCTCCAGCAGCCCTATGACGTCGAAGTGGGCGCCGGAACCATGGCGCCGGAGACCTTCCTGCGCGTGCTCGGCCCCAAGCCCTACAACGTCGGCTATGTGCAGCCATCGCGGCGTCCGGCCGACGGCCGCTACGGCGAGAACCCTAACCGTCTCTTCAAGCACATGCAGTATCAGGTGATCCTGAAACCTCCACCGGAGAATGTGCAGCAGTTATACCTGGATTCGCTTACGGCGCTCGGCATCGATCTGCGCAAACACGACATCAAGTTCGAGGAAGATAATTGGGAGTCGCCCACCCTGGGCGCGTGGGGCATCGGCTGGCAGGTGATGCTCGACGGCCTGGAGATCACCCAGTTCACCTACTTCCAGCAGTGCGGCGGCCTCGACCTCGATCCCATCTCCGTCGAATTGACATATGGGCTGGAGCGCATCACCGCGTTCTTGCAGGATGTGGACAGTATTTACGACATCACGTGGGTGGTCGGGCATAACGGGCGGCCGGTGAGGTACGGCGACATACGCTTACAGGACGAATTGCAGTTCTCGGTCTATAACTTCGAGTGTGCCGATGTCGAGAAGGCGTGGAAGCATCTTGAGTTGTATGAAGCGGAATGCCAGGCCCTGCTTGACGGGTACAGGGAGCTTCGCGGAGCTGCAACCAAACAGGCAGAGCCGATTGATTCCGGCGAAAAGCGAACAGCGAAGGGCAAAAAGCAATCTGAACGCAAGCGTTTTCCCGTGTTGGCCGCATTCGATTTGTGCCTGAAGTGCTCGCACTTGTTCAATATTCTCGACGCCCGTGGAGCCATCAGCGTGACCGAGCGTGTGGGAGTGATCGCGCGTATCCGGGCACTGGCTGTCGGTGTCGCCAGGGCGTACGTAGATCAGCAGCAGGCTAAAGAAGAAAATACCACAGCCACGGAGGAGGACTTTTCTCCTGCGGCTGAGCCGTTGGCAGCGAGCAGGTCGTGAATCCTTAGTTGCGAAGATAGCTGTGACTCGTATCACATCCGAACATCTGGTCGTCCGCCACAATAGATGTTTCGGCTTTATGTTTTTGCTAATTGCTAAGAGCTAATTGCTAACTGCTTCTTTATGCCTGACTTCCTTCTCGAGATCGGCACCGAAGAAATCCCCGCGCGAATGATTGACGCCGCGCGCGACGAACTGGCGCGCCGCGTTGATGATCTTCTCCAGCGCGAGAGGCTGGCTGAGAAGCCGGCGATTCAAGCCTTCTCCACGCCTCGGCGTCTGGCGGTGTTCGCATCTGGCGTCTCTCCTTCTCAGCCCGATATTCGCGAGCATGTCACCGGTCCATCCCTCAAAGTCGCTTACAAAGATGGCGCGCCAACTCCTGCCGCCGAGGCCTTCGCACGCAAAGTTAACATTTCGGTGGACGCTCTGGAAAAGATCACGACTCCGAAGGGCGAATACCTCGCCGCAACGGTGCGGAAGAAAGGTCGCCCTGCCGCAGAAATTCTTGCCGAGTCGCTGCCGAAGGAGATCGCTGGCATTTACTGGGCCAAGAGCATGTACTGGCGAGGCAAGTCGGCGGAGCGCTTCGTGCGCCCGGTGCGCTGGCTGGTGGCGCTGCTCGACGACGAGGTGGTGCCGCTGGATTTTGCTGGCATTCGCGCCGGACACGTCTCCGAAGGGCATCGCATTCTGTGGCCGGGAAAACTTGAGATAGTCCGCCCAGCTGAATATTCCCGAAAGCTTGCGGTCGGTTGTGTGATAGTCAGCTCCGCTGAGCGCAAACAGCGCATCCGCAAGGCGCTGGATGCCGCAACCCGCACCATCGCGGGCGCCCGCTGGCGGGAAGACAAGTCGCTGCTCGAAACCGTCGTCAATCTCACCGAGTTCCCCTCGGTTATTCTCGGCGGCTTTGATCCTGACTTTCTCGCCCTGCCCGACGAGGTGCTAGTGACAGTGATGCGCGACCACCAGAAATACTTTGCTCTCGAAGACGAAAAGGGTAGGCTGCTGCCGCACTTCCTTGCCGTGCTCAACACCGACGGCGATCCCGATGGACTAATTCGCCACGGCAACGAGCGCGTGCTGCGCGCCCGCTTCAACGACGCGCGCTTCTTTTGGGAGACCGATCAGAAGATCCCCCTGCGCCGGCGCGTGGACAAGCTAAAGTCCGTGACTTTCCAGAAAGACCTGGGCAGCTATTTCGACAAGACCATCCGCGTCCAGAGACTGGGCAGCCTGATTGCAGAAGCGCTGCGGAGTGTCGGCACAACGGTCCGTTCCGGCGTAGTTCACAAGGCGTCCCTGCTGGCCAAAACCGACCTTACGACGGAATTGGTGAAGGAGTTCACCGAGCTGCAAGGCATCATTGGCGGCCTGTATGCGAAGGCCCAGGTGCTCGATCCCATCCTTCCCGCGGCCACCGCCGAGGCAATTGCGGACGCAATCTATGACCAGTACAAACCGGAATCCATGGAGGATCGTGTTCCGCGAACCTTGGAAGGAGCAGTGCTCGCCATCGCTGACAAAGCTGACAGCATCGCAGGCATGTTTGCGCTCGGGCTGCAGCCGACCGGCTCCAAGGACCCGTTTGCGCTGCGGCGGGCTGCCAATGGCATTGTGAAAATCATCGCCGAGCACAAGCTGCCGCTGCCGATCGCGAAGCTGTTCTCTGATGCTCGCGCGGAATATGCCGGCTCCCCGGCGGAGGCGCGCTTCGCCCAAGGCATGAATTTCGACAAGGCCATCGCAGACTTTATGCGCGAGCGGCTCGAGTTCTACCTGCGCGACGTGCGCGGCTTCGCCTATGATGTAGTGAACGCTGTGCTCGCCGCCGGCAGTGATGATGTTGTGGACGCGATCGCGCGGGCAGCAGCAGTCAGCGAGGTGCGCGGTTCAGAGGACTTTGCTTCTATTTCTGTGGCCTTTAAGCGCATCAAAAACATTCTTCGACAGGCGAAAGAAACCAACAAGACAGTGGCGGCGCGGTTCGATTCCTCAGCGCTCAGCGAAGAGGCCGAGAAGAGCTTGGCCGCCGAAATTCCGGGGATCGCAGCAAGGGTGCGTGACCTGCGGGCCCAAAAGGATTACGAACCGGCCCTGGTTGAAATCAGCCACCTCCGAAAACCTGTAGACTTATTCTTTGACAAGGTCATGGTAATGGTAGATGACGAGACCGTTCGCGCCAATCGCCTGGCACTGCTGCGTGACTTGCTGAACGAATTTTCCACCATCGCTGACTTCAGTGAAATCGTTACCGAAGGTAAATGAGGAGCGGGGGCCGAACGAACACATCAACCAACGCTTTGTATCAAGGGCACGGCTTCAGCCGCGCCGTAATGTCACTCCACTCGACCTGGGCTTTAGCCTCTGGCCGACAGGGGCTAAAGCCCCGATCCAACTCAGGCCGCTTTCGGCACGACTGAAGTCGTGCCCTGATACAAACCAACTTTTATCGAATGACTGAACATTCGCAAAGGACATCATCATGAGCACTCATACCATAGAAATCGAAGCTCCAGCCACGGCGAAAGCCACCACCGCAAAATACGTTTACTTCTTCGGCGATGGACACGCTGAAGGCAACGGCAAGATGAAGGACGAGCTGGGCGGCAAAGGCGCCGGACTCGCCGAGATGACCAACGCCGGTCTGCCGGTCCCTCCGGGCTTCACCATCCAGACCGAAGCCTGCCGCGAGTACATGCGCAGCGGCACGGTCTCCGACGAAGTCAATCGTCAGATGGACGAAGCGCTTCGCCACCTCGAACAGCTCCAGAGGCAGAAGCTCGGCGCCGCCGACAATCCGCTGCTGGTCAGCGTGCGCTCCGGCGCCAAGTTCTCCATGCCCGGCATGATGGACACCATCCTCAACCTCGGGCTGAACGACAAGTCGGTCGAGGGCCTCGCCAAACGCACCAACAACCCGCGCTTCGCCTACGACTCCTACCGCCGCCTCATTCAGATGTTCGGCTCGGTCGTGCTCGATATTCCCAAGCACGCGTTCGAGGAAGTCTTCGACGGCAAGAAGAAGCAGAAAAAGGCGAAGCTTGATACCGACCTTGACGCCAGGGCGCTGCAGGAAGTCATCGCCGACTACAAGAAAGTGGTTCTGAAACACACCAAGCGCGAGTTCCCGCAGGACCCGCATGAACAGCTCGTGATGGCGCGCGATGCTGTCTTCCGCTCCTGGCTCAACGAGCGCGCCAAGACCTACCGGCGCATCAACAACATTGACGACTTCCTCGGCACCGCCGTTAACGTCCAAGCCATGGTTTTCGGCAACCTCGGCGAAACCAGCGGCACCGGAGTCGGCTTCACGCGTAATCCTGCGACCGGAGCGAAGGAGTTCTACGGCGAGTTCCTGATGAACGCGCAGGGCGAAGACGTGGTCGCCGGTATCCGCACGCCGGTACACATCTCCGAGCTCGAGAAGATCATGCCCAAGGTATACAACCAGCTCCACGAAATCACCACCCGGCTGGAAAAGCACTACCGCGACATGCAGGACTTCGAGTTCACCATCCAGGATGGCCGCCTCTACATGCTGCAGACGCGCAACGGCAAACGCACCGGCCGCGCAGCAGTTCGCGTCGCCATCCAGATGGTTGAGGAAGGCCTGATTACCAAGGAAGAAGCCATCTTCCGCGTCGAGCCAAATCAGCTCTACGACTTCCTGGTTCCGAGTCTCGACGAGAAGGGCAAGGAGATCGAGGTGCTCGCGACTGGCCTGCCGGCATCGCCGGGAGCGGCTGTAGGGCAAATTGTCTTTTCGGCCGACGAAGCGGTGGAGAGATTCCACAAGGATCCGAGTGCGAAGCTGACTCTGGTCCGCAGCGAAACCACGCCTGAGGACATCGGCGGCATGGAAGTTGCCGCCGGCATTCTCACCTCGCGCGGCGGCATGACCAGTCACGCAGCCGTTGTGACTCGCGGCATGGGCAAGTGCTGCGTGGCCGGTGCCGGCGACATTGAGGTTGACGAGAAGGCGCGCGAGATCCGCGTCAAGGGCAAAACGCTAAAGGACGGAGACTGGATTTCGCTCGACGGCACGACCGGCCGCGTCATCAACGGCAAGCTCAACACCGTCCCAGCGCGCCCCGACGATCCCGAATTGCAGAAGATTATGGGCTGGGCCGAGCCCTTCCGCCGCATGGGCGTGCGGGCCAACGCCGACATTCCCCGCGACGCGCTGCAGGCGCGCGCCTTCGGGGCGGAAGGCATCGGGCTTTGCCGCACCGAGCATATGTTCTTCGCCGAAGACCGCCTGCCGCACATGCGGGCCATGATTCTCGCCAACAATGAGCGGGACCGCCGCACCGCGCTGCGCAAGCTGTTGCCCATGCAGCGCAATGATTTCGTCGGCCTCTTCCGCGCCATGGACGGCTTTGGCGTCACCATCCGCACACTCGATCCGCCGCTCCACGAATTCCTGCCGCGCCGCGAAGAGTTGCTGGTTGAGATCGCCAAGCTTGAGGTAACCAAGCCGAAGTCCCCCAAGTTGAAGGAACTGCACAAGCTGCTGAACCGTGTCGAGCAGTTGCACGAAGTGAATCCGATGCTGGGTCTGCGTGGCTGCCGCCTCGGCATCACTTATCCTGAGATTACGGAGATGCAGGCCCGTGCCATTATCGAGGCTGCTGTTAAGGTCGCCAAAGAGGGCGTCAAGGTCAAGCCCGAGATCATGATTCCCCTGACCACGGGCCTGAAAGAAATGGCCAATCAGGCTGCGCTCGTGCGTAAGGTGGCCGAGGAAGTCTTCGCCGAGAAAGAGCAGCGGGTCGAATATCTCGTCGGCACCATGATTGAGTTGCCGCGGGCTTGCCTGGTGGCCGACGAGATCGCGAAGGATGCGGAGTTCTTCAGCTTCGGCACCAATGATCTCACCCAAACCACCTTCGGTTTCTCCCGCGACGATGTCGGCAAGATTCTGACCGCGTACCTGGCCGAAGGCATCCTGAAGCAGGACCCGTTCGCGGTACTCGACCGCGAAGGAGTTGGAGAACTGGTCAAGATGGGCACGGAAAAAGGCCGCGCCACCCGTCCTGACATCAAGATCGGGATCTGCGGCGAGCATGGCGGCGAACCGTCGTCGGTCGAGTTCTGCGCGCAGCTCGGCTTCACCTACGTGTCGTGCTCGCCCTTTCGCGTGCTCACCGCGCGTCTGGCAGCGGCACAGGCAGGGGCCAGCGCCGAGTTGAAGATGGAGGGTGGGAGGACGAAGTAAAGCAGTTGTCGGTTGTCAGTTGTCAGCGGCGTCTCCCTTGGACGGTAAAGGACATGCTTTGCTTCGCTGAGACGCCCAGGAATTAACGTAATCCGGCATACGGGGGAATCACGAGCGAACTAGCCCCGTAGGGGCGGAACTGCAGTTAGCCCAGGACGAAGCCGAAAGGCGGAGTCCTGGGTCAGGCGGATTTATGAATTACCGAGCCGGCTTTCAGCCGGCGGCACAAGAACGTTCATCCCCGAAAGGACTTGGCTTCCTAAACAAACGCTGGGTGCCCTGGCACCCGGCGTAAACTACCTCCGTGCCGCTTGATCAGGAATTTCGGCGTCACCTGGACGAGCTCATGCGCGAAACGGCCGAGGGTCTTCGCGATTCGCTAAATGCCCACAGGAATCACCTGATAACGGCCGCACGCAAGACAAACAACAGCGCGGCTGTTCCCGTCGCCTATAGCAAAGCCTCCATTGACAACTTCCGAACGCGGGTGAAGGTAACCATTGAACGATACTTGGAAGCGTTGGGAACCTGCGGTATCGTGGTTGATTCGGTTGTCGAGCGCGAGATGCTTCAGGAAATTCGCAAACTCACTGCCACACAACCATCTCTGAGCTTCCCCCCGATGGTTAGGGCACCAAACGCCACCGCAGTTCAGCAGGAGCACGCCAGAGAGAGCATGCGCGTTGGCAGTGCCCTTCAGCGCGAAGCTGCCAACCGCCTCCGGGAGATTAAAATGAAGGCGAGTCGGAGTGCGCTGGCTGCTGTGCCAACACCCATGATGCCACAGAGCACACCCTTTACGATTGGCTCCGTCGCCAAAACGCTGGCCGAACTGAAGGCTTTCCGGCCTGCGGACCAAGCCATGTTCTTGCTGAGGAGGCTCGTGTATCTCTATCCGCAGGTGAAGAGATCGGGTGGATTCAACAAACACAACATTCTTCTTCCAGGGGATTCTTGTGGCTTAGCGCAGGGGTTCTCTGATGCCGAAAAAATGCGTGTCCTGGAGCATCTCTTGGGAGCACCATGGACCCGCTTGGTAAATGACGGATATCTGGTCGATCCCAGGGGATCGGGTTTCTTTTCAGTATCTGAGGAGGGGACTGCAGCCGCTGAGGAAGCAGCGACACCAAAACCGGCCGCGATGGCCGACACATCCACGCTTCGGCTTGATGGAGTTCCGAGAGTTTTCATTTCATACTCGTGGGATGGCAATGCTCATAGGGATTGGGTTATTCATCTCGCAACCAGACTCCGGCAAGACGGGATCAATGTCGTCCTTGATTATTGGGATCTCCTCCCCGGTGGTGACAGAACTACATTTATGGAAAGGAGCATCCTAAATAGTGAATTCGTCCTCATTGTCTGTACTCCCGGATACGCAGTAAAAGCCAATGAGCGAAGCGGCGGAGCTGGCTATGAAGCGATGGTTATCACGACCCAGATAGCCAAGCGAATCGACCAGACGAAATTCATCCCTGTTCTTCGGTTGGGTAATTTTGACGACTCTGCTGTGCCGATTTGGTTACAAACAAAGATCGGCATCGATTTGCGGGGTGACCACTATAGCGAACAAAACTACGAAGACCTTGTGAGAACACTTCATAGAGAGAACATCAAGGCGCCCCCTGTGGGACCGAGGCCAGTTTTCTCAGACAAGAAACACTTATCCGGGAAGGAATTGGTCGACAACGCAGTCAGTGCTATGCTGGCGCCTTCAACGGCCGAGGTGGAAAGTCGCAACGAGTCTAGGCCCGCGCAACCTCCACCGGTCGCCTATGTGTTCTACCAGACAAAAGGCCCGGAGGCCCATCAGGTTCATGTATACGTCAGGCCCCTCGACGCAAGAGGTGAACGCTTCAGGATGGAACCATCGAATGGCGAGAGCGTAGAAGGGACCTTAGCAGAAATCGCGCAGCGATACCTTCTACTTGACGACGACCTTCGACGGAAGGGCTACTCTCGTATGACAACCTACAATGGCTCTGGGGGGCAGAACTTCAACTTGCCGTGAAGCAGTCGCCTAGTGCCCAGGCTGCGTCCGGCCTTTGGACGCTAACCCGGGCCGAGCGCGGATAAGCCTGCTGGTTACCCTCTCCTCCAAATGTTACGAAAGTACAGTTACCCGACCTGTACCTTCGTAATCTTGACAGCGCGCCGTTTCGCGGTAGTCTTAAGGTTGGGGCGCTGTGAGTATCTGTGTCCCTCGCCCCGTCCCGCAGAGCGGGAGCGCGGGTTGCATTCGCTCTTTGACAATTTTGGCTGAACGGTCCCGTCGGGTAGCGGAGCCAAAGACGATTCCATAAGTCCTTTAAAAGGAATATTATGCGATAAGTCATTGTGGCTCAATAAGTTGTATCAAAATGTCAGACAATAGCCGCGTAAGTCCCTTATTTTGAAGAGCATCGATAACAGGGGAGGGGGTAGGGGTCGCACGTGGGAGAGAGACCAGGCGCAGACCCAAACGGTAGAGGCCGGTATCCCTGAACCCCGAAGGAGCGAGCGTCTCGCGGGCTAAGCCTGTTTAGTTCTTGCTGTAATCGGTAGAGTGGGCCTTTAGGCCCGCGTCCACCAGCCGTCATAAAAACCCAGTCGGCTTTCAGCCGACGGCAGGTCTGTCGCCGGCTGAAGCCGGCTCCACCAGCATAAGGGGATGGGCTGGACGCGGCGCTGAAGCGCCGCTCTACCCGATGCCAGCCTTGGAATACGTCATTTCGTAAATGTCCCCGCTGACGGCTGACAGCTATTGGGTTTGTTGCAGCTTCGCGATCAGCTTCTGGGCCAGGTTCTCTTCCGACTCCGACCACAACACACGTCCGCTGATGGCGCAATGGGTTTCGACCTTGTTGGAGAACGCCACCAGCTTGGCGATGTTGGAGCGCAGGTGCGCTTCGATGGCGGTTGTGATTCGCGAGCCTTCGTAAACGAACGAGCTATCCAGCCCGAAGTCCACCTGGATGTGGCCATCGTCGGTGTAGATGCCTTCGTCGAATTGCACACCGTGGACGAGGAAACGCACCGCTACCGGGCGTTGTATCCAAGTATCGCCGCCCTCATCGTCGCTCGGTAGCCAAAGGTCCCAGAAGGCTTCGAAGACGAACGCGAAATCGTCGTGGGCGAATTCGCGGGCGACATCGGCGGCCTCCTCCGGCGAGATGCCGGGATTGAAGCGGCGTTCCAGCACGGTTGGCTCGGTCCACGCCACCGGATGCACGGAGAGATACGTAATGCCTTCGCGCAACGTGGAGAACGGAAACTGCCGCAGCACTCCGACAGCGCGCGACATCATCTCGGCGTCCCGGAAGCTGGGGAACCAGATGCTCAGATACAGTGAGTCCGCCATCGCGCCATTGTAGCAATTAGCAGCGAGCCGCTAGCAACTAGCTGCTAGTTGCTGAATTGCTATAATCTCGGACTTTGGGGGACGGGTGACCGCAGTTGGTGTGAGTCATGAGCAGGAGATTCAGTCCAAGTCCGGAACTGGAGTGTTGGCTTCGCCGCAGAAGCAGAGATTCCTGCTCAGTGTTCTGCTGATAGTTGCGACGGTCGCGCTTTACTATCCGTCGGAAAGCCATCCCTTCGTCAATTTCGACGACAACCTCTATGTGACCGAAAACTCCCACGTCACTTCAGGCCTGCGGTGGCAGACGGTCAAGTGGGCATTCGGCACGTTCGAAGAGGGCAATTGGCATCCGCTGACCTGGCTATCGCATGCGCTTGATGTTCAGCTTTATGGTCTAAACCCAGCCGGACACCACGAGACCAATCTGCTTCTCCATGCGCTGAATGTGTTGCTGCTCTTCTGGCTGCTGCAACAGGCAACCGGTTATGCCGGCCGCAGTGCAATGGTGGCAGCGCTGTTCGCGCTGCATCCCATCAATGTCGAGACGGTGGTTTGGATTGCGGAGCGCAAGAACCTGCTCAGCATGACGTTCTTCCTGCTGGCGCTGGGCGCATACCGGCGTTATGCTCTGAAGCCCGCGGTCAGCCGATACGCCGTCGTAGCTCTTCTTTTCGCTCTTGGGCTGATGGCTAAACCTCAGGTCATCACGTTTCCGTTTGTCTTGTTGCTGTGGGATTACTGGCCGTTGCGGCGAATGTCTGCTATCGGCCGCGCACTCGCTCCACACGGAGTGACAGCTGTCCCGTCCCTACAGGACTCGGTCACTTTTCCCCACCCCACCCAGGACTCCGCTCCGCTTCGTCCTGGGCTAACGGCACTTCCACCCCTTCGGGGTTCGATTCCTGCGCGTCCTACGTCACTGGTGGAAACCGAACTGAGTTCTCACACACAGTTTGGCCCGAGAAGCTTCTCCTGTCTGGTATTGGAGAAGCTCCCCCTATTCGCTCTTTCCGCGTTGAGCGCAATCATCACGGTGAAAGCGCAGCGCGCCGGCCATGCCTTCAGGTTGTATCCGCTCTCCATTCGACTGGAGAACGCGATCGTCGCCTATGGCAGTTACGTGAAGAAGACATTCTGGCCGGTGGACCTTGCGCCGATGTACCCACATCCCGGCGATTCCCTCGTCCGCTGGCAGGCATTTGCCGCGCTGCTGTTCCTGCTCGCGGTTACGGTTCTCGCCTTTCGCTCTTCGCTCCTCGCTTTTCGCCAGACAGGTGAATTAGCGAAGAGCGAACCGCGAAAAGCGAACGGCGGCGTTCTCGTCGGATGGCTGTGGTTCGTAGGCACACTGGTGCCGATGATCGGCCTGGTTCAAGTCGGTACCCAGGCGATGGCCGACCGCTACGCCTATCTGCCGTTGGTCGGTCTGTTCATCATGGTGTGTTGGGGTGTTGGAGACTGGGCAGAGCAACGGCACGTCTCCCTCAGTTGGGAGCGAACCGCCTGCATCACGGTGTTGATTGCGCTGGCGTGGGTTGCACATCGACAGATCGGTTACTGGGAGGACAACATTACTCTGTGGACGCGTACGGTGCAGGTCACCCGGAACAATTGGGTCGCGGAAGACAATCTGGGTGGGTCGCTTATGGAGCAAGGAAAGCTGGACGCAGCGGTATCCCATTTCAGGGCGGCGGCCGCAATCTACCCTGGAGACCCAGTCAGCCACCTTGATATCGGCTTCTACGAACAAGAGCACAAGAACTTGCCGCAGGCCATCGAGCAATATCAGGAGGTGCTAAAGCTTACGCCCAGTCCTAAGTTGCGGGCCGAGGCGTACAACAATCTGGCTCTCATCGACCGGGACTTGGGCGACTATGCCGCCGCTCGGGACAACTTCCAGCGAGCGGTCGACGTAAGTCCACGTTACCTCGGCGCCTGGATCGGCCTGGGATTGGCGGCGCAGCGCACGGGGGACCCCGGCATTGCAATTCAGGCATACTCTCGCGCCCTTGAGATTCAGCCCTCCGACATGGGTTACGTTCTGCTGGCGAGAGCCCTGGACCAGGCTGGCCGCAAAGACGACGCCCTGGCAGCCACGCAGCAGGCCAGGCGCATGTCGGGTAATTTCGCGGAGACGGAGCGGACCGCCGACCGGCTTCTTGCTCAGTAGCGCATGCATAGGACCTACGCGTGACATCGGTAGAAGTACATTCTAACAAACGGACGTTTTCTGGCTCCGCTGGAAGTTTGTGGACCTCACGACGTAGTCAGATATTCGCTTTCGGTCTGCTGCTGGCGATTGCGACCGTCATACTGTACTTCCCTGTCAGCAGCCAGCCGTTCGCGAACTACGATGATGCAGATTATGTCTTCGACAACTTTCACGTCAGGGCCGGTTTGCACTGGACTACCCTGACGTGGGCGTTTACGACTTTCGCGGCGGCCAATTGGCATCCCCTCACCTGGCTCTCTCATGCTACGGACGTTCAGTTCTTTGACCTAAATGCTGGACGTCACCATGATGTAAATCTGCTTCTGCACACCTTGAACGTGGTGCTGCTGTTCTGGGTGCTGCAGCGGGCAACCGGATACATCGGCCGCAGTGCCATGGTGGCCGCGCTGTTCGCTGTGCATCCCATCAACGTCGAATCGGTGGCCTGGATCGCCGAACGCAAGAACGTCCTGAGCATGTTGTTCTTCCTGCTGGCACTGGGGGCATATCGTTGGTACGTGTCTAGGCCGAGTCTTGGGCGGTACTCGGTTGTGGCCGTTCTGTACGCCATGGGGCTGATGTCCAAGCCCCAGGTAATCACCCTGCCTTTCGTCCTGCTGCTTTGGGATTACTGGCCATTGGGCCGGATGTTTGCTCACCCGCAGGCGTCCACAATGACAGCCTTCCCGGCCCGAGACTTTTCCGAACTGGTCTGGGAGAAGGCGCCGCTGTTCGCTCTTGCCGCTGCCAGCGCGGGCATCACAATTAAAGCGCAGAGTTCCGGTGGGGCAACCAATTGGTATCCGATTTCCATTCGGATTGGGAACGCCATCGTCTCCTATGCAAGCTACCTGGGAAAGGCGTTCTGGCCGGCGCGCCTGGCTCCCATGTACCCACATCCCGGTTACTCCCTGAACCCGCTGCATGTAGCCGCGGCATTGCTTTTGTTGCTGGCCATTACCGGGCTGGTCGTAGCTGGCCGGCGCTATCGCTATCTTCCCATGGGATGGCTCTGGTTCCTGGGAACGCTGGTGCCTATGCTCGGCCTCAAACAGGTTGGATCTCAGTCGATGGCCGATCGATACGCCTATCTGCCATTCATAGGCCTCTTCATCATGGTCGGCTGGGGGATTTCTGATTGGGCCGAACACCGGCGGCTTGCCACCGTTTGGCTGGCCGCACCAAGCATGGTTGTCCTGTTGGCCTTAACGGTAGTCAGTCATCGCCAAATTGGCTTTTGGAACGATCATGTGACCCTGTGGACGCATGCCTTGCAGGTAACCAGCGGCAATTGGCAGGCCGAAAACAACCTGGGTATGGCGCTGCTGCGCCAGGGAAACATGGAGGCAGCGATCCCGCATTTCCGGGCGGCGGCCGCCATCGATCCAGATGATCCCGTCAGCAATATGAACATCGGCATCTACGAGCAGTCTCGCGGCAATGCGCCCGGAGCCATCGAGCAGTACAAGAAGGCCATCAGGCTCACCAGAAATCCCAAGCTTAAAGCCGAGGCCTACAACAACTTGGGATATGCCTACAAGGACATCGGAGATTACGCCGACGCCCAGCAAAGCTTGCAGATGGCGGTGAATATCAATCCTGAATTCGCAGGCGCATGGATAAGCCTGGGCCTGGTGGCACAGAAATCTGGAGATCTCGGCCTCGCGATTCAGGCTTATTCCAGCGCCATGAAAATCCAGCCTTCTGGCTTTGGATATCTCTTGCTCGCTCAGGCTTTGGAAATAAGCGGTCGTAAGGCAGAGGCCGAAGCGGCTGCTCAGCAAGCCAGAAACCTGTCCGAGGACTTTCGGGACGCGCAGCGGGAGGCCAATCGCCTTCTCGCCCAGTAGCCAGCCGCACTAAATAATTCATTACCTGCGATGTCGAGCGGTGGCGATCGCTTCCCGAAGCCGGCAAGTCCAAGTCGGCTCTATGGCTGTCAGAGGGCCAGCCATAGAGTTTGGTTGGCTCAATTACCCTCTGATACTGCATATTTTCGCTGAGACGGACAAAAAAAGCCGGAGCGTCAAGCTCCGGCTTTCAAAGACCTGGGGGAAGGGTCGTCTGGTTTAGAACAGCTTGCGGCGCAGTACGCCAGCCAAGCCGAGGATTCCAGAACCAAACAGCATGATGCTGCTGGGCTCAGGCGTGGTGCCACCGCTGCCACCACCAATGGTGAAAGCTTCCGAAGCGATCGTGCCTACGGCACTCTCGGAGGCGGACGAGGGGCAGCCGGTGCCGCCGCAGCCAACGCCGCTGTTCTCATCCCAGAAGACCGGGTCGCCGCTGGGGACGGCCGCGTTCTGCAGGTTGAGCCAGTACGTTACGCCGCTGAGTTCGGGCACATTCAGCCCGGTCACCGAGATCTTGTCGATGTCGTAGCCGAACTGGTTGGTGGAAATGAACGTGTCGGTCAGGTTGGCCCCGCTGGCCGTACCCGAGCCAAACATCGTTCCGCTATTCTCACCGCCGGTGATCGACCAATCCACCGAGCTCATAGTATCGCCCGGGAACTCCCACACGCCGAAGCTGAAATTGGTGACACTGCTGCCGCTGGCGATGTAGCTGTCACTGACGATGTAGCCGAAGTTGATGGTCCAGGCATCGGTGGTGCCGTTGATTGGACCGTTGTCATACGACCAATTTTGCGCCCAGGCTGGAACTGAGGCCAGCGCCAGGCACAGAGTTGCTAGCAAAGCGATACGCAGTTTCAAGGATCGAACCTCCTTTAGGTTCAGTTCGCGAACAAACCCACAGACCCCTACCATTAGGAGTCAGTTATGTAGAAGCAATTCGTGTACCAGTGTAAGTTGCGGAAAAACCATATCTTGGGCACCAAGGTGTGCAGGTGTTTGCGATTATGTTCCACGCAATTTCCCTTAGATTAGGGCCGAAATTCAGGGGTAAGTCATAGCGAAACTATCAAACCCCACCCCCGACCAAGCCCGAGCCACTCGTGGAGATCGATTAGCCTCTCACATCAGCCATGCGCTAAGATGTGAAGTTCCGAGCCGCAGGAGATCGTTTCCTTGATGTCCCAGCGTCTATTCTTCAATCCCAGGAGCGCGCTTTGATGACCACTGCCGTCACCTCTATCCCCAAAGGATTTCATACTCTTACCCCTCACATCGTGGTAAACGACGCTCGCGCGGCGGCCGACTTTTACCATCGCGCCTTCGGCGCAGAAGTCATGGGCCTCAGTTTCGCACCTGACGGAAAAGTGATGCACGCTCAGGTGAGGATTGGCGATTCCATCTTGATGTTCGCAGACGAATATCCGGAGTGGAATTCTCCCGCGCCGTCCACGACTCATGCTGACACATGCGTGCGTTTGCACTTGTACGTCGCGGATGTGGACAAGGTGTTTGATTCGGCGGTGCAGGCTGGAGCAAAAATCGTCATGCCTGTGATGACGCAATTCTGGGGCGATCGTTACGGTCAGGTGCTTGACCCCTTCGGACATCGCTGGTCAATCGCCACTCACGTGAAGGACCTGACGCCGGAGGAGATGAAAGCGGCTGCGGAAGAAGCCATGGCTAAGATGGCTAGCGGATCGTAAGCGGGGCGATCAGGTTCCATCGGCCAGCTAAAGACCCTGGCGTCGTCATCAACACGCTCTGTCACAGTACTCTTTCGGGAGGATCAGACAAAGGGGGCGCGCCCATCCTACTTGCCTGACTGGCTGCGCAGGAACTCGCGGCGCTGGTTTTCTGCGGCAGCAAAGCTTTCGGCGGCGAGCGCCGGCTCTCCCAGATCGCGGTAGGCGTAGCCCATGTTCAGGAAGGCATTGTCCCGCAACTTGGCGTTATTCCAGATGTCATTTTGCGTGACACTTATCACCCGCTGGTAATCGGCTATGGCCGCACGCAGGTCGCCGCGCTGCTGCTCGTAAAAACCGATGAACAGGAAGGTGCGCGGATCGTAGGGATAAATTGCCTTCGCTGCGCGGAAATGACCGATCGCCTCCTCCATTCGTCCGTCATCCAACAGGGCCGCACCCAGATTGTTCTCTGCTATCCAGTTCCCACTTGTGACCTGCACGGTGTGTGCCCACAGGGTGACATTGCTCCGCCAGTAGGAGATTTGGCGGTGCGCCACCGCCGCCAACGCCAATAACGCTGCCAGAGAGACAGCGGCCACCCACGCCGTGGCGATCTTCCGCTGTTCGGCCCAGTCGGAGACGCCCCAACAAATCATGATGAATAGCCCGATGAGGGGAAGATAAGCATAGCGGTCGGCCATGGCCTGCGCTCCTACCTGCACCAGACCGATCATGGGCACCAGCGTACCCAGAAACCACAGCCACCCTACCAGCAGATAGCGATGACGCTGTCCAGCGACGACCATCCACGTGATGGCGGCCAACAACCCGAAGGCTGCGACCACTTGCCACACCGCGAACGACGAATGCGGGTACATAAACGCGAGGCGTGTTGGCCAAATCGCCTTGCCGATGTATCGCACATAGGAAACAACGGCATTCTCCAGCCGCAGCAGAAATGGATAAGTATTCAGGGGCCCGCTCATGGCCCCGCCGGTCCCTTGTGCTTTGATGGTGACAACCGCACTGGCTGCGGAAAGCCCGAACAGCGGCAGCTTTTCTACCAGCAGCCAGGAGAAGCTTCGCGACGGGAATTCGGTGATTGCTGACCTCTGGCCGGCGGCAAACATTCGCCGCAGTGGCCAGTAATCCCACAGCAGAAGAACAAACGGGAAGGTAACCACCTGCGGCTTGCCCATCAGCCCCATGGCGTAGAGAAGCGCGACCGTCAGATAGCGGCCGACCAGAGGCTTGGACACATACCAGCGGTAAGCCCCCAGCGCGAGCAGAAAGAACAACATGCTGAGCACGTTCTTGCGCTCGGAGATCCACGCCACCGATTCAACGTTTATGGGATGGAGAGCGAACAGCGCGGCCACCATGGCACTGCGGCCTACATAACCTGTGGCCTGCATCAGCACCCAGAACAGCAGAACAACATTAGCGGCGTGCAACAGCACATTGGTTCGGTGGTGCTTGCCGGCATCGAGCGAGTAGAGGTGACAATCCAGCGCATGCGAAACCCAAGTTAGCGGATGCCAATTCGCGTCCCGGAAGGTGGTAAACGCCCACTTCACGGTATCCGGCTCGAAGCCATATTTCACATGGATGTTGTCGCTGATGTAGGAATCGTCATCGGCGTTGGCAAACGGATAATGCGTGACCGGCCAATAGAGAGTGAGCGTCGCCACTGCCAGCAGACAGCCGAAAACGAGTGCCCAGCTCCTGGAGAAGTTAGCGTAGGACGGCAGCGGCATCACAATTTTGGAGCACCCTGAATCGCCCGCGCGGAGCCTGATTCGCCCTTCGAGGGCGCGCCCGCTTCGGTGATTCTGGTGTTCTGCAGATGCACAATCTGCCACTTTCCATCATGCTTATCGGCGATCAGGGTGGGGCGTCCCTCAAGCTCGGTCGGAGCTCCAGCTTCATAGAACTGCAGATATTGACGAAGAGAAACGATAGCAACGTCGGGGCGAAGAAAGCGAATTTTCTCGACGCTGTACCGCACCGAACCGCCTTTGTAGATGGTGCCCAGAATCATGCGGTGACCGGCTTCGATGGCGGCCCGACCCTTGTAATACCCGCCAAGAATGTGGATAAAATCGGCGTCCTCCGCGAAGGCCTCTGCGAATCCGGGGCCATCGGCGGCGTTCCACGCGGCCTCGAGGTGGTACACCATTTCGTGCAGAGATTTCTCGTCGCTGGTCATGCGCATGCCTCGGTACTACTGTCCCATGGCCTTGGCCTGCCCTTTGAGGGGATGCTGATCAGCGATCGGGTCTTTGCCGGCTGGCACCCCCTCGGGAGTGACCAGGGTGTTTTGGAACGTCACGATCTTCCAGGCCCCATCCTGGCGCTGCAGCACCATCGTTGGCCGGGCATTCATCTGCGGCGGCAGCCCCTGCGCCGCTGTCTTGAGCGTCGAGAAGATGAATACGATGGCCACGTCAGAACCGGCAGAGCGAGTTTTCTCCACCTCGAACTTCACCGTGCTTCCCTTGTAGATCGTGTCGAAGATGGCGCGATGGCCCCGCTCGATACTCGTGCGGCCAGTGAAGTGTCCGCCGAGAATGTGGACAAAGTCGGCATCCTCAGCAAAGGGCGCAGCAAACCCTGCGCTATCACTGTTATTCCAGGCCGTTTCAAGCTGTTCGACAATCCGCTGCAATTCTTCGTTCGCCACGGGTCCTCCTCGCAGGCAGCCTACCGCTGTAGATTCTCGATGATGACCGCAATCCCTTGCCCGCCGCCGATGCACGCGGTCGAGAGACCGTATTTGCCTTTGCGGCGGCGCAGCTCGTTCATCAGTGTGATGATGAGCCGCGTTCCTGTCGCGCCCAGCGGATGCCCAAGCGCAATCGCGCCACCGTTCACGTTGACCTTGTCGCGGTCCAGACCCAGTTCCTTCTCGACTGCCAGGTACTGCGCCGCGAAGGCTTCATTCACCTCGATCAGGTCGATCTCGTCGAGCTTCAGCCCTGCTTTCTGCAACGCAATCTTCGTCGCTGGGACCGGCCCTGAGCCCATGATTTTGGGATCGACACCAGCGATCCCCCAGCTCACAATGCGGGCCATCGGCTTCAGATTGCGCTTTTCAGCTTCGGCGAGCGGCATCACGACCACGGCCGCGCCACCGTCAACGATTCCGCTGGCATTGCCGGCCGTCACACTGCCATTCTTCCCGAAGGCCGGCTTCAGCTTCCGCAGGGTCTCCATCGTGGTTTCCGGGCGCCGATGGTCGTCCTCACTGAACATCTCACCCGTCGGCTCACCCTTGCGATTGCGCAGCGGAACCGGCGTCAACTCCTCCTGCAGCCGCCCCGTCTTGTAAGCTTCGTCAGCGGTCTTCTGCGAACGCAGGGCAAATTCGTCCTGCATCTCGCGCGTCACGCCTTGCTGCTCGCCGTAAAGCTCGGCAGTGTTGGCCATGTACAGGCCGCAATAGGTGTCGAGCAGCGCCACCATGAGCGAGTCTTCCAGCTTGCCCTCGCCAAAGCCGACGCCCCAGCGCATACCGCGGATGACATGGGGCGCCTGCGACATCGACTCCATGCCGCCGGCCAGCGCAATCTTCGACTCGCCGAGCTGAATCATCTGCGCGGCGCTGACAATTGATTGCATGCCCGAGCCGCAAAGGCGGTTCACGGTCAGCGCCGGAACCTCGATGGGAATACCCGCCCTGAGTCCAACATGCCGCGCGCCGTAGAGGGCGTCCCCCGAAGTCTGCTGCGCATTGCCCATGACGACATGATCGATCTCGCCCGGCTCGACCCCGGAGCGCTTCATGGCCTCCGACGGCAGCGATTGCGCCCAGGTCCATGGCGGTGAAGTCACGCAGCTTGCCGCAGTAGCGTCCCATTGGCGTGCGGGCGCCGTTGACGATAGCAATGTCAGTAGTGTTCGGCATGAGTGAGTATAGAAATTAACGCGAAGCTATATGCAAACGGTTGAGTCTATCAGCCGTGAAAGAAGCGCGGCAAACGGTCACAACCGTATTGAGGAGGGTTAACTCCATACACGGTGCATGGAGCTTCGGGGTGAAGGATGCGTTTGACGAGGCAATTAGGCCACCACCAACCCGCTTCTCGCCACTGCGGATCAGTCTTCACGTGCGGCGATGAGGCCGGAGTCAGGCGTCACCCGCAGCTCCGACCACGGACCTCGGAAGTTCTACGACCTGAACAACGAGCCATCCAATTCAGCCGCGGAAAAAATGAGCTGAATCGGAGCGGAGTTTAAGCCCCGTATCGTTCTTCCATAGGAGGTTCGCTCCGGCTACCGCTCGTTCGCTCGTTCGTACCCGAACGATTGACCATCCGGTACAAGTTCTCTCGTACCTCCGAGCCGGGCATGGGCGCAAACAATAGAGCTAATCCGAATCCCGCTCCAAAGCCGGCGGCAACTTGCAGAACCCTGACGCCGGCTGACGGCCCGCCGCTCACTTTCTTCCTGACGTCGTCAGCCAACCGCGCGGCCCTGTCCGCGGTGTCGTCCCGCAGACTGCCAATGGCGTCCGCCGCACGTTCGCGCATTTCCGGAATCCGTCCTTGAATCCTGTCTAACATATCGGCTGCCAGCTTTATTCCTTCCAGAGCCATGGTGATCGAAGTGAAGAGTTTCGCTTTTTTATTCACTGTATTTATCCTTTCGAACCGCGAACGCGGCAAACTATTGAGATGCGTAGATATGCTGCCAGTTTGCATGTGCGGCGCTGGCTGGCTACGCCGCTTGTCCACGAGCGGACAATCCCCGCCGAATGCGGACGCCGCCGCGGCTCTTCGCGCCGGACTGCGGAGTGCAACGCCTCCAGTTTCCAATCATTTAGTTAAGCCGCGAGGTGGCACGTAAAGTGTAGTCCGAACTAGGGGCCTCGTGTCTGAAGGGCGGCCCTGAGTAAGACCTTGCCTCAGTCTTAACAACGCGAGAGCATTGATCACTCTGGGAGGTGCAACCATGGCAAAGATCGAACGCGTTCGCCAGGATGTATCGTCGTCGTTCGGGCCGGACGAGCTCCGGCGCCAATCCGAGCAGGGGTGGAAGCTGGTCGCCGTCGAGTGGGAGCGCGAGCTGCCCGACGAGGGCGCCGAGCCTGGCATCCCCGGAGAAGTTCCCTTTGGCCTGCAGGTGGCGCCCGACCCTCCGCCCCGTCTAGAGGAGAATTCTACCGAGCGCGAAGTCCTCTTCCTCATGATGGAGTTGACCATCCAGGACGGCCCCTATTCGGCCATCGCCGACGAGCTCAACCGCCGCGGCTATCGCACCCGCCAGGGGATGAGGTGGACGCCCATCTCCGTGTTCCAGATGCTGCCACGCCTGGTCGAGGCCGGCCCCAAAATCTTCGCCACCGAGGAATGGCAGCAGCGTCGCCAGAAGCTGGGCAAGCTGGCCGCGGGATAAACGACGACCCTCTTCCATACTGTCACCCCCACTGTGGACTTCAACCCGAGTCGAGGGACCTGCTTTTTCTTCGCGCCGCGAGAAGCACGAAATCCTCGGTCGAATGGCCGCCGTTCTAAAATCATCGTAGCCATGCGAAACGCTGCATTACGGTCGCTTGCTCTCTTACTCGCCTCATGTGCTGTTGCACAGACGCCCGCTGCGCCGGCATCGCAGACCGCTCCGCCGGTTGCGACAACTCCGTCGGTTCCGCCCAACTGGCCGACTGCGCAATTCAACTCCACCAAAGACGAAAGCGTGCAGAAGGCGCTGAAGATCTTGAACGATATGATTCGCGCGCTCGGCGGCGACGCTTACCTCAACCTTCGCACCATGCAGATTATTGAAGGCCGCAGCTATAGCTTCTACCACGGAGAGCCGAGCGGCCAGGGCCTGCAATTCTGGCGCTTCTGGGAATGGCCCGACAAAGATCGCTGGGAGTTTACCAAGCAGCGCGATATCGTCGAGCTGAACATCGGCGACAAAGGCTACGAGATCACCTACAAAGGCACGGCCACACAGGACCCGAAGCAACTGGACGATTATCTGCGGCGCCGCGAGCACTCGCTGGAATGGGTCATTCGTAAATGGCTGCCTGCGCCGGGAACTGCGATTTTGTATGGCGGTCCCGCGATGGTCGAGCAAAACCTCGCCGATCAGGTCACGGTCCTGAACGCCAACAACGACAGCGTCACCTTGTCGGTGGACCCGCGTTCCCACCTGCCGGTGAAGAAGACATATAGCTGGCGTGATCCCATTGACCGGATGCTGGACGAAGAGTCGGAGGTCTTCAGCAACTACCGGCTGATTCAGGGCATTCAGACGCCGCTTAGTACGGTGCGCAATCTGAACGGCGAAATGACCAACCAGCGCTTCATGACCACCGTGACTTACAACGTGGCTATTCCGGCGACCATGTTCGAGACCAAAGGCATCACATATAACCCGGAGAAGAGTGCAAAACCGAAGTAGCGCGCTAGGGCAAGAAAAGAGGAACGGGCTGGCCGCGCTCGATGCGCTGGATAAAAGCGATGGCCTGGCGTTCGGCCCAGCGGCCATCGTAACCGTTGGCCTCGGCCAGAAAGGCGCAATGTCCGCCGCGTTCGGTTTCGACATACTGGATGTGCGGATTGCGCCGCAGCTTCTCGCGCGTGTCCGGCAGCACGCGAATGAAGGGATCGTCGTTGGCGTGCAACACCAGCGTGGGAACGGCAATGTGTTCCAGCAATCGCGTGGACGCGGCGCGCGTGTAGTAATCCTGAGCGTCTAGGAAGCCGCAGTAGCGCGCGGTGATCTGGTCATCGAAATCGCGCAGGCTGCGAACCCCGCGCAAATAGCGGGTCTCGAATTGTTCGGGATAGAGCGCTGCCTTGCGCTGAATACGGCGTCGTAAGCTCCAGAGGAACTTCATCTCGTAGATGCGGTTGGCGCCCTCGTGCAGCGCGTCGGCGGAAGCAGCGAGGTCCATGGCCGGAGAAATGCCGACCGCAGCCTTGACCTGCGGCGGCGGCTGAGCGCCCCACTCGCCCAGCAGCTTCAGCACCAGGTTGCCGCCCATGGAGAAACCGGCGAACGCCAGCTTCTGCAGGCCATCCTGTTCGATCAGCGTGTTGGCGACTGCGCCCACGTCGGCCGACATGCCCGAGTTGTACAGCGTCGGCCCAAGCCGCTCCGTGCCGCCGCAGTTGCGCATGTTCATACGAACCACGTTCATGCCTGCGCGCCAGGCCTTGCTGCCGGTGCCGATGACGTACCCCGATTCGCTCGAGCCTTCCAGCCCGTGGACGATGATCAGCGTCATCGCCTGCTCGCGGCCAGGCTGCCAATGGCAGTGGCAAAGGACCTGGACGTCGGGTTCCACCTGGAACAGGCGATCTTCGGCACTGGGAAGGTCGCTGCGGCGGGGAAGAAAGTTGCCGACAAGCGTCTGCGCATGCCCGCTCCGCAACCGCGGTCGCGGCCGGAACGGCTCGCCGAAGAAGTCAGACGCAGGCGTGGCTTCGGCGGCCGCATCCGAAGCTGCTGCTGGATTGGCCTGCCGCTGTTCGCTGCTTTCGTGCTGGAGGTTGGCGTTAGTGTGCAGCATTTATAATGGTTGTATCACTCTCTGGCGTTGAGATGAGAGATGCAGGAGCAGGCATTTACGCTTCTGCTGACCCGGGAGCAATTATGCCGATTTTCGAATATCGCTGTGAAGATTGCGGACACAGGTTTGAGGCCATCCTCTTTGGCGAGCAGAAGCCCGAATGTCCAAAGTGTCACACCGCGAGGCTGGAGAAGCAGCTCTCGACCTTCGCCGTGAGCAAGAGCAGCGCCGCTGCGGCACCGTCTGCGGGTTGCGGGCAATCGAATTGTTGCAGGATGAACGGCGGCTGCGAAATGAATTGATGCGTTCTGTCAAGCTTCTGCGCGCTGATTTCGCTTCCGCGCGGAGCTGCAGCAGGCCGAAATGCGGCCGCGTGGAATGCTATAATTTTTGTCTGCTCATGGTGGGTGTAGTTCAGTGGTAGAACTCCGGACTGTGGCTCCGGCTGTCGTGGGTTCGAGTCCCACCACCCACCCCAAAGCCCTTCTGATTCCGCACAATTGTTCCTTTCCAGCGGTGTTGGGCCGCCAAAGAATACGTGATGGCAGAGTGTGATAGCCATGATGTTCTCCACGGATCTGATTTCACAGATAGTCGTCGGCGAGGAGAAGCATGCAGACTGTCGCCCTTGCAGGATGGGACTCGGCAAGGATACAACGACACCGAAAGTCAAGACTAAAGTAATACAAAATAACATTACGGTTCCTAAAATGGGAATCAGCGGACCTTATCTGGCTTTGTTCATACTGCGGGGCCTATCACCATATCGGCAGGGGTTACATGCAGCTGTATTTGAACGAGGCCGACTTCCGCTACAAAAGCCGCAAGATGCCCGATTCAGAGCGCACGGTACTGGCATTGAGGGCCGTCGAGGGCAAGCGGCTAAAACTACGGGAACCAAAACGCGCTCCGGCGTAAATTGCGGCAAATATTACTGACAGGCTACGCTGTTTAAGAAGCGTCGCTAATCAGTTCTGGAAGGACTGAGTTGCTGTCAACATACGATGGTCGTTTGAACTGCTTGCCCAACGCCAAGCCTTGGCCTTGATATGAAGAGCCGATAGACGCGCCGTAAACCGTGTCTGGTGGTTCTGCCATCTTGTGATAAACGAGTCTGCCAACCAATTGATGGTCTTCGAGTATGATCGGGACTTCGTGTGCTCTCACTTCTAGCACTGCTTTTGTCCCCTTGAGGCCATTTTCCGAAAAACCGAACCCTGGGTCAAAGAAGCCAGCGTAGTGCGCCCGGAACTCACCGATGGATGGGTCGTAGGGCACCATTTCCCCAGCATAGACTGGCCGGATACTAAATTTTTCTGTGGACGATAGGATGTAGAAATGGTCGCGCTGCAATATTATTCCTTTTGGTCTTGGCCCCTCTATGGCATCCCAAAAATCTTTGATTTCATAATAGTTGATTTTCGCCAGATCAATAGGAGGAGCTTCTTTCTTCGCCTCATAAGCAATAATGTTTGACCCGTTCCCTTGCAGGTCAACCGTCATACGTAGACCGCCCGCAATGTTGGCCGTTACTGGGCTTTCGTCGTCTCCGTAGACCAATTGCTCGGTTTTGGACACTTTGGTAAGGGTATCGTCGTCAATGTAGCTCGTCTTACCCTGTATCAAACGCAATTGCGTGAGCCGCATCCCGGCTCTGACTACTATTGGGAACGTGCGGGACACAACTTCCAGGTACAAATCCCCGTGATACGCCTCAGGAACCGCCTCAAACTCCAACCCGCCATCAGTAATGAGCCTCGTGAAGATGTCGAGTCGGCCCGTTGTACTTTTTGGATTTGCTTTTCCGTGAACGTGAGGCGGAAGAGCTAAACTTTCAATGAGAGGGACAATGTACACTTCGCCTGGGCGGAACGTCCTCGGCTCATCGAGGCTCACCTCAGCTTTAATCCAATCTTGGATTTTCTTTTCAGCGTGGAACTTCCCTGGCAAGAAGCTCGCTTCGACATGGTACGCCTTCCTGCCCAACCGGAGGTCGATACTCGCAGGTTGAATCTGATTGGAGGCGATGGGGTAAGACGGGGATATGATCTTCCCTGAATCCACAAAGCGCCGCAGCACTTGCGACGGCAAAATCCCGCGCAAGCGTTCTAATTCTGTCGGATCCCGCTCTAGAGCGGAAAACAGCGTCTCCACGCCTCACTTCTCCCTTTGTCACGAATTGCGGTGTCGCTGTAGCGCTGCCAGCCGCTTTCTGTGGCGTTCGACCAGCGTTGCTTTGTGATAATCGCCGTAGCAGTTCAAGCTACAGAATCCGCCGTCGCTCTTCTTGCCGCTCCCAACACGCTTCCCGTTCTTAATTTCAACACCACAGTTGGGGCAAATACCGGCGTCCCACAACATCAACAAATGATCATCTGCCTCGAGATCGTCCATCGTGTCCTGTCCACAGTAACATCACCGGCCATCTGGAAAACCAGCTGATACCCACGGTCGATTAGCCAGTAACCAATAGAATCAATAGTTTTTCTGCACAAGCAATGGTGAATGAATTTGTTTCCCACAACTGTTGCACAGCTTTTCATCCACGATAGCACATTGGTGCTACGTTGGTTTGCAAAGGTGGGTCGCGGGCCTCATTGAAGGACATTCAATCCAAATGTGGCAGTTTACGTTAGACGCTATCGCGCCTTGTTCACGGACTTCTGAGGAATCTCAAGTAGAAAGCTGCGAACACCAAGACAATGCCAATATTCACTGTCAGCCGCTCCCAGAATCGGTTTCTGAAGAACGCGAAATCTACGCCGACTATGACGGCTGCCATCACCACCACGTAAAGCACCGAAGCTATCTGTCTGCCCATTTCAGATTCCTCGCTAGACCGGGAATTTCCTTTTTCAGAATCGATTCACCAGACTTGCTGCTCGTGTGAACGGCTTCGCACGGCAAAGGTTGCATCCGCAGTCGAAAGGTACTGTGATTCCGTGTCATTCTCGACTTGGACACACGATCGATTTCGTTCCTCGTCGATTTCGTCGACACCAGAGCCCTCTCATAAATCGGTTGGTTTGTATCAGGGCACGACTTCGAGTCGTGCCGAACCGAGTAGGTAAGATGTCCGGGCTTTAGTCCCTGCAAAAATCGGCTCGCTCAGGGGCTGAAGCCCAAGTCCTTTGGGATCGACTTGCGGCACGGCTAAAAGCCGTGCCCTGATACAAAGCAATTTATGAGATTGTTCTACTCCTCCCTTAGTTGAATGAAAATGGGGAGCGGAGTTTTAATCTGTGCAGCAGACAACCGAAGGAGAGGCGATCATGCGATGGGCAATGTTCCTCATATCCATCCTCAGTATTGTTGGCATCTGCACGGCAGAGCCCGGAATTTCCTCCCAGACATCTGCGCCAGGCCGCCGCATTGTCATAGCGGCAGGCGTGGTGCTCGATGGCAAAGGCCACATCCTGCGCAACACCCGCATCGTGGTCGAGGACTCAAAGATTGTTGCCATTGACCCTTCGGCTGGCCCGGTGGACTACGATCTGCGCGGACTTACGGTGTTACCCGGGTGGATCGATGCGCATGCGCATATCACCTGGAGCTTCGGCAAAGACGGAAAAAATGCCGGCATGGCGGGGACCAGCCAGGAGGATGCCTACCGCTCAGCTTCTAACGCATGGGTAACTCTGATGGCGGGCTTTACCACCATCCAGAGCGTAGGTTCGCCAACCGACATTCCGCTGCGTGATGCCGTCGCCAAGCGGATAATCCCCGGCCCGCGGATCCTGACCGCGGTCGAGCCGCTTATCGGACAGGGAGAAAAGACGGGCACGCCGGAGGAGATCCGCGCCTTTGTGAGGAAGCAAAAGGACGCGGGCGCAGATCTGATCAAAATCTTCGCCTCGCAGTCCATCCGCCAGGGCGGAGGAATGACCCTTTCGCAGGAGCAGTTGAACGCGGCGTGCGGCGAAGCCAGAAAGCAGGGCCTGCGCACGCTGGTGCATGCCTACGGGCAGGCCGTCCGTGCCGCAACCCTGGCAGGATGCACCGAAGTTGAGCATGGCACGCTGGCCACCGACGATGACTTGAAATTGATGGCGGAGAAGGGCACGTATTTTGATCCGCAGGCCGGGCTGATCATTGAGACTTACGTAATGCACCGCGAACAATATCTCAGCACACCGGGCTACAGCACAGAAGGATTCGCGGCGATGGAGAAAATCCTTCCCATGAACCACGAGCTGGTGCGACACGCAGCCCGTACTCCAGGGCTGAAAATGGTCTTCGGCACAGACGCTGTCGCGGGAGCGCATGGCCGCAACGCTGAGGAGTTCATTGACCGCGTGCGCGACTGCGGAGTGGCCCCCATGGCGGCGATGGTTTCCGCCAACTCACTGGGGGCGGAAGCGCTGGGCATGGCCGATCAGATCGGCTCCATCGCTCCGGGGATGCAATCCGACATCATTGCCTTAGATGGAAATCCATTGCAGGACATCACCGCGGTCCGGCGCGTGGTATTTGTGATGAAGGGTGGCGTGGTTTACAAGAATGTCGCGCGGACCGCAATTCCCTTCTATGCAGGGATTCAGCCCTGATTCGATTGATTGCGGTCGAGGAGTGCAGACAGCCCACTGGCTAGCCGATCATTTTGCGTTGATCGCCGATGCGGCGCTCGCGTTCGTTTGCGAATCGCTCCACGCCTGCGAAAATCGAATCGGGATCGAGATGCGCTTCCGCGATCACATCCGCTTCGAGGCCGCCGGTTCTCCAGCAATTGTCGAAGTCGGAGGTGAGTGAATACTCATCCGTCAACGGACCGAGGTTGCGCAGCGGCCACATGCGTCGCGTGCCGGTTGATACCACCATCAAATCGTAGCGAGCCTCGGGCGGCAGCACGGAATCGCGATAGGCTTGCGGCTGGCGATCGAACAAGTCCTCGCTGATGGCCGCGATCACCTTCACGTTCACCCCGGCCGCTTCGAGTTTCGGCAGCACTTTCACCAGATTCACCGTGGAACTCGATCCTTGCGCGATCACGTAACCGTGGCGCGGCTTGTCCGGCGCGAAATCGCGGATCACGTACAGGCCTTTGGCCGCAGCGCGCAGATCGGTGTCGGCGAAATGGCTGCGGTCCGCGACCGCGAAGTCGGGACGCGCCACTTCCATCGTGATGATGCCCACGTGCGGATCGCGCGCCGCGATTTCCGCCGCCGCGAAATAGCCGGGCGCGACATCGTTGTAATCCCAAAAGCTCAAATTGATCACCTGACCGCGCGGGAACAGCTTCCACACTTGCGGCGCGAAGATGCCGAAGTGGGTGCGCGCGTCGGCCGCGGTTTCAGGACCGGAGTGCGCGGCGAGAATATGCAGCACGCCGACGCGGAATTTGCTGTCCTGATTTTGTTGACTCCAGACACGCGCCGGAGTGTACATCAGCGGCGTGAACGCTCCGTAGGTGCCGCTCAAAGCCCAAACGCCGGCGAATTTTTCGGGATCGACGGAAGCGCTTTGACTCACCAGCCCGATGGCGGTGGAAACATTGCCTGCCTCTTCAATGGGCGCTTTCAAGCGCGTGCCCAGCGGATTGTCCGTGGGACTGTAGTGTCCCCACAAACTGCCGTGCTCCACGTTGATCGACTCCGAAAGGTCGGCGGCCACCGTGAAGAATCGTCCGTCCGTGACGTAATTCATCCACTTGATGATTTCGGAAATCGCGCGCCGCGCTCCGGCCACCTCGCCCGGCTTCTTGAACAGCGCAATGCTGACTTGCTTCTCCGCACCGGAAATCGCATTGCGAATCGAGAGCTTCTGCGGGTCTTCCGGTAGCGCCGCGACGCGCAGGCGATCGTCGAGGAACGGATCGCTGGTGGCTGAGATGCGCAACTTCACGTCGTCGCGCACGGTGTCGCCGATTTCCACGAGGCGATCGGCGAGGCGATCGCCCAATCCGTTGCGGTCGAGCAGCGACATCACCACGTCCATGTTCGTCTTGAACTGGATCAATCGCTCGCGATTGTCGCTGACCGGGCCCTTGCGAATTCCTTCGAACTCCACGCCGTAATGCTTCTCGAAGGTCTGCGCCAGCGCGACAAAATACTCGGAGTTCATCTTCAGCGCGTAGGGATGGCTTGGGTAACTCACCAATTGATCGCCGTAACCGGGGATTTTTCCGTCGACGGCCGCGGGCCAGTAGCCCTTGGTCGTTTTGCCGATCGCGACGATGGGACGGCGGTCGTGCGGGTCCACTTCGTCCATGGCTTTCAGCGTCGCGGCCACTTCGCCGTAATCGTTACCGTGCGACAGCGTGAAGACGTTCCATCCATACGACGTCCATTGACTCACGAGATCGTAGCCGTCGAACTGCGCGGCGATCACGCCGCCAAGCAGGCGATCGTCGATACCCGCGTTGTTGTCGGAAACCATCACGCGCAAACGCTTTCCCACTTGCAGCGCGAGCGCCTGCGTCTTCAACTCCTGTGCGTGACCTTCGGTGAGCGCGAATTCGCCTTCCAGCGCGATCACCTTCGGCGACTCCGGCGCGCCCGCGATATCCCAGAACGCCGCTTTGCCCGCGGCGGTCGCGATGCCGATGCCCGAGGGTCCGCCGTTCACGTCGTTGGTGACGTCGGTGCTTTCGGCATGTCCCGCGAGGGCACGAATGCCGCGGCCTTTGGCTTGCGCGAACAGCGGATGGTCTTCCAAATCCGTTTCGCGCAGCAGCGTCTTCAGCGCGCCCGCGCCGCGCCGGAATCCCAACGCATCGATCGGCAGCATCGCGACGTGCGGGTCGACGAGATAACGCGGATCGCCGGTCTGCTGATACTTGCGATACAGCGCCTGGCCCATGATCATCCACAGCGCGTAGCACGTGGGGACCGAGTGGCCCGCCGCCATCATGAATTTGTCGGAGTAAGGATGCTTCGGCCGGCGGTAATCGAAACGGAGTCCGCCGTTTTCAGGACCGATCAAATGCGCCGCAACGTTGTACGGTGTGTAGGCGAGCGGTCCGCCGAGATGCCCGGTCTGCGCGTAATTTCCGAGCAGCACCAGGGTCATGCAGGTCATGTATCCAACGTCGTCGAGCAGCGGATCGTACGCCACAGGTTGCTGGGAGGGAGAAGGAGCTACGTGAGTGAGCGATGTCATAGATGGTCTAAGAACGACCTACATCATAATATCAATGATTATCCGGGGAAATCGGGGCCGGCCAGCGGGCCCAGGGCAATCGCATTTGGATTTGTATCATGAAGAGCAGCGGCTTTGAATTTACGGTTCGATTCATTTTGGCGCTAACTTGGTTCTAGAGACGTATACGCCTAACGCGGGAATCGGCGCCGTCGTGTGGTCATAGCAAATGACCTGCTGTCCGGCCACATAGCTTCGCCGGTCAGTGCAGAGCCAGATCTCACGTGCTCCGGCGTGCATCCGACGGATACTCGCGAGTTTCCACGCGATCAACCGCGGTCCGGCAATTATTCAAGAGCCAGTTTTCCCTTCCCAGATGAACAACAATTTTCTCGACATCACTATGAGTGCGTGGTAGACTCCGCGTCGGAATTTTCCCCACCGTTCCCGCAGGCGATCTCCCAGGGCACGTTCGACTGAGCGTATTCGCTGGTTGCAGATTGGACAGCTTATATCGTAGCCAAGCTCCGAAGACTAAATGCGTCCTCCGTTCCCTACAACATTGGTCCGTCGGACGTAACCGGCGTACGCACTTGCTTAAAACCTGGACGACCAGGGACGGATGCGCTGGGCTGCCATCGGTGCTTTGCCGCAAGGAGCAAGTCGGGGATTTATCCACCATCCTTACGCTTAGGAGAGAATATGGCAGATATCACACCAGAACAAATGGCGCAGTTAGTAGATAGCTACAAATACTGGTACGGCATTCCGACGCTTCTTCGCTGCCCGCATCGGCCCGATATGAACGACACAGACGTTGGATTGATTGGCTTTCCCTACAGTGGAGGAAACTCGATTGAGCGCATGCAATACCTTGGGCCACGTGCAGTGCGGCTTCGCTCGTCCTCATACCACCGAGTGCCACGAGGATTTCAAATCGATCCGTTCGCCATCCTCCGGGTTAGCGATCTGGGAGACGTGCCGCTTCCTCGCGTGCTCAATCCGGACATGACGGCTGAGGACGCTGAAAACTTCTACCGACAGGTGCATGAGCGCAATATCGTTCCTATCACGATTGGAGGAGATCACAGCGTTACCACGCCAATTCTGCGCGCGATCGCCGGCAAGCAATCACGTCACGCCGGTCCGATTGGGATGATTCATTTCGATTGTCACTCGGACACTGAGCCGGCGGCATTCGGGACACGCCACCATGCAGGTGCGGCGTTCCGGATCGGAGTGGAAGAGGGGCTTATCGACCCGGCGCGGACGGTGCAAATCGGGTTTCACGGGCCGATTGCCGACCCGACACAGGACGCCTGGCCGCTGCGGCATTTCAGAGTGATCACACTCCAGGAAGTGCTGGAGATCGGCATTGAAGGCACGGCCTCCGAGGTTCGCCGCATCATTGGTTCAGGACCGGTGTATCTCAGTTTTGATCTCGATGTACTCGACCCAGCATATGCACCGGCGGTGGCCGATCCCGAGGTAAACGGGATGACAACTCGCGAGCTCTTTACGCTGCTAAATAAGTTCCGCGGCCTGAATCTTGTGGGTGCCGACATCGTATGTTTCTGTCCTCCGCTGGACAATCCGGCGCAGATCACGGCAATGACGGCTAGCGAAATCATGCTGCAGTTTGTGAGCCACGTGGCTGAATACCGCGCTCAGCATGGCGATGCGTTAGCTCAATCCGCCCTCGCTGAGGCAAGTACGGCGTGAGCGGAGAGGGCCCACGTACATGCCCGAAAAGGGGATGCAGCCTGCGTACGGCTGCATCCCTTAGAAGGCACTGGCAAGACCGCAGCAGGCCATGAGGATCGCCCGTCCTCTGATCGGTCCGCGTGACACAGCAGTGATCCCTCTAACCCCATCCGGAAAGACAGGAGAATTGCGATGAGCGCAAACACGCGTCTTAAGCTGGGTGTTGCCTTATTGGTAATCGGGCTGATCATGCCTTTCGGCGCGTTTCTCGTTGCTGGAACGGACTGGCCTGCCGCAGTAAAGACAGTGCTGAGCGGAATCCTATTGCTTGGCTTCGAAATCCTGATGTTTCCAGCTATTGCCCTGATGGGCAAAGAGAACTTCGATCGCATCGTCACCCGGGTAAAGGGTCTTTTGAAGATGCTGAAACCAGCCGGCAATGTCAGCCGTTCGCGCTACACGATTGGCTTGGTGTTGTTGGTCGTGCCGATGCTCCTCAGCTGGATCATCAGTTACTTTCCATCTTGGCTTCCTGGGGGAAATGCGGCCCGTCTGTGGATAAATCTCGGGCTGGACCTAGCCGTCGCGGCTAGCTTATTTGTGTTGGGCGGAGACTTCTGGGACAAGTTGCGGGCGCTGTTCCGTCATGACGCAAAGGTAGTGTTTCCCGCCTCTCCTGGCGGTGAAGTCGGAAGATTGTCAGTTTGAATTTTGGCAACGAGGACTAGCCCTCGTCAAAACCCGCGCGGCGGAAGCAAAATGACGTGACATTCGCAAACGTGGTCCTGAAGAGACTGTGTGGTGACCGTTGTCGCCGCTCCGCGCTCGCTTATCTTTCGCAATTGGAGCGCGGGCTTGCGGCCACGCCTAACTTCATTCCGCCGCTGCGCGGCTAGCTCGACCGCGATTCGATCATTTTGTGCCACCGCAAAATCGCTTTGCCGGTCGCGACACAGTCTCTGAAGGCCCGCTCTACCAGGACACCCCAAAACTGAAAACGCCCTAGTTCTAACCCGCCGGCTTCAAACTGAACTGCTAGAATCACCCGTTGCACGTCAGCCAGGCCATCTTCTTGTTTTTTGCGGCGGTGATTGCTGGAACGCTAAACGCGGTGGCCGGCGGCGGCACCTTCGTCTCGTTCCCGGCAATGTTGGCTACCGGCATGCCACCGGTGGAGGCGAACGCCACCAACACGGTTGCGCTGTGGCCCGGCTTAGCGGCCAGTACCGGTGCATACCTCAAACGGCTCAACGCGCCAGCACGGTTGCTGGTTCCCTTGCTGCTGACCAGCGTAATCGGAGGCCTGGCTGGCTCTCTGCTTTTGCTCAAGACGCCGCAACGAGTCTTCCTGCATCTCGTTCCCTGGCTGCTCCTGGCCGGCACCTTGCTGTTCGCCTGCGGCAACCAAATCCGCGCGCTGGCCGGCCGCTCTCACGTGTTGGAGGATCTGGAGAAGTTGTCATGGCAGGTGATTACCGCGGCTTCGATCGCGGAATTGTTGGTCGCAATCTACGGCGGTTATTTTGGCGCCGGGATCGGGTTCATGCTCCTGGGAATGTTGGCCGCTCTGGGAATGCGAGATATGCATGCTATGGGCGCAATCAGGACATTACTTTCGGTTGTCATCAATGCTGCGGCAGTGCTGACCTTTATTGTGGCCCGTGCTGTATTCTGGCCGCAGTGCCTGGTGATGATTGCAGGAGCCGTGACAGGAGGCTGGTTCGGCGCGCACTATGCGCAAAAAGCGGATCCCCAGAAAGTAAGGCGCGTTGTGATCGCTATTGGCGTTGCTATGACCGCGTACTACTTCGTCACCTTGCGGTAAAAGGAAGCGGCGACTGCAATCCAGCAGGTCTCTGGCTGATGGCATGAGGTCGGATCACCCTTCGGCTCGAGGGCAGTATTGTGGCCGTGACCGAACCAATCGGGTCCGGCCTGACTGTGGGCTGATGGAAACTTCGCCGGCAAGTGAGAAACCCCTATGGATGAAAGCCTGCAAGCGCGGATTGAGACGTACATGTCTCGCCTCGACGGCTTGATGCGCCGGGGCGGTCAGCTTCGTGACCTGCTGGCGATGGATCCTTCCAGCAGCTCGGCGATGGCGGCTACTCGCGTCTGGCAGGAAGAATGCGGCGTAACGGTCAATGAGCTGTCGGGAGGCAGCAAAGCGCATTGGCTTGCCCGATCGTTCAGTGAAGCTTTCCTAGTACGCTCGACGGGCAGCGGCGCAGTCGAGACGGTGCCGCCTGTCGAGATTGTCACGCGACTGCTGAGTGTCCTTGAGCAAGCCGTCCACTCGCTGACCGGAATAACGACTTCCGTGTCGTCATCATCGGAGCCGCCGCCGGTCCGCCGGTTCGATTTCGTGCACGACCCCGAGCTCCGGCCGGTAGTCGAGCAGGCTTACGCTGATAGTCGGCGTGCCTTCGATCAAGGGGACTACGATGCGGCCTTGCGCACTTCCTGCGGAATCCTCGAGGCCATCGTGACCGACGCACTGCAATACAAGGGGCTGAGTGCGCTGGCGGCAGCGGGCGCTCCTGCGGGCGAGATTGGCAATTGGTCATTCGTGACGCGGCTGGCGGTCGCAGAGAAAGCGGGACTTATTCGCGGCGGGTGGGCGCGGCTGCCGGCCGTGGCGCGGACGTATCGAGATCCCGCAGATGCCGGCGAAAGTGGCACGAAGGTGGTGGTTTCCGAGCTTGATGCGCGCCGGACGATGCAGGTACTTCATGTCGTAATGAGAGATCTGAATCCCGGGCGGTAAGGATCTTCGTGTTGTCAATCTTCCAAGTCCTGGCGAAATACCGGTTGCGATGGATCAAGGCTGCCATCGATGACGCCCATTAGCAGTTCTTCGTAGCCGTTTTCTGCTTCTGTCAATAAACCGTAACCGCGCTCCCTCTGCAGCGCCCCGCTTGCCGAGTAGATGAGGGTGAAATACCGGCCCGAGGAATACTGAAGTTCCAGCAGCTTGTTCGGCATGTCAGGATCGCCCGTCTGTCCCAGCACGTCCATCAGCGCTACCGTCCACTGCCTGCCTCTGGGGTCAGTAACGACCTCGCGCTCGAGGTATTGCCAATCGTCGATGCTCCACAGCGGCATAGTCTAGATTTGTTCCACGTGGAACACGAACGCGAATTCGCGTTCGCGTTTATCCCAGCAGCTCATCCAGCGCTCCTGCCACCTGCGACCCGGTGAACGGTTTCGGAACCAACACGACGCTTCGCGCGTTTCGGGCTCGGAGACTGGCGTCAGCCTCCTTCTCGGTGTCGGTGATGATGACGACGGGAAGCCCGGCGTGGTTCGGAGTCGCTACGCAGGCTGTCGAAGAGCGCTTCGCTCATATCGAAGGCGGAACAGTCGAGCACGACGGCGTCGGCGCGTTGCTCAGCAACCAGTTCGTTGACGGCAGAGGTGAATCCTGCTGCGAAGACCTCGTGGCCGCGGTCACGCAGGGCAAACGTCAGGAGCTCGGCAATCTCCGGCGTGTCGTCGATGAGCAGGATGCGAGGCAACCGTTCCTTACTTGCCGGCGCCAGGCAAACGCGGCTTCTTGCCTTCGCAGGGCTCCAGGTCCATGACCCACACTCGCCCGCCGGCGGTGTAGTAGGCGCGGCGGTCGTTCTCAATCATCGCGCCCCAGGCTTCCAGAGTGCGCATCGCAAAGGTGTAGCCCTCAAAGTTGTTACGAGTGTGGTCCAGCACTTCGTTGGTGTGCCAATTGTCAGTCAGGAGGGCATCTCCAGCATGCACGCGTAGGACGGTGTAGTAGCGGTCGAAGGCCGCTTCCGGCCGCACGTCGCGCGTCGAACCGCGTTTCTTGCCTTCGCTGACAATATAGGTTTCCTGTTCTTCCACTGGGGGAGGAGCCGTCGCTTTAGTATTCATACAGTTTGTGCCACCGTTGCGGCCGCTTCCGCGGACGCCATATCGACCAGATTTTTCGCGTCGGCGGCCTGAATCAAGGCCTCAGGCAGCTCGACGCCCATCATTCCCCATTGCTGGTTGGCAAACTTCTGCAAGGTGGCAATGTGCTCGGCGTGGAGGTGTCCGAAGCGTCCTTGCAATTTCAAATATTCTGATACCGGCCGCATGTTCTGCGGGCGGAAGCTGTAATCAAACGCACGCTTCTCGGGGTCCCACTCCCACATCGGGTAAAGTCCGCATTCCACGACCAGCCGGCCGAGGTCGATGGAGCGCGGCGTCTCGTACACGAAGCCCTTCTGGCAGGGGGTATACACCATCAGATACGCTGCGCCTCGGTGGTTAAGTCCTTTGCGCACTTTGTTCATCAGGTCGATGGGATAGCCCACGCTCGCGGTCGCCACATAGCAGTGAGGATGGCCAGCCGCCATCATGCGGGCGAGATCCTTGGGAAACAGCTTCTTCGCCTCTTTAATCATCGGGCCGGGAGGGGAGAATGTCGTCATGCCGCCGTAAGGCGTACGCGAGGATGCCTGAATGCCGGTGTTGGCATACTGTTCATTGTCGTAGCAGATGATGAGGCAGTCGTGGTTGCGATAGAGCGCGCCGGAAATCGGGCCAAGGCCGATGTCGGAGGCGCTGCCATCGCCCGCTTCGCAAATGATGTTCGGGTAGGCGCCCTTCCATTTGCCCTTGCGGATCAAAGCCTCATAAGCGGCGGCGACGCCCGCGGTGAAGCTACCCGCGCTGCCAATCTGGGTGTGTGCCCAGGGGACGTTGTAGGGCGTACACAGATACGAACTATTGGCGACATACATGCAACCCGTCGGCCCGACCAGGATGGTGTTGTCGCCCGCCGCCTTGCTGGTCATGCGGTATTGAATGGAAGGCCCGCAGCCCGCACACGTGCGGTGGCCGGGAACGAAGGGTTCGCTCGACGGCAATTCCGGGTTATAGAAACGCGCCCCCTGGTTGGGGCTGCCGAGAATCGGCAGTATCTGCCGCTCAACTTCAATTGCTGCCATGTCATTCCTCCGATCGGGCCTGTATGAGAACCCCTGCCGCCCCCTACGGGGCGATACAGAATCTTTGTGTCGCCGGCTAAAGCCGGCTCCTGTTCATATAACCCAGCCTACCCAGGACTCCGCCTCCCCCACCCCAATTCGCGCAAAAACGGCGCGAATCGGGGGCCCCGGTTCGGCTCCGTCCTGGGCTAACGGCACTTCCACCCCTTCGGGGTTCGACCTCTGCGCCTCCTGCTCCACTGGCTGAAACCAAAATTCAACCAAACACTCCGCCTGCGGCTCCATGCTGGGCTAGATTATTTCGTGCGTACGGCACTCTACTCTTCGAATCCGACCCAATGGGTACGTTTTTCGATTTTCCCGCGCTTCTGCGCTTCCGTCATCTTCTGCGTCATCCAATAGAATTCCTTGAGCACAATCGCCTCGCCGCCCATGCCCGCCATGAACGACATCACGAGCGGGCGCGACTGACTTTCGTACAGCGCGGCGCACACCTCAGCGTAGAGCGAGCCACCGCTGCTGACGCTGCCCAGGCCCATGTTGGTTTCGATGACGCCCACCACTTTGACCTTGCTCAGGACCTCGTTCACGCGATCGGTCGGATACGGCCTGATGGTGCGCAGCCTTACCAGGCCTACTTTTGCGCCATTCTCCCGCATGTTTTGAATTGCGTAACGCGCCGTGACTGCGTGGCCGCCCTGCATGAAAAACACCACCTCCGCGCCATCCGTCATAAACTCCTCGACCCAGGGGTCGTACCGCCGGCCGAAGATCTCGGCGAACTCATCGTGGACCTGCTCGATGACGGGCATCGACTCTTCCATGGCTCTCGCGCGCTCTAACTGAAGCGGCGGACCCTGCTCCGGCATAATCTGCGGACCGTGTGACACCGGATGCCGCGGATCCAGCGGGTAGGGATGCTTGTAAGGCGGCAGGAATTCCTTCACCTGGCCGGGATCGGGCAACTCGACGTCGCTGGTGATGTGAGAGACGAAGAAACCATCCTGGCAGACCATCTGGGGCAAAAGCACACGCGGGTCTTCGCCGATGCGGTAAGCCATCAGGTGATTGTCGAATGCCTCCTGGGCGTCGCACGACCAGCCCATGAGCCAGCCCATGTCCCGCGTGGACAGCGCGTCCGTATGTTCGGAGCCGAAATCGCCGGGGGGATCGAGCGTGCGGTCGGCGATCATCATCTGCACCGGCATGCGGCTGCCTGAAATCGGGGAATAAAGCTCGTAGGCGTAAGTTACACCGACCCCCGAGCTGCCGGTGAAAACGCGGGCGCCGCTCGACGAAGCGCCATGCGCGATGCTCAACTGCGAGTGCTCGCTGTCGGCCACGATGTACTCGGCGTCCAGCTCTCCGTTGGCGACCATCTGCGCCAGCGCCATCATCGTCGCCGTGTAAGGCCGGATGGGGTAGGCCGTAATCACATCGACATCGGCATACTTTGCGGCCTGCGCCGCAGCAACGCAGCCGTTAATGCGGACCGTTTTCTTTTTTGTTTCGACGAGTGTTGCCATGATTATCTCCGTACGCTTCTAAATATTCTTTGCCGGCTGCTCGGCCAGATGCCTCAGCTCGTCTGCCTGCCGCCCGTGCAGCCCCGGGGTGACGGCGAAGGCCGTGTCCATACGGACCACGCCAGTGTCGAAGTCGAGCTCGGGAACACCTTCGAGACAGCCTGTCGGACATTCCTCGATGCACACTCGGCAGCCTTTACAGTAGTTGACCAAAATCTTATACATGCCGTTCGAACGCTCAGGACGCACGATGCACGGCTCAGGACACACCAGGTAACAGTTATCGCACGCGTTACAGGTGCCACAGCTGAAACAGCGCGCCGCCTCCTCCACCGCCTGCTCTTCAGAGAGCGACTGAATCACTTCTTCCTGCGTTCTGCGCCGGCTGGTGGGCTGCAACATCGCCTGCTGCACGCGCGGGAAGTGCGGGAAGTAAGTCATGTTCATGCGGTTCAAATCAAAGAGGACGTCAACCGGAACGGTACGCGGCTGCAACAGTTCCCCGCGCAGCACTTTATCCAGATTGAAGGCGACGCGCTTGCCGTCGCCAACCGCGTTGACCACCATCAGCGGCTGACCCGAACCCAATTGCACAATGTCGCCCGCCGCAAAGAAGTTCGTATTTCCCAGGCGTCCGAAGGCGTCAATTTTGATGGTGCCGCGTTCAGTCTTGAACTCGTCCGGCAGCCAGGCGAGCGAGGCGTGCTGCCCCACGGCGATGATGACGTTGTCCACGACATAACGCTCGGGCGGGACATCGCGATTGATGTTGATCGGCGAGGCGTTGATCGCGCCGGAAAACTTCGCGGGATGAAGATGCAAAGCCTCAACCTTGCCGTTGCCGTGCACCACGGTCATCGCCCGGCCATGCATCAGCTCCACGCCTTCTTCCAGCATGTCGTGCAAGTCTTCCGACACACAGGGCATCTCGTCAGGCTGGGACTCGACGGTGATCATGGTGACTTCGATGGCGCCCTGCCGCAGCGCTTCGCGAGCACAGTCAATCGCGGTGTTTCCTCCACCGATAACGGCGACGCGGGCGCCCAGCTTGACCTTGGAGGCGCCCATGCCGATGTCGCGCAGGAACGGAAGACCGTAGTGCACGCCTTCCTTGTCCTCACCCTCGGCGCGCACACTATTTGGCTCGGTTAGACCCACGGCAAGAACGCAGGCGTCGTAATTCTTTTTCAAGTCGTCCCAGGAGACGTCCTTGCCTACCTCGACGTTGGTTTTGATGGTCACCCCGAGCTCGACCAGGCGCTCGATCTCGCGATCAAGCACGTCCTGCGGCAGCACCCAATCCGGAATGCCGCCACGATTGAGACCACCAGCCTTCGGCGATTTCTCCAGGATCGTGACCTGGTAGCCGAGGCGGGCAAGCTGATAGGCGGCGCTGTGGCCGGCCGGACCAGACCCGACGACAGCGACCTTCTTTCCGTTCGGCGGCCCGGCCTTGACCACGTCGCGGGACAGGGCCTGTCCGAGATCGCCGAGAAAACGCTCGACCGCGCGAATCGAGATGGCCTCATCGTACTTTCCACGGTTGCAGGCCTGCTCGCACGGGTGGTAGCACACCCGTCCGGTGACGGACGGGAAAGGCATGTCTTCCTTGATGAGCGCGTAGGCGTCCAGATACTTGCCGCGCTTAACGAGGTCGAGATAGCCCTGAATTTTCTCGTTGGTTCCGCAAGCGTTGTTGCATGGCGGCAGCTTGTCCCGGTACACCGGCCTGATGGCACGCCAGTTACCAGTTGGAAAGAGGTCCTGTCCCTTTTCCTGCGAGGGCGCGGGCGTGATGCCGGCGAAGGTGATCTTGAGCCGTTCGGGGATATGTGTGCCTTTGGTTGACATGTGTCCTTCCCTATGCAGCCACCGGGTTCAGCGGCATGATGTGCAATTCGTCCATCGCTCTTTGGAATGCCGTTTTGTTCGCGATCATCGGCTCGATCGTCTCCACTTTGACGATTCCCGTGGTCTTGACCACTGCCGCAATCAGCGGCGCGGCGATATCAGGCGCTACGGCTTTGCTGCGCTCGGCGGCGCCTTCGGTGGAAAGGCGGTCGAGGCCCAGCTCGCCCAGCCGGTAGTAAAGCCATTTATGGTCCGCCAGGTGCGCGGCATCGACACAGACGAGTTGGGCCAGCCGCTCAGGTCCCGGCACGAAACGAATCATGTACTCCGGGGTATAGTGCGTGTTGATCACCAGCGTTCCGCCCGGCGGCATCCCGAGCAAATAGTCCCAGCCCTTTACCATCGTCTCCTCGACCAGCACAACGATGTTGGGGTGCTCATTCTCGTAGGTGAGCGCGTTCTCAATGACGCTATCGCTCACGCGACAGTACTTGCGCGTCGGGCAGTTGGTGCGATCGGGATTGTCAACATAATTCTCCATAGCCTGCGAAAACTTGCCCTCGAGGCGGGCACAGGCAGAGACGGAATTGACGATGTCACGTCCCTCTTTGTCCATAATGATGCCGCGCGTCCAAACGGTGAGTTCCGTGTAACTCATGATCTAACCTCGTCCTTCGGTAATGATGGCCCGTCGCCGCCTGGGTTCAGCGCTTCTGCTTTTTCCAACTGCTCTGGACTATTACGGTCGGATTCAAGAACCGCCAGAAAATCGCTTTGCCGGATGGCGAAAGGCGAACGAGCGCCATCCTGAAATTCCACAATCGCTGACAGCGCCGCCTTCTTGCACAGGCTTTCGATATCGGCGCCGGTGAAGCCTTCCATTCGATCCGCGAATTCCGCGAAATCAACATCACTCGCGAGCGGCACACGTTGGCAGCAGAGCTGCATGATCGCGGCGCGATCAGCCGCGTCAGGCTTGGCGAACGGAAGTATGTAGTCGAAGCGGCCGCTGCGCAACAGCGCCGGCTCGATCCGCTCGGGGCGATTGGTGGCCGCCAGCAGGATCACCCCTTTGACGTCACGTAAATTGTCAATCTCACGCAGGAGCTGGCTGAGAATCCTTTGATACACGTCGCTGCCGAATTGGTCGGCGCCGAACTTCGGCGCGATCGCGTCAATCGTGTCAAAGAACAGAATGCAGGGCGCAGTTCGCCGCGCTTTCTTGAACACCTCGCGCAGCGCCCTCTCCGATTCGCCCAGCCACTTCGAATAAAGTTGCGGGCCATCGATGGCAATGAGCGGAACCTGCTTCTCACCAGCCAGCGCCCGTGCCATCGCGGTCTTCCCGGTGCCCGATGGCCCGACGAGCAGAATGCCCCTGGGCGGCGCCAGTCCAAATTGCTCGTAGAGTTCGTCATGCATGTGGGAATGTTCGATTACGACATCGAGCAAGCGCTTCGCCTGCTGGAGTCCACCGAGCGACGCAAATGTTGACGAGCTCTTCTCGATAAAAAACTCGCGGGTCGCGCTGGGTTCGACTTCCTTCAAACCGGCGAGAAAGTCGTCGCGCGTAACGTGCAACGCAGCCAGGTCAGCCGATGCGGCGCCGTCCGCATCAAGCGGACAGGCAGAAAGGAAGCGGCGTAAAGCAATCATGCCGACTTCCTGTCCCAGCGCTTCGAGGTCGGCGCCGACGAAACCATGGGAATGTTCGGCGATCTCCCGCAGGTCCACGTCAGGTGCCAGCGGCATGGCGCGGGTGTGGATCTTGAGGATTTGCAGCCGTGCCTGGGTGTTGGGAACCCCGATTTCGATCTCGCGATCGAAGCGGCCGGGACGCCGCAGCGCCGGGTCAAGCACCTCAGGGATGTTGGTGGAACCAATGACGATGACCTGACCACGCGCTACAAAGCCGTCCATCAAGCTGAGCAGTTGGGCCACAACGCGCTTTTCGACGTCGCCGATCACTTCCGTGCGCTTGGGCGCTACCGCGTCAATCTCATCGATGAACAGAATCGCCGGCGCATGGCGTGCCGCTTCCTCGAAAACCTCACGCAGCTTGGCTTCGCTCTCGCCGTAAAACTTGCGCATGATCTCCGGACCGTTGAGGTGAATGAAATGCACACGGCTCTCAGCCGCAACGGCGCGGGCCAGCAGGGTCTTTCCGGTGCCCGGGGGACCGTATAGCAACACGCCCTTAGGTGCGAGAATCCCCAGCCGCTCGAAGATGCGAGAGTACCGCAGCGGCAACTCGACGATTTCGCGCACTCGCGCCACTTCGCGCTCCAGGCCGCCAATGTCCTCGTAGGACACCGCCGGAGCGCGGGTTGCCGTCTGCTCACCCTCCACAATGCGGATGTCGGTGCGTTTCCCGATCACCACCGGCCCCGACGGGATGGTGCGCACTACCTGGAAGTTCACCGCCTTGGCAAACGTCGGCACTCGCACAACGCAGCCCGCGATAACCGGGACACCCAGCAGGTCCTCGAGTATCCGGTCGGGGGCGATAGTCGCGGGTGCAGCCCCCACCCACATCGGCGAGAAGCGAACGGCCACTGCCTGCTCGAAGTCGGTTCGCGCTACCGTGACTTGCTCCTCCAAACCCGCGCCACAATTGCTCCGGCAGGTGCCGTCGATCTGGATCATGCCTTCGTATCCGTCTTCCGAAAGCTCAGCTCGTCCAACACCCGTCGTGGCACCGGTGATTCTCAGCACGTCCCCTGCTTGAGCACCGATCCGTCGTAAGTCGGCTGGCGCCAGGCGAGCGAGAGCGTGGCCGATGTCTTCGACCCGCGCCTCCGCAACTACCAGTTTGACGGTTCCTGCAGGCGACGATTGAACGCCTTCCATGGCATCATCTGGGATCTGCTTTTGGTCCGCATCGACGAGTGCGACCGTGCGCTTCTTCTCCATCTCATTCGTCCGTCGAGGCTCAACGGCAACGCGAGTCGCATCATTACGAAGATCAGTCAATCCGATTGTCCCCACATCTTTGGCGGCTTAAGACCAGTTGAGCACGATCTCTTCTACGTCTTCAATATGCCGGCGCATTGCAGACTTTGCGGCTTCCGCGTCGCGGCGTTTAATGGCGGTCAAAATTCTACGGTGTCCGGCAAGCGATTTCTCCTGGCGGTCCGGTCCCTGCAAGGAACGTTGCCGCGTCTCGCGCAGCAAATCCATGAGAATGTCGATCACCTTCAGCACGACACTATTGCCCGAAGCCAGCGCAATGCTGTAGTGAAATTCTGTGTCCTCCGCAATTGCCGGTTCTCTGAGGACAAGCTTGGCTTCCTGCCGTTGCAGAATCTCTTCCATCTCCGATATTTCTTCCGTAGAAGCGCGCGTGGCCGCCCGCGAAGCCAACGGCGGTTCCAGCATCTTTCGAAAATCCAGAAGCTCACCGACCAGTTCCCGCCGACGCTTCAGCGCGCTAGAGAAAGGATCGACCGGCGAGTCCGGGGACCGCTCCCGAACGATGGTCCCAGCGCCCTGACGCGGTTCCACCAGCCCCATCAACTCCAAGCCTCGGATTGCGTCTCGAATGGAACTGCGGCTAACTTGAAGTATCTCCGCCAGTTCGCGTTCTGAGGGCAGCTTGTCGCCGGCTTTCAGCTTTTCCAGAATCAAGCGCTCGAGCTGCCTGGCAACTTCTTCGTAGACCTTGGATCTGCGGACGACTTCAAAATCGGACTTGATGGGCGCAGGCACAGGATGAGTGGTCTGGTAAGTGGACCAGCCAGTTCCGGCTAGTATATCCCTAACTTATGCCGCTGGCAAATATTTTTCAAGGATTGGTCGAACCACTCACAAAAGCCGCCTGGCGGCATAGCAAACGTGGGCCTTGGGCGCTTTGAAGGGGCACGGCTTGAGCCGTGCCGTTACGTCGTGTCTGCGAGTTGGGCTTTAGCCCCTGAGGGTAGTCGCATTTGGTCACCAGAACGAGGCCCCTCAGTGGCTAAAGCCATCACCGTGGCAGCAGCTATTACGGCATGGCTGAAGCCATGCCCGTTCAAGGCGCTATGGCTTGATGAATAATCCAGCTAAAGCGCCGCTCTACCCGACCGCGGACACAGCAACTGTGAAACTGCCTTGGCCTATTGGATGGCCTGCAGCATAGTTGGTAAGGCCGAAGCAGGAGCAGAGACCACGGTGCGGAGCCGGTTGCCAGTCTGGCGCCACCAACCGTGAAAGATCTCGCCGCCGGTAGCGTGAACTTCCAGGGGCAGCCAGATTGAGCGGTCCAAAGAGCGATTTTCGTTCGAAGGAATGATAGAGTCGGCCAGCCTGACAATCACGGAACGGGTATCTCGCCGCAGGCCTTCGTGTAACGCTTTGAGCGCACTCTCCTTCGCGCTCCAAAGAAGAGTCACAAGCCAGGGACGATTGGCAGCCGTCCCTCGCGCCACCAGGGCTTGCTCTTCCGCCGTGAAATAGTCGGACACGAAAAGATCGCTGCGAGGTTCGACGAGCTCCAAATCACAACCGAGCGCTGTCCCGAGCGGCGCAATCGCGCAAAAGGCATTGCTGTCACAGTGACTGATTGAAATGCTGGCGGCAACCGGCATGCCCGCAATAGAGGCCTCAGGCGCACCCGAGGCTGCGGGACGGATTTCGATGTTTGCAAGAGATTGGGCTTCGCCGGGGAGGTTCAGATGCAACGATAAGCCGCGTTTCGCCGTCCATCGTCCCAGGCGCCAATCCGAGCGGCGTTTGGGAATACGAATGGCGTCGAGGCATGCCACTTCGCTGGGGCTAAGCCAATCATTTTCCGGCGGTATGTCCGCTTCGCTCTGTTCCAGCCAATAAACATCCATGACAGCCAGCGACCGCGATCTTTCTTACTCTGCTATGCGAGCGCGGTTTCCCCCGACAACACCGCCTGCAAGGCTTTCATCGTCTCCGCATCGATATTGCCGGGAAGCGCGGCGGTGCGATAGCCGCTGAGGTACAGATAGCAGTTACCCTTTGCGTCCACTACCTCGGCATCGAAGGTGCCGTCCTCCGGATTAGGAGTCACCACGGCATATAACTTTCCTTCTGCCAGGTCCGGCGCGCGCACTAGCGAAACTTGTTGCACGTCCTGCGGCAGACCAAACCGGCTTTGGGTGCCCAACTCCCACAGGCCGGCCGTCTGGAAGCAAAGCTCGATGAGGCGTGGCGCCATCAAGGTCGGTTGATCCGACGGCCGATGATCGCCGGGCAAGTGTTCGGCCATCAGTCCGACCATTCGCTTTCCATCCCACCAGGCACGCTCCACAACCTGGTAAGCCGGTCCGTGGAAATAAACGTGATAGATTTCGGCTGCGTCAACCACGGAGTCGGACGAAGTGATAATGGGCTTCCCGGTGACTGCATCTGGCGCCTGTCTCGCCAGACGTACCCGTGCCGTGAAGTGCAGCGTTTCCTGTGGCTGCTCTTGATTCGCCAACTTGCGCCGGCCAATCAGACGGCAATCGGCAACGATCCTGTCCGCCTCGGGGTAGTACATAACCTGGACGGTCAGAGTTCGCGGCTCATCCCGGTAAAACTTGAAGGGAGCCAGAAAATTGACCTCTTCCACCCCCTGCACGTACCACCCAGGATGAACACAGACCGCAGCCTCAGCAAACGCTTCGATGCCCATGACGCCAGGCAGCACCGGTGTGCCGTCAATGCGATGGTCGTACAAGAACGGTTGCGAGGGTGGATCGAGCGTTGTCTCCATCGTCAGGCCGGAGTAAATTCCCATTCCTGTAATGTTGCCGACCATGGGACCATGCGCCGCCAGGCGTTCGTCCGAAGCCAATGCCTGCACGTCGAGTCCGCCCGCAGCATCCCATTCGTTTAGCAAGACGCCGAGACGCTGCCCGACCACGACTTCACCGCACGTTCCGCCTGCGGTCAGTTCCCGACGAATCCAGGGAATGCCCGCGTCAGGCGGTAGTATGTCGATGCCAGCGAGCTCCATCATCTTGGGAATAGAGCCGCGCGTGGCCATGCCGATTCCGCCCCAAGCGCTCCAATCGATGACGATGCCTCGCGTCTGTGGACGCGTCGTACGGAAACTCGACGTAATCTTACAAAGGAGGTCGTTAGCCGAGCTGTAGTCCACTTGGCCAGCATTGCCAAAGCGGCCGGCGACTGAACTGAACGCCACCGTCGCTCCCAGTGGCATGTCGCCGACGGCATGCAGGAGGTTGAACCAGCCGTCGCTCTTGACGTCAAAGACCAGATCGAACTCGCCGGGATTCTTGTCTGGCAGGAAGTGACTGCGCTCGATTCCCGCAGCATGCAGTAGCACGTCAATGCGCCCGCTGCGCTCGCGGACGTGCTCGATGACCTTCGCCACGGCGTCCGCATCGGTGAGGTTGACACTGAAGTAGTACGCTGTGCCACCGGCGGCGCGGACGGCGTTGATCGCGCTTTGGGCCGCTTGCGCACGTTCCAGGGCCGCCAGCTCTTTCTCCACCAGCGCGGGCGTGGCCCGCTCGCCTCGCGCCTGAATACGGGCAAACAGCTCGCGCTTCAGCCCCTCTTTGTCGGCGACGAAGCGCTCGAGGTCGGGATTCTTCGGGTCCGGTTCCGGCACCAGATCGAGCAGATAGAACGTACCACCAGAGGCGGCGGCCAAATCAGCGGTGATGGCGGAGACGATACTTCCGGCCGCGCCCGTGATTACGAACACCGTGTTCTCGTCGAGCGTCAGTCCGGGCTGGCCGTCGGCTACGGGCCGTTCTTGCAACCCAACCGTCCAACGCAGTGCCTGCTTATACCCAATCTCCACTGCACCGGGGTCGCGCAGAGTTTCCGCGATGAGCAGCTCCGCGATTTCTGCGGGCCTGCAATCGGGCTCGAAGTCAACAGCCTTAACCTGCGCATCTGCGTGTTCGCGCTTGTAGGTCTTGGTGAACCCGGTCACCGCACCACCCAACGGCGCGGATGCACCGGCGTCATCGTATCCGTGCTGTCCGCCGAGGCGGGTCGCTGAAACGAGGAACGTGCCTGCGCCAGCAATCTGGTCGTAGAGCACACGCATTGTGGTATAGAGCGACTTAACTCGCACCTGCAGCGCGTCATGCCAGGTTGTCAAGTTAAACCTGCTGATAGGACCTTCGTCGTCCAGTGCGGGAAGCCAGTACACGCCTTGTATCGGGCCTGCCGCCAACCAAGCCTTCAGAGTATTGGCCAGCACAACCGGATCCAGCGCGTCTTCGATCGCGAGTACTTCAACGCCTTCCGCCTGCAACTGCTGGGCGAGTGTGCTTGCTACTCCACCTTTGTCTGGCAGAATCACCACGCGACCGCCAGCACTCAGCATCACGCCGGTTGGCTTACACAAATTGAGTGGCGGCCGCAGGCCAGGAATAGGCACCCGACGTGGAACACGGTCTGCAGCATCGAAGCTTGCTACCGGCGGCCGCGGAGGCTTGGCTGCCGAGGGCGCAGGTGTAGGTGAACTTGGCGCCGTCGCTCGCTGCCCGCTCTGTGCGAATTGGATCACGTGCGCCAACGTGGGAAAATCGCGCAGCTTAAGGTTTTCATCGCGCGGGATGTTGTACGCCGCCCGAATCGCCGCGAACATCTCAGCCTGTTTCACCGTGTCGATGCCGAGGTCGGCTTCCAGATCAAGGTCGAGGTCGAGCATGTCCTTGGGGTAGCCGGTCTTTTCGGCCACGATTTCGAGCACCTTGTCCTTGATGGAGTCGGCTGTGGACGAGGCAACCGGAACCTCGATCGAGGCTGGCGGAGTTAGCTCGGCCGAAGTTGATGCAGTGGAAGCCGGCTCAACTACTGATGGTTGGCCGATAGCTGGCGCTGGGACTATAGCTCCTGCCAAGTCGGGACGTTTCTCATACACGAACCGGATGACGTGTGCCAAAGTTGGATAGTCGCGCAGCTTGCGGTTCTCGTCACGTGGAATGTTGTAGATCTCGCGGATGGCCGCGAACATCTCGGCCTGCTTAACCGTGTCGACGCCGAGGTCGGCTTCCAGATCAAGATCCAGGTCCAGCATGTCTTTGGGATAGCCGGTCTTCTCCACCATCAAGTCGAGGATACGTTCCTTCACGGAATCCGCGCCTCCCTGTGGCTCCATTACAACCGCTGGTCCTGACGGCACCGTCGCGACTTCCTGCTTCACTGCCGGCGCTGCGAGAACGGGCTTTACTTCTTCTTTCGCTGGCGCTGCTTTGGGCAAGTCCGAGCGCCGCTCATTCACGAAACGTATCACGTGGGCCAAGGTCGGGTACTCACGCAGCTTGATGTTCTCGTCGCGCGGGATTCCGTAGGCTTGGCGAATCGTAGCGAAGACTTCCGCTTGCTTCACTGTGTCTACGCCCAAGTCCGCTTCGAGATCCAGATCCAAGTCGAGCATGTCGACGGGATAGCCAGTCTTCTCCGCTACCAGGGCAAGCACTCGCTCTTTTACTGAATCACCAGCCTCCGTCGTTACTGAGGTTGCCGGTATGGCGACCGGTGTCTCCACTTTCGGTTTGGCCACCTCCGTCACCGGTGCTGCTGGCGGCTGCACCTTGAGCTGGGGCGCGGGCGGAGGCGCCTGAGGCACAACTGCTATAACCGGCATAGGTTTACTGGCTGGCGCCTGAACTACCGGGACCTGTGCCGGCGCTTCCTTCGACTGCTGTGCCGTTGCAGCGACTCTAATTGCAGGTGCTTGGTCTTTAACGCGTAGCGTGCGGCGAACCACTTCGAGTTCTGCGACCGCACGGCCCGCGATCTTGCTTAGCCAAGCACTCCAAGTCGTCCCGTCAGCAACACGATAGGCGTAGCCCAGCGCATTCGGCTTGGGACGCACGCCGTCTTGCGTCGGCACCCAGCGCAACAGCATCATGCTGATCTGCGAACCGAATCCGGCGCCGAGATGCAAGGCATACTGGATGGGGTAGGCGCCGCCCTTCGACAGGTTCAACGCACCCAACTCGGGATCGATTTCTTTGAAGTTGGCGACCGGGGGCACGAGTCCAGTTTCCAGAACTTTCACGGCGACGACATCCTCGATACCGGTGGCCATGGCGTGGCCGGTCATGCCCTTGGTGTTAGCGATTACGATCTTGTCCGCGTCCTCGCCGAAGACGCGACGCAGAGCGTGGATCTCCGCCGACGCGCTACCACCGCGCGCAGGCGTGTAGGTCTCGTGGGAAACGAAGACCATTTGCGGGGCTACCGCTTTCCGCACGACATCGCTGCGGGCTTCAGCCTGGGCCACCAGGTCTTCCATCACCTGCCCGATGTGCTGGACATCGAGGCGCGTGCCGTGGAAAGCGCTGTTGGCCGTCACCGCGCTCAACACCTCACAGATAGGCCGGATTCCCCGTTCGCGGGCGGCTTCAGCACTTTCCACCACGAGGGCCGCTGCGCCCATGCCTACGATCAGCCCGTGACGGCGGCGATCAAAGGGGATAGCTGCGTCTTCAACCACCTCGTCGGTGGCGGCGGCTCCACTGGCCAGAAAGCCAGGACCGAACCATTCAAGCATGTTGTCGGAGGTAACGTCGTCGGCTGAGATGATGATCACACGACGGCATCGCCCGGCGCGGATCCAGTCTTCGGCCAGAGCAACGCCTTGTGCGGTCGTTGCACAAGCGGCATTGATTTGTGTGTTGGGACCGCGAGCGCCGATAAGTTCGGCAAACTGCGAATGTCCCATCGATAGGACACGGAGCAGGAAGCGCCGGTCGAAGACGTATGGGTCTTTCTCGATGGCGGCGCGCAACTCTTCGATGCGTTGGTCTAGATGCTGTCCGAGTGCCGAGTAGCCATTCGCGCCCCGAGCGCGCAATGTTTCCAATTCGGCCAACTGCTCACGGCGGGCGTGGTCTTTGAAATAGCCCGACACGATTTCGATGAGGGAGTCGTAGCCGGGAAAAGCCGAACCAAAAATCACCCCGGTATCGTCGCGCATGGCGTCCGGCAAACCCCAGCGATCCGGTAACTGGGTGCCTTTGGTCGTGGTCTTGTAGCGCATCACCAGCGGGATGCCGGCATCGCGCAAGGCGTCGATGCCCGCGCCAATGGCCAGCCGGGTGACGCGGTCGAGCGCAAGCAGGTGCTCGGAAGGAACGCCGAACTCAGCTTCCAGATCAAAAGCGCCTCCGCGGCCTGCCAGCTTGATCACGTCCGCTACATCGGTGATGGATTCAAATGTGGCTTCTCCCTGCTCGCTCTTGACCAGGCGCCTGATGTGTTTGTCGAGCATGGCGTGCCGGAACTGCGTGGGGATTGGGCGAATGAATTGGTCGCCGTGCAGGATGCGTTCGACATTGCTATCGTCGAAAATGTGCTCGGTTCCCGGCAGACCCAAAGAGGCTCCGGTGATTACCACTGGAGCGTAACTCGCGGCGGCCTTCTCTCCATGGGAAAGCTGCCAGCCGCCGCGCTCGAGAACTTCAGCGAACATGCGGCCAAGCTCGTTATAGGCATTACCGTTCGACGGGACCAGTGCGCTTGCAGAAGGTGACGGAACAGTTGCTGGCTGGGCGATTTTGGCTGCGGGTACAAATTCGGGTTGCACAATGGCCTCTTTCGACGGAATCTCGACTTTAGTGGCCGCAGGCTGTCCGCAGCCCAGTCCGGCTGCATACAGGCCGCATAGCGCCTGGTTGAACGACGGAATATCCCCAACTTTGGGATGATTCGTGAACAGCGAGACAACATCGCCGCGGTCGCCGAGTACCTCCTCCGCGAATCCCTGCAATGCTTTCTTCGGCCCGACCTCGACGAAGACACGTGCGCCCGCGTCATACAGCGTGCGCAGCCCCTTCACGAACTGCACCGGAGCCGCGACCTGCTGTGCGAGAAGGTCGAGCATTTGCGGAACAACGTCGGCTCCCCTTGGGTAAAACTCGCCGTTCACGTTGGCGACGACGGGTACGCGGGGTGGTTGTATGTGGAGGTGCGACAGTATCTCGCGCAGCGGTTCGCTGGCCGGGGCGACAATCGACGTGTGGAAAGCGTGGCTGACCGGCAGCGGCCTTACGTCATAGCCTGCTTGCAGGAAGATTTCCATCGCCTGTTCGACTGCCTTGCTGGCGCCGCCGATGACAGACTGCTGTCCGCTGTTAACGTTGGCGATCACCACATATCCGTCAATGCTCTTTAGAATTCGCTCGACCTCGGCAAGGGGTGCAAAGACGGCCGCCATCTTTCCAGTGTCTTTCACGGCCACCTGCGTCATTCCGCGGCCGCGGGCGCTGACGGCTGCCAATGCGTCCCCGAAGGTGAGGGAGCCGGACGCAACCAGGGCGCCGTATTCGCCCAGGCTGTGTCCCATAGTCATGTCGGGCTGGATGCCATAGGCGGCCAGCAGACGGGTCAAAGCCAGGTCGATGGTCAGCACAGTGGGCTGAGTGATCTCGGTCTGGCGGAGGTCTTCTTCAGCTTTCGCAACGGCATCCGCGTCGGTTTGGTCAACGAAGATAAACTCGCTGAGCGGCTTGCCCAGCAACGGGGTCATAATGCGATCCGCTTCGGCGAACAGTTCGGCCACGATTGGTTCGGCAGCACGTAGCGGCTTGATCATGTTCACGTACTGCGAGCCCTGGCCGGTATAGAGAAACGCGACTTTAGGCGCCGGGCCGCTCCCACGGAAGATGCCTTGTGGACGAAGGGCCTTCCAGATGGGGGCTTGATTCGCTTTCAACGCCTTCATCGCCTTCGCTGATTTGTCGGCCAGTTCGGCTGCGTCGGCGTAGTCAATGGCGAGGCGTTCAGCCGCACGCAGATCTGCTTCGGCCGGTGCCGCGGGTGCTGGCGCGCGACCGGCTGCAGCGTCCTTTTGAACCGCCTGCAGGCGCTCGATGAGTTTCGCGTCTGTCGCGGCGCCGATTACCAACGCACCGCGCAATGGAGCCTTGTAGCCGACGGCGGTGGTCCGGGTTGACGTAACAGCGGCCGCGCTTATGCTGTGCTCTGCGACCACGGGCGGCGGCACAGTAACGGCCACCGAACGCTTGCCGTTGCCGTTAAGCTTGCCGGGAAGGTATTCCTCGAGGACGGCGTGAAAGTTAGTGCCGCCGAATCCAAAAGCGCTCACCGCCGCTCGTCGCGGCGTGTCTCCGGGCACCGTCCACGGTTTCAGTTCCGTATTCACGTACAGCGGGGAGTGGGCAAAGTCGATATCCGGACTGGGATGCTCACAATGCAGGCTGGGCGGCAGCACCTTGTGGTGAAGCGCCAATGCTGCTTTCAGCATTCCGGCTGCGCCGGCGGCACCTTTCAGGTGGCCAAAGTTCGATTTCACCGAGCCGAGTGCAATTGACCCGGTGGGAAGATGAAAGGTGCTGAGCACATCAACCAGACTTTGCGCTTCGACCACATCACCCACGCGGGTCGAGGTGCCGTGACCTTCGAATAGAGTGGCAGTAGCGGGCGACAAACCGGCATTTTCCCAGCCGCGCTCGATGGCCAGTCTCTGGCCGATGGGATTGGGCGCTGTAATGCCTTTTCCTTTGCCGTCGCTTGAGCCGCCCATGCCGCGGAGTACAGCGTAGATCTTATCGCCGTCGCGCTCAGCATCGGCCAGACGCTTCAGCAGAAAAATCGCGGCGCCTTCGCCCATAACAAAGCCATCGGCGCCCTGGGCGTAGGGGCGTGTACCGGTTGCAGAGAGCGCACCAATCTTGCAGAACTTGACGAAAGTCGGAGCACCCATATTGCGGTCGATGCCGCCGGTGATGGCCACGTCGAAATCGTTCGCTATCAAGCCTTCCACCGCTGAACTCATGGCCGCCATGGCCGACGCGCAAGCTGCATCCACAACATAGTTGGGACCGTGAAAGTTGAAGATGTTCGCAATACGGCCGGCAATGCAGTTGGCCAACTCACCGGGCATGCTGTCTTCCGTAATCTCCGGCAGAAGATGGGCCATCCGGTCGTGCAGCTCGCGAGTGATGTTTTCCCGTGACGCCACCGGCAGCGCGGCGAAGCTGGCGCTTTCGGACAGTTCGTGCGCACATTCCGGAAAGAACACGCGGAACGAGGTGCGGTAATGCCTCTCACCTGCCATGGCATTACCGAGGATGACTGCGGTGCGATCGGGATCAAACGGCCGCTTGGGGTAGCCGTAATCCTCCAACGCCTCGCGGGTGCAAGCGATTCCCCATTTTTGTGCAACATCCATGCCCTCGACCACGCGGGGTGGAATAGGCAGGCGCCACTTCATTGGATCCCATACGTGCTCGCGTACCCAACCGCCAATCTTCGAGTAGGTCTTGTCCGGCACGCTGGGATCGGGATCGTAATAATAATCCGGGTCCCAACGGTCAGGCGTCACTTCGCTCACGCTGTAACGGCTGTTCTTAATGTTTTCCCAGAACGCTGGTACGTTGGGAGCATCGGGCAGGACGGCTCCCACCCCAACAATTGCGATGGCTCGATGGGCAGTGTTTTCCATGATGGCTCTCCTCGTGACTGGACATCCCGACTTGGTCAGGGCACGGATGCCCAGTCCTGATTCTTAGGCCCCTACCAGGGCGGGTACTTCTTCGCGCTTGGCAACGCGGTTGTAAAGGACGTCAGCAATGTAATCCATATCTGAAACGAGACCGGCTTGCGCGCGGTGGATGGCGGGCGATCCCAGAGCCGCTTCAAACGCGGCCACATCGGAATCGCTCACCCCACCGCTTCCGCAAACCCACTGCAAACCCTCTTCAGCTACTTTGAGCGCGGCTTCGCGGGCGAAGATCCGTGCCAGCGTCGCCAACGCCGTGGCATCGAAGCGGTCGCTGGCTTTTTCGTTCAGCTTGCCTTCGGCTGCAAGAGCTGCCCGGCGAGCCAGGCTGCCGGCGCACTCCGTGTACGCGATCAATTCGCCAAGCCGAAAGAGAATGTGTTGATAACGGGTCAGACGAGCAATGCGAGCCTTCTCCATGACCTCAGCCAGAGCGTGAGCCGCCAGCGCCGCGATGTAAGCACCGACACCGGGATGGCTGGCATCCAGCGCTTCCAGCTCTTTCGCCTGTTGGTGGTAATACTGCCCGCGCGTCTTCAGGTGAAGCTGCCAGCGATCGCGGCTGATGGTCATCTCCATAATCTCGGAGGTGCCTTCGTAAATTCTGGTGATGCGGACGTCGCGGCTGATCTTCTCCACTATGTACTCGTGCGTGTAGCCGTATCCACCGAGCGCCTGGATGCTGGCGTCCGCAGCGGCATCGCCGGACTCCGTGGCCATGTACTTGGCAATTGCGCCTTCGGTGTTGAAGCTGCCCTCGGTGCCGGCATCGATGCGCTGCGCCGTCTCTTCGATGTAGGACCGGGCCGCTTCCAGCCGAGCCACATTGGGGACGATCAGCTTGTGAGTGTAGCCCTGCTTCTCTGAAAGGGGCGCGCCGCCTTGAATGCGCTTGGTGGAGTACGGAATGGCGCGATCAAGAGCAGACCAACCCGCCCCAAGGCCAAAGGCGGCCACCATCACGCGCGTGTAACCGAAGACCATCTGCGCCTGCAGTAGGCCCTGGCCTTCTACTCCGCCGACCAGCCGGTCGGCATCGACGTACACGTTATCCAGCGCCAGGGCTGCGGTGTTGCTGAGGCGGATGCCGTGCTTGTTCTCGGGCTTGTCGTGCGTGAAGCCGGGCACATCCTTTTCGACGATGAACCAGCTCGGACCGGCAGGCGTGTTCGCGAGGATCGTGTAAACGTCGGCGATGCCACCGTTGCTAATCCACTGCTTGCTCCCACTGATCTTGTAGCCGACGATCTTGCCGTCTTTTTCGACCCGATCGGCAACGGTCTTCAGAGCGCCCAAGTCGCTGCCGGCTTCGGGTTCGGTGGCACCGTAGGCAAACAGAATTCCTTCATCCGCGATGCGGCCCAGCCAAAGTTTCTTTTGCTCGGGAGTGGCGCCAAAAGTAATGGGATCGCTACCGAGGAATGTCGCGAACAAGGAAGTTGCGACGCCGAGATCAATCCGCGCCATAGCTTCGCAGATGAGATAGACGTCGAAGGTGCTTCCGCCCATGCCGCCATACTCCTCCGGAATGAACAGCAGTTGAATGCCCAGTTTGTCCGGGCTGGACATATAGCGGATGATCTCGATGGGACATTCATCACGCTCATCCCATGCGATCAGCTCTTCATCGGTCAGGCGCTTCTTGGCAAAATCTCGAAGCGATTTCAAGCTGAGGTTCAGCGTTTTCTTGGTAATCATTGGCGATGCCTCTCTTTGCTAGACCGAAGCGCCCCGCGCTTCGCGAACTTTGTTTGTCAATTCCGGCAGGAACTCCAAAATGTCGGCGACGATTCCCACGTCGGCCACCTGAAAAAAGGGAGCCTTAGGGTTCTTGTTGATGGCAATGATGAACGGATTACCCTTAATCCCGGCCAGGTGTTGGAATGAACCGCTGATACCACAAGCCATGTACACCTTGGGCTTTACGGTCTGGCCGGACGAGCCGACCTGGCGCGACTTCGGCAGCCATTTGGCGTCAACCACCGGTCGCGAGCAACTCACGGCGGCGCCCAGCACGTCAGCAAGTTCTTCAGCGATGGCAATGTTGTCTTTTTCCTGGATGCCACGGCCGACGGAAACTAGAACGGCATGTTTGGTGATATCGACATCGCCCGCTTCGGGGACGACGGTTTCGAGATAGCGGCGTCCTGCGGTCAACGCGCCGACCTCCGCTGACTTGTCAACCACGACACCGTTCGCCGGCGCGGCTTGCTGCGGCTTGAATGCGCCCGGCCGAATATTGATCACTGCTCCCGACGAAACATCGCACTTCACATGAGCGCTCACCTGTCCGCCGAATTCCTGGCGAACAACCTTTAGCCAGGTGCCGTCGATGCCATCGATCCCAAGCACATCGGAGACATAAGCGGAATTCAGCTTGATGGAGAGGCCGGGCGACAAATCCATGCCAAAGTGAGCATGAGCAACCAGCAGGATGCTGCCTTTGGGAACTATGTTCACCAAGGCTTTCCGTATGACTTCAGCATTGGGATAATGCAGCGCCTGATTCGCAATCTTCCACACTTCACCGTAGGAAGCGGAGAGGGTTTGGCAAACTGCATCGAGTTCCGCCTCCCCGCCTGCAACGAGAGCGGTGGGCGATGCCGACGGGTCAATCTCTTTTGCCGCAGCGAGCAGTTCGACCGCTGAATCATCGGCGATGCCGCCTTTGTGTACGATGTAGGCGAAGATGCGAGCCATTAGTTCAACCCTCCTTTGGCTTTTAGCAACTCGAAGACTTTCTCGATGATCTCTTCCCGGCTGCCTTGCAATATTTCGGCACCTTTCCCCAGTGCGGGAACGAAGTAGTCCACGCGTTTGACCTTGGCTCCTGCCCCTCCAACTGCGGGCGCGTCAACCCCCAGCTCCGCCGCGCCGTAGGCCGGAATCTCCACTGACGCTACCTGGCGGATACCGCGCATCCCGACATAACGTGGCTCGTTGATACCCGTCTGAATCGAGAGCACGCAGGGAAGATCGATTTCATTGATCTCCCTGTTGCCGCCCTCGATCTCGCGAGCGACCTTCAGCTTCTTGCCGTCGAGAACTTCAATGGAGTTCACCAAAGAAGCGAAGGGATAGTCCAGCAGCGCTGCCAGCATCCCGCCGACCTGCGCGCCGCCATCCTCAGCTTGAATTCCGGTCAGAATGAGGTCGTAATGACCCTTCTGCGCAAAGGCTTTCAGGATGGTGGCGATGCCTCTGCCGTCCGAGCCGTCGAAGGCCTGGTCTGTCAGCAGTGCACCTTGGTTGGCGCCCATGGCCATTTCCCGGCGCAGCACTTCTTCGTCGTCTTCGCCGCCCACTGTGGCCACGGTTACGTTGCCGCCGGTCTTCGCAACGATCTGCAGCGCCTCTTCGACGGCGTAGTTGTCGGCCTCGTTCACGGAATAGACCAGGTCGTCGCGCTCGATGTCGTTTCCAGCACTGTTGAGCTGAATCTCGTTTTCTGAGGTGTCGGGTACCCTGCGTACGCAAACTAGAATTTCCACGTTCATTCTCCCAATTGATCTTGTGCTCTTGCGCCTGCATCGGCAGGACTTAAACTGTTACGTACTCCTCTCGAACTTCACTTGCCTTCGGCCCTTCGCGCGCGACCTGTTGGTCAACCAATTCCGCCAGGTCAATAGCAGTCATCTTTCCTTCCATCCCTGCAACCTTGATGGCGTCCTCGATGTTCACCATGCAGAACGGGCACGCGGTGACAATGACATTCGCGCCCGCCTCGGCGGCCATCTGCACCCGCTTCACTCCCATGCGCTGCTCTTCCTGGGGCTCGTAGAAAAGCATCAGCCCGCCGCCTCCGCAGCAGAAGGAGCGGTCACGGCAGCGGGTCATTTCAACTCGCTTCAAACCCGGAATGGCATCCAGCACTTCGCGCGGTTCGTCATAAACCTGGTTGTGCCGGCCCAGATAGCACGGGTCGTGGTACGCGTACACCTTGTCATCGTTATCTACTGGATTGAGTTTCAGATTGCCGTTCTTCACTTCGCGCGCAATTACCTGGCTGATGTGCTCGACTGGCGGCACATCCTTGTAGTCATGCTTCAGCGCGTTGTAAGCGTGTGGGTCGGCAGTGACGATCCGGCGAACGCCGGAAGCCTTGATGGCCTCCACGTTGTGGTCACGCAGCGCCATGAACAGCGTCTCTTCGCCGAAACGGCGGACATCATGACCACTGTCCTTCTCGCTGGCGCCGAGGATGGCGAAATTCTCGCCGACATCGCTTAGGATTCGTACGGTTGCCCGGCCGATCGCCTGAATCCGATCATCGTAAGAGGTGATGCTGTCAACGAAGTACAGCATGTCGGCGCCGTTCTTCCCGTTGAGAACCGCGACACCTGGTGGGCTCTCAGCTTTGGTCCAGTCAGCGCGTTTCTTCTCCATCTTCCCGTAAGGGTTGCCGCGGCTCTCAATGGCCCTCAGCGCTTTCTGAATGGACTTGGGGACATTTCCGTCATCCACCAGGCCGCGCCGCAGATCGACAATCTTGTCGATGTATTCGATCAGCAGCGGACACTCTTCTTCGCAAGCACCGCAGGTCGTGCACGACCAGATCTCATCCTCGGAGTAAATGCAGCCGATCAAAGGCGTGCCGTTCCCTGTGGAGCCGAACATCGGATAGCGCTGGAAGCTGTAATCCCGTGCTTTGATGGTGAGGAAGCGCGGTGACAGCGGCCTGCCCGCTGCGTTCGCCGGACAGTTGTCTGAGCAGCGGCCGCAGTCGGCGCAGGAGTAGACATCCAGCATGTGCTTCCAGGTGAAGTCCTCAAACTTCTTCACGCCGAATGATTTCACCTGGTCCAGTTGGTCATCGCTGACGCCCCAGCGCACAGGCTTGACGGTTCCGCGGTCCAGCTTGGCGAAATAAACGTTGAACAACGATGTTTCCACATGGAACTGAATGCCAAACGGCCGGTAGCACAGCAGGAAGTAAAAGGTCAGAACGTCCAGCAGGTAGGCGCCACGATGGAGATTCCAGAGCGTCGAGGGAGAGGCTGAGCTAAGTGCGCTCTGCAAAACCCACGCCAGCGAGAACGAAGCCAGAAATTCCGTGCGACCTTGCTGTGCGAGTGACGCAGCCTTGCTCGCCTCGAAGAGGCTTTCCGAGAACATCAGTATTGCGATCAGCGCCAGGAGGAAGATGGCATCGACCTTGTGACTCTTCCCGTGCTTCGCTGGCACCTCATAGCGCGCGGGTCTGAAGACAATCCGGCGGACGGCGGCGACAATCATGCAAGCGAAGACGATGCTCGCAGCATAGTCGGCGAGGATCTCGTAAAAGCGACCAATGCCTGCGGAGGAATCTGGCAGCGAGAAATTCTCGGACATGCCGAGAATCAGCAACGAGAAGGCGCGAGTCGCCAGAATGATGAAGCCGCTGAAAATAAGGATGTGGACGGTTCCTGCAAACCGATAGCGCGGATGCTTCCACTGTCCCAGCCAGAATTTCAGCACCCTCTCCAGCCGGACCAACGGGCGATCAAAACGGAAGTCACGCTCGGCTCGAACGAGCGGTGTCAGACGTCGGCTCACGATGTAAGCAAAACAGGCGACGCCGGCAAGATTGAGGATGAGGAAAAGGACCTGCCCGTGGATGAACCAGTACGTCGCCTGCGCCGGTGATTGGAGAGCTTCTACCATAATGCTCAACTTTCTGCTCGAGCGGCAGAAACTTGGAGGTGCTAGGACGATGTTGGCTGGAAGTAGCGACTCGAGAACCGACAGCACCTGTGAGTCTGACGCCTACGTATTCTCATTGTGCTTTGCCGGAAAGGGGGTGGTCTGTGAGGCGTGTTGGGATGTACTGTGAGGTGCATCACACGACGGTCGTTCAAGTGCGTCACGTCAAATCACGTCGGTCGTCACGAGGGGTGGTGCCAAGCATCACAGACCAACTCTGGAGGATGTGGCAAGTTGGAGCCAGTCCCCAGGATCCCAGGCGGTCGTTGCCTGCACTCCTTGGATGCATACAGGAGAACGGCCATGAACCAGAAATCCGGAAGCCCTTTCGATAGCATCGAGGACGCTCACGAGTTCTTGACGCTGTTGGCGCAAACTGTTTTTGAGACGAAGCTGGACATCGAAGCCGATGTGCAGCGGGAGTCAAACGGCAATGCCCCCCGTCGTGCCGATGCCCTTAAGCTCGCCCTGTACACACTCGAGCGGCTGGAGTTTCACATGTTTCGAAGCAGCCGGATTCTCAACGATCTTCGCACACTGCGACGGCTTCTTTTCGAAGAGCGCACTCTCACCACGCCGACTACACGGCCGAAGGGAAACGGAAAAGCAAAGGCTGAGACTCTAATGACGGCTGCAATGTCGCGTCCCTCATCCCGCGACACGAGTCCGGTTGCGAACGCCTGAGCGTGAATTCAAGGGCTTCGCCAAATGGACGGGTTCTTGGCGCCAGCCGTTTCTAAAGGGAATTTCTTAACCGCTAGTCGTGTGCAGCCATCGCGGGCGCGATGTCTTCCAGCTCCACGATGTTCGTCGGATATTTACCGGTGTAGCAGGCGGTGCAGTAACTCGGCTGTTCGCCTTCGCCGGCGGCTTTGCGCAGACCTTCCAGCGACAGATAGGCCAGTGAGTCCGCTTTGATATATTCGCGGATTTCTTCCACTGACTTATTGGCAGCAATCAACTGCTTCTTCGACGGCGTATCGACGCCATAGAAGCACGGCGAGATCGTGGGCGGGCAGGAGATGCGCATGTGCACCTCTTTCGCTCCCGCATCACGAACGATACGGACGATCTTCTCGCTGGTGGTGCCCCGCACAATGGAGTCATCAATCAAGACCACGCGTTTTCCTTCGAGCACATGCCGCACCGGATTCAACTTCAGCTTTACGCCAAAGTCGCGCACACGCTGTTCCGGTTCGATGAAAGTGCGGCCGACGTAATGGTTGCGAATGAGCCCGAACTGCATTGGGATCCCACTCTGCTGGGCGAAACCCATGGCCGCGGTGACGCCAGAATCCGGTACCGGCACAACGATGTCAGCTTTAACCGGGGACTCGATGGCAAGTTGCCGGCCCATTGCGTCGCGAGTCTGCTGCACGGCGCGTCCGAAGACGATGCTGTCAGGCCGTGAGAAATAGACATGCTCAAAGATGCAATTTGACTGCGGCTGCTGCGCGGAATAAAAGCGCGAATGAACGCCTTCCGGCCCAACGATGACCAGTTCACCCGGCTTCACCTCGCGCTCATACTCCGCGCCAATGAGATCAAAGGCGCAAGTCTCCGAGGCGAAGACTACTTTGTCGGAATTACCGCCCTGATCCGGAATGCGTCCCATCACCAAGGGACGAAACCCGCGAGGATCGCGCGCGGCGAAGATGCGATCTGGCGTCATCATGACCAACGAAAACGCGCCTTCAATACGGCGCAGGGCATCCGCCATGGCATCTGGCAGGGTCTGCTCGCGAGAGCGCGCGATCAGGTGCACGATCACCTCGGTATCGCTGGTGGTCTGAAATATGGATCCCTGCTGCTCGAGCTGGGCATGGACTTCCGGCGCGTTGGTGATGTTGCCGTTGTGCGCCAACGCGATCTTGCCCTTATTGCACTCCACCATGATGGGTTGCGCGTTGAGCAGCGCGGAGTCACCGGTCGTGGAGTATCGCGTGTGTCCTATGGCTAGCGGGCCGGCAAGCCGAGACAGGACGTCGCCAGTGAACAAGTCGGCGACCAGTCCCATACCTTTGTGCAGTTCGACCCGCTCGCCGTTGGAGGCGGCGATGCCCGCCGATTCCTGCCCGCGATGTTGCAGCGCGTAGAGGCTCAGGTAGGCGAGCTTCGACGCCTCGGGATGACCGTAAACGGCCACCACTCCACATTCTTCTCGCAACTTATCCGACGGAATCAGCATTGCTCACCTGATCGGTAGAGCGGACCTTCAGGTCCGCGTCTATTGCCACACAAATGTCCTGGGCTTTAGCCCGGGATCTCAGCTCTTCTGCAACGTGGCCGGGACCAAGCCCTCTTCCGTTTCCACGTGCAAGGCGCGTTCCAGTGCACACGCCCACGCATCCTTCAATTCGGAGACACGTCCCGTAACGGCCGTTACGCCGTCCACTCGGATTTCCAATTGATCGGGAACCGTACTTCCAACTTGCTCTGCTGAGAGGCCGTATTGTACCGCTATCTGTTGGATTCGCCTCACATTTCCCGGGTCGCATGAAATAAGCAGGCGGCTGGCATCTTCGCCGAACAGCACGGACTCGGGAACCAGTCCGTTGGAGGCGAGATCAACACTGGCGCCGATGCCGCGCGCGAAGCCACACTCGGCCACAGTGACCGCCAGGCCTCCCTCAGAGCAGTCCTTCGCCGATTCGACGAGGGCAGAGTTGATCATTTCTACGATGGCCTTCTGCAAAGCAGCTTCTTTCTCCACCTCCAGCGCTGGAGGAAATCCCCATATCCGGCCCAGAATTTCCTTGGCATACTCTGACGAACCGAATTCGGCCTCAACATCAGAAGCATCGCCCGCTTCGGAGCCGCGAACAAGTACCAAGGCATGTCCCGCCTCGCGAAAGTGTGGCCCAACCGCCTTGTGCACGTCCTCCAGGATGCCCACAACGCCGATTACCGGCGTCGGATAAATCCCCTCGCCCAGGGTCTCATTGTAAAAGCTGACGTTGCCTCCGGTGATGGGAGTTTCCAGTTCTTCGCAGGCCTTAGTGAGGCCGTCGATGGTCTGTGAGAACTGCCACATGATGTGTGGTTTTTCGGGATTGCCAAAGTTCAGGCAATTCGTAGCAGCAATCGGCGTCGCGCCGGTGCAGGCTACGTTGCGTGCCGATTCCGCGACAGCGTGCATCGCACCCAGTTTCGGATCGAGATAGCACCAACGTCCGTTGCCATCCAGCGCCATCGCCAGCCCTCGCTGCGTGCCCTTCACTCGAATGACTCCGCCTTCGCCACCTGGGCCCTCAACCGTGTTCGTCTGCACCATGGAGTCGTACTGCTGGAAGACCCAGCGCTTTGAGCAGATGTTTGGACTGGCAAGCAACTGTTTCAGTTCGGCAGTAAAATCACTCTGCTCGCCCAGCCTCACGTCCTCTGGAATCTCGCGAGGCACAGGCGGTTCCCATCGCTGCATCGGCCGATGGTAGAGTGGCGCATCATCGGTGAGCGCACGGTTGGGAATTTCCGCCACCACCTTGCCGTGTTGCAAAACTCGCATGGTCGGCTGGTTGATCACGCTGCCAATGGTCACCGCGTCCAGTCCCCACTTTTGGAAGACGCTGAACACCTCATCCTCGCGACCTTTTTCGGCCACCAGCAGCATGCGCTCCTGCGATTCGCTGAGCATGATCTCGTAGGGAGTCATGCCCGTCTCACGCTGCGGTACAAGGTCAAGCTCAATTTCCAGACCCACTCCGCCGCGTCCGCCCATCTCACAGGTGGAGCAGGTAAGACCCGCCGCACCCATGTCCTGAATTCCAACGACTGCGCCGGTCTGCATCGCCTCAAGGCAGGCCTCAAGCAGCAACTTCTCCAGGAACGGATCTCCAACCTGAACATTGGGTCGCTTGGCTTCAGATTCTTCGCTGAACTCCTCGCTCGCCATGGTGGCGCCGTGAATCCCGTCACGGCCAGTCTTTGAGCCAACATAAATGACCGGATTCCCTTCGCCGGCCGCCCTGGCGTAAAAGATCTGGTCCCGTCGCACTAAGCCAAGCGCAAACGCATTCACCAGAGGATTGCCCGAATAGCAGCTCTCGAATTTCACCTCGCCACCGACGTTGGGTACACCAAAGCAATTCCCATATGACGCGATGCCGCTGACGACTCCTTCCAGCGCGGAATGGTTCTTGTGCAGGGTCGCCCGGACAATTGTGGGTGCCACATCCTTATCGTCGTCTTTTGGTGATTGGGTAGGAGAGGGGGTGATCGGCCCGAAGCGCAGTGAATCCATAATGGCGAACGGTCGCGCGCCCATGGTGAAGATGTCGCGCAAAATGCCTCCGACACCAGTCGCTGCGCCCTGAAAGGGTTCGATGAACGAAGGATGATTGTGTGACTCGATCTTGAAGGCGCAGGCCCAGCCATCACCAATATCGATGATGCCGGCGTTTTCGCCCGGTCCCTGCACCACGCGCCGACTATGTGTGGGCAGCCGCCTCAGGTGCACACGGGATGACTTGTAGGAGCAATGCTCGCTCCACATCACACTGAAGATGCCGAGTTCCGTGAATGTCGGCTCGCGACCCAGCGCCTTCAGAATGCGATCGTATTCTTCCGACGAGATGCCATGGTCGCGTAGCAGGTCATGGGTGATGGCGGGTTCTTTGGCAGCAACGGGTGCGATCTCGACTGGATTCATGGCAAGAGGAAGGAAGCTCTATTCTCGCACGCGTCGTTACCTTAGGGAAGGACGGAAATTGGCCTGTTATTCCCCTTCTTCCCGCCACTGATAACCGCACATCAGGCACCGCCAGCGGTGTGTAGCCTGCGTTTCAGGCTCGGGAAATGGAATGGCTGACGACCAAAGTGAAATCTGGCGGGCCTTAGGATTGAAGACCTCGCGGATTTCCAGCGATTCGCACTCCGGGCAGCACGGAACCTCTTCCGTCTCCGCGTCTTCTTCGGTCGCGTCCGGTACGAAGCCGTCGAGAATCTCCATGGCGCGCACGACCTGCCGCTCGGGCACCTGCAAGCGAATGCCACCGAAGGCAGCTCCCATGTGCCAGTTGATGGCATGGGTGTGTTCGTCGCAAACAAAGACCTGGATGCCTTCCGACGAGAGTCTCCCTTGGGCGACCTTGGCTTCGCCCAGGCTGAAGAACTTCGCGATCGTGACCATTTCTTCCGGCATCGCTGATTTCAGAAGCGTAGGCTAGCTTTCGGCGCGAGTCAATTCCGGCAAGCGCACCCGCCGGCTGTGTTGCGCGATTGCGTCGACCACCTGCGTTGCCACAGCCAATGCGCGGCGGCCATCCTCCAGTGTGACTTCAGGGGTGGAATGCTCGCGCACGGCCCGCAAGAAGCTGAGCAGCTCCACCCGCAGCGGCTCCTGTGCTTCAACCGCGGGCTTGAATGGTGTAATGCCGGGATTCACGCTGGCAACCACACTGGCCGGATTGAACGGATCCAACCCCATGGGATCAGGAGTGAGATCATCGATGGTAAGCACCAACACGTCCTGCCGCGAGTAATCAAGCGAGACATACTGCCGGGGCTGGAAGAACCGCAATTTCCGCACACGCTCCGTACTTACCCGGCTCGCCGTCAGGTTCGCCACACAGCCCGATTCGAACTCCACGCGGACGTTAGCTATATCGGTCTTCTGAGAAAGGATCGGTAGGCCCACTGCACGAATTTCTTTCACCGCGGACTTCGCGAAAGTCAGCACGATGTCAATGTCGTGGATCATCAGGTCAAAGACAACATCGACGTCGAGCGAGCGTGGAGTAAATACACTCAGCCGGTGCACTTCAAAAAACATGGGCTGAGTGAGCAGAGGCAGCGTCGCCCGCACTGCGGGATTGAAGCGCTCCAGGTGGCCCACTTGAGCGACACATCCGTAACGTTCGGCCAGGCCAATCATCTCGTCGGCCTCCGTCAATGTTGCGGACAGAGGCTTTTCAATCAGAACGTCGATGCCTCTCTCCATCAGTTGTCGCGCAACATGCAGATGAGCGGCAGTCGGGACCGCGATGGATGCAGCCTGCGCGCCAGCCTGGATCAGCTCGGCGACGGAAGGAAACGCCGCAGTGCCGAACTCTTTGGCGACGGCCTCGGCAAGGGCAAAGTCGACATCCACGACACCAATTAGCTTCACGTTCTGCGATGGATCGGATTGCAAGTCCCGATAAACGCGCGCGTGATTGCGCCCGAAGGACCCGACGCCGACGACTCCGACCCGCAACGGGGAGCTGGAGGTTGGCATACGCGAATTCTCACCCAATCCCGTCTTAAACACCGTGATGAGGGATGTGGCTGACTGGCGTCTCAGCGACGATGCAAATTCCAGCCTCATCGGCGGCCGACAGCAGCGCTTCCTTATCCAGTAGCAGGCAACGTCCGGCATCGAGCGCCAGGCAACTTGCGCCTGCCTGCTTCATCGTCTCGATGGTTTTCAGACCGACAACCGGCACATCAAAGCGCATGTCCTGATTTGGCTTGGCCACTTTCACGACGGTCAGAGCACGGCTCAAGGTTGAAGGCTCGCGGCCGAGCGATGGCGACTTCATGATCTCGCCCGCTCGAGCAATAGTCGCATCCGTGCCTTCCATCGCCTCCACCGCGACGCAAGCGGCTTCAGCGATGACCACCGTTTGGCCGATGTCGAAGCGCGAAAGGTGATGGGCGACAGCGCGCCCATAGGTGATGTCGGTCTGCTCGGAGTCGCTCGGTGCGCGCAGAGTCAACAGGCCTTCGCCGGCAAGCATCGGCTCCAGTAGCGCGGTCGAGCTCATGAGAGTGATGCCCTCATCTTCCAGCACCTTGCTGACAGCCCCGATCAGCGAGTCCGTGTTGCGCGCGGTCAGCGAGAGGAGTAACTTAGCCAGGCGCCAATCGGGCTTGATGCTGCTGAAGATCTGTTTGTGCTTCACCTGGCCAGCCATGATCGCGTGGGTCACGCCTTCGCTCTTGAAGGTATCGATAAGGCGGGACAATTCGCCCAGCGACAGCCAGTGCACGGCTGTGGCACCACGCTGCTCGATCTCGGGGAACGCTTCCTCCTTGATGGCGGCGACGACAACCTGCATGCCTTTCGACCGCGCCGCGTCAAGCACAAGCAAGGGAAACTTGCCATTTCCGGCGATCAATCCTATCCGCTCCTGCGATGGACTCGACATTGGACACTGGCTACTGACTACTGCCTACTTAATAATTCCGCGCTGCGACGATTCGATGAACCGCACCAGGGTATTGACATCTTCGCCAAGGCAGCTCTCGGAGCGCAGTTTCTCCAGTGCCTGCGTAGTATTCAGCTTCGACGCCAGCAGAACCTTGAAGGCATGATGCAGCTTGGCGATCCGCTCCGCCGAAAACCCACGCCGTTGCAGACCGACCTTGTTCAGCATGTAGGCATGCGTGTCCCGCTCTGCACTGGTCATGGAATACGGCAGCACATCCTGTGTGATCGTGGTCCCTCCGCCGACGTATGAATGGGCCCCAATGCGCACGAATTGATGCACCGGACATAGCGCGCCTACAACCGCCCATTCCTCGACGGTGACATGACCCGCCAGCGTGGCGGCATTGATCAGCATGGAGTGATCGCCGATGATGCAGTCGTGGCCGATGTGCGTGTAAGCCAAGATGAGAACATGGCTGCCGATGCGGGTCACTCCTCCGCCTTTTGCGGTTCCGCGACTGATTGTGACATATTCCCTGACAACGTTGTGATCACCCATCTCGAGCCAAGTGACCTCGCCCGCAAAACCAACATCCTGCGGATCCATTCCGATTGCCGCGAAGGGATAAATCTTGTTGTTGTTACCCAGCCGCGACGGACCCTCGAGCACCACGTGCGAAACCAGTTCGCAGTTGTCGCCCATCTCAACGCCCGGGCCGACAACGCAGTACGGTCCAACGCTGCACGATGCCGGAATCTTCGCGGAGGGATCGACGATGGCCGTCGGATGAATGTTCATCTGGATTTCATGACTCAGATACCGCAGCTTCCGCTGACTTAGCCGAGCGGTTGAGCAGCCGGCAAGTGACCACAGCTTCGCAGGCCAGCTTTTCGCCGATGTATGCTTTGCCTTGCATGCGTCCCGCGGTTCCGCGCCAGGCCAGCACATCCACCTCAATGCGAAGCTGGTCGCCAGGTCTGACCGGTCTGCGGAAGCGCGCCCGCTCGATGCCGGTAAACAGCAGGAGCTTCTCTTTGCGGTCAGGAAATTCGGTCAGCAGCAATACGCCTCCGGCTTGCGCCATGGCTTCAACCACCAGGACACCCGGCATGATGGGATGATCAGGAAAGTGTCCGGCGAAGAACGGTTCGTTGATGGTCACATTCTTGATGGCGACAATACGTTTGGTGCGAGTAATCTCAGTGATGCGGTCAACCAGCAGAAAAGGATAGCGATGCGGCAGAATGCGCAGGATGTCCTCGATTTCGAGGGCAACGTTCTCGCCGGCTGACGGGTGTGCGGTGTCGCTCATAAGGGTCTCGCGAGAGTCACGATTATATTAGCAATTGACAATTGACAATGGCAATTGGCAATATTGGCATTTGGCAATTGGCAATTAGCATTCAGCACTTGGCAAAGGCGATGAGATACCTCGTGCCAGTCGAAGCACCGGACTTCGACTGGCACGAGGCGCTCATCCTCATCGCTTTGCCAAGTGCTAAATGCTAAGTGCTAAGTGCTAAGTGCCAAGTGCTAACAACATGTTCGAAACCGGACAATCCGTCAGCGAGCGGCAGAGCGTTCTGCAATGGCTCACCGGGCGCCAGCGGGCAATGGTGGAGTGCGTGCGCGAGTTGGTGTCGCGTGAATCGCCAACCCACGATAAGGTGGCCTGCGACAAGCTGTCCTCCTATCTCGCGGTTCAGTTCGAGCGCCTTGATGGACAAGTAAAGATACATCGGGAGGATCTCACAGGCGATCATCTGCAAGTGGACTTCGCCGGCGATGAACGTCGAGCGCCACTGTTGCTGCTGGGACACCTCGATACGGTATACGACGTCGGCACGATTGAATCTATGCCATGGCGCGAGGAGGATGGGCGACTCTACGGACCGGGAGTTTTCGACATGAAGAGCGGCATCGTGCAGATGATGTTCGCCCTGGCTGCGTTGCGGGAGATTCGGGGCGGTCTGCCTCGACCGGTGAAGGTCCTGCTGGTTTCTGACGAAGAGGCCGGAAGCGACAGCTCGCGGGCGATAACCGAATCTGTGGCCCGGCAATGCCGGGCGGTTTTGGTGTGCGAGCCTTCCGGTCCAGAAGGCGCGCTGAAGACTGCGCGCAAGGGAGTCGGCTCATTCACAGTGAAAGTCACGGGACAAGCCTCCCATTCAGGACTTGATTTCGAGAAGGGCCAAAGCGCGATCCTCGAGCTCGCGCATCAGATTCTGGCAATTGCAGAACTCACCGATGTGGCCCGCGGCACGACTCTCAACGTCGGCGTGATTCGTGGCGGCACGCGAACCAACGTAGTGGCGGCGGAAGCAGTGGCGGAGGTGGACCTGCGCATCGCGCGCAAAACCGACGGCGCGACCATGGAGCGCAAAATCCGGCGGCTGCGTGCGGTGAACAGGAAGTGCAAGCTGGAAATCGAAGGTGGCATCAATCGTCCTCCGCTGGAGCGCACGAAACAGGTTGCCGCCTTGTTCGAGGTGGCGCGAAAGATCGCCTCTGATCTGGGTTTCGCGTTGGAGGAGATCGCAGTTGGTGGCGGCTCGGACGGCAACTTCACAGCCGGAATCGGTATCCCGACTCTCGATGGTCTGGGAGCAGTTGGCGAAGGCGCGCACGCGCCGCATGAATCGGTTATCGCGGCTGAACTGCCTCGCCGCGCGGCATTGTTGGCAGGATTGATTGAAGCTATCGATTAGGCGCGAAGCCAGCTTTTTTTGACGTGCTCATTGTGAAAGCCTAGAATCAGCGCAGAAGCCCGCATCCCCTTTGCGGAGTCGCAGAAGAACCGGGCCGTTTGACCGGAGGACCTTATGTTTGGTGGAAAACTTGGCTTGCCCGAGCTGGCGGTCATCCTCGTCATTGCCCTGCTCATCTTCGGCCCAAAGAAGCTGGGTGAGTTGGGCAAAGGCCTGGGCGAAGGCATTCGCAATTTCAAATCATCGATGAGCGGTGAGAGCTCCGCGGACAAAACCACGCCTGACGAGAAGAAGTAATCCCCACGACACCATCTCGCCTCAAACGAGTGCATATCCCATCGTGGCTTGCGCCGCCTTCAACATGCGATAGACCCGTGGCAACGGTAGCCCCACAACATTGAAGTAGCAGCCCTCAATGTGCTCCACCCAACGCGAGGCGATTCCCTGAATCGCGTAAGCCCCCGCCTTGTCCATCGGCTCGCCGGTTTGGACGTAGTACGCGATCTCATCCTCGGAGAGTGGACTAAAGACGACCTGCGTGATCTCGGCCTCAGTCCGCTCGAAGGCCGGAGCTACGAGGCACACGCCGGTGATGACCTGATGCGTCCTCCCCGACAGAAGGCGCAACATGCGTGCAGCATCGTCGTCGTCGATCGGTTTCTCCAGCAAGTCCTCGTCAACCACGACGACGGTGTCGGCGCCCAGCACAGCGCTGTCGCGATGTCCTGCGAACATCGCGCGCGCCTTGTCATGGGCCAGCCGCTGCGCGTATTCCAAGGGCGCTTCGTTCGGGAAAGGCTGCTCTGCCACATGTGCCGCCTCGATGGTGAAGTTAATGGCAGCATTGCGCAGAAGTTCGGCACGGCGCGGGGAAGCGGAGGCAAGTATTAACGGCATGCAGATCTGATTCTAACGATCAATATCAGATCGCTGCCGGGAGCCAAGGAAAACTTTTACAGTTGGAATGCCAGAATGAAAATTGCTCCTTATTGCGGCCGAATGGCTAACTTGTCTTCGACACGGGTCACCCGCTTGTCGAGGTCGTTCACCGCGCCGATGAGGGTATCGACACGCCCGCTTAGAATGTTGACGTCGGCTTTGAGATCGGAGAAACGCGCGTTAAGTCCGGTACTCAAATCGCTGATGCGGGCATTGTTATTGAGGAAGCCGACAATCGACACCACCAGCCCTGACAGCGATAGGACGGTCGGAAAAGCCGCTGCCATGAACAACTGCGTCGTCGTGATCTCAGCTTGCATATAGGGTAATTCTATCTCATGAATGGTTTTGCACCATAGCGCGGCTTTGAGGGCATGTTGTGAGAACTGTGCCGTCCTTGAAGAGACTCGGTTTCTATTCGCACTCTACGCCGAAATCCCAGTTAGCGGTCCCGGCGCTCCGGTGGGTTGTCAAATGAGCGCAGCGGCAGGCGGCAAGTTACACGAGAGAAGATTGGTCGTCGGTGGAGGATCCGCACATGGAGGGATTCATCACACCGGCAGCAAACGGACACTCAGATTCCTCCTGTAGAATCGGACTAGCGGCCAGCTAGCTCCGATGGATCCATCACTCATCCGAAACTTCGCGATCATTGCCCATATTGATCATGGGAAGAGTACGCTTGCCGACCGTCTGCTGGAGCTTACCGGCTCGCTGACGGCGCGCGAGATGCAGGCCCAGGTGCTCGACGCCATGGACCTGGAGCGCGAGCGCGGCATCACCATCAAGGCGCACTCCGTCCGCATGATGTATCCGGCGGCGGACGGCCAGACTTATCAGCTCAACCTGATTGATACCCCTGGGCACGTGGATTTCAGCTACGAAGTGTCGCGTTCGCTGGCCTCTTGCGAAGGCGCACTGCTGGTGGTGGACGCCTCACAAGGTGTCGAGGCGCAGACGCTTGCAAACGCCTATATCGCCATCAACAATGGGCTGGAGATCATTCCGGTCATCAACAAGATCGACCTGCCGAGCGCCGACGTCGAACGCACCAAGGAGATGATCGAGGGGGCGGTCGGGCTTGATGCTTCTCATTCGCTGGCGATAAGCGCCAAGACCGGACAAGGCGTTCCTGAGGTGCTGGAGGCGATCGTCAAGCGAGTCCCGCCGCCGAAGGGCCGGGCGACGAATCAGCTTCAGGCGCTCATCTTCGATTCCTGGTTCGATTCCTATCGTGGGGTGGTGGTGCTGGCGCGGGTGATCCAAGGCACGCTCGATAAAGGCCAGCGCATTCGGCTGATGTCGAATGGACGCGCCTTCGATGTGGAGACGCTTGGCGTCTTGACGCCCAAGCCGGTGGAGGTCGAGCAACTGACGGCCGGCGAAGTTGGGTTCCTCAGCGCCACCATCAAGAACGTTGCCGACACCAAGATCGGCGACACCATTACCGACGACAAGCATCCCGCGATCGAGCCTCTGCCGGGCTTCGAGGAACTCAAGCCCATGGTCTTCGCCGGCCTTTACACCGTGGATGCGCACGAGCACACGGCCCTGCGTGAAGCGCTGGAGAAGTTGCGCCTCAACGATGCGTCATTCTTCTTCGAACCGGAAAGCTCGGCGGCACTGGGCTTCGGTTTCCGCTGCGGATTCCTGGGACTGCTTCACATGGAGATCATCCAGGAGCGGTTGGAGCGCGAGTTCAATCTCGACCTCATCACAACCGCCCCCAGCGTGCGCTACAAAGTTACTCTGACGGACGGCGGCGTCTCGGAGGTTGACAATCCGTCGCGCTGGCCTGACCCGAGCGAGATCGCGAAGGTCGAAGAGCCAATCATACTGGCGACCATCCTCACCAACGAGGAATACGTTGGCGGAATTTTGAAACTGGTAGAGGAGAAGCGCGGCAAGCAGAAGGGGTTCGAGTACGTCAGCTCCACCCGCGTAATGCTGAGCTACGAATTGCCGCTGAACGAGATCGTGCTGGATTTTTACGACCGGCTGAAGACGGTTTCACGCGGCTATGCTTCGCTCGACTATCACCTCAGCGGTTCGTGGGAGTCGCCGATGGTGAAGCTTGACATCCTCGTATCGGGCGATCCGGTGGATGCGCTGTCCATCATCGTGCACCGCGACTTTGCCTACGAGCGTGGCAAGGCACTGGTGTCGAAGATGAGGCAGTTGATCCCGCGGCAGATGTTTGAGGTCGCGATTCAGGCGGCCATTGGGGCCAAGATCATCTCGCGCGAAACCGTTGCGCCTTTGCGGAAAAATGTCATCGCTAAGTGCTACGGCGGCGACATTTCCCGCAAGCGCAAGCTGCTGGAAAAGCAAAAAGAAGGCAAGAAGCGCATGAAGCGGATTGGCCGAGTTGACATCCCACAGGAGGCATTTCTGGCTGTGCTCAAGGTGGGAGAAGACTGAGAGCGGTCCCAGAGTTCCTGCATCGACGATGGGTGGGGCAGCCCTCAAAGGTATGCTCCCCGCTACGGCAGCTCTCATACCCCCATAAGGAATGACTGTTAGCTCGGGGCCGAGAATGGCATTCTTCCCCGCGAATTTCAGCCTTGGTTACCTCTTTGTAAATAGGCGCAAATTGTGCAAAACCTCGGACGGCGTTAAGCGTAAGGCGCGTGTCGAGAAATTGCTCTTCGAATCTTTACATTCCGTCTAACCTACTGATTTGCCTACCGCTTAAACTGCATTACAACTGAGGCAAACGATGTTAAGTAACTGAAACAACATGATCTACCACTTTCGTCAAGCCAATTCTCCACAAGGTTTTCCACAGGACCGAGGATATCGTCGGATTAGCGAAAGCCAGAGGCCACCGGGTCGTGGTGGCCTCGAACAAGCGTCGCGTGAAGAATGCCTTAATGCGGCTTGGTGGTGGTTGCCGGAGCAGGAGGCTTGGTGGCGGGAGTTGTCGTCGAAGTTGCCGGTTTGCCAAAGGCCGTTCCACTTGGCTTAGCTCCGCTCGCTGAAGCCGGAGGGGCAACGCCTGACTGAGCGTTATAGGCGTCAATAATAGCTTTTGTGATGTCCATCTGTGCGGTCGTCATGACGACTGGACCCTGCGGCCACTGGCTGGAGGAATCGATCAGCAGGCCGTAGCCGTTGGTCTTGACATACTTGTCGATGACGGGGGCCATCTTCTGCAGGAGCCGCTGCGCAATTTCGCTGCCCTGCTGCTGATACTCATTCTGCGCGTCTTCCGCCGAGCGCTGCAGGCTCTTCTGCTTGGTTTCAATGCTCTTAACGAGGCTGGCGCGGGCTTCCTCATTCATCTTGTCGCCCTGAGTGTTGAGTTGCTTTTTCAGATTTTCGATCTCGGTATTGAGATTTTGCAACTCCGTCCGCCGTGGCTCGAACTTCTTGTTCAAAGCTTCGAAATCACGCGCACCCTCATTGGTGGCAGCGACCGCGCCTTGCATGTCGATGGTGGCGATCTTCAAGCCGCCACTCGGCGCGGATGTGGCGGGAGTCATGGCTGGGGTTGCGGCGGCGCCACCGGGTGCAGGCGAACTTGACTGTGCCAGCGCCGAAATCGAGAGAACCACAGCGAACATGGCGGTGGCTATGAACGTACGTTTCATTGAGTTGTTGTAAGCTCCTTGAACTGCTCCCGGGAATTCCTCAGATGTTCCGGCGGCGAACGCGGTCGAGCTGCGTACTGCCGGACTACCGGAGAATTGCGGGTTGCTCAGAATATAACTCGCGCACATACTCCGGCCGGAAAATTCGGCGGTGCGGATGCTCCGATTATAGGGAACCGCGCTGCCCAGCGTCAAACCAAGCCTCCGTGAGGCGCGGCAGTGAGACAGGTCATGCGCTTCCAAGGTGGTTCCGGAGTGACCCTACCTGGTAGAGCTGGCCTTCAGGTCCGCGTTTAGACCACTCGCACTTGTGGCTTCATCCATCGAGGTCTGCGACCTCAGCGGATGAAGCGGTTTCTTGCTGCCCCTTGGACGCGGACCTGAATGTCCCGCTCTGCCTGACGCCTAGAACGTGGTGGCCACGGTAAAGCGGAAGGTTTTTCGCGGCTCGCGCAGCAAGTAACTAGGCTGGAAGATTGAGATTGTCTGCTGATAGGTGAAATCACCCGCCGCGCCCGGCGGGAACATATTCCGGGTAATGGGATTGGGTGAGTACACGGTTTCGTCGATACGCAGCGGGTTATAAGCGTAGTAAACCCGGAAGGGCGCATTGACCACGGGCAATATAACCTGCAATTCAAGACCGGTTGACATTCGTGGCTGGTAATTCGTGCCGGAAACCGGCTTGAGCTCCGAGTTAAACGGAATCAGGGTGCCACCCGCGCAAGCGTACGTGGACGTCAGCAACGGACAGCCAAAGACCGTGGTCTGTAGGGCTGTGACCTGCGGCCCGGCAACGCGTAACTGCGACTCGTTGGAAATGAAATCCATCCCCGTGTCTACAAATGCAGCAACCGTTACCGGTCCGGCAATTGGGATCCGGTACTCCAGGTTGTTGACGAAATTGGTGTCACCACCGGGAAAGATGATCTGTTCTACCGGGACCGTGATATTCCAGGTACCCTGGCGGGGATTGGCCGGATTCAGTGGAACATTGCTCCCATCCGGGTTTTTCAGTGGTACGGTGACCATGCTGGGGAAGAACGAAACCGGCGAGATGGCACGGATATCAAAGCCCCGTATGTCTGTATCGCCGCCCATGTAGAAGCGGTCGAAGGGGGGAGCGACCTGACCTCCATATCCGGAAATCCAGGATCCCAAGAGCCGGAACCCGAAAGTGTTGCGCCCCTTGTTCACCGGGATGAACCTCTTGTACTCGGCCACAGGCTTCAAATACTTGACGTTCCCGCCCAGTCCTGCGATCTCCGTTGCCACGTAGAAGGTCTGTCCGGAATGCGGGCGCGCCGCACTGTCGAGCTTGTTGTAGGAGAAGTTGGGTACGATTTTGCTAGTAATAATTCCGTTGAGCGAGTTGGGGCCGGAGATACCGCGAAAGGCAAGGGACTGGAAGTAGTCTGCCGAGGCCGTGCTATAGGTCGTAACGGACGAATTATCGAAGTTGTAGGTGATGCCGACGCGCTTGAAAGAGCGCTTAATCGGGTAGGTGAGCGAGGTGGAAAATCCGGTGCTCGTCTGGGTGAAGTTCTGCAGCAGCGCCTGATAGCTCTGCGGCAGGGCAACGCTCTGGTTGAGCTGGATCTGGGTAAGCGCGGCCTGATTGTAGTTGTAGCTGCTGTGATAAACCGACCAGCCAAACTGGAGTGGCCGATCAAACAGATAAGGTTGGGTGAAAGAAAGTGTCTCGTTGCGCTGGTATTGGCCGATCTGGAACTGTACCGTCAAGCTTTCACCCTTGCCGAACAGATTGTTCGTGGTGTAGTTGAGGCCGATAAAACCGCCTGCAAGTCCGCTCACGCCGCCCGTCAGGCCGATGCTGTTCTTGCCCTTTTCCTTGACTTTGAGGGTAATGTCTACGGTTGCGTCCTGCACGTTCTGCTTGATTTCCGAGTCCTGCTCAGGCTTGAGCGCCTCGAAATATTGCAACTGGTTCAGGCGCAGCAAACTTAACTCCCACAGGTTGCCGTTGTACACCTGGCCTTCCTCGATGGCGAGCTCGCGGCGGATGACCTTGTCCCGGGTTGTGGTATTGCCCTGAAACTCGATGCGGCGGACGAAGAACTGCTTGCCTTCATCCAGATCGATGCGCAAGGTGATGAGTTTCTTCTCGTCGTCGGCCTCGGTGTTGGGCACTGGAGTGAAGTTGATATAGCCGAGCCCGGCATACGCTTTGCGCAGGTTATCGAGACCTTTACGGATGGCCTCGGCATCGAACACGTCGCCATCTTTGATCTTGAACAGAGGCCGCAGCCGGCTGGCGTCAGGGACCGCCTTGTTGCCGGAAAAAGTGATTTCCTTAAGGCGGTAGCGTGGACCCTCTTCCACCGGGATCTTGATGTTAACGGCTTTGCCTGGCGATGATTTGAACGGCCAATACCACTTGACGCCACTGGTGTCGTGGATTTCCGTCTGCGGATCGGCAACCAGGGCCTTGAAGTAGCCTTTGGTCTGATAAAAATAGCGGACGCGCTCGGCGTCTTCGTTCAGCTTGGTGGAATCGTAGGTGCGGGGAAAGAGGTTCTCCAGGAAGATCGAATGAGGAATGCCGATCGGCTTCAGGTTCTTCATGGCGCTCTGAAGCTCACGATTGCTCAGCGCCTTGTTGCCCGTGAAAGTGATCTTGCCAACCTTGACTTTCGGGCCTTCCTTGACCACAAAGGTCAGACCCACGGCTGCCGGCGGGATGGGCCGGACCTCGGAGGTAACGGTTGCGAACTGACGCCCATGTGCGGCCAGAAGTTCCTTGATGATGACTTCGGCGCGCTTCACCTTGGTCGGATCGTACTGGCTCTCCTGGGACAGGCTGAGCTTGCGCTCCTTAAATTTGTCGAGGACATCGCTCCAAGAAACCGAATTCAACCCGACCGCCTTGATCTCACGAATGGTCGGTTTTTCCTTTACATAAACGTGGATGATCCATCCCTTGGTGGACGGCTCCCTCTCGATGCGCAGGTCGTCGAAGTAGCCTGTGTTCCACAGCGAGTTGAAGTCCCGTTCCAGCGCCGCCTGATCGTAAATGTCGCCGGGGCGAGTGAACATGCGCGCCCGAATCGTGTCCGCCGGGATTCGGCGGTTTCCGTGGATCACGATTTCAGCGACGACATTGTTCTGCTGGGCCGCACCCATGCTGACCAGAAGCAGTATCGCCAGGAGAAAACTGAACGCTGTGGCACAACAGCGGGTCCCGCGAGCCAACGGCCCGGCGGGGCCTACCTGAAGATGGCAAGAAATAACGAAAACCTCGGCTACGGGTTAATGAAAGCGCAATTATACGGTACGCATCCTCTGGTTCGAAACCGAGGAATGCGTGCTCGCTCGCAGAGATGGCTAACCTAACCCATGCTGCCACACGAAGTTTCGGGCAAGCTGTCGCTCTGGAGGCGTGCCGCAGCCAGCTGTCGGCAATTAGCCCATGGCACCTTAGCTTTTTCGGAGACCGCTCGGTCAGTGCTCAGCTGAACGTCGGTATGTTCGAACCATTGCCAAGCGGCCAGCCAATGCCAATCGCTAAGTGCCACTTGCCAATTGCTGACTGCTAGAATCATCGTGCATGGCCGAAACCAAGACAGTGCGCCTTACGGAGACCGTGAAAGCCGCGGGTTGAGCCAGCAAGCTAAGTCCGGCGGTGCTGGACTCGGTGCTTGGGAAATTAGCCCGGCAACACGATCCTAATGTGCTGGTCGGCTTCGACACAGCCGACGACGCCGGGGTGTATCAACTGACGCCCGAGCTGGCGCTGGTGCAGACGGTGGATTTTTTCACGCCCATTGTTGATGATCCCTACATCTTCGGCCAGATCGCCGCCACCAACGCCTTGAGTGACGTTTACGCGATGGGAGGCCGGCCGCTCAGCGCCCTCGCGCTGGTTTGTTTTCCCGACCACGGCGATCTCAAGACCCTCGAAGAAATGCTGGCCGGCGGACTATCGAAGATGGCCGAAGCCAACTGCACCGTTATCGGAGGACACAGCATCCGCGATGACGAGCTCAAGCTGGGTTATGCCGTGACTGGCACCATCCATCCCCAGCAGGTTCTCGCCAATAGCGGCGCCAGGGCGGGTGACCGCCTCATCTTCACGAAGGCCATCGGCACTGGGGTGATCTCGACTGCGATCAAGCGGGGCAAAGCAGACTTTGCCTGGGTGCGCGATGCGGTGCGTTCCATGACCACTCTGAACCGTACGGCCGCAGAGGTCCTCTCGCAAGGCTTTGAGGTTCACGGCTTGACTGATGTTACCGGCTTTGGACTCCTTGGCCATGCACGGGAAATGGCGATTGCGTCCAATGTCAGTTTGCGAATCCAAGCCGCACGCGTTCCGCTGTTGGAAGGCGCGTTGCAATGTGTTCGCGCGGGCTTAGTCCCGGGCGGCCTGAAAGCCAATCGTAACTTCGCCGAAGGCTGCGTGGAATTTGCGGACGATGTTCCGGAAGACATTCGTGCGTTGCTCTACGATCCTCAGACAGCCGGAGGGCTGCTGATCGCGGTGGCAGCATCCGACGTTGAACGGCTACTTTCCCAGTTACGCAGTGCCGGAATTAGCGCGGTGGAAGTTGGCAAAGTTGTGCCCAGGCAGAAGCCGCTGATCGCGGTGACGTGGTAGAAGCCAGGAATCCCAGCTCGCGCTCTTCGCCAACAATGAGTCTTGGCATTTGCCGATCAGCGCGAACCTAGCGAGCTATCCATTATCCACTGCTTTACGGCGTGATTCTTAGCATTAATCACCAGGGGCGTAGCATTTTTTAAGAACACCCGCGTTGTGACGGAACCGGCTCCCGATTTGCACGAGTTCGACTTTAATAACAAACTAAATACCGCGTTTCATCGTGCCGACGGTGCTGCTCTTCGAGCTGGTCTTTCGCAAACGCTGCATTTCTGTCGATGCAGCTTCAGAATGGCTGTCCGGCGCAGGGATACTCACGCATCCCTACTGGTTACCGTGCCCTCCAAATGTTACGAAAGTACAGTTACCCTACCTGTACTTTCGTAATCTTGACAGAGCGCCGTTTGGCAGTAGGCTTGGAGTTGGGGCGCCGCGAGTATTGGTGTCCCTCAACCGTCCGGCAGAGCGGGAACGTGGGTGCAATTCGCTCTTTGACAATCTAAGCCGCTTCGCCGGCGTGAGCGCAGCGGGAGCCCATAGGCGAAATCCCGAGCGCAGTGAAGGACCTAAGTCCTTACAAAGGAATATTATGCGATAAGTCTTTGTGTCTCAAGAAGTTACGGCGAAATGTCCGACAGTTGCTGTATAACTGCTGTATTCTTGAATAACATCGAAACGGAGCAGGAGAGGGGTAGCCTCATTTCCGCCGCAATCGTTCCCTTCACGGTGGGGGTACGTCGGATGTGGAACTGTTCTAGTTGACGCGAGCGGAGATGGTTTTTGCCGCATCTCGCGAGAGCCAGGGAAAGGTGCTGGTGCGCTGCATCCACAAAACGATCAAATCCGCGCGTCGCCGCACGTTGAACTTGCTCAGCAGGTTGGAGACGTGGAACTTCACCGTGCGCTCGGAGATGAAGAGCTTGGCGGCGATTTCCTTGTTGGAAAGATTAGCGAGCAGCAGGTCGAGGACCTGACACTCGCGGCGGCTGAGCTCGGCTTCACACTCCAGCGCCTGGCAGCCACGCACCTCCGGCAGGATCGACTCCACAAAGCGGGTGAGCAGCTCTCGTGGCACCCAGTACATTCCGGCGCCGACCTGATGGGCCGCGCGCGACAGCTCGTGCGGCGCCTGTTCATAGGTAAGCAGACCTTTTACTCCAAGCCGCAGAAGCGGAGAAGCAATCGCCTCCTCCAGCTTCGGCAGGAGCACGAGCAGGTGCACGGTGCGCTGTTCCAGCCGGAGCAGGCGGACGAACTCGAGGGTAGCAATCAGGTCGCTGGCGTCGATGACCGCGAGACAGGGTTCGCGGGCGTCAAACGCTTCAGCGCCGGCGTCTGGCAGCAGCAGTTCGTGGCACAGAAGAACGTCGAACTGGCTGTTCTTCAGCAAGAGTGCAAACTGTTCCTGCGCCATGGGGTGGCTGCAGAACAAGAACAACTTGCGCCTGCTATGCGGTGGAGTGCTTCGAGTTCTCGCCGTACCGTCCATTGCCGAGGCTGCTCGTCCACTAACACTATCGGCGGAAACGGACGCTTCTTGACCGCTCAGAACTTGGCGATGTGGATGCTGCCGTCGCCGGTGGTGATCTCCAGCAGCGGGCCGCCGCCGTTGATCTTGCCGCGAATTCGTGCGCGCTCGATGGAACCGTTCACCGTCACCGGCAGGTCGAGCTGGATGTGTCCATCGCCAGTGTGCGCGTACAGCTCGGCAGCAAAATCCTGCGGCAAACGCGCTTCCACCCGCCCATCGCTGGTATGGATGAGCCAGCCCGAATTCATCTTGGAGCCGGGACGGACCGTCAGGTCAATGTGTCCGTCGCCGGTGCGCAGGTTGACGTCGGTCAGCACGCCGTCGATGGTCATGTGCCCGTCGCCGGTGTGCGCGTTCAGCGCGCCGTTGAAGTTGCGCACCTCGATATGGCCATCGCCAGTATCGAGCTTGGTCGGCCCGGCGGTCCCGTCCACACGAATGTGGCCATCGCCGGAATGCAAATCGAGGGCGGTATCAGGCGGCACAGTTACCTCGATGCGCACGCCTTGATGCCGGTTGATGTGAAAGCCCCACTCGTTCGGGATGTGGACTTGCAGGTCCACCTTGTCGGCGTCCTGGTGCTCGGTGACGCGCACACCGCTGCCGCCGATGCTAAAGCCCTCGGACACAACCCGCGCCGAGACGGTATGGGCGACACCGCGCGAGATTTCGACCGAGGCGTCGTTAGTGTCCACGCGCAGGCTGGGCCTGTCGCCCACCTGGTAGGACTTGTTCCACTCTTCCGCAAGAGCGGAGAGGCTGAATAGCGAGAGAACTAAGAGAAGAAGTAGGGAACGTTTGCACATGACCGCCTCTGCTATAAAGAATACGCAAGAAGGCGAGAATTTGTTCAAAAAGAGACAGAGTCTCTGGAGTCCTTGGACGCCAGAGACTCTGTCTGTTGCGAATCAGGAGAAAAGGAGGGCTGGTGTGCGGTGCCCGGGGCATGCATGTCTAGCGGAGTGAAACCTAATGCATGCCCCTAATCGAGCATCGCTCCCTGCTTGTTGAAATAGACGCGGAAGAGGAAAAAGGGTTAGCGGGAAGGAAGGCAACAACTGCGCGGCATTGCCCCAACTGGGAGTTATCGACTGTACTGGTTCTGCTTCTTGTCCGCGTGACGCTCGAGGCCGAGCTGGATCAGCCGGTCGATAAGCTCAGCGTAAGGAATGCCAGTCGCTGCCCACAGCTTGGGATACATGCTAATGGAGGTGAAGCCGGGAATGGTGTTGATCTCATTGACGTATGTCCTGCCGGTGCGGGGATCCATAAGGAAATCGACGCGCGCCAGGCCGGCGCAGTCCACCGCCTGAAACGCCGCGATGGCCAGTCGCCGCACTTCCTCCTGTTTCTTAGGCGGCAGGTCGGCCGGGATGATCAGACCCGAACCTTTGTCAAGATACTTGGCGTTATAGTCGTAGAACTCCTTGATAGGCACGACTTCGCCGGGAACTGAGGCGATGGGGTTGTCGTTGCCCAGCACGGAACATTCAATTTCTCGCGCTTTCCCCTTGCTGCCTCCAACGCCCTGCTCGACGATCAGCTTGCGGTCGAAGCGCGCGGCCTCGTCCATCCCGGCGGCCAATTCGCTGGCGCCGTGCACCTTGCTGATACCGACCGACGAGCCCAGGTTTGCGGGTTTCACGAACACGGGATAGCGCAGGGCCTTCTCGACCTGTTGCCGAACTTTCTTTGGTTCCGTCCGCCAAGCGCTGCGCAGCACGGTGATGTGCTTGACGATGGGAATGCCGGCGTCGCGGAACAGGCGCTTCATGACGTCCTTGTCCATGCCTGCGGCCGAACCGAGCACACCAGCGCCGACGTAGGGAATGTCAGCCAGTTCAAGCAGTCCCTGAATGGTGCCGTCTTCGCCAAAGGTGCCGTGCAGGATGGGGAAGATAATGTCCACGTCAATGGAGCTGTGCGCAGCTTGCAGTTCGCTGGAGGCAGTCTCGAACGGTACAAGCGCGGAGTGGTTCTCGCCGGGTATCGGTGGAACAACCACGCCTTCGCCCTTGGCCAGCACCGCAGCGGCCGAAGTGGTCTCGGGATCGCCTGCGCGTAGCGGACGCGGAGGATGAGGACCGAATGACTGGCCTTTGAGGAGGCGCTCGGCATGCGCGGCGGTTACCCATCGGCCTTCCTTAGTGATGCCAATCGGGACCACGTCGTACTTCTTCTTATCGATCGCCTTCAGGACAGAAGCTGCTGACAGCAGTGAAACTTCGTGCTCGCCGCTACGTCCGCCGAACAGCACGCCCACGCGAAGCTTCTTCATGAGTGCATCTTAAACCCAGCATCAATCCGCCAGCAGCGAGTTCGCTCCGTGAACCGGCAGTGACAGGCGCGCGCCGAGGAGAATTGTCAGGCGCTCGCCAACTCTTTTGTTTGCCGATTTCACTGCAGAAAAGCGCCGCGCTTCAAGTCCTCTGCGGCTTGCTCCAGCCTCTCGGGAGTGCCCACATCGCGCCAGTAGTATTTGTCGGCGCGAAAGGCAAGCAGCTTCTCGTTGTGCCCAGCCAGTCGGAGGTAAGCGTCGATGATGGAGAAAGTGCCTTCTTCCATCATCACGGAAAAGAGGCGCGGAGAGATGATGTGAATTCCAGAAAAGGCCAGAGCCTGTGCCTTCTGAAAAGGCCGAGCAACCCGCGTCGTTTGATCTCGCGCCAATCGCCGACCGCAAAGCTGAAGTTGCTCGTCGAACAGCAGGTAGCGCGAACTCTCCCGCTCCTGTACCGCCAGTGTCGCCAGCGCACGATGTTCGATGTGGGACTGTACCATGCGTTCCAGATCAATCGTGCTCAGGACGTCCACATTGTGCAGGAGAAACGGCTGGTCGCGATTGGTGGAATCATCGAGGAAGAACCTGGCAGCCTTTTTCAGCCCGCCGCCGGTGTCGAGCAGGACGTCTTCGCGGGAGATCTCAATCCGCATCCCGAAATTGCCTTTCGCCTGCAGGTAGTCAACCACCATTCCAGCAAAGTGATGCAAATTGACGATCACCTCGTGAATGCCAAACCCGCGTAAACGCGACAGGGTGATTTCCAGCAACGTCCGGCCTTCAATTTCCAGCAGCGCCTTGGGACGATCGATAGTCAAAGGACGCAGGCGCGTGCCTAGACCTGCCGCCAGGACCATCGCCTTCATTGATTCAAGCCTTCGAGTTCGCGATGGTGCACTACAATGTCGATGCCGTTGCGGCTGCGCAAGTGCTTTGCTAATTGCTCAGCGAGGTAAACAGAGCGATGCTGGCCGCCAGTACAGCCGAACGACACCGTCAGGCTCTTGAATCCTCGGCTCTGATAATTGCTGAGGCTGGCCTCGACCATCGAGATGACGCTGGCGAGGAACTGGCGCACGCTCTCCTGTTGGTTGAGGTATTCAATGACGAGCGCATCCTTGCCGGTCAGCGACTTGAAGTGCTCCTCACGCCCAGGATTGGGGAGGCTGCGTGCGTCAAAGACAAAACCGCCCCCATGTCCGGTCTCATCATTGGGTATACCGCGGTGGAAGGAAAAGCTGGTGATCCGCACCGTGAGCTTTTCCGGCTGGCAGGCGATACTCTGCAGCTTTTCGGAGTTCACCATGATGGTAAAGGCGTTTATCAACGACGGCAACGCGATGGGTAGTGTCACGTTATGCAGCAGCCAACTTATATTTTTCAGCGCACAAGGCACACTTTGCAAAAAGTGCGGTTTGCGCTCATAGAAGCCACGAAATCCGTATGCGCCCAGCGCCTGCATGATGCGAATGTAAACGTAGGCGTAGTAATGCTGCATGAACAAGCCTCGATCGAGCGAAATGAAATTGGCCAGTGAATCCAAGTAATGATCGAGCAGTTCCTGGCGCAGTTGGGTTGGCAACTCGGCCTTGGCATCGAAAAGAAGGGAGGCGATGTCGTATTGCAATGCGCCTCTGCGGCCCCCCTGATAATCGAGAAAAAACTGCCTTTCGCCGACCAGCATCACATTGCGCGACTGGAAGTCGCGATATAGGAAATAATCACGGTCAGCGCTTAGCAGGAATTTAGTCAGCCGGACAAAGTCGTTTTCCAGCGCCTGTTCGCTGAAAGGGACGCCAGCGAGGCGGAGAAAATAGTATTTAAAATAGTTCAGGTCCCAGGCGATGGACTGACGATCGAAGCTGGCCCGCGGATAGCAAACTTTGTAGTTCACCTCGTGGCGCAGCTCAACCTGAAAGCGTGGCAGCATGGCCGCGGCTTTACGATAGGCTTCCACAACTGCTGGGGGAATCTTCTCCCCGCCTCGGTTCCTCGACAGGAAATCGTAAAGTGTGGTGTCCCCCAGGTCCTCCTCGAGATAAGCTCCGTGCTTCAAGTTCTCCCCATAGATCTCCGGTACAGGAAGGCCATGGCGGCGAAAACATCGAGAAAACTCGAGGAAGGCGACGTTCTCTTCGCGCACGTTGTGCAGAATCCCAATCGCGGTTACCTTGTCGTTGGCCAGCCGGATAATCTTGCGTTCAGAACCACTGAGCTGGCTGCCCAGCGGCTGCACCCGCGTGGCCGAAGCATGGAAGTGCTCTTCAAAAAGTCTCTTGAGAACGTCCATAAAACGTGGTTGGGGCAATCACTCCCCGGCAGCTAAATGCGCCGACCGGATGGGCACTACAGTATCTTCTTCCCAAACGCCGACAGTGCCAGCTCGACAGCCAATTCTGCCGTCTGGTTGCGTTCGTCGAGCACGGGATTTACTTCCACCATCTCGAAGCTCAGCATCCGGCCGTGGTCCGCAATGATTTCCATTGCCAGATGGCCTTCGCGATAGGTTGCGCCGCCCCACACTGGAGTCCCGACGCCGGGCGCATCTTCGGGGTCGATCCAGTCGAGATCGAGGGAAACGTGATAGCCGACCGTTCCGCGGCCAGCCAGTCGCAAGGCCTCTTCCATAACGACACGCATGCCGCGTTCATCGATGTCGCGCATGGTGAAGACATGCACACCGGCTTTGCGAATGTTCTCACGTTCGTGATGGTCCACATCGCGAATGCCAACCAGCACGCAGTTGTCAGGCTGCACCTTGGGGCTGAAACCGTACAGATCGGTAAGCGGCGAGGGAAACAAGCCCATGATGGCGCCCAACGGCATCCCATGGACGTTGCCACTCGGCGAGCTGTCGGGTGTGTTGATGTCGGTGTGGGCATCGATCCATAGCAACCCAATGCGCTGCCGCTTGCGCCGGTAAAACTCCGCGACACCAGACACGGTACCAGTCGCAATGGAATGGTCGCCGCCCAGCACGATCGGGGTCGCGCCGCTTTCCAAGGTCTTCAACACCAGCTCGGCTTCTTTCTGGCAGGTCTCGGTGATTTCCCTCAAATACTTGGCGTGAGGGTCCCCCTCGGATTTGGTTTCGGCGAGCGCAACGGGCACATTGCCAGCATCCTTCACGTCGTAACCGAGCGCCTCGAGCTTGGCTTCTAGCCCGGCGACACGCATGGCCGACGGACCCATGTCGACGCCGCGACGTGATTGACCGAGGTCCAACGGTACTCCAATGATCCGGATGTGCTTGGTGTCAATGTTCTCAAGGGGCTTCGTGATCGGGCTGGTTGCCATGAGAGTCCTGCATCGAACCAGATTGGTACAACTGACTGCTATGGGTAAAGCCGGTGCAACGTGCGGGCGAAGGGAATGGTCTCGCGCACGTGCTCCAGGCCGCAGATCCAGGCTACGGCGCGCTCAATGCCCATACCGAATCCCGAATGCGGCACGCTGCCGTACTTACGCAAATCGAGATACCACTTGAACGCCTCTTCCGGCAGCCCGTGTTCGTGAATGCGCTTCACCAGCAATTCATACGACGCGGTGCGCTGCGAGCCGCCTATGATTTCGCCGTACCCTTCGGGCGCTAGCACGTCCACGCAAAGCGCGAGGTCCGGCCGCTGTGGGTCCGGCTCCATGTAGAACGCTTTTACTGCCGCTGGATAACGATGCACCATCACCGGGCACGCGAATTGCGACGATATGTACGTCTCATCCGGCGAACCGAAGTCTCCGCCGTACTGGAACTTGTTTTCGACCAGACCTTTGGCGTGGGCCTCCTGCAGCATCTTCACCGCGTCGTCATAGGTAATCCGCGGAAACGGCGTGTCAATCTTCTCCAGCTTGCTGAGGTCTCGGCCGATGGTCTCAAGTTCAGGGCGGCGACGTTCCAGGCAGCGCTTCACGATGAAGGTAATGAACTCCTCCGCCAGAACCATCAGGTCGTCGAGCGTGGCGTATGCGATTTCAGGCTCGACCATCCAGAACTCCGTGAGGTGGCGCCGCGTCTTCGATTTCTCCGCCCGAAATGTCGGCCCGAAGCTGTACACCTTGCCCAGGGCCATTGCGGTAGCTTCGATATAAAGCTGGCCTGATTGCGTGAGGTAGGCCTGCTCGTCGAAGTAATCCACAGGGAAGAGTGTGGTTGTGCCCTCGCAAGCAGCCGGCGTGAGGATCGGCGGGTCGGTGAGCGTGAAGCCGTGTTCGTCAAAATAGTCGCGCGCCGCTTTAATGATCTCGGCGCGCACGCGCAGCACCGCTGCCTGCCGCGGCGAGCGCACCCACAAATGGCGGTGCTCCATCAGGAAGTCAACGCCGTGCTCTTTGAGCGAAATCGGGTAAGGCTCGTCCTCCGGAATGCGTTGCAGGACTTGCGCATCGCTGACGTCAAGTTCATGTCCGCCGGGGGCCCGCTTGTCCGCGCGGACTTTGCCAGTGACGATCACGCTCGATTCCTGAGTGAGGTTCTTGATGGAATCGAACAGCTCGGGCGAAACGGCGTTCTTCGCCACCACACCCTGGATGATTCCGCTGCCGTCGCGAAAGATAGGGAATAGCAACTTGCCGCTCTCGCGCAGGTTGTAGAGCCATCCGCGAAGGGTGACTGTCTGTCCTTCATGCTGGCCGACTTCGCGGATGGTGGTGACGGGAGCTTCGGTCTTCGTTCCTGTTTCCATGGATGCTGACTCGAGATAGCGAGGTTAGGATGCGGCTTTCAGTTTACCGAATGCCGTCGCCATTTTCTCAGCAACCTTCTCGCCTTCTACACCTTCGATCTCCAACAGCAACGCAGGCACGTGCGGCGCGCTTCGCAGCAGTTCCATCGTCTCTTTCCAATCGATGTTGCCGCTTCCCGGCCAGAGGTGGGAGTCGTGGTCTTTATTGTTGTCGTGAACATGCGTGGAGCGGATGCGGTCCTTCAACGCTTCAAACGCCTGCGGCACGCTCGACATGAGGTGTGCATGGCCGACGTCGAAGCACACGCCGATGTCCTCAAAGCGCCCGGCGTGCAAAAGTTCCAGTAGCTTCTCTGGCGTGGAGAGCTCGTTGGTGATGTTCTCCACCAGCAATTGCACGCCCAGCGGTTTGGCGAAGGCGTGCAGATGCTCCAGCGAGCTGATCGCCGCCTCGACCTTGTGCTCATCCACCTCTTCCTGGCCCACTCCAACATGCTGTATCAGGAACTGGAATGGCAATTGCTCGGCGACTTCAATGGCGCGCTTGATTTCATCCATGGCGGCGATGCGGTGCAGCTTCTCGACGGCAGCGACGTTGATAGGTGGTTCGCCGCCACGTCCCCACTCTTCATCGGGATGCATGGGCGAATGCATAGAGTGGAAGCGGACTCCGGTACTGCGAAACCAGTTGCCGATTTCACGAATATGTTGCTTTTCCGTGTAATTGAAGTGCCCGCGTGCAGCGAAGATCTCAATGGCTTCCGCGCCACCGGCGACGAACTGGTCCAGCAGCCCGGGATGCAGCCGCTCACCTCTGGCATACACCAAAGTTGACATTGCCCGCAGCATCAGAAACCCACCGCCTGCCCGTTGTTGCGGCCGTCGCTGGCGCCTAGTCGCTCACCCGTCTGATCATCAATGGCGATGCACTCGGCGTCGCCCCAGAAGCGTTCGCTGACGTCAATCTTATGCCCCATGCGTTCGAGAATGTGAATCGTGTCGGGCGAAAAGCCAATCTTCTCCATTTTAATGTTGTCGGGCATCCACTGGTTGTGGAAGCGCGGCGCGTTTACCGCCTCCTGGATGTTTAGACCGTAATCCACAACCCCCAAGAGCACGTTCGCCACGGTGGTGATTATGGTCGCACCGCCCGGCGAGCCAAGCACGAGAAAGAGCTTGCCGCCCTTGAGCACGATGGTCGGCGTCATCGAAGAAAGCGGGCGCTTGCCCGGGCTGATGGCGTTGGCTGGACCCTGAAGCAGCCCGTAGAGATTCGGCACCCCCTGCTTGGCAGCGAAATCGTCCATTTCATTATTAAGCAGAAAACCCAGCCCCGCGGCAGTAACGCGTGAGCCAAAGGTGTCGTTCAGCGTAGTAGTCACCGATACAGCATTGCCCTCAGGATCAACCACCGAGTAATGCGTGGTGTGCTCCGGCTCGCGAATAGACTGGGGCTGAGGATGCGAGCTGGCATAGCTATCCAACTGCGAGAAGATCGCCGGACGCCGCAACGCACTGCTGGGCGTAGCACGGCGAAGGTTGATGGTTTCGCGCCAGGCAGTGCCGTATCGCTTGTCGATCAGCTGCGCCACCGGGATCTTGGAGAAATCGGGGTCGCCAAGGAACTCCGCTCGATCGAAGAAGGCGCGCTGGTAGGCTTCGGCCGTCAAATGGATGGCCTGCGCCGAGCCTTGTCCCTGCTTTGTCAGATCGTAGCCTTCAAGAATATTTAGCAATTCGATTAGAGCGACTCCGCCGGAAGATGGCGGCGGAGCGCTGATGATTTCGTACCCGCGATAGCTGCCGCGAATGGGCTGCCGCTCTTTCACATCGTAATGCGCGAGGTCGTCGGTACTGACCAGACCTCCGCCTTTCTGAATCGCTCCGGCCAGCTCGCGTGCCATTTCGCCGCGATAGAAGTCGTCTGGATTTTCCGCGATACGCTCCAACGTATTGGCTAACTCAGGCTGCTTGAAGAGTTCACCGGGCTGGTAGTAGTCGCCATTGCGCTGGAAGATGAGGTGCGATTCTGGAAACTTAGCCAGATCAGGATTAGCGAGAGACCTGGCCTGATCGTAGCCCAACACAAAACCGTCGCGCGCCAGCCGGATCGCCGGCTCCATGACCTGCTTCAGGGAAAGCTTACCCCAATGCTGCTGAGCATAAGCAAGTCCCGCGACCGACCCGGGCACAGCAATCGCCTTGTACCCCACCGTGCTCATGTCAGGGATGACATTGCCTCTGGCATCGAGATACATGTTGGCGGTGGCCTTTGCCGGCGCTTTCTCGCGATAGTCAAGGAAGTGCACGGCGTTGTCTGCGCGGCGGAAGAGCATGAAGCCGCCTCCACCGATATTGCCGGCCTCGGGATAAACCACAGCCAAGGCAAAGCCAATTGCCACCGCAGCGTCCACGGCATTGCCACCCTGCTGCATGATCGCCACGCCCGCCTTGGACGCCTCGGAATGCACAGTCGCCACCATGGCTCTGGGTGCATGGCTGGGATGCATTACGTTCCCTGCTTCGACCTGCGCAGAAAGCGCAAGGATAAATATCAGCGGAAGAAGTTTGCGTGGTAACTTCATCGAGGTAGTGTCAGGAGGAGCCCGGAACCTGCCTGCTCACGTAATATCAAAGAGGAGCCGCGCGACGGATGTGCAAAATTGAGGCTAGCCGACGGACTCTGAACGAGTCAACTGCGCGCGCATCAACTGTCGTTAGCACATGATATGACCCGGTTGAGATAGCACGTGATCCGTCCGCTTTGCGGCCGGCGAGAGTAAGGGAGCATGCGAAGCATGGACTCTTAACTCGAAGGCCGCGATGGTGCGGGCAATGAAAATACAGGAAGTGATCTTGCGGGCCCTGGCGAAGAAGATTACCTGGTGGCAGGCGGCGGAGATCATCGGCATCAGCGACCGGTCGATGCGGCGCTGGGCACCAGCGTTACGAAGAGTTTGGCTATGACGGACTGTTTGACCGGCGGCGGGCAAGCCGTCCCCCGGCGGGTGCCGCTGGCGAAGGTGGAGCGGTTGCTGGGGCTGTATCGGGAGAAGTACTTTGACCTGAAGGTGCGGCATTTCCGGGAGAAGCTGGTGCAGGAGCACTGCCTCGGCTGGAGCTACACCTGGGTGAAGAATGTGCCCGGCTGGATATGGTGTCGCCCTTTGGGCTTCCGGGCACTTTTTCTGGTCCACCGTCACGTTGAGGGGTGAGCGCGGTCACCGACAGCGGCGAGCTGATCGGTGACACTGCTGGCTAGAGGCTTACTGTGTCCACCCGATGGCGACCCGGCTTTGGGAGGGGGCGCCGGGACGGCGATCCTTGACAATTCGATTGCTTGCCGAGCGATGACTTTCGATCTACCTCGGTCCCGTTCGACGTGACAGTCATGATCAACATGATAAGCAAGACTAGTATTTCTTGATAATCAAGATTATCGTATTACTTGATTATCATGATAATCAAGCTTATCTCACACAGGACATCTATAAGCTAATGCATAGCAATGAGTTACACAAAAATCACCGGCCTCGGCCCGCAGATTACAAGAAGATGGGGGGAGGGGGTACTCGCCGCAGGCGCGCGGACGGAGCGAGCGCAACTTCGGGACCTGGCAGGGACGGTTGCCGCAGGAGCTGCGGCTGCAGGGGATCACGACACAGCGACGGCTACGAGTATAGGAACAAAAACAAAAACCTAAAAACCGGACATTTCTCTTGCTGCAAAAAGCGGACATTTCCACTTGCTACGAGCACTGCGCGTGCATCGAAGCCTGCACTCCCCTTGTCCGCAGTCCGAAAACGTTATATATGTAGTGAACTCGCTGGCGCCAATGCAGACTTCGATCTTTTCCGTTGACGTTGAAGACTGGTTCCACATTTTGGACGACCCGAGCGTCCCCACCATCGAGCAATGGGCCACACTGCCTTCACACGTGGAAAAGAACTTCCGCAAGCTGCTCGACATCTTCAGCGAGAGTGATGTTCAGGTCACCTGCTTTTTCTTGGGCTGGGTGGCGGAGCGTTTTCCCCGCCTGGTGAAGGAGGCCGCTGCACGGGGACACGAGGTCGCCTCGCACGGTTACGGACATCGGCTGGTTTACCAACAGAGCCGTGCTAATTTCTACGAGGATGTTCACCGCTCACGTTCGTTGTTGGAAGATATCTCTGGCATGGAAGTAATAGGCTACCGCGCGCCGGGATTTTCCACCACCGACGAGACGCCGTGGTTTTTTGACGCTCTGGCCGAAGCAGGCTATCTCTACGATTCCTCAGTATTTCCGGCGGAGCGCGGTCACGGTGGCATGCCTCATGGGCGGCGCGAACCTTACCGGACCGGCGAAGACGATCGGCTCTTGGAGTTCCCAATTACCGTGGCCGACCTGATGGGCAAGCGGACCTGCTTCTTCGGCGGTGGGTATATGCGGCTGTTTCCCTATTGGCTGATTCGCAGGATGGCGCTGCAGGTTCTCAGCGAAGGCCGCCCTGTAGTGTTCTACATCCATCCACGGGAAATTGATCCCGGCCATCCACGACTGCCTATGACCCGCAAGCGACGCTTCAAGTCTTATGTCAATCTGGAAACCACGGAAACGAAACTACGCCGAATTCTTAAGGATTTTTCTGTCACCACATTCCGGAACGTGCTCTGCAATTACCCTCAAATGGTAGATGCTCATGTCGCTTGAACGCACTCAGGCCTTCTTCCATCAATATGCCAACGACTTTGATGCCATCTATGGCAACCAGAATGGTCCCTTCAACAGCATCATCAATCGATTGTTCCGCAAGAGCATGCGGCTACGCTTCGAGAAGTCGATTGCGGGCTGCAATCCGATTGAAGGTAAGAGTGTGCTTGATGTTGGCTGCGGACCTGGACATTACTCCATCACCCTCGCCGAGCGTGGCGCTGCACGGATAGTCGGCATAGACTTCGCGGAGGGAATGCTCCAACTGGCTACCGAACATGCCAAGAAAGTTGGCGTTGGCGAGCGCTGCAAGTTCATGGTGGCTGACTTCTACGCCTATTCTTCGCAGCAACTCTTCGACTACGTGATTGTCATGGGGTTCATGGACTACATGCCCGATGCGGAGAAGGTGGTCGCGAAGGTCCTGTCCCTCACCAACGACAAGGCATTCTTCTCGTTTCCAGTCGCCGGCGGGCTTCTGGGATGGCAGCGGGCCATGCGGTACAAAAAGCGGTGCGATCTTTTCCTTTACACTGATGAGCAGCTGAGGCAGATCTTCTCGCGCTTCCCTGAGGCAACGGCCACCATCGAGCCCGCCAGCCGAGACTACTTCGTGACCCTGGCGCGAAACAAGAAAGCTAGATAACTTTGCTCTCTTTACATCCTGCGTTCAATTCAGGTCGCCGCTACAAATAGTCTTTCCCTTGCAGGCCAGAGTGGTGCTCCACTACCGCTCAGAGCCACTCCAACGGTTTGTAAACTCGGATTTAAGAGTAAGAGTAGGAAATACGCCGCGCTCGAAGCAGACGAGCAGAAGCATATGTAGTAAACTGCTGGAAACACCCGCCGGAGAGGTGGCCGAGTGGCTGAAGGCGGCGGTTTGCTAAACCGTTATACGGTCAAAAGCTGTATCGGGGGTTCGAATCCCCCCCTCTCCGCCAGCAAGTCTTTAACGTCAGAGAAGTAATTACTCCCAAGCGCCAAATCACTGCATTTCGCAGAATCTTCGCACGACTGCAGCGTGGACCTGTAGAAGAGAAACTGCACGGCAGCCTTTTGCAGCGCAACCCGTCAAAATTTCTCTGAACGCCAAAAACGGAATACAAGTCTGCGCGCGAACCTGCACCAGAGTTCGCTCGTCGACTCTTTGCCCGGCCAGGAAGTTACGACACATTGAAATTATCCTGGTGAGAACGTAGTTTGTGATGCCGCAGTTGACCAAGTTGCCCCCTTTGTGCGTCACCCCTGAGAACCGCATCGACACAGGACTTCCAACGAGGTAGTGTGCCGGATGTGTGCTGCGGTGCACTTGACTTCGACTTACGGCCGATCAGCCATTTTTCACTCAACTAGTCCGAATATCAGCGGGTTGAGGCCCTGCTGGCGCTTCAGATGTGTGCCTCTGTAGCGAGCAAAGGAGGAACTCTATGGTTCGCAAAGTTAGACAGATCACCGCACGAGGGGGGTCGCAGATGCCTTATCCGGGGTTTATCTCGGCCGCGATCACGAAACCGACAAACGCAACTGCCACCACCGAACAATTCACGGCCCTGTATGCGAAGCGCAGGCCTACCTGACAAAAAGACTGAGAGAGCGCGACTCGGGCCGCGATCTGGAAGGCGCAAAGATCATTCGACGCAGCCACGTCGTCCGTATGGGGAGGCCTCTGACGGCAAGACGCCGCAGCGAACCGCGTGTCAGCCGCCTTTTTTGCCAGTCGTGCTCGCAGTGGAGGACGGGACCAATGTATTATCGTGCGCGGGCGGTTCAGCATCTTGAGGGCGGTTCCCGACTGTAGTCAAGCGAGGGGCGCTCGCTCGCGATTGTCCCCTGTTTGTACTACAGGTAACACTCGCGTGCAGGAGCATCCCACTGAGCTGACAGACTTTCAGGGGTTACGGGAAACGTGGGGATCAGATTGAGCAATCCGTCCACCACAAAGCTCAGCAACTTCGTGGATGGACAGTTTGTCCCGGGCGACCGGGAGTTTGAGGATATCAATCCCGCCGACGGCACCCTCATCGCGCGAGTTGCGGAAGCGGGGCCGCAGGTCGTGGATGCAGCGGTCGAAGCTGCACGCAAGGCACTCAGCGGCGAATGGGGCCGCCGGGGAGTCCGGCAGCGAGCTGCTCTTCTATGCGAGATTGCAGAATGCATTGAGGCGCGGTTCGAACGCTTCGTCGAGGCGGAATCGGCTGATACAGGAAAGCCCGTAACCCTTGCGTCCCGCGTTGACGTTCCTCGCGCTGCGGCCAATTTCCGGGTATTCGCTGATCTCCTCAAAGCTGCGCCGCTGGAAGCATTCGAGACCGACACTCCCGACGGCAAGCAAGCGCTGAACTACACCGTACGCAAACCAGTCGGGGTCGTCGGTATCATCACGCCATGGAATCTGCCTCTCCTCCTGCTAACGTGGAAAGTGGCGCCCGCTTTGGCTTGCGGCAATGCAGTGGTTGTAAAGCCGTCGGAAGAAACACCTGCCAGCGCCACTCTGCTTGCTGAGGTGATGCTCGACGCGGGAGTGCCTAACGGCGTTTTCAACCTCGTGCACGGCTTCGGCGAAGGCTCAACCGGCGAGCATTTGGTGAGCCATCCGGGAGTCAACGCCGTCACCTTTACCGGCGAATCCCGCACCGGTGCGGCCATCATGAAGGCTTGTGCACCCAGGGTGAAACCGGTGTCGTTCGAGTTGGGTGGCAAGAACCCGGCGATTGTGTTTGCCGACTGTGATCGCGACGAAACAATCCAGCAGCTGAGGGACGGTATTTTCCTCAATACCGGGCAAGTGTGTCTCTGCGCGGAACGTGTCTATGTTGAGCGCCCGATCTATGAGTGGTTCCTATCGGCCATGAAGAAGGAAGCTGAAGGTCTGCGGATCGGCTGGCCAGCCGACAAGACAACCGATATGGGACCACTTATCTCCGCCTCCCACCGCGAAAAAGTGCTATCGTACTTCCGGATGGCGAGGGAGCTGGGAGCTAACATCGTTACTGGCGGAGGAGTTCCTACTTTTGGCGATTTGCGCGACAACGGCTTCTACGTTCAACCCACAATCCTGACTGGGTTGTCCGAGTCGGCTTGTTGCGTAAAGGAGGAGATCTTTGGGCCGGTATGTCATGTCGCGCCCTTCGATTCGGAAGAAGAAGCCATCGCCATGGCGAATGACACCGAGTACGGTTTGGCAGCGTCGATCTGGACCAATGAGTTGAAGCGGGCGCACCGGGTGGCGCGGCAGATGAATGTAGGTGTCACCTGGGTAAATTGTTGGTTCCTGCGCGATCTGCGAACACCGTTTGGAGGAGTTGGGCTTTCCGGCATCGGCCGCGAAGGCGGTATGCATTCGCTGAATTTCTATTCGGAGCTGAACAACGTTTGTGTTCGACTCTAACCAGAAGAGAAGCCCCTTGCAGCTGGACAGCAGAATGAAAGCCACCGTGGTCGCGGGCAAAGCTGCGCCCCGCGGCCGATTTCCCCACATCAAGCGTGCCGGTGACTTCCTGTTTGTGTCGGGTACGAGTGCGCGGCGTCAGGACAACACCATTGCCGGCGCCGAGGTGGATGAGTTCGGCACTACGCACCTTGACATTCGCACACAGACCCGTGCTGTGATCGAGAACGTGCGCGACATTCTGGTCGGCGCCGGCGCGGAGTTGAAAGACGTGGCCGAGATCTCCACATTCCTTGTGAGCATGAATGATTTCGCCGGATACAACGAGGTGTACGGTGAATATTTTGACGACCAGGGCCCGGTGCGCACGACGGTAGCGGTGCACCAACTGCCGCATCCGCACCTGCTGATCGAGATGAGAGCGACCGCCTACAAGCCGGGTCGCGAGAAATGAGGAATAAGGAATGGCGTCAATCAGCTCGCTGAAACCCTTTAACTTACAAAAGTGGATTGCTGAGAATCGAGACAAGCTGAAGCCGCCGGTCGGCAATGCCCAGGTGTGGGAGGATGGGGAATTCATGGTGACGGTGGTGGGCGGTCCTAACCAGCGCCGCGATTTTCATGACGACCCCACCGAGGAATTTTTCTATCAACTGAAGGGCGATATTTCCCTGCGCATCATGGAAGAGCCGGGCAAGCCGCCGAAGGACATTCCTATTCGTGAAGGCGAAGTGTTCCTGTTGCCAAAGCATGTCCGCCACTCACCGCAGCGCCAGGCCGACACCATCGGACTCGTGATCGAGATGCCACGGCCTGACGGCACAGTCGACGCATTTGAGTGGTATTGCCCGAAGTGCCACAAACTGGTGCACCGCGCCGAGGCGCGACTGAAGAGCATTGTTCGCGACCTTCCACCGCTATTCGATAAGTTCTACGCGAGTGATGAACTTCGGCGCTGCAAGAACTGCGGCACGGTTCATCCAGGGAGGTCGTAAGCGTGCAGACGGTCGATATTCATGCCCACTTCTTTCCCGAATCCTGGCCCGACTTCTCGGCCAACTTCGGAACCTCGGACTGGCCCTGGCTCAAGCACCTCGGGGGCGGGGAAGCGATGGTAATGGTGGGGGATCGTGAGTTTCGCCGCATCCCGCAGGTCTGTTGGGACCCTATTGCCAGGTTAGAGGAATTAGAGCGCCAGGGTGTGGATGTGCAAGTGATCTCTGCGACGCCCGTGCTGTTTTCCTATCATCGGCCGGCCGGACAGGCGCTAGAGGTGGCGCGCTTTTTCAACGACGCCGCGCTTGAAATGTGCCGCCAGGGAAAGGGCCGACTGAGACCGCTTTGTCAGGTGCCTCTGCAGAACATCGACGCCTCCTGCGCCGAGCTGACGAGATGCATGAAAGCCGGGCACGTCGGCGTGCAGATCGGCAACCACGTCGGGCAGAGAAACCTGGACGATCCCGGCATCGTAACCTTCCTACATCACTGTGCCGACGAGGGCGCTCCCGTGCTGGTGCATCCTTGGGACATGATGGCGATGGACCGCATGCCAAAATACATGATGCCCTGGACTGTCGGCATGCCTGCCGAGACGCAGCTCGCCGTGTCTGCTCTGGTTCTGAGCGGCGCTTTCGACCGCTTGCCGAGCAGCTTGCGGATCTGCTTCGCCCATGGTGGCGGCAGCTTCGCGTTCTTACTTGGCCGCATGCAGAACGCATGGGAGCATCAGCCGCTGGCCCGCGGTGGGGCGCAGTTTCCTCCCGTGGACTACGTGAACCGCTTCGCGGTGGACTCCGCTGTCTTTGACCAGCGCTCGTTGAAGCTTCTCGTCGATGTGATGGGAGAGGACCGCGTGCTGCTTGGCTCTGACTACCCTTATCCACTAGGCGAGGAGCACATCGGGCAGCTTGTGCGTGACAGCCAGCTGTCTGCACAGGCAAAAACGAAAGTGCTGGGGAGCAACGCCGCTGAGTTTTTTGGAATTGGCCCTGGCCAGACGGATGCCACAAGTGCAGCACAAATCGCTGTGCGGGACGCGGCAGCAGCTGCCACGGCTCCGTTTGACGAGACGTCGAGCGCAGACGACGCTCATAAGCCGCACTCAAATTCTTCTCACGCGCTGCTGACTTACAGCTCGTACCTTGGCATTCACGACTTGCTAAGGTTGCAGAATCGGCTTTCCTCGCCAGCGACGCATGACGAGTTGCTGTTCATCATCGTTCACCAGACATACGAATTGTGGTTTAAGGAGTTGCTGCACGACATCGACGCGGTGGTCGAGAGCCTGTCGAACGTGGCTTCGCGAAAATGGCGTGATCAAGTGTATGAGGCCGCACGTTTGCTCCGCCGCTGTACGGAAATCATGCGTGTGCTCGTCACTCAGTTCACGATTCTCGAAACCATGTTGCCGACGCACTTCATGGCATTTCGAGAGAAGCTGGAGCCGGCCAGCGGATTCCAATCGGAGCAGTTCCGCGAAATCGAATTCCTCTGTGGCTTGAAGGACGAAAAGCTTCTGCACCAGCACGCGCAAGATCAGGAAGCGTACGCGCGACTGGAACAGAGGTTCCATGCACCCTCGCTGCACGATGTCTTCTTCGATGCGTTAGCAACGATCGGCAAGTTGCCGGTTGTGCCGGAAAATGCGTCAGACGACGAACGCTTTCGGAGCCGCGCTGAGGCGATTCGCAGCGTGTATGAGGACGAGCGCAACTATCGAGACTGGATTGATCTTTGTGAGCGCCTGACGGAATTCGACGAACTGATGGTCGCATGGCGACTGCGTCACATACAGGTGGTGGAGCGCATTATCGGCGCGCGCCGGGGCACGGGCGGAACGGAAGGCGCTTCCTACCTGCGCACCACGCTAGCGAAGCGGCTGTTTCCCGAACTCTGGGAGGCCCGCACCATGCTTCACCAGCCGAGCACGACCACCAGCGCAGCATGACCGCGGAGCGCGCTCCTTTAACGCTGATCGGGTCAGGACTAACCGGACCGTTACTGGCGATTTCCCTGATGCAGCGTGGATTCCCGGTTCGGCTGTATGAGCGCAGGCCCGACATGCGCCGTGTCCACATCAGCGCGGGGCGTTCCATCAACTTGGCGCTCTCAACTCGGGGCATTTACGCGTTGCAACAGGCTGGCCTGTGGCACCAGATCCAGAAGATCATTATCCCCATGCGCGGACGCATGATGCACTCCGTCGCCGGCGAGCTTACGTTTATGCCTTATGGGAAGGATGACACGGAGGTCATCAACTCGATTTCGCGCGCTGATTTGAACATCGCCCTGATGAATGCTGCCGAAGAACATGGCGTGTCCATCCACTTCAACCAGCGCTGCACCGGATTTGATCTGCGGAGCGGCGATGTTCACCTCCGCGACGAAGAGACAGGGGCAGAGTCAGTAATTCGCGCCGATGCCGTGATCGGAACTGACGGCGCTGCGTCCGCCATTCGCGGCGAAATGCTGAAGTTGCAGCGCTTCAACTTCTCGCAGCAGTATCTTGACTACGGCTACAAGGAGCTGACGATTCCCGCGGGGCGTGAGGGCAGGCATGTCTTAGAGCTCCACGCGCTTCATATTTGGCCGCGCGGCACCTTCATGCTCATAGCCCTGCCCAACATCGACGGCACTTTCGGGTGCATTCTTTTCCTCCCGTTTGAAGGCGAATCCAGCTTTGCTGCACTCGATAGCGAATCGAATTTACTCTCGTTCTTTAAGGCCGAGTTTCCCGACGCGCTTCAGCTGATGCCGCATCTGATCGAGAGCTTCTTCGCCAGTCCGACGGGAGCGATGGTGACGATCAAGTGTTCACCGTGGCATGTTGATGGCAAGGCTCTGCTGCTGGGCGATGCGGCGCACGCCATCGTACCGTTTTTCGGCCAGGGGATGAATTGTGCCTTTGAGGACTGCACACGTTTTCTCAGTCTTCTGAACCGCTTCGGCTCCGATTGGCCGGTCTTGTTCCCAGAATTCGAGAAAGCACGTAAAGCTGACACGGACGCTATCGCCGACTTGGCGATCGAAAACTTTGTGGAGATGCGTGACCGTGTCGCCGACCCACGCTTTCTGTTCAGGAAGAAGGTAGAGCTTGAGCTGGAGAAAAAGTATCCGGCGCACTTCGTGCCCAAGTATGCCATGGTGACTTTTCACCGCACACCATATTCCGTTGCGGCCGAACGTGGCGCGATCCAAGACCGAATGTTGAGCGAGATTTGTGACTCGGTTCAACGACTGGAAGATGTTGACTGGAACAAGGCTGAAGCGCTGGTCCAGCGAGAACTGGCGCCGCTAACAGGGCCATAAATGGAGACTGCTAGATTTGATACGTCCGCCGGATTCGCGGCCGAGATGGATGCGAGCGATCCGCTAGCATCCTACCGCGAGCAATTCCACGTCCCAATGGCACCTGACGGTGGGAAGTCGGTTTACCTGTGCGGCCATTCCCTGGGGCTGCAGCCGAAGCGCGTGCGCGAGTACATCGAGCAGGAACTCCAAGATTGGGAGACGCTCGGTCTGGAAGCGCATTTTCGTGGACATCACCCGTGGATGCCCTACCACCGGCTCTTGACCGGCAACATGGCCGATATTGTGGGAGCGCAGCCGGTAGAAATCGTGGTGATGAATTCGCTAACGGTGAACCTTCACCTGATGATGATTTCCTTCTATCGCCCGACAGTGCAGCGGCACAAGATCGTGATTGAAGGTGGAGCCTTTCCTTCCGATCAGTACGCGGTGCAATCGCAGGTGCGCTTTCATGGATACGACCCGGCTGCGTCGGTGATTGAACTCAAGCCACGTCCGTCAGAGGCAACGGTCCGCCAGGACGATATCAAGGCGCTGCTAGAACGCGAGGGTTCTGAGATCGCGCTTGTCTTGCTGGGCGGCGTTAACTATGTGACCGGCCAGGCGTTTGACATGGAAGCGATTACGCGCGACGGGCACGCTCAGGGCTGTGTAGTTGCTTTCGACCTCGCGCATGCCGCCGGAAACCTGCCGCTTGAGCTGCACAACTGGGACGTGGATTTTGCGGTGTGGTGTACCTACAAGTATTTGAACGGCGGCCCAGGATGCGTGGGCGGATGCTTCGTCCACGAACGGCACGCGCAAGCCGGGGATCTGCCGCGCTTTGCCGGGTGGTGGGGCAATGACGAAACTACCCGCTTCCGCATGCGACCCGACTTCCACCCCATGGTTGGGGCCGAGGGCTGGCAGTTGAGTAACCCGTCAATCCTGTCAATGGCCCCACTTCGCGCCTCGCTGGACATCTTTGCCGCGGCAGGTATGGAGCACATTCGCAAAAAGAGCGTCTCGCTGACCGGCTATCTCGAGTTTCTGCTCGATCAGCACCTGTCGAACGACTTTGCTATGATCACCCCGCGCGAGCCCGAGTGCCGCGGAGCACAGCTATCCATACGCATACGCCAGAATGACCGCTCTGTCTGCGAGCGTCTGACTGCCAACGGTATTCAGTGCGACTGGCGGGAACCGGATATCCTGCGCGTGGCGCCTGCGCCGCTGTACAACACGTATACCGACGTCCACCGCTTCGCCAATGGATTCATTTCGGCTCTTGGCCGAAAGGTTGCTTAGTGCAGTTCACTCAGCCCCGCTGAGGCCGCAGCGCAAGCTCTAGAACAATAGAGCAGGCGGGTGAGTCAGGGTCGATCAACTCCCGTGACTTGCGTTCGGTATCTCCATCAGGATCGGCGGCTCGGATCATTCTTTCGCGCTTCCACAAAGGCTCGCGCTATTGAGATCGGGACAACCCCGTCTTCGGTTCCATGCGCAACGACCCGGCGAATCGCAGCCGCATGAGCCGAAGGATATGCTTCCACATAGCGACCGGGCAGCACAGCAGGAGTAGCGCCCAGGAACGCTGTTACCCCGCCATGGAACCTCTTCAGACTCTCACCGGGATAGCAGTAGGTGCCGGAGCCTGCCCATCACCTGCGTTAGTGACTGTTGTCACTGCCGTTTCCGTCCCACTGAGCGAGTGTTGTAGAGGAGAGCCAGATGGGCCTCGTGTCTCGTGCTCTTGAGCGGCCGCGAACGGCGCTACGCTGTGTCCCATGCGTCCACGGCAGAGCTGTCATGGTGGTTGCACTCCTTGTGCAAATCGGCATTGCGGCGAAAGCCCCCGCGGCGACGACAAAACCCACGACGTCGATGGCGGGTTTCTGGACCGGCATCGGAGTGGGTCTCCTTCTGTTCAGCGCCATGGTCGTTGTTTTCCGGAAGCGGATTACGGCGGCACGCCTTGAAGCTGCTCGGTCCAGGGAGCTTGCAGAGCACCTTGAGAACGAGCGCAATCTCGCCCAACAGGAACTGTTGCGGCGCCTGGAGGAAGAGCGCGAGCTAGCCAAGCAGAAAATGCAGTTCGAGTCGCAACTCTCCGACTTCGAAAAATATGCATCACTGGCGCAACTCGCCTTGGGCGCAGCTCACGAAATCAACAATCCGCTCCTGGGAATCCTGTCCCATTTGGAACTGGAGTGGAAGGATGCCGACGACGAACGGCGCACCGAGATCGAGCAGTGTATCGAGGGAGCGAAGCGCATTTCATCAGCGGTGCGCGGTTTGCTCGACTATGCGCGCCCGGGGCCACTCAAACTGGGCCAGGTCAACCTGCCGCGGCTGGTCAGCGATACTCTGAAGTTTGTCGAGCATCAGCCGATGTTTCGGCAGATACATTTGCAGAACTGCGTTCCCCTTGACTTGCCCAACATCAGTGCCGACGCCAACCAGCTCTCACAAATCCTAATGAACCTGCTGCTCAACGCCGCCCAGGCAACACCGCCATCCGGAACGATCACGGTCCTGGCGGAACAGGTGAGGCTCGCTGACATGATCGAACTTCGGGTGCGCGACACGGGGTGCGGCATTCCTGCCGACATCCTGCCCCATGTCTTTGAGCCGTTCTTTAGCACCAAGCGTGGCAAAGGCACCGGTTTGGGACTGAGCATCACCCGGAATTATGTCCGCAGTCACGGAGGCGACATTCAGTTAGAAAGCATTCCTGGCTTGGGCACGACCGTGCGCGTTACGTTGCCGATCCAGCAGGCGGGCAAGACGGTGCCGATTGGTGAGGAGGTGATCGTTTAGCTATGACGTATTCCATTCTCATTGTCGATGACGAGGCACTCACGCTGCGCACCATCGGCCGCGCGCTCGATGGCGAAGGCTTTGAGGTATTTCTCGCCAACGACGGAGAGGAAGCGCTGAAGACAATATCCAAGGAACAGCCCGACCTGGCGCTGGTTGATGTTGTGCTTCCCGGGATTGACGGGATCGAGGTTCTTCGGCAGGCGAAGAAAATTTCGCCGGCGACGATCGTTGTCATGATGAGTGCCTATCACCTGGTGGAGCGCGCCGTGGAAGCGATGAAGCTGGGCGCCTACGACTACCTCATCAAACCCTTCCACATTTCCGACATGGTGACCACCGTGCGGAGGGCAACGGAGTTGCTGTCGTTTCGCATCCGGGTGCACGACACGGTGCAGAGCGCCAAAGGCCGCTATGACTTCGGACGGTTGGTAACGCGGAGCCCCGTCATGCGCGAGATCCTGGAGATGGCGCGCAGTGCGGCAGAGAGCGAGCATACGACCATCCTGATCCAGGGCGAGAGCGGCACCGGCAAGGAGGTACTGGCCAAAGCCATCCACTACAACAGTCCACGAGCGCACGCGCCGATGATCAGTCTGAACTGTGCGGCCCTGCCCGACACCTTGCTGGAAAGCGAACTGTTCGGCTACGAACCCGGCGCTTTTACCGATGCCCACCGGCGCAAGGAAGGACTCATCGAGAAAGCTAACGGCGGTACGCTTTTTCTCGACGAGATCGGCAACACTTCCTTCAGCCTGCAGGCCAAACTGTTGCGCGTGCTGGAAGAGGGCAATTTCTTGCGCCTCGGCGGAACAAAACCGATCCAGGTGGACATCCGCATCGTCAGTGCGACCAATAAAGTGCTGAAGGAGGCGGTCACCAAAGGGGAGTTTCGCGAGGACCTGTACTATCGGCTGAACGTGCTACCGTTATTCATTCCGCCGCTGCGCGAGCGTCGGGAAGACATTCTGCCGCTGGCGCTCGATATCATGCAGCACCTCAACAAGGAGCTGAAGAAGAATTTCGCCGGATTCACGCCCACCGCGGCCGAGTTGTTGCAGAACTATCCCTGGCCCGGCAATATTCGTGAGCTGCGCAACGTAATCGAACGGATGATGATCCTGTCCAAAGAGAGCGACATAAGCGAAGAGGACCTGCCGGAAGAGCTTCGCGATTACCACGAGGAACCATCACCGGTGGAAGTACTGTCGTCCCTGGACGTTTCGCCCACCGGCGATCAATTCGTCAGTTTGAAGGAACTCGAAGACCGCTACATCTCAGAGGTGCTTAACGCAACCGGGCAGAACAAGACTCACGCCGCGCGCATTCTCGGCATCCATCCCACATCACTGCTGCGGCGGCTGAAGAAGAACCACGTCCTGGTTTAGTAGATTTTGCACTACTGCAAAACGCGACGCTCCACGTGCAAAACGCAGTATTGCAACCTTCCCCAATCTGAACTGACCAACTAAGTCCTTTAGAAACGCGGGCTCTTTTGGGACGCGGATTTGCACGCCACGTGCACTAGCCATTGTGGTGAACGGCCTGGTGATCGCCTGTCACCCATCGCGGACAAAGGAGCGACTGTTATGTCAATCTTATTCGTCCTACTTACATTTCTTCTGATTCTTACCGTCATGTATTTTCGCCGTCCGGAGGAGTCGTCGGATGCGCTGCAGGTTGTGCCTTCCAAGACGCTCGCGGCGCCTATTATGTTGCAGACCGCCGGCCTCGAAGTTCCTCAGGGATACTGCTTCCATCCCGGGCACACCTGGATACGGGACGAGGGCCACCAGGATGCTCGCGTCGGAATCGATGCCTTCGCCGGCAATCTCTTTGGCAAGATTGACGCCATCGAGATGGCCACCCTCAACCGTTGGGTCCGCCAGGGGCAGAAGCTCTGCACCGTAAAGCGCGAGGGACAGAGTGCCGACTTATTGTCGCCGGTCGAGGGCGTACTGGTATCAGTGAACCATGAGGTTCTGAAGAACCCCAACCTCATCGTCGAGGACCCGTACAAGAACGGCTGGCTCTGCGTGATCAAAGCACCCGAGCTGGCGATCAACGCCAAGAACCTCTTGCAGGGGCCCATTGTGGCCGCGTGGATGCAGAACAGCATCACCCGCCTCAGAGGCACGCTGCAGCAACTTACTCCCGCCCTGGCGCAGGACGGCGGCTTGCCGGTCAAAGGCATGTTCTTCCAGGTTGAAGCCGGCGTGCGGAAGCAGTTGGCCAAGGAATTCTTCCTGACGTAGCGCCTGAATGGAGTAAGACCAAGCGAGGATGCCATGCCAACTAAGAAAGCAATGCTAATCGATATCAAGCGCTGTATCGGGTGTCTGAGCTGCGAGACGGCGTGCAAGCAGCTCCACGGACTCAGCCCCGACCCCGAACCTACACTTTCCGACACCGCCTTCACCGTGGTTGAGACGCGCGGCGACAAGTTCGTCCGCAAACTGTGCATGCACTGCGAAGACCCGGCCTGCGCGTCGGCCTGCCCCGTGGAAGCGATTACCAAATCGCCGCTTGGGCCGGTTGTGTACGACGCCGACAAATGCATCGGCTGCCGCTATTGCATGCTCGCATGCCCGTATTCCGTGCCACGCTACCAGTGGACCAAGCTGGCGCCCTTCGTCAAGAAATGCGATTTTTGCGCGGAGCGGATCAAGTCCGGCTGCCAACCAGCCTGCACTGAAGCATGTCCCGTGCAGGCAAGCATCTTTGGCAATCGTGACGAACTCATCTCCGAAGCCTGGCAGCGGATTCGGAGTGATTCCTCGTATGTGCCGCACATCTACGGCCTGGAAGAAGCCGGCGGAGGCAGCGTGTTCTTTGTCTCCGATGTTGCGTTCGAGAAACTCGGATTCAAACCCGCGCCGACGGGCACGCAGCCAGTCCCAACACTGACCGCCAGCGCGCTCGGCGACTCTCCCAAAGTCGTCATCATGGGCGGCACAATTCTTTCCGCCCTATATTGGGTGACGCAGCGCCGCCGTGAAGTGGCGCGGGCTGAAGCCGAAGAGAAGGCCGCCATCAGCAAGATGAAAGGCGAAAGGAGATAACACATGCTCGCGCGGATTAAATCGGACATTACCTTATGGCGCGTCATCACAGCAATCATATTGGTTACCGGAATTTATGCGACGTACCTTCGTTTCTTCGTCGGCTTCCGGGCCAGCACAAACCTGAGCGATCAGATGCCATGGGGCTTGTGGGTCGGCCTGGGCACGCTATGCGGGATCGGCTTGTCGGCTGCCGGCTTCGGTATCAGCGCCGCGGTTTATCTGCTGAACATGGAGCGCTACCACCCCATCCTGCGCGCCTCCATCCTGATTTCGTTCCTCGGCTACATGACTGTGTGCGTGGGCTATCTCTACGAGATCGGCCTACCGTGGCGCTTCTGGCACCCGATCGTGATGTGGAACCACCGATCGGTGCTGTTCGACGTGTGCGTCTGCATCATGACCTACACCGCTGTGCTGACCTTCGAGTTCGCTCCGGCGGTTATCGAGAAGCTACCCTGGAGGCGCTTCCGTGAAACTGTGCTTCGCTTCCACCACAAGATCCTCGTTGCGGTTGTGCTGGCGGGGGTGCTGCTTTCCTCCATGCATCAGTCCTACCTTGGCGGCCTGTATCTAATCGCCCGCGGAAAAGTGCATCCGCTGTGGTATTCGCAATATATGCACGCGATGTTCTACCTGTCGGCGATTCCCGCCGGCCTGGCGCTGACCGTGATGGCCATTTACCTCAGCATGCGCTCGCTGAACGTGCGCGTGGATTTCAGCATTCTGAGCGATTGCGGACGGATGATCCAGTTACTGCTGATCGTCTTCGTATTTTTCAGGGCGCTCGACCTGACCGCGAATCAGGCTTGGACCTACGCCTTCCAACGTACCAGCGAGGCGGGATACTTTTGGCTCGAGATGCTGCTGTTCGCCGCGATTCCGATCTTCCTGCTAAGTCATCAGCACGTGCGCTCCAACCCCGCGCGGCTCTACTGGAGCTGTGCCGTGGTGGTTGCTGGATTCATAGTCAACCGGCTCAACGTGTCCATCAATGCGCTGCAATCAGCAATGGGAGCGCACTACGTACCTAAGTGGACAGAGCTCGCATCAAGTGTGCTGGTCATTGCGTTGGGGGTGATCGCATTCCGCTATGCCGTGATCTATCTCGACATACTTCCTAAGTTGACTAAGCGTCCGAAAGCCTTTACTGGTTGGGTGCCGAACGGCGGGCTGCCCCCTGCGCGGGAACCGCCCAATCAAGCTACAATGAGACAGCGCCAGCGAAAGTTGTAATCCCTGATGTTCGGTCGCGACGAAAAAGTCTCCCAGCTCCGCCTCACCGCAGTGCAATACATCCTGTTGGGCATGTTTCTGGTGCTCGCCTTCGGGCTGTGGCGGCTGCAGGTGGCCCGCAGCGACTACTACACCACCCTCGCCGAACAGAACCGCATCAAGCAGGTACCCATGCTGGCGCCGCGGGGCAAGATCCTCGACCGCGAAGGGCGCATCATCGTTGACAACTATCCGTCGTTTTCCGTGCTGCTGCTGCGCGATCAGAATCGCGACCTCGACGCCGATGCCGACAAGATTGCCGCCGGTCTGCACATTCCTCCGGACGAATTGCGAGCCCGGCTGAAGCGCATGGCGGCGGTTCCCGGCTATCAACCGCTCTTTCTAAAGGACGACATCACGCCCGACGAACTGGCGTTCATCGAATCACACCGCGCTGATTTGCCGGAGCTTGACATCATCACCGTCCATCGCCGCCTGTATCCCAAGAATGGATTCATGGCGCACGTCATAGGTTATGTCGGACAGGTGAGCGAGGAGATGCTTACCCAGCCGCAATGGGAGTTGTACAACCCGGGCGACATCGTGGGTATGTCGGGAGTTGAGCAGTATTACAACGATATTTTGATGGGCAAGAACGGCTCCCGCCAGGTGCTGGTCAACAGTCGCGGCAAAGAGGTCGGCACGCTCAGCGATGTGCCCGCGGTTCCCGGCAAGCAACTTAAGCTCACCATCGATCTGGATCTGCAGATTGCCGCGGAGGAAGCGCTGGCTAACCGCAATGGCGCTGTTGTGGCCATGGACCCACGCAACGGGGAAATACTGGCAATGGCCAGCCGGCCGGTCTTCGATCCCAATGCGTTCGCCGTGCGTATCACCCGTACCGAGTGGAACCAGTTGATGACCGACCCGGGCAAGCCGCTGCTCAATAAGGCAATCCAGGCGCAGCTCGCCCCCGGCTCAGTCTTCAAGGTCATCATGGCGACCGCCGGCCTGCAGGAAGGCATCGCGCAGAATCTGGTTGTTAGCTGTGGTGGCGGGAAGACCTTCTATGGGCGGTTCTTCAAGTGCTGGATCTCGGGACAACATACCACGCACGGGAGTGTGAATATCAGCAAGGCGATCTATCAGTCCTGCGATTCATATTTCTACACCCTCGCAGAGAAGCTCGGCATTGGCCGCATCGCGAAATACGCGACCATGCTGGGGCTGGGACAAAAAACCGGGGTTGACCTGCCGCAGGAAGTCAGCGGCGTAATGCCGTCGGAGGAGTGGAAGATCAGGAACTTCAAGCAGAAGTGGTACGCCGGTGAAACCATCTCCGTCGGAATAGGCCAGGGCGCCGTGGCGACCACCCCCATTCAACTGGCGCGTGCGGTTGGCGCCATCACCAGCGGCGGAGTACTGGTGCGGCCGCACGTGGCGTTTCCCGATCAGTTCCCTCCCGGCTTCAAGCAGGTGGCGAACTACACCGACAAAACGCAAATTCCCTTGGACCAAGACAACTGGATGCTGATCACAGATGCCCTGGCGCAGGTGGTCTCGCCGGTCGGTACTGCGCCCAGCGCAGCGCTGAAGGGCATCGACTTTGCAGGTAAGACAGGCAGCGCGCAGACCATCTCCAACGATCTCAAGAAGCGGCTGGGGGCTGAGGGTAAGCACTTCAAGGACAATGGGTGGTTCGTAGGGGTCACGCCTCGGCGCAATCCCGAGATCGTGGTGGCTGTGCTGCTGGAAGAAGGCGAACACGGATACTACGCTGCTCGCGCTACCGCACAGGTAATCAAGGCATATGTAGAGAAGCAACGTGCTATCCAGACGCAAGTCGCCAAAGCCACCGGCACATCCGGAAAACAGGCGGAAGTTGCCGCGGTTTGGCACGAGGGTGACGCCAAGCAGCCTGACAAGATGCAGGCTGGCCGCTTCACCGTCCCCACCGATGGAAAGACCAAGCTGGTGACTTCGGCGCCCGGACTAGAGCAGGCGGACCAGGCGAAACCTGCCGGCAACCTGGAAACCACTGAGGCGCACGATGAGATGGCACATCCGGAAAATCAAATTCCAGCGCCTGAGCCGCCGAAGCCACCGAGCGTAACGCCAGAGGACGAACCCACCCAAAAGAAACCAGATGCGAAGCCGTCGGCTGCTCCCGCTGCTGCGGTGGTTCCGGCGAGGCAACCATGAGCCGCTACATCTCATTCCGCGATTTCGACTGGGTGCTGCTGGTGCTGGTCCTGATGATTTGCGCGCTTGGCGTTCTGGAGATCTACAGCGCCACGCTCAGCACAAAGTTCATGGGTGTGCACATCAAGCAGGTGTACTGGATCCTCGGCGGCGTGGCGCTTATGTTCCTGGTGAGCCTCCTGAACTACCAGGCAGTGCTGGAGCGCGTTCCGCTGCTGTATCTGATCTCCATTGGTTCATTACTGGCGGTGGCGATCTTTGGGAAAAAGTATTTGGGCGCTCGCCGATGGGTGCAGATGGGCTCGTTTCACTTCCAACCCTCCGAGTGGGTGAAGCTGGTGCTGATCCTCGCCGTGGCGAAATACTTTGCCGACTCCAGGCCAGAGTGCACAGCCCAAGACATCGTCAAAGCGGGAGCATTGGTGGGCGTGCCCATGCTGATGGTGCTGGCTCAACCGGACTTAGGTACGGCGCTCACTTATCTGCCGATTGCCATCATGGGATTGTTTCTGGGGGGAATGAAAGCCAAACACGCACTGGTCATCGTTCTGGTGGCTGCGCTGCTTGCGCCAGTGGGATGGCATGTTTTGAAGCCCTATCAGCGCGATCGGCTCACCAGCTTCATGCAGCCCGAAGCTGATCCTCAGCGACGCGGATATCAAGTGATTCAATCATTAGTCGCGGTTGGTTCTGGAGGCATTTTCGGTAAGGGCACGGCCCACGGCAGCCAGACGCAAGGGCAGTTCCTGCCGGTACCGCACACCGACTTCATCTTCGCCGCCTTTTCCGAGGAACACGGATTCCTAGGCGCTATGGGATTGTTGCTGTTATACTTTATCGTACTGATGCGTCTCATCCAGAACGCTCAGACGGCCCCGGACCGGGCTGGCGCCTTTGTGGTCATGGGAGTGGTTGCGGTTCTCGCCTTCCACGTCCTGATTAACGTGGGCATGGCGGTTGGATTTATGCCGGTCACGGGTATTCCTTTGCCGTTAATGAGTTACGGAGGATCGTCAGTGCTGTTCATGTTTCTGGCGCTGGGAATTGTTATGAATATCCGCATGCGCCGGTTCGTGAACTGAAAGCCAGCTTTGCAGTTGACGAGAAAGGGTCTGCGCCAACGGGCGCGGGACAACGGCAGTCGGCCTCATCCGCCGAGGAAATCTTACGAAGGGGTATTGAGATTTCCAAAGGATGACAACAAGATTACGAGCGCCCTCACGGACGAGGGCATAGCCGGCCATAGGAAATAGGGCCGGACAGGATTGCAGAGCACGTTTTTGAGGCGGGAAACGGCCCATCAGCTTTGAGCTGAGTGTGAGGCCACAAACCTCCAGGTGCGTGCTTTATACGGTGCAAAAGATTCCACAAACTGCAGTACGAATCAGGTCACGGTCTCATCCGGGCGAGAGCCTCGTTGTGCCTGCGCCTGATCAGCCGTAGACGTTTTTCCTGTCCTCCTCGATCCCTCGCGCCGGTACAACCGGAGCATCATGAACAAAGAACTTTATGTGTCCTCCACGCCCCACGAAACCAAAGTGGCGTTGGTGGAAGATGATCAACTCGCCGAAGTGTTCTTCGAGCGGGAAAACGAATACACCTTAGCAGGATCGATCTACAAAGGCCGGGTCACGCGCGTGCTTCCCGGCATGCAGTCGGCTTTCGTTGATATTGGACTGGAACGGGACGCATTTCTCTACGTCTCCGACTTCCTGGAATTGCCCAGCGAGGACGAAGAGGAAGGGGAGTTTGGGCAGATCCCAGCGCCGCGTACGGCTGTGGACGTGGGCAAGTCGCAGCCAGTACAAGAGGCGCGCACTCTGGAACGTACCTCGCCAGTTCCCGAAACTGAGGTCGAAGAAGAATCCGAAACTGCGATCGACTTCGCTCCTTCGGGAAACGGAGATTCCTCCGCTGAAGAACTGGAGGCTTCCCCAAGTGGAGATAGGGACTCTGAAGAAGGATCACGGCGTTGGCGTGGACGCCGGCGCCGTCGCGGTGGCCGTCGCGGGCGTGCCGATGATCGCGACGATCAGCCCGAGACGAAAACCGAAACCAGCGGCGAGGCGGAAACCAACGCTTCCCGCCCCGACTCGCGTCCACATTCCGCCTTCGCTCCGCCCGTCGAATACGCGCCGATGATTCTTCCCGGAGAATCTATCTCGAAGTATCGCAATCAGGCACAATCGGTAGCAGGTGAACCGGCCACGCAGGGCGCCGATACTGGGTATGATCAAATGCCCACTGAACTTCACCGCGCTGAGAACGCATTCGCTGAAACCGAAGAAACGAAGGACGAAGGGGACGATGAAGAACGCCGCGATCTGGAGAGCGCGGCCGCCGTTCCATCGGAAGTCCCGCATTCAACGCCGGAAGCCCAGTTGCCCGAGACTCCGGCTGAGCTCCTGGCCGCCTCACCGCAGAATGAGGAAGAAGACGTGGTGGAGGACGAAGCAGAGGTTGAAATTCACACTGGACCGCTGCCTGCCGACGGCGGATATCTCGAGCACGCTTCGCAACCAGAGGCTACTGCAGCTCCGGAGTCTACCAGTCCTCAACGCCTCACCGCGTCCTGGGAAGCGCCACAGGGACGCACTCTCGAGCACGAAGTTCTGGAAGATGAGGAGACGGAGTTTCATCCCGTTCCTGACGACCTCAGCGCACTCAGCGAAGTGGCGGGAGATGAGGAACTGATCCTGGAGGAGGAAACCCTCGATTCGGGCAACGGATACTCCGAGCGCTGGATCCCCAAAATCGAAGACGTGGACGAAGACGAAGTCGTGGCTGCCGAAATGCGCGGCGAGAACATTTACGTCCCCGGAGCCGACGAAGAAGAACCGGAAGACAATGGCGAAGTTCAGGAGAGCAATGGCCGGGCAGACTTGCGCGCAGCCTCTCCTACCGCGGGATATCAGCAGCGTCATGCCGAGCGGCCAGGCTACGATCGCCGTTACCGCGACCGCGGACGCCGCGGTGGTTTCCGTCGCGGCATGCGGCCGCGCTCCAACAACAACCGGCAGTACCCACTGATCACTGACCTTCTGAAGGAGGGCCAGGAGGTTCTGGTCCAGATCGCCAAGGAGCCCATCGCCAAAAAGGGCGCCCGCATTACCAGTCACATCGCCCTTCCGGGCCGCTTCCTGGTGTACATGCCGACAGTGAACCACGTCGGTGTCTCGCGCAAGATAGCTTCGGAAGACGAGCGCCTGCGCCTGAAGCGCATTGTGAGCAGCGAACGCGAAAACGGTCTCGGCGGATTCATCGTGCGTACGGCAGCGGCCAACATCAAGGAAGAAGACCTGCGCGCCGACATCCGCTTTCTCAAGCACCTGTGGGCGGAGATCAAGAACCGCGCTGAGAACGATCGCTCGCCGGCGTTGATCTATCACGACCTGAACCTGGTGGAGCGCGTGTTACGCGACCAGGTCAACGCTGATTTCTCGCAGATCTGGGTGGATACGGAAGACGAATACGAGCGCGTTGTGCGCTTCGCTAACCGCTTTCAGCCGTCGCTGGTTCGGCGCATCAAGCTGTACACCAAAGACACGCCGCTGTTCGAGGAGTTTGGCATTCAGGAAGAAATCAACCGTTCTTTGAAATCAAAGGTGTGGCTGAAGAGCGGTGGGTACCTGGTCATCAATCAGACGGAAGCGCTGGTGGCGATTGACATCAACACCGGCAAGTACGTCGGCAAGACGCAGCGCCTGGAAGACACCATCGTCAAGACCAACGTCGACGCGGTTAAGGAGATCGTGCGGCAGGTCCGGCTGCGCGACTTGGGCGGCATCATCGTCATCGACTTTATCGACATGGATGAGCGCAGGAACCGCCAGAAAGTGATGCAGGCGCTGGAAGAGGCTCTGCGCAACGATCGCGCTCCATCCAAGGTTCTGCAATTCAATGATTTCGGCCTGGTGGCGATCACCCGTAAGCGAGTGAAGCAGTCGCTGGAGCGCACACTGGGTGAGTCTTGCCCGTACTGCGCAGGCGCAGGATTCGTGAAGTCCGTCCCAACGGTGTGCAACGAGCTCTACATCGAAATGCGGAAAATGGCGAAGCAGCATGACAAGACGGACATTACTCTGCGCGTCAATCCCGAGGTAGCGAAGGCGCTGAAGGCCGATAACGGCAAGCTCATCAGCGAAATGGAGGAGTTGACCGGCAAGACTGTGCTGGTGAAGAGCGACCCCGCACTCCACCAGGAAAACTTCGACATCAACTAGGGGTCAGGGGTTAGATAAGGAACGTCCAGCGAAAACTCTGCGCCGCACGATTCTCTTTGGCAACACAACTCCAGGAGCAATCGCAACCACTCCTGGCCCCTGACGTCTGGTCCCTGCCCTCACGCCGCCGGGGGCAAGCTCGGCACGTCCAGCATTCCCAGCTTCTGTTCGTACGGCAGAAATATGGAGAAGGCAGTCCCGCTCTTGCCTGGCCGAGTGGAGCTACGAAGGTAAATGGTGCCCTCGTGTTTCTCGATGATGCCACGGCTCACCCACAGGCCCAGTCCGGTTCCCTTCTCACCTTTGGTTGTGTAGAAGGGGGCAAACAGATTTCTGCGGACACCGAGCGAAATGCCGGCGCCCGTGTCCAGCACCGTGACGCGCACGCCCTTAACCAGAGGATCGGAAGCGAGGCTCGATTCGCGCACGTGCAGGATGAGTTCACCACCATGCGGCATGGCATCGATGGCGTTACCTACGAGGTTGGAGAATACCTGCCGCAGTTCGCCGGGAAATCCTCTCACTTGCTGTTTAGCGTCCAGACGCTGCTGGACCTTTATATGACCTCGTCTAATCTGCGGCGCGTGCAGCACCAGCACACTCTGCAGCACATCCGCCAGGTCAACATTAACCGGGGTTTGTGCTTCGCGATGGAACGTCAGCAGTTGTCCCGTAATCTGCGCAATGCGCGCCAGCTCATCACTTGCCATCTCAAGGTACTGGGTCGAGGCTTCGCTGGCCTCGCGCTCATGGCGCAGCAGGTAGATGAGGTTGGAAACCGTATCCAGGGGATTGCGGATCTCGTGCGCAATGGTGGCCGACAAACGGCCGGCCTGGGCCAGGCGCTCACTGGCGCGCAGCGTCTGCTCCGTCCTGCGCCGCCCGGTGATATCGCGGACAACGATCACCACTCCGACCAGGTCTCTCCGATCGTTGAGGATTGGAGCAGCGTTCAGCTCAATCGGATACTCGCGGTGCGAGCGGTCGATCAGCAGGAGGCTGTTGGAAAGGCCGGCCGCGTTGCGGCAAAGACGCACGGCTTGGACTGGGTCCTCGATCTCGGTCCGCGTCTTTTCATCGACGATGCAGAGGACCTCCCGTAGCGACCGCCCTCGAGCAACTTCATAGTCCCAGCCTGTAAGCTGCTGGGCAGCAGGATTGATGAATGAAACATTTCCCGCCGCGTCGGTGGAAACGACGGCATCGCCAATGCTCTTCAGCGTGATCTGGTACGATTCCCGGCTTTCCCGCAGTTGCTCGGTTTTCTCCTCTTCTGTCCGGAGATGTCGCTCATAGTTGGAGGAAAGCGCGTACAGCTCGCGTCGCGTGAGGGTGAAAAGAAGGAGTGCCACCAGTAGAGAAAGTCCGACGGCTGTACCGTCGGCTATGTTGCCCAGGACAGTCGCGCGGCGGTAACGAGTATCGCGCAACCGCTCCTCTACAGCCAAAATCTCCCGCTGCTTCGTCCTGATCTGCTCCATGAGTGTCCTGCCGGTTTCGAAATCCTGCACCGACAGCGGTTTCCCGATCGGCTTCTTCAGCAGGTCTTCGGCATAGGCAATCCAGCGGAAATCCAGGGCTTGGATTTCTTTGAACCGGCGCTGCTGTTCAGGATTATCGGCGGTAAGTCTGATCAACAGCTCCTGCTGGCCGGCAACGCGGGCTTTGGCAGCCTGATAGGGATCGAGGAAGGTCTTATCGCCGGTCAGGTGGTAGCCGCGAACTCCGGTCTCCATGTCCACCATGTAACGCATCAACTGGCGGGAATTGGAGATTACCTGCTCCGCGTGGTCCACCCACTTCAGCGAACTGGTCAGGGTCAGGATCTCCAGCAGGAGCGTCACCGCGAGCAGCACCAGCAGGATGACCGGAATCGCAACAGTGCGCCGCAGTAGTTTCTTGAAACTGCGTTTATCCATACACCCAAGCCCGTCGCCCCAAACCGATAGATGATACCGCAAAGTGCGGCCGCCCGGACTTTAGTCGCAAGAAAATTGAACCGGCTTTCTTCGTAGCGCGAGATGCAGAAGGTGAACGGAACAATCCCCGCAACTCACGCCAGCAGCAAGGGAGCGGAGAACTGTAAAATCCGGGTTAGATCGTTTGTCGCAACTGCATCTACGGAAGAGAGCGTTAGCGGCGAAGGTCATCCGTTGTGCATGCTTAGAAATTGCTGCAAGACCCTCGCATCACTTGTAGTTCTCTCGCTTGCGGTCTCCGGACTGACGCAACGACCAACCAAACTCAAGCCGGGCTTCAATCTCTTTTCCAAGGAACAGGACGTGCAGCTTGGGCAGGAGATGGCGGCTCAGGTGCGCAAGCAAATGACCGTCATCCATGATCGGACGCTCACGGCTTACGTGAACGCAGTCGGTAAGCGGCTGATGGCTGCGCCAGAGGCTAAGGCGAGCGGCTTCCGGTTCACTTTCGAAGTTATCGCCGATCCCAGCATCAACGCCTTCGCTCTGCCGGGTGGGCCGATGTTCATCAACACCGGCCTGCTGAGAGCAGTCGATAATGAAGCAGAACTTGCAGGCGTAATGGGCCATGAAATGTCACACGTGATCCTGCGTCACGGCACCAATCAGGCTTCGAAGGCCAACCTCATCGAGTTGCCCGCGATACTGGCCGGACAAATGTCCGGCAACATCGGGATGATTGGGCAACTTGCGCAAGTTGGCATCGGGCTGGGCGTGCTGACAAAGTTCTCGCGCACCGCCGAAAGCCAGGCTGACCTCATGGGCTCGCACCTGATGGCCGCAGCCGGCTACGATCCCACAGAGCTGGCAAAGTTCTTCGATAAGCTCAACAGCAAAGGCATCGACCAGGCACCGGAATTTCTCTCCGATCATCCCAATCCTGGCAATCGCGAGAAAGCTATCGAGCAGGAGGCCCGGCGTTTGCCGCAACAGCATTACGGTTATGAGACCGGCAAGTTCCAGCAGATGAAAAAGGTCATCGCGACCATCCACGAGCTGCCGCCAAAGCCTCAGCCGCCGCAGTGATTGCGCGAGTCTCGGTCATTGAGGTTGCGCCGCAGCGTGGGAGTGGTTCGCCGCCAACACTGTCAGAGCGTCGCCCACCGTGATTGTCGCGCTAGCCTGGCCGGGGCGGAAGTACTTGCCGAACGCAACGCCTTCGCCTTTGCGACGAAACTTCGCCAGGGTGGCGAGCGGTTCCGGACCGCTGGGAGTTCCTGTGGTCTGGTCAACCGTGGTGGTAACGCAGCGCAGGCAGGCTTTCACCGCATGGAACAGAGCGTCACCGATTGCGATCTGCTGCCATCCATCTTCGTCGAAGGGACCGACATCGCGCACCACAATACTCGGCCGGAAGCGGTTCATCGGCAGCGGAACCGCCAGCCGACGGTTCAACTCCGCCAGCGACGATTCGCTGATGATAAGGATGGGTGCGTCGTCATGAAAAGCAACATCGCGCTTGGTGCGAAAGACATCGGCGCGAATGGAGAGCAACTGGCATGGCGTGCCAATGACTTCGCTCAGCGCTGCGTTGATCTCCGAAACCGCCGCAACTCCTACATAGGCGTGTCCCCAAACATCTACCGTGAACTCGCGGTCAGTCCAGCTCGTAGCATCACAGGGAACGAAGATCTCACGGCCGCCCAGCGTTGCGATACGCAGACCATCGGAATCAACCCGCGGCGTGAGCGTCGCCACCAGCGGGCACTCGCGCTGCGTAATCATCTTCGACGCCGGGTCCACCAGCATCCACCGGCGATCATATTCCAGGCCGTAAGAGCAGACGTGCGCCGTCTCCAGCGCGGTGCCCCGCAACGACTTGATCGGATACACATTGATTGCGGACACGTTCACAACCGCACCTCATCCGGCAATCTATGCATCATACGGCTTCCTGCCCCTGACCACTAGCCACTTTGTCAAGTTCAACGCTCGATGTGATCTGGAACGCTGGACTAAGGGACCGGTACACGGGACAGCTCTGGGCATAAACCCCATGCACGCGTTCCACGGTGTCGCGCACCGCTTCGGGATTATCGGCCTGCAATTTGTGCGTGACATGCACGCGCTTGATCACCAGCACACCGCCTTCGTTCTCTACTTCACCGCGAACCTCGCAGGTCAAGCGGCCTTCCTTGGCGTCAATCTTGCGCGCATCCAGCGCGCCGGCAAAGGTGCCGAGCATTCAACCGCCCACCGCCGCTATGACGTAGTCGATCGTCGCAGCGTGCGGCTCGGGCAAGCGGCTCTCGTCAATGCCGTAATGCTTCGCTATGCCGCCGTGAACGCTGAACATCACCGGCTGCAGTTCGCCGGGCAAATACGCGCGGCGAAGGGGGCCCTTGATGCGCTCAATGCGCACATTGGATGTGTAGGCGACTTCGGCCATCATGTTCTCCTGAAGGCGTTGACCATATTCTCGTGACGTGACCGCGTTCTGCGTAGGCGCGATCCTACGGTAAGGTCACCTTATCAGAAAAACGGCCCGCAAATCCGCAATGCTCATAGAAAGGCATCCCAAGCCAGCTCTCGGCCCATCTTACCTTCAGGCAAGTTTCACGTAAGTTAACCAAAGGAGACCGCAAAACATGTCAGAGCAGGGCCAAAAACAGAACCAAGGCAGCCAGCAGCAGGAGAATTGGAAGAAGGACCAGCAGCAGGGCGGCCAGCAGCAGGGTGGGCAGCACGGCCAGCAGCAAGGTGGCCAGCAGCAGGGCAGTCAGAAGTCACCACAGTCAGACCGCGAGAAGTTCCAGCAAGACCAGCAGAAAAAACGAGCATAAGACAACGTCCTCACCTTGAACGAATGCGGCTTCGGAAGCTAACCGGCTTTCGAGGCCGTTTTCGCTATCGGCCGGTGCGCCGCGGAACCAGACGCACACGTGCACCAAGAGCCTTTCCTCACCTCAGCCTGATGTAAAATCCCAAAACCGCACTCTGCACGCGCTGATTAGAACGGGACAACCCTGTGGAATGGTTCCTCAACTTGCCGGACTGGCTCTATGGCATCCTCGCGACGATCTTCGCCGTGTTGTTCGGCGTCGGCGGTCTGCTGGTTACCCGCAAATGGATTGCGCGGCTACACGTGACCGTATCGCATAACGAAATCGTGAGCTACTATCTGAGCACGGTTGCCATCTTCTACGGCATTATGCTGGGCTTGATTGCCGTCAGCGTTTGGGAAAATTACAACGGCGCGGTGACCTCGGCCGCGATGGAAGCCGGGTCGCTTTCAGCGTTGTACCGCGATGTCAGCGGTTATCCCGAGCCTTACCGCACGGCACTTCAGGCCGATCTGCGCGAATACACCCGCTACGAGATCGATGTGGCGTGGCCGCAACATCGCAAGGGCATCATTACGGCCGGAGGAATGCAGCGCCTATGGCACTTTCAGGACGAACTGCAGGCCTTCGAGCCCAAGACCGGCGGACAGGAAGCGCTGCAGAAAGAAACCCTTCGCGAGTACAACGTGCTCATCCAGAACCGAAGCTTGCGAATCGACAGCATAACTGCGCGTTTGCCCCGGCCTCTGTGGGACTTTGTCATTCTCGGGGCGGTTTTGAGCTTCATCGTGAGCTGGTTCTTTCAGCTCAAGAGCTTTTCCATGCATGTCTGGATGACGGCTATTTTTGCCGCGCTGCTCGGAATGGAAATCCATCTTCTGGTGATCATGAACCATCCTTACCAGGGCAGCCTTGGCGTCAGCCCCGAAGCCTTCCGAGTCTTGTATGACATGCTCATGCGCTAGGGACAGCCTGGCTCTTATGACCAGCTGTCTTTAACATTGGAATGTCCGACTTTTGCGGTTGTCAACAGAACAGCACTCGGGTCGGTCAAACCACCTTCTGTGCTTACCAGGACCTGCACAATACGTTTCACCGCATCATCACACAGCTTGATGGTCTTCTCATCGTTGGTCAGGAAGACAGCATCCTGAACAACCGATAGGGCGTTTCGCAGATGGTGATTCAAGTAGATGCCAATCTCTTCCTGCCTTTTCTCGCTGAGTTTCAAACTAACCTCCGTCCTTACTGCTCGCGAGCAGAAGTACATGGCGGTGGCGGCGTTCAACAGGTTGACGAGAATCATGGTGAGCAGCAGGAGCAGGCGATGGGGATGATCCAGCCAATCCATCAAAGAACCGCGCAAAATCTTGATGGTGAGCAACTCGGTAGTCACGCTGAACGCAAACACTGAAAAGCCAACTTCAAGGGGCCGTCGGTTCATGGCAACCTCCTTCTTCGCGATGGGCTCTTTTCGTCACGACAGTCAGACCTCTGTGCTACCCAAGGGGCCGAACTCACATGACCCACCTATCCGTCTCCGCTATTTTCGGAGATGAAAAAAGACAGTGCAGGGCAGCGGCATCTGACTGCCGACGCCATTGAACATTAGGATCGGAACATCCGGACGCGGCAGCTTCAAAGGTTTAGCTGCGAGGTGGGGGACGATTGTAGTGGAAACCTTTGACCGGGAACGCGGGAGTTGCTTCCCTCCACGAGATCAATCCCAGCATCAGCACCAGCGGTAGAGCGAACTGAAACACTGCAAGCGAACAGTTCCATTCGAATCCCCAGTGGTCGAAGCATGGCTTGTGCTCGGTTTCGAGACCGCATTTGACGATCGGCTGGTAGGAGAGCGATTGCGGGAGAGAAGGCGGGGAAACACGAAGGAGCACAAGCAGAAAAACCGACGCCCAGAGCAGCGCAGTGTGAGCCGAAGCCACTCGGGTTGGCCGTCTTCCCCAATGCGATCGGTCGGGCAAGAGCATCCCCCGGTGTTATTGGACGATCTTAAACCCAATTGGTTCAGGGCTGCCGCAAGAATTTTTTGCTATTATGACTGGCGCACGCCTGGTTAGCTGCTGCCGCGGAACTGCGTCGTATTCGTCAGGTAGAGTTCGTGGACCTTCTGATTGATCTCGTCGGGTGTGAGGCCGGCTGACGCCATGTAGTTGCGCATTTCGTTTCGCTGGTTCGCGTCAACCATTACCGTGGGACTGCCGTCAACGAACACCCTCACGTCGGATCCGGTTCTTACCAGCCGGTAATTGTGCATGGCCTCATTGTAGCGGGTAATCCTGCGGGGCGTTGGACAAAAACAAGCGGGAAGGCAGTATTACCTTCCCGTGCGACATGCTGGCAAACTTACACGGCTACGGCGACGTTATGGAACGTCGAGACGACCGTCTCAAACGTCTGAACCCTTGGTGTTCCATCGATTACGTTCACCAAGGTCTTCACCACTTGTGGATAGGTGTTGGTGTTGTAATCGTCTGCATTGGCCTTGTTCTCCCACAGGCTGATTGCAACCGCATCCTGGCTGCCGGGATTGGAAAATGTGATTTCGTCCTTGAAGCCCTTCTGCTTGCGCAGCAAAGGAAGAATCTGGTTCTCGAAAGTGCGGGTGTAGTCAGACTGCATGTTGGATTTCAGGCGAAAGGAGACATTGCGTGCGTACATAATTCAACCTCCTAAAGGTTGTGTCATGTAAGAAGAAGAGAACTTCAGATGGGCTGACTTATGTTCAGGGAACCTGAAAGAGGAGAAGGTGGAAACCGCCTCAACTGTGACTATATATGCTTACCTGAAAATTGTCAAATCGTGAGCTAAATGTTTCAATGTACGCGTGGACAACGCCGGCCAATCAGCGTACGATGACAAGTGAGATACCCTACTTCTCATTCAGACCTCTGAGCTAGGTCAGCCGCTCTGAAGTTTCCCCCTCTTAGTTGTGAAATCCCAGGAGTTGAAGTGTCTAATATTAAGGTCCAAGTTCGCCCGCAACCTGCCCCTTCCAAACAGCCAAAACCTTTCAAGAACGATTCCGCGAGTACCTTCTCAGAAAATGAGATACGAGCCCGCGCTTACCAAATCTTCGAGTCTCGCGGCAGAGCCCACAACCGGGCCGACGAGGATTGGAGCCAGGCAGAGACAGAACTGATGGAACTGGTGGGCGGCAAACAGCCTGAAAAGGACCAGCAGTAATTAACCAAAGGAGACAAGCATGAATTGGGACCAGGTGGTAAGCAAGTGGGAACAACTGACGGGTTCTGCAAAGGAAAACTGGGGCAAGCTCAGCGATGATGATCTCCAGCAAATATCCGGCAAACGCGAGCAGCTCGTAGCCAAGATCCAGGAAGCCTACGGGATGGCAAGGCGCGAAGCCGAGAAGCAAGTATGGGACTGGGGTAAGAGCGTGGAGCGGACCCAGAAGAAAATTGCGTAACGATTCCTGCATCCCTCTGGAATGAAGTCGTATCTACTCAAAGGCGGATGGTCTAAACGTGGAAATCGCTGATCTTAGCCCGGTCCAAACGTTGTCCGTGCCGTGCCCAACGTGTGCCGCCGCACCGCGAGAGCGGTGCTGTGAGATTGCTAACGGCGCCTTTCGCCAGGACGCGCATTTCGGCCGCCTGTTGTCTGCCGCTGGGCGAGGAGCTTCCTCGCGTCCGCCGGAGTCTTAAAGGAGAAAAACATGGTCAACCCTGAAACAGAAATCCCGGAAGCGACGACACCTCCTGCGGAGGCGCGAGTGAAATCGAAATCCGACGTCCCGCGAGAGCGTTCTGCCGATAAACGTGCGGAAGCCATAAGGGCCAAAAAGAAGAAAAAACGCGACGCCCACAGGGTTACTTTGAGAAGGTCTCACACCAAGGGATAATCGCGATTTATTGTCAGGGTGCCCCGTTCCCGGCCTCTATTGGCCGCGGGCGGGGATTTGTTTGGTTTCCCCGAAACCAAAAATGCCCCACCCAAGCAACGAAAAGCTTGGGTAAGGCCAACCGCCGATTACCCGCAATTATTGCTGCGGGGGCGCGGTTGTGGTGGTCGTTGTGTCCGTCCGCTTCACCTGATCGGCTGACGGCGTGGTTGTGGTCGTCGTCGATGTGGTGTCTTTTTGCATCTGCTGGGGCGCCGGTGTGGTAGTGCTGGTTGTCGTGTCGGTCTGCTTCACTTTGTGATGCTTGTTGTACTTCGTGGTGGTGTCAGTCGTCTGCGTGGTCGGCTGCGTCGCAGCCGCTGGACCCTGCGTAGTCGTGGTGGTAGTGCTCTGCGCCTGAGCGGGAGCTGGAGTCTGTGTCGTCGTGCTGCTCGATTGTGTGGTGCTCTGCGCCATTAGCGGCAGGGACAGGGCGAGCACAACCAGCGACCCCAGGACGAAAGCAAATAGCTTCTTCGATATCATTCATTTCTCCTTCATTACGTTGGTCAGATACATGGTACGGTCCCGTTACCAAGGAATCTGAGCACAATTGCTCGCTGCCCTGGGGAGATCCGGCGGAACGATTTACTCATCCCTAATTATGCGGCGAGGCTCGAGCTTAGCCGCTCAGAAACACATAAAACGCAGTACCCTCAACTATCACTACTGGGGCGTCACTGTGGTCGTCGATGTGGTATCCCTCTTCACCTCGGGCGGCGGCGCGGTCGTGGTGGTTGTCGTGTCGGTCTGCTTTACCTTCGGCTGGGGCGTGGTGGTGGTGGTCGTCGTATCAGTCTGCTTCACCTGCGGCTCGGCCGGTGTAACAGTCGTGTCCGTGGTCTGAGTGGTCATGGCTGGCGGCGCATATGCCGGATCCAGCGTGGTCGTGGTCGTGCTCTGCGTCTGAGCAGCCGGTGGATTCTTTGTTGTCGTGGTGCTGGATTGTGTGGTGCTCTGTGCCATTAGCGGCAGGGACAGGGCGAGCACAACCAGCGAGCCCGGAACGAAAGCAAATAGCTTCTTGGTTATCATTCGATTCTCCTTGATTACTTCGGTCAGACATCATCGTACGGTTCCGTGATCAAGGAGTCTGAGCACAATTGCTCGCTGCCCTGGCTTGTACCTCCTCCCCCAGGACCCCCGTTCTAACGCCTTCCCTACGCCTGTCTTGACCCTCCCCCATTCGTGCCAGTTGTAGAATCAATGAGTTAGGTAAAAAATCTCTGCAAGAATAAGATTCCAAAAGTTTTACAGCAACATAGAATTAACTTCCTTAAAACTAACGACTTAGCTGCAAATTGCGGGGTGCTCTCGTCCGAAATCTGCTAATCCTGATTATCATGAGTAGCATGATACTCAACACATACTAGCAATACAGTCCGGTTCGCCCAGGCCAGTTGAAGCCGTTGGCCGACGGCTGACGGCTCATCGCAGACACCTAACCGCGACGACTGCTTTTCAAGGAGCATTTTCGGCCCGCGCACTGGGCGCAGCCTGAGCAGAGACACAACACCGCTCTCCTCGACATCGGTGATATCCCACTGGGCCCAGCATCGGCAAGTGCACAGGTCACGCCGGCGTGTGACAAGAAGCCGTCGTCGCTGCGGCTGGCGGGCACGCGAGCGAGCGCCTCGGGCGCGGAAGATGATAGCCCACCGTTTCAACGGTGGGTGTGAAGAAGGAAACCCGAGTCCCCCCAGGGGAAGGCACAGAATTATCTCAACAATTTAGGTTCAATTGGCAGCCGCCGATAGGATCGCTAGACGCTCAAATCTACGTAATGAAAAGCCCGCTGGGCGTCACAATCGTAGCCCAGCACGTGAGTGCTGGGACAGATTCGCGAACAGCATTTGAGTCCTTCAGGGACGACACGTCTCGGCAGCGTCACCAACCAACGTATCGGGCGTCACTGACCGCCTTTCTTGCTCCGCGTACTGTGGGGCACATGCCGCATGCTTACACCTCAAACCTGTTTCACATTGTTTTCTCGACAAAGGAACGCGTTCCAGCTATCCCCGACCCCGCGAAATTGTGGGGATATCTTGCTGGCGTGGCACGCAACCTGCATTTCGAACCCTTGGCGATTGGTGGGACCGAAAACCATGTGCACGTGCTGCTGCGAATTGCAAACAATGTGCCTCTTTCAGAAGCGGTGCAAAAGCTGAAATCGAATTCCTCGCGGTGGCTGCGTGAAAAGGGTAAATGGCTAGGATGGCAGGAAGGTTATGGCGCGTTCTCCGTGAGCGCATCAAATCTGGAAGCCGTTCGGCTCTACATCCAGACTCAGCCCGAACATCATCGGAAACGGAGCTTCGAGGACGAGTTCGTAACGTTGCTGGCCAAATCGGGCGTCTCCTTCAATCGGTCGGAGGTTTTCAGCTGAAGCGCCGTCCTGGAGGATTCATAGTGCTGGTAGCACGTTGATGAGTGATGACGAAAGCCCGCAGGGCGACACAACCGTAGCCCAGGACGTAAGTCCTGGGTCGGGAATTATGGATTCCACATGAGTCCGTCAGGACGGCACACAGATTTTGTATCGTCCCTGAAGGGACTCGTCTATTCAAATTGCATGCTTACCCAGCACTCACGTGCTGGGCTACGATTGTGACGCCCTTCGGGCTAAGAGTTGACGACCCTTTCCGCAACAGCGGCGAAAGATGGGGCACCGGGCTCGCCGGTAAGTTGTGGAGATGATTGCGGACAGCATCTGTAGGACTTGGCCTGCCCCGTCCGAATTGGCGCAACCCGAGCGCCTCGGGCGCGGAAGATGATAGCCCACCGTTTCAACGGTGGGAAGCCGTGCGAATGAAAATCGAGTCCCCCGGGGACGGCACAGATTTATCCCACCCTTCGCCAACCCCTGGCGAGAGGGCGGGGTAGCCGGCGTTTGAGAAAAAGCAGCGGAGGAGAGAGAGCGTGGGTGCCCCTGGGTAAGCTTAACCCGACCTGTGTCGATTAGATTTAGGTGGGGGGGTTAAATCGAATCTATTGGCGGTCGAGAATGAAATGCGAGCGGATGACAAACCCAAATCCCAAGCTTTATAGGAAGCTGCTCGACCGTTTGAAGCGGAGCGGTGGAGCAATCGGCCTTAGCTCTGAGGAGGCTCTGGCCTACTGGGTTGCAGTACTTCAACGCCATGCTGCCGAATCCGAGTTCGGCACCAACTCAAACCCGGTTTCGGAAGCCCCAAGGCTGATGGCGCTCGGCATGTCCAAAAGTAGAAAGGTCTTCGTACAGGTTAACCTCTTCAAGGACGACCCAACCAAGATTCTGGACGAAAAATGGTCACCCATTGAACTGTGGGAAGAATGAAATTATGACGAGCGAGGATGAATTTGACCTGCTTCTTGGCATGTAGCCTAAATTATCGTAGTAAAGCCCAAATTGCCTGCCTGGTGGCAGAGAACTGGGTCGCCACTACTTTCCACGGAAGTTTGCCAGGAATTCGCTAGAATAGCCCTAATTTATGAATTACGATCCGTGCCTCTACAACGACTTTATAGTCCGCCTTGCGGAGAACGGCGGCGTGTTGCGCCTGAACTTGAACGAAGCTCTTATGTGGTGGGTTGCGGCCCTGCAACGCGAAGCCGCCGGAGCCAATCCTACCAGCAAGACAGGCGAAATCGACCGGACGCCCAAGATGATGGTCCTCGGAATGGATGGTGATGACGAGCTGTTCACCGAAGTCGTCGTGACCGAGGACAACCCAGAGAATCTGGTGGACGGAACTTGGAGCCCGTTAGAGTTGTGGGCCAATGACAATGGGAATAGCTCGTGAACCTCACCTGTTCCCTGGAATGCAGCCTCAACTACTGTAGTAAGGCCCAGATTGCCCGCGTGGTGAGCGAGACATGGGCTGCAGAACAAATGTTTTGTGCTGCATGTCCTTCCGATTCCTTGGCACGAAGGCCTGCTAATTCTCGAGCTGTCGATTTCACGTGCCCAGCCTGTGCATCTCTGTATCAGTTGAAAAGCCGCAAGACGGCATTAAGCAACCGCATTTTGGACGCAGGTTATGATGCCATGATGGACGCCATCCTGTCGGAGAGAGTGCCGAATCTCGTCCTTCTGCAATACTCTCTTTCTTGGTCTGTCATAAATCTTCTCCTGATACCAAATCTCTTTCTTACAGGGTCGGCAATTGAGAAACGGAAGCCACTTTCTCCCAACGCCAAGAGAGCAAACTGGATCGGATGCAACATTCTGCTCGGGAACGTCCCTGAAGATGGGCGCATCTCCATTGTCTCAAATGGAGTTATCGTCAGTCCGGCGCAGGTTAGGAGGGAATACGAACGTGTGCAGCCGCTCCGTGAGCTGAGGTTGAAAGAGCGCGGCTGGACATTGGACGTTTTGAACGTGCTTCGGAGGCTCAAGAAGCGCGACGTTTCTCTGGCCGACTTCTATGAGTTCGAAGGACAGCTACAAGCTTTGCATCCCAATAACAGGAACGTCAAACCGAAGATTCGGCAGCAACTCCAAGTGTTGAGGGATTTAGGGTACTTGGCCTTCGAGGGTAGTGGCCGCTATCGTGTTCTCGGCTAGGTCGCGAATCCGCGTAACTGCAAGCCCGCAGGGCGGCACAATCGTAGCCCAGCACGTGAGTGCTGGGTACGAGTTCGCAGTAGCATTCGAGTCCCTTCAGGGACGACACATCCGAAGCGTTTCTATTTGCCGGTCATCACGGACGCGAGTATCACGCGTCATTGACATTGCTCTGCGTCCGGCCATACTGTCGGCACATGGCTCACACCTTTACCTCAAACCTGTTTCACATTGTTTTCTCGACAAAGGAACGCGTTCCAGCTATCCCCGACCCCGCGAAATTGTGGGGATATCTTGCTGGCGTGGCACGCAACCTGCATTTCGAACCCTTGGCGATTGGTGGGACCGAAAACCATGTGCACGTGCTGCTGCGAATTGCAAACAATGTGCCTCTTTCAGAAGCGGTGCAAAAGCTGAAATCGAATTCCTCGCGGTGGCTGCGTGAAAAGGGTAAATGGCTAGGATGGCAGGAAGGTTATGGCGCGTTCTCCGTGAGCGCATCAAATCTGGAAGCCGTTCGGCTCTACATCCAGACTCAGCCCGAACATCATCGGAAACGGAGCTTCGAGGACGAGTTCGTAACGTTGCTGGCCAAATCGGGCGTCTCCTTCAATCGGTCAGAGGTTTTCGGTTGAGGTGCCGTCCCTGAAGGGACTCGGATTCATTCACAACGCTTACCCCGGTCTTACGACCGGGGCTACGATTGTTCCGCCCTGCGGGCTGACCCTCGGCAAGTCGATTGGTCCGGCGAAGTCGGATGATTTCAAAACGGGGGCACGGATTTCTCCCTGCCCCTCTGCGTCTCTGTGGTGAAAACAGTTACGAACACCCACTGGTTGAGCCGCATTCGTTACACCGATAACAACTTCCATTCCTGGTCATGATAGCGCCGCAGACCGGACAACTGGGTGCATCGTCGCCCATGTCAATCAGTTCCTTCAGGGCGTCGGAAGCGTGATGGTGCGCCGTCAGCGAGCCTCCGGGGAACAAGTTGTCAGTTGTCGGTTGCCGGTTGTCAGTAAAAGCAGATCCCTCGGCTTCGCCTCGTGATGACAATCCCGAAGGTGATGATGATCCCGGACCTGCGTCGTAGCCATTCTCGTCCGGCACGCCCGGCGGCGGAGCGTTGACGTACTTGGGACGCAGGCCGTCGAACAGCGCCTGCTGCTGTCCGGTGAGGAAGCGCAACTGCAGCCAGCGGAAGATGTAATCCATGATGGACTTGGCGTAGCCGATGTCCTGGTTGTGGCTCCAGCCGCTGGGCTCGAAGCGGGTGTGGGCGAACTTCTCGCACATCAGCTTGAGCGGCACACCGTGCTGTAAAGCCAGGGACACGGCACAGGCAAAGCTGTCCATGAGGCCGCTGACGGTCGAGCCTTCCTTGGCCATGGTGATGAACAACTCGCCCGGCATACCGTCCTTGTAGAGGCCGACGGTGAGGTAGCCTTCGTGTCCGCCGACGCTGAACTTGTGGGTGATGGACAGGCGCTCGTCGGGCAGACGATGGCGCACCGCGCGCGGCGGAGAGGCAGCCTCGTCGATCACTTCAGTCTGCTTGCCAGCAGAGGGGTCCCTCGACGCGTCGCTTCGCTCCGCGCTCGGGATGACACCATCTTTACCCGACTTCGCCGTTGCCGATCCCATGGAGCTGAGCGGCTGCGCCTTCTTCGAGCCGTCGCGGTAGATGGCGACTGCCTTCAGGCCGAGCTTCCACGCCTGGATGTAGGCCTCGCTGATCTCTTCGACCGTCGCCGACTCGGGCATGTTGATGGTCTTGGAGATGGCGCCCGAGATGAACGGCTGCGCGGCGGCCATCATGCGCAGATGTCCGAGGTAGTGAATGGCGCGCGTGCCCTTCGACGGCTTGAAGGAGCAGTCGAAGATGGGCAGGTGCTCGTCCTTCACCGCGGGCGCGCCTTCGATGGTGCCAGTGGCGTCAATGTAGCTGACGATGGCGTTGGTCTGGTCGGGCGTGTAGCCCAGCTTGAATAACGCCGTCGGCACGGTGTTGTTCACAATCTTGATCATGCCGCCGCCGACCAGCTTCTTGTACTTCACAAGCGCCAGGTCAGGTTCGATGCCGGTGGTGTCGCAGTCCATCATGAAGCCAATGGTGCCCGTCGGCGCCAGCACCGTGACCTGCGAGTTGCGATAGCCGAACTTCTCGCCGTGCTTCAGGGCCTCGTCCCAGGTGTCCTTGCTGGCCTCGTAGAGCGCGGTGGGGACGTTGGTGCGATTGATGTTATTTACCGACGCACGGTGCATGCGGATGACGTCGAGGAAGGGTTCGCGGTTGATGTACCAGCCGGGACAGGCCCCTCCGGGGCAGTTGTCCGTTGTCCGTTGTCTGTTGTCAGTAAGGGAGTCGTCGTTACCGACAACCGACAACAGAGAACCGACAACCTTTTCGGTGGTTGGCGCCAGCGGTTGGCAGAGTTCGGCGATCTTCGACGACTGCAGATAGGCTTCGCCGCACATGATAGCGGTAACGCAGGCGGCGTAGTCGCGTCCGGCATCGGAGTCGTACGGCAGGCCCGCGGCCATCAGCAGCGCGCCGAGGTTGGCATAGCCGAGACCGAGCGGTCGGTAGTCGTGCGAGTTCTTGCCGATGGCTTCCGTCGGGTAGCCGCTGTTGTCCACCAGAATCTCCTGCGCGGTGATCATGACGGCGCAGGCGTAGCGGTAGGCCTCAACGTCGAACGTCCCGTTGGGCGCGAACTTCATCAGGTTGAGTGACGCCAGGTTGCAGGCCGAGTCGTCAAGGAACATGTACTCGCTGCACGGATTGGACGCATTGATGCGCGCCGTGTTCTTCGAGGTGTGCCAGCGGTTGGTCGTGGTGTCATACTGCATGCCGGGATCGCCGCAGTGCCAGGTGGCGTCGGAGATTTTGCGCAGGAGCTCGCGCGCCTTGAAGGTCTGCACCGGGCGGCCGTCCTTGACAGCGCGGGTGGAGAAGTCGCTGTCGCGCAGCACGGCATACATGAAGTCGTCGGTCACACGCACCGAGTTGTTGGCGTTCTGGAAGAAGATCGACGAGTAGGCCTCGCTGTCGGGGCCGCTGCCGTCGTAGCCGTGCTCCACCAGCGCCCACGCCTTGGCTTCCTCCTTCTGTTTGCACTCGATGAAGTCGACCACATCAGGATGGTCGATGTTGAGGATGACCATCTTGGCGGCGCGGCGCGTCTTGCCGCCGCTCTTGATGACGCCGGCGAAGGCGTCGAATCCCTTCATGAAGCTGAGCGGGCCCGAGGCGGTGCCGCCGCCGGAGAGCGATTCGGTGGACGAGCGCAGCGGCGACAGGTTGGTGCCCGTGCCCGATCCCCACTTGAAGAGCATGCCCTCGGTCTTGGCAAGCGTGAGGATGCTGTCGAGCGAATCGTGCACCGAGTTGATGAAGCAGGCCGAGCACTGCGGATTGCGATAGCCGGTGACGCTGTACTCCACGCGCTGGGCTTGCGGGTTCCAGTGCCAGTTCTGCGCGTCAGAGTTGGGCTCGATGCGATCGCAGCCCACGTTGAACCACACCGGCGAATTGAACGCCGCCTTTTGCTGCAGGAGCAGGTGGGCAAGCTCGTCGTGGAAGATGGCCGCGTCTTCGTCGCTGCGGAAGTAGCCGCCCTTGATGCCCCAGTCGCGGATGGTCTCGGCAACGCGGGTCACGAGCTGGCGCACACCGGTCTCGCGCTCGGGCGTGTCGAGCGGGCCATGCAGATATTTGCTGGCCACGATATTGGTCGCCGTCATCGACCAGTCCTTCGGCACCTCGACGTCTTTCTGCTCAAAGATGATGCCGCCCTGCGAGTCGGTGATCTGCGCCAGGCGCAGCTCCCACTCCAGCTCGTCGTAGGGCGAGACGCCCGCCTTGGTGAAATAGCGCTTAAAGGTCAGGCCAGGCGCCTTCTTCTTCTGGGTGGTTGGGGCGGTGGTCGTCGGTGTAGTCGTGGTGGTGATTTCGGCCATGTGCGTGCTCCTGATCGATTATCTTTTCTTTGTCATCCTGAGCGGAGCCCGTTCGTCCAGCGAACGGGCGGAGTCGAAGGACCCCTATAATTTCTTCTCATGCGCGGATCCAAAGGCCCGCTCTATTTGTGCCGTCCCGGAAGGGACTCTAACAATTTGACGCCCACAAGGTTGTGGGGGCCTCATCTCCGGCCGCAATTCATCGGCAAGGATGAGGCCCCCGTTGGTTGTCTGTCTGCCGCCACCGCCGGACACCCATCGCGCGCAAAATCACGCGCAGTGAGAAGCCCTGCGAACAGAGTTCCGGCGAACGGCTACACCCCGCCTGCCGGAACCAACTTGACTTGGAAAGGAACCCGCTGATGCCATCGCGCCAGCGATGACTTCGTCGGCCCTGCTACCCCACCGCAGTGCGATGGGAACCCTGGTGCAAACTCCCCGCGCCCTCGCAGGGAGCAACTACCCTGCGTATGCTCGCTCTCAACCAACCCGGAGGAACCAACTTTGGGCCCAAATGCCAACCTCCACGGTCACCTCTGCCGCTTCGGCCTTTTGGGGGAGAACCGCCTCCGAATACTGCATAAATTCCATGCAGCACCCGGATTTTTGTTCCACGTGGAACAAAACCCTACTCCCATCATCTTGTGGATGTCAAGAGGGAAACACTACATATTGTATTTTACTCCGATACCCCGTCGAATCAAAGGAGTAACCCGGCCATTGGCTGCCTGTCCCGGACTGTAATCCCGCCGCGCCGACGGTTCAACGCCCGTTCCCGGTGCAGCGAAGTGAATAAGTGTGAATTGTGAGGAAAAGCGGGACGGAAATAGCGCCGTCAAAACCAAGCATCGGGGAATAAGTGTGAGGCATGAGGAGACAGTAAATAAGGGCACCGTTTGACGCCGTGATGGAGCGCACACGTCTCCGTGTGTGGTGCCTACGGCACTCGGATTTCTATTTTTCCAATTACCCAGCCGTAAACGGGTGGGCTAACTTATGTCGTGCCTACGGCGCTATCGCGGGCCCAATGTCTCGCCGGGTATATTACCGATAATGAGAATGACCCTGTTCGCTACGACATTCCTTCTGGCATCGGTTCTGTCAGCGCAGGTGTCTTCGCCCAGCGGGCAGTCAAGTCCGCTGCCAGCCACCGATAAGTTTGGCGGCCTGATCGCGTTGCCCTCACCTGCCGGCGCTACCGGCTACTTCCGCATTGAAGAAGCAACCCGCGGCAATGGCAGCATCAAGCGCTGGAACTTCGTTTCGCCTCTGGGTAATGCCTTGTATGTGCGCGGCGTACAGAACGCCACTTATGCCTACATCGAGCGCGCGATCATGGCTCCCTACGGCGACAACCGCACGTCATGGTTCACTCGCACGCTGAAGCGCATTCAGTCGTGGGGATTCAACGTCGTCGCCGACTACTCGCACCAGGCTTTTCTGCCCGTCGGTAATCAGGCCGGAGGACCAAAGGGTGCGGAAGTGAAGATGCCGTTCATCATGATGCTGCGCCCGGCGGGCGAGGCCACTTACCATCCCGACCAATGCGGCTACAAGCAGCCCATAAAGGACATCATCGCCGGAGTGCCGGGCCACTACGGCATTTGGGATGGCACACCGATGATTGATCCCTTCGATCCCATGTGGCCGGCATGCGTAAATGCCGAGATTAAGCAATGGCGCAACAACTTCACTAGCGGCGACTTCAAGAATATCCCCTGGATTGTCGGCATCACGACCGATGACGCCGACTTCCTCTGGGCGCTGAAAGGCACGGGCGACAATCCGCTCAAGCCGGATAGCTATCCCCATATGGGATTCCTTATCGCGGTCGCAAATTTCAGCTACAAAGACCACAAGGATCCCAAGCTCTACGCCAAGTATGCCTGGAGCGCCTACCTGGAGAAAAAGTATGGGACGATTGCCGCGCTCAACGCTGCCTGGGGAAGCGATTACACCAGCTTTGGCGATGACGGCGGCTACGGCACCGGGACCGGAGTGCTGGACGAAGATGGAAGGCACAAGGCGTGGCTGGGAGCCGATCCCTACATGTTGGCTGGGGCAAAACCAGCCGTGCAGGCGGATCTCGATGCCATGCTTTTCGGGTATGTCCTTACATTCGAGTCAGTGGAAGTGAAGGGTATTCGAGCCTATGACAAGAACCATCTGATCTTGGGACCGAACGCCCTTGGCGGTGTGGGCGCCTATGGGACACGGCCGCAGGTTTTACCGGCGCTTGCGGAAGCCGGCGTGGACGTGCTCTACCTTGACTACGATTCGGTTTACCCGCAGCACGTCAAGATGGCAACCGCGGCCTACGAGAAGACGGGCAAGCCGGTTCTGCTCTGGTATGCCATAAGCGCCAATCAGGATTCTAGCTTGCGCGGGCAGAGCTCAGGCGCCGACGCCGACTATCGCACCCAGGAAAAGCGCGGTCAGGTCTATGCCGACGACCAGCGATACATCTTCAACGCCCAGGCCGCGGATGGTTCCTACCCCATTGTGGGAGTCAACTTCTGGGCCTTGACCGACGATAACGGGGGCGAGCACACCAATTGGGGGCTCATCTCCAATCGCGACAATCCCTATGACGGCAAATGCGCTGTCAGGGCGACCACAGCGAAAGACCCGTGGGGCGCGCATTGTGGAGGTGAGGCGGCCGACTATGGCGACTTCTTGAGCGCGGTGACCGCGGCCAATGGGGCAATCGTGCAGGAGATGATGAGTGAGGGGAAAGAAGCAAAAACCCCCAATGCCGCTCCTCCTGTTGACGTACCCCGAAAGGCGACCTTTTGATACGGGATGCCCGATTTGTGCATTGTTCGCTTGAACGAGTTTGAGCCCTCCTCTACGGGCGGTGCATTTCGATTTGACCCAGAAACGCAAACAGCTACAATCTGCATGTGGTTAAGGAAGTGAGCCATGGTGATAGAGCTCTCGGAGAAGCTTGAGGCAGCCTTGAAGGCGCAGGCCAACGCTCACGGCCTTGAGCCCGCTGAGTACGTTCGTGAGGTTCTTGAGCGTGAGCTTGCTTTCTTAGGCGAAACGCAGGCGTCGGATGTCCCGTTCAAGACCGGGCGTGGCATGTTCGCCAAGTATGGGCAGGCACCCTCGGCTGAGGAAATCGACGCGAATCGCGCCGACATGTTCCGCAACTTTGGCGAAACATTTTGACAATCGCTGCCATCGCCGATACCCATACGGCCCTCTGGCATTTATATGACGATGCCCGTCTATCGCCCGCCGCTGGAAACTTCATCAGCGAAGCTGCAGCCGCGAGGCGCAAGATTGCCATTTCTTCAATAACCCTCGCGGAAGTAGTTTATCTGGTTGAGAAGGACCGCCTGCCGCTCTCGGCATATGGCGAATTGACGCAAGCACTGGCCGACCCGGAACATGTTTTTACGGAGGCGGTGTTTACCTCCGCCATCGTAGAAGCCATGTGGCGGGTGCCGCGCGCTGAAGTCCCAGATATGCCGGACCGCATTGTCGCGGCGACTGCTGTCTATTTCGATGTGCCGGTCATCAGTCGTGATAGGCGCATCCGTGGGTCCAACTTGAAGACGGTTTGGTAGCAAGCTATGCCAGGCGCATGACCTACGTAAACTGGGTTTTCCTGAAGCCTTGTCACTGCGGCGATGACACGGGGCTGGTCAACGGCGCGGGCGTCAATCCCATAAACGAAGTGCCGAGGAACTTGCCGTCAAGATTGAAGTTCCAGGCGAACAACGCGTGCCCGGCATCGCTGCAAGTCGGACAACCATTCCGCAGCGGATAGCCCACGATGAACTGCCATCCGTTAGGTCCCATTTGCACGTTGGGCCAGGTCAGCCCGTCACGATTGCCGGGAAACAGCGTGACCTTGGGAAAAAGGCTTTTCAAGTTCTGATATTGGAAACTTTGCTCCATGCCCTTCTGGTCTAGTTGCTTGAGGTCCTCGGTGTTGACGAAGGTGGGGTCGCCGTCGACCACAAACAGCCCGTAGTTGCTCGGCTTGTGCAGCGGGTACACCACCCAGGCGAGACCAACCTTGCCGGTGTTGCGGCTTACGCGGGTCAGGATGGCGAGTTCGCCGTGGTTCTCCTTGTAGAACTCGCGAGTGAACGCTACAGCGCCGGAGGGCGCGCCGGCTTTCGTCATTTGCGCCATGAAGCAGTCGGCATACTTGCGTCCGTCCAACGGATTGCCGCACGCCTTGTTGGCGGTGGCGGCCAAGGTTTCCGGTGGTCGCCACGCCTCCGCCGGTCGACAACGGCCTTGGCTTGCGCCACACAATAGCTGGCGAAAATGAGAGCGGCGATAAACGGCAGGACCTTACGCATCAGGCTCCTCTTGTTGGCTCGATCGTAATGAAGTTTATAGCGGTTTCCTAGCGAGTTCAAAATGGCGTCAGGGCACGACTTCAGTCGTGCCGCCGAGTGCGCTCGAAGGTAACGGCTTGAGCCGCTGGGGACAGGGGCTAAAGCTTATATACTTATCCGGACGTTTGCGGCACGGCTGAAGCCGTGCCCTGACACAAAGCATTCTAAGACACGCTCTGGCCATCCCTCACTGCGGCGGCGGCTGAGGCGTGCGGTTAGGGCGCATCAGTTTTGGCGGCGGCGGCGAGGGTATGTATTTCGTGCCGAGGAACTTTCCCCTGGCATCGAAGTCCCAGGAAAACTTGGCCAATCCGGTGGGCGCGCAGGCATGGCATCCGTTCAGCAGCGGATAACCGACGATGAATTGCACGCCGCCATCGGGCAGCGGCTTGGGTTGAGGCCATGTGTTGCCGCTGCGGTCACCCGGCCAGATGTCTGTCTTGGGGTACTTCTGCTTCACTGACTGGTACGACGGATTCTGCTCCATGGCAGCGCGATCGAGCTTCTTCAGGTCATCCACATTAAGGATCGCAGGATCGCCATTGACCAGCAGTATCCTGTAATTGTCGTTGGCGCGGAGCGGATACAGGACGCGCGCCTCGTCCACCGGCCCGACTTTGTGGAGCTCGGTCATGATGCCGACGTCGCCGTCGCTTTGCTTGTAAAGCATGCGCGTGAAGCTTACGGCGTCGGCGGGCGCGCCGAGCTTGGACATCTGGTCGATGAAGCACTCAGCGTAATTGGGGGGATGGCTCTGGTCGCAGGCGGCATGCGCCTTGGTGATGAAGTCCTGCGGCGGCTGCCAGGCTGCCGAGGGTCCGACCTTGCCCGATGCTGGGGCGTTCTGGGAGAAAGCAATGGAAGCGGCGAGGCCCAGCGTGACAGCCAGGGCAACAGCGGCTTTCAGGCGGCGACTCCTCACAATTCCTCCTCGGAAAGAGATTACCTGACGGTAATGCCCGACGAAAGTTGACTTCACCGGATAGCCATGTATATGCTATGTACAGTTTAATGTACATGTACGCTTTTGCGTACAGTGGAGTTTAGTGTGGACAAAACGCTTTCTGTGACTTCGGCACGGCAGCAATTATTGAAGCTTACCAAAGATGTCCGGCGGCGAATGGACCGGGTGGTGCTCACCAACAAGGGAGAAGCAACGGCCATTCTGATGAGTGTGGGGGAATATAAGTCGCTTCGGGCCGCGGCCGAGCTGGCCATGCGACCGGACATCCTGAAGGCAACGGAAGAAGGATTTGCGCAGATTGAGCGCGGCGAGGGCATAAGTCTGGACGAGGCGTTCCCGCCGGCGGCGAAAGGCTCTGCCCAGACGAATCCTCCGGCGCGTGTCTTACATCGCAAGCGTCCTGCGCATGGCAGATCCAGGCGAGCCGAGCCGCAGCGCCATCAGCAGGCAGGCGACTGACCTTCAGCCAACACCATGGCAGCAACGCGCAGAGAAATCATCATCGCTCCCAAGGCTCTGGAGATGATGGAGGCGGGCCACCCTAGGGGTGAGGAGCGCGAGGCGCTTCTGCAAGTCTTGCGCGAGTTGGCCACGGATATCTCCCCCGCCTATCGCATCCTGTTCGTATATCCTCCGACCTTCCGATTGGATGTGGGCCGCTTCCGCATTCATTTTCGCTTCGACGAAAAGCTGGTGCAGGTGGAATTCATCGGAGTTTACTAGCAGTATGCTTCTGCGCTTTGCTGGTGCGGTCATAACGCTCATCGGATGCGTGCTGGGAGCTTACGGCACGCTGCTGATGTGCCGTCCTTATCATCCATTTGGCACCTGGGGCGTGGTGCGGCACCTGTTATGGATCTGCGGCAGAGTTCTCGTGGGCGATACCGCCGCCATGCGGCAGGCGATCCGTGATGCCGACGCGTTCTCAACCATCAATGCCGAAAACCGCGACCGCACCGTGGCGGGCGTGTACGTGCTGGTGTTCAGCTTTATCGTGCAGACGATTGGCGCTGTTCTGATTCTTGCCGATCTGATCTTGCATCCCAGCTAATCGTTTGCGGTTACGCGGCCTTGCTATACTCCCGTGAAGACGCCATCCCGGGGTTGTTACCGATCAGAGAGGAAAAACCTTACTTAATGTCTCGTTTACTGCTGGTTATCGCTGCTGCTATAGCTTTCACCGCCTCCGCTTTTGCCCAGGCGAAGGACTGGAAGATCGATCCCAACCACACCGCAGCGCAGTTTTCCGTGCGCCACCTGGGCATCTCGACGGTGCGCGGAGCGTTCACCAAGGTCAACGGGACGGCGACCTTTGATCCTGCTGACCCGAGTAAGGACTCGATTGAGGTGACCATTGATGCCAGTTCGGTGGACACGCGCGTGGAAATGCGCGACAACGACCTGCGCAGCCCAAATTTCTTCGACGTAGCCAAGTATCCGACGCTGACCTTCAAGTCGAAGCGCGTTGAAACGGCCGGCGCGGGCAAGCTGAAGGTCACCGGCGACCTCACCATTCATGGCGTGACGAAAGAGGTCGTGCTCGATGTGGATGGCCCCTCGGCGCCGATCACCGACCCCAAGGGCAACTCGCACATGGGCGCCTCGGCCAGCACCAAGATCAATCGCAACGATTTTGGTGTGAGTGGCAGGCCGGGGGTGGTTGGCGATGAGATAACGATCACCATCGACGCGGAACTGGTCAGCCACGCCGCCCCGCTGGCAGCCAAATGACATCTCGGCATCGACGGAAATAACAAAGGCCCAGCGGGGAGTGTAACCGCCGGGCCAGCCTGTGTATGCTCTGCCAAGTTACCCAGGACGCGGGCGTGGGGGTATGAGGAGGAATTCGCCTGCGTCGCTTCGCCGCCGGTCGAGCTTCGCAGCGGCGGGGTAGCTCGATTGATGAATATCCTGTCACGCCCGATTCGGGCGCACAATCCCCTGAGGGTGGAGGGTGGCTGCATCTTTGGTCGTAGCCGCGCCCCTATTGTATGAAATTGGGTCGGTGCGGCTGGTCCCATTGCGGCCTTCGATCGCGCGCAACGGTGCTATGATGCAGGCGATGGAGGGCTTCGCTATGAGTCTCCCGAGCCTTCTTTTGCTGACCTTGCTGGTGGTGTCGCCGCTGGTGGCAACCGATGCGGCACAGCCTGTCTCGCAACCCACACAGCTGCAAATGCCTGAGGTTTTCGCTGCGCCGATGGACACAGCGCAACAGCCCTTCGCGCTGCCAACGCCCCAGCCCGAACCGGATTTCGCCAGCGAATCGGGCGGCATCTGCTACAAGATTCGCGCCTACATCTTCAAGCGCGATGACGACCACGCACCGGAGCTTGCCGGCAGCACTACTTGCGGTCCGCGCCAGCCGCGCGCGAAGAACGTTGCCTGGCCGAAGCCCCGGCTGGTTCCGGCGGATTGACAAGCCCACCCTATCGCCAAGGTCAGGCGAAGGGGCGTCGCTTCAAAACGTATCTCAGGCGCTAAAGCGCATGCGCAGAGCGAAGACTTTCCATTGCGCTCCGGAGGTACGTGCTTGGCCTTTCTGCGGTACGCCGGATGGGAAAAAGCCGATCGAGCCGTGATGCAGAAGTGTCACAAAAAAACGCGCCCGTTCCTCGCCAGGATTCGCGGGCGCGAAATTGTTCGCTTGCATGCAATCCAAACTAGGCCGCTTTGGATTCGACGTTGACGCCGCTGGCGATTTCGCTGAGCGCCTTGTCTGCCTGTTTCTCTTCATCCAAAGTCTCCTGTAGCAGTTTGGCGAATTCCTGTTTTCCCAGCAGTTCGGCATAGGTTCGCACTGTACCGTAGCCGGCCATTTCGTAGTGCTCCACGCGCTGCGCTGCGCTGATGATGCCCGCGTCAACCGTGCTCGGGTCGCCCCCGGCGGAGACGATGTCGCTGCCTTCTTTAAGCAGTCCCTTCATGCCTTTGCAGGTCTCGCCGGTGGGCTTTTCCTGCATCGTCTGGAAGATGCGGTCCAGGCGCGAGATCTGGCGCTTGGTGACCTGCAAGTGCTCCTGCAGTGCATTCTTAAGCTCGGGATGGCTCGCCGCCTCGATCATCTTAGGCAGTGCGTCGGTGATTTGGCTCTCGGCGTCGTAGAGATCGCGCAGTTCTTTCACGAAAAGTTGCTGCAGGTTTTCCAACTTCATTGAGAATAGTGCCATGATTCCTCCATGGTGGGTTTAAGGAGTGAGATGAGCCGCGGCGACATGCGGTTGGCTGATGAAGCTGAGGGAGACTTCCGGATTGCTGCTGTCACATATATAAAGTTCGATTAGTATTGTTTACGGTTCCGTTCCTTTAACCAGTCTCTGAAACGGAGCAGTCGAGGAAGAGCTTCCCGGTCTCTCTGGCGATTGGCTGCTCGTTTACTTTGAATAATGTCGTCAATATCAGCCACCGGGAATCCGTCCTTCTCGACATGCCTCTTCCATGCATCCTCGAACCGGTCGATGCCGTCGGGAGCGAAAATCAGGTCCAGGTCAAACGGACCGTTTCTGAGTTGAATGAAGTCCTTGCCGCGGCAAATCTCTTCCTGCTGTGGTTCCGTCAGAAGAAACCCAAGCTCCAGCAGGGCGGCGACCAGTCTTAGGCAGTTTTCGGGGTCCTTTTCGACATACAGGTCAACGTCCTGGGTCGTATCGGAGTATCCCAGGAGAATCGCACCGGATTTTCCAAAGAAGAGGTAGCGTACTTCGTGACGCTGAAGCACTCGGCGAACGTCTTCTGCGTTCTGATATTCGAAGGCTGGCACACTAATCTCGGCTATAGCCCAACCAGTCGGGGAGATTCCGGCGACACCATTCTCGATATTGTTCCATGGTGTCAAATGAGCGGTATAGGGCGTCGTCCAGGACAGGTTTGTAGGTGTGTATGAAGGAGTTACGAATGTGTTGCGGGAGTGATCTCTTCGCGGCAGCTTCGAAGTCTTCCCATTCTTCTGGATCAGACGATGCCATTGTGCTGTTCTGCACCTCGAGCTAATAATAACTCCGTGAGGCTCCGCATAGCTGCAAGAATCTTAGTCACCTTCACTCAACTTCCTGCATCTCGCGATTAACGCTGTTATAATCAGCCATTCATGCCAGGAAAGCGTTTTATCCGCTCTACTACTGTTCTTTGCGTTCGCCGGGATGACAAGGTAGTGATGGCCGGAGATGGCCAGGTCACGCTGGGGGAAGGAGTCATCAAGCACTCCGCCCGCAAGATCCGGCGGCTCTATCAGGACAAAATTCTCGCCGGATTTGCCGGCTCGACCGCCGACGCCTTCTCGCTCTTCGCGCGATTCGAGTCCAAGCTGGAGCAATATCATGGCAACCTGGGCCGCGCGGCAGTCGAACTGGCCAAGGACTGGCGCACCGACAAGATGCTGCGCCAGCTTGAGGCGCTGCTGCTGGTCGCCGACCAGAGTCAGACCTTTCTCATTAGTGGGCAAGGCGACGTGATCGAGCCGGACACCGGGATCGCCGCCATCGGCAGTGGGGGCCCCTACGCGACGGCCGCGGCAACCGCCCTCGCCGAACACACGACGCTGTCCGCCCGCCAGATTGCCGAAGCGGCCATGAAGATTGCCGGCAAAATTTGCATCTATACCAATGACAAAGTGACGATAGAGGAGCTGTGAGGGAGTGGCTAGTGGTCAGTGGCTAGTCAAGGCGTGATCCACTGCCAGTTTCCCAATGCTGTACCGCGACAGCTCAGAAAAAATGTGATGCACAAACTAGCCACTGGCCACTAGCCACTGGCCACTGAGGTTTTCCATTGGCCATTTATCTTCCCGCAACCGCAGATGAAGAACACGTAGCGCTCGACGAGCTCACCCCGCGCGAGATCGTGCGTGAGCTTGACAAATATGTCGTCGGGCAGGACCAGGCGAAGCGCGCCGTCGCCATCGCGCTGCGCAATCGCATGCGCCGCCAGAAGCTACCCGCCGAGCTGGCGGAGGAAGTCATTCCCAAAAACATCATCATGATCGGACCGACCGGCGTCGGTAAGACCGAGATCGCGCGGCGTCTGGCCCGGCTCGCCAATTCGCCCTTCATGAAGGTCGAGGCCTCGAAGTTCACCGAGGTTGGCTATGTGGGCCGCGACGTGGAATCCATGGTGCGCGACCTGGTCGAGATTGCCATCGATATGGTGCGCGAAGAGAAGCTGGAGGACGTCACTGACAAGGCGGAGTTGAACGCCGAAGAGCGGCTGCTCGACTTGCTGCTGCCGGCAATGCCTGCACAGGTGCCTCCACGTCCGGCCACCCACGATCAGCAGCAACAGATCGGCTTCGGCGTCAATATGGGCAACGAGCCGATTCTGGCCGGCGAGCCCGGCTCGCGCACGCGCGAGAAATTCCGCCAGCAGCTTCGCGAAGGTAAGCTTGACGAGCGCATCGTCGAGCTGGACGTCCGCGAGAAGTCCATGCCCGCGTTCGAGATCATCAGCAACCAGGGCGTTGAGGAGATGGACGTCAACATCAAGGACATGCTGCCCAACATCTTCGGCCAGCGCACCAAGAAGCGGAAGATGAAGGTGAGCGAAGCCTTCGACTACCTCATTCAGGAAGAAGAGCAGCGCCTGGTGGACATGGACCAGGTGACGCGCATCGCGGTGGAGCGGGTGGAGAATTCCGGCATCATCTTTCTCGATGAAATTGACAAGATCGCCGGGCGCGAAGGCGGGCACGGGCCGGACGTCTCGCGCGAAGGCGTGCAGCGCGACATTCTACCCATCGTCGAAGGCACCACCGTGAACACACGCTACGGCATGGTGCGCACCGACCACATCCTGTTCATCGCCGCCGGCGCGTTTCATGTCTCCAAGCCGAGCGATCTCATCCCCGAGTTGCAAGGCCGCTTTCCGATTCGCGTCGAGCTTCAATCGCTCACCGTGGAAGATTTCGTCCGGATCCTCACTGAGCCGAAGTCATCGCTCACCAAGCAGTACATCGCGCTGCTGGACACCGAAGGCGTCCAGCTGGAGTTCACTCCGGAGGCGCTGCAGGAAGTGGCGCACTTTGCCTTCCGCGTGAATGAAGGCACGGAGAACATTGGCGCGCGGCGGTTGCACACGATCATGGAAAAGGTGCTCGACGTAATCAGCTTCGAGGCCTCCGACATGACGGAAAAGCATGTGGTGGTGGACGCCGATTACGTTCGCAACACGCTGGCCGATATCGTGAAGGACCAGGATTTGTCGAGATACATTCTGTAGAGCAGGTAGAGCGGGCCTTCAGGCCCGCGTTTATCGGGCACGACATCAATCTTTGCTTCAATTTGTCTGCGGGACGCAGGCCTGAAGGGCCTGCTCTACCCGAATGCCTCACATCCCTGCGCCGCCCTCGAAGACCTTCACCATCTGATAGGGATACACGCGATACAGCGCGTAACTGATACCGCTGTCGGAGTGCTGGCGAAAGAGCAGGTCACCGCGGCCGTTGGCATCGGCGTCCAATGCGTCGATGATTTCCATGCGCGGGAAGGCGTCGAGGTGATTGTTGTCGGTGACCGAGCTGAAGACCTTCTGCACCTGGCCGTTGATGTCAACTCGCGCCACCAGCGTGACGAAGTAATCAAACTGGCCGCCGGGGGCCGAGGCATTTGGAGCGGAAACTTTCGCCGTCAGCACGAAGGTTGGCGAGTTGCTGAAGTCCAGGTCGAAGGCCCGCAGATCGGAATTGCTGACCGTGAGGTCCTGAGTTTGGGCCGGTTTTTTCGCTGAAGTCTTGGCCGGAGCTTTTGCAGGAGCGTTTGTAGTAGTCAGGGCCTTAAGGCGTTTGTTGTGGTAGGTGCGGACTTCGTCCAGCGCCAAGGCCAACATTGGCCGGCCGCGTTCTTCCTTTTCCGCCGGAGTCATCGAATACATCAGCGATCGAGTTTCGTAAACTCCTGCATCGGAGATAGCCGGATAAGCGTGGCCAGCTTGGGTACTAAGCTGAGGCTCGGTTGTCGCGCTTGGCGCTTTCGACGCCTGCGCGGCCGTGGCGGGAGGCGGTGCCTTGCTCGTGGTTATCTTTACTTTGGGAGCCGTCGCTGACGCGGCACTCGTGCTGGTCTGCGCGTTCGGCTTGCCCCGCTGCAGGGTTGGCCGGTCGGGATCGTTTTCATCGGGAGACGAAGTGGCAGGCGGAGGTGTGGCCGTTGGCGGCTGCGCGTTGGCTTCAGATGTATCGCCGCCGAGAGTCGGACGCGATGTTGTACTGGACGAAGAAGAAGAGGACGAGTCCTTTAGGGTGGGGCGATCAGAATCGTTGCTGGACGGCGCGGAAGATGAAGATGAAGCTGAGGGCGATGAGTTCTTCAGCGTGGGCCGGCCGGAGTCGTCATTCGACGCGGTGGATGACGACGGCGAAGAGTCCTTCAGGGTGGGGCGATCGGCGTCGTCGCTCGACGACTTAGGAGCATTGCTGGCGGAAGCGGCAGTTGAGCTTCCGCTGGACGACGTTGTGGTGCTGCCTTGATTGCCGCTCGATCCCTCGGAAGAGCCGCTCCCCGACGTGCGGCGCAGCACCGGCGGACCCGAGTCGTCGTCGTTCGACGCCCGCGGCTTCTGCTTCGGCTGCTTGGCGGCCTGGTGCGCCTGCATTACGTCGAACGGGGTTTCCGCCTTCCACTTGCCGTCGGCAACCCAGTTGCCGTTGACCTGCTTGGGCGTGGTGACGGTGAACCACCCTGTCGGCTCGCCGTAGTTCATGGCTTCGTACAGTGTCTCGGGCTGCAGCGCCATCGGCTCAGGATTCGCGCCGTAGAAGCTGGCGTCGTAATATTTGCCGTCCATCCAAAGCGCGATCGGCACCAGCCGCATATTGCCCTTGGGCAGGAACTCGATCACGGCGATGGCCCGCGGGCCGCGCTTGGCCGGCTTCTTGGTCTGAGATTGCGGTTGGCCCTGATCGGCTCGCTGATGCTCGGTTCGGTCGCGAAGCTGGGCAGGCGCAAGGCCGCAAAGGGAAAGGGTGACAAGCACCGCAATGGCCGAATGGCGCGTTTTGCGGTATAGATAATGCGATATGGAAATCAACGTCAAAGCTCCCGACTTCACTCTGCCCGACGAGAACGGTAACCCGGTTTCGCTGGCTCAGTTCCGCGGTAAGAACGTAGTGCTCTTCTTTTACCCCAAGGCCGACACGCCCGGCTGAACCATAGAAGCGTGCGGGTTCCGCGACGCATATAGCAAGCTGCAGAAGGCTGGACTCGTCGTTCTGGGCATCTCGGCCGACACGCCAAAGGCACAACTCAAGTTTAAAGAAAAACACGAGCTGCCGTACACCTTGCTGGCCGACACTGACAAGGAGGTCGCGAAAAAGTTCGGCGTCCTGAAGGAGAAGAACATGTACGGCAGGAAGGTGATGGGCATCGCCCGCACCACGTTTCTCATCGCGCCGGACGGCAAAATTGCGCACATCTTCGAGAACGTGAAGCCCGATGGCCACGCGGAAGAGGTGCTGGCGCATGTGAAGAAGTAGCTATCAGCTCTCAGCCGTCGGCCAAAGAGCGGTTATTTCGGCGGCCTTGGGCTTTCAAAACTCCTCGAAGCAGTCGTAGTTGTGCTGGGCGACGATTTTACCGTCGCGAAACTCGAGGAACACGGCGAAGTGCGCGCGCATCTCGCCGCCGATGGGGACGGTACCCAGAGCGTTCTTCAGGCGGCCCGCCCATAGGACCTCGAGGGCGACGCGCTCGCCTTCTACAACTGCACTGCGTACCTCGAACCGCTGACTTGTGACCGCCTGCCGGCCGCGTTCGGCAGCGTCGAGAATCGCACCGAGTCCGCTGATCGAGCCTTTGGGATTCAGCCTGTTGGGGAACTCCTGGTGAACCACGTCGGGGGCGAAGAATCGGCCGATCGCGTCACCGGTTGCACCATTTTCGATGGCAGTCAGATATTCGCGCGAGATCTGGAGGTTGCGAGGCATTGGCCGGTCAGGTCTGTCGGGCAGCGGAGCATCGTCGAAGGAATCCATGGCATCATCCATTGCAATCAGTTTGTCATCCGCGCGAGCTCCGCGGGGCGAGTTGCAGGGCCGCTACGCCGATGTCCCTCCACTATAGCGGTTCTTCGACTCGCGTTCGCAAAGGCGGCGAACGCTCGCTCAGAATGGCACCTGCACTTTGTGCAATTGCTTCGCCGTCCCTCTTACCGTTACTATCGCCGCAGCGTGCCTTCTCCCACAGACAACCCTGATCGCGAACGCATCGTCTCGGCGGTGCCGGTGGATGACGATTCGTCGTTCGAGCTGAAACTGCGGCCGCAGCGGCTGCGCGAGTTCATCGGGCAGAAGAAGGTCAAGGACAACCTCGAGGTCGCCATCCAGGCCGCCAAATCGCGCGGCGAGGCGCTCGACCACGTACTGCTCTACGGGCCGCCGGGGCTGGGCAAAACGACGCTGGCCAACATCATCGCCAACGAGCTCGGCGTGCCCTTCCAGCAGACCTCGGGGCCGACGCTGCAAATCAAGGGCGACCTGACGGCCATCCTCACCAACCTGCGCGAGCGGCAGGTGCTATTCATCGACGAAGTGCACCGCCTGCAACCCGCGCTGGAAGAGCTACTCTACTCGGCGCTGGAGGACTACAAGCTTGACATCATCATCGGCCAGGGGCCGTCGGCGCGCACCCACACCATCGAGGTGCGGCCCTTCACCTTCATCGGGGCCACCACGCGCGCGGGATTGCTCACGGCGCCGCTGCGCTCGCGCTTCGGCATCGTGCTGCGGCTGGAGTTCTACACCCACGATGACCTGAAGATCATCCTCGAGCGCTCGGCGGAAATTCTGGGCGTGGAAATTGATGAGCCCGGCGCGATGGAGATTGCCACGCGCTGCCGCGGCACGCCGCGCATCGCCAACCGCCTGCTGCGGCGGGTGCGCGACTACGCCCAGGTGCGCGGCGCGGGCAAGATTGACAAGCTGACGGCGCAGGCGGCGCTGGAGATGCTGGAAGTCGATCGCCACGGCTTCGACGAGATTGACCGCAAGCTGCTGCTGACCATCATCGAGAAGTACCAGGGCGGGCCCGTGGGCGTGAACACGCTGGCCGCGTCGCTGGCCGAGGAGCCGGACGCGATCGAAGAAATCTACGAACCATTCCTCATCCAGATTGGCTTTCTCGATCGCACGCCGCGGGGAAGAGTGGCCACGCATCTTGCGTACGAGCACTTTGGGGTGAAGCGGCCGAGAACGAATGCGACCGGGCAGGAGACGTTGTTCTAACAGCCGCCGTTCGCTTTGCGAAGAGCGTCCGCCAAGGACTGGCGCGCAATCGCCATCAGCAGATAAGCTAGTCGAGCAAGGAGAAATTCAAATGCCGCAACTGATGAGAACCTCGAATCCCGCCCTAAGTGGCGACACCTTCCGCACTGGCGTAGCGACTTACGGCGAAGGGATGACCATTTCCGGCGCTGTGAACAAGACGGGCATCCTGCTCCTCTGTTGCGTCGCCACCGCTGCCTGGACGTGGAACCGCTTCTTCAATGCCCCGCCCGAAGAGGCGATGCAGGCCATCGGGCCGATGATACTGGTCGGCGGCATCGGCGGGTTCATTCTGGCGATGGTGACCATCTTCAAGAAAGAGTGGTCGGCGGTAACGGCGCCGATTTACGCGCTGCTGGAAGGGCTGATGCTGGGCGGAGTCTCGGCCATGCTGGAGATGCGCTTCCACGGCATCGCGATACAGGCGGTCGCGCTCACTTTCGGAACGCTGGTCGCGATGCTGGTGGCTTACCGTACCGGGCTCATCAAGGTGACCGACAAGCTGCGGCTTGGGATTGTGGCCGCGACCGGCGGGATTGCCGTGTTTTATTTCCTGCAGTTCATCCTGGGATTCTTCGGTGTGCACTTCACCACCATCAACAGCGCAAGCCCGATTGGCATCGGCTTCAGCATCGTGGTCGTGATTGTGGCCGCCCTCAATCTCGTTCTCGATTTCGACCTCATCGAAAATGGCGCGCGGATGGGCGCACCGAAGTACATGGAGTGGTATGGCGCCTTCGCGCTGATGATCACCTTGATCTGGCTGTACTTCGAGATCCTGCGGCTGCTGTCGAAGTTCCGAAGCCGGTAGTTGACGGAGAGCTAGACCTAGCGCCGAGGAAACCCACGGCTATGGAGGGCAGTGCCGTCCCTGAAGGGACTCGGGTTCAATTCTCAGCCTACCCAGCATTCCGCCTTCGGCTCCGTGCTGGGCTAAACTAATGCCGCCCCTGCGGGGCTGGATTTGGTCAACATTCATTTCACTGAGGCAAGTCGAGAGTTCTCAGGCAATACTGCGAAAGTGCGGCGAGGAGAAGTCTGATGGCGGCGAGCACGCAGCCGAAACCCGGCGGGTCGAGCAAAAGCGCGCAAACTCCGCGCAAGAGCAGCCCCGTAGCAACCGCGCTGAAATGGATTGGCGGCGTCGCGGCGGTCATCTCGCTCCTGCTTGGATTGAATCAGTTCACTGGTGTGCTCCAGACGTTTCGCGTCCATCACAAAGAATTCACGGAGGCGATGAAGGCCGGCGAGCTTGAGCAAGAACGTGGAGATTATCCTGCCGCCTTCGACAGCTTCAAGCATGCGGTTGAGCTGGACCCGGTCGATCGCGATGCGCAGAAACATCAGGCGCAGGCCGCCATGCTCTGGCTGGAGAACGTCCAGACGCGCGAACGCAGCTTCACCGATACGGCCAATCTGGTTCTGCCGGTGCTTGACAAGTCGCTGAGCACTGCGAAAGGTCAGTACGCCGCCGACCTGCTGGCCCACATTGGCTGGGCCAATTTTCTGAAATCGCGCGACGGTTCGGGAAGTCCAGAGACCATAGCGAAGAGCTACCAGGACGCCGTCAAGCTGGACCCGAACAATCCCTACGCCAATGCCATGTGGGCGCACTGGATCCTGTGGCAAAACGGCGACGCAAAACAGGCGGAAGAGCATTTTGCCGCCGCCCTGGAGAGCGGGCGTGCGCGCCCGTTCGTGCGCGAGCTGCAACTCGCCGCGTACCGGAACGTTCGCAGCCCGGAGAACGATGCGGAGTTGCTTCGCGTCTCCAATGAAATGCGCAAGCAAGGCGAAACAATGCAGCCGCGCGAGCGGTCGGACATTTATAACGAAATCTTCTTCTTCGATCTTGACGATGGGGCCGAGCTTGTCCAAGTCCTTCGCGCTGTAACACCTGAGGATGCGCTCGCGACGTATGACTGGCTCAGCTCTGGTCAGACTCGCGCCGACCTTGCCCGGCGACGGGAGTTCACCGCCGCATGTTCGTTCGAAGCTGCCCGCCGGAACGCGGACGCACTAAAGCAATACAAGTCGCTCCAGCAGGAACTAAAACGGAGTGGCACCTACTATTCGCTCAACTCGGCGGTGAATAACGCTATACAGCGGCTCTCTGCTGTAAAGTCACCGTGATGAGCGATTCTTCCATCATGGTTCGCTCGTTTGCCAAGATCAATCTCGGACTCAAGATTGGCAGGCTGCGCCCTGACGGCTTTCACGAGTTGCGCACCGTGTATCAGACTATTGCGCTGCATGATATTGTGCGGGTGGAAGTTCAGCCGGGCTCGGGCATCGAGATCCGCTGCAATGACCCCCGCGTTCCGCTGGATAAATCGAACACCTGCTACAAAGTGGCCGAGCGCGTGCTTTCGGCCGAACCTCAGGGGCTAAAGCCCTGTCCTGAGGGAGCGCGTAGCGGCACGCCCAAAGCCGTGCCCTTCCAAAACACGGCGCCTCGCGGCACGGCTGAAGTCGCGCCCTTTCACCACGCGGCGCCTGACGGCACAGCTGAAGCCGTGCCCCTTCAAGGCAAGGTCGTCATTCAGATTGACAAGCGCCTGCCGGTGCAAGGTGGTCTGGGGGCAGCGTCGTCCAATGCGGTCGCGACGATGTTTGGCCTGGAGCGCGCTCTGGGCATCAAGTTCACGGCGGAAGACGAGTTGCGCATTGCCGCCGAAGTAGGCAGCGATCTGCCGTTATTTCTTGTCGGGGGAACAGTGTTGGGCGCCGGACGCGGCGAGGAAGTCTATCCCCTGCCCGACCTGCCAACCACTCATCTGGTGGTGGTCACGCCCCCCGCGGGAGTTTCGACGCCTGCGGCCTTTGCGCGCTGGGATGAGATGGCAGCGCGGCAAGCTGAATTGACCGGCGCTAACCCCGCAGGTAGAATAAATGAGCTTGGTCAGGGGATGTTTGACTGGCCAAACGATTTTTTCTCGCAGGCTGCATCTGCGAGTGGACCTGCATCCGGTGTTCCCGCGATGGGCGGGGACCAGGCCGAGACACTGCTTCTCGACCTCGTCCGAACCGGGATCGAGAACGACTTCGAACGCGTTGTCTTTCCAGAGTATCCCGAGTTGCGCGAGGTGAAACGTGTCTTGGAGAGCGAAGGTGCGCGGTACGCATCGCTGTCTGGCTCGGGATCAGCGTTGTACGGGTTGTTCGCTTCGGGCGAAGAAGCGCAATCTGCGGCCGCGCGCATGACGGCGACGGGACATGTGGCAGTGGCGACGACGACGTTGACCCGAACCGAATATTGGCAGCAGATGTTTGTGTAGAAGCAATTAGCACTTAAGCAATTAGCACTTAGTAAGAACAAGATGAACTCTACCGATTCTGAACAGCTACATTGCTGCTTTTTGCGAGCAGAGTGGACGTTGAGTGCTGATTGCTAAATGCTAATTGCTAGTCGCTACCAGCTTTCACTGGGCGGTCGACTAATGGTAGGTCAAGTGCCTTTGGAGCACTTTGTCCAGGTTCGAATCCTGGCCGCCCAGCCAGAAAACCAGTTGTCAGTCGCCAGTTGTCAGTTGTCAGTTGTTTCGAGTTCAGGTTGTGCGTGCTAATAGCTAAAAGCGAAAGGCGAAGAGTGGTACTTCAAGACCCGGCATATAACTCAACCAGGTGAAGCGGGGTATTTGATTCGATGGGAACAGCAACGAAGGCAAGCCCAGTAAATCCGGGGACTGTCGCGGGCGAAGGCACGGCGACGGTTGCGCAGCAGACGGACAAGAAGGCTACCTCGGGCGCCGATCCCAAGGCCGAGCGTAAGCCGGCAAGGGCGCGGCAGGATGACCGGTGGAAGATATTTTCTGGCACCGCCAATGATGCGCTGGCTAAGGAGATTTGCGACTTCCTGGATATGCCATTGGGTCAGACGCACATCTCCAAGTTCTCCGATGGCGAGACGTATGTGCAGATCATGGAGAACGTGCGCGGAGCTGACGTCTTCCTGGTGCAGCCGACGTGCGATCCGGTGGACCTGCACCTGATGCAGTTGCTGCTGCTGATTGATGCGCTGAAGCGCGCCTCGGCGCGCCGCATCACGGTGGTGATTCCGTACTTCGGATACGCCCGGCAGGACCGCAAGGACAAGCCGAGAGTGCCGATTTCGTCGAAGCTGGTGGCGGACTTGTTGACCACGGCAGGGGCCGATCGCGCGCTGGTGGTTGATTTGCATGCGCCGCAGATCCAGGGGTTCTTCAACATCCCGGTGGACCATCTGTTCGCGTCGCCGGTGCTGGTGGATTACTTCCGAAAGAAACAGTTTCCGGCTCTAACGGTGGTTTCGCCCGACGCCGGCGGAGTGGAGCGCGCGCGCTTTTTCGCCAAGAAAATGGAGTCGGCGCTGGCCATTGTGGATAAGCGCCGGGTCGAGGCGGATATAACTGAGGTGATGCACGTCATCGGTGATGTAGAAGGTCAGACCTGCCTCATCCTCGACGACATTATCGATACCGCGGGCACGCTGGTGAAAACCTGCCAGGCGCTGCTGGACGCGGGTGCCCGTGAGGTCTATGCCTGCGCCACGCATCCGGTGCTTTCCGGGCCGGCGATCGAAAGAATTTCGCAATCGCAGCTAACCGAGGTTGTGGTGACCAACACCGTCCCGCTGACGGAAGTGGCGCGGCGGGAGCCCAAAATCAAAGTGCTGTCAATCGCAGGCTTGATTGGGCGCGCGATTCAATCGATTCACGAAGAGACTTCGGTCAGCAGACTGTTTTTATAGAGGACTGAAATTATGGCTACAGCAACCGCAGAAAAGAACGTAGAAGCCAAGCCGCGCAAGAGCGGCACTAAGAATGATGCGCGGCGCGTGCGCCGCAACGGCCTGATTCCTGCCGTGGTGTATGGCGCCGGGCAGAAGGCCGAGGCCATCGCCGTTGACCCCAGACAGATGCTGCGCATTCTGCATTCCGAGTCGGGACATAACTCGATTTTTGACCTCAGCCTTGATGGCAATTCGGCCAAGGTGATGATCGTGGATTGGCAGTACGAGCCCATCAAGGGCGCTCTGCTGCACGTGGACTTGAAGCGCATCGCCATGGACAAGGCGCTCCGTGTCAGCGTGCCCATCGTGCTCAAGGGAGAAGCGCCCGGCGTCAAAGTGCAGGGCGGCATCCTCGAACTGCTGCTGCGTGAAGTCGAAATCGAATGCCTGCCCGGCGATATCCCGGGCCATATTGACGCCGATGTCAGCAACCTGATGTTCGGCCAGGTCATCCGCGTCTCCGACCTGCCCCACGCCGGAAAGCTGAAGTTCATCACAGATGAGAATCAGCCCGTGGCGCACGTGGTAGCGGTGAAGGAAGTTGTAGAGGCGGCTCCCGCCGCGGTCGAGGGCGCCGAGGCTGCTGCGCCTGCCGAACCCGAGGTCATCAAGAAAGGCAAGCAGGAAGTGGAAGGCGAAGCTGCCGAAGGCGAGAAGCCCGAGAAGGGCGAAAAAGCCGAGAAGGCCGAGAAGAAGAAGTAGGCGCTGTGAAGCTGATCGTCGGGCTCGGCAATCCGGGCGTCGAATACCAGTTCACACCGCACAATATGGGTTTTCTGGCGGTGGACCGCATCGCGGAACAATGCGGCGTGCGGGTGAACAACCGCAACTGCCGCGCGCAGACTGCGCGCACCCGCATCGCCGAGCAAGACGTGGTACTGGCCAAGCCGGAGACCTACATGAACCTGAGCGGCACGGCGGTGCGCGACCTGGTGCGCGAGTACGAAGCGCATCCGGAGCAGGACCTGGTGCTGCTCTACGACGAAATCGATCTGCCATTCGGCACTCTGCGGGTCCGGCCGCGTGGCCGCTCGGCGGGACACAACGGCGTGGAGTCGGTGATTGACGCTCTGGGAACACAAGAGATCACCCGCGTCCGGATGGGAATTGCGCCGGATTATCCGGTGAGCGATGGCGCCAGGTATGTGCTGTCGCAGTTTAAGAAGTCTCAGTATCCCCTAATCGATCAGGTGCTGGACTCGGCGACTGAGGCGGTAAAGGTGATCCTTGCGGAAGGCGTGCAGGCGGCAATGAACCGATTCAATCGCAAGCAAGAAGAAGCAACTAGCGACTAGCAACTAGCCGTTAACTGCTAACAAAATCAGGAATGCGCTAGTTGCTAATTGCTAGCTCGTAGCTGGGAGAACACATGCAACGTACTTATGAATTGATGTTTATCGTCCGGCCCGACATGACGGACGAGGACCAGGACAAGCTCATCTCCAATGTGGAGACACAAGTTGGCAACGCCGGCGGCTCGGTGAAGAGCATTGAGCGCATGGGCAAGCGTCGTCTGGCCTATACCGTGCGCAGGTTCCAGGACGGCATTTATATGCTGATGGTGCTGGAAGGCGAAGGCGCGATGGTGAAGGAAGTGGAGCGGCGCCTAAGGGTGACCGAGCCGGTCATTAAGTTCCTTACCGTGCGCGTGGACGAAGAGCAGAAGCGGCTGGCAAAGATCAAGGCCATCCGCGACACCAAGGTCCGCGGCAAGGGGCGGCAAGCGGCTGCGGCGGCTGAAGCTGCAGAGGTTGCCGCGGCAGCACCAGAATCGCCGGCTCCCGCAGGAACCGAGCCCGCGCCAGCCGGCGTTTAATACACCGCGGCTGCTGCGCCTCACCATACGGTGCCGATGGGCAGCGTACGGAGAAAAACATGACCATTGACGAACGCTTGGATCGGTTGGTGGAACGCCACGAAGCTTTGTCTCAGTCTGTGGAGCTGCTCACCAAGGATGTTCGTGAGTTGGGACAGCGTTTCGGAGAGCTGGGCAAATATGTAGGCGAGATTGCTGAAGGTACCGCTCGCCTGTTGCATGTCGCTCAAATTCATGAGCAACGGATTACCCGTTTAGAAGGCGGAGAATAGCCGCAGTTAGGGCCCGGGATGGCCCCGAAGGAGAATCATGGCAGACGAATCGGTCAAGACAGCACCAGAGACTGGTGTCGCGGTCACAGAAGCGCCCGCGGCACGTCCCGAAGGAGGGCCTCGGGAGGGTGGGCCTCGCGGTCCGCGACCCGGCGGACGCCCGGGTACGGGTCCCGGCGCCGGCGCACGCGAAGGCGGACGCAAATTTTTCCGCCGCAAGAAGGTTTGCAAGTTCTGCGTGGAAAAAATCGACGGCATTAACTACAAGGATGTGCGCCTGCTTTCACAATTTGTCTCGGAGGCCGGCAAGATCGTTCCCCGACGCTTGACGGGGGTGTGCACGCCGCACCAGCGCCGCCTCGCCGACGCGATCAAGCAGGCTCGCAACATCGCGCTGCTGCCGTTCGGCGGAAGGTGATAAAGCAGTGGCTAGGGGTTAGTGGTCAGTGGCTAGCAGGTTCTGATTTCAAGTTCCGAGTTTTCAAGTATGCAGGCTAACAGCTAAGTGCTAAAGGCTAATAGCCAATCGACGGAGTTCTATATCATGGAAGTCATATTGAAAGAAGACGTAGCCAAGGTTGGCTCCCGCGGCGACGTGGTGAAAGTGGCTGAGGGGTATGGCCGCAATTATCTCCTCCCCAAGAAGCTGGCAATTGAAGCCACGCCGTCCAACCGGGCGGTCATCGACCAGATGAAGGCCGCGGCGGTTCGCCGCGGTACCCGCGAAAAGGGCGATGCCGAGAAGCTGGCGGAGCTTCTGGCCGGAGTCTCCGTGACCATCACCCGTAAGTCGGGTGAACGCGACCAGCTCTTCGGCTCGGTTACCTCGGCCGACATTGCGCATGAACTGGAACGAAAGAGCTTCAACATCGATCGCCGCAAAATCTATCTTGACGAGCCGCTGAAGCACCTCGGCGAGTTCAGCGTCCCGGTTCGGCTGCATAAGGACGTCACGGCGAAGGTGAAGGTGATCATCAATATG
>CAWGMV010000028.1:0-10901 GCA_963823635.1 uncultured Acidobacteriaceae bacterium | reverse complement strand
TACGTCGTGCACGTGGCTTTCGCGCAAGCCGGCGCCGCTGATGCGCACGAACTTCGCTTTCTGCTGAAGTTCAGCGATGGTGGAGCAGCCGACATATCCCATGCCGCTCTTCACGCCGCCCACCAACTGGTAAACCACCATGGCAACGGTGCCGCGATAAGGTACGCGTCCTTCGATGCCCTCCGGAACCAGCTTGCCGAGACGATTGCCTTCACTTCCATCTTGCGAGATGACCGGAACGGAGGAATCCGCTTCGGAGTCGCCGTCCTGGAAGTAACGCTCGCTGGAGCCTTGCGACATCGCAGCAATCGATCCCATGCCGCGGTATGCCTTGAAGGAACGGCCCTGATAGAGAATGGTCTCGCCCGGACTTTCCTCGGTGCCGGCGAGCAGCGAGCCGATCATCACGCAGTTGGCGCCGGCGGCGATTGCCTTGGTGATGTCGCCGGAATACTTAATGCCGCCATCGGCGATGATGGGAACATCGCTGTCGCGAACGGCGCGCGCGGTCTCGGCGATGGCGGTGATTTGCGGCACGCCTGCCCCGGTCACCACACGAGTGGTGCAGATGGAGCCCGGTCCGATGCCGACCTTGATGCCATCGGCTCCGGCGCGGGCCAGCTCACATGCGCCATCGAAGGTGCCGACGTTGCCGGCGATCAGGTCCACGTCCGGCAACTTCGACTTGATCTGCCTTACGGCTTCCAGCACGCGCGTGGAATGTCCGTGGGCGCTGTCCACCGCCAACAGATCAACCTTGGCCTTCACCATCTCCTGGGCCCGCTCCAGGAAGTCGCCGGTGGCGCCGACGGCCGCAGCCACACGCAGGCGTCCGTGGGCATCCTTGGCGGCGGTAGGATACTTCAGGCGCTTCTGGATGTCCTTGACCGTAATCAGCCCCTTCAGGTTGTAGTGATCGTCCACTACCAGCAGCTTCTCGATGCGGTGTTGATGAAGAATCGCTTCGGCGTCGCTCAGTGTCGTGCCCACCGGAACCGTGATCAGGTTTTCCTTGGTCATCACCTCGCTGATGGGAACGTCGGTGCGGGTTTCAAAGCGGAGATCGCGGTTGGTGAGGATGCCGACCAGTTTCTTGTTCTTGGTAATGGGAACGCCGGAGATGCGGTAGTGGCGCATCACCTCCAGCGCGTCGGCGATCCTGTCCTCCGGCGACATGGTAATGGGATCGACGATCATGCCGCTTTCCGAGCGCTTCACCTTGTCCACTTCGCTGGCCTGCTGCTCAATGCTGAGATTGCGGTGGATGATGCCCAGCCCGCCCTGCTGTGCCATGGCGATGGCCATGTGCGATTCGGTCACCGTGTCCATGGCGGCGCTGATGAGCGGAATGCCCAGCTCGATGTTGCGGGTCAGCCGGGTTGTGGTATCTGCCGCGGCGGGTATGACATCGGACTTGGCAGGCAACAGCAACACGTCATCGAAGGTGAGCGCCTCGGGCACTGGAAAATTGATCATGGCAATGGTTCCGTGGAGGGATAAGCTTTTATTGTAGAGTTACGCTGGCGGTTAGGCAAACACGCGCCTCCGGCTGGGTAGTGTCTCAGTTTGAAAAGCTATCCTGAAACTTTCACCATGACCTGATATAGCGTCCCTTTCCAGAAATTGACCACGATACCGCCCAATGGCTGCCAACCATTTGCAATTCCGGCCTTAACACTTTCTTCCAGTTTCTTTGGACTAGATGCCGAGCACACATAATAATCGGTGATCATCGGATTTCTCCCATCAGTTTGCCAGAAGCACGATTTCCTCAAGCGACCAGACGTGATCGGACAGGCCAGCCGCCATCGCTGGCGTAATCCGCAGGGTCTTGTGGATTCTGGCGAAATTGTAATGCATGAAGTGAAGCGCGACCGATTCTCCCCAAGATCGCCTGACTACTAACGAATGGTCTGCACTCCGCCAGGTCCTCGAAGTTCTGATGCGCATCGAACTCGGCCTGAGGCTCGCGGCTGCCCTAGTTTGACAATTGTTTGCCTTTCCCACCATACTTGCCCCGCTCGTTGGAAACCAGGTTAAGTGACGATCCATGAAGAAAGTAAAGGCAAAGAAGACTGCTGCAAAAAAGGGCCGCACTTCACGCACGGCGAAGCCGTCTGCTGCCAGGAAGGTGGCGCCGGCGAAGCGTGCCGCCGCGAAGAAAGCCGGCGCCGCGAAGCCGCAGCCTGCCAAGTCCGCCGCGGCTCCTGAAATCGGCGAGAAGCTTACCTTCAATCACGCCATGATCTACGCCAAGGATGTGGAGCGCTCCATGCGCTTTTATCTTGACATGTTGGGATTCAAGCTCATTGAAGACTTCCGCTATGAAGGCATACCGGTTTATGCGCGCCTGCGGGCGCCGGGCGGCGACGGTACTATTGCGCTGCACCAGGCTGGACCCGGTGTACCTATGGCCAGCGACGGAGTGCGGCTGTACTTCGAAATCCGCGACGTGGACGGCTTCTGCCGCAAGCTTCAGCAGAAGGGCTTCTACATTCCCCAGGCCCCGCGCATGATGCCCTGGGGCTGGAGGCATGTGTACCTCAATGATCCCGATGGTCACGAGATCAGTCTCTATTGGGCGGGCGAGAATCGCATGCAGAAAACCGTGATGAAGGCCGCGCGGCAGGCGGGCCGCACCTGAATTCTTCTCAACCCGAGGTACTGAGCATGAGGCTGTTGGTTACGGTAGTGACTATTCTCGTCTGCAGTGTCGGTGGCTGCGCCCTGGCGCTGGCGCAAAACAACAATCAAAGCCTTGAGGCGCGACGTGCCCAGTTACGCGATGCGTTGCAGGCGGAATGGGAGTACCAGCTCCGCACCTATCCTGAATTCGCCACCTACGTCGGCGACAACCGCTACAACGACCGCCTGGGCGATTACTCGCCCGCGGCGATCGCGAAGCAGGACGAGCACTCCAAACAACAACTCAAGATATTCGAGGCGATCGACACTTCTGGATTTCCCGACCAGGAGGCGCTCAGTCAGCAACTCATGGTGCGCGACCTGCGTGAGGATCTGGAGGGTGCGAAGTTCAACAACTGGGAGATGCCGGTCAACCAGTTCTGGGGCGCGCATCTGGAATACGCGTCCATGCCGCGACAGATGCCTTTTACCACGGTGAAGGACTACGAAAACTACATAGCCCGCTTGCACCAGCTACCGCGGGTACTGGCTCAAGCTACCGAAAACATGAAGCTGGGCTTGCGCGACCATCTGATGCCGCCCAAATTTTTGCTGGAGAAAGTTACGGTCCAGGCGCAGGACATAGCCGACGCAAGCCCCGACAAGAGTCCCTTCAACAAGCCGGTCTCGAAGTTTCCCGAGGGCATTTCGCCCGCCGAGCAGCAGCGCTTGCGCGACGCTGTGATGAAGACGGTCGCGACCGAGGTCAATCCCGCTTATGCCAAGTTTGCCGCCTTTGTGAAGACCGACTATGCGCCGCAAGGCCGGACGGAAATGGGGAGTCTGGGCCCTGCCCGACGGCGATGCCCGCTATCAGTTCGACGTCCGGCGCATGACCACCACCGGGATGCAGCCGGAGCAAATTCACCAGATGGGTCTGAAGCAGGTAGCCGACCTCGAGACCCAGATGCTGGCCATCGCCAAGCAGCAGGGCTTCACCGACTTAAAGAGCTTCAACCAGCACATCCGCCAGGATCCCAAGCTGCACGGCACCTCGGGCCAGCAGATTCTCGACCTGTACCAGCACTACACCGACCAGATGTACCCCAAGTTGCCGCAACTGTTCGGCCGGCTGCCCAAGAACAAGCTGGAAGTAGTCCCGATGGAATCCTACCGCGCGCCCAATTCAGTTCCGGCCGACTACTCGGTGGGGAACGGCACGCGTCCCGGCCGCATCAATGTGAACGAGTACGATCCCGAGCACCGCCTGCTTCTGAACGCGGAGGCCATCGCCTATCACGAAGGCATTCCGGGGCACCATCTGCAGTTTTCCATTGCGCAGGAGTTGACTGACATTCCGAACTTCCGCAAGTACGGAGGCTACAACGCTTATTCGGAAGGCTGGGCCTTTTACGCGGAACGGCTGGGCAAGGACGTAGGGTTCTACCAGGACCCGTACAGCGAATACGGCCGCCTGGAAAATGAGATGTGGCGTTCCATCCGGCTGGTGGTTGATACAGGCGTGCATTACAAGCATTGGACTCGGCAGCAGATGGTGGACTTCTTCCGCGAGCATACAGCGATGGACGAGCCCAACATCCAGACCGAAGTCGATCGCTACATCGCCTGGCCGGGCCAGGCCCTGGCCTACAAGCTGGGACAAATGGAAATTCTCGAACTGCGCGAGCAAGCGAAAAAAGAACTGGGCGCGCAGTACGATATCCGCGCCTTTCATGATGAGGTGCTCGACGCGGGAGCTTTACCGCTCGATATTCTGCACGCGCGGGTCACGAGGTGGATTGCCGATCAAAAGGCAGCAGGCGCGGGGAAGCACTAGGTTTTGGGCTGTCACCTGCGCGGACTGGCTACCCAAACCGCGCTATCGGTTATGTCGCGACGAGCGGTTGAGCCACGACTTGGTGTGTGGTACGGGGCACGGTTCCGGGCCACCTGTGTCGCGTTGGCTACCGCAACTTCGCGAGAGGTGAAAACGTGCGTGCCGGCAAAGCGAACATCAGCCACAGCCGTAGTCCCGAGCTCCGTCCGCACCCCGTTCACCTGCCCATAGTTGATGGTGACATGGAGACTCTTAATCCACCATGAAGGACTTTTGGCGGGCTCCCCGTCGATTCGCCGGACGGTAAAATCAACGGCGCTGACCCATACTTTGCCGCGAATCAGTTCCTCAGCCGGGCGCTTAGGTCGTAGTTGCAGAACGTAGCAGTCCTGGTCGCCCACTGCCTCGCGCCCAAGAAGCGTGAAATCGTAATTGCGCGACGTCACCGAGGCCAGCTCGGGATGCGCCAGCATCTGCGACTGGTGCTCCAGCACCTTGCGTACGATCTTTTCGCCGCGTTCACTCCCAGCGATCATGCGGGTGGTGTAGTCCATCGAAGCCGGTGCAAAGGAGTTGATTTCTGCCGTTACCCGCCATTCCGGTTTTTGTCCGTTCTGCGCGGCGAGCTGATATTCACGGGTGACGCTATGCGCCACAAAGGTCGCCCTTCCCAGCCGCTGCACCTGCTCCATGCGACCAACGATGTCTGCCAGCGAAAGCGTTTGTTCTGCAGCAGCGGAACTGAGAGCCAAAACACACAAGCTCGTCGCAATGAGAATTTCACGGCTGGCGTAACAAAATCGCATCTGGATCGGCCTGAACTGCCGGCGACATTCTCCTTGCAGAATTAGAAGCAAGTTGATTGATAGCTGATGTCTGCTCGCAAGCAATAAAGCCGTGGAGGATGGCCAACCTTTTGTCGTAATGAGCTTTGCCCAGTTACGAGTTAGACGTCGGGTAAAGTAACCTGAATGTTGTATTGACAGCCAAAATGGTGTTTTGTATTGTTAGTAGCACAATGACTTCGCTGAACCATTGCCACCATCATCACTCGCACGGGGCACATGTGTCAGCGGAGATCAAGAGATAACTTCTTACTGGTACAAGATCTCATGACCCGCTGATGAAACTCAGCGGGTTTTGCTTTTTGCGAGAAGGGAATGTTTCCATGACAGTGCGAATCGACTTCGACAAGATGGATGGGCTGACCCCGGCCGTGGTACAGGACTTTGCGAGCGGCGAAGTCCTGATGCTTGGCTTCATGAATCGGGCGGCCTATGAGAAGACGCTGCAGACCGGTTACGTCACATTTTTCAGCCGCACCCGCAACCAGCTCTGGACTAAGGGCGAGACCTCGGGCAACCGTCTCAAGCTCATCAAAGCTGTCACCGATTGCGATTTCGACACCATCCTGTGCCGCGTCGAGGTCGAGGGCAATGGCGTAGTTTGCCACACCGGCACCCGCTCTTGCTTCACCATCCCGCTGGAGATCGCTGTGCCCTCGGGAGGTTCGCAATGACGCTGCGGTTAGGCATCCCCAAAGGCAGCCTGCAGGAGGCGACATTGGCATTGTTGACGCGTGCCGGATTGCAGGTTTATGTCAGCCCACGGTCGTACTTCGCGGGAACCAACGATCCCGAAATCGAATGCATGCTGATTCGCGCGCAGGAAATGGCTCGTTACGTGGAGCACGGCGCGCTTGATGCAGGACTGACTGGCCTGGATTGGGTACTGGAGAGCGGCCTCGATGTGGTGTCGGTCGCCGATCTGATTTATGCCAAGCAGAGCCGTGGCAAGGTGCGCTGGGTGCTCGCCGTTCCGCAGGATTCACCGGCACAGTGTGCGGAGGACCTTCGCGGTGCAACCATCGCCACGGAGCTGGTGAGCGTCACCACGCGCTATTTCAAGCAACGCGGCATCGACGTTAAGGTTGAGTTTTCCTGGGGCGCTACCGAAGTGAAACCTCCCACATTGGCGGATGCCATCGTCGAAGTCACCGAAACTGGCAGCTCGCTCAAAGCCAATCAGTTGCGAATTATCGAAACTGTTCTGGAATCCAACACCCAGATCATCGCCAATCGCAGCGCCTGGGACAGCCCCTGCAAGCGGCAGAAGATCGAGAATTTCGCTCTCATGCTGCGCGGCGCCATCGAGGCGCAGGGACGCGTCGGCTTGATGCTGAACGTGAAGGTAGCGGACTTGCAGGCTGTGCTCAGCGTGCTGCCCGCCTTGAACAGCCCAACCATCTCCCCCTTGAACGACAAGACATGGGTTGCGGTCAACACAATTCTGGAGGAGTCAGCCTGCTGGGAAGTAATTCCCCGCCTTAAGGCGGCCAATGCTCAAGGCATTGTCGAGTATCCGCTGAACAAGGTGGTGATGTGATGCGGATTTTGGAGGGCAACGCGGCGGAACGGGCGGTGATGCAGTTGGAGCGCCGCAGCTCGTGTCTGGATGAGGTCGAGCCGCGCGTTCGCAAAGTTGTGCAGGATGTGAAACGCGGTGGAGATCGCCAGCTTATTCGCTATGCCACATTGTGGGATGGATTGCAAAAGGATCAACCCATCAGGGTTTCGCAGGACGAGATCGCCCATGCATGGAAGGTCACTTCGAAGCAGATACGAGATGCACTGCGGCAAGCTGGCGCCAACATCCGCCGCTTCTGCCGATGGCAGATGCCCCGCGAGTGGCGCAAAGCTGTTTCCGGCGGCGAGCTAGCCCAGATCGTGCGCCCACTAACGTCGGTTTGCTGCTACGTGCCGGGCGGACGCTACCCACTTCCATCTACGTTGCTGATGACTGTAATTCCGGCGCAGGTTGCGGGGGTTTCGCGCATTTGCGTGATGTCGCCACGGCCTCAGCCGATAACGCTTGCGGCTGCGTCGCTGCTGGGCATTACCGAGGTGTACCGTTGCGGCGGCGCGCAAGCCGTTGCCGCCTTGGCCTATGGGACGGAAACGATTGCTCAGGTGGACAAGATTGTCGGACCGGGCAACAAGTTCGTTACCGCAGCTAAGAAGCTCGTGAGCTTCGATTGCGCCATCGACATGCTGGCTGGCCCGACCGAAGCGGTTCTCTACAGTGATGATGGTGAACCCACGTTTCTTGCCTCCGACATGGTGGCGCAGGCCGAACACGATCCTGATGCTGTCGTGGTATTTGTGACAACAGCGCGACGATTGGCGCAGCAGGTAGGAGATGCGCTCTGGTCCGCGGTCCGCGAAAATCCAATCTCTCGGCAAGCCATTCGCCGCAACGCAGTCTCACTCGTTGCTTCTTCGCAAGCGGAAGCGATGGATTGGGTGAATCGGATCGCGCCGGAGCACCTGACGATCGACAACGATAGTCTTCTGCCCCTGGTTCGCAATGCCGGCTCGGTCTTTGTGGGCAGCTACTCTCCACAATCCGCCGGCGATTACGGGGCGGGTCCAAACCACGTACTTCCGACGGCGGGAGCAGCGCGGTTTCGCGGCGGCCTCAGCGTTCACGACTTCGTGAAACTTATCAGTGTGCAAAGCCTCGATGCCGACGGCTTACGCAAAATCGCACCGACCATCACAACGCTGGCTGAAGCTGAAGGTCTGCGGGCCCACGCCGAATCAGTTCGCGTGCGATGTGGAAACTCCCAGAACAGTGAGTTGGCCACAGCCAGGCGGAGGGCCGCCCATGCTTAGCGCGCGCCAGGCGATACAGAATTTGAAGGAGTACCATCCGCCGCTGGCCGGCCGCGACGGTATGCGGCTCGACTTCAACGAAAATACCGTGGGGTGCTCGGCTCGTGTCCTACGACGTGTGAGAGAGATCACAGTAGAGGATCTTGCCCGCTATCCGGAACGAGAACCCATCGAGAAACTGGCCGCCCGCTATCTTGGAGTCGACCCTAAGAATGTCCTGCTGACAAATGGAGTGGACGAAGCTATTCACCTGCTGTGCGAGGCGTATCTTGAACCGGGCGACGAAGTGCTGATTGTCACCCCAACGTTCAGCATGTACGAGATCTATGCGGCGGCTACCGGAGCGACCGTCGTTCGAGTGCAGTGCGATGATGATTTCAGGTTCCCACTAACGAAGCTTCTTCACAGCATAAAGCCCGCAACACGTATGATCGCCGTCGCCAGCCCCAACAATCCAACCGGAACCGTCGCCACCCGGGAGCAACTTCTTCACATTGCGAACGCTGCACCCGACTCGGCTTTGCTGGTTGACGAGGCCTATTTCGAATTTCACGGCCAGACCGTCATCCACGATATCGAAGCTGCGGGCAATCTGTTTGTCGCGCGAACTTTCTCCAAAGCTTATGGACTCGCCGGGCTCCGCATCGGCGTGCTGGCAGGACCGCGGGAGCAGATGCCGGCGTTGCGCCGCGTCTCTTCACCCTACAACGTAAACGCAGTAGCATTGGCCGCCCTGCCGGTCGCGCTGGAGGACAGAGAGTATATCGATTGCTATGTTTCGCAGGTAAGGAACGGCCGAGAGCAGGTCGGGCGGGCCTTGCAGGCGCTTGGAGTTCCATACTGGCCTAGCCAGGCCAATTTCCTGCTTCTTAGGGTCGGCGAGCACCACCGCGACTTCGTCGCAGCTATGCGACAACGTGGGATATTGGTCCGCGATCGTTCCGCCGATCCCGGGTGCGATGGCTGCGTGCGCATTACCGTCGGAAACAGCGCCCAAACCGACAAGCTCATGACCGCGATGAAAGAAGTTTGCACTGAGCTGAATGTCGGCAGCGGGGTGACAGCATGAGACGCGCGCGCATTCATCGCAGGACCAATGAGACCGATATCGAAGTCGCGCTAACCATAGAAGGCCGGGGCCAGGGGAGAATCGCTACCGGCATTCGCTTCCTGGATCACATGCTGGACCTTGTCGCCCGCCATGGCGCCTTCGATCTCGAAGTGAACGCCGCCGGGGATCTCGATGTCGATCAGCACCACACGGTGGAGGACGTCGGCATCGCACTGGGTGAGGCGTTTGCGCTCGCACTGGGTAGCAAGGTGGGCATCTGGCGCGCGGGATACTTTGTCATGCCAATGGATGAAACGCTGGGCGTGGTCGCAGTAGATTTCAGTGGGCGCAGCGCCGCCGTAATCGACACCAAAGTTCGCACGCGATTGGTGGGCGATCTCCAGGCAGAGTTAATCACCGACTTTTTCGACGGCTTCGCCCGCGGCGCCAAGGCCAACATTCACGCCAGGGTTTTGTATGGCCGCTCCAGCCACCACAAGGTTGAAGCTTTATTCAAAGCATTTGCGCGGGCGCTGCGCGTCGCCTGCTCGAAGGACCGCCAGCTCGGGCGCATGTTGCCCAGCACGAAAGGGCTATTGTGAGATTGGAGATTCCAGCCGAAAACAGCAGCTCTGGTGGTATAGGGGTCCCTCGACTCCTCGCTGCGCTCGTCGCTCGGGATGACACGTCATGATTGCCATCGTCGATTACGGCGCCGGCAACTTGACCTCGGTGGTGAAAGCCATCAGGCATCTCGGGTGTGAATGCATCGTGACCAGCAACGCGAATGACGTGCGCGATGCCGCCAAGGCGATCATTCCCGGGGTCGGCAATTTTAGGGCGACACAGCCGCTGGCGCGTGGACCGCTTGCCGACGCGCTGCAAACTGCCATAGCTATCAAGAGGCCAATCCTCGGCATCTGCCTTGGCCTGCAGTGGATGTTTGAAGGCAGCGACGAGGCTCCCGAGATGCATGGTCTGGCGGCATTCTCTGGAACTTGCACACGTTTCTCCGAGCGCGTGAAATCGCCCCACGTCGGCTGGAACCGGATCGATGTTGACCCAGGCTCTCGTCTCCTGTGCGGAGTCTCACCCGGCGCTTATGTTTACTTCACCCATTCCTATCGTGCTCCGTTATGTGAGGCTACGGCTGCCGCGTGCACGTACGACACTCCATTCACGGCGGCGGTAGAACGTGACAACCTGTTCGGCCTGCAATTTCATCCCGAAAAGTCCGGCGATGTCGGGCTGAAGATACTGGAGAACTTCTGTGCCCTGTGAATCGCTGGCCAAGCGCATCATCGCCTGTTTGGACGTCCACGCGGGACGGGTGATGAAGGGCATCCATTTCATCAACCTGCGGGACGCCGGCGATCCGGCCGAATTGGCTGCCGCTCATAGCGAAGCCGGCGCCGACGAAATCGTGCTGCTCGACATTACGGCGACGGCGGAGTCGCGTAACACGCTGCTGGAGACGGTTCGTCGGACGGCCGATCAACTCTTCATTCCCTTCACCGTGGGCGGAGGCATCCGCTCCCTCGACGATGCCGCTGCGGTGCTTGACTGCGGCGCCGACAAGGTGACCATCAACTCCGCCGCCATTGCCGATCCCGCACTGATTACCGCAATCGCCGCACGTTACGGCTCGCAGGCTGTCGTAGTCGCGATCGACGCGCGCCGCTGCCCCGACGGGTGGCAGGTGTATGTTTGCGGC
>CAWGMV010000027.1:0-94586 GCA_963823635.1 uncultured Acidobacteriaceae bacterium | reverse complement strand
GCCTTTCAGCCTCGCGTCACAGCCTCATAATGATCACGAGTCGGCTTCAGCCCACGGCAGCTCGGTCGCCGCCGGGGACATCGAACATCCAACTGTGGACATCCAGCCAAGGGCTCAAAGCTGGCGAAACGACACCAGCCCTCGCTGCAGGGCTCGCCTTCCTTGCCGGCCTACGCAGCTTTTGCCATCGCCAATGCCGAGCGTCCGAGGATCTCCTGTTCGGCCTGCAGCCAGTCCTCCAGCTCGTGACCATCGGACATGCCGCGCTGCTGATAGAGCTCATAGGCACGCACCCGGACTTGCTCTTCTTGAGTTGTTGTTTGCGGCGGCGCAGCTTGTGTGTGGATCGGCGAAGTCTCCGCTGAGTCGTTCTTCCTTGCCTGCCTCTTCATGTCTCTCCTCCAGAATATGGGTTATGACGACTGCTCAGGAAGCAAGTCTGCGAGTGTTGTGATTATCGAAAACAGTTTGAACGTGATCGAGCAGTTGGGCCGGATGTTCCGGCCGGCACAGCAGGTGAAAGGTGAAGTCTCCCGCTTTCAGAATAGTGGCTGCTTCGGCCGCTATGTCCCAAAAGCTCAGCAATACGACCTTACACTCGGGGTTCCAGCGTTTGATCTCAATTGCCTCGGCTAGGTCGCCCATCGCAGGCAGAGTCACTTTTGTGATTAGAAACTCGGGCCGGAAGGACTTCGCCATCTGCACAGCTTTCTCATCGCTATGCACGACGCTCAGCAGCGATCCCGAGCAACGTAACTCCAAAGCCAGTGTTTCCAGGATCGGATCGCGATGATCGACCAGCAGGACCCTGTGGGCAAGCTTGCGATTGCGAGTGGCGCTTCGCATCATGACTTCACTCCACCGGAAGGTTAGGCCGATTTGACGTCTTTATCTGAGAATTCGTTGTACGGGGCCAACGCTGCGGCGTAGCAGTTCTCATGGATAGCGCGTCCGCGCGCATCGGACTTGTAGTCCACGCGCGGCACAGGATAGCCGCATATCCAGCACGTCGGAATAGTTTTCTCCCGCATAGGAGATCGCTCTTGATATGGAAACGGCTTAGCTGGTGGTGCTCGCGCTCTTCGTTCTAACCGCTACTTCTGCGTAGCAGTCCTCATGTACAACGTGTCCGTGGTCATCAGTCTTGCATTCCTCGAGCGGAATAGGCCTGCCACATATCCAACACTTCACGCTCATGGTTACGTCCTGCATGACCCCACACTCCGATAACCAAAGTCTAGTTCTCCCTCCGACTTTGGTGGGACGCCAATTAACGCCAAAGGCGTTTTTTGCAGCGAAGAGCCAAACCTCAGGGAGTGGCAGCAGGAACCGTCAGGAAACCGGGCGCGGGCGCAATATCTTTCCCGGTCGATATTTTCGGCATCATACCAAGTGTGAGTCGTTGGCGGAAAAGGGCAGAGGTGGTACTTTCGTCAGGTCCTGTTATGGCGAAGAAGCCCAAGATACTATGCGTCGATGACCAACTCCTGAACCTGCGCGTCCGGACCGCGCTACTGGAGCAGTTTGGCTGCGAGACGGTCGCCGCTACGGACCACCAGTCGGCGCTGCACGTGATAGAGCAAACTCCGGTTGACCTGGTCGTGATCGATTACCATCTGGCGAATGGTGAGACGGGAGATGCAATTGCCCGCGATGTGCGTGCCATTCACCCGGGAATAGCCTTGGTCATGCTCACCGGCGATCACCAGGTGCCAAGCCACGTCGCCGCTTGCGTGGACGCCATTCTGGTCAAAGGGATGAGCAACCCCACGGCTTTGTTGGACCTGATTGAGAAGTTGCTGCCGAATGCTACGCTACGCCGTCGCCGCCCCATGATCTTTTCCAAGCCGCCAGAAAGTTCCTAGCCGGTTTGGTGACCACGAGGCTCGTCGGCGTCTTCTGCCAAGATTTCTGGCGAACTATTTTCACGCCGCAAGAACGTTACTGTGTTGCACTCGCCTCGCCGGCGTTCTCCTCACCTGCAGGTGGGAGCGCAGCTTCACGCGCGCCTTGTGGAGCTGCGATTTGGAATTGCCCACCGAACATTGCATCATTCGGGCAATCTCAGTGTGCTGATAGCCTTCCACATCATGCATGAGAAAGATGAGGCGATATCCCGGCGGTAGGTGGTTAACAGAGCGCTGCAGAGCAATGCGGTCGAGGGAAAAAGCCAGGACATTGTCCCGCCTGCCAAGCTCTCTCTTTGGCCGGTCCTCCTGCTGCGATTCCAGTGGCTCGGCCATTATTGGCAGAGCCTTCTTGCGTAGATGCATCAGCACCACGTTCACGGCCACGCGATGAAGCCAGGTGGAAAAGGCCGATTCGCCTCGAAAGGTGCCGATCTTGCGAAACAACTGCAGAAAGACCTCCTGCGTCAGGTCTTCCCCGTCGGCACTGTTGCCTGTCATACGCAGGCAGAGCGCGTAAATGTGACGCCTGTGCAGGTTATATAAGGCCTCGAAGCTTCTGGGGTCTCCCAGCCTTGCGGCATGAATTGCTTCCTGTTCAGAGATGCAGCCCGTTAACGCCGGTTGTTCTGTGATCAACTTCAAACCCCCCAGTCTGTGGTGCGCAATCCGATCGCGATGCACCTTCAACTTAGGCGAGTGGGCCTCGGTGGAAAATCGGGTGGAAACCTTAGACAAAATGGAGAAATCCCTTAGGGCACTCTCAACTTTTTAGTGTGTTCGGGTAGAGCTGGAGCTAGAGCGCGACCAGTGTGAAACTGGCTCTACGAATGCGGTACGGGAAATATTCTAGTGAAAAAGTTGGGTTGCCAGGCCGGCCTCAAAAGACGGACTAACGAAACGCCGACCCCTGGTCAAAGACTCGAGCGCATCCATCAGCAACGTTTCGTCGTCCGACTTCAGCAGGTAGCCAAAGGCGCCTGCCCCTGCCGCCGCACGCAACATTTCTGCCGAATCGTGCATGGTCAAGAAGAGTACCTTGATGTCAGGAAGTGAGTCGTGGAGCTGCTTCGCCACTTCTAAGCCATTAGGCGAAGGCATCGAAATGTCCAGGATCAGGATGTCGGGGTGGAGCGTCTTGGCCAGTTCCAGGGTTTGTCTGCCGTCGCTGGCCTCTCCACATATCTCGTACTGCTTGGTGGACTCGAGTACGTTGCGCAGACCCCGCCGCACGAAGGAATGGTCATCCGATAGCATAATCCGCGCACGAATTCCTGGGTCCATTACCACCTATGTCCTATTCCTACGCACAACAGACAGCACTGTAAATACGGTGATTCCTGTACTTGGATGCAGGTAATAGGAGCCGAGTTCACGGCTCGACTACTTTGTTGCGTATCGCATAGCGCACCAATTCCGCCACCGAGTGGACGTTCAGCTTTCGCATGATGTTAGTACGGTGCGTATCAGACGTTTTTGTGGCTATGCCTAGCGCCGATGCCACTTCTTTGGCGGTCTTACCTTCGGCCAGGAGCTGCAGGATCTCGCGCTCGCGCATGGTGAGGCGGTGACGGACCGATTCCGTAGGGTCGGCTTCCCTGCCTCCCCTTCCGCGATTGGCAAGAAAAATCTCGGTAACCCGCGCGGTGAAGAATGGCTTGTGGTGACTCAAGGCCTCTACCGCATGAGCAAGGTCGCGGTCCGAATCTGACTTGAGAACATATCCTCGCGCTCCGGCATCCAGTACTTCGCTCGCCATTTCGTCCGAATCATGCTGCGTGATGATCAGCACCTCTGTCCGGGGGCACAACTTGCGAATCTGCCGGGTCGCTTCCAGGCCATTCAGGTCGGGCATGCTGACATCGATAACTACAATATCCGGATTGAGCTGGATGGCTTTTTCGACCGCCTCGCGGCCGGAGCGTGCTTCACCACAGACCTGCCACTCCGGATGCTCTTCGACCAGAGCTCGCAAGCCTTTACGAACAATGTCATGATCATCGGCAATTAGAACCTTCAATCCGCTCATCATGCAGCCTCCCTAAGTGGAATTGTCACATGCACCGTGGTTCCTTCGCTGCTGGAGGTTATGTCCAACTGTCCACCCAGCTGCCGCAGGCGTTCCCGCATACCCAGGATTCCGACCCCCACGTTTGGGTTTTCCGAGCGAGACGACAACTTCTGCGACGGAATCCCGCGCCCATGATCGATTACCCACAGAGCTGCGTGATGGTTAGCTATTTCCAGGCGGACGGTGGCCAGTTCACTACCGGAATGCCGGTGAACGTTTGTCAAGCTTTCCTGCACCACACGAAAAATCGTAGTCTCCAGCTCGGAGGGGAGCCTGCGAAGAGTATCCGGCAACTCGAGATCTACATCAATTCCGCTTCTCTGTGAGAACCCCGACACGAACCATCGGATGGCGGGCAGCAAGCCCACCTCATCCAGCATGGGAGGATGCAGCAGATGCGACAGCGTCCGCACCTCCTGCAAAGAGCTGTCGATGAGCTCCCTGCTTTCCGCCAGCGCATTGCGTCCTCGCTCATCGAGGCGTGAAGCGTCCCGGCCCAGGTAAGCGAGATTCATCTTCACCGCGATCAGTAGCTGCCCAAGGGAATCGTGAAGATCGCGAGCAATCCGCCGCCTTTCATCATCACGCAACTGCAGCAGACGGCCGCTGAGCCAGCGCACCGTGCTTTCGGCTCGTTTCAGCGGGGTAATGTCTTGCACCACGGCGCCGATCTGCGTCACCGTTTCGCCCTCTCTGGCGATTGGAAAGAACGATTTCAGCCACCAGCCGGTCACACCTGGTGTGGCGGGCACATGTCCCATGATTTCATAGTTCAGCACCGGAGTCCCGGTGTTGATGACCTGACGAATGAGTGGTTCGATCTTCTCTGCCAGGTGTTGTACCACGTCGCGAACAGAGGCTCCAGTGTTGACTCCTGGGGTAAGTCCGTTCAGGGCCGAGAATGGTTCATTGATCCGCTCAAAACGAAGGTCCCTGTCAATAATGGCAAGGCCCACCGAAGCGTTCGAGAAAAAGGCGTTGAGCTGGGCCTCGCGCTTGGTGAGCTCTTCCTCCTGCTTTCTGCGTTCAGTAATGTCCCGAGTAATCACAGAATAGCCGTGCGGTTGCCCGGCTTCATTTCTTAAGAGGCTTACGTTCGCCGTTGCCCAGAACGTCGTGCCGTCCTTGCGCAGTTGCTGACACTCATCCTCAATGTAACCGTCGCGTAATGCCGTGCGCAGATGGTTTTCCGGAGTTTCCTGGTCACAAGCCTGGAAGAGCTGAGTCAGCGGCTGGCCCAAAATCTCAGCGGCGCGGTAGCCGAACAACCGTTCAGCCCCGAGATTCCAAGTAGTAATGTGACTCTCCAGGTCAAGTCGAATGATGGCAAAATCCCGCACTCCGCTCACCAGCAGCCGGAACCGATCTTCGTTTTCCTTGGCCAGAATCTCCGCCGCGATCCGTCGTTTAACCTCCCAGCTCATGACTGCGAAAAGGAAAAGCAGCATGAAGGAAGCTATCAGGAAGGACAGCAGCAGGAGGACGTTGGCGCGCCGCTGGGCGCGCGCCGTCGTACTGGTCCTCTGGCGCAGCAACTGATTCTCCTCTTGTTCTATTGCACTTAGCTGCGTGCGTATCTGTTCGTCGAGAACGGCGCCCCGGCGTCTCAACTCCGCCCGCGGGCCACTGGCAGATGGCTCAGTTCCTTGCAGGGCGATCGATTGCCGCAGCAGATCAAGCCTCGCGTTTACCAGCGGTGAAAGCTGTGCTAGCCGTTGCTTTTGCGCCGGATTATCGGTTACCTCGGATTGCAGTTGTTGCAGGGTTCGAGGTACGGTCTGTAACGCCGCTTGGTACTGCTTGAGTAACGCCTCGTCACCGGTCAGGGCGTACCCACGCTGCGCGCTCTCGGCTTCACCCACTCCGCTGGACACCGTCTTCAGTAGCGAGATCGCCTGATAAGTGTGGATTACCCAATCTTCGTCATTGGCCAGATGATCGGACATGAAATAGGAGGCGATCCCAATGGCTATCAGCATAGGAAAGAAGACAACCAGAACAATCTTGTAGAAATTGGCAAAGGAGAACCACATTTTCTGTTACTCACCAGACATTCCCAGATGGCTCGGCCCGCGGTAGCCAGGGCGCAGAAGTCTCCGGCCGGGTAAGACGGTCCGAAACTACGACATTAAGGCATCGGCTGGGTTCCAAGGTGCGCTAGTTGGATGCGCAAAACCTCAAAAGCGTATCACGACACCGCCTCCTGACGAAAAGCGGTTCTGATCGTGTTGCTCGTTTCCGGACGCCGTCGGAGACTTACGTCGTTTCTTGCGGGGCGACAACATCGGGAGATGTACGTCTGGGGACGCGATCCAGCGATTCGCGGTCCAATGTCAGGCGAAGCCTTTCCGCAAGTTCCATCAGTTTGGAAGGATCTTTATTCCTTCGAAGCCAGTTCAGCGTAGGTGCGCCATTTTTCGAGCTTAACCATTGTTCCCTCACAAAGCGGTAGATGGCAACGCCTACGTTCTGTCACTGCACGTTGTTTGCCGAGTTGCATCCGAGCATCTGCAATCTTTATGTTGTATAAATTATTGAAAACGTGAACCTGAAAATGGCATCAGGAAATCCCCGTGTGACAGGAAATCCCCGTGTGAAGAAGATACTGAGCGCCGTGTTTTTTGTACTCGACCTGCGTTTGATCCGAAGTACGTCAGTCCGCGCCGGCATTCCACATGCAACTAATTCGCATCTGACGCGCTGCCTTGTTACGGAATCGAACGCATACTTCTTCCCTTGTTGTCAAAACGCCTCCAGCCCCCGCCGCAGAAATGGGACGAGTTATCCCGAAATTGCTTCAACTGGCAACTCGTCCCAGCGATGACCACGTGTTCTCTGCTATGCTTCCTAAGTAAGCTGAAACTGAGGTCGTATGGGAGTTCGCGCCACCCTGGCCGCGCCGGGCTGCGGCTTACGTCATGCATTCAAGCCCCGATTACGCCTCCTGGGCACGATCCTGATTGTTTTGGCATGCATGATGGCAGGAGGGCTGCGTGCTCGTGCCCAAAAGGGCGGCGCACCGGCACCTCAAATATCAGGACCGCAGGGCATACAGCCTACCATGGGGCCCAGCGCCACTACCCGGAATGGCGCGACCGTCCAGGTCACTATTCTCGATGAAAATAAGAAGCCTTTGAAACAGCAGTCGCTGATCAGGCTCACCAGCCAGGCGACCGGCAGGGTACTGTTTCAAACGGCGCGTGGCTCCGAGACGAGCTTTCCAGACCTTCCTGCAGGAAAATATCTCCTCGAGGTAGGCGCCGCCGGCTATTTGGGAGTGCATTACGAGATCAATGTTCCCGATAGCGCTCACGATCTTGCTGAAACTGTGACCTTGTCGCGCGATCCAGCGGCCGTGGACCTCACCCTCAAGGACGCCGCGCAACTTCCGTCAAAGGCCCGCAAAGAAGCCGAAAAAGGTATACAGGCGTTGGAACTTTCAAACCTCGCCGAGGCACGCAAGCATCTCGAAGCTGCGAATCATCAATACTCATCAAGCTCTTCGATAAACTTCCTGCTGGGATATCTTTCGCTGCTGCAAAATGATCAGAACCAGGAACTAAGCTACCTGACCGCCGCGACGAAACTTGACCCCAAGAATGTGCAGGCACAAAACCTGCTGGCACAACTGTATTACCAGCGGGGCGATTATGCGCACGCCGCTGAAGCCGCAGAGATCGTGGTCTCCAGCAGCGCCGAGTCGGCAATGGCACGAAGAGTACTGGCGAATTCCTATGTGAAGCTGAAGCAATACGAAAAAGCTCGCCTGAGTGCACAGTGGCTCGTCGATCGTGGTGGCAACGACGCGGTGTCGGCGAAGCTGGTTTTAGGACAGGCACTCGCCGGTTTGCAGCAATATGAAGCTGCCATCAAAACCCTGACCGCTTACCTTGACGAAGCTCCTGCAAATTCAGTGACTCCCCAAGTGCGGGAACTGGTTGCCCAGTTGCAGAGCGAGGCGACCAGGGGCGGAGCGAACGCCACGCCAAGGACCGGCATTGGTGATCCGGAACTAGCAGGAGAGAGCGAATCCTTCGCCGGAAACGCAGGCATGCCGCCGGACGTGGATACCGAAAAGCCGGCCATCGCCGCCGGGGTGCAGTGTCCGGCAAATCTTCTGGAGGGTGCCGGAAATCCATCCCAGGCGCTGGTCGATAGCCTTGCCCAATTCTCAGCCATTGAGCACATGGTTCATGAGAGCCTTTCGCCGCGAGGCGTTCCAGGCAGTCGCGAGACCCGGCAGTACAACTACGTGGCTTCCATCAGCGAGCCGGCACAGGGCACGCTGCTTATCCAGGAGTACCGCGACTCGGGAGACCTGGATATGCCGGACAAGGTAACCACCAGCGGCTTACCCGTCCTGGCGATTGCCTTCCATCCGCATTTTCGCGGCGACTTCGACATGCACTGCGAGGGTCTTGGCAATTGGGATGGCCAAGCGACATGGCTTGTGCACTTCCGGCAGTCGGATGATAAGCCTCCACGCCTGCGAGCCTACGTTGTAAATGGAACCTATTTTCCGGTGGCACTGAAAGGTCGGGCATGGATTCGGACCGACAATTTCCAGATCACTCATCTGGAAACCGATCTGGTGCGACCGATTCCCGAGATTCACCTGATGAGTGAACACACCAGCGTCAGCTACGGTCCGGTGCAATTTAAGCGGAACAATACCGACCTTTGGCTGCCGACAAGCGCGGAACTGTACGTCCATTACAACAAGAAGCGCTTCCACCGCAGCGAGCGCTTCGACCACTTCATGCTTTTCGCGACCGAAGCTGTAGACACAGCAAAGCTGCCTAAGGATGCCAGCCCAACTCCGCCTGCCGGCCCCACGGCTGCACAACCTCAGTAGACGCTCCAGATCAACGGCCAAGCAGCAGACTCTGCAAAAGGAAACACTGTCTCAGTACACTTCTGCAGTTTCTGCAGTCGCCTCCGAAGAGGCTGCTGAGTTTTGTCGATCGCCTTCACCAGCGACTACGGCAATAATCCAAACTCCGCTACTCCGGTCTGCGTGCCGACGAAGACTTTGCCGTTTACGATGACCGGAGTGATGAACTTGTTCCCCGGGCCAAACTGGTCACGCGAGCCCGCCTGATTGCTGTTGTACAGCTCGTTCGCCAGATTGGTCGCGTTGTAGGCGTGCAACACCGCCGGATTGCTGTTCTCCACCGCCCACACGATTCCGTTGGCGCTTCCATTCGCCGATACCGCCGGCAAAGCTCCTGGAAATTCGAAGGACGTCGAACTCTGGGAACTCGCCGATGAAGCCAGCATTGCGTTGTTGATGGGAAACGCTTTCAACGGCTGTCCCACCGAGCCGTAATACACGGTGTTGTTGAAGTAGGTTGGATTGGCCCAGACTCCTCCGGGCAAAGCTCCGTCCAGCTCCTGGTAAATCGCGCTGTCATTATTGGGATTGAATTTCCCCATGTTGTCGCGGTTCACAACGTAGATGTTGGAATCTTTCCCGGCTCCCACGGCAAGTTGATGTACCTGGTGATTGTTGTCCATCAGGTCGGGTAGCAAGATCGCTCCACCCGAGCCGAGGTCTTCGTCGCTGTTCGATTCCTGCACCGTGTTGGACATGTTGAAGTAGTCGGCGACCGCGAGCCCGCCCGCGGTGGAGAGCTTGATGAACCCGTTCCCATAGTCTCCATTTTCCGGGAAGCCCTGAGCGGTGAGCGTAGTGTCGAAGGTACCGTTGCCATCGAGGAAATAGATGTTGCCGTTGGAATCGCCGGCCAGACCGGTTCCTGCCATCCAGATAGCGCCTTCGTTGCCGTTGGGCGTTACATCGATGACCGAGGTCTGCGCCAGCGTCGACGCACTGTACGCCATCACCCATCCCGTGTAGGGACGAGCATCGCAATGTGATGTAAATGCGATGTAGATGGCTCCGTTCATCTCCAGCAAACCAACGCGCTCGGCGAACTGTCCGGGAGCGAAGACGACCATGCCGTTCTGGCTGCCGTCACCCGTTCCGGGAAAGGTAGCTTTGATCTCGGTCGGCCCGCCGAACAGTTCGGCGCCTGTCTTCAAATCCAGTGCGTGCAGGCGCTGATGATAATTGCCACCGGAGTCCTTGGACATCGCCACCAGGTACATGGCGCCGTGTGGCCCTTGAGAGAGGTCAATCACCGGAGTATCGGTAATCCCGATTTGAGGCGTGATCTGGCTGCAGCCATGATCGTCGCTGGTGGTTTCGCCGGAGAGCAGCGTGGACATCTTCCACACCTGGGCGCCGGAGACAACATCGAAGGCATAGGCGCTGCCGTCCTCGCCTACGGCGAACAACGCATCATCAGGCAACAGGCCGGAGACGTAAAGCGGCTGAGCGTCAACCTTGCCATTCACCGCGAAGAAGTTAACTTTGCCAAAGTCAGTCGAATTGACGTTGGACGTCGTCAGAATCGTCTCCGAAGTGTTCTGCCCTTGCCGTGTCGGATCGTAATGGTAAGTGAGCACGTTCACGGCGGCTCCGGCTTGAGTGACGGTCAGGGTAACGGTTGTGTTTTGCTGGACGCCTCCGCCATTGCCGGTCACCGTAATTGGATATGTTCCAGGGGACGTACTTGCTCCCACTGTGATGGTCATGGTCGAAGTGCCCGATCCGGGGACTGGAATCGGATTCGGATTAAAGCCAACGGTCGTGCCGGCCGGCACGCCCGAAGCCGACAAACTGATGGAGCTGTCAAAGCCGTTAACGATGGTGCTGGTAATCGTTGATGCACCTTGATTTCCCTGCGTGACTGTGAGAGACGCCGGCGAAGCCGAAATGGTGAAACTCGGCGAACTAGAGACTTGAGCCACGCCGAGGAAGGCTAGCGTCGTAAAGTCTCCCGTGGCCTTGCTTGTGCCGACGACGACCGCAAGTCGCGACCCGGTCAGTGTCACTTGCTGGCTCAGGTTGTCGGCAGGCCACATCGCGGCTGACCACGACTTGCCTGTGGCATCGTAGAAGAATCCGGCGCCAATCATTCCTCCGGTTACTGTTCCTACTACGGTGCTGCCGTCCAGAAATTGGATCTGGCACTGCACCCAGCACTGCTGGTATCCGGCATCTCCCAGCGCGAGGGACACGTCGTAGGTGCCGGGAGATGGCAGATCCACATAGAACGTCGCTGGCGAACCATTGTTCACGAAATTGATCCCCGCCAGGCGCGGATCTATGCCGGCATTACGATCACGGGCCTGCACCAGCGAAGTCCTCACCCAGCCAAATGTCACCCCATTGACGGTGGACGGGTAGGCCGTAGTGGAGAGCACATAGGTGTCACTCGGAGGATCGGTGACGAAGGTGGCCGTGTTGCGAAAGTCAAAGCCTTCTCCTGATCCTCCGGACATCGACGTCACGGTCAAATTCACAGTCGTATTTTGCTGGACGCCTCCACCAGTGCCGGTGACCGTGATGGGATATGTTCCAGGCGCAATACTGGCTCCAACTGTGATGGTCATTGTCGAGCTGCCCGAGCCAGGTGCCGGAATCGGATTGGGATTGAAGCTAACCATCGTCCCCGCGGGTGCGCCCGCAGCCGACAGGCTAATGGAGCTGTCGAAACCATTAGTTGCCGTCGTGGTTATTGTCGATGAACCTTGGTTGCCCTGCGCAATACTGAGTGAGGCCGGCGAAGCCGAAATCGTAAAGCTTGGCGAGCCGGACACTTGGGCAACTCCGAGGAAGGCAATGGTTGTAAAGTCGCCCGAGGCCTTACTCGTGCCCACCACAACTGTGAGCCGGCTTCCGCTCAGCGTCACCTGCTGTGTCAGGTTGTCGCTTGGCCAATTTGCTGCTGACCACGATTTTCCCGTGGCATCGTAGAAGTAGCCCTGAGCGATCAGTCCTCCCGCCACCGTGGCCAGGACCGTGCCGCCGTCCAGAAATTGGATCTGGCACTGCACCCAGCACTGCTCATATCCAGCATCGCCCAAGGCGAGCGATATGTTGTAGGTGCCGGGAGATGGCAGATCCACATAGAACGTGGCTGGCGAGCCGTTGTTCACGAAATTAATCCCCGCCAGCCGCGGGTCTAGCGACGCGTTGCGATCGCGGCCCTGCACCAGGGAGGTCTTCACCCAGCCGAACGTCGTTCCATTAAAGGTCGTCGGGTAGGCGGTGCTGGGCAGCACATAGGTGTCGCCTGCCGGATCAGTTACGAAGCTCTGCGTATTGCGAAAGTCAAAGCCTTGCTCCCATCCGGAGGAGGCCGCTGCGTTTACAGCTGACAGAATGAGACCTAGCAAGCAGGCATACACATACTTCGCGGACATGGAACCTCCTTAGGCGAGAGCGGCGGACAGAGAACATGCTTTGTGGCAGATGGCATCTGCCTCTGCCTGGATACGGAAGCAGCGCAGAGATTGTGCTGCATGGCTTATACACTCAGCGGAATAAAAGTTAACAGTGATCGGTTTGATGTTCGCGCACGAAGGTAACAGATTGCCGAAGTGACTTTGAGGGCCAGCTGGAGCAATTGGTTGCCTCACCGACGGTCGAATCGACAATTCTTTTCTGGGCATCGGTGAATGTCTTTCCGGAATGCAGGCTTAGCTGATGGTATTGAAAACAAGAACCTTGCCATCCGGAAAGGGCAATATCGCAGGGAAAAAGACGTCGTGCCAGGCTGGTTAAAATCTAATTAAAATCGACGATCGTTTTAGGTCGCCTACCCAGAATTACTTCGCCACGATAGCGAATCAGCTCGGCGGGGGTATTCCGTCCCAGGAAGAGTAACGGGCTGGCGGTGAATCCGTAGCTGCCGGATTTCAGAACAGCGATGAGGTCGTCGATCTCGGGCTTCGGCAGCTCGACATCAATGCCGAGCAGGTCGGTCGGATTGCAGGATGGGCCCGCGATGCTGCACTTTATCGCCGGCGCATCCGGCCGGGAGATGTTCCGTTGCAAGAAGTTGGCACGAAAGGCAGCGCCGAAACTGCCAGCAGCCGCGAGATGGTGATGCAGGCCGCCATCCACCATAAAAAAGGTTTTGCCCCGCGATTCCTTGCTGCTGATGACTCGCGTGACGTAGATGCCTGCGTCGGCGGTGAGAAAGCGCCCCAGCTCGAACACGATGTGCCGCTTTACTGGCGACGCGTTGTGAAATTGCAGCAGAATTGGCGACAACTCCTGGGCCAGGGCGTTCAACTCCAGCTCTCGGCCCTCCTCGGTGTGCGACGCTCCGAATCCACCCCCCAGGTTGATGACCCTGCAGGCGAGACCTGTACGGGCCTCAATCCGGCATGCGATCGACAGGCAGTTCTGCACACCGGCTACGATACCGGCGGGCTCGAAACATTGACTGCCGGCATAGATGTGAATGCCGCCAAACTCCACGGCTTCTGCATTGGCGAGAACTTGGTCGAACAATGTGCCAAGATCCTCTTCATCCACCCCAAACTGCGCCGCCCGGCCGCCCATCTTCATCCCAAAGGAACGGTTGAAGAACTGCGGATTCACCCGCACCACGATGTTCGCCTTGCGGCCAAGTTCCCCGGAAATCCGCACACTTTCCATCAGCTCGCGGGGCGATTCGATGCTGATGCAGCCGACACCGCGTCGAATGGACTCTCTCAGCTCACAGGCGGTCTTGGCCGGCCCGGCAAAGCTGACCTTTACCATGTCGAAGCCAGCAAGAGACGCTTGCTCCAGTTCGCCGCCCGATGAGATATCGAGACCGTCGGCAAAGTTCCGCAAGATCCGCAGAAGCTCAAGATTGGGGTTGGCTTTGACGGCGTAGAAAACCTCGACCAGCCCATCGAGCGACTCTCGAACTGATTCGATCCGCCTGACGATCTCGTCCGCGTCGTACAGGAAGTAAGGCGTGCCGTAGCGTTCGGCGAGAGCATGAAGCTCTGCCAGCGAAGTGTTGTGCCATCCCTTTGCCGAATCTGATTGCATGATGTTGTTGGTGTTTATCCGCCAGTTGTCGCAGCCACGGCTTGCTCTGACCAGGCAATGCCTTCAACCCAAATCTGGTAACGCCTGTCGATGAGAATGACAGGATTGCTGCTCTTGTCCGACAACAGCGTGTGGATGACCCGCGCAGTCACATCCTCGGAAAGCAGTTGTGCTCCGCCGCCGGTGAGGATCACTTGCGCAACTTTGGCCAGATCACCGCTCGGCAGGCCGGGCCCGCGCCCATGAGCGAAGCGATCGAGCGCGAGAAACAAACAACCGTACGCCAGCAGCTCCGCGGATGGCTGATACTCCCCTTCCCGAAACAGCCGGTAAGTCTCGGTCACATCGCCGGACAAGACCTGGCATAAAAGCTCGTAGAGTCGAGGATGGTTCCTCAACTGGAGCAATAAGCTGTCACGAGAAGCAACGATGCCCAAATCGGTGAAGACGTAGCGCGAAACGGAGCATCCTGTTGAAGACGGCTTGCTCTCGCTGTCGTCGCGAACGATCTCCACCGTGTAGTGGATGTCCGTCGTGGCCCCGCCGATGTCGAGCAGCACACAAGGCGCAATGACGCCAATGTTGGAGCGGTTGAGTACAGCGCGTTGGAAACCAAGATTCACCACTTCGGGAGTCGGCCTGATTCCACCCGCCAAATTGCTCCGCAGTTCGCTCACGCCTTCCTTGTAAATGAGGTCGTCCAGGTATGCCCGGCGGACAGTTTCAAAGACGCAGTTTGTTCTGCTGACAAGCTGGTCAGCGATGGGGTTGGGCACCACTCTGGTCTTGGGAAAGCGGCGGCAAAACGAGTCCGCAAGATACCGATTGCCCGCGAAGAGCAGCGCGCCGTACGGGTATTTCCCGGCATCAAATTGCCGCAGCTTTTGCTCCAGCGGCGCAGCCTCGGCGCAATCGATGCCGCCGCCGACCAGCAAGATGTCAACGTAACCGGGATTGCCGGCGGGCTCGTCGAAATCTAGAACAAATACTGGGTTTGCGCCGGCCAACAAGATTTGGTCGCGAAGAGCTGCGCCGCTAAATCGCCTGGTCAGGCACACGATGCCCACACGCAGTCCTCCGTTTGCCGAAGAACAGACTAGAACATCCGATCGGTCGGAAGAGACATGATGGGACTCCAACAAGAACTCCACTTGCCTGGCAATGCCGGCCTCGAAGTCGCGAGGATAAAACTCCTGCGAGAGCAGTTGGCCGCCGTCGGCGACGCGCGCAATCTTAACCACCGTCGATCCGATGTCGACAGCGACACAGGCGGCGGATGCATGGACATTTTCATCCAAAGTCACACCATTAGCCTTATGTCAGTCAGCATCTGCTTGTAGGTCTGAGCTGCCCGGTCTTCTCGCGCTTCGAGCAGTTCTTTCTCCTGAAGCGCATCCTGGCGTGAGATCGGAACATTGGCGGCATCGGCAATGCGGATAGAGCCGTTGGCATCGCGTACCGACAGTAGTTTGTTCGCATTGTCGGCGTGCGGCGAAAAAGGCACATCGAGCAAGCCATTGTGGAATGCACGAAAGACGCTCTCCCAAAAGGCAGTCCCGGAGAGATTGAGGACCGAATTAAGGATGCTCTCAGCCTCCGAGCGAATCAGGGCGGTCTCGCGTTCGATCATGGGTGAGGTAACGCCTTTGGCTGAGCGAAATGTGCGCAGCACGTAACCAACGCTGTCGCAGGCTTCCGCATTGATTTCCGGACGCGGCACACCGTACGCTTCATCAATGGTTTTGACCACGATCTTGTCTGCCGCAATCATGCTGGAGATGGCCGCTGAGCAGGCGATGAGCGCGGCGGCCCGTTCACGCTGTGCGGGAAACTGACCCATCCACTGATGGTATACAAGATAGGTTTGCACGGATGAAAACCCGAACTCGTCTAGATAATAGCGAGCAAGCTCTCTCAGCACCGTCGCAGTCGCAATGTCCTGGACCATGGAGCCGGTCTGCCCGAAACTAACGGCAAACGAGGTTACGCCTTGCTCCGCTGCCAGCAAAGCTTCTATGACTTCTATCGCGACCACAATCGCCGGCGGCACTAGCGTCGCGGTAAGCGGACCGAAGCTCTCCCGATGAATCGGCGCTTCTTCCGTGGAATTGACGGCACATAGCCGATCGACATATTGCCAGTACAACAAACACCGGTCCAGCGGAAAGCCCTCCGAGTACGGCAGGCAATAACAAATGGCTCCGCCTTCGATCTCGGCGATGCCGGAAGCTATCGCAACCTCCGCCAGCAGTCGGGCGTCGGGGGTTCCGTGCCGCAGGCTGACCGGTTTTGCAAGATCGGAATATAACTGCCGGGTCAGTTCATATCCGTGGCTGACCAGGGGATATCCGTTCAGGTAGTTTTTGCCCTCCTCTTCGCTGCGATGAAGAAGTTCGGTTGCGGTGTCGTACTGGTTCTGGCGCGTGTAACTATCGATGGTAAGAGGAATGAAATCCGCGCCTGCCTCGTTCAACTGTTGCGTAAGGGAATGCTGGGCCTCAAATAACGGAAAGCCACCGCGCGGCTGAATGCAGGGGTCAGGACCGCGGTTGGAATAAGCTACGCGTGGAAAGCGCTGACGTGGCACTTGCGCCAGATGATCGCGGACCTCATCCGGCGAAATACCTAGTGCCAGCGGATGTGCGAGCACCTGTGCCCGGTATTTCTCAATATCACTGAGTTGCGCCCGCGTGCTGGGCAGCGCCATGTTTGAGGTCCTCCTGAAGGTCGGCTATGGCGATGCTGATGTCCGTTTCCTGATGGTAAACGCGATCAAATCCAAACTGCTTGAAGAGTCGCACTACCTCGTCCTTAGGACGGTTCCCGACAACAATGTTCCCGCCGACGTAGAGCAGAACATGCCCCAGCCCGGCTTCGCGGAAGAGGCGACGAACGTCGGCGCACCAGTATTCTCCCTCTCCATTCAGGGAAGCAACGAATACAGCATCAGCGTTCACTTCCAGGGCAGCCTGGCAGAATTCCTCGGGCCGCACACGGGTGCGCAAATTAAAGACCTGGAATCCAGATTCTTCCAAAGCAAGTTGCAAAATGCGATTGCCGACGATGTGAATGTCGTCGCCGATTACCCCGATGACGACCCGTCCCTTGTAAGCGTTGGTCATTTCTCTCATCAGACCTGGAGGGACCCGGCCGCCATGCTCTGCTCTGTGCCGAAGCGTTCGAAGGCAGCCTGCTTGATCGCCTTGCGATCGAGCTTCCCGGCATTGCCAGTGACTGGAAAGCTCTCAAAGTGTATCAAGTACGCCGGCACCATATGGTTGGGGAGGTGCATCTTCAGGTATTGCTTCAGCGCATGCTCGGGCAAAGGTTGCCGCGTTACCGTCGTGTAGGCACAGGCCACATCTTCCCCGACTTCTATGTTGGTCACTGCGAATGCCACCGCGTCGACGATTTCGGGATGGCGAACAACTTCGGCTTCCACCTCGGTTGGGCTGACGCGAAAACCCTTCGTCTTGATCATCTCGTCGCCGCGAGCGACAAAATACAGATAGCCTTCTTCATCGCGCCTGACCTTGTCGCCACTAAATACCAGCGTTTCGCCTGGAAATTTAGGATGGGTGCGGAAAACCTTCGATGTGTTCTCCGGATCGCGCCAGTAACCCTTGGTGACCGTCGCGCCACGATGCACGAGTTCGCCAACGGCATTAGGCGCACACTCTTCGCCGTTCTCATCCAGCACGAGAATCTGGCAGTCGGGAATCGCCTTTCCAATGGAAGTCGGATGCGAGTCAATCTTGGAGGGGTCGAGATAGGTGGAACGGAACGCCTCCGTCAAACCGAACATCGAGTAGATCTTCCCGCTCGGGAAAGTTGTCTTAAGGTCGCGCAACATGACATCCGACAGCCGTCCACCGGTCGAGCACACATATCGCAGCGCGGAGAAGTCGTAAGACGCCGTCGCCAGCTTCAGGCGCTTGTCGAACATCTTGGTGATGATGACCGGCATGACCGGAAGCGCCGTGATCTTCTCGGCGGCAAGCAAGGCAAACAAGTCGTTAGGCAGGGCGAGATTATGAAGATAGAGCGTCGCCCCTTTGCTGATGGTCTGCCAGATCTGGTTCAAGCCATAGTCGAAGTTGAACGACAGCACACAACCAATTCGGTCCTCTTCGCAGGTACCGAGATACTCTGCGACGATGTCGGTTCCATCCGCCAGATTGCGGTGCGAGATCAGGATTCCCTTCGGACGTCCCGTAGAGCCGGATGAGTAAATGACGGCGGCATTATCGTTGCCGATGCGATCAAAGAACATCCGTGGCTGCATAAACCGGCGCATGTAGGGTAGATTGGGCCAGTCGCTGTCAAGATTCCCATGGCCGATAACCAGCCTGGTCACACCGGCAAACTCGGAGACTTCATTCATCCTCTCCGAGTCGGTAACCAGAGCGTTCATGCCGGAGTTTTCTATTATGTGCCGGATGTTTGGCTGCTTCAGACGCGGCAGAATCGGAACGAGAACTGCGTTCGCGAAGAGCACTCCGAGGACAACTGACACCTGATCGAGAGTCTTCTCCATGCAGATGCCCACGCGATCTCCGGGCTCCACACCAAGCTCGCGCAGGCACTCTGCGGTGGCCAGCGCTTCCTGATGCAGTTGTGAAAATGTCGCCGATCGCGTCTTGCAGACGAGAGCGGTTTTATCCGGAAGGCGTTGCGCAGTGTCACAAAGAAACCGGGGAACCGACCTGGGCATCCTGATATCTCCTAAAATCGCGTCTTCATGTTCATGGGAGCGGCGTAGACCGCGCAAAATCGAACTTCGCTTTAGCAAGCGCAGAGGAATCAGCTCCGAGTTCCGCTTTGCGCCACGCCGGCCGACTTCTTGCTCTGAATCAACGCCATCACCCTTGAGAAGCTGGAAAGATTATCCCGCACCAGTTCCTCAGCCTCAAGCTCGATGCCAAATCGCTCCTGAATGAACATAGCCCACTGCACAATGCTGAAGGAATCCAGCACCTGTTTCTCCAACAGATCCAGCTCAGGAGCAAGCTCGCCTTCATACCCGGTCTCGGTCCGAATGTAGTCCTGCAAAACTTCCAAATCGCTCATGACAGTGATTTTCCTATCCTTGGCCTGAACAACTCTTGCAGATTCTTCGCGCCCGCCATTTCACTCCGCTTACGAATTAGGGTTAGGTTAACCGGCGTGAGAACCCACCAGCCGCCGCTCGGAAAAGCAACCGTCAGGACGCAACTTGACACGCACACGGTCACGCTTCCCAACCGACAGATGTACATATGGTGCTACGGTACCAATCATTAACTCTACCTGCCAAGCTTGCAGTACAAACATGCGGCCCGCCCGCTGTGCGCCAAGCCTCTGGTGGGCCCGCCGCGACGCCAAATTGAATCGCGTGAGCCGGCTAAAGGAGAATTTGACTCCCCGGCTGCGCAAGAATTCGTTTGCTCCGTTCCATATCCCGGCAAAGCCCAGGCCCATGCGATGTTCGGGAAACAGATAAAGGTCAAAATCGAAGACCGCCTGGTTCCCTTCCGGAAGTACAAAGGTACACCGCACTTCATCTTCTTCGTAGGAATCAAAACAGAACCATATGTGCCCGATGAAGGCGTTCTTCTGAAATACACCCAGGCAAATGGCGTTTTGTTCGAACCGCGACTCTTTGATGTCCGGTCTGGCCGGCATCACCGCGATCTCCGGATCACCGTGACGGATCTGGCGAATCTGCAGGGTTCTTGACAGGTTCGTGGGAAGCAAGGGCGCCTCTGGTATCGGCTGCACCAGTAGTTCATAGAAGTAGAGCCGGAGACGGGGGGACAGTCGCTGCAACAGCCGGTCTACGGCATAAACCAGACCGGCAAAAAAGCCGAATTCCTTAAATGGGCTACTCAGTTTCGTCAGCATCGACTGTCACCAGTTCGCAGCCTGCCCCGTCGTTTTCCTTTAGCCGTGCGGGAAGTGCGCCCATCCGACCGCGATTCTTTCCAGGATCCCTGCCAGCATATCAGCCAGCTCTCACTGCAAATAGTTGGACTGGGAGGGGTCACTCGGCGTCGGGAGGGTGCAAGTCGTATTGCTTTATCTTGTAAAGCAGCGCCTTATAGCTGATCTTGAGCACAGCGGCGGCCTTTTGCCGATGCCAGTTGGTCTGCTCCAGCGCGTGAGCAATGGCTGCTGCTTCCGCCTCTCTCTTGACCGCACGTGCCAGGAACTTCAAGCCCGCGAGATCGGGTGGCATAGCTGCCGGTTCTTTCTGCTCTCCATTGCTCCGCTGATTTGTCCGCAACTCCGAGATGGCGAGATCCTCATCACCGAGGACGAGGTAGCGCCTCACGAAATTTTCCAACTGACGCAAATTGCCCGGCCAGGAATAGCTCAAGCAAGCCTGAATTAACCTCGGACTGAAGCTCCGCGCCGGACTGGAGAATTGGACCGCATTCCGCCCCATGAAGTGCTCCAGCAGCACCGGAATCTCCTTTTTGCGCTCCCGCAGCGGGGGTACCTGGATGGTAAATCCGCTCAAACGGTAATAGAGGTCTTCACGCAGCATCTTTGACGCCAGTGCTTCTTCGACCCTGATATTCGTAGCCGCGAGAATACGGACATCAGCCTTGGTCGTGGTTCGGCTGCCCAGCCGCGAAAAGCGATGGTCCTGGAGAAAATGCAGCAGCTTGGCCTGCAGCGCCGGCGGCATTTCCCCGATTTCATCCAATAGGATCGTACCCTGCTCACAAAGCTCGAACTTTCCGGGCTTGGATTTGGTTGCGCCGGTGAAGGCGCCCGCCTCGTAGCCAAACAATTCGCTCTCCAGCAGGTCAGCCGGAACGGCCGCGCAGTTGACCTTCAGGAATGGGTAGTTCGCACGTGGTGAGAGGTAATGGATGAGTAATGACACGACCTCTTTGCCGGTACCACTTTCGCCCAACAGCAAAACCGGCATATCGAACTTCGCAATCACGCTCGCTTGTGCATGAATGCGTTTCATTGCCGTGCTTCCGCTGACAAACGACGTGCCCTCAGGTAAATCGATCACCGTAGGCTCGGTGTCTTCGGCCTGATCGGGCACATTGGCAGGAGGAGGAGGAACGAGGTGCTCCGTGAGTACGGACTTCAACTCCGACTCATGAAATGGCTCCGGCAAATAGTCAACCGCACCCAGGCGAACCACCTGCGCCGCTTTGCGGGTATCGTCAATAGCCCCCAGAATGACCACCTTGAGATCAGGCTGCAACTTGCGAGCTCGCTGCAGCGTCTCGAGGCCATCGGCGCCAATCCCGATATCCATTAAAACCAGGTTTGGCACAGGCGGGTGCTCCAGCCTTTCCAGCGCGGCCTGCGCAGAAACGGCCGTTTCCACCTGATAGCCGCCCAAGTCGAGGGCAGATACAAAGTGTTTCAATACGACAGGCTTATGATTGACCACAAGGATCAGTGGCGGGAGACAGCCCGACCTGGATGACGATGTGGCCATGAGGTTCCTACTCCACCGGCACGGGGTTTGAAAAAGCGAACAACTACTTTATTTTCAATGCAATATTCCACCGACCTTATGCTACAGGTTGGTGCTAAAACCACAACATCCGTGGCGCCACCCGGGGGTTTGGAGCGCGACTATGACTCGACAATCATGTAATACGGCATTTCCCCGCCAGAGTCAAGAAAATAAGTAAAATTCTTCTCATTGCTCGTACCCTAGCACAGAATATTTCTGACTTAAATTAATAGATGAAGAATAATATCCCTATATTTTGAGGAGAGATCGAACTACAGGGGGAAGATTGAGCAGGTTAGCAAATGTTTTCCCAATTTGGCTCGTCGAACCGCAAAGTGTGCATATTACTTCCGTCCTACGGCACTAAGGTTGCTCGTCGAGTGGGTCGGTATCGATCTGAGCATCGGGTTGTGCTGGGTAGCACAGGCCATCCGCAGGCCGAACGGGAACCACTTCGCGAGGTCCAGACAGGCCTGCGGAGCCTTGCGCATGCTTTCCATGACTGGAATGCGAATAACCAAGCGTGAGCACATTTGTCCGAAAGAAATTGTTTCCGGTAGGTTCCTGTCCCGAAAACTGCCACAAATAAAGCGTTAACCTTCCAAAGTAGCGCTCTGCCACTTTGGTGCGGTTCGTGCTCTAGCCTAAAACTGAGACTGGTTCTGCGACTGTTCTGCTCATGAGCCCTCTTGCGATCGCTAAGTTGGATGACTGCCGTCTGGCCATCCCTCCCGATGATGTTATTTTCGGCCCGTCAGAAGTAATGCAGGGTATCAAGCTGACAATCGAGCAGACGGCTCCGGTGGAGATTCCGGTTGTAATCTACGGTGAAACCGGTACGGGAAAGGAGGTCCTCGCCAACTGCATACACCGCCGCTCACCTCGCAGGAATCGTCCTTTCGTCAAGATAAGTTGTGCGGCTATTCCCACGTCGTTGCTTGAAGCTGAGCTGTTCGGGTACGAACAAGGGGCCTTCACCGGCGCCTACTCCACCAAGCCCGGCCTGGTGGAGCTGGCACATAGAGGGACGTTACTTTTGGACCATATCGCGGAGCTGGATGTCGGTATTCAGGCCAAGCTCCTGCAGTTGCTTCAGGACGGCACTTTTACCCGTATCGGCGGACAACAGGAGCGGAAGATAGACACTCGTGTCATCTGTATCACTACCCGAGACCTTCGCGATGAAGTCGCCCAGAAAAGGTTCCGCCTGGATCTGTTTCATCGCATCAATGGGGCCAGCTTCCAAGTCCCTGAACTCAGGGAGCGCGCTGAAGATATCCCGGCCATTGCCAACTATCTGGTAGAGCTATTCAACGCAACATTTGGCACTCACGCCTGGCCGTTATCGCCCGCCATGAACCGGCGTCTTCAGCAATACCGCTGGCCCGGAAACGTCAGGGAGCTTGAAAACGTTCTTCGCCGGTACGTCGTTCTCGGCAGCCCGGAGGCTATTGCGGAAGACATTGCCCGGCGCTCCTTTGCATTTCCTCCGACGGAGCTTCCAATCCATAGAGGGCTTCCGTTGAAGACGCGCACTCAGCAGTTGGTGCGTGAGGTTGAAACCCAAGCCATCCTGAGAGTGCTCCAGCTTAACAACTGGAACCGCAGGAAGTCGGCCCGGATGTTGAGCATCAGCTATCGGGCCTTGCTATACAAGATCCGCAGTGCAGGTATCAGCGAGTACTGTCCCAAACACCCGGACTAAGAGCGAATCTGGTAACGACCAGGCCTCGCGCGCTATGCAAGTGTGCTCGCCGGCTGCTCGCGGACGCTAGCCTCCTTCTGCAGTGGAAGGTAAATCGTTTCGTAGATTGGACCCATAGAGAAGTCCTGCAGCAGGCGCTCCAGCTTGTGCCTCATCCCGGCCAGCCCGGTGTACTGACGCAGCCGCGATTTCAACGACGCTTGCAGGCGAGGTTGGGAGTCGTCGATTTCCCAGGGGTGCAGGTAGAGCACCGCCGGCACATGCTCATTCTTGTTAATTGCGCGAATGCCGCCCCGGGTCAGACTATAAGGAAGTATGCGGAGGTAAGCTCCGCCGGCAACGGGCAGGTTCTGGCCGCACAACCGCCAGGTAGCCACGGGAAGTTCCATCAGCTTGGATCCTGCCAGGTGCGGCGCCCGTGGCGCAAGGTGATTCCCGTACAACTCGTGATAAATCGGGTTAACGCTGGAATCGTACTCGAAGCCAAGCTCTTCCAGGATGGGATACGCCCACGGCACTGACTGGTTGATGGAAAAGTTCGGGGCCCGGTACCCCTTTACCGCATCTCCGATCGCATCTTGTATCACATTTATGGCCCGGTAGGTGTCTGCCCGAAACTCTTCCGCTGACAATCTAAACACCGGATGGTGCCAGTAGCTGTGGCAGCCCACCTCGTGCCCAAGCTCGTGGGTCTTGCGTACAAGCTGGGGAAAGCGCTCTGCGACCCATCCCAGGAAGAAAAAGGTTGCACGGACCTCATGCCGCCCAAATAAATCGAGCAGGGCGCAGGTATTTGCCTCGACATGCATTGGAAAGCTGTCCCACCGGGACCGCGGCGCGACCGCAGACATGGCCTCGGTCTGGAAATAATCCTCTACATCCACCGAAATCGCATTGGTGTATCTCATCCCTGGAGACAGGCTACCCAAAAAGAAGCTAGGGAGCAACGTGCTTGCCCGGCAACCGCAGTATCCAAGCGTCATCGTCCCGGTTGTTGACCAGCACAAATACGTCAAGCGAGGGGAAGTAGGCAAAGCGTCCGAATATGCCCAGATTGGCGTTGTGCCCTGTACCTTCCGGGTCCGCGGGATAGTCAAGACCCTTGACCGGCGAAGCCTTCGTGCTCATGGAAACATCCAGGCACTTGTGAGAAGGCACGGTACCCAAAGGAGTCACAATGTCCTTAGGTCCGGTATTGAGGAGGTAAACCTGATCGCCGCCTCCCGGATATCCCACCATTACTCCCAGCGCGGAATCCCAAGCGATACCGCCGCTGCGATAGGTCAGGTCACAGCCAGAATCCTTCCAAGGCTGGCCGCCGCCCCCTGATACCGAAAAAACCTGCACCAGGTGGTACGTCGAGGCCGAAGGATAGGAGGCGCCCCCGCCTACCACTACAAACAGATTGTTCACCGGGTCGATGGCTGCCGTCGTGCCGTCGTCAACGTGGACGGAGTTCGACAACGCCTTCCACTTGTTGGTGTGGGGATCATAGTCAGACAAGCTCCAGTTCTTGTCGTGCATTACGATATGACCGTTGTTCGGATTGTAGGCAGTAGTCGGGTACCCGGGCGACTGCGAAAACGGAGGACCAAGCATGGTCCAGGTCTTCGTCCCCATGTCGAGTGTCCAGACTTCGGGCGACAGGTATCCTCCATTGGCTGCCGAGCCCCCAAACGAATACAGCTTGTTCTGGTAGGGAACGTATTGCAGACTGTTGTAGGTGTGGCGCGAAGCAGGACTCGCTCCTGGTTTGGGCTGGCCGCCATCTTTCAGGCGGACGTAATAGGGTTTGAGGCCCTCCCACTCTTTTCCATCCCAGACAAAAGGTACCGGCATGGTCGGGCCCGTAAACCTCTCCCAGGCTGGCGTGCCACTCAAATTCAGCACCGAAACTTCATTGCCCGCGTAGTCGCTGTGCCCTCCACCCCACACGATCAGTCGCTGATGTGCATCGTCCGCCGCGCCGCCGCTCCAGGGAACAATTTGATTGCAGTTGAATCCATACTCTGTCGTCTTCGTCATGCTCGCATCGGCATACATGCCGTCAGGCACATCACCAAGGCAGACCGACCGCATATGGGTGTTGGGCAGACGATGCCAGCCAGGACCCGCAGGGAGGCCGCTGCTCTGTGCGGGCGCCGGTGAACTCTGCGCCAGGACACCAACGGCCGCAAGAATGACCAGCAAGATTCGTAGATTTCGTTTCACCAGTTTCATCCCCCTGGCCACGAAGGCCAGGGAATTGAATGCTATTGGCCCTTTTTATTTGGGCTTGGAAGTCGCTGGCATTGTACTACCAGCCGTGATCGCCCGAGCGGAGTGGTGCAGGTCCCTTCATTTGACTCTACAGATACTCCTCTTGTGGAACGACCTTATAATTTAGGATGATCTCGACAGCAGGAGGCGTTGTGGTCTGTAGCTCTTGTGGACAAGAACGTCCGGACGGCGACCGTTTCTGCGGCAGGTGCGGTACTCCTCTGCCGCATCGCCTGCTGAGCGTGGAAGGCACCCTAAGCCTTGCCCGCGGGCGTTGGGAAAATTCTTCTTCGCACCGCACGTCCACCGCCGGCGCGGGCGTCCTTGAGCTACCTCGCGCTAATACTACTCCTCGCGCCTCGGAAGAAGCGGTGAGCGATGTCTCATCTCGAGATTCAGACGATTCGCAAATCACTTCTGATGCTCAGCCGGCCGACCTCGTTGAGCAAGCTTCTTCCATCGAAACGCCGGACGAAGCGCCTTCGCTACCAACTGAATTTGCTTCCACCCCGGAGGTTCAAGAAGCTCCGCCATCGGAACCGCTCGACAGCTCTGCTCAAGCGCCGATCAGTCCTCCGGAAGAGACGGCCACCACTAGTGAAACTTCGGAGAGACAGCCTGACGTATCGGAGTACCTTGACTCACTGGCAACCACTCCTGCCGAGGTTTCCCCGTCCAACGAGCCCCCACACTTTCCGTGGATGGACGACGTGCTCGAGCAGATTGACTTGGAGGCAGCCAAGGCTGCCAAGGCATCTACGCCGAGCGACGAACGTCCGCGATTCCTGGATCTCCTGGGCGACTTGTCTCAGCCGGAGACCGCGCAAGATCCAACTACGACAGCCGCAGCGACGCCGTTTTCGGAAGCGCAAGAAGTAGCAGAACCAGGCGCCAGCTCCACCGTTGCGATGGCTGAGGCTATGCCATCCACCAGAAAGCGGCGCGTCTGGCTGACGATAGCTGCGGCCCTGGTGTTTGTCGCCCTGGCAGCCGTCCAGTGGCGGTCACAAATCACCCGTAACAGCAGGTTCATGCAGCAGCGGATCAACCAGATCACAGCCGGAGGTGAAGCGGAGGCCAACAAGACTGCGTCAGCAGCTCCGGCCGATCCCATCGATTTGAACAATCCGCCAAGCCACTCGAGCCCGACTGAGTCGCAGGCCAAACCGCAGCCCCAGACTGCTGCAGCGAACGCCAGCGCCCCGATAACGACTGGCAACGAAAGTCCGATGGCGACGAAGCCGACTACCCCGCCACCCACCACCGCACACGTTCAACCGGCGCCGACGCAGGAAGAGCCCGATACCGGGGAGTTCACTGGTCCGGGCGCACGCGAGATGATGCGAGCAAAGTACGCCAAGACCCCACTTGTCCGAAGCGTGTGGCTGTGGAAGGCAACCGCCAAAGGTAATCCTGACGCTCCCTTGCAACTGGCAGACTTATACATCGCTGGTGAGGGAGTACCCCGTAGTTGCGAGCAAGGCATGGTGCTGCTGAAGACAGCCGCGCTTGGCAAGAACGCACTCGCCTGTAACCGCCTCGCATCCCTGTACAGCACCGGAACCTGCGTGCCACGCAGCCAGCTCGAAGCGTATCGCTGGTTCAGTTCTGCCCTCGCCGCCGATCCCAACAACCAGGCGGCACAACGCGACCGCGGTCTCGTCTGGGAGCAGATGACTCCCGAAGAGCGAGGGGTCGTGGAACCGCCCCGATAGTCCGTTTTCGCAAATCCAATCCGCGGGCTGTTTACTTCGGATTAGGCATGCTCGATCCCGCCGGACAGTAGGTCACCACGTAGCCACGGCTCGCATTTACCGGACACGACACTTGTTTGTCGTCCGTCGGATGCTGATACGCATCCGGGCAACTCGCGGCAAAGCACTTGCCGCCTTTCACCTGTGTGCCCTTTGTCGTGAAAGAGCAATTCTGGTTGGTTGTCCATTCGATGGGCACGTTGTAGAAGATGACGGCGGCTTTGTCCACGCAGTCATCGGGGCCGCCTGTTGGACACAGATTGGGTGGCGAATGAGGACCGGAGCCATAGTTGGTGCTCAGGTTGACGAAGTCGTTGGTAGCCGTTCCCTGCGGCGTGAACTCAAAGTGCGTACCAAAGGTGCCGTCCTGCACCATCCCCGCCCCGCAGCAGTTGTGCTGCAGAGCGCAGATGCCGCGCCCGCTCAGGCTGGGATTGCAATATGCGGCGTACTTCGCGTCATTGCCCTCCCACATCCAGCCCTGGCGCTGCGTGGTGCCCGGAGGCCCTCCGAGATCGGTCCATCCATCGCAATTGGAACACTGGTTGTCGCTCAGGTTGGGATAGACAATGATGCGGTTCTGGCCGCCTTTGTTGAATTGGCTGATGGGAATCGATTTCTGGCCGCCGGCAGCCAACGTACCGATTTGCGGGCCGGTAGAGTTGACGGTCAAACTGTATTGGCAAGAATTCACAAACTTGACCTGACCCGCATCCTGGCCTACGCAGATAGACATAAGGGAAAGAACAACGAGACTCACTACCGGAAGCGCGATTGCAATGTTTGCGCTCGCAGCGCGGTCCCTCGACCAAGTGGCTGTGTTCATGGCGTTCCTTTTTCTACATCGCAGTTTTGTGCTTCAGCTTCTGAGCACTGGCATTGTAGCCCTCGCGTGCGCTTTTGCAAGGCGGCGATCCGACTGGGGTCAGTTCCGGGCGTTGGCCGGAACCCGCGCAGGATCGTAAAGGAAGTCCACCAGTCCATCGCGGTAGTCGATTTTGACCTCCATGAGCCTCCACGTCGCGAAGCCCAATACTCCCGAGACTTCCGTTCCCGTTTTCTTGTTCAGGTTGGAAAAGTCGAAGGAGACGGCATCCAGGTTTGTCTGGCGATAACGGCCGAATTGCAAAGTAAATTTGTCGGTCGAGTACACATTCTTCACTGCACCATTCACTCCGTGAACGCTAATTCGGTCGTCAGCGTGAACTTTGGTGGTCTCGCGCGCCGCGCGCGTCGAAATCAAATTCAAAGAAGCGCCGGTATCGATCAGAAAGAGTGTGCCCTTGGAATCATTGACCCGCGTAGGCACCAGCAACATGTGCCCGAAGCGAAAAACTTTCGTCCAGTTGGCCATCTCGGGCGCGACGTAACGGTCCTGAGGAAGGCGAGGGGCCGGCTTTGCCGCCGCGGCAGCGTTTCCCTTGTCAGCGGCGGAGTTCAACCCGCTGCCGCTTTCCGGCTCTTCCTCCGGAGCCAGACTGTTGTCCCCTCTGGTTGCAAGGGATGTTTCCGCAGCGGCTTCATCTGGGCGTTTGGGCAGGGGCGACAGCTTAAGCTTCATCCCGGGAACATCGATGTCAATCAGATACCTTCGGAAAACGTTTGCGCCAACCAGGCCGTCCTCACTCTCCAGACCTTTGTCAATGACCTCCACCAGACAGTCCTGAAACTCCAGGTCGCCAATGCGGATATGATCGGCGACAGCGATATATCCGCTGCGCTCGCCTTTGTCGCCGATACCGCCCACCTGTGTGGCCGTCACTTGCGTAAGACCTGCCTTTTCCGCAAGATGCCGGGTGACGAGGATTCCCCCCGCCCCGGTATCGAGTAACAACCTGGCACCGTGACCATTCAGTTTGACCACCAGGCCAACGCCACGGCTCCTGTTCGGGTCTCCCATCTTCTCCAACGAGGTTTCGGTCTGTTCGACCGCGCCTTCTAGCTTGCAGGAGTGCACCGGCTTATCGACGGTGGCTTGTAGAAAAGCAATATGTCGCTTTATCGCGGCGGTTTCTTCCGCATTATCGGGATGCGGTCCCGCAAGATACGCTTGCAGGGCGGCAAGGCGTTCTTTGCGAGGGAGTGTCTCCATCCAAAGCCGCTGCACCTCGATATCGTCGGGCGCTTTGTCGTGCGCGAGTCTGAGTTGATCATAGGCGCGGCGGTAAAGCGAGTAGGCGCTGTAAAGATAGACCAGCCCGACGTGAGCGTGTACCTCTTTGGGATCAAGCTTCTTGGCATTGAGGTACGACACCTCCGCTTCTCCCATTTCACCGAACCGAAATTGGACATCCCCCAGGGCCGATAGCAACACGGACGAGTTGGGTTGGGCTGCGATGGCCTTGTTGATGTTCTCTCTGGCCTGATCGATTTTCTCCTGGCGCAGCAGCGAACGTACCAGTCCAGCCTGTGCGTGGACCGAATTTCCATCAGCCTTCAGCGCCGCTTCATAAGCAGCCTGGGCCTCGGCGAACCTGCCCGCATCATAGAGCTGGTCGGCCTGGGACGGTTGAGCATTTTGAGCAAGTCCACCGGCAATCAGACACAGTAGCTGGATGATAAGCAAGCCGAGGCGAAGAGGGGGCAGACGGCCAGACATAACGAAACCCCTGTGATGGGCTTCATCGTAGCACCACATTCAAGGGATTCATACGCGAAAATAACAACGGAGTGCACGCTTGCAAGCGCAAAATAAAATTGGGGTGGAATGTCATTCCGGTCCGCGCCGGTGCGCCAGGTTCGCGCCCTGGGGCACTCAGGCTTGTCGGGCCTACTTTCACCTCGCATACGGAAATTTCGTTTCAGAGTCAGACCCAAGATCTCCGTCCCACGCTGTGGGACCCGGGCTACTTGCCAAACTGGCGCAGGCCGAGCGCCTCGGGCGCGGAAGAGGATAGCCCAGCGCTTCAGCGCTGGGTGGGCGAGTTTTATGAACCCTGAGCCGGCTTCAGCCGGCGACACAAAAACAGACGACCTTGGTTCAAAGCGCGGCGTTGTGTATTGGCGTGGTGATTTGTCGCGTGTGGCATTTCCGTGAGGGGAAGAATCGAGTGCACGCACGCGAGTGCCAGAGTCCCGAAGGGACGAATCAGTTGACGTGGCGATATGTCACGCATGGCGTTTCCGTGTGGGGAGAAATCAGAGGGCACGCAAGCGAACGCCAGAGTCCCGCTTGCGGGACGGTGCACAAGATAGCCCAGCATGCAGCGCCGTCTTTTGGCGCGGAATGCTGGGTAGGCTGTTTTATGAAACCCGAGCCCCTTCGGGGGCGGCACAGGTTTTACTCCGTCAACCCGGTTACCTTGCAATGTCCAATCAATCTTGCTCCCAGCCTTCGCGAAAGGCAGGCGAAAGGGTGGGGGACCCGACAAGCCGCCGATTGGCGACTATTGCACACCAATGTAAAGCCATAGTTCGTTTCCACCTACGCCTTCCGAGAATGTCGCCGGAGCATCCACACCAATTTGTTTCAGAGACCTCTGCAAAGCCGCAGTGCCCGGTGGTGTGTATTCTTTACTGTCGAGCATTATCCATACTCCCTTACCCTGTCTCGTTTCAAAAAGAACTTGTGTGCCAGTAACCGTCCAGCCTGCATCTTTTAAGACCGCCGAAAAATCGTCGGCATATGTCTGAGCCTCGAAATTGTGCTCTGCGTGTTGGACGACTACACGAAACACACCTGAGTCCCTGAGGAGCGAAGCTAGCGTCTTTTTTTGTTCGTCACTTAGATGTCTTTGGGGTGGGAGGCAATTTGTGGAGGCCTCGTTTCCACTCCCCCCGATTTGGACATTACTGCACGGCCCTACCTGTACACTTCCGCCAACTTGGACATTATCGCTTCCAGTAGTAGTCTGTGCGGGCAAGGCTCGTTTTGTAGGCGCAGCGGGAGCGCGATTATCCGATGGAGATGATGCGAGGTCTTCATATCCTATTATTTCTCCCCTTACATTCGTGCCTTTGGGGAGTTCATGAGTGTCGAATAACATGTAGCCATGGTCGCTCTCTTTACCAAACTTCAAAACGGTCAGGCTCCCACCTGTAACAGATACCTCTGTTGGCAGGTCGCTTTCTTTTACTGCCGTTGGCTTCGGTTCGAGTTGAATAACTTCAGGTACAACGGATGATCTTATTGCTTGCCTTCTGTCGCCGTTGGTTGGGAAGGAGAACTCAACGGCAGGTCGCTTCCTGCGGACTTCAACAGCTACAGAGTCCCCCGAGTTAGTGCTATCAGATGGGCCGTTCGCGCTTGGTGGAGGACTAAGCTGTTGCTGCTGGGTGGCTTCCGCCACTATTTTCGGGGACTTGGGCCACACACCCCAACCAAATAGCAATGTACCAATTAGGACGACAACAAGTAGTGCTACCCTCGCTCTCGTTCCGCGGCAGAAGCGTATGACCGGAAACACTAGCAGAGCCAGCATAAATCCAAGCAGCACCAAAACCGATGTGGGAGTCTTATCTGTTAAGAACAGCGCTATCGCCATGGCGCCCGCCAAACATGCCAAAGCGATAGCAAGCCTGTCGCTATTGCTAAGTTGCGACCAGAACGAACGGGGCATGGGCAATTCGGCCATATTGCCAATTGTAGCCCCGCAAGCGGGGCTTCTCCGTTTACGTCTTACGAGTCCCGCAAGCGTCCTAGCAAACACGAGTCACCTTAACCTTCTCGCCGGAGCGACGTACAGAATCGTGTTTACAAGTAAGTACAGTGCAGGTTTCCGAATGACAGCTAGATACGGGGGCGTCACCCGAGAAGCGACCAGCGAAGTGCATTCACTTTCCGTCTGCATCACCCCGCTTCGCCAAGTCCGCCGGAAACATCGTATGCTTCGGCGCCGGCATTGGAACATCGCCCTTGGCGTCGCGCCACAGGATGGCGTTCAGCACGTTGCTATCGGCAGCGTCGGCGACGGAAAAATCCAGCTTGGCTGATTGCTTCGCTCCCGGCGCGTGGGGTGGATTTGCCTGGTAGATCAAACCATTGTCGCGATTGCGATAGTCGGCGGTGAACGCAGGTTTGTCGCCCGCTCCGGTAAACAGCGGCGCCATGACTGGAGCGTGTGCGTCGTTGTTGTTCATGGGCGGAAGCCCCAGCAGCGCCTCCATGGTGTGGACCATGTTCACTGTGGTGTAGAACTGATGGACAAGCGCGGGTTCCTGAGGCTTGCCTGGCGAGTACTTGCTGATGACCAGCGCAATGCTGCGGTGCGCATCCACGTGGTCCGCGCCATCCTGGGCATCGTCTTCCAGCACGAAGATCGCCGTGTCATCCCAGTAAGCACTGTGCGATACGGCTTCCACCACGCGGCCCAGCGCGAGATCGTTATCGGCAACGGAAGCTTTCGGCGCTGGCGAGCCGGCACGCGTGCCTGCCGTGTGGTCGTTGGGCAGGCGCAACAGCACGAATTGCGGCAATTGTTCGCCGATGCCGCTCTGACGAGCCTGCACGAATAAGGCAAACTCCCGCAAGAATTCATCGGCACGGAACTGGTCAGGATATTCAACTTTGAAGTCGGCGTAGTTGGGGTCAAAATGGCCGCGCAGTTCCGGCTTGGTTGCAGCGTCGTAGGCCATCAATGGAATCGTGAACTTGTACGGGCTCTTGCCTCCGCCGAGGTTCGCAGGAAGGTCTTCTCCGGACTTGACCTCCTTGCGGCTGCAATCCGGCGGATGTCCCGTGGGAGCGCCAGTGGACGCCGGGCTGTTCTGCTTCATGTCAACGCACCACCAGGTACTTACGAATTCCCCATAGTGCCGATAGCTCACGTTATGCCGGGCGAGATTCCCCCAGAGGTATCCGGTTGCCGGATCGTTTACGTCGGGGATGCCAAGATCCAGCGGGACAATGTCTCCTACGGTTCCCTCGAAATCGTAGCTGCGCTCCTTGCCGCGGTAGTTGATTTGCCAGGTCTTCTCGGTGTAGTCACTGGTGATGGCCGAGGTGGACCAGACGTGCCCGTCACCGGAGACTTCGCCGCTGTCGTAGAAGTTGTCAAGGATGCCAAATTGCCGCGCCAGCTTGTGTTGATTCGGCGTGATGTCTTCGCCATACATGACCAGCGAGGGATCGCCGTTGGCTTCGCGCATGTCGCCGAACAGCTGGTCGTAGGTGCGGTTTTCCTTGATGACGTAGATGACGTGGTGAATCGGGTTGTTACCGCCCTGGAAGCTAATCTCTCCGGTACGGCCTGCCATGAGATTGCTGCGGACGACTTCCTGCGTCAGGGTGTCGCGTTCACGCTCGGCGTGCGGCAAGTTGACTCGCGCAATCGAGCCGCGAATCATAGTGGCGATGTAGGGATGGCGCTGCTTTCCGGGATGCTCTGGGTCTGCTCCCCAAGCGGAGTTGGGACCTGTCCCCGTGCCTTTGCCGGTCGCAAGCAGCAGCTCGTCACCTTGCACTGCAAGCGCGGTTGGGTACCACTCTGTGGGAATGAAATACGCCGCGTGATTGTCCTCCGATTTCGCAGTGTCGAATACAGCGACTGCGTCCGACGACGCATTGGCCACGTACAGCTTGCTCCCATCCTGCGATTGCGCCAGCGCGTTAGGATAGCTGCCGCCATAGGTCTGTCCCGGAAGGCGTGTGTCAAGATAGCGCTCGACTTTGCCGTCACTGGTCGAGATCACGGCAACGGCATCGCGATTGGAAAGGGTCACGTAGAGGCGCTTTTCGTCCGGACTCAACAACAGCGCAGTCGGATGCGACGAGGCGTCGATAGCATTCTTCGGCGGCATCAGCGCAATTCGCCGCCCGACACTCCCGGAACGCAAGTCCAGCTCCGCCACCTGCGATGCATTCCACAGCGAGCACCAGGCGTGGGCTCCGTCCCGGCTCACAACGACGCCATAGGGAAAGCTCGTCGGTATGTAATCGCCAACGCTTAGGTCGAAACGTCGCAGCATTTTTCCTGTACGCGCGTTGATCAACACGGCGTCGTCGGCAAGATTCTCCGCTATGAGCAGAGCATCACCGTCTGCGGCTCTCACCATCGCAAGACCTGCCGGATACGGAATCGCCTTGCGGCGAGCGATGTTCTTGGCAAGGTACGTGAACCGCTCCCCTTTCGGCAAACCCACAGCCTTGAGTTTCAAGAAGCGTTCGGCATTCAGCAGGCCGTTCTCCAGGCGATAAACAGCGATTCCGTTCCCGGTGTCGCCCGGCTTCTTGCCCTCGGGATCAGTAAGAGAAGCCATGGAAGCGTAGAGCTCAGTGCCGTCGCTGCTCCACGCCAGACCGAGGAAGTAAGTCTGCCGGGCATTGAGGCCGAGGCGCGCGTCAGGAAAGTCGCGCAACTGGTTGGTCGTCAGGTCCAGCAAGCCAATCGATTGCTGAAAGTTGGAATCGGCACTGCCATAGCCGTTGTTCAGGACGGCCAGGTATCTTCCGTCAGGACTCAACGCTATAGCGGTTGGAAGGCTGTTGGCGCGCTGCGGGCTACCGGGTACCGGAACGTGCAGGGTTTTGCTGGACGGCAGCGAGATTTCTTGCGGCTCAGGTGATTGCGCTGCCGTGGTCAGAGTCGTCATTACCAGCAGCGACGCGAGTCCGAGGCGACAAATCATCAGCGCTTACTCCGCCGGTAATGGTCCACGACCCGTGCTACGCCATCCTCGATGCATTCCGTGCCGATCACCACCACATCGGCATGGGCAACGGTGGGATGCACGTAGCGCCGCGCCATGGGAGCAACCGTCGCCTGGTACTGCTCCGCTACCGACTCGGCCGTGCGGCCACGCTCGCGGACGTCGCGCGCGGTGCGACGCGCGAGACAGAGCTCGTCATGCAGATCAACATAAACCTTGGTGCCCAGTAACTCGCGCAAGCCCGGCCAATGCAGTGTAAACAGGCCCTCCACGATGATTACCTCCGATGGCTTGAGAAGCCCCGTCCTCGCTGTTCGGGTGTGGGTGGTGAAGTCGTACAGCGGAAGCTGGACGGCTTCCCCACTTCGCAACCGTGCGACCTGCTCGATGAGCAGCTCGTGCTCCAGGGCTTCAGGTGCGTCGAAGTTCACACGCGCGCGTTCTGCAGGGTGCAGGTGCGAGAGGTCGCGGTAGTAACGGTCGAGTTCGAGCACCTCGGCCTCCAGCGCGCTCTTGAGATGCTTTGCCAGAAAGCTCTTGCCGGCTCCCGAAGGCCCGGCAATGCCAATGAGATAGATCTCAGCGGCCATGAGCAGGATAGTTTAGCTTACGCCCCGGGTCATGACCGCAACAGTGCTGTTAATCCTCGCTTGAGGGGTTGTCCAGATAATGCTCAATCTTCGGAATCACTGCCCGCAATAGCGCAGCAAACTTGCCGCGCACTCGTTCGCCAGTTTCCAACACTTCTTCGTGCGTGATCTTTTCCCCAGTGATGCCGGCAGCCATGTTGGTAACACAGGAGATCGCCAGCACCTGAAGTCCAGCGTGGCGAGCGGCAATCACCTCCGGCACCGTTGACATACCAACGACGTCAGCGCCAATGGTGCGGAGGAAGCGGATCTCGGCAGGCGTCTCATAGCTTGGCCCCAGCATGGCAGCATAAACACCTTCGTAGATACTGACACCCAGCCGTTCCCCTTCCTCCAAGGCGAAACGCCGCAACCTGGCGCTATAGGCGTCAGTCATGTCCGGGAAGCGAAGGCCTATGCCATCGTCGTTGGGACCAACGAGAGGATTGCTGCCTTGCAGGTTGATGTGATCTCGGATCACCATCAGCGAACCTCGGGCGTAATCGAGGCTGATGCCTCCAGCGGCATTGGTGAGCACGACAGCAGTCACGCCCATGAGTGCGAAGACGTATACAGGGAAGGCTACCTGCTGCGGCGAGTAGCCTTCGTACAGGTGTACCCGACCCTGCATCACCGCTAGCGGAGTTTCCTTCAGCTTGCCGATGGCCAGGGTGCCGGCATGACCGATGGCGGTGCTGCGGGGAAAGTGTGGAATGTCGGCGTAAGCGATGCGGACGGCGTGCTGCAACTCCTCAGCAAAGCCTCCGAGACCAGAGCCGAGTACGACAGCGATGCGGGGACGGAGCGCCGTCTTCGTCAGAATGAATTGTGCAGCTTCGTTGGCGTAGGAGAACTGGTCAGGCAAAGTAGGAGCAGGCATGGTCAACAGATTCTCTGTTGCGGTATTGCCGCCTCATTCTACCGTGTCACTGCGCGCTGACGGGGAAGCTGACGACGATAACAAGGGGGCCACACAAAGAAACGCAATAGGGGCAAAACGCGTCACAGGATTTTTGTGTAAAGTTTTGTAAAGCTTCCCAAAATGGAACGCTCCGCGATCAAAATGACAGAGTCTGCTACCTAGAATCAGCAACTTAGCTTGAACGAGATGCCTCTATGGTCTTCGCGATGGAGCCTCCCACCGTTAAAACGGCAGGCTTTCTTCCGGGGAAAAGGTTACACACTGGCTCCAGATTCTGCTCAATAGTGTCTCTCTCCAGAGCAAGGTAAGTCCTTATTTCTCATCCAGACAACGGGTGGCCTGTGGGATGCAACAAACCTCGGTAGGATAAGCCGTATGTCCGATCAATGGCTGAACCAACCTGACAGGCCAAGCGTGAAGGACCTTCCAGCGGCAGAAGAACCGATGGGTGTGAGCCTTCAAATGAAGTGGGGCTCCTTGTTGGGAAAGAAGATTCGAGTGCCAGTGGGGCAGCGCGTCAAAGTTGGTCGAGGCTCCCAGTGTCACATTCCCATCGTTGATCAGTACATGTCCCGCACACATTTTTCTCTGGGCTGGGAAGGTACCGCCTGCTGGATTTACGATCTGAACAGCCGCCACGGAACTTTTTTGAATGGCAAGAAAGTGCAGAAGGCGCCGCTGAGCGACGGCGACGCAATCCGTGCCGGATTGACCATACTTGTAGTGAGACGGCGCCGGGACGATTCGGACGAGCCTGTCGGCATCTGCGAAGAGGCTGATAGGCTCGATGTTGCAGCATGAGTCACAGGATTTTTGTGTAATGTTTTGTAAAGCTTCCCAAAATGGGACGCTCCGCCCTCGAAAGAGCGGAGTCTCGCACGTAGAATCAATAACTTAGTTACTGCGTCACCTTCCAGACGGTACCCTGCCCGTATTTTCCGCAGGTGCCGGTTGTGCCATAGACATTACGTTTGCCGTCGAGGCCCAGCGTGTCGCTGGGAAAGAAAAGCCCGGGGGCGCCGTATATCCAAGAAAAACCTCCGCCCGGAGGCCGCACCTCCACGAAAGCGTACCCACCGCCATAGGGCTCAAGAACCCCCCCGGCCCAGTACACATTCCCCGCTGCGTCGGCTGCCAGGTCGGTAAACGTCCAATCCACAGGGTCCAGCCCGTCCAAGCTGTCAAGCACGCTGAATACCCAGCTTCTGCCGGAGGGTGAGAGCTCGAAGACCTCGGCCTCGTCGATTCCGGAGTAACCATCAACGAAAATCCCGTAGAGGTTGCCCAAGTCGTCCTGAATAAGGCTCAAGGCATAGGGATAGGCGGTGTAACAGGGCTGGCAGGTGAAGTTGTAAATAACATTTTCTGTCCAACTGCCGCCTGAGGGTGGGCGCACTAGCTGGAAGACCACCCCGTATCCGTCGGCGCCGCCGCCTGCCGTTCCGTAGACATTGCCGTCAATGCCTGCCACCACTGAGGTAGGGCCGCCTCCGTCGCTTCCTCCGGTGAAGCTGTAAAGGATGGCCTCTGTCCAGCCGCCACTGGAGGGCGTCAGCTCGAAGACAGCGCCTTGCCCGTATGCGCCACCGGACGCTGACGTGCCATAGAGATTGCCCTCCTGATCGAAGACGAGATTGCCAGGGCCCGACACACCATCACTTCCAGTGAATTGATAGACGGTGCTCTCTGTCCAACTGCACGAATTGGTGAGGCAAGCGGTCGGGGCAGGTCTCAGGCTGTAAACCAGGCCGCAGCAGCCTCCCGCTGCCGTGCCATAAAGGACACCCTCCGGCCCAACGATAGGCGAATTGGGATTGCCCCCGTCAGAGCCTCCGGTAAAGTTGTACAGGGGAGTGAACAGCTGCTTCTTCGAGGCGATTTCGTACACAAAACCGTAGCCATTTTGGCCGCCGCTCATTGGTCCGTAAACGTTCCCCGCCTCGTCCGCCACCACCCCGCCGGAAGGATCGCCTCCATCCGTTTGGCTGTTGAAGTCGTGGATGATCTGCATATTTCCTCCCGATTGGAAGCATGGAGGGAATCCGTTGCTGGTGATGTCGAACGCTTCGGAAGGAATGGTGCCCACCGAGCTCTCATAGGCCTGCGAGGGACACCCGGGAGAGTTGCAGCCCTTGCCGCTGTTCTCGTCCCAATACACGGGGTCGCCGCTGGGGACCGCCGCGTTGAACACATTGAACCAGTAAGTGCTGCCGGAAGTCACGCTCACGCTCAGGCCCGTCGCCGAGATCTCGTCAATGTCGTAACCCCACTGGTTGGTAGAAATGAACTTGTCCGTTAAGCTGCTGCCGCTGACCGTGCCCGAGCCATAGACCGTCCCTCCGTTAGGGGCACTGGTAATGGACCATTGCAGCGAACTCAGTTTGTCGCCGGGTAACTCCCAGACGCCGAAATCAAAACCGCTGACTTGGCCGCCGTTGCTGGGAACGAAGCTGTCGCTAACGATGTAGCCGAAGTTAATCGTCCAGGCGTCGGTGGTGCCGTTGACCGGGCCGTTCTCGTAAATCACCCCGTCCTGCGGCAAAGGCTGGCCGGTTCGGCTCCGCGCCGCAGCCTGTGGTTTGTTCATCGCTGGCCTCGTTGCAGGATGCAGCTTGGCAACGAACTCCGGTAACGCTGCTGCCTCGCGCGCCGTCGGTGGAACCGGATTCTGCGGCCGGGCGGAAATTACGGCCAACAAGACGAACAGCGCCGCCACTATCGCGGTCAGGATCGGAGATAGAACGGAACCGTGAAACTCTGATTGGCTGCGCATGACGTCGCCTCCTGGCTGAGGGCGCGAATCAGATTGAACCGAAAGGATGGGCGCGCTCGGACGCCTGGGAGAAGGAAACTGAGGGTCTTGTTTCTCGCCGCGGGTTGCGCAGCAGCCGCACGCTTTGATCTGGCGGGCCGGCGGGATGCCAGACGCAATCCGGAGGGGTGGGAAGAAGGCCGGGAGATCCTCTCCCAAACACCAGCGACCATTTCACACGCGCGGGCGCGAGCTTGTCAGTGACGGATGCCACAGAGCAATGTGACACGCCGAACAGGAACATCCAGAAAGAGGGAGGCCCAAGTCCCGCTTCAAACCGAGTGGTTTCCCAGGTTAGCGCGCTTTAGGAAATGGTGAGATCCAGTTGGCTCGGGTAGAGCGGCGCTTCAGCGCCGCGTCCAGCCGATACCCTTTCGCCGCGAGAGCCGGCTTCAGCCGGCGACAGAGTCGCCGTCGGCTGAAGCCGACTCGGATCTTTATGAGGTACGTGACGCGGGCCTAAAGGCCCGCTCTACCTGACCCGGCTCACACTAATTCCTAACATGCTCTAGCGCCCCAAAATCAGGGCGCAAACCTGCGGCACCCAGCAAGACACCGACTACTGGCTACCGGCTACTGACTACTGCTGGTGATAAGCACAACGTCGGAATTGGTCCGGCCGCGAGCGACGGCCAGTCTTTTGCTCTTCCAGTCGTAGGCATATCCGTAGAGGAACAGGTCGTCGAAGTTGGTGGCAAGCGTTGGAGGCCCACCCGCAATCGGCTGCACCAGGATATTGGAAACTCCCTTTTCCGTTACCGGGTAGTAGATACTCTGGCCGTCGGCAGAATACTGAATGAGGCCGGACATGAAGCGGCTGGCGGGAAAAGTCTGCACCGGCAAGCCGCCCTGCGCGGGAATGATTGCAATTAACAGCCTCACGTTGGCGCCCTCTCCCTCGAAGGTAAGCGCCGCTATCTGTTTGCCATCCGGGGAGACGGCCCCAAAGTTCACTGGTCTGTCGGTGAGCTGTTTCGCTTCACCGCCGCCGACCGGCAGCGCCATCAGCCACGGCCTGCCGTGCTCCAGCTTGGAGTAGAGAATGAACTTGCTGTCAGAGGAACAGACCGGGTTCTGGTCCACTTTGCCTCTGGTTACCGGCGTGACGCTGCCACTCTGAACATCGAGCCGAAAGATACTAAGAGCCTTGGTGTCCCGGTTGGGCATATTGAAAAAGGCGTACACGCCATCGGGACAAACCGTCAAACCCTGCATCGGCAGGTTCTGCTGGTAGATGACATTTCGGCTGCTGCCATCGGCGTTCATGATGGAAATATGGCTATCGTAATCCAGCGTGAGCAGCCGGCCATCCGGCAACCAACCTACGTTGATGTCCCCGTGGTTATCCACCTGCTTGGGAGTCGAGTTGCCGACCGCGTCCATGGTGTACACGCCTGCGTCGGGCGTGCTTTGAATGGCGATGAGTTGCTTTCCGTCATGGGTTACGGCAAGTGTGCGATTGCTGTACGAGCTAAGGTCGTTGGTGATGCGATGCAACTTCTTTCCGGACAGCGACACTTCCCCGACCTGTCCGTTCCACTCGCTGGTGATGTCGTGGAAGATGAGGAGAAGATGCTTCCCGTCCGGCATCCACGTCGGCTTTTGCAGGCTGGCGGTCGCGGCGTATATGGTCTTCTCTTTTCCGTTGACGGGATTGAGGACCACTAGCCGTCCCAGGTTCTGACTACCTGGCTCAACTACCGTGGTCGCGATCCACTTGCCGTCGGGAGACCAGTCAGGACCGGAGTATCCGGGAATCGGAAGCGACGCCAAGACCCGTTCTCCGCTGCCGTCGGGGTTCGCGATGATGAGCTTCGAACTTCCATCTGAAGAACTCATGCGCAGGAAAACCATGTGCTGGCCATCCGGGGAAAAACTGACCGCGCTGTCCACATCCGTGATCAGCTTGCGCGGTGTGGCTCCCAGCACCGGTATCTGGTAAAGAAGGCCGACACCAGGATTCTCCGGCTCGTGGCGAACGAAGTACAGGAAGTCGCCGCTGGGCGTAAAAGTCAAACCGGCGTATTGCACCTCGGTCGGCGGCATGATCTGGGCGTTGCTGCCGGTGGCGATGTGCCGCATCCACAGGCTCTGCTGACCATGCCCTTCGTCCACCACGTTCACCACGTACTTGCCGTCAGGGGAGATGGTGGCTAGCGTCGCCTTGCCGGAGTTGGTGAGCTTCGACAGGGTCATGTTCTGGAACGGCATCGGACCTGAATCGCCCAGCCACTGTGAGAGCCACTTATAGAAGCCGTAGATGCCGGCAGCAATCATCAACAGGCTGAGCACAGTGATCAGCCCGGCGCCGCTCTTGTGCCTCTTCGCCGAGTCGAGAATGACAGCCGCACTGGAAGCCGGGGTAGACGGGCTGCTGGGGCGAGCGGCAACTGAGGGCGACGCAGCGGCAGCCATGCCGACTTGTGATCCGTGGCCGGAGCTGTCGCGTTTAAGCCGCTTCAAGTCGCTGCGAATTTCTGCGGCAGTTTGATAACGCAGGTCGCGGTCTTTCTCCAGCGCTTTGTCGATGATCTCATCCAGCTTGTGAGGCAACGACGGATTCAGCTCGGCTACCGGACGCGGCTGGCGGTCGAGAATTCCCTGGAAGATAACGGCAGAGGTAGCGCCCTCGAATGGGACCCTGCCGGTGGCCATCTCATAGAGAATGGCGCCCACGGAGAACAGGTCGCTGCGGGCGTCGAGTTCCTCGCCCCGCGCTTGTTCTGGAGACATATAGGCGACGGTGCCGACCGCAGTGCCCGCTGTAGTGAGCCTCGACGGGGCCAGCGTTGCGGCATCGGCGCCGGCCGTCCCCAGGGCCGCATGGCGCTCACGCACAAGTTTTGCAAGTCCGAAGTCGAGAATCTTGGCCTGTCCACGTGAAGTTAGAAATATGTTGGCGGGCTTCAGATCGCGGTGCACGATGCCCTTGCTGTGCGCGGCATCGAGTCCGTCGCTGACTTGGATGCCGATGTCGATGATCTTGTCGAGGGGAAGCGGGCTGCCTTTGATCTTCTCGTTCAGGCTTTCGCCCTCCAGCAGCTCCATAGCGATGAAGTGCTGGCCGTCACATTCCTCGATGGCGTAGATGGTGCAGATGTTGGGGTGATTCAGGGCCGAAGCCGAGCGCGCCTCCTGCTTGAAGCGCTCCAAGGCCGCGGGGTCGCCTTCGAAATCCTGCGACAGAAACTTCAGGGCCACGTGCCGCCCGAGCCGGGTGTCCTCAGCTTCGTACACCACGCCCATGCCACCGGCGCCCAGCTTTCTCACGATGGCGTAGTGAAGAAGGCTCTTCCCGATCAGGGTTTCCACAGCACAGAACTCCCAGGATTCGACTCTATTTCGCTGCGAGATAGCCGTCAAGGACGCGGCCGAGTGTAGAACGGTCATCCGCACTGAGCTTTGGCCATCCTGCGGGTGCACCGATCGGGCAACTCTTACCTAACAGTTCGCATCCAACGCAATGATAGTAGTAGCTAACCGGCTCGGATCGGTGCTCCTTCGGCCGGATGCATTCTCGGACCTCATACCTTGGCCGAAGCGCACAGCTTTCCGGCCAAACCCACCATGAGGAGATATGAGCAATGTCTAGTTTGAGAACCAGCGTGCTCGCCACCGCGGCATCGCTGTTGCTGTTCGGGTCTATGGCAATGGCCCAGAGCAATACCACGTCAAGCATCAACACAGCAGACCGTCATTTCATGGACAAAGCCGCCGAGGCCAACATGGCCGAGGTACAGTTGGGACAGCTGGCCGAAAAGAACGCCCAGAGCCAGAAGGTCAAGGACTTTGGCCAGCGCATGGTGACCGACCATACCAAGGCAGATGACGCGCTGAAGCAGGTTGCGCAGAAGAACGATGTCACCCTGCCGAGCAAGCTGGATCCGCAGGATGAGGCCACTTTGAAGCGCCTTGAGAAGCTGCAGGGCGCAGCCTTCGACCGGGCCTATATGCACGACATGGTGGTCGACCATGAGCACGATGTTGCTGCATTCCGGCGCGATGAAAAGAACATCAAGAACACTGAATTGAAAGACTGGGTCATCAACACGTTGCCCACGCTGGACAGTCACTTGACGGAAGCGAAGGAGATCGCTCCCACAGTTGGCGTTCATGCCACGGCGATGAAGTCAAACAAGCCAGGCGCCACGAATCAAAGCAAGAAAACGACTTAGCTGTAACTCGATTTGGCCTGGCGAAAGTCGTCCTGGGCGGGACGACTTTCCTAATTTAACGCGGGATAATTTCTGTGCGGCTTTTGAAATAGCTAATCGCCGTTTGGCCGGCGGTGCCGTGACGAAGCTGATAGGAGGCGTGCCCGAGACTCGCTCACTGGAGATCGGTGCGGTCGGACAAAAGCACGCCGTTGCGTGCATAGCTGTCGCGCGGTACCTCAACAAAGGCAACGGTGAGCTTCTCAGGTTTGACGTTCAGTTCCTCGCGCAGCGCTTCGGTGATGCGCTTGACGGCGCGTCGCTTCTGCTCGATGGTGCGCCCTGCCAGCATGGTGATCTGAACGTGCGCCATGGAAACCTCCGATGGGATCATTTTCACCACGGAGGCACGGAGGACACGGAGATTTTAATTTCTTACCTCCGTGCTCTCCGTGTCTCCGTGGTGAATTCTTAGCCGCGGCCCATCGTCAGTTTACTTCGCCAGTTCGTACCCGGCGAAGAAATAACTCAGCTCGAAGCGCGCGGTATCTTCGGCGTCGGAACCGTGCACCGCGTTCTTCTCAATGCTCGACGCCCATTTCTTGCGGATGGTGCCCTCATCAGCCTTGGCCGGGTCGGTAGCGCCCATCAGCGTGCGATAGTCGGCGATGGCGTCTTCCTTCTCTAGCGCCATGACAATGATCGGCCCGCTCGACATGAAGTTGGTTAGCGACTCAAAGAACGGCCGGTGGACATGCACGGCATAGAAGCCTTCGGCCTGCGCCTTGGTGATGTGCAGCATTTTCATGCCGATGATGCTGAATTTGTTTTGCAAGAGGGTATGGATGATGTCGCCCGTTGCGCCTTTTTCAACCGCGTCGGGCTTGACGACGGAAAGAGTGCGTTGGATGGTTTTCATGAATCCGCTATTCGCGCTTCGCCTTTCGCTGTTCGTTCTTGGCTGTTAGCTCTTAGCTATTAGCCGCTAGCAAGACACAAACTTGTCATCCCGACCGAGGATCATGCGCTCCGAACATTCATCCGGGCACGGGTTAGGCAGACGTACAAGCGCCCTGGCGAGAAGCGAAGAGCGAAAAGCGCTACTTCGCAACCGCTACACCGGTCGCCTTTACCAGCGTCTCGCCGATCTCGGCCGGTGAATTCGCGACATGAATACCCGCGGCCTGCATGGCCTTGATCTTCTCCTTCGCAGTTCCCTTCCCGCCGGAGATGATTGCGCCCGCGTGGCCCATGCGACGGCCGGGCGGCGCGGTCTGTCCGGCGATGAACCCGATGACCGGCTTGCGCACATTCTGCTTGATAAACTCCGCCGCCGTCTCCTCGGCATTGCCACCGATCTCGCCGATCATAATTATGGCTTCGGTTTCCGGGTCTTTGTTGAACAGGTCAATCGCATCGACGAAGTTCGTGCCGATGATGGGATCGCCACCGATGCCGATCGCCGTGGACTGCCCGATGCCGCGTGTCGTGAGTTGGTAAACCGCCTCGTAGGTCAGCGTGCCCGAGCGCGAAACGATGCCGACATTCCCTTCCTTATGAATGTGCGCCGGCATGATGCCGATCTTGCACTTTCCCGGTGAGATGATGCCGGGGCAATTCGGCCCGATGAGCCGCGACTTCTTCGTCTTCAGGAACTCCCACACCTTCACCATGTCCATCGCCGGAATGCCCTCGGTGATGCAGACGATCAGTGGCACGCCGGCATCGGCGGCTTCCATTATGGCGTCCGCCGCGGCCGGCGGTGGAACAAAGATCACCGACGCGTTGGCGCCGGTCTTCTCGACCGCCTCGCTCACGGTGTTGAAGATGGGCCAGCCTTCGTGCGTAGTACCACCCTTGCCCGGAGTCACGCCGCCCACGACCTTGGTGCCGTAGTCGGCAGCGTTCTTGGCGTGGAATGTCCCTTCACGGCCGGTCAATCCCTGCACAACTAACCGCGTTGATTTATCAACCAGGATGCTCATTGGACCCCCTTCGCCGCCGCGACAACCTTCTCCGCCGCGTCTTTCATGGTCTCAGCCACAATAAATTTCAGGCCGCTCTCTTTCAGTGTTTTGCGGCCCTGCTCGACGTTGGTTCCCTCCAGCCGCAGCACAATCGGCAACTGGATGTTGGTCTTGCGCGCCGCACTGACGATGCCGTTGGCCAGCGTGTCCACGCGCAGAATCCCGCCGAAGATGTTGATGAGCACCGCCTTCACGTTCTTGTCGCTCAGCAGGATTTCGAAGGCGTGGGTCACTTGCTCTTCGTTGGCGCCGCCGCCTACGTCGAGAAAGTTTGCCGGCATGCCGCCGGCGTACTGGATGATGTCCATGGTGGCCATCGCCAGGCCTGCGCCGTTCACCATGCAGCCGACGTTGCCGTCAAGCTTGATGTAATTCAGGTTGTATTTGCTGGCTTCGACCTCCAGCGGGTCCTCTTCGCTCAGGTCGCGCAGCTCGCGGATTTCAGGATGGCGATAGAGCGCGTTGTCGTCGAAGTTCATCTTGGCATCGAGCGCGAACAAGCGGCCGTCGGTCGTCGTGATGAACGGATTGATTTCTACCAGCGACGCGTCGGTCTCTTCCGCCGCCCGCGCCAGCGCCGTCATGAACTTGACCGCACCGTTGATGTACTTGGCGTCGAGGCCAAGCCGGAACGCGATCTTCCGCGCCTGAAAAGCGCTGAGCCCGAAGCCGGGAACGATGTGCTCCTTGATGATGGCGTTGGGATCTTTCGCAGCCACCTCTTCGATCTCCATGCCGCCCGCCGCCGATGCCATGAAGACAAGCCGGCCCGGTCCGCGGTCGAGCACAATGCCGAGGTACAGCTCGCGCGCAATCGGCAGCGTCTCCTCGATTAGCAACCGCTGCACCTTCTTGCCCTCGGGCCCGGTCTGGTGGGTCACCAGTTGCATCCCAAGGATTTTGCCCGCCAGCTCGCTGGCTTCATGCACCGTCTTGGCGAGTTTTACGCCGCCGCCCTTGCCGCGGCCTCCAGCGTGAATTTGCGCTTTAACGACGATGCCGCTTGCGCCTTCGTGCAGCAGGGCGTTGGCCGCCGATTCCGCCTCTTCGCGGCTTTCGACCATATGCCCGCGCGGCACCGCGACTCCATACTTCGAGAGAATGGCTTTCGCCTGGTACTCGTGAATTTTCATGATGATTAGGACCGCGAGCGAAGGGCGCGCCGCTTACGGTCGGGACTACTCCTTAAAAAGATGGCACAACGACTAGGAAACTGGTGATTGTATAGGACGGGAGCGGCGAGTGGCTAGTACGCGGATCACAAGCGGTTTGCGTGACTAGTTGGTCGGACTAGCTTCCCGTTGGTCCCGCAGCTGCCTGTGCGACCTCGCGCCTCGGTATGCGATCCCTTTGCCCGACTTGTGCGGACAGCCTTCGTAACTCATCGATCGGGAATGACAACAGGACAACACCGATACCTTTTCTACTGGCGTACCTGTCGCAGATCAGCCTACCCGGACCGTTGAAAACTTCTTCGTGGCGTCCATCAGGGTACAACTTGAAGCCCAAATAATAGCCAGGGACAGTCTTGAACGTCAGCGAATCTCTGAATGTTGCCTTTATTTGAACTTTGCGTCCGTCTGAAGCTGTGGCGTCATGATTCGGCTGCTGCACCTCGTGCAACTCGAGGTCATACTCTAGGGCAGCAATGACTTCGCCTATATCGCCGACCAAACGCCCGTCGATTGTGAACGCCCGATTTGGAAACGTCTTCTGCAGATGCTGAATCCCCTGAAATATCAGCCGAAGAGCTTCGGTAATTGCAGCTCGCGTCATGTGGGCCGCCTATTCCTTCCTTCCCCTCGTTCCGGTCGCCCAATCCTCCCACATCGCAAAGCCTTTCATCTGCTCGTCAAGTTTCGTTTCCGGAAAGGTAGCTTCGATCTGGGCGCGGCTGTAGCGCGGTCCGATGCGCTGCGGCGCATTGGCCAGCCCGAAGACCAAGTCGGCCGCCATGGCCTCGTTCTTCTTTAACTGCTCGAAATCAACCTTGTCGTAGGTGTCGGATGTGGCATGGTAATTGACCAAGTAGTTCGCCTCTGTCTGGTTGGGGAGCAGCGTAGGAACACCCTCCATCATGAAGTCGAAGTTATCCGTGCCCAAGGTTGCATCGTTCGTCACTTCGCTGGACTTCCACTGCGCGAAGGGCTGCAACATGGGCGCCAGCGCGGCATCCACATCCTTGCGTCCTCCGGTGGAGAAGCCGGTGATCGGCCCCGTGCCTTCGTCCAGCACCAACTCCGCAACAATGCTGTCCAGTTCATTTCGATGGGTACGGACATACGCCTCCGAGCCTAGCAGGCCTTCTTCCTCGCCGGAAAAAAGTATGAAGCGAATGGTGCGCCGCGGGCGGACGCCTGCCGCCTTTATTGCCCGCAGCGAATCAATGACCAGCGCCGCGTTGCAGCCGTTGTCGAGCGCGCCCGTGCCCAGCTCCCAGGAATCCAAGTGCGCGCCGAGGATGACAATCTCGTTCGGCAGCTCGCTTCCCTTCAGCTCGGCCACGACGTTGCTGCTCATGAAGGGTGGCCCGACTTGATTCGGCATCGAAAGCGACATTTGCACTTTCTCGCCATGGGCCAGCAGCCGCGCGATGCGCTCTGCGTCTTCGCGCGCCAGCAGCACCTGCGGAATGACGTCAATCTCCCCATGCAGAGAGTTGATGTGCCGGTACAGCACGTCATGCTCGCGGCTGGAAGTAAACGCAATCGCCAGTGCCTTGCCTTTCACGGCGTGGGCGATAATTCCCGGCGCACGGTAATACTCGTTGAACAGATCCTCCCAGGTGTTCAGCACGTCGCTATGCGCCAGCACAATCGCGCCTGAAATGTCGCCGGCCTTGGCGAACTCAGCATCGCTGCCCATGCCGACGTCCACCACGCGCGCTGTCGTCGGCTTGAGCGGCGGAGACCACGCCAGCGACACTGCTCTGACGTGGAACTTCACCGGGGCAACGACGTTGACTTCCGTGTTGCCCTCTGCCCACGACGCCGGAATGGTGAACTCTTCGGTATGAACGGAGTCAGCGCCTGCAGCTTTGAATGCATCGACGCCCCACTGGATGGCCTTCTGCATTGCGGGCGTGCCGGGAACCCGGCCGCCGATCTCATCGGCCAGCACGCGCAGATTTTCCTGCAGAGGTGTCGAGGGCTTAAGGGCTTGCTGCATCACGGAATCATTCGATTGCGCAAGGCCAGCGGTGGCCAGCAGCAGCGTAATGGCGAAAAGACCAATTGGGGATTTGCGCATGGCGAAGGGAATTATACGCAAGGGTCGCCTGCCGCTTGCCGCAAATTGGGCAGTAGAACGCGCCCAATTGACACGACCGCCAGTGATTAGGCGATTTTTCAATAGTGCCAGTGGCCCGTTACGAACTGAGTGCTCCTGGGTTTACCGTGAACATGGAGTGATATGGGGTTGCTGAAATTCATGGTCTGCGTCACCCCACAGGAAGTCGTAGCACCCGCTCGCCTTGTATGAGGCCCCGTCAAACTTGTAGTTCGTCACCTCTGATTCGAAAGCTGACTCGTGCACGCTGAGAACAATGTCGTGAAATCCATTGGTCCGGTCCGGTTGCACGCGAAACATCTGCGCCTCGCTCTTGAGCAGAACGGAGTAGCTATCCTTTTGCCGCTGAAATACCAAAAACGGACAGTTTCCTGTGGGGCTGCAACCGGAGTGTGGACCGGCAGATTGCGCGATGATCTCTGGTACACCATCGCCGTTTAGGTCAATCACCTTGATGGGCATGTCGGCGGCGACTGCCCGAACGTTCCGCCCGATGGGGATCTCCAAATCTGCTAGTTGCGCCGCGACCACATTGATAAGTGCGGCTCGGTCGTCGAGGCTAATGTCTATTGCGCTTGCAATTGTGTGTTGATAATCAACCTGCTCAGCTTTGCGGTAGTCCCATCGAAAAGGGATGAGTGTCGGAGGAGTTGGAGGGGGTTGCTGGCTGGCTGCTGCCATGTCAAACACCAGCAACAACAACACTCCGATCATTGTGCTATCTCGGGGGCACATGTGCTGCAAGGATACGCGCAAATTGCGGAGATTGCTGTCGATAACAACCCGCCACACCACCGACTCAAGTATCACGGCGCTGGAGCTTGAAGCCCTCGCAGCAGCGATTTCTAATCGTAATACTCCAGCCCCAAATGTGTGATCAGCCCCTCGCCTTTCAGGTGACGCAGGGTGTTCTTCAGTTTCATCGACTGGATGAACAGGTCGTGCTCGGGATACAGCCCGGGCGCCGTCATCGGCGACTTGAAGTAGAAGCTGAGCCACTCCTGGATGCCAATGCCCCGCAGTTCCGGCGAGCGCTTTGCCAGATCGAGGAAGAGCACCAAGTCGAGAACAATGGGCGCCGCCAGGATGGAATCGCGGCAGAGGAAATCCACCTTAATCTGCATCGGATAGCGGAGCCATCCGAAGATGTCGATGTTGTCCCAACCTTCTTTGTTATCACCACGTGGCGGATAATAGTTAATACGGACTTTGTGACATATGTTGCCATAAAGCTCTGGGTACAACTGCGGCTGAAGAATGTGCTCCAGCACTGACAGCTTTGACTCTTCCTTGGTCTTAAACGAGCCGGGATCGTCGAGCACCTCGCCGTCGCGGTTGCCGAGAATGTTGGTGGAGAACCAGCCGTTCAGCCCAATCATGCGCGCTTTGAAGCCGGGCGCGAGGATGGTCTTGATGAGCGTCTGCCCGGTCTTGTAGTCCTTGCCGCAGATGGGAGCTTCCATCTGCCTCGAAAGCTCCTGCATGGCGCCGATGTCCACCGTAAGGTTGGGCGCGCCGTTGGCGAAGGGCACGCCTTCCTTCAGCGCCGCATAGGCGTAGATCATCGATGGCGCGATGCTCTCGTCGTTTGCGCGCAAACCCTTCTCGAAAACTTCCAGCGATCTATGCACCTTCCCTGGCCGGATGAACGTCTCGGTTGAGCCGCACCAGATCATGACCAGCCGGTCGGCGCGGCTCGACTTCCTAAAATCGCGGATGTCCTCGCGCAGTTGCTCGGCCAGCTCCATCTTGTTCTTACCCTTCTTCACATTGGGGCCATCGAGATTCTTCACGTAGCGTTTGTCGAAGACCGCCTTGCGCGGTTTGATCTTCGAGAGAAACGGTTTGACCTGACCGAGCAGCGAAATATCCAGCACTCCGGCCTTGCGCGCCGCAGAATACATGTCATCTTCGAAGATGTCCCAACCGGTGAAAACGAGGTCGTTAAGGTTGGCCAGTGGGACGAAATCCTTGATCTTGGGCGAGCGGCCCTCGGTACGCTTGCCCAGACGGATGGTGCCCATCTGCGTTAGCGAACCAATGGGGCTGGAAATCCCCTTGCGTACCGCTTCAACGCCCGCGACGAATGTTGTCGCGACTGCCCCCATTCCGGGGATCATGATCCCCAGCTTCCCTTTGGCGGGTGAGATCTTACTTTCCGCGCTCTCGCGCTGCTTCTGACTTGTCGGCATGTTATCAATCCGTTTCATGAAGGAATGTCCAAACCTGTTATCTTCTCGTAAGCGCCGCGCGCTGGCAATGGAACGCAGGTAAAAGGCCGCGTTTGCGCCCTGTGCGGCAATTTGCAGGATTTGGCGGATAGCCATGGCGGAGGAAAAAATCGCGGTCGTGACGGGAAGCTCGAGCGGCATTGGTCTGCTGACTGCTGTCGAGTTGGGGCAGGCTGGCTACCGCGTGGTGGCGACTATGCGCAATCTCGCGAACCGTGGCAAGTTGGAAGAGCAAGCGCAGAAGGCCGGGGTCCGCGACCAACTGGATGTGCGGCGAGTGGACATCACGGAATTCGACTCGTTGCCAACCGCAGTGGAAGCGACCATCCGCGATTATGGCCGTATCGATGTGCTGGTAAATAACGCCGGGTTCAGCATGGCAGGTTTCGCCGAGGACATGACACTGGCTGAGCTTCGCCGTCAGTTCGAGACCAATTTCTTCGGCAACGTGGCCATGGCCAAGGCGGTGCTGCCGGTCATGTGCAGCCAACAATCGGGACACATCGTTATGGTCTCCTCCATCGACGGCTTGTTAAGTCATCCGCTGCTGAGCGCTTACAGCGCGTCGAAGCACGCGCTGGAGGGCTGGAGTGAGTCGTTGCGCATCGAGACGCATTCGCTGGGCATTCGCGTGTCGCTGGTTGAGCCGGGCGCATACGACACCGACATTTGGGAGAGGAACGTAGTCATTGCGAAAGGCTCGCGCGATCCGGCATCGCCCAACAAGGAGCGCAGTCAGCGCTTCGCCGAGTTCATCAAAGGCAGCGCAAAACGCCGGCGCGATGCTCGCGAGGTTGCCAAGCTGATCGTCCGCATCGCGCAAAATCCTAACCCGAAGCTCCGATATCTGATTGGCGGCGACGCCAAGCTGCAGGTATGGCTGAAGCGGATCGTGCCCTGGCGAAGGTATGAGCGGATCGTTGCGAAGGCGGTAAGGATTGATTGAAGAAGCAACTAGCGCAAGCGTGCATTCGCCGTCCGCTCGGCTCCGACTCATCAGGGATTCAGTCTATGGGAAGGCGTTTCGCCAACTGACAGATTGGAGCTTTGCATTACATCCGGCGTTCCAGCAGCACCTTACCCGGCACTCGATTCGCGGCGTACCTTCTGTTGATCGGTCTGGGGTTTGGAGCGAGCACAGGCGTACACCAGGCGATAAAAGCAGACTGGATTATCAGAGGCCGTGAGGTCGGAATTCGACCGGACATGCAGAGTGGATCAAGCTTGTCCTAATTTCATTTGGGGATGGTGGACCACGGACAGTCGAGGATTTGTGAAGGTTGCATGGATGTCAAGGTACAGTGGAGCGAGGATAGATGCGAGATTCTGGGTAAGGGTGATCATGTCGGCGAGGGGAGGAGGAATTGGCAGTCTGGCGCCTGCGTAATGGCTTTGAATCCTCTCCCGTAGTCTCGCGGCTGATTCCTCGATATCAGGCGGTACGGTGGAACCTGTTCCGCTGACTTCGTCGGCCATAGCGCGCGCTACGAGCGCCATGTCGTTTTCAAAAACGGACTGTGCTTCGGCGATTGGCTGCGGTAGTTCTGAGAACCTCATCTCGAGAAGGTATTGCAAAAACGTGGCCTGCACCTCGAGCAGGATACCCAGCGTGGGTTGCCAACGCCTGAGGTCGTTGCGAATCGCAAGCTTTCGTTCGCGCGAGGGCCCGAACTCAAAAATTACCGCGTCGGACTGTGCCTTCACTACATTGAATCCGTCGTTGATCTGATCGCGTAACTGAAGAACCCTGCTGGCTGCTTCCTTGCAGTCGTCTTCCCGCGCTAGTTCGATGAGCTCGGCCAGCAGACGCAGATTGCGAGCAAATGCCTCCTGCATCTCCTGGAGAGCATCTCTCACCCACAGTCGATCGAAGACCAGCCACATGCATACGAGGCCGAGCAGCACGCCGACGACACGATCGCGGGCGATGGCCAGGGAGCTCTGTATGGCGAATTCCTGCAGATTGATGAGGTAGAAAGCCAGGGCAAGCTGTACGCCAAGGTAGGAGAGCCTCGGAGTCGCAGTTGCGATCCAGGCAGAAATTGCAGTGACTACTGCAAACAAGACCGTGAATCCCGTGATGGAATCAAGATAGGGAAGCACGAACACCTGTGCGCCCATGCCGAAAACAAAGCCGCCGATAATCGCTCCTCCAAGTCGAAGAAATTGCTTTTGCCGTGCCGCACCAATCGTCGACAACGCCGTGATAATGCAGGTTGCAACCGCAGTGCTGAGTCCCGGCCAGTCGATTGCTGTGTAAATGGCGTAGGCGAGGATAGTTGCCAGCGCGCCGCGGACTGCGAATTTGAGGTGGTCGAGATTGGAAAACGCATCGGGAACCAGCAGTCGCTGCCGTACTTCCGCGTCCAACGGCGGCGGGAGCAACATTTCCTCCACGCTTCCGGAGCCAGAAAATGCATGCGGAATCAGCGCCACCGTTCTCTCCATCTCCGGGAGAAGCGGTAAACCGGAAGGCTGAACCTGGCTGGGGATGTCGATTGTGCGTGGCAGTTGGCGTTGCCGCAAATCACGGCTGAGTTCCGCGACTTCATTCGCGAGGCGCAAGCATCGCTCGCGATCTGTGCCCTGAAGCGCAGCGGACTGGTTAGAGCGAAGAATCCGCAGGCTGGCAGCAAGGTCGACCAGACGCCCCAACAGGGCAACGGCTACGTTCATCTGCGCGATGACCCGCTGTGGGTAGCCGGAGCGGAGCAACTGTCTTCGCGCCCGGGAAGTGCCAAGAGCTGAATAGAGGGAAATCTCTCTTTCCAGGTTGCCGCCGCCAGGAAGGCCGTCGGCAGTCTCCCGCAGAACCTCTTCAACCGCCCGCAGCCGGCTCTCAATGGCCTGTGTCAGATCGGTAATGGGATGCACGCGACGGAAGACGTACTCAACGGCAACCGTCACGGCCGAGCCAAGAACAACGGAAAAGCCCACCCACAGTGTGTTCTCCGTACGCTGGTTGACCGTGAGCAAGGTTTCATCCCACAGCGGAATCGCGGCGGCAAGCGTAAACCCGAAACCAACCGCGGTGAAGTAATCAGGGATGATCCGGATCAGATAGAACGCCAGGAAGAGCGAGATCGCGATCCACAGAAAGTGAGTGAGGGGATCGTCAACCATCGTCACGACGCCGACTATCGTGTAAAGGGTGGCGACGGCGTAGACGACCACCGTCCGGATTCCGGCGCGGAATGTCGCCGTGGGATTCTCGCGGCTGAGGAAGAGGGTGTAAATGGCGCCAAGGAACCCGTACGGGATACGAAAGGTCATCACCAGTACCATGGTGATGGTGGCCGCGATGGTGATGCGGCCCACTACCCAGGTGCGCCCTGGGTATGGAGCCAGTTCAGTCTTGAGAAACTGCCAGAACCATGCGCCGGTATCGTCCAGCGCTTTGGACCGCGCGACCGCGGGCAGCGCCTGGTCCTGGGGTGACATCCTACTGCGTCCTTCCAGAGCGGTTTGGCCGGATGACCACGACCGCCGATTCGCTCAGACGGAAAGGTTCCGTCTCGAGCGCCTGGATCCGCACTCTCACCGGATAACGCGTGGCCAGATGCACCCAGTTGAGAGACCGTTGCACATCGGGCAGTCCGGGCGCAAACGAGCCAACCAGAGTAGAGTCCGGCTGCACGCCGAAGCCAACGCTGTCCACTATGCCGTCGTACCGGACGTTGGGGCGCGAAAGCACGTACACATCGGCATGCATACCCTGCTTGATGTGCCGGAGTTGGGTTTCGCGAAAGTTTGCCACTGCCCACCAAGTCCGCGTGTCGATCAGCGTAAAGACCTGCTGACCTGTGTGCGCGTACGCACCCTGGGAGATGGTTAGATTTGTTACCCGTGCGTCGAAGGGCGCATAAACACGGCAATTGTTCAGGTTGTATTCGGCCGTGCGAATGTTGGCGGCCTTGCCCTGACGCTGCGCGGTGAGTGGCTCAAGCGTTAACACACTGTGTTGCGACTGGGCCAACTGGGAATGGCTTTGCTGCATCGCAGCCTTCGCCTGTTCATATTGGGCCCTGGCCGATAGCACTTGCGCCTCAGCCAACGCCACCTGCGAACGCGCCTGATCTACTGCTTGCTGCCGCGCTGTGACCGCCGTTCTAGCCTGATCCACCTGGTCCACGGTGACGAACTGCTTGGCAAGCAACGGCTCAATGCGATGAAAGTTGTTGGACGTATACAGGAGTTCCGCCTGGGCGCGATCCAGCTCCGCCTTAGCGCTGGCGACATTGGCTTGCGCTTCATTGACCGCTGCCGCAGCGCGATCAACATTCGCAGCGGCGCTGTCAGTATTCGCCTCGTGCGGCGCCGACCGCACTCTCTTGCGACGCTATCGTCCGCGTCTCGTCAACGATTTGGCCCTCGAGTGTGTTCAGGTCGGATCGCGCTCGCTGCAACGCATATTCGTAGGGCCGGGGATCGATCTCAAAGAGCAGCCCGCCTTGTTTCACGAAGGCATTGTCCTGGACGGCGAGCGTGGTGATCGGACCGTCGACTTGGGGAGCGATACCAATGAAATTGGCAAACACCTCCGCGTCATCGGTCCGAGGGTACAGAGTGGTCTCGTAGATGACCAGTAGCCCGGTGATCAGCGCGGCGGCAGGGATCGCCACGCTCACTATTTTTCCAAGGCGCTTTCGCTGAACAGGAGTGTCGGTTTCAGGCATGGCATCCCTCCTCGGTTCAGCGGAAGAACAGTAGCCAGATTGAGAATGTGAAAAACAAGGCCAGACAGGGATACACCAGGATCAACGGCGAAAGATCCTGTTCAAAATTCGCGCGTACAAACACTATTCGCATCGCGATGGCCAGAAGAATGCCAATAACTCCGCACAGAATCCAGGCCGGAAAGAACGACCCGAGAATATTGAAAGTCGGCGCTCGCGAACACCCCGTCGCGGGGAACGTTGCCAGGACAGCAGCGGCGATTGCCCCCAGCCGCAATCCAGGTGCATTGCAGGATACCTGTGATTTCGTCTTCATCTCACGGAGTTTTAGCATAAAGAAGGTCACCGGTTTGATAGGCCAGAGCAGCCAATCCGGTTAACAGTTGGGTCCGCGCCGTCACGTCTGCGGTTCGTGCTTCTGCCAACGTACGCTGCGCCGACACAACGTCGATCTGGCTGCGCACTCCGTAGTTGTAAGACTCTAACGCCGCATTGTAAGACTCCGTTGCGGCCTCCAGCAGCGCCGCCGCAGCTTTCTGTTGACGAAGCGCAGTGCGGGCGGTCGAGTAGGCCGACCACACCTGGTTTTCCACTTGATCACGAATCGAGTCAACCGTCGCGGCAGCCTGTTTCTGATTCGCTTGCGCTCTCGCCAGACGTTTTTCCCTGGCCAATCCATCAAACAACGTCCACGTTAAAGAGAGCTGCGCGTCCCAAGCTTCCTGGGTTGGCGAATAAATACCGGCTAGTTGCTCCTGCTGTCCGTAGGAATGGGCGAGACCAGCCTGGCCGTCGATGCTCAGCTTCGGAAAGTATGCCTTGCCTGCTGCTTTCACTTCCGCACCTGCGGCACGGAGTTCGGCAACCCGTTGCATCAGATCGGGCCGTTGTGAAAGCGCCTTGTCGATGGACGTCTCGACCGTCTCGGCGATGCTGTCTGGCATCTTGATGTTCTGGATACTCTCCACTTGAAACGGGATCGTTGGCGAAATGCCAAGCGCAGTCGCCAGGTCGCCGTGCGCAATCTCAGTTGCCCCGATGGCTGCCTGCAGATCGTAATCGGCTTGCGCCGCTGCGCTGCGTGTTTCCAGCACATCGGGCAAGGTTGCCAACCCATTCTGGAGTCGGGCTTCGGCCGCTTGCTGCACCGTCTGTGCGTTCTTCAGGTTCGCTTCAGCGGCATCCTGCCGTCCTTTGCTGTCGAGCAACCGATAGTACGCTTCCATAACCTGAAAGATAATTTTGCGGTGCGTGTCATTGAACCGGAAATTAGCAGCTAGAAGATTGCTCCTGCTGACCGATATCTCCTGCGAGCGCTGGCCGAAGTCAAAGATGATGTAATCCAGACGAAAAACCGGAGAGAAGGTTTCTACCGTTTGCCGCTCAAAGGTGGGGCCAAAGAAAATGTCCGCCCGCGTACTCCCCGCCAGGGCCGCGGCCGCCAGAGTCGGATACAGGGTGGATTGGGCGATTCCCAGATCGGCAGCCCGTGCCTTGGCGTTCTCCCAAGCCACGCGAGTCTCAGGATTGTTCTGTTCGGCGATGTTTACCAGCTCCGACAGTGTGTAGATCTTGGCAGGATCCAGAAAGCGGGCCGGAATGACCCGTGCGGGCGTTTTGAGTGGTTGCTTCGCCGAGGAATCGTCCCAAGGATGGTCGGGAGCGGGAGGAGTTTTCTGGGCGTATGAGATGCCTTCAGCAAACAGCATGCAGAGCATGATGATTGTTCGTCCACGAAAACGAGACATTCGTTAGCCAGGATGCCGTAACGCGGCCGCTCTTGGGAGTAACTGGATCATAACACGCCGGACTCTGTTGGTTCCGCATCGCCGCGCCGCACGCGGATTAGGAACGTCAATTTCTAAAGGGTCTGTTCAGCAAGATTTTCGTAAGGCTTATTAATCCCGCGATCTCAAGCACATTTCGCAGATGCTCCTGACCGAAGGTGGTCTGGATTGATCGAAATTCATCGCCACCGGTGGGTATTCCAGTCCGCCAACCAGACGCCGACGGCGGATCCGGCATCGCCCAACAAGGAGCGCAGCCGGCGCTTCGCCGCTCACGTCAAGGGCAGCGCGAAAAAAGGCGCGATGCGCGCTAGGTCGCGACGTTGATCGTCCGCATAGCGCAGAATCCCAACCCTAAGCCGCGCTATCTAAATGGCACTGACGCGAAGGCACAAATCTGGTTGAAGCGGATTGTGCCGTGGCGAAGGTATGAGCGCTTGCGCGCGAAAGCGCTGGAGATCGATTGAAGCAGCGACCAGCCCCGTTGCTGGTTGCCGTTCTACTCAGCAGCCGTTGCTCCCGCTTCCCTGCCCACTCGATCCTTCACGTGTGCCCACACGAAGTAAATCACCGCGAGAATGATGACCCCCAGAATCACAGCGTCGAGGCGGTGGAACCACATCTTCAGGCGCGGGTCTTTGTCCCACTGCTCACCCAGACGCATTCCGATGTAGGCCAGCACAAAGCACCACGGCCACGAACCGACGAACGTGTAGATGTGAAACTTGAGCCGGGACATGCGCGCGATTCCGGCCGGGAGCGCGATGAACGTACGGATGACCGGCAACAGGCGCGCAATGAGTACCGCAATGGAGCCTCGGCGCTCGAAGAAGCGGTCGGCGATGTTCAGCTCGCGATGGCTTAGGAAAATGTAGCGGCCATAGCGCTCGACCAGCGGCCGTCCGCCGAAGTAGCCGATCTCATACGCCAACACCGAACCCAGATTGCAGCCGATCGCACCGGCCGTCGCTACCGCCAGCAGCGAGAAGCGCCCGGTGTATACCAGGTAGCCGGAGAACGGCATGATGATTTCGGACGGCAGCGGGATGCAGGCCGACTCGATGGCCATTAACAGCGTCACGCCGGCATATCCCGACGCTGAGATGACACTGACAATCCACGCCCCGACGATTTCAAGAATGTGAGCAATCATGTTGTGTGTGGAAAATTTACCCTGAGATTGTGCGTGTCACGATGGTAGATGGTATATGAATCGGCGGCTTCGCCGCTAATCACTTACATGCCGGGTGTTGCCTTTGGCAATTTCCCTTCCAGCCAATCGCCGAGACTGGCCACCGGAACACGAACACCAACGAAGAACTGACCGAACGCGGCATACTCGGCGCTGACCTGATCGAAACGCATCTCGTAAATCAGCTTCTTGAACACCAGCGGATCGGGCGCGAACAAGTCCACGCCCCACTCCCAGTCGTCGAAGCCGATGGAGCCGGTGATAATCTGCTGCACCTTGCCGGCGTAACGGCGGCCAACCATGCCATGCTCTTCCATCTGCCGCTGGCGCTCTTCGATGGGCAGCATGTACCAATTCTTCTCCTCGCCGCGCTTGCGGTCCATGGGATAAAAACATAAATACCGGCTGTCGGGAATTTTGGGATACAGCCGCGGATGCATCGCCTGCCGCTGGCGTTCCATCGTCTCCTGAACTTCGCGGTTCCACTCCTCCGAGAGCGGCGCAACGCCGCGCTCCGTGAGCTGGCGAAAGAGCTTGACGCTGGAGTCGTATAGGCCCAGCTCAATGACCGACAGATAGGAATGTGTCGGCTCCAGATACTCCTGTAATGCAGTCTGGTTCAGTTGCAGCTCGGCTGCGTTGAGCTCGTCGAAAGAATCGCGGAAGTGCACCAGCATCAGGTCGCCCTTGTGCCCCAGCATGGAGTACAGGGCGCTTTGGCCGGCCGCTTCACTCGAGGAGAGAGCGGCGGCTGCGTCATTTGCAACGTCCTGCTTGCGTGCCGCGCTCAGTTTGCGCCACTCCGGCCAGCGGAAGCGGAACATCTGGTGCAGCACGCTCAGCCCTTCAAGGGTCAGCGGCACGGCTGGCAGGTCGGTGGACACAGCTTGTGCTCCGGCGGTACTCGGCGTCATTCGCTAAACCTCGATGTTGCGGATGCTTGCTTAATTGTAATCTGCCAACATCTTGAGTGGATTCTGCTATCATCTACGCCCTTCTGAGAACGTGCTGCTCGGGTGTTGGGACGACCCTTGTTCTGCTTATGCAAGGTGTAACATGCAGGCGTGACATTCTGGGAGTCGGTTCGCGATTTACGTAATCACGGATGTATCCCCCGCCAGTGGTGCGTCGCCGACATTTTGCCGTATCTCAAAGGGCATTTCAGTCCAAATACCATCCGAACCGTGCCGGCTAATCAGTCAATTAGCATGGATGGCAAAGAGAAAGGCAATTATGTGTTGAGGGGTGCTGAGCCAAAGGCGTTTCGCTTGGGCCACGGGTTGTACGAGCTGATCGAAGATCCCGGCATCTGAGATCAGCCTCAGCTTCCCTAGATAAGCACTCATCGACGAAAAACATAGAGCGCAAGTAGAACTAATACCATATAGATCAAGAGAACCAAAACTGTATTCTTCCGTTCCCTTCTCTTCAATGCCAGAACTTTGCGGTTTTCCTCTTCCTGAGACACACGCGCTTTTCTCACGAGATCATCCCAAATCTCCGGAGGGGGTTCCGGAGGAGGGGAAACCCTCATGCCGATATACGGATTGTTAGGACGGTGCCCTTGAGACGGCAACGGCCTGTCGTCAGGTACATATCCTGAACCTGAGCAGTAGCGGCAATCCTCGTTGCTGCCGTCGCACACGCACCGCTTCATTACCGCGTATTGTAAGCCAGACTTACACTAATACATCCTTTGACTTCCCTGGCCCGGCCCCCAATAATTGACACTTGTAGGCGCGGATGGACATCTACGAACAAATCGTTGAGCTTCGCCGTCAGGGGCGCCGCGGCGCTGTCGCCACCATAACCAACGTCAGGGGGTCCATCCCATCTTTCCAGACCGCGAAGATGTTGGTACGCGATGACGGCTCCATCGCCGGGACCATTGGCGGCGGCTGCGTGGAAGCCGAGGTGTGGCAGGCGGCTCGCGAGGTAATGGAGGAAGAGAAGCCGCGCACGCTCACTTTCAACCTGAACAACAATCCTAAGTATGACACCGGGCTCGTTTGCGGCGGCACACTGGATGTCTTCATCGAGCCGGTGCTTCCTCCGGCGCTGTTGTACATCTTCGGCGCCGGCCATGTTGCCTATAACTTGTACAAGGTCGCGACCATCGCCGGTTTCGATGTGGTGGTGGTGGACGACCGCCAGGCCTATGCCAACCGCGAGCGTTTCCCGGACGCGCGTGACGTGATTGCCGAGGATTTTGAAGCTGTCACGGCGCGACTGGATCCGCCCGAGTCGTCGCACATTGTGATTGTCACTCGCGGGCATCGCGATGACATGCGCGTTTTGCGCTGGGCGGTCAATACCCGCGCGCGATATCTGGGAATGATTGGCTCGCGGCGCAAAACCATCTCCATCTACAAGGAACTGGAGAAGGATGGCATTCCCGCTGAGAAGTTCGCCAACGTCCACGCTCCGGTTGGCCTGGAAATCGGCGCAGTCACGCCGGAAGAGATCGCAGTGGCCATCGTCGCGGAGATGATTGCCGTGCGTCGACACGCCGGGACGAATGTGGCCAGCAAGATGTATTCCTATCCGCCCAGCCACAGCCCCGCGCATGAAGAGCAAGATGCCATCCGGGAAACCATACAGGACTCGTAGTCGCGGATGCTTGCCATCATCACGCAGGCGTGTGACCGACGCACTTGCCGCAACTGGGTCCGGAGCGATATCACTAGCGATGAGGAGAAAGCCGTTGTGTCTCTTCTCAGCCTGCGCCCAGTGCGCGGGCCGGAAAGCTCTTTGAAAGTAGTCGTGGCGGTAGGTATCTACGGTGGGCAGTCTGCGCTTAGCCAACGGTTTCAACTGGCCTAGTGAACCAGACTGTACTGTTCCACGACGTGATAATCATGATTAGCAGATTCTTCATATAAACCACCGCAACTTGCGAGTAAGTCGTTAGTTTTTAAGCCAGTTAGTTCTATGTTGCTGTAAGCTTTTTGGAATCTTATTTTTGCAGAGATTTTTTAACTAACTCATTGATTCTACAAGTGGCACGAATGGGGGAGGGGGGTCCCGAGGCCGTAATGAACGCTCTCGGTGCGGAACTAGAGGTGAGAGGGTGACGTGGGCTCACTGGTTTAGGCAACTTTGCTCTGTTATCTTCGAACCATGGCGCTTGCCCCAACCATCTGCGGAGTAATCCTGGCGGCCGGAGGTTCGACGCGCATGGGTCGCGACAAGGCGTTGCTGCCCTGGCCTCCGGTAGCTGAGGGAACGCCAGCGGCGAATACGTTTCTGGGCGCGACGATTGATTTGTTCCAGGCCTACAGCGATCTGGTCATTGTGGTGGCTGGCAAGAACGAGGCCGCGATCGAGCCGGTCGCGTACGCGCATGGAGCGTTTATCGCCGTCAATCGCCAACCGGAACGAGGGCAGTTCAGCTCGTTGCAGACCGGCCTGCAGGAAGTCCTGAACCGTGGCCGTGATGCGGCACTGATCGCGCTCATTGACCACCCGCCGGTATTGCCCATCACAGTGGAGACACTGCGCGACGCTTTTCTGAACTCCGGTCCTAACGTCTGGGCTGTCATACCTGAGGTGCGGCGCGGCGAGGAAGTGCTGCACGGCCATCCCATCCTGATTGGCCGGGAGATGATTGAAGCATTCCTGCGCGCCCCGGCGGAAGCTACCGCTCGCGATGTTGAGCACAGCCTTCAACAGCACATTCAATATGCGCCGGTGGAGGACGCCCGGGTGGCGACAAACATTGACACACCGCAAGATTATGAGCGGTTGTTCGCGTCAGATCTGATCTCTTCGGAGAAGCAGTTTTGAGTTCGACCGGCCTTCGGGGACAAGCCACCCAATTCATCGAATCGGTACTCGCATTGAAGCCGGCGGTTGCCGTCTTCGATTGTGACGGGACGTTGTGGAGCGGCGACGCCGGCGCAGACTTTTTCTATTGGGAGATCAAACGCGGCCTGGTAAGCCGCGAAGTCGGCGAATGGGCCCTCGCCCGCTACAAACAGTACGAGGCTGGCGAGATCGGCGAGGAGCAGATGTGCGGTGAGATGGTGACCATGAACTGCGGGCTGTCACACGAAACCTTGCAGAGGTCTGCTGAAGAGTTTTATGACGAGGTCGTGAGGCAGCGCGAATTCCCCGAGATGCGTGAGCTGATCCGGCGCCTGGCCTCGGACGGTTGCGATGTCTGGGCTGTCTCCTCCACCAACAACTGGGTGGTTGAAGTTGGGGCTGGGCGCTTCGGTATCGCGCGTGATCACGTCCTCGCGGCTTGCGTTCACCTGGAGGGCGGATGCGCCAGCGACCGGCTCGTCCGCGTTCCAACTGATGAATTAAAAGCCGGGGCAATTCGCGAGGTGATCGGCAAGCCCGTGGACGCCGTGTTCGGCAACTCGGTGCACGACGTGGCCATGCTGGCGATGGCGAAGTACTCATTTTGCGTGAATCCGAATCCTGACCTGGAGGACATTGCGCGGCAACGAGAATGGCCGGTGTATAAACCAGTGGTCAGTGGTCAGTAGCCAGTAGCCTGTAGTCAGTCGGCTCAGTAAAGCGGTGGTCTCCAGCGAGCAGCGACACCTGGCCTCGGACAACTGGGCACTGACAACTGCTTTTCAGACCTGTTGTGGCGTGGCGTACAGGTTACTTTCGAGTTCTTCTTCAGGCAGGGCGGAGAGATCGATCCAGCCTTCCAGCGGCATGGAATCCACGGGAAGGTGTTCGCGCCAGATCGAGAAGCGCAGGCGAATGCGGCTTCCCTGTTGCGCGCCAATGAGCTCAAAGGGAATGCGAAATTCGAAAATTTCGCCCAGCGCGACTTCAACCACAGAGGTCGCCGCATCGCCGTTTTCCGCGGAAAAGTTCGCCAGCTCGCGGCGTTCTTCCCCATTGCTGAGCACCCACTTCTGCAGTGCCTTGGCTTGCGCGTCGGCAGTGAGACGATAGGACTCAACCGGAGATTTGCGATCATGCCCGGCGCGCCGCACTTCGATGTTAACCACGAGCCGATAAGAGCCTTCGGGCACACTGTGGTGAAAATCCAGCCTTCCAGAGATCGAATCGGCGTCCACACCAGCGTAAACCGCGTCCAGCAGAAACTGTTTCCCATGCATTGCCATGGAGCGCTGGTCCGCGGTGAAGCTGGCGGCGCCCATCCACTCGAAGTAGCCGCTCACCAGGCCATCGACACGCGCCCGCACATACGCTGTCTGCGGCAGGTAGCTGGGACGAAGTATGCCACTGATGATGGGCGTGCTCAATTCCTCCGGCGGCACGCCTTCCAGCGCGTGATAAACGTTGGAGAGGTGCTTGCGATAGAGCTCGTCAAAGTCGCGGTCGTTGGCAGAGTGGTGCTCCGGACCGTACCACCAGTTCCAGTCGCTGCCTTCGGCAATCAGCAGCTCTTCCCAGGCGAGCTTGCGCTGCTCGGCAGAGACCCGATGCGAATGGCGGTCATAATAATCGCGCGCTTCGGCCAGAAGATCCCACGACCGGTTGTCCTCCGGAGATCCGATCCACACGTTGAGGTTGGCGTTGATCCACGAGCCTGGAACCAGCCGCTGCAGGTGCCCAAAGTCACTCTCCTTGTGCTGCTCAATGGCTTCGCTAATGGTGACCGGTTCGATCTGCGGGTCGCGCTGAATCGAATCGTAGAAGCACCGTAGGAATTCGCGGCCTGATTGCGGATAGTATTCCCAAGCATTTTCGCCGTCGAGAATAATCGAGACGACTGCCGTTTTTCCTTGTTCAACAATCGGTTGCGCAGAATCTTTAATGCTTTGAATGAGATGACCGGCGGCATCCTGTGGAGGCATTCCGGAATATACGAAGCCGATCAGGTCAGAAAGGTGATGGTCGCGGAACACCATGTGCATCCGCGTGCCATCCTTCTCGTACCGGTGAATGTTGTACAGCCGTTCAGCCGCTTCGCCTGGGAGCCTGTCGCCATTGTGTCGGCCGAAGTGGAAATCGAGCGAGCGCCCTAGCACACCTTCGTCGGTAGCCATCCACTGGATCCCCTGCCTGCTTGCGAGAGTCAGTGTCTCCTCCGAAACGCTGCCTTCGGACGGCCACAATCCTTTGGTACGAGCGCCAAAGAGGGCTTCGTGCGAGTCAAGTGCCCGTTGAATCTGCACGCTGGCGTCGTCCGGGTGGCGGAAGCGGCGCGTGGGAAGACTCAGCCCAGGTGTTGATTGCGCGCCAACATTGGTATCGCACAGCAACGGAAGTATAGGGTGATAGTACGGAGATGCCGAAAGCTCAATTGATCCGCTCTTGGCCGCTGCCGCATACGCCGGCAGCAGTCGGCCCAAAAATTCGGATTCCTTGGCGATCACCAGTTGCTGATCCGCAACCGTGAAGTTCTCGCCCTTTTTTACAAGAGCGGCAATGTCCGGCTCGGTGAGGAAGTATTCGTCAAACCATGCCACTTGCGACAGCACCTGCAGGTCGGCATAGTCCCGCGTGACAAAATACGAATCAGGCCCCTCGGGGCGGTCGGAGGTAGCCCGGTATCGCTCCCATAACTCGCGGTAACGCGGATAACGCCCAATCATGTTGACCGGGTTCGCCTGAAACAGATAGCGCAGAGCAAATTGGCGATCTGCAGGAGTGAGCTCAGCGGCCGGCTTGGCGACGACGTTGAAAAACGGGTCATGCGCCTGCCCCGAGACGTAGTCTTGGATTTGGCTAACCAGAGAAGGCACGAGATTAAAGTTTTGATGGACGTCAGGAAACTCGTCTAGAAGCTTCACCATCCCGTAATAGTCCTTGAGAGCGTGCAGCCGCACCCAGGGAAGGCGATACTCGCCTGTAACCATGTCCTTATAGAACGGCTGGTGCATGTGCCACAGGAGAACCAGCCGAATCTTGGGAGAGATCTCTTGACTCATTCGAAGCCGCACAAGTGTAACAGGAGAGCGACTCCAGGAAAACCGGCCGCTCCACGAGTTCTTTCCATCAAACGGAGCGAGGTGTGGAAATTGCTCCTTGCGAAAATACCGGCTCTGCGCCGGCAAGCTGAGCGTCGAATGCTCTTTCCGCTAAACTAGAGCTTTGTGCGCATACTCACCCGCTACATCCTGAAGGAAGTTAGCTCCCATGCGCTGCTGGGCGTAGCGCTGTTCACCTTCATCATCTTCATGCGGGATTTGGGCCGTCTGCTGGAGCTGATCGTCCGCAACAGCGCTCCACTGCCCAGTGTGGCGGAAATCTTTCTCTTCACCCTGCCGACGACATTCACCATTACATTGCCGATGGGCGTGCTGGTTGGCATTCTGGTTGGCCTCAGCCGCCTGGCTGCCGACAGCGAAGTTACCGCCATGCGGGCCAGCGGGATCGGCGCGAGAATGTTTATCCGCACTATCTCCATCTTTGCTATTGCTGCCTGGCTGCTGGGGATGATGAACAGTATCTATGTGGCTCCCAAATCGGCTGACGCACTCGATCACCTGCAAGAGCGCCTCAGGTCCTCACAGGCGTCTTTCGAGATCCAGCCGCGTGTTTTTTACGAGGAATTCAAGAACATCGTGCTCTACGTGCAGGACGCCATCCCTTCCGGTGGAAGGTCGCTGTGGCGCGGCATCTTCCTGGCCGACATCAGCGATCCCGCCTCGCCGAAGATTACCCTGGCGCAGCGCGGCGCTCTGTTGAGCGACTCGCCGGAAAAGCTCCGTCTCCATCTGGAGGACGGCACGCAGCAGGAGATGATTCCTCAGGCGAAGGACCAGTATTCGATTACGACCTTTGAGAGCAGCGAGATTCCGATCCAAATGCCCAGCAGCTCCGACCGGGCGCCCCACGATCTGCTTCCCGTGGCCGAGCTGGGGTTGCGCGATCTGCTGAAAAATGCGGCCCTGGAAGATCAGGAGGCGGATCGACTCCGGACTATCAATCCTCCTGTCTCCGGCTCTCGCCGGTTGGCGGCCCGGTATTACCGCATTGAATTCCAACGCCGGTTCGCACTTCCTGCAGCCTGTCTGGTGCTGGCGATGGTCGGCATTCCTTTGGGCTTGTCGGCGCGCAAGGGCGGCAAGAGCACAGGCTTCGTGCTGACCATTCTGCTGGTGTTTGTGTACTACTTCTTTTCTCTCACCGGTGTTTCGCTCGCGCGCCAGGGGAAGGTAACGCCTTGGCAGGGCGTATGGGCAGGCAACATTTTCTTCTTTCTTTGCGGATTGATCCTGTTGTGGCAGGTCGATCGCATGCCCATGGAACTTGGCAGCCTGGCGGGATTCTGGACATCGCTGAAGGAAAACCTGCCTGCTTTTGCCAGCCATAGCAAATTGCTCGAGAAGCGGCCGACGATGGCGGGCTCGCGGGCGCACAAGAGCCGCTTCAGCGCCCGCTTTCCCCTGATTATTGATGACATGATCCTGCGTGATTTCGCCTTGTATCTGGTGATGATCCTCGCCGCAGCGCTGCTTATCGTCCTGGTTTTCACCTACTTTGAGCTGCTGACCGATATCATGCGTAATCGAATTCCAGCGATCATCCAGGCGGAATACTTGTGGGACGTAAGCCCCTCTCTCATCTATCTGATCGCTCCGCTGGCGGTCATGCTCGCTGTGCTTATCAGCTTCGGACTGATGGAAAAGGGCAGCGAGCTTACCGCCATGAAGGCCAGCGGCATAAGTATCTACCGCGCGACCTTGCCGGTGGTGGTGCTCAGCCTTTTTCTGGCAGGGGGGCTTTTCGTCTTCGATCAGGTTTACATCCCCCGCACCAATCGTGAGCAGGAAATCCTGCGCAATCAGATCAAGGGGAAGCCGGCGCAAACCTATCTGCAGGCCGGTCGCAAATGGATTTTTGGACAAAATAACGACATTTACTATTACCAGGTATTCGATCCTGATACCGACCACTTCGGCGGAATTTCGATCTTCGAATTCGACCCCAGCACCTTCCAGCTCAGGCGGCGCATCCATGCCGAACGCGCACACTGGGAAAAAAGCCTTAACAAATGGGTGTTTGAAACAGGCTGGGTACGAACCCTGAACGGCGCCTCCATCCAGGACTTCCGCACTTTTGACGTGGCGACTTTTGGCGAGCTGCACGAAGATCCCGGCTACTTCAAAAAGGAAATAAAGCAGTCTTCGGAGATGAATTATGAGGAGCTGCAGCGCTACATTAGTGATTTGCAACAGAGTGGCTTCGACACAGTGCGGTTGAAGGTCCAGTTGCAGAAGAAAATCGCCTTTCCCTTGATTACTCTGGTCATGGCGATCCTGGCGATTCCGTTTGCCGCCTCGGGACGTCGCGGAGGGGCGCTGGCCGGCGTGGCTATCGCGATCGGCATAGCGATTGTGTACTGGGTGACGGCGGGCGTGTTCGAGGCCATGGGAGCCGCAAATCAACTTCCCGCGATGATTGCGGCTTGGGCGCCGGATTTCATCTTCGCGCTGGCCGGGGGATATTTGCTGCTGAAAGTGCCGACGTAAGAAGCATTCAGCAGCCAGAAATCGGCACTCAGTAGCAGTCAGCAATCGGCACCGCCTGTTTTCGCAGATTCGTCATGCCGGTGAGGAGCGTAACCGAGTCCCATGTCTACCGTTGACATCTAATTGATCTCAGAAGAAACCTTTAGTTGAATACTGACTGCTGAGTGCTGACCGCTGAGTACCGAACTAATGCTTAACAATCTCCGTCCCCTGCTTCCTTATCTTCGCAAGTACCGTGGGACCTATTGGATCGGCGCGGTCTGCGTGCTGTGCAACAACTGCATCTGGATCCTGTTTCCACTGGTCATCCGTACCGCCATCAACGATCTGAACCGGAGCGTTACGGTTTCCAAGCTGCTGACCTACTCCGGTTACCTGCTTGCCGTCGCGGGCACGAAAGCGATCTTCCAGTTTCTTACCCGCTGGATACTCATCGGGGTTTCGCGCGAGATCGAATTCGACCTGCGTAACGATCTGTTCGCCCATCTCGAACGCTTGTCCTACAGCTTTTATCAGCGCACGCGCACCGGCGACATCATGGCCCGCGCCACCAATGATCTGAATGCCGTCCGCATGTTGCTTGGCCCGGGCATCATGTACACCGCCAACACGCTGGTGTTTACCGCCGGCGCGCTCGCATTCATGCTGAGCATCAGCCCGCGGCTTACCATCTTCGCGTTTGCCCCGCTGCCCGTGGTCAGCGTGGTGGTGCAATATTTCGGCCGCCGCATCCACGAGCGCTTCGAACGCATCCAGGCCATGTTCTCTGATATCTCGGCCAGGGCACAGGAAAACTTCTCCGGCGCCCGCCTGATTCGCGCCTACGTTCAGGAGGAGCCGGAGATCAAAAACTTCGAGCGCGACAACACCGAATACATTGCCCGCAGCCTCAAGCTGGTCCGCTTGATGGGAATGCTGTGGCCGACGCTGGAATTGCTGCTCGGCGTCGCGATCGTCATCGTACTTTGGGTCGGCGGACGTGAGGTGGTGCTGCATCGCATCAATCTCGGCGACTTTGTTGCTTTCAACACCTACATGGTGCAGCTCACTTGGCCAGTCATTGCGCTGGGCTGGGTCATCAACATCTTCCAGCGCGGTCTGGCATCCATGGGACGCATTGAGAGCATTCTGGCCGAGCAGTCGGAGATCAGCGATGCCGGTGTTCCGGCGCAGGGCGCGCCCACTGCTGTGCGCGGCGACATCGAGTTCCGAGACCTCACCTTCCACTATGGACAAACCCTCGCTGCGTCTGAGCGCGGCATGGGCCGGCTCCACGGCGAGGAAAATGTCCTGAACAACGTCAACCTGCGCATTCCTGCCGGCACCAGCCTCGCGATCGTCGGTCCGACCGGCTCCGGCAAGTCCACGCTCGTTTCCTTGATCCCGCGAATTTATGAGGCAACGGACGGTTCCGTCCTGATCGACGGCCGGCCGATCCGCGATTTTCCGCTGGAAGTGCTCCGCCGCAACATCGGGTTTGTTCCGCAAGAGACATTTCTGTTCAGCGACACCATTCGCGAGAACATTGCCTTCGGCGCTGAAGACGCCAGCGATGCCGGGGTGCGCCGCGCCGCTGACGCAGCCGGCATTGCCGCCGAGATTGAGAGCTTCCCTGACGGCTACAAAACGCTGGTTGGTGAGCGGGGTCTGACGCTTTCGGGCGGGCAGAAGCAGCGCACAGCCATCGCCCGCGCCTTGATCCGCAATCCCCGCGTTCTGGTGCTCGACGATGCCCTAGCCAGTGTGGACACTCAGACCGAGGACCGCATCCTGAACCACCTGCGCGAGATCATGGAGAGACGAACCACGATATTCATCTCCCATCGGGTATCGACCGTGCGCAATGCCGATCGCATCGCGGTGTTGCACGATGGCCGCATCGTTGAGTACGGCACCCACAAGGAGCTGATCGAGGGCAACGGATACTACACCGACCTATACAACAAGCAGCGGCTGGAGGAAGAACTGGAAGAGATGGAGACGGTCTGACCACCTGACATCAGCTATCCAGCTATCAGCCATACCCCACCGGTTTGTCATCCCGAACGAGGGCTTCAGTCCGAGTGGGGGTTCGCTTTTCTGTAGCGTCTGCCATCTCCTCTGAGCTGCTCGATGTCCGATAACTAGGAGCCACCCCCTCCCCAGGCGGTTCTTTAGAATCATGATTTTACGGAGATCTTCCCGGCATCTTCCTGAGCCCCAATAGGTTACTGATAACTTCAATTATTGCAATAGTTAGAAGGCTTTTGATGGCTGACTCGTTCGAGTCCGCCTTTGGCCCCTCAGTAAGGCACTAACTAAGTCAATTGTCAAAGAGCGATTCAGCCCGCCCTGGGGTGGGTTGGGCACACGCCTCCTGGCAGGTCGCGAGCGTGGCCCGAGATCGAGCGTAGCATGGGGTTCCAGTCTGTCAAGATAACGAAGGTACAGGTAGGGTAACTGTACTTTCGTAACATTTGGGGCATGAGGTAACCTGCCTGGCGCGCCCCCGGGGTTCCAGCAAATCCAGGAATTGTTCTGAGCGCTCTGAGTGGCCTCTATCTTGATCGAACGGCCCAACCGATCATCAGAAGACCGCTGGCGGCGATCCAGCTCCCGGCGACGCGCACCGCGATTCGCGCCCAGTGCGCGCGCAACCGCACGACGAACGCCGCAGCGAGCGCAACCAGTACGAACACCGCAAACACCAGCCCGAGGAGAACCACGGCGGCGGTTCCGAACTGCCCCATGCCGACACCGTTCAAGTAGCCATGGTAGAGCCCCAGAAGCGCGGCAAGCGCCGTGGTCAGGCGCAAGTGAGAGTTTGGCGTCGGCTGCGAGCAATCCACCAAGCAAGAGGAACCAAGCGGCAGCTACAAAGGGGTGAGGGTTTGCTGCGGCGGCGGTAAGTCCGGCGAGCCCGCCAAGAAACCAGGCAATCGGGAGTACGAAGAGAGCGCGTCGTCCGTATGCAGCACCGCGCAGTCCGGCCAGCAGCGCGAGCGCGAGGACGGGAACAAGATCCTCGGGGCTCATGAGGAAGTGCATGAGGCCGTCGTAAATCGGTCCCATGCCGGTGGTATTGAGGTGTGCTTCGGCAGGAAGCGCGCCCATGAGAGCCACGAACACAAGGAACGCGTAAAGCGGCAGCCGGGAATTACGTTTCGGATTCAGGCGACCGCCTTCCATAGAAAGAACATTCCTCCCACTGAAACCAGGCCTCCGGCGAGGCGCACAAATTTCTGTCCCCAGCCCCAGCGATGCACGGTACCGATACCGATACCGAGTGCGTGCAGACATCCCGTTGCAATGACGAAGCCCATGCTGTAGAGCAGCGCACTTTGGCCCGGCGGCAGTTCGGTTCCATGGGCATATCCGTGGAAGATGGCGAAAAAGCCCACCAGGAGCGCGGCAATCGTCAGCCGCGGACGAACCTCAAATAGCACGGCAGCGCCGAGCATGATCGCCGACAGGGCGATGCCGTACTCAGTGCCTGGCAGAGGAACGCCCATCAGTCCCAACATGCCGCCCATCGCCATCACCATTGGGAACGCCACCGGCAGCAGCCAGATGGCGGGTGACCCGAGTTGCGCGCCCCAAAGACCGACCGCGACCATTGCCAGCACGTGATCGAGACCTGATATGGGATGACGAAATCCGGTAAGAAAGCCAACCGCTTCGCCTTTCTGGGGGTGGGCGAATGCGGAAGACGCCGAGAGAAGAACGAAGATCATTACAGATACTGTCCGCCCTCGCGCAAGCAGAGTCGGCGTGAGTGGAGAAGTCGACGCTTCGTTCGTGCCACCCTTCCGGATCGCGAAAGGATGCGGCGCCCACAGCCGCGAAATTCGGGAACTGCTCATCGCGCTCCTTCCAAGAGCAGCGCCAGGCGCTGGACCGTCCAGAAAGCACCAAGAGATCCGACCGTGTAACCGGGCAGCGCCTTGGTCCAACGGGGCCAGCGGACTTCGAGGATGCGGAAGGATCGTTCGAGGGCAAGCATCAGGCCAATAAATCCAAGCTGGCCGATCTCGACCCCAACATTAAAGCTCACAAGCGCCAGCGGCAACTCACGATGCGGCAGGCCGGCGCTGGTGAGCGCGCTGGCGAATCCGAAGCCGTGAAGGAGGCCGAAGGCGAAGGCCACCACCCAGGGATGACGGATGGTGAAGCTCGTCTCACCGCGCCAGGAGCGCACGATCTCAGGTCCGAGAAACAAAATGCTCAGCGCAATCGCGGCATTCAGCGGAACCACGGGCACTTCGGCGTAACCCAGGGTCGCGATCGCCAGCGTGATGCTGTGCGCCACAGTGAAAGCGGTGACAGTCTTCAGCAGCATCCAGCGATCTTTCACAATCAGGAGCAGCCCCAGCACGAAGAGCATGTGGTCGGCGCCGAAGAGGATGTGTCGAATGCCCTGCACGATGTAAGTGCCGACGACACCGAGCCAGTTTTGCGACGGAGCGACCTCGACCCACGGTTGCGAGGGGTGCACAATGGTCGTCCACTTACGCCCGTCGAGCATCTCTACCCGCACCAGCACGTCGGTGATGGTCAATTGCAGTCCCGGAAACTCGATGCGTTGTCCGGACAGGCCTTTCGGTCCAGCGTCAATCGAGCGGCGCTCGACCACAGAATCGGCAAGTTCGTCTACCGTGGGCTCCGTGACGTTCTTCACGCTGTCAGGCAGACTTAGCGCCACGGGGAGACGCATTCCCGCCAGCACCGGAGTTCGCCACAGGACCGTGAACTGGCCTGGAGCTGTTTCCTTCAGTTCGAGGTACGCAGGGCGGGCCTCATGAGCCGACGCCAGTGCAACGCTCAGCAGGACACAGGCGGCAATACAGATAACACGGCAACGGACGGGAATCACAGAGGCGCCTCGCCGGAAGAAGCAGGCACCTGTTTCTTAGCCGGAGGTGTTGCGGACGGTGCTTGTGCCGCTTCACTGGGTGCCGCGGGGAGCATTACGGAGTACTTGGCGCGCATCTCGGCATAGGCCTTCTGCCATGCGGCGGATTTCTGCTCGCCAAGCCATGCGGTCTTCACGTCAGGCTCGATTTCTTCGAAGGCCGGAATGCGTCCCGGAATCACAGTGTCCACAAATACCAGATGCCAGCCGTAGCCGGACTCGACCGGACCCTGCCAAGACCCGGGCTTCAGCTTTTCGAGGGCGACGGCGAATTGCGGCCCGAACTCTTTGGCGATCGCGCTGGGCGTGCGGTCGCCGTAGTAGTCCTGGAACATGAACCGGTCGCCAACCGAGGCGGCGAAGCTGGAGTTTTCCGGCTGGCCGGCGATCCTGGCCAAAGCGTTAGCCGCGTCACCCTGAGCTTTCTTGCCGCGCTTGTCGGGAGAAAAATAAAGATGACGGAAACTGTACCGGCTGGGCAGAGCGAACTTCTGACTGTTCTTGTCGAACCAGGCCTTGAGTTCGTCCGTGGAAGGCTCGTGCGCCGCGGCAACGTCCTCGGCGAGAAACTGCATTTTCTGCGCCATGCGGCGCTTCACGATGGTGTCATCTTTGTCGAGGCCCATGGCCAGGCCTTCACGATACAAAACCTCCTCCCGGATTTTGTCTTCCACCATGGCCTGAAACTCTGCGGGAGTCGGCGGGCGATGCCACTGCGATTCGAAATACGTCTCCATGACGCGAAGGTCATCCAGCGAAACGATAATCTCCTTGGAGGGCTCAATCCCGATTCGGCCGCGATTGATGTAGGAGTAGATTGCAAACAGCGCGGCCCCGATCAGAAGGAAGTGCAGCAGGGGCTCGCGGAACCAGCGTTTGATCGTGGCCCCGAAGGAACGCTTCGGTTGGGACTCGAGAAGCTTCTCCTGTGTGTCCGGGACGACTTCTATCGAACTTCCGATCATCGACAACAACAACTCCTAGGGTTTAGCCGGCGTATACCAGATGGGCGAAGTCCAGGCTCTTTGCTGCTCAAACGGCGGCACCGCAGGATTAGGCGGAAGGTTCAGCTTGGCCGCCCAGTAGGTAGACCATCGTGGAGTTGGAATCTCCAGTACGCGGGCGTAATACGTGGCATAAGCCGAAGGATCGAACTCAGGATCCGTCCATTCACCAATCAATTCCGCTGCGCCGATATTGTTGGTGTAAGTGGCCGTTTTCACATCGACCGTATTGCCGACAGCCGGCACCTTGCCGGTCTTGGGATCGGGTTTGCGGTCACCGCTCCAGACCGCGTCGAAAACCTTCTCGTGACTCTTGCCATTCCTGGTCGAGATCTTGATGATCTGGATGCGATCGAGATTGCCGCTGTCTGGGATCTTTGATGGCGTGAACCACGAAGGTTGGAGCGGCTGTTCCTGCCGGTGCTGCGAGGTCGCCACCCATGGGCACGCCGTCGCCGTAAGCGGCCTTCACCCAATCTGCCTGCTTAGTCATGTCCTTGGGATAATTCCAACCGGCGAACATGCGCACCTTTATGCGCACGCCCGAGGTGCCGAATGTCTCCTTGCGCTTAAAGGCGGCGAAGATGGATTCGCGAGTATTCTCCTCAGCCCACACGCCGGTGAGTCCGCCGGAACTGAGTGAGGCGAGAGGTTCGCCGCCGACTGACGAGGTAGCCGTGATAACAGTCTTAGGATCGTTGTCCTGGTTGCCGTGCGAGCCCGGATAGTTGCTCGGTTCGGTGGAGGTAATGCCGGAGTGGAAGTCGGTTGCAGCTTCGATGCCGTACTTGAACGGATTGACGCCGATTTTTTCCTGTAGCTCCTGTCCCACGCCATATGCCTGGCGTAAGTAACTTCCTGTAGCCGACTTCGCCTTGGTCGTGCCGTTGAGGAGATACAGCCACATCTCGAAGTTGGCGAATTCGTCCGTAGGCGAAAGCGCCGGGCTGGTGTCAGTCTGCCCTTTGGCCTGAATAATCTCGGCCAGCGGTTCGTTGGCCATGCGGCGCTCGGCATAATCGCGGGTAATCGGCTTGCCTGACATGTCGCGCGTACTGAACATCAGGCCGTTACTGATGTTGCCGTTGTGGGGAACGGCGATCACGTCAAGGCCCTGTTTGCGCTGGGCTTCGAGATAGCGCCAGAGGTCTTCGGGATCGACCGACTCGAAGGCGGTGTAAGGAACGTCGGGCCCCTTACCCTCGAAGATCACGCAGCGATGCAGGTTCTGCGACTGCGGCATGGAGGTCCACTCGAAACCGACGAACGTGGTGAACTTGCCGGGCTTGTAATACTTGTCAGCCGCGGCAGAATAGGCTTGCCAAGCGGAGCGCAGCACCTCGGGCTGATTGAACTCCGCAATCGGCTTGTTGACGACAGTAGAGCCAAGCAATTTCTGGAACGCCGCGCCACTGACCTTCGGGTCGGTGCTGGTCATTATGGTGAACCACTCGGACTTGGCGAAGGGGCCGTTGGGGTTGATAGATTCACGAACGGTACCGAGATATTCGGCGTGGTCCGTGACGGCAAGGAAGTCGAGCGGCGCCAGGCGCTTCTGCGGCTTGCCCATGTACTCCACCGTTTCGCCCATGGCGTATTTGTAGGAATCCTCAGGCGTGGTCCGGGTTCCGAACGCAAACGCGTCCATGGAGTAGCCGGTGTGCAGGTGCAGGTCCCCGAAGTAAGCATTGCGTAGAGGATTACGCGGGGGCCGCGCCTCGGCTGATTGCGGCGAAACATTGGTGGCCGAACTGGCCGTCTTCGCGACGTTTTCTTGATTGCTCTTACACCCGGTCTGAAAACCGAGGGCAAGGAATAGGCTCAGAACCGCACACGACACCTGTTTCAAAGGCGCCACCTCTTAGGCTCGTAATCTTGATCTTTTTGGGATACAGGGCATTCTATCAATTTCGGGCATTGCCACGATTCTCTCTTATCAGTCGGACAACCTCTGCCCGATCGAGCTCTCCGCCTTCTGTATCATTTGCCCTGCCATCTTCTCTATCAACTCACGCCGATGCTCGTCGCGGATCTGCTGGAACTTCTGCTGTTGCTGGTGATCGAGTAGGGGTGTGATCTTGGAATCGATCTCGTCGCTGATCCCCTTTAACTGTTCTAGCTTCTGCTCTGGCTTGAGTGAGGTGTCCTTCTTCAGTGCCTTCAGTTTTGGCGCCTCCTGCTGCAGGAAAGGAAGAATCTGCTGTCGCTGCTGTTCATTCAACCCCAGTTCAATCGAGAACTGGTCGAGCATGGCGGTCAGCGGGTTCTGGACGAACTGCGGACTCGGAATCATCTCGTAGTTGGCATAGCCGAACTCGTTGCTGCGCGCGCCGTAATAGGTGTCGCCCAGCTTGTAGATAGTGACGGAATACGGATCCTGCGCGACTTTGGTCACCACTTTGCCGCCGTCAATCTTGTAGGGCGTGGTATTTCCCTGATAGCCGTTGACTATTGGATTGCCGACGTAGCTCGGTATCGGAGCGCTCTTGCCGATGTGCCATACGATTGTGTCACCATCGGGCGTGTAGTAGTTGCTGAACTGCTCGCCGGTGACGTCGTTGCGCACCCAGTAGGCCTTGCCAACGAGGAGTGTCTTCAGCTGGGCATCACCCAACGCAGTCGCGCCTTTCGCTTTCAGGTCGGCCACGGTCATTCCAGCGGGAGCATTCTTGCGCGCGTCGGCGCTGGGCGTGTACCAGATAGGCGATGTCCAGGCGCGTTCTTGTCCGGTGAGTGGGACGACGTCCGGTGGAGGCAGCCCGGCCTTGACCGCCTGGATGAGAGTCCAACGCGGGGTGGGAATTTCCAGCACGCGTGCGTAATAGAAGGCATGCAGGCTGGGATCGAACTCCGGATCGCTCCAGACCGTTTTCAGTTCCGTTGAACCGACGTCGTTGGTATAGGTGGCATTCTCCAGATTCACCGTGCTCTCGATGGCGGGAACGCGGCCCGTCCACTTATCGGGCTTGCGGTCGCCTGACCAGACCACATCGAAGATTTTCTCGAAGCTCTGGCCGTCCTTGGTCCAGCCCTTGATGACTTGAATTCGATCCAGATTGCCTGAGGTGGGGTCTTTCACCGCCCAGACAACAAACGTCGGAGCCGTACCCTTTCCGGAAGGCATGGTAGGAAGATCGGCGCCCATTGGGACACCGTTCGTGTAGGACTGATGCACCCAGTCCTTGGCGCCTAGGATGTCCTTGTTGTAGCCCCAGCCGCCGAAGAAACGCACTTTGATGTGCGGGCCGCTGACGCCGAAGGTTTCCTTGCGATACATGGCGTCGAACAGCGATGCGCGAGTGTTCTCCTCGGCCCATACACCGGTGAGTCCGCCGGGATTTTCGTAGCGCACGTCCAGCGTGCCGAACGCGAGGACTCCGGCCATGCGCCGGCCGACGGTCCCGTCAATCTGGGCGTGGCCGCCATAGAAATTGTCCTGACGATAGGGGCTGCCGGTATTGTGCGAGTCGGATCCGCCGGCCATGCCGAACTTGTACGGGTTGTAGCCGCGTACGTCCTGCATGGCGATGCCGTCTTTGTAGGCTTGCCTTGCGAAGCTGCCCTGAATGTGATCGATGCGGCCACCGGTTGCCGGCTGACCCAGCAGACCGCCTTGGAAGAGCTCGTAGCTGGCGAACTCGTCATTGGGCGAGAGCAAGGGGTGAGTTTCGGAAGCGCCCTTAATCTGCTTGATTTCGACCAGACGCTCGTTGCGATCGCGCGAGGCAGCCCATGCGGCATCGATGGGGCGGCCGTAGCTGTCTAGATCGACGGGGTACATCCAGCCGTCGCTGAGGTTAGCATTGTGCGAGATGGCCAGCAACTCGTTACCCGCCTTGCGCTGCGAGTCCATCCAATTCCACAGCGCCTCGGGGTGATTGTCATCCAGTGAGCTGAAGGGCATCTCCGGCACCTTGGCACAGTCTTTGAAGAAGATGTTGCGGTGCAGGTTGCGATAGTTCGGCATGGACGTCCACTCGTACGAGCAGAACGCAGTGAACGTGCCGGGATGGTTGTTCGCATCCGCGATGTCAACGTTCTTCTTCCAGATGGAGCCAGCCACAGCGGGGCTCATGAACGCTTTCACGGGAGGCCCGCTGTTCAGGCCTACGAGATACGTAAAGGCCCGTTGGATCTCAGCCTGGTCGTTCGGGTCCTTCAGAATGAGAGGCTGTGCCTCGGGTAACTTGCTGACGGCCGATCCCGGAGTATTCGCCGCGGCCGTGATGCCGACATATTCGGAGTGGTCGGTTACGCCCATGAAATCCATCGGCGTATCGATCTTGATGTCGTAGCCAAGCGGGTGTTTGATGGTCTGGCCCTGCGCATACTTGAGAGCGTCGTTGGGATCGGTGATGCGGTTGCCCATGAGCCAGGCATCCATGGACCAACTGGTGTGGATGTGCTCCTCGCCGAAGTAGGCGTTACGGTCGGGGTTCTTCTCGACGCGCTCCTCGGCCGGAGCCGCGCCGCCAGTTTGTTGCGCCTGCTGTGGTGCTTTGGGTTTCTGGCAGGAAGTAAGAATGGCGATCAGGGCGAAACTGCACACCAAGACTGCAGTCATTGCTGCTATGCGCTTCATGGAGTACTCCTCGTCAGACAACGGTGAGACCACGCTGCAGCCGCTTAACTGGGTCACGGCAACAAGATTTCTGGTAAGCAGAAAGTCTAGCGCACGAAAGCGCTTTGCTCAATCGGAAAACTGCCGCAAGACTGCTGGGCCAGCGTGCCGCGAGTATCACTGAATCGTTCTACCCACAATGCGGCAGGTCTTTCTTGAATCTTGTGGCTGTTTCGGCTGGGAGGACTGCGACGTGCTATGAACACCGTCTCCGACACTTTCGTGAGTTTCAATACTCGCGAACTCACCCTCCTGGATGTCGAGAATCCAAACCCAATCCACATGAGCGAGAAGCCGCCAAGTCGGACAATTTGCCCGTAAGGATTGAGAAACGGGGTGGCGCCGATGCGGTATATCTCAGAGTTGTGAGCGAGCAACTAGCAACTTACGCTGCGGCCTGCTCCTCATGTCCCAATACTGCCGGCCCGGTCCGGTTTCTCTCGCGATAGCGCTTGGGAGTGACCCCAACGATGTGGCGGAAGACGCTCGTGAAATGGCTCTGGGTCTCAAACCCCACCTGGGTGGCGACATTGGCCAGCGCGAGCCGGCGGTCACCTAACAGCTCTTGTGCCCGTTCCACGCGCTGCCGCATTACGTACTGATGTGGCGTGGTGCCGGTGCTTGTCTTGAACAGCTTGGAGAAGTAGTACTGACTCATCCCAACAGTTGACGCCAATTGCGCTACCGAAACCTCGCGGTTAAGGTTTTCGCGGATGTAGTTAAAGACGCGCTGCAATCGCCACGGCGGCAAGCCGCCGACGGCCTCCACGGTCGCGAGGTTGGCGGCCAGGTAAGCGTCAATTACTTCTTGCATGCGTTCCTGATCCAGAGCGTGGAGGGAGAGGACGAGGACGTTCATACCTTCTGCCTGAGCGCCGACAGTCGCGGAATCGGGGTCGTTGCACAGGGCGGCGCGAATGCCCGGAACCCGGTTGGCAACTACGGACGCGCCCACAGCGCGGCTGGTGATGATGATGCCGCGCTCGGCATCACGGCGGAGAACGCAAATCGCCACCTGCTCGGCATAGTCAGAACGCTCGCGCGAAGCGATTGACGGGACGGCATCGATCACGGTGTGTCCCGCCTCGGCTAGGATTGTGGCTAAATGCTCTTTTGCTTCATGGCCTGCTTGATCGGAAGCGATTGCAATGCGCACTTTCCTTCCTCCTTTATTTGTCAAACTCGCGTGACTCGTCGGAAGCGGCGCCGCCAGAACAGTCGTATTGAGGCGGCTGCGATGCCGTGATGAACGGTTTCATCATTACCAGGCAAACCCGCTGATGCCACTCGCTCGACGAAGTCCGGCAGATAGTTTCCCCGTGAGATGGGAAAACCTGGCTACTCTGACAGTGATGCACGAAAGAGCCATGCAGATGCCTTACTTGTGTGTATTCGCCGTGGGAAAACAAATAGTTCCCGAGATAACGCTGGGCGAGGACGAGACCGGGTTCTTAGGTACGGCAACCAGGAAGTAATAATCAGCCAGCGAATGCCAACTCGCGATACACTTCCAAGGCTGGGCTTTGACCGCCGTGACTCCAGACACTGCAAGCGACATCGCCTTCAGGAACCCTGCCCCCGGGGGGCCAGGCATCCCGCCGCGCTGGACCCGAGGCTCGAAGGATGCCGTTGGGACGGCCTATTCCACATCGAGCCGGATCTGGTACACCCTGGCCAACGGCGTGGTTACGGAATGCTACTACTCCACGATTGACTCGCCGCAAATCCGCGACCTGCAATATCTGGTAAGCGACGGAGAGACCTTCTTCCACGACGAGCGGCGCAATATGACGTCGGACGTCGAAACCGTGGGGCCTGCCGGATTGGGGTTCAAGATCACCAACTGTGACCGCGAAGGCCGCTACACGATCGAGAAGCAAATTATCGGTGATCCTCATCTGAGCTGTCTTCTAATCCACACCAAGTTCAATGTCGCTCCTGAGTGGCAAGGCCGTCTGCATCTCTACGTACTTTGCGCGCCGCACCTGGAGATAGGCGGGTGGCACAATAACGGCATCGTGCTTCGCAAGCGCGGACAGCGGGTTCTGGTTGCCTACCGGGATAATACGTACCTCACTTTGGCCGCCACCGCGCAGTTTATCCGGTTGTCTTGCGGCTATGTCGGAGTTAATGACGGCTGGACCGATCTGTCTCATAACTTTGAGATGGATTACGACTATGACTGCGCGATGGACGGCAACATCGCCTTGACCGCAGAGATTGATCTTTCGCATGGCACGGAATTCACCCTTGGCATGGCGTTCGGCCATACCAGACATAACTCCACGGCGACGCTCTTTCAGTCGCTCAGCATCCCCTTCGATGCAACATTAAAGAGTTTCATTGACCAGTGGGAACGTATCAAGAAGCGCATGTCGCTGTTGGACAGGATCAACCCTCGTGATTCTGCACTTTTCGGCCGCAGCATTGGTCTTCTTCTGGCCAACGAGGACAAGATCTATCCCGGCGCCATGATCGCCAGCATGAGCATCCCCTGGGGCGAGGACAAGGGCGATGACGACCTCGGCGGCTATCACCTGGTGTGGACCCGCGACATGGTGAATAGTGCAACCGCGCTGCTCGCTGTAGGCGACACCGCTACGCCACTACGGGCGCTCATCTATCTCGCCATTACCCAGCGCGAAGACGGCGGTTTCTACCAAAACTTCTGGATCAACGGCCAACCCTACTGGACGGGCGTGCAACTGGACGAGGTGTCTTTCCCCATCATCCTGGCATGGAGGCTGTGGAAGGCCGGCGCGCTTGGCAACTTCGACCCTTACGTCACCGTAGTGCGCGCGTGTGGGTACTTGATTCGCAAAGGCCCGGCAACACCGCAGGAGCGATGGGAGGAGGCGGCAGGCTACTCGCCCTCGACCCTGGCTGCCAACATCGCTGCACTGATCTGTGCCGCAGAGTTCCTGGAGGCGCGCGGCGAGAAGCTCTCAGCCGATTTCGTGCGCGGCTATGCCGACTTCCTGGAGTCGCACATCGAGAAATGGACGGTCACCGACAGTGGAACGCTGGTGCCGGGAATCAGGCGACACTACATTCGCATCAATCCTGCTATCAGCCGCGAGGGAGCACAGGGCGACGAGGATCCCGACAGCGGACAACTGACGCTTGCCAATCAGCGACCAGGCGATCGGGATACATATCCCGCGAAGGAAATCGTGGATGCCGGGTTTCTGGAATTGGTGCGCTTTGGGGTTCGCAAGCCCAGCGATCCTCTGATCGAAGATTCGCTGAAAGTGGTGGATGCCGTGTTGAAGGTGGAGACGCCAAAGGGCCCGTGCTGGAAGCGCTACAATCATGACGGTTACGGCCAGCGGGATGACGGGAGTTCCTTCCTCGGATGGGGTGTGGGGCGTCCATGGCCGCTGCTGACGGGCGAACGCGGTACCTACGAACTGGCTGCCGGTCGTGCTGTTGATGTTTATCTGACCGCCATCGAGAATTTCACCACAGGCGTCGGGCTGATTCCGGAACAAGTCTGGGATGGGCCTGACATGCCGGACAAACATTTGTGCCCTGGCGGGCCGACTGGCGCAGCTAATCCCCTGATGTGGGCCCACTCCGAATATGTGAAATTACTGCGCTCCGTTGTAGACAAGCGGATATTCGATCTCATCGAGCCGGTGGCGGAACGATATCGCAACGAACATCCTCGTCCGGTAATCGAAGTATGGAAGATTAATCGGCAGGTGCGCCGTGTTCCGGCGGGCGGGCTGTTGCGGGTGCAGGCTTCTTCGCAATTCGTCCTGCACTGGAGCAACGACGGATGGAAGACAGTGCACGACACGCCGTCCACGCCAACTGCGGTGAAGGTGGAGTACGTGGACATTGCGGTGGCAGCCACGCAGGCCGAGCCGCTGGTCTTCACCTTCTACTGGCCGGTAGACGGCAATTGGGGAGGCGTGGATTATCACGTTGAAGTAATAAAGGCAATGCAACCAGTTTCGATAAGCAGAAAGGCAGGATCCAGTGAGTAGCCGTGTGGAAACACCAGCGCAAGAAAAGCAGCGTGGAACTGAAACCCAGGCCCCGGACAAGCAACTAGAGACTCTCTGCATCAACACCATTCGCACGCTCGCAATGGACGCGGTGCAGAAAGCCAACAGCGGCCACCCCGGCGCACCCATGGGCCTGGCGCCGTTGGCCTACACGCTCTGGACTCGATATCTACGCTACAACCCGCGTAATCCTCATTGGCCGGGGCGCGATCGTTTCATTCTGTCCAACGGTCACGCCTGCATGTTGCAGTATGCCATGCTATATCTAACCGGCTACGACCTTTCACTTGATGACATCAAGCAGTTCCGCCAGTGGGGATCGAAGACGCCAGGCCATCCTGAATACGGCCTTACGCCGGGCGTGGAAGCTACGACTGGGCCTCTGGGTCAAGGCTGCGGAAATTCTGTAGGCATGGCGATTGCCCAACGCTGGCTGAGCTCGCAGTTCGGCAAAGGTGGCCAGAATCCTTTCGACTACCGCATCTACACTTTCTGCGGTGACGGCTGCCTGATGGAAGGCGTAAGCAACGAAGCGGCGTCCGTTGCCGGGCATCTCGGACTCTCCAACTTGATCTGGTTCTACGACAACAATCACATCACGATTGAAGGCAGTACATCGCTGGCCTTTAGCGACGACGTGGCCTTGCGCTTCGAGGCCTGGCATTGGAATGTGCTGCACATCAGCGACGTGAACAACGTTGACATGGTGGATGTGACCATCCAGGCGGCGCAAAGGGAGCCCGCCCGGCCAACGCTGGTTATTGTCGATACACACATCGGCTACGGCGCTCCCCACCGGCAGGACACCAAGGAGGCTCACGGCGAGGCGCTGGGTGAAGACGAGGTCCGCCTTACCAAGATCGCTTACGGCTGGCCGCCCGACGCGCACTTTCTGGTCCCCGACGAAGTGAAAGCGTATATGGGCAAAGCCGTAGCGCGCGGCGCGCAATCCGAGCAGGAGTGGAAAAACCGCTACGACGCATGGGCGAAGCAGTTCCCCGATCTGGCGAAGAGCTGCCAGCAAATGCTGAACCGGGAACTCCCCGATGGCTGGGACAAGGACATTCCAACCTTCCCCGCCGACGCTAAGGGCATGGCCACTCGCCAGTCCGACAACAAGGTACTGAACGCAATCGCGAAGAACGTTCCCTGGCTGCTTGGTGGGGCGGCCGACCTGTATCCGTCGACCTATACTTTGCTTAACGACACAACAAACTTTGAGAAGGGCGACTACAGCGGCCGGAACTTCCACTTTGGCATCCGCGAGCACGCCATGGGCTCGATTGTGAACGGCATGTCACTGTCGCTGCTCCGTGCCTATGGAGCTACCTTCTTCATCTTCTCCGACTACATGCGACCCGTGCTTCGTCTGGCGGCAATCATGGACCAGCCGTCAATCTTCATTTACACGCATGATTCGTTCTGCCTGGGAGAGGACGGTCCGACGCACCAGCCGATCGAACACCTCATGTCTGTGCGCGCCATTCCGCGGATACTGCTGTTTCGTCCGGCGGATGCTAACGAGGTTGCCGAGGCATGGCGCTACATTATGCCGATAAAGAACGTTCCGGTAGCATTGGTCCTCACCCGCCAGGCCGTTCCCACTTTCGACCGCACCAAGTATGCGTCGGCTGCGGGCCTGGCGAAAGGCGCTTACGTCATGGCGGATTCCGGCGGCGGCACGCCCGACATTATCCTGATGGGAACGGGCTCGGAGGTGCAGCTCTGTGTGGGTACTTATGAGCGGCTTACTGCCGAAGGCGTCAAAGCTCGCGTGGTGTCCATGCCGTGCTGGAAACTTTTCGAGGAGCAATCGGCAGAATATAAGCGGCAAGTGCTGCCGCCTGAGGTGCGTGCGCGCCTGGCGGTGGAGGCAGGCACCAGCCTCGGTTGGAGCCGGTACGTCGGGCCAGACGGAGATGTTGTTTCCCACGACGACTTTGGCGCATCTGCTCCCTTAAAGGACCTGTTGAAACACTTTGGCTTCACTGTAGATGATGTGACAGCCAGGGCGCGCGCGGTCCTGAAAAAAGTTCAGGCTGGGGGATAAAGCTCGCAGCGTACGAGTAGAGCGGTACCAGGATAAGGTATCCCCACAGGTCCGAGAACGGTGGAAACTCGGGACTCCAGCCCGGCGAATTGAGGGAAGGAAAGAAAGCAGGCTTTCAGCCCTGGTTCCAAGCGCCGGGGCTGAAGCCCCGGATTAAAGGCGTCCCTTATTGATCGGGCTAAAGCCCGATGCTTCCACCGGGATACAACAACTGTGGAACTGCTCTAAACTATCCACTAGCCACTGGTCTTACGAGGTCCGAGATGAGCGCGAATCCTCTAGTAGAACTTCATAACTTTGGTCAGAGCATCTGGCTTGATCAAATGCGCCGTTCCCTGTTGACGACAGGCGAACTCAAAGCCCTCATTGACAAAGACGGCCTTCGTGGCCTCACCTCGAATCCAACCATCTTCGAGAAAGCCATCAGCGGCAGCCAGGACTACGCCCAGCAGCTTGCTTCATTGGCGCGGGCTGGAAGCAGCGTTTCGCACATTTACGAGGAAGTCGTGCTGCAGGACATCGGCGCCGCTGCCGATACCTTTCGTGGCGTTTACGATGCCAACGACGCGGGCGACGGGTTCGTCAGCCTTGAAGTTTCGCCCTTGCTTGCCAACGACACTAAGGCGACCATCGAGGAGGCTAAGAAGCTATTTGCGCGGCTGAATCGCCCGAACGTGATGATCAAAGTACCGGCCACGCCCGCCGGACTGCCCGCCATTGAAGAGCTGATCGCTTCGGGGCTGAACATCAACGTCACCCTGATCTTCGCAGTCGAGGTTTACGAGCAGGTTGCCGAGGCCTACATCAAGGGCCTGGAGCGCCGCGCTGCGGCGGGTCAGCCAATTGACCGCATCGGTTCGGTCGCCAGCTTCTTCGTCAGCCGCATTGACTCCATGGTGGACAAGCAGCTTGGCCAGCTTGCAGAGAAAGCTAGTGACGATGCCCAGAAGCAGCGCATCAACACGCTGATGGGTAAAACTGCCATCGCCAACGCCAAGCTGGCTTACGACTCATTTAAGCGAATTTTTGGCAGCGAACGTTTTGCAGCTCTGAAGGCCAAGGGCGCGAAGGTGCAGCGGCCGCTGTGGGCTTCGACCAGCACGAAGAATCCGGCTTATCCCGACACCATGTACGTAGACACCCTCATCGGAGCTGACACCGTCAACACTGTTCCGCCGCAAACGCTGGAGGCCTTTCGCGATCACGGCACCGTGACCCCGACACTGGAAGCTGGCCTGGAGGAGGCGCATCGTGTCTTCGATGAGCTGAAGTCCGTCGGCATTGACATGAAGGCTGTAACAGACAAGCTGACCGAAGAGGGCGTGAAGTCGTTTTCGGATTCATTCGAAGAGTTGATCGACGTGATCGAAGCTCGGCGTGACGAAGTCATGCGCGGCATCATCGAGCGCCACACTGCCGCACTGGGCCGCTACGAGGAGGATTTTCAACACGCGCTCAAGCAGCTCGACAAGGAAAATTTTGTTGCCCGCTTGTCGAAGAAGGACCCCACCCTATGGAAGAGCGGACCGGAGCACGAGCAAATTATCAGCAACGCCCTGGGCTGGCTGACTGTAGTCGAAGCGATGCAGCCGCACGTCGGCGAGTTGGTTTCCTTTGCCGACGAGGTGCGCAAAGCGGGATTCGAGTACGCGGTCGTGCTTGGCATGGGAGGCTCGAGTCTCTGTCCCGAAGTGCTGGCCCATAGCTTCAGCCGGAAAGAGGGTTATCCGCAGCTCTACGTTCTCGACTCAACCGTGCCGACCGCAATTCGCCACCTGGAACAGAAGATCAGCGTCGGCAATACCTTGTTCATCGTGGCATCAAAGTCGGGTACCACAACTGAGCCCGAGATGTTCTACCGCTACTTCTATGATCGGGTGAAGCGGGCCAAAGGCGACTCCGCAGGCGAGAACTTCATCGCCATCACCGATCCCGGCACGCAGCTCCTGCGGGACGCCTCGCGCGATCACTTCCGCCGCGTCTTCCTCAACATGCCCGACATCGGGGGCCGCTATTCGGCGCTGTCGTACTTCGGCATGGTTCCGTTCGCGGTCATGGGCGGCGATGTCAAGGCGCTGCTGACGCGCGCAGCACACGCTGCCCATGCATGTGCCGCCCCCGTGGGCATCAGCGAAAATCCGGGCGCGCGCCTGGGAGCGATACTCGGCTCGCTGGCCAACGCCGGACGCAATAAGTTGACGTTAATCGTCCCTCCGCCACTCGCTTCGCTCGGGTTGTGGATCGAGCAGCTTATCGCCGAGAGCACCGGCAAGGAAGGCAAAGGCATCGTCCCGGTCGCGGGAGAACCGCTGGGCCCGCCTGAGGTTTATGGCGATGACCGCATCTTCGTTTACATTCGTACTCATTCGGCAAAGACCGGCAATCTGGAAGAGAAGCTTGCGGCCGTGGAAGCGGCTGGGCATCCGGTCGTTGCGCCACACCTTGCACGATACCCTCGACCTGGGTGAGGAATTCTTTCTGTGGGAATTTGCCACCGCCGCTGCGGGGGCGTTGCTTGGCATCGATCCCTTCGACCAGCCCAACGTGCAGGAATCGAAGGACAACACCAAGCGTCTGCTCGCCGAATACGTCCAGAAAGGCGCCTTCACGCAGCAGAGCCTGATCGTGGCGGATAATACTTTGCGCGTTTTTGGTGATGCCGAGACGCGTGACGCGCTGCGACGCGGCGGCTCGTCGCTGCAGGAGATTGTCGCAGCCCACCTCGCACGAGTGAATCCCGGCGACTACTTTGCGATCACGCAGTACATCGAAGAGCTGAATAATTACGAATCTTTGTTGCAGGAGATTCGGGTTGCGGTTCGCGATGAGAAGAAAGTCGCAACCACCTCTGGTTATGGACCGCGCTTTCTGCATTCCACGGGGCAATTGCACACAGGGTGGTCCTGACAACGGGGTGTTCATCCAGGTAACGTCCGAGGATATCAACGACATGGAAATCCCGGGCGAGAAATTCACCTTCGGCGTGCTCAAGCAGGCACAGGCTTTGGGCGATTACGAGTCGCTGGCCAGCCGCCATCGCCGGGCGATTCGCATTGATCTCGGAGGTGACGTCGAGAAGGGCCTGCGGCGGTTGCTGGCATTGGTGAAGACAGCGGTTTCGCCGGCAGTTATGGAGGCCGCTGGGCGGCACTAGCAGCGCGTGCCCGATTAAGCCACGCCAAGGGATTTCATCCATTCCGGGGATGCCAATATGAGTACCATTGTTCAGCCAGTGCCGCTCAAGCTTGCCAAGCCAACTTTGCCTAAGGGCGACTCTTGCCTGGTTGTCATCTTCGGCGCGACCGGTGACCTCACGCATCGCAAGCTGGTCCCGGCGCTCTACGATCTCGCCTGCGTCGGCTGCACCAGCCGTAACTTCGAGGTGCTCGGCATCGGACGCACAAAGCTTACGGACGATGATTTCCAGTCCCGTCTCCGTGATGGCGCAGCAACATCCAATGACGTGCATAACTTTACGGAAGAGGGTTGGAAAGATTTTGCCGGCCGCTTGCATTATCTGATCGGCGATGCCAACAAGGCCGATTTCTATCCCCGGCTCAAGGCGAAGATCGAAGAGTTGCAAAAGAACGGCGCCAGTCGAAACATTTTGTTCTATGTTTCCACGCCAGCCTCGCTGGCTCCGCCCATCGTCGAGGGACTGGGCTCGGTCGGGCTGGCGCGCAATAACGACGGTTGGACGCGAATCATCCTGGAAAAGCCATTCGGCCGCGATCTCAAGAGCGCGCAGGAGCTGAATGAGATTGTCGCCCACGTCTTCGATGAGAGCTCGGTTTATCGCATCGACCACTATCTTGGCAAAGAGACGGTGCAGAACATCCTCATGTTCCGCTTCGGCAACTCCATGTTCGAGCCTGTCTGGAACCGAAATTACATCGAATACATTGAGATTACAGCCGCCGAAAAACTCGGCGTGGAGGGCCGCGGCGCTTTCTACGAAGAGACGGGCGCACTGCGCGACATGGTTGCCAACCACATGCTCCAGTTGCTGATGCTGACCGCGATGGAGCCGCCCGTGAGCCTCGATGCCGACGCTGTGCGCGGGCACAAGGTGGAAGTACTGGCCGCCGTTCCTCCCATGTCGAAAGACGAGGTGGCGCAACGCACGGTTCGCGGGCAATACGGGCCGGGACAGATCGATGGCAAACCGGTTCCGGGCTATCGCCAGGAGCCCGGTGTCAACCCCAACTCGCTCACCGAGACCTATGCAGCTGTCGAGTTTCACGTTGACAACTGGCGTTGGGCGGGAGTTCCCTTCTACGTGCGCGCCGGCAAACGTCTGGCCAGCCAGTTCACGGAAATTGCAGTTCACTTCAAGCGCACGCCGCAGGCATTGTTCTCCCGCAGCCCCAAGGATGTGCACCATAACGTCATCACCATGCGCATCCAGCCAAACGAGGGCATTTCGCTGAGTTTCGGGGCCAAGCAGCCCGGCCAGCAGATGCGCGCCATTCGCGTGGACATGGACTTCTCGTACAAGGATGCCTTCGGCGCCGAGGGCCCGGCGGCCTACGAGACGCTGCTGCTCGACGCCATGCGCGGTGATCCCACGTTGTTTACTCGTCGCGATGAAGTCGAGGCCGAGTGGCGCATCATCACTCCCATCGAAGAAGCTTGGGCGGAGCTTCCGCCGCCACAGTTCCCTAACTATCCGGCCGGCAGCGAGGGTCCGGAGACGGCAGACTCTCTTATCAAGTACGACCGTTTCCGCTGGCGTCCGCTGAAGCGCGGCGACGGTGTCGAAGCTCTGAGCTGACAGCGAATTTGTGAACGCCCCCCTACCCCTCCTTCCTTCTTAATTCCTATTTAGAATCAGTAGCTTGCATTGGCATAAAATGAGTTGACTAACCCATGTTAACTACTTTACTATTAACTCGCCGTGACAGGAGTAGTGGAATGTTTGATCCACTCGTAAGCGCAATTTTCGCAGCCATCAATCGGGAGCAAGGTTCTCCCGAGGAGCGCAGGATGGCCTGTGTGCGTGCTGGTGTTATCGCCCAAGCTTATCAGGGAGATCTGCTAGTGGATACGCTATTCGCATCAACTCCCGACAGTCTTCTCCATAAGGACGATAATTTGCACTTGAGCTTGGGGAGATGATCCAACGCAGGAGCTAACGTCGATGGCCTTCCAGCCAAGTCTCGCCCAGTCATCAAGTTGTTTCTGGACGGTCTGGCCGTTACCCATCACAATTTTGTATTCAGAATTTTGAGCCATGTGGCGCAACCTCCGTTGCCAATTGTTCTCCGTGGGACTTGTTTTTATCCAACGAAATGACGAATACCTTACTTGATAAATCCAAGGCGTCGAGATTCGGATTCAATCTCGTCCAAAATAATCTCGACCATCCAAATGAACTTTTCGAGATTGGAAAATACGGGACAGTTGTGGAGCAAGCCGACTTCGCCAAAAGCTATATTGATATGGAATCCGAGATTGCATTTGAACTGATTTGTGGCGCTGCGGTGAACCGTGAACAGCCACATCTCATTCTTCGCTTTATCCCAGACGGGGTAAGGGTACGGAGCGGAACAGAATCCAATCGCAGCCATATCAACAGCAGCACTCATCGTAGCCGTTACGACTGGGATAATAAGCGCGTGCTTGTTGGAACCACACATTTGGTTCAATGCGAAGAGAAAATCCTCACCTCCCAAGTATGGCTTGTAATGTCGAAGAAGTGGCCACAATCCCTTCGGGACATCAGCGCACGATCCGGCGAGATTGTTCTCGAAGGTAGTAGAGTCCTTAGAAAACGGAAAGTAAGCGCGAGGCACGGTTTTCTTGCAACCGGAGATTCTGGCAATCCCGTACAAGGCATGGTCAAGTGCAGACCGAAGATTATTGACGACATGACCAGTAAGGTCGGAAACAGCATCCGGCAATTCGCGCTTGAGCCTCATCTTGTATTGGACAAGCTCAGGTTTGTTCGGGTCCGGCTCGGAAAAAATTTCGTATTTCTGACGTTTGATCGCTTGCGTTGTGCGCCTATCGAGTTTGGCAAGGTCTTTCTTTGCCCTCTTTACCAGAGTGCGGGCACTTGATAACGGTGTAGACATAGGCAGTATGATGGACTTATGAAGTCTAAACTCGACACTAAGACGACGCCAGAACAAAAGTTTGGCCGATTCCAGGGCGCGCTTCGGGCTATAGCCCAGGTATCGAAAAATGACCTAACCCACAGGCTTGCCGACGAAAAAGCAGCCAATGTGGGCAAGCCGAAACGCGGCCCTAAACCGCGTTCTTTGGCTTCGGGCCACGTTTCCGGCGATGAGAGTTAGAACGGAGATATTTCTGCCGACTTGCCCGTTAGTTCGGCAAACGTCAGTCGCTTGTTGGCGACTTGTGCGAGAGCAGCAATGAAGCGGTCAGAATCAGTCAACGGGTTGTCTTTCGTAGCGCGATTATTGAACCGGAAAATCTGTTCGTCGATATATCGTTCAAGGTGATAGGGTTCCACGGCAACGTATGTCCCTCGCAAAGTGCGTTTCAAGAGTGACCAAAAGTTCTCGATTCCGTTGGTGTGGACTTGGCCGTTCACGTACCGCTCACTGTGGTTCACAACATCATGGACGAAGCGCGAGCGGAGATCGTCGTAACCAACTGCTTCGTCGGTGTAAACCTTTGAGCCGTGTCTCACTTCGCGGAGCACTTCGTTTTGCAGGGTTTCACGTTTCACATTGGGTACAACCTTGGCGCGCACTTGGCGAAGTTCGCGGTCTAGCAAGCCCATTACGACAGTCTTTCCAGAAGCTCCGCCACGCGCTTCGTAGCGAACTTTCTTATCAGCGTGCATGTTTTTCTTTTGTCCACCGATGAATGTTTCATCCACCTCGACGGGGCCAGTATCTCCGCCGAGCTTGAACAGAGAATTGTTTTTCAGGGCCAAGCGAAGCCGATGAAGCATAAACCACGCAGACTTTTGATTAACTCCCAAGTCCTTAGCAAGTTCATAGCTGCTCACACCGTTCTTGCAGTTGACCAGCAGCCACAGTGCCGGAAGCCACTTCTGCAACGGGATGGGCGAGTCCTCGAAAACGGAGTGCAGCTTGACACTGAACTGGCGACGGCAAGAGCGGCACTTCCAACGCTTCTGAGTGCGAATGTAGTACGGATTCTTCTTGTCCTCGCCGTGGCAGTCGGGACACTCTGGGCCATCGGGCCAACGAAGTGCGGCAAACGTGTCAATACAGACCTGTTCGTCGCTAAAGTATTGAATCGCTTGCTGTAATGTCTCTGGGAAGTCCATGCCTGAATAATATCAATTTGGCGTGGGTTTGTCAACTGATTTATTACCCTTGCATTGGTTCTTCTGCACTTTTCGATGCAACTTCTTGATGCACAATGCTTTATCGCAAAATACTCCTTTTACTGGACTTAGCGCTACCCAGATGGGTAACCGGGATGAGAATTCGGCTCGCAGACGTCGCCCGTCTCTTGCATATAACTCAGATCGGAGATTGCCATCTGCAGCGCATAGCGTATGATGCGCGCCCGCGGCAGGTCCGGACAGGCGCCGAAGGCCAGCATCTTCTCTACTCGTTTCAGGTTGACTTGGAGGGCCTTGAGGCTGAACACCGTTCTCCGGGTAATGTGCAGTCCTCCGAGTCGCTGTTTGTAGCGCCAGGTGCGCAGCGGGTATCCCTTGTAGCGCAGATGAAAATAACAGTAGCCCTCGCCGCGCAGCGGAGGCGAGCCGCACGGGATGCCGTCTTCCTTTACGTGACGACAATACACGGAAGTTGTCATGACTGCCTCCGGCGCAGGTTTCTCATCCGCCTGACCAGACGCCGGTGGAAGTCGAGATGAGAATGGCAGTAGATGCGCCCGCGCAGCGCCGGCGAGTGGCACATAATTCCGTTTTCCTTCAGGTGATGACAAAGTTTGACCCGCATAATCGCTCCCCGGCGACCTTGTTCGCCGCAAAACAAAAAACCACACACTCGGCGCGCCACAGAACCTGGAGTGCCGACGTATGGTTCGACTCAAGCCGACCCTAGCACCGCGGGGGCAAGATGTCTGTGATCGATGAACAATTGTTTCGGGAAATTCCCGAATCGGGAAATTAGGTCGGGATTAGAGCCCGAGAATTGCGAACGGCGTAGGATCTCTTTTTACGGTCTGGAGTGCCGCTATGCTCGGGGAGTTACGGCTATACTTGCGTTGAAGTCATCACCCCGAGAAATCCTTTAACGGTTGACGAGACTCTTCCATGGCCAAGAAGGTCTTCATCAGTTACTCGCATGCGCAGAGGGATTGGGTCTTGCGCCGGCTGGTTCCGTGTCTGGAGGCGGGTGGTGCTGAGGTATTGATCGACCGTGACCGATTCGAAGTGGCTAAAGCTTTAACGGGACAGATGGATTCCACTCAAGACGCGGCCGATGCAAGTGTCCTCGTCTTCTCTCCTGAGTACCTTCGCAGCGCGCCGTGCATGCACGAGATGAAACGTGCCCTCGCGCGCGACCCTAACTTCGAGACCGGTTCGGCCATTCCGGTCAAACGCGTTGACTGTGAGCTGCCGGATGCGATTCGTAAGCCTAACCCGATCTTCGTCGATCTTCGCGACGACAAGGACCGCAAGGCCTGGGACTTGCTCCTTCGGGCGTGCGGCGCTGATCTTGGGACGGCTGCGCCTGATTGGCTGCGAGCGCGCGACGAAATCGTTCAATACCTTGACCGCAACCAGTCAGTGAATCTGGTCGTCAAGGGTCGAGTCAAGTGGCGAGAGTTGGTCCAACACGTTGCCGACATGCTTGGGTCGAAGTCATTGGGCATTGTTAGCTCTGGATTCAGGGGCAACGGTCTCCCGCGAGGGTCTGGTCGCAGAAATCCTCAAGGCGTGCGGTTTTGCCACTGTGTCGCGGAGTTCCAACGGACTGGAAGCCCTCAACCGCATAGCCGAGCGTGACGCTGTCTCCAGACTGGCCCTTTTGCACTTCGATAACATCGTACAACGCAAATACGGGCCGGACCTGTTCTCTTCGTTGCGCTACCTGACGATGGACCAGCGCAAACTGGTAATGATGATCGTGTCACGTTCGCCGTTCGCAGCGTTGTTGCAGAAGACGCCCTCCATGCCTGCCGATTACTCTTCTTCTCCCATCGACCTCAAGACCGTCGAGCTGCGAGGGAGCACATCGTGAACGCCGCTCCCCTCGACCCACCTCGGTTGCGGTGGCGTGACCACAAACTGGCGCTCTGGTATCTCGGCCTCTTGTACCGGCGCTCAAGCGACTTCAAGGAGATTCTTGGCGCTGGTTCCCGCACACAACAATTGAGGAGCGGGCTGCTCCTCTACCTTCACGCCCTACCTTACATGATCATTCTGTCTGCATTGGGCAGGCTAGCGATCGCCAGGGGTCTGCGCAACCCCTCGGGGGCAACAGGAGTTACGGAAGGAGTCCTTTTTGCGGTCGTTGTATGCAGTGTCGCGTTCGTTTCTTTTATCGCTGTGGGGCTAATTGCCGGGATCGCTGACGGGCTCGCTTTTTCGATCACTCTCGGGCTCGCTTTCGGCATTATTATCGTCAACCCTTTCGCCCACCCTTTCGCCCACCCTTTCGTCTCTAGGCCGACCATTTGGCCCGCGATTGTGATCGATATCGGAATGAGTGGCTGGCTCACTTTCGGAATCGCTTATGGGATCGCGTGCGGGGCCGGGGGCGGGATCCTGAGCAAGGAAAGAGGAAAAACGGCGAATGTGGGCTTCGTAGTGTTTTTTGGGATCATGGTCGGGATCGCGGTCGGGACTCTGGTGTGGATCGCTGGCAGGGCGCAGGCGCAGGGGATCACGCAGGGGATCACGCAAGGAACCGCGGCAGCGATTGCGGTCGGGATCGCTATTTTGCGCTTGTACTACCAACCTCTCTATTTCTGGTTGGTGTGGCCAATCCCGCGGCCCAGACTGTATCGCTTTCATCCCGTAGCTTGGGACGACCTGTGCGGTGCCCCCTTCCCCGGATTCGATAAACTTCTCCTCGCCTATGCAGGCTGCGATGCGGAGAGGGGGAAGAGGGAAATTGAGCGACTGATCACGAGTTACCCAAGCCAGCGTATGGCGGCACTTCGCGCGCGGGTGGTGCTCATTGCGCGTCAGTCGGCCCAGGTACCGGACTTGAGTCAACTGGATGCCGTTCTCGCAAGGCTTCCGGAAGGCAAGAAGCGCTTTCTACACGAGGCGCAACAGATTCGCAATTGGGCGGG
>CAWGMV010000026.1:0-189339 GCA_963823635.1 uncultured Acidobacteriaceae bacterium | reverse complement strand
ACAATTCAGTATTGGTCCTGTTTGGTGCCAGAATGGTTACCGTCAAGTTACCCTGCCTCCTTCGGAAAGGCGGCAGGGTGAAACGCTGCTGAGATGCGAGCTGTATTCGTGCGTCAGTGGCGTGATTGGGTAACGGGCGTGTTAAGGGTCAAAGTGACGTAAAGCTCAATCGGAAATTGGATCGCACACAGACCAATACTATTTGTTCTGGCGCATCGGGGTCGTGTGCGAGGTCGAATCCACACGGGCCAAAATCTAATTCAAAGAAATTTGCTGCGCCTGGAAGTTTAAGGCCGAAGCGTAAGGGCGTAGTTCCGCACAGCACCGCCTCCGAATCAAAGTGCAGTGATGGTGAAATTAGAACAACGCGCAAGGGCGTTTCCTCCTCTTGCCATTTCCTGAGTACAAGCAAGGCTTCTTCTAGCTCAATCAAGGTTCACTCTCCGCAGTTTGTACCGGCTCCCAAAATTCCGCATTTTGTGGAAGTCATGTTTAGGCGACTCGCGCGGCAGATGAACCAGCGGTGCGAGGGCGTGGCATGACCGTCACATCGTTTCGCGTTAGCCTGGAAAAGATCGTTCTGGGTTGTTTAAGACGAGGGCTGACCACACAATCAATCCCCGATGCGCTGAACCTGTTAACACTGGAGTGGTACTCGCGTCAAAATCGCATTCGAGAAAGCCGAAAGGCCCGCCCGAATGAATCAACGTACAACCCTCAAACGAGCAGCGAGCGAATTGATGATTATCAATTACAAGTCGCTCGCCAACAAATTTTTTATCTTGGATTTGGATGTAATCAGGGACATAGTTCCAGTTATCACCCTTCTCTGGCTCATCTAAGGAAAAGAGCGTCAGATGCATGGCGTATAGCCTCCGAGCGGATTGAGGGGGAGCAATTCTATGCCCCGGTCAACAGTTCCTCCAACTCGAAATGTGGTCAGTTATCCCCGCAGCCATAGCGGGCGTTTGCTTGAGCGTCATATGAACGCGGCAGAAGTTGTAAGAAACCATGTAAAGCACGGCGGCATCCTTGAGGTTTGCCAGCGTCTTGCTGAAGGCATTGGTCAGGCGCGTAAATCTGCGAAGGTGCATCCGAACGGGACAAGTTGTTGCGTTCGACGTGAGACGTAGAAATCCGCTTGAAATCCGGTCTGCCGATTTTGACGTGTGGGACCGCTGCGACAACCTGGCCGCTGCCATACCAGCCATCACCAGTGCCGCTGCTGTAGATTTTGCGAAGTTGGGCAAAGTCCACGTTCTGCCCAAAGTGTTCGCGCGTCGCTCCGACATAGGCGTTGTATTGATCGGAAGTAAGTTGATAGCGGCCATTGGTACGTGCTCGCAAGTCGGAGATGAACGCATGGGCGTTGATGCCACTGCGCCGGCCAATGTGGTACGAGATGATGAGCTTCGTTTCCGAGTCCAGGGCGAGCCAAAGCATGGTGCTGCCCCATTCCGGGCGGATCCGAGGGATTCAAGTGCGGGTCGCGGGTATGGACGAATTGCCACATCTCGTCAACCTGCACGCAATTGGGCCTATGTTGCGGATTCTGGCGTCAAGTATCCGGCGAGCTTCGTTCGCTGCCGTTTTCATCAATTCCAGAATCGTATGCTGTGCAGTCCGGTGAGGCGCGAGATCGCGCGAACGGACATGCCTTCCAGCATCATCGCCAGGGCTTTTGCCGCAACGTCGGGCGGGGTGTAGTGGTTGCCGAGTTTCGGTCCGTACTCGGAAAAGGTAATTTTGCAAGGTGGTACAGCGGTATCTCTGGATTCGGCGCTTGCCGTAGTGTCCGAACTTGCGGACAGTGTGATTGCAGCGTTTGCACGTCATGGGCTTTTCTCCTCTTGCCTTTTCGCTGAGGAAAGCCCGAAAATCAATTTGAACGGACTGAGATCGGGCTTCCCGGTTTCTGTCTTAGCCCCGCAACCTGCTAGAACAGGAAGCGGGGCGCTGAGTGTTACGGGACTATGGTGGTTCGACGCTAAGGTCGAGGGAAAACAAGCGGCAAACGATCTTGAGTCTGATGCGCCGCATTGTGAATACTCCTTTCTGAAACGCTCTGCGGTGCGACGCAGGGCGTTTCGTATTTGCTTCCAACCCATCGCCCGAGTAAAGCGACTGCGAAAGTGGCCGCGTCAATCGTTCAACTCCGCGGCTTGCCGTTCAGCCGGACTTCACCCACTGATAAGCGTTCTTCTGGCCTTCAATAGGCTTTATCTCGCCAGCCTTTTCGAGCCTAGTAAAAATGCCGTGTATTGCTGCGAGCGGATTAGTGCGCGGAAGGCGATAGTCAAAGGCTTCCAACTTTGCTCGCACGTCTTTAGGCGAGAGTCGGTCAGGGGCCTCATTCTCGAACAGCTTGCGAATCGCATCTGTCAACCCCATCTCGCGCAACCCTTCATAGCCAGGTGGAAGCGGAGGCGGTTCGAGCCGGAACTTGTCCTGCTGGGCATCGAGCAACGCATTCAACCCGTTAAGCGTAGAGCGCAGCGCAGCGGCTTTCCTGTCAATGTCGCGGCGCTCCTCTATCAGTTTTTCGAGTTCCTTAATCGTCTGGTCGCGTACAGCACGGAAGTCCATGAGGTTAATTATGCACACAGAGGGTAAGTCTGTCAACAAGAAAATTGTACATGACATGAGCAAAAATGGATGGGAAGAGACCATCAAGGCAGCGAAGCTGGTTTTACTGCGGACACAGGTGCGCCAAAGGGAATTGGAGGGCGTTATTCGCCTGTTCACCGAGAAGATGAAAGCTGGCGAGCCGTTCCCTGGCATTAAGGCTCTTGGCTATTCAGTCCCAGACTTGGACGAGAGGCGGGCCAATGGCTGACAAGGAACGCACAATAACAGAGCGTGTACGCGAAGCGGTGAACAGTCCGACGACACAGCGCGCTGTTGGCGCTGTTCGGGATTTCGCAACGGACCCGCTTAACATTGAAGGCGCCAGAAGGGCGGTCAATAGCCGAAAGAAACGGAAGCAGCAAGGAAGGTCTAGCTCTGGGCGGCAATAGGCGGTAGTCTTTCGGCATCGGAGGAACGCCCGATGATCGAGAGAAGCTATCTCTGGGGCAAGTTTCAGGGATGGGGAGCAGTGCTTTTTGCAGTCGCGCAGTTCGTCCTTGTTCCCTTTCCGTTATCGCTACTTGTTGGACTGCTGGTGCTGAGTCTTGGGATCGGCCTTCTGCGTAAGCGGCGCTATGGTTTTGTGCTGGTGTACGTAGTCGCTGGCGTTTCATTGGTGGCAGGACTGGTTAGGTTAACGATTGAACCAACCGGAGACGCAGTTAGCCAGTTTGTAATCGCGATGTGCTTCTGGGGTGTCCCGGCAGCGTTCTACTACCCGAAGCGATACCGCGAGTTTGGCTTTGGGAAGCGAACGGAAGCGCCAACAGCAGAGCCGCAGGCCGTAGCAGCAAAGGCGGCAGAACCGATGCGGCCAGAGTTAACGGACGAGGAGCGGGAGATGGTGTTACAGCACATGCGAGAGCGGCACAAGCCGCAGGAGCCTACGCCGTGACGCTCACGCCTCCGCAACAGTGGAATCCTGACCGCGAAGCCTCTGAATCTCAAGAGAGAGTGCTAAAAGCAATGCGTTCTGTGCTTGAGTCTCGGCAGGAGTCGGCAACTCCGTCATGGCCTGGGCGCGTGCTTCGACAAAACTTTGATTACCGCACAACACCCTTTCGAGAACAGCAATGGCGGTTCGTGCCTGAAATAGCAATTCCTGCTGATAGCGCAGGGTTTCGTAAATCTTGGCAAGACACTCGTTATTTTCCATCGTGGGTGACCTCGGCAGGAGTAGGGACGGAGCCACTATACGCCGACGAGGAGAAGGCCCGATGTGCTACGTTAGTAATCAAAGAGGCGTTACCCGAACAGGTCGAAAGAGGAGGAAAAACGATGCCAAAAACCGAGAGCAACACGCAATTAGGACACTACCGGGATTTGTCCCTAAATTGCTGATACTAAAGAACCGGCTTCAGGGAGGGTGTTTGGCCGCCGACTGTAGAAGAATCGTCCGCTATGCCTGCTGCGGCCTCAACCGCTGGAGGATGAGCTGGCCGCGATGGCGTAAGCTTTCGCGCTCGTCGTGGTCAAGAACAATCCAGTACGACAGGCCGGCAAACAACAAGCCCAGGGCAAGCATCATTGCAGCAAAAGCCAGTAGGTTGGGCGCACGGTGCAGCAGCCCGGTCACCGAGCCGATGCCCAGAACACCAGCGGTAACGAGCGCAGGACGCAGCAGTGACTTTGGACAGATATTCGCTCCACGTGACTTCCATGACGTGCAGCGTATACAACGGTTGAATGCCGAGGCGCACGATGAGCAGCGGAACAGTGGTACCCAGCGCGACTCCAATAATTGCGTTATATTGCCGCGCCCAATAAATGCTCAACGCGAGGTTCGCTATCCCTTCGGCCAATGTCCAGGCGGCCAGGAGCCGGTGACGGCTGCGAACGTAAAGGAAGACGGTGGACGCCGATTGCATGAGCATGACGCAATAGCCGATGGCCAGCACCGCCAGCACGTTGTAGTTGCTGGTGAAGCCTTCTCCAATCCAAAAGTGCAGAATGTCGCGGCCATGCAGCAGCAGGACCATAGTTCCGGCGAAGGCGAGCAGAACACAGAACTTGGTGGAGCGCAGAAACAGCTTCCTTGAGGCTTCGAATTTCGTTGCGCCCTCCAGCCGGTTGGCTTCCGTATTCAGCGGCCCGGTAATGGGGTAGAACGCCATCTTGAAGGTCTCCATCAGCTTGGTGATGACGTTCCAGGGCGTGGACAAAGCCACCGACAGCATGTGCGAGATGATGATCACGCCGGTGTAGAAGCGCAGGCGGTCACCGAGGTCGCTGATGAACACGAAGATGCTGAAATGAATCAGCTCCCGGGTCCGGGCCCAACTGGTGTACTTCCATCCCAGGCTGAGATGCGGATCCGCAAGCTTGACGAAGGACCAGTACAGTACAAACATGAAGGCGACGATGATGAGTTGCGATATCGCGATCCCGGTGACTTTGCCGCCCAGGTGAATCACGGCCCAGAACACGATGCCTCGCGAGATACCCCAAATGATGCCTGCGCCGTTAAACAGATCGAAGCGGTGCAAACCGCACAAGTAGGCGCCCATAATACGCGCGGGAAAGTCCAACGCCAGGGTCACGGTCTGAATGGTAAGAAGGGTGCGGAACAGGGTACGCGAGTCGCCGGTCAAACCAAAGAAACCCGGGCAGCGCGATAAGCAAAACAGCGCACAGGAGGAACGCCGCCGCCGCGATGCAGGCCGCCATCGAGGCGCCGGTCATGAAAGTTTCGTTGAGTGCCTGCCGCTCGTTGGCCCCGCCGTAGCGCGCAACGAATCGTTGCAGGCTGTAGCGCATCCCCATGTCAAGGAGGCCGTAGTAGTCGAGAACAGAAGAAACCAGGATCCAGAGCCCGTAGTAGAAATTCCCTAAGCCATGCACCAGCACCCGGGTAAGCAGGATGGTGACGATGCCGTTGACGATCAGCCCGGCCCAGGTTGAAAGGAACCCTCGAAACATTCGACTCTTCGTTTTCTTTCTCGAGCTCTGGCCTGCAAGGCACCGAGCGGCGCGTTACCCACTCTCAACTTCGACTTTTTGTAGCCTAAAGCAGTACCAGAGTTACTGTATCCGCGAGGCTCGGGCACATGGGCGCTTCAGCGCCGCGTCCGCCGGCAACAAGAAAAGCAAAATAAGGTCGCAGTCGCCAACGCGGGCCTGAAGGCGCGCTCTACCTTTGCTCGCAATGCACCGGGGCATCACGACAGTTCTACCAGAGCCTCCCCGACGCGGAAGCTCTCTTCGCTCTGCACAGGCGGCTGCTCGAGCTCGGTCAATGGGGCCTTCTGCCGCGCTCGGGCCGGGATCAGCAGCGGCATGACCATGGTCATACACAACACAAACCAGAACAGCCGCGTATATTGGCCGCTGACAAAGAAGATCCCGACGGAAGTCCCAAGGATCGACGCCTGGCATCCCAGCGCCAGCGCCGCCAAAACCTCCGATCCTCGCGCCTTTGCGAGTTTCCTGGTCTTGCCCGCCGAGTAGAAAGAAGTTCCCAGTAGGGCCCAGAATACCAAAATCGCAGGAAGGCCCATTTCTGCAGCGACTTCAAGGTATGCGTTGTGGGCGACGTGAGGATCCGCCCGCACTTCTCCGGTTTTGTCGTAATGCGCAACTACCGATTTATAGTTGCCGAATCCGACGCCCGTGATCGGGTTCTTTTGAATCATGTGCAGACCGGCTTCCCATCCCACAAGGTGCTTGCCCACCGACGCCTGGTCGCCGGGGTCAGGATGGAAAAAGCGGTTGATCGGCGAGTTGGGAGCAAAGACCAGGACCGGTATGGTCACCATGATTACCAAGGCCAGATTGCGAGCGGGTTTGCGTGACCGGAGTATCAGGAAGGAGACCATAAGGATGATACCGAGAAACCCCCCGCGCGACGCGCCCAGGGTGACAGCCGCGAAGGTGAGAAACGCACATCCGACCGCGTACAGCTTCTGCATTCTGCTCGGGGCCACCAGTGCCAATTCGAAAGCGATAGGCAGCACCGCAAGAGCGGCAATCGTGAAGTAGTTGGCGTCACCCACAACCCACCCCGGCCGATATCCTTCTCCGTATGCCGCCATCCCCATTTGCCACTCCCGCAACATGTACAGCGATGCCAAGCCTACCGAGCCAACGGCGACCATACATGACCAGTACAGCCTTTTTACGGAGTCGATGACGATCATGGTGATGAAGAAGAACACGAAGGTGGAAAAGTACATGAAAATCGGGTTTATCGAGAGATCCAGGTTGGTTTCTTTCCACCCGTTGCTGAGCCATGAAAAGGTTGCAAACCCGAAGAACGTGACCATCACCACCGATTGCGGTGCGGCGAAATAACGAGGAATGCCATGCCGGCGCGCCAGATAGATAAGGGCATAAATCAGGCAGAGAGCGCCCGAGGCCTTCGTCATTGTCCAGCCAGAACCGAATTCCGCGTTCCAAAACCCATGCCGCAGGAACGGCATCCCCATGAGCACGAAAAAGTAGATTAACAAGCAGATTCTCCTAAGCCCACCGGCGCCACTTGTGCTTTCCCAGCATCCGTACTGATTGATTGTTGCAGGCCCTGAAATGCACCGGCGACGGAGCGTTCCAGGGCCTTGACATCGTAATCCTGCAAAACACGTTTGCGCGCGGCTTCGCCCATAGCTTTTCGCCGCGCGGGACCGCGCAATAATTCGACCACGTTCCTGGCAAAGGCCACTGGATCGTCGGCAATCAGAATTTCTTTTCCCGGTACAAAATCAAGCCCTTCGGCGCCGATGGTGGTAGAAACGATGGCCTTTCCCATAGCTCCGGCTTCGAGGATCTTCAGTCTTGTCCCACTGCCGATTCGCAAGGGAACAACGCACACCGCCGCTCTGGCGATCGTCGGCCGAAGGTCAGGTAATGTGCCGGTGAATTCGAGAGCGCCGACGTCGGAAAAGCGAGCGCGAAACTCAGGTGAGGGATTGCGTCCCGCGGCTATTAATCTTGCGCCCGGAATTTCCTGTTGTACCAGCGGGAAAATGGCGCGCACAAAGTATTCCAGCGCATCGCGATTGGGGAACCAGTCCATGCCTCCCTGATATACCAGCGTCACCGGATCTTCCTCAGCAACCATTTCGTAATCGCGCAGGTCCACAACATTGGGTACGACGGCGGTCCGAAGCCCCGGGCAAAGCTTCTCAATCAATCCACCGTCGAGCCGCGAGCAAACCATAACTAACACGGCACGTCGATAGGTGGAGGCTTCAAAGCGGCGAAGTTTGCCGGCCTCCAATCGGGCATAGAGCACCATAAGGGGATTCCGTTCCTGCTCGCAGTAACGCTGCAGAATAAGGTATTCCACATTGTGACTGTTCAGGACCAAGGGCAGCGAAGTCGGCGGCAAGTTTACGGTGGTGAAGATATTGTCGCAGAGCACGAAATCGAAGCTATCGCTTTTTAGCCTGTGCTCCAGGATGGCCCGCATCTCAGAGCAGCGGAACCGGTCAAGAGTGAAGGGCGACGGCGACAAAATGCCGCGCAGCCGCCCGAGGTAGTTCTTACTTCCGGAAAGGCTCACGGTGTGTCGCCGTACGATGTCGCTGTGCCGGCAGACCTTTCTGAGCTCCTGTTCCGTTCCAGCCGCGTCGTCCGGCTCGGCAAACGTTGCCAGCGTAATTTCATGGCCGGCATTGGCGATGGCACACAGAAGCGACCACACGCGTATCTTCACTCCGTTATTGACCGGAAGCGGATATTGCGTGGCAACGTAGAGGATCCGCATCAGTGGGCTCCTCCGCCGGCATGGGTCAAGCGTTCCCAGCGCCCCAGGACTTTGGTTCGCACGCCGTGGTAACGGGCATAAGCAGCGCGCCCCCAGCGTGCCATGGGCGAATAGTATTTCTGCCAGCGGCGAATGGTTATCAGCTCGCCGCCGAACTTCTGCTTAAACTTTCCCGGGCCGCACATATTGTAGGCAGTCAGACCGCGCTTGAGCGCCCATTCCATCACCGACCAATGCATCAGGTCGTTGGGCGAATACTGCCGTCCGATCGCGCGACTGGCTCCCCCCCAGTAATAGATCGTCCGATCATTGTGCGGGAACAGCCCGGTTGCAATTGGCCGTCCTTCCGGGCTAAGAACCTGCAAAGCGAGCAGCATGTCTTTCGGATACAAATGCTCGAACAACAAGCGCGGACGGTCCCGGTCGTAGGGTGGGAACAGGCCTTTGCGGGTCATCACTTCCAGGAATTGCTCATAGTATTCGTCGGTCATGGCGGCATCGCTGCACTCTACCACCGTCAGCCCCAGCCGGCGTGCCTTCCTCACCGTCGAACGGTCCTTCTTATCGATGCGTTGCCAAACTTGATCTTCGTCTTCAGGCGTGAGCTCGATGACGTAGGTCTTGTCCGTCTTCACCTCGTACCCGTGAGACCGCATCAATTCCGGGCCAAGTATGGGATTTTCAATCTCTAGCGTCGCGATGTCTTCATTGGCGGCAAGCTCATCCAGGGCAAGGAGGAACTCTTCCGGGTCAAAGTCAGCATTCACCACCGGCCCCATGAAATTCGTTCCCCAACTTTTCAGCGGACTACCCAAAATGCGAAATGGCCCTTTCTGAAATATGCCTCCACAGAAGTAGCCAACCGTTCTGCCAGCTTCGCGAATCCCCCAGTGATGAATCTGCACTCGTTGGCTTTCCGCGAGGTAATCGAGCCAGGCCCGGCGGTGGAACAGGTGGACAGTTTCATAAACCGAAATCCGCGTGTCCCAGGTCGCCAGTTCATGCGCTCGCAGAGGCTCGAGCTCGTAGCGCGTCCGACCGCTTTTGCTGGGACGCCGTCGCACCGGATTCATGGTCGTGCTCATGCGCGCGTTTCCACCAGAAACTCACGGTAGTTCCAGAGAATTGCCTGAGCGACGTCCTTCTGGTCCGGCGCGGTGTGGGGTGCGAAATTCGCGATCGGCAGCCAATTCAAGACAGGTTCAAGTTTCCAGTTTCGAGTTCCGAGTTGGTTCAAAGCACTTTCCAGTTTGAGTTGGGCCTCTTCTGCTGATGTAGCGGCTGACCCGCACGTTGCGCGGCTCGAAACTGGAAACTCGAAACTCGAAACTACATTCAGTCCGGCGGCGTAAACACAGTAGCGCGGTGATGCGAAGCGCATCAAACCAAGCCATCGCCAGCCGTGGCGCAAACTGTCGAGTACTCCGCGACGTCGTACTACGAAAGCCCACCCGCGAAGCCGGTCCTTCAGGCGTTGTCCTCGCATGTGCAGTTGCAGCAGGGCTTCGGGGGTTGTCATCGCGGTCCCGTGGATCTGCGCCAGTTCCCAGTTCCACAAGGAGCGTAAGGCGGTAATCGCTACCTGAACGGAATCCTTTCTAGTAAACGGAGAGTCCCCGTCCCAGCAATGCAAAATTTTGTACCGCGTACAGCGGCGCACCAAATTCACGAACGAATCCACGTCCAATGGCAGGTCGGAAAGCAGGCCGTGGGCATGCAAGTCACAAAGCCTGTCGGCCCGGGCTTGGTATCCGGAAACGAACTCCTGCTTGAACGGCAGAACCGAGGTTGCCATATCGCAGTACAGCTTGGTTACCCGATATTGCGCCGCCTCGGACAGCGGCTCCTCGCCGTCTGCCACGTCGGGTACGATCTCCAGCAACTCCACGGTGCGGTTTGCGAGCATCCTCCAGGCATCTTCGAGATTGACGTTGGGAGTGCTCTGCGCCTTATTGCGGAGAATGTCCGGGTCTCCGTAAACGACTTCGCCACAGGTCAAGAGTTCGTGCCCAAAAATCGTTGTGCCCAAATTCAGCAGAAAGGACTCATGCACGGCGCCGAACGAGAGCTTACAAAGTACTCCTCGGTTGCGAAGCTCCTCTTCAGCCCCACGGCAGATCAAAGTCACCTGTGCGGCAGATGGAATTTCCTCTTTGTCTCGAATGATGACCATGAATTCGGCATCGCTGAGAAACTGCAGGCCATTGCCGGTCTGCTGCCAGGTGGCTTCGTTGCGTGCCAAACTTCCGGTGAGCAAGATCGCCCGCAGGCGCGAACCGAAACTCTGAAGGCACCTTTGCCGCATGGTGTCGACGATGCAGGACTTCGCATCTGCGCCGCGCAATTCAGAGGAAACGGCCACACCTCCAGGCGAGCCATGATCCCCGGTGGCATGTGCCTTCGAATTAGCCACCTCGTTCAACTGGCTACCGCCTGTCGGGCTTCGTCGCTATGTACCGGGGAAGTATTTCGACCTAACATTTCCAGATAGAACTCGCCGGTTTCGCGCACCTGCCGCTGCTCACTAAAACGCTCCAGCACGTAAGCCCGACCTTGTTCTGCCAGTCGCTGCCGCAGCTCGGGCGAGCGCAGGACGCCGCAAATCGCGCCGGCCAGCGCTCCTGGATCTCCTGGGGGGACGGTGATACCGGTTCGCCCATTGATAATCACTTCCGGCGTACCATCGACTGCTGTCGCCACCATGGTTCTGCCTGCTGCGAGCGACTCGACAGCCACCAGGGGCAACCCTTCATAGAACGACGGCAATACCGTGAAGTCGCAGAGGGCCAGCCAGTCCGCTACGTCGCTGCGAAAACCCAAGAAGTGCACGTTTCCTGCTAAGCCAAGCTGCTTTGCCTGGTCCTTCAATTCCTCACGCAGGACCCCATCGCCGAGGCAGAACACCCTCGCTTTGGGAAACTCCCGCACCACTTCGGGCATGGCCTCCAACAGTACGTTGTGGCCCTTTTGAGGTTCGAGCCGGGCTGCGACGAGAACTACTGGATCTTCCATTCCAATACCAAACTCCGCGCGCATGCCAGACGGGGAGACGTGCGCGGGATTGAATCGGCTCAGGTCCGTGCCGTTCTGGATTACTTGCACTTTTCTTCCAGGCAGGCCTTTCTCCTCCACCAGATAGCGGGCATTGGCATACGAGACTGCAATATAACGATCCACAAAGCGCCCGGCTATGCGATCCGGAGTGAAATTGTTCGCCTTCCAACCCCGGCGCCAGGATTCCCGCACATGTGGGGTCTCCACAATGAGCGGCACACGGCACGTCCATCCCACAGGCGAGGCGCACAGGCTGCTCCTGAACAGGTGGGAGTGAAGGACCTGAATCCGCCGCTCACCAATCCAGCGGCGAAGCTTTGCCGCTCCGGCCAGCTTCGAAGGAGTCGGGAAAACCAGCGGTAGCAACTCCACGTCATCCGGCACGTCGCACCGCACTGCTTCCGCTACTGCAGGACTGCACACCAGGTGCAGTCGAAACTGCTTGCGGTCAAGTCCGCGAAGCAAGGTGAGAATATGCTCCTCGACCCCGGCTCGCACCGAGGTGTTGCAGAACTGCATCACCGGGATGAGGTCTTCATTCATAAGTTCAGAGCAACGGTTGGCCGGCGGCCGCTCCCGCCAAAGTCAGCGAGCCTTCCCATAAAACAACCACTTGTCGCCGTGCAAGACGGAAGAGTCGAGCGCCAGCGGCGAGAGCCCCTGCACCGTGCTTCTTCGCGGCCGTATTCCTGTCCACTCTCGCTTGTATATGCCGCGCGGCCCGCTACCGTTCTTGAGCCAGGAACGGACTCGAAGTAATGGGAGCAGATATATCGTCCAATCGCGAGGACTTAGAGTAAACGCGATAATGCCGCGCGAAACCCTGGCCATCTCCCGCAGGTACTGGCCCAGGACCCCCGTACTGGGCATATGCTGCAGGACGTTATACGCCAACACCAGATCGCACGACTTATCGGGCAAAGGGCGAAGCGAGTTGCCTTCCGTCTCATAGAACGTGGCGTTGGACAACCCCAGCTTCCGGGCCTCCTCCAACATATTTTGCGAAATGTCGAACCCGTGAACCTGACCGACTTCCCGCGCCATGGCTCGCGTAAGCCGCCCAATCCCACATCCAATATCCACCACAACGTCAGTGGACTGGGGAACGTAGCCGGTTTCGCGCTTCAGATCGTCCCAAATGGTATTTCCTGACTGCCAGAAACCGTCCATGTCGCGGTTGTGGTAGCTGCCATAAGACGAGATGTACCAGGCGGCGTTCTCCGTCGCCTTCTCCTCCCAGAACTCTCGCGATGTCTTTAAATCGACCACAAAGTTCCTTCAACCCCAGTAACGGGAATACCTGCGCATTCAACAGCGCCAGGTCAAGCGTTGGCGGTGGCATGCTCAGGGGTTGGTTCGCCGCGCCGCGCGGTATCGGCGTCAACCATCATGCGCACCAGCCCTTTGAAGTCCACATCAGGCTGCCACTGCAGTAGTCGCCGGGCCAGGCTGGAATCGCCGCGCAGGTCGTGGATTTCCCCGGTACGAAAGAGTTTTGGATCCACTTCGACATACTCGTTCACCACGTCGGCGACATTCCGGCCGGCGGGAACCAGGTCGAGGGAGTGTAGGACCTCAACTACGAACTCATACACGCTGTGGGACTCGCCGGTGGCGATGACCAAATCGATGGGCTTGTCCTGTTGCAGCATGGCATGCATGGCGCGGACGTAATCGCCGGCAAAGCCCCAGTCGCGGCGCGCCTGCATGTTTCCGAGCTTAAGCTTGTTCTTCTTGCCCTGGGCCCAATCGCCTGCAGCCAAAGTGATCTTCCGGGTCACCATCTCGGGCCCGCGGCGGGGCGATTCATGATTAAAGAGAATGCCTCCGACGGCGAAAATCCCTCGTGCGCGATAAACCTCACACAAACGGTGCGCCGCCGTCTTGGAAACACCGTAGGGCGAAGTGGCAGCCAATACAGTTTCTTCGTTCCGCAGTCCATTCAGGTTGCCATACATCTCCGAGCTGGAGGCCTGGTAGATACGCGTGTCAGGCTTCTGCCGCTCAATGATGCTGAGCAGGCGCGCCAGTCCGCCCACGTTGATATCGAAGGTCTCGGCCGGGATCTGCCAGCTTGTAGGCACAAACACCTGTCCCGCCAGGTTATAAACTTCGTCGGGCGAGGCCTTGGCAAAGGCGACTTCCAGTGACGCGGTGTCGCGCATGTCGCCAGACAGCAGCTCGATTTGCCCATCGATCGCGTTTAGCCAGCGCATGGTCCCGGATTCGCGGCGCACCAAGCCGTAAACCCGGTATCCGAGCCCCAGCAGGTATTCGGCCAGATAGCTGCCATCCTGGCCGGAAATACCCGTAATCAAAGCCTTCTTCATTGTGCAACCCTTTCGGCCGGACGCCCGGCATCGCGGATGCAGTAATACACATCTGCAATGCTACGCATCGGCTGTATTGGTTTTTCGTTACTTAAGAATACCGCGTCGGAATAGGAATCGCCGGGATGATAGCCGTGCATGCCCTCGGGATACCATCCCCGCCCGTTAAACTCGCTTTCCGCGACCATGCAGCCGGCGTTCAGCAGAAATATAAGTTCGCCGTAGCGGTCATCGGGAAAGTTCAATCCAAACTCACGCAATTCCGTTTTCGGCAGGATGCGGCCGTAATCCACAGACTGCAGGACCTCCGACACCCGCTGGCGCGCCGTCTCATTGAAGAACCAGAACCGCGCCATGGTGGAGTCGTACACCGCGAGATAATCCTGCGGCATCCGCAAGCCCAGTCTCTCCACCTCACCGACCAGGTCGGCGTGCTTGCTTACCGGGGTCATGCCATGGTCGGAGCACACCATAAGTGAGGCTTCCGGATCGCGTTGGCAAGCCACGCGGAAGACCTCATGCAATTGTTCGTCGTACCACCGTAGCTTCTGGTCGATCGCCTCTGGCTCTTTACAATGCATGTGCAAAAAGCCATCCATCTCGCACAGGTAGAGGAAAAACAAGGTCGCGTCGGAACCGGCGATGTCGCGTTTCGCGCGGCGCATGATCTCCGCGTCGGAGCACTGGTGATAGGTGTAAACGCGATAGCTGCGGCCCTCGTGCTCAAGTTCGTCGAAAAGTGACGGGACGTTTTCAAGTCCTTTCGGCGCATAAATGTCCCGGCGCTCAGAGAAATTGAAATAAGGCAGCAGGTTCGGCAGCACGGCGCATTCAAAGGTTGGACCGAGATGAAACACGCGCCGGCCGAGTTCCTTGATCGCTTTGCGGCAATAGCGATTGTCAAGCACGCCCTTGGGCAGGCAGTTGAAGGCCTTCAGCCACCAGAACGGGGCATGCTCGGGATCGTAGTAGAAAAGGTTCCAATGGCCATGGCGCTCCGGCATGAGCCCCGTCAGCATGGTGGGGATCGCGCCCGAACTGAAGCCCAGCACAGTCTGCAAACGGGCGCGATAGGGCAACACATCATCCAGGAAAGGACGCTCACGGATATACGTCCATCCCAGCGCGTCAATCAAGGCGATGACCTGAAGTCGTGTGCTCACAGACTGCCCTCCGCGGTCCGCACACCCAGAAGTTCGGGCTTCACCCGGACAAAGATATGCCGGGGAATAGCGAGTGCGCGGTCCCGCGCCCACAGACGCAAATACAGCGTCGGGTCTTTCTCTACCAGTTTGCGGAAATCGGCCATGGAGGTTTGCTGCGAAATTCCCACTCGCGGCAACACCCTCTTTCCCGCCTGCGCAGGCCAGGGCGTGGAGGTGCAAACCACTCGATATCCGCATTCCCAAGCCGCGTCCAGGACATGCTGATCGCAAAATCCGTAGGGTACGGCCAGAATTTCGATGGCGCAAGAAAGCTGCTGCTCCAGCATTTGCCGCGAGACGCGCAATTCCTCTCTCACGCGCTGCGGGTTGAGGGTGGTGAGCACCACATGGCTGTGTGCGTGTGACCCAAAACACATGCCGGCGCGAGCCATCTCCGCCGCCATCTTCCAGTCCAGAAACTCACCGGTGCCGACGCGGGAGGTGATTACGAAGAACGTGCCCGACAGGCCGAATTCAGCGATCAGGCGGAATGCAACCTCGTGATGCGATGAATAACCATCGTCGAAGGTGAGGGCGACTGACTTAGATGGGAGCTGGCCAGCCGCTATCTCGGCCGGTGTTATCGTCGCTATTCCCAGGTCGTGAAGCAGCCGCAGATGATTGCGGAACTCGGTTTCATGGACAGCGAAGCGGTCACCGCTGATCGCCGAAGCTCCGGACGGAACAATACGGTGGTAATCAAGAATCGGCACTCCAGCGATTTGTGCGACGGCCATGGTGATCTCCAACCGAACTCACCGCACTCCTTGAGTCGCGCCCGCGAAGACTGAAGTCATCGCCCACCTCGTCCCAATACCAGGGTCTTGACCGTGGCGAACAGGATATAAAGATCCAGCCCGAAGGAAACGTTCTTGATATAGAAGAGGTCGTAAGCCAGTTTTTCCTGGTTATCATCCAGGGTTGCGTTGTAGCCGCGATTGATCTGCGCCCACCCTGTGGCGCCGGGCTTGACCAGCCACCGTTCTTTGTAAAACGGGATCTTCTCCGCGCACTCCATCTCCTGCTCGGGGACAAAGGGACGTGGACCCACGAAGGCCATATCACCTTTTACGATGTTGAACAACTGCGGCAGCTCATCAAGGCGGGTCCGGCGCAACCACTTCCCGACGCGTGTGACGCGGGCATCACCGTGCTCCGCAGGCGTCAGGTCCCTTCTGTCCGAGCCGTCATACATGGAGCGGAACTTGTATATGTCGAACAGGCGTCCGTTTTCGCCTACCCGCTTTTGACGGAAAATCGCCGGCCCGGGAGAATCCAACCGAATGGCAATTGCCGCCAGCAACATGACCGGAGAGGTCACAACGATCGCGAACGTGCCCAGCACCAGCGAAAAGGCGCGCTTGTAAAGTTGCAGCGCAGTCCGGACATGAAAGCCGGGCGAAAACAACAACCAGCTCAGGCGCAAGGAATCCAGCGGGATCTTTCCGGTGACGGTCTCGTAATAGTCAGGACCGTCCTGGATATAGATCCCGCGCGCCTTCAGCTTAAGTAACTGCTCCACTGGAAGCCTTCCCCGGCGGTCGCCCATGGTCACGACCACCCGCTGCACTCCCTTCCGCTCCACCAGTTCGTCGATGTCCCCATCCAGTTGCGGAATACCTGGCACTGCGGGCACGTCCTCGCCTACGACGCCAACAATCTTGACGCCCAACTCCGAGCGATTGGTGACCTCGTGCATCAAGGACGTCGCCAAGGGCCCACCGCCATAGAGGATGGCGCGTTCTGAGAAACGAGCGGAACGATTCAGCACGAAGAACAGCCGCCGCCATACCGGAAGCGCGACTACCACGATGCCTACGCCGATCCACAGGCTGCTGCCGCCCAGGCTGATCTCGGGAAAGGCGTAGTAGAGTACCGCCAGCGCAACGAATGCGGCGCCCAGGACGCCGACCAGCCGGGTGACAACTTCGCGCCGGTTGGACAATACAAAGGAGTCGTAGAGATCGAAGTAGTACATCAGGACAAGGAAGACAGCCACCACCAGCAGAATGCGGCCCACCCCGTTGTCATACAGTAGATAGATGTTGGCGTCTAAGTTCGGCCCCTTCCACAGCACCACTGCCGCCACAAAGGACGCGGTGACGAGTAAGGCCTCGCTCACCGTAAGCAGTATGGTGCGGGTAGGAAAATAGGCATTGAACAGACGGATCATGCCGTGGCCGCGGTTACTTTGTCGCCCCCTGCCTTCGCCTCCTTCTTGCCCTTGCCGTTCTTGCTGCCGTAATAACGGTCGTAGCCGATCTTCAACATGGAGGCCTCGTTCAGAACCATGCCGACGAGCTTGTTCTTTTCCACGCAGCCGAGGGCTTTGTTCAGCACTTTCAGCCGAGTATAGCCCTCACGCACGACCACAAGCACACCATCGCATAAGCGGGAAAGCGAGGTGGAGTCGGCCATAGGAAGCAGAGGAGTTGCATCCAGCAGCACCCAATTGAAGCTGGCGGAGACTGCATCCAGCATTTTGGCGAAGCGATCCGACTCCAGCAGTGGCATAGGCTCCTCAAGGCCACGGCCGGCGGAAAGAAACCATAGCGGCAAATCGTTGACCCGGTACAACGCCTCCTCCAGCGCGAGCTTGCCTTCGCTCCATTCCGTGATCCCCCGCAGAGGCGAGTCGGTCAACAGGCTGCCGGCGGTGGGCCGCCGCAGGTCGGCCTCGATCAGCAGCACACGCTCGTTGGAACGCCGGGCTATGGAAAAGGCCAAATTGGTGGTGACCACCGACTTTCCTTCATCGCCCTCCGAACTGGTGATCAGCAGCTTATGCAAATGCCGCTTGCGCTGCATGTGCGCCAGCCGGGTGCTGAGCACGCGAAACATCTCAGCGCCGGCACTATCCGGCTCGGCAATGGATACCAGACGCTGTTCCGGCGTGGGGTGAGGATGCAACACCCGGTCAGCGGGCACGTTTAACCACCTGCCGTCAGCCGGGACGACGGCTGGAATGCCGCTAGCGTGGATGACTGGAATCTCCGGTATGGGATAGGCAGCATCCTCAGCAACCGCTGCCGGAACGACCGCGGCCGCGGCACTGACGGGCGCTTCGACCGGCGCCGACTCGGGCTGACCCTGGGCCAACGGCGAGGCACTGGGATTTTCACCTTGGGACTTCTGCAACGCTTCGAACACACGACTCATCGTTAGACTCTCCTCCCGGCAACGGTATGCAATGACTTCTCAGCTTCCATTGTTTGGTTATCCATGGTGCGCAACAGGCGGAACAGCGAGCGCAGGAGGCCATCTTCATTGTCCTCATGCGCCGTCACGGACAGTGCTGACTCCTCCGGCAACGACGGCGGCGTGAGGCGGAAGTCCGCAGCCACGTCCGAAATAATTTCCGGGGGCACGGGCCGCTGTTCGCGGGCAAATGCGTTCACCATGGAGTTCTCGCAAAGGGTATTAATGACGCGCGGGATACCGCGCGAATACTCGTAAATTCTTTCCAGCGCTTCCGGAGAAAAGACCGGCGAGGCGGGCGCAGCCCCGGCGCGCTCCAGCCGCGACAAAACGTAGGCGTGGGTCTGGGCAGCATCTAAAGGCTGCAATTGGCAACGCAAGGCAACCCGCTGTTTCAGTTGTCGCAATTCCTGTGAATCCAGGATGACCTCCAACTCGGGCTGGCCCATGAGGACGATCTGCAGTAGTTTTTGCTGCGAAGTCTCCAGATTGGTTAACAGCCGGATCTCCTCCAGCAGTTCGTGCCGCAGCGCCTGGGCTTCGTCGACCACCAGCGCCGTAATCAGTCCGCGGGCGTGGCGTTGGATGAGAAAACGGTTCAGGTCCAGCAACATCTCCGCCTTGGTCCTGCCCGCATACGTCAAGCCGAGGTCGGCCATGATGTATTGGAAGAATTCCACCACCGGCAGCAGCGGATTAAAGACATAGGCAAAGGCGATGTTGTTCTTGCGCAATTCGGCAAGCAGACACCGGACCAGGAGGGTTTTTCCCGTCCCCACCTCTCCGGTGATTACGATGAAACCCTTCCTGCGCCCCACGCCATAGTGGAGATTGGCCAGCGCTTCATTGTGGCGTGGCGTCGGATGATAAAAGAACGGGTCGGGGCTGATCTCAAACGGATTGCGTGTCAACCCGAAGAATTGCTTGTACATGCACTATCCCCAATACCAGGCGTACACGATGCCCATCGGAATCAAAATCGCTACCAGCAGGGTAGCCGCAGCAGCAATCCACGGACTCCATCGCGCCCGGCGGATTTCGGCTTCGGTCGGCAACGGCGGAATTTCAACCAGCACCGGCAAAGGAACGGCTTCAATCAGGTCCTGCTCGGTGCGGACACGGTCATCGATAAATTCCAAACCCGCGCCAAAGAAGACAGCAAGAATGATCCCTATGGCCAGTCCGGACAGAGAGAACTTGAAGCGATCCGGAAACGAAGGCTTATCCGGAAGACTGGGAGGGTCGATGATGCGGAACTGGGCGCCTTGCTGCTGCCTCTCCAGATTGGTCGCCAGTTGCGAGCCACCTCTTTTCTCCAGCAAATCGTCGTAGGCCTTCTTCGTGGAATCCCAGTCCCGCAGGATGGTCGGTCATCTCGGCGTCAACTGCCGGAGTCTCCGCGATGCGCTGCTGATACTGTTGAACCGTGGCCTGCAGTTGCTGGATCTTCCCTTCGACGGCCTGGATCTCCTGCTTGTTGGACTTCAGCTCGCTCTGCACCTGCATCAGCGGCGTCATCGCGGCCACCTGGGCCGGGGTCGCGGAATTGGATTCCAGGTTCTCCTTGGCTTCCGCGCCCATGTCTTTCTTCAGCTTCTCCAGGCGGGCAATATTGTCTTTCAACGTCTTAATATCGGGGTGGTCATCGGTGTACTTGGCGCGCAGTTGCGCCAAGGCGGCACGTGCACCCTCTAGCTGAGCGTCAATGGTTGGCGGAGCACCAGCCAGGCTTTCGGGTCCCATCGATTGATATTGGTTCAGCAGTGAGTTGAGATAAGTCTGCTGCTGCAGGGCGCGTTCCCGGCCGGCCAACGCCGATTGCAGTTGAGTCTGGTACCCGTTGAGGATCTGGATGTTGCTTTGCAGCTCTGAGGGCAGCGAGCCTTCGTGCTGGGCCTGGAAAGCATGCACCTTGGCCTCCTGGTCGGCGAGGGACTGGGCAGCCGACCGGGCTTGCGCGTCCAAAAACAGCGTGGTGGCTTCCGATTGCTCCTGACTGGCACGCACGTTCTCGTCAATGAAAAACGAGGCGAGCTTGGCGTTCACCTGCTGTGCCGCCACCGCATTTGGGGCCTCGTAGTCGATCTTGAACGCAACCAGTTCTCCCACGTTCTTGCCCGCTCCCATCTGGGCCTGTACCAGTTCCATCTTGATGTCTTCGCGCATCTGCTTTACCTGGTCGTCAGGCGAATTCTTATATCTGGGGTACAACTTCAGGTTCTCGATGAGGTTGAGCAAACGGGTGCGGCTGAGAACCTGCTGCGTCATAGCCTGGACGCGCTCCGAGAGGTCCACTTCCACGTTGGGTTCAACGTAGGTCTTAGGCACCTTCGGCTGCTCGACCAGGATCACGCTCTCCGAAGTGTAGGTAGCCGGCAATATCCAGGCTGACAAGAACACCAGCAGCCAGCCAAAAAACAATGGTCCCAGTATCCACCACTTGCGGCGGTTGAAGATGGCTCCATACTCTTCTATGCCCCGCGTCGATTTCTGTTCGAGTTCTTCCATCATGCGTCACCGTCCAAGAGAATGGCCCCAGTAGTACTGGGCTGTAAATTGAAGGCGATTGTCGGTCCACTTCGGGGCCGCCGCGCCGATAATGTTTTTCTGCGTCTCCCAGTAGCGAAGGTACTCCCCGATCGCACTCCAGGAGGGGGTCAGTTGCCGTGTCAAGGTCAGGTTGCCGGTCAGGGAGTTGAGATGGCGCGCCTGAAACTGGGTCTGAAATCCCGTATTGTTGCCGTACATCGCTCCCAGGTTGAGGCTCCAACGAGGGTTTAGTTGGCGGATAAAATTGCCATTGACTTGATACAACTTCACCACACCCAACAGAATGCCGCCGTCGGAAATCGATTTGTAGAATCCGGCCGTGGCCGCGTTGCGCTCTCCTCGCCAGCCGAAATTCCCTCCGAAAGCTGTGTCCCAGGCCGTGGGATGGAACTCCTCGATAAAGCAGCCCTGTAGATCGCACAGGATGGGAACCAGGTTCTTGGTGGAGGTATATTCAGGCCCTACCCAGCCGCTGACCGTCATGTGCGGACCAAGCTGATAGCTGGCAAACATTTGAAACATCGAAATACCAGAGCGCGACTGACCATGCCCGAAATCCAGGGAGGTGAAACTATAGGCACCACCGGCCGACAACCGAGGGGAGAAGAGGTGCTGGTAAACGCCCACTCCACCCCAGGTGTAAACGTTGTAGGCCGTATAGCTATTGTGCAGGTAGCGGACAAAACTTTCCGTTCCCGTAAAGGTGATGCTGTCGTGGGCGTTGATTTGATAGGTCAAGTCCACGTTGCCGTAGTTCGCCTCGGTTGTGGTCAGCGGTACATAGACGGTCGGGTTCGGTTGGTTGAACGCGGGGACGTTGTTGAGAGTCACGTACCGCTGGAACGGGTCGAAGCTATAGAAGTAAGTGTCATTGACATTCAATTGCCAATGGTGATTGATCTGCCAAACGAAGCCGCCATTGGCGGAAGGGTTGGAAGTGTTGTAATACCCGGGAATGGTGCTTGTCGTGAGTCCGCCAAACGCCCCCAGATACCAGGTCAGGGTGGGACGGGTCTGTTTCAACTGCAGGGAAGGGTTGGCGATGAACATGGTCTGGGAATAGGGTTCATACGAAAAAGCTGCGGCGTTGCTGTCCCATGCCGTGGTCAGCCCCAAACCGAGATTGATGTAGTTGTGCTGGGTAATTTCGTCCAGCAGCGCCAGCTGAGGTCGATTTTCAGGATGGGTGAAAACCGGCTGCGGGCCATCAGAGGCCTGCTGCTGCGGCAGAGGATTCAGCCGGAATGCTCTGCGAAGAGGATTGGGCTGGGCTGCTCTGCGAGGAATCGCTCGACCCGGACTGCGACCACGCAAATGGCGCCGACAGCAGCGCCGTCATAACCAGGAATGGTCCAAATTGGAGTTTCATCACACTCCTCCTCTTACGGAATGACCACTGTGTCCCGGGGCTGTAACTCTATGTTCTCGTCAGGACGCTTACCCTTGATCACGTCCTTGTAGTTGAAGGGTATTCGCACTTGTTTGCCATCGGCCTGCGTGCGGAGTATATAAACTTTTTTCTGCTTGGCGAAGGGCTGGAAACCCCCAGAGAGCGCGATGGCATCCAGAACCGTCATGCGGCGCGTAAGCGGGTAATATCCCGGTTTTAACACCAGGCCTACCACGTTGAATGTCAGGCTGTGGACCTCGGCGACGATTACCGTAACCTGCGGGTCCGACATGAATTTCTTGAGGGACACGGTAATCTGGTCTTGCAACTGTACCGGCGTCATCCCCTTGGCCTGGATCTCGCCAATCAGCGGCAGGGTGATCATGCCGTCGGGGCGGACCGGAACAACACGCGACATCTCCGGCTCTTTCCACACATTGATGTTCAGTATGTCTTCCACCCCAATAACGAAGCCTTCGGGACGAACATCCGCGACCCGCTGAGGAACGGTGTCGGGGGCGGCCGGTTGCCCAGTTTTGGCAGCGTCCGCCGACTCGGGCAACACCGGCTTGGCGACGCTGGCTGAATTCATGGAATTCTGGCCGGACGCCACGCCTGCCCATGATATCGTCAGCAGCAATGCCAGCCCCAAAATTGCATAGCTTCTCAATCCCAATTTGTACGAATGCATTGACCCACCCTTTTCGAATTTACTCGGCCTTGTCGCCGTTTTCCTGTTTGCTCGTGGAACTGGAGCGCCTCTGGGGGATCCCGACTTCCTTGAGCTTATAGAGCAAGGCGCGGTAGCTAATATCAAGCGAGCGCGCCGCCTTCTTGCGGTTCCAATTATTTGCGTGCAGTGCGTTAAGAATAATGCGTGCTTCCAGCTTACGGACGGCCTGCCGGGTTAGTTTTTTCAACGAGACCGGCCCGTCGAGCATGAGGTTATTCACATTATCGCGCTCGTTGGGCTGCAGCAGTTCACTCAAGATTACATCTTCCGTGCCCATAACGACATAGCGCTTGATGAGATTTTCCAATTGACGGATATTGCCAGGCCAGGAGTAACGCTGCATCTTCGCCATTAGCGCCGGCCGCATCATCAGCACCCGGCCGTTGAGCTTCTCGTTGTAATACTGCAGCAGGTAATCGCAGATAACCGGCAGATCAACTACTCGATCGCGCAGCGGTGGAAGGTGAATCGTCATGGTCGCTATGCGGTAAAACAGGTCGGAACGAAAACTACCGCGCTCGATCTCTTCGTGCAGTTCACGGTTGGTTGAGCACACGATTCGTACTTCGACCTTCTTGTCCTCCTGGGCCCCAATGCGACTGAACTGTCCGTCCTGCAATAGCTGCAACAGCTTGGCCTGCAGCATGGCGTCGAGCTCGGCAATCTCATCCAGAAACAAGGTGCCGCGATGCGCCAGTTCCACCCGCCCAGGCTTGGGGTTGAAGGCGCCGGTGAAAGCTCCCCGCTCGTAGCCAAATAATTCGCTCTCCAGCAGAGTGCCGGGAATGGCCGGACAGTTCACCTTGACGAACGGACCATTCGACCAGGGCGAATAGAGGTGAAGCAAGCGCGCAACAATATCTTTTCCCGTGCCACTTTCACCCGAGATCAGGACCGAGAGATTGGCGCCCGCCACCCGCTCCAGCTTCTGACGAACATCCTGCATGGCCGGTGTCCGCCCAAAGATCACCGCGTCGGGAGGCAGTTGGTGGGCAGCGATTGCGTTTTCGTTACTCGAGCCGGTCAGCAGTGGCATGTCGTGGTTCTCAGGCCGCAAATGAACGAAGGCGTAGCAAGGAGTTGCATTTGGTGCGCCAATTTTGTGCACATCAAGAAACCACGTGCACTTTCACTGTAAGCGTCTGGGGCAACTAAGCTTACACTGAAAGTCCTAGTATTGGAAGAGATTAATGAAAGCGGCGGAATGGAATCATTTTGCGCTTAAAAATGTGCAAATATTTTCACTTTTGAGAAGCCGCTTTCCCCGCTGTGCGCGAGCGCTCATTGTCGGTGGGTTGGTGATTGAGAAGCGGTTCCTGGAATTTCAACCCAAGGAGGAAGTATTGCCGGTCGGGAGTACAGCGTAGGACTGTGGCATGCAGCAGGGAAACTGATCGCGGCAGTTGCGCCTTGTTGACCAGGGCGACCGGAATTTCCAGAGAGATCTGGGTGCCTGGATCAAGATACCGGCGGGCGGCCAGCAACAAGCCGCCTGCGGACAAGTTCAAGGCAGTAGCAAACTCCAGGAACTCCTCGCCGCTGCTCTTGGTTCCACGAACAAAAAAGGGAATAGATATGGGCAACCGGTCCCAGCCGCGGCGCTCAGCTACGGAAGCGGTTCGACGCACTACAAAACTCCTGCCAGTTGTGACGTGCAGCGTTCTAATAACTACGCACATCAGCGGCCAAACTTGACACCGGCACAAAACCGGACAACTCGCCACTTTTGTTAGACATAACAAATTCCGTGCTTCCGGCTTGCAACTCCAGGATTGCAATCTCTTGCGGTTTGGGAGAACGAGAATACCCCAGAGGTGCAAATTCCTTCCTAAAAAGGGAATTACTCTGCACATTTGTTAAGAGAAATTCTGAGATTTTAATTGACTTTCCAAGCGCTTGCGCTATCATCAATTCTCCCCCTGTAGAGCGTTCCCGCTCTATTCCCCGAGGACTCGGTAAACTTGCTAAACCGAAGGCTGACTTTTGTCGAGAGTATGCCTGTAGAACAAACTTTGGGGACCTTTCCTGAAAAGGTGAAAATGTCGTCATCATCGCGACCGTTAAAGTTAAAGGAGAGGAACGGAGCCGTTGCCATGCAACCAGCGAATGTAGTTCCGCTCCGGCAAAAGTTCGAAGTCTTCAGCGAAGAGCACTGCAGCAGCTGCCGCGATGCTCTGGCCTCGGCTGCGCACGAGCTTAAGACGCCCTTGGCCATCATGGGTGGTTATCTCCATCTGCTTCTAGCGCAAAAGCTGGGTCCGTTGAACTCCCGCCAGATGGAAGTACTGACCGAGATGCAGGCCAACGGAGCCCGTCTTTCCAATTTCGTCCAGAACTTGCTGACCTACACCACGCTCAAGGTCGATCGCTTCGAGATGCAGTACGAGATAGGCGATATCAATAACTGCGTGCGCGAGATCGCCGAGGTTTGGGCCCAGCGTTTTCAGGACAAGGCCATCGCGTTTTACTTTTTGCCCGCTGAGAAGTTATCGCCCTTCCCCTTCGACTACTACAAAGTGCAGCACGTGGTTTCCAACCTGCTGGATAATGCCATGAAATACACGCCCTCCTCGGGCAGCGTGTGGTTGCACATTGAACCCTACTTCTGGGAGCGACGGACCATCCAGCGCCCGCCGGTTGTGGAGCGCCGGCGGCAGCGGGTGTCGTTACCCAATTGCTGCCGAATCTCTGTTTCCGACAACGGCCCCGGCATCGCGCCTGAATTCCAGCAGGAAATTTTTGACGAGTATTTCCGTCTCACGCCGGAAGGGACGCGGGCCGAAGGTTACGGCCTTGGCCTGGCCATTGCCCGGCGGCTGGTGCAGGCAGCGGGCGGAAAAATCTGGGTGGAAAGCGAGCCCGGCGCCGGCAGCAAGTTTTCGTTTTTGCTTGTCCTGAATCCCAAACCCCAACGCATTGCGGAGGAGCAATGAGCGCTGGCCACATCCTTGTGGTGGACGACGAACCCAGCATGTTGAAGTATCTCCAGACCGTCCTGGAGCTGGATTCGTATCGCGTAACCACGGCTTCCAATGGGACCGAAGCGGTGGAGAAGGTGCAGCGCGGCAATCCTGACCTGGTTCTGCTCGATATGGTAATGCCCGGCGCCGATGGGCTGGAGACGCTGCAGCGCATTCGTGAGGCGCGTCCGGCAACCAAGGTGGTGATGTTGTCGTGCGTTCGCGATACCCGCAAAGTGGCACAAGCCATGCGCCTTGGTGCGCAGGACTATCTCTCCAAGCCGGTGCAAAAAGAAGAGATGGAAGAAGTGCTGCGTTTCTGCCTCGAAAATACTGATCCCGCCAGTCCCGGCGCTGGCGAAGCCATCGAGGTCAGCCAGGGCGTCTTTTTCTTCTCGGCCACACCGCAAATGCGCCAATTGCGCGCGCAAGCCATGCAGGTTGCGCGTTTTGATTTTCCCGTCTTGCTGCTGGGCGAGAGCGGAACCGGCAAGGAAGTGCTGGCGCATCTCATCCACAAATACTCCGACCGGTCGCACCGGACATTCTTGAAGGTCAATTGCGCGGCTGTGCCCAGCGAACTGCTGGAAAGCGAACTCTTTGGCTACGAACCGGGAGCCTTTACCGGCGCCAACAAATCCAAGCCGGGCAAGTTCGAGCTGTGCAACAAGGGGACCCTGCTGCTCGACGAAATCGGTGAGATGTCTTCGGCGTTGCAGGCCAAGTTGCTGCAAGTATTGCAGGATGGCCAGTTCAGCCGGCTGGGCGGCCGCACCACGACCAAGGTCGATGTGCGCGTACTGGCGGCCACCAACATCAACATGCCGCAAGCCATCGCCCAGAAGACCTTCCGCGAGGACCTGTATTATCGCTTGAACAGCTTTGTGCTGCGCATGCCATCACTGCGCGAACGGCGCGAAGAAATCCCCATGATGTTGCGCCATTTCATGCTTCACCTTGCTGACCGCTATGCCTGTGCTCCGCTGACGGTTTCAGTCCGGCTGGTAGAAGCTTGCGAAAACTATGACTGGCCCGGCAACATTCGCGAGCTGGAGAATTTTGTGAAGCGATTCCTCGTTCTCGGCGACGAAGCGGCTGCCATCGCGGAACTGCAAAAGGCGCCGGCGCAAGATGCGTCCAATGCGGTGCTGATCGCGATAGAGGAGAAATCGGCACTGCCGCAGCCTGACCTGAAGGAAATGGTGCGCAATTTAAAGAATGGCGCAGAGATGGAAGCCATCGCCCAGGTCCTGGAAGAAACCGCATGGAACCGCAAGCGCGCCGCCACCAAGCTGAACATCAGCTATAAAGCGCTGCTCTACAAGATCCGGCAATACGACATTCGCCCCCGGCAAGTGGGATAGGGCGATTCCCCCTAACCCGCCGTTCTCCTGTCGGACTTTAATCGCTCAGGTCACCAGATCGTCTTCAACAAAGGACAGCCGAGAATCCGCTCGTCGGCTGTAACCAGCGGCAGTCCTTCGGCGCGCGCCGTGGCGGCAATGATGCGATCGGACGGGTCACGCGGAAAGTCTGGCGGAAATTGTATGGTAAGCGCAGCAACTTCCCGCGTTATGGGAAGTACGATAACCTCCTCCACAAACCGTGCGATCGTGCTCTCGATTGTGCCGGAGATTGCGAGTTTTCCACGCTCGATAAGATTGGCGAGTTCCACTAACGTAATTGCGGAAATAGCCAGGCCATCGGCAAGGCGGGCCCGACGCAACGCGGAAGATGCGGCACGCGAGAGTTTGCGCTCCTGAATTTCAGACCATATCAGAACATGCGTGTCGAGCAGGATCACTTCAACATTTCCCAGTCTTCCAGCGGAATAATAGGCTTTATGAGATCGTCCGGATCACCGACGATTTTGACGATACCCCTAAGCCTTCCGAAAAACGGATCCTTCTTGGGCGACCTAAAAGGAATTAATTTCGCTCTCGCTTGTCCCCTTTTTGTGATCACAATCTCTTTGCCGGTCTGGTTTACTTCATCAATCAGCCCCAGGCACTTGGCCTTGAATTCACCGGCTGGTATTTGCCTCTCGCCGGCAGCAATAGATGCACTAGCCGTCCTTTTTTCCCTTACAACAGTTGCCACGATGCAGTCACCTCTACATGACCATGGTCATTTCAACATGGTCATCTTCTTATTATATCCGATTATAACCCGTCGCCCTTCGATCCTGTAGTTCCCTTCCAGCACAATCCTGATGGCCTCGGTGTAGGCGATGTGCTCCTGCTCCAGGATTCGCGCGCCCAGCGTGTGCTCGTCGTCGCTGTCAAGTACCGGAACCGTCCGCTGCACGATGATCGCGCCATGGTCCAGGTCTGCGTCCACGAAGTGCACGGTGCAGCCCGAGACCTTCACGCCCCAATCGAAAGCCTGCTTCTGGGCCCCAAGGCCGGGAAACGCGGGCAACAGTGCGGGATGAATGTTGAGGATGCGATTGGGAAACTGCTGCACAAACCACGGCGACAGCAGGCGCATGTAGCCGGCCAGGCAAACGAGATCAACCTGATGCTCGCGCAGCGCCGCGACAACTTCGCGATCGTGCTCCTCGCGCGGCTTGCCCTTCGAGGGAATCACCAGCGCCTTCAGCCCGCGCCGCCGTGCCGACTCAATTCCCAGTGAATCAGCCCGGTTCGAGATGACAACTGCAATCTTCGCGTTAAGTTTGCCCGACGCGACGTTGTCGGCGATCGCCTCGAAGTTCGAGCCGCGTCCGGAGAGAAGGATGCCGAGGTTTTTCATGGATCGATAGGAATGATAATCGATGGAAATCACTGGGTCCTGCTTTGCCATCCCCATGCCTTCAGCTCCGTCCAGCCTTGTCATCTCGACCGAAGGCTTCAGCCTGAGCGGAGGGATCTCCGGGGGCGTTCTCCCCGCGGCGGCGGGCCGCCTGTTGAGGCTGGTTACCTTCCTCTCAAAATGTTACGAAAGTACAGTTACCTGACCTGTACCTTCGTAATCTTGACAAGGCCTGTTGTTGCGCTATTGTGGAGACTGAGGCCTCTCCGCGACCGCAAAGGATGCGTGTCCTCTCCCGCCTCAGGGCGAGGTGAAAGGCTCTTTAACAATTTAGGTAGCAACCTGTTCGCGGCTGGATACGTGTCGCTGTCGGCTACCAGTCCGGTTAACAGGACCTGCAGTCTACCTTCGAAGGTTCCCCCCTCTGTGAGGAAAGTGTCGCCTGTAACTGTTGCAACAAATGGACTTGCTCATAACTCCCCGCGGCTCAATAACATGCAGGGGTAATTATCCCTTGAGGGATAATTACCCATGCAGGGGAAAAGCTCGTAATCCCATGATTCTAAAGAACTGTGGCATAGGGGGGTGGTGCTCGTTGTCGGAGATTGCAACCGCGCAGTGAACGTTGCCAATGCAGACTCGTAGCGGATTGGCGAGACCGATCCAAGCTCGATCGGTCGCTTAACCGCATCTTATTGCCCGGCTGGCGCGTCCTATCAGGCACCATGAAAAAGCTTCTGCTGTTGCTCATTGCGCTCGTCATCAGCGGTAATATCTGCAACATTCAGGCAGAGACCCCGGTAGTCATCGAGCTGTTCACTTCCGAAGGATGCTCCAGTTGCCCGCCCGCCGACGCTCTGCTGGTTGACCTGAGCCACAAGAGCCCGCCAAACGGAGTGAAGCTCATCCTGATGGGCGAACACGTGGATTACTGGAACTACATCGGATGGACCGATCGTTTCTCCTCTGCGCAGTTTAGCGAGCGCCAGAACAGCTACGCTAAGGACTTTCATCTGGCCACGGTGTACACCCCGCAGATGGTAATCGACGGCCACCTGGAAACGGTAGGCAACAGCGCGGCAGATGTCGATCGCGACATCAGCAAGGCGGCGGCACAGCCCAAATCGGCGCAGGTGTCGCTGCGCTGGCAGCCGCAACAGAAGCTGCATATCGCGGTGCAGGCTCCGGCGGGCGAGCGGTCAAACGTGCTGCTCGCTGTCACTGAGGACGGACTGTCAACTGCCGTAGGCCGAGGCGAAAACGGCGGGCGCACGCTGCATCACGCCGCCGTGGTGCGGCAATTGCGTGAACTGGGAACAGTTGCCAACGGGCAGTTTGAAACCGAGGCTGACGTCGCCGCGCACTCCGATTGGAATCCCGCCAAGCTCAAAGTCGTGGTGCTGGTGCAAGAGGCGGATACGGGAAAAATCCTTGGAGCAGAATCGCTTGACTACCTGCAGCGATGACTTGCTAGTGGAAAGTGGTTGGTGGATAGTGGATAGAGTCAGCATTCGGGTCGCGCTTCATGGGAGTGCTGAGCGCTGCATGCTGACAGCCACTGGAGTTGTTACCGATGAAACATGCCATTCTAGGAGCGGGGGCAATCGGAGGCCTGATCGGAACCGCGCTGGCGTCGTTCGGCGAAGACGTCACGATGATAGTGCGGCCGGATAAGCTTGCCGAATACCCCGGAATTTTGACGCTCGAGCGTCCGTCGGGCACGATCACGGCGCCGGCGAAAGCGGCCGGCGAGCTGGCAGAACCGGTTGACGTGCTGTGGATTGCAACTCGCACGTTTCACCTGCAAACTGCGCTGGAGTCGGTGAAGTCCACGCCCACGCTGGTGGTTCCCCTGCTGAACGGAGTGGAGCACATCGAATTCCTGCGTGAGCGTTTTGGCCGCAACCGCGTGGTGCCTGCGACCATTGCCGTTGAAGCCGAGAAAATTGCTCCCGGCAAGTTTGTGCAGCGCTCGCCGTTCGTTCGCCTGAATCTTGCCGCCAGCGGTGAACGGGCCCTGGGAGCCATCATCGCGCGCCTGGGTGAAATCGGATTCACCTGCCAGTTCATGCAGAACGAGCAGACCCTCCTGTGGACTAAGATGTGCTTCCTGGCGCCCCTTGCATTGGTAACTTCGGCGTCGGGAAAGAACGCAGGCGAGGTCGTCGCAGACGCTGAGTGGAAGCAGAAGTTGGACTCGGCCATCGCGGAGGCCTGCGCGGTGGCGAAGGCGAGCGGCGCGGAAATTGACAAGGCAAAGCTGCAAGCGGTTTTCGAGAGCATGCCGCCGGGCATGCGCAGCTCCATGCAGAAAGATGTTGCCGCCAAGCGGCAGCTCGAGCTGGATGCGATTGGCGGGCCAATTGTGCGCGGCGGCCAGCGCTATGGCATCGATGTACCCACCACCGTCGAGCTGATCGACAAGATTCAGTCGAGCTCCGCTTGATAGCCAAATTCAGCTTCAGGATGGTTGGATGACTTCGCCCGCCGCGCAACGGAAAGCCAAACGCCAGCCCGCGCGCGCCTCGCGGCCCGTTAAGCAGCCGCCGCAGGATCTGCTGAGCTGGATAACGCAGAAACCCTGGATTCTAGCCGTCATCCTTGCAGTTTTCACCTTCGCGATTTACCTCCCTGTGCATCACCATCCTTTCTTCACCATGGATGATGACGGCTACGTGGCAAGCAATCCGCACATCAGGTACGGCTTCATTCCTGATGCGATCGGCTGGGCCTTCACCACCTATGACCTTGCCAATTGGCACCCCGTAACCTGGCTCTCACACATGCTGGATTATCAGATGTTCCAGCTCGATCCCGCCGGGCATCATGACATGAATCTGCTGTTGCATGTAGCCAATGCGCTGCTGCTGTATTGGGTGCTGCTGCGGGCGACAGGTTACAGCGGCCGGAGTTTCATGGTCTCGGCGCTGTTCGCGCTTCATCCCATCAACGTTGAGACTGTGGCCTGGGTTGCAGAGCGCAAGAACGTGCTCAGCATGTTGTTCTTTCTGTTGGCGCTGGCCGCTTACCAGGCGTACGTGCGGCGTCCGGGGCTTGGCCGCTATCTTCTGGTAGCGCTGCTGTTCGCGCTTGGCCTGATGGCCAAACCGCAGGTCATTACCTTGCCATTCGTGCTGCTGTTGTGGGATTACTGGCCGCTGCGCCGGATGTTCGCAGCGCAGGAGTCTTCGTCTGGAATTGCTCCGCAGAAACTCTCCTGGCTGGTGCTGGAAAAGCTGCCGCTGTTCGCCCTTTCGGCGGGCAGCGCAATCATGACCATGAAAGCGCAGCGGGCGGCCGGCGCAATGAGGTACTATCCGTTCTCCCTTCGGTTGGAGAATGCGATTGTTGCTTACGTTCGCTACATCGGAAAGGCATTCTGGCCAGGTCGCCTGGCGGTTTTCTATCCGCATGTCACGCTGCTCACGTGGCAGGTAGTGGCTGCAACACTTCTGCTGCTGGCTGTGACCTTACTTGCCTTCTTACGGCGACAGCAACGTTACTTTGCCGTTGGTTGGCTCTGGTTCCTGGGAACGCTGGTGCCGATGATCGGCCTGGTCCAAGTGGGCGAGCAGGCGATGGCTGACCGTTATGCCTACCTCAGTTTCGTTGGACTGTTTCTCATGGTTTGCTGGAGCCTCGCGGATTGGGCGGAACAACGCCGGGTGTCTCGTGCGTGGGTGGCCGCGACAAGCATAGCGGTGTTGATCGCGCTGGCGGCACTCTGCTATCGCCAAGTCAGTTACTGGGACGACAATGTGAGGCTGTGGTCGCGCATGCTGGCGATCACCAGCGGAAGCTACGAGGTGGAAGAGAACCTGGGCGTGGCGCTGCTGGAGAGCGGACAGCCCGAACAGGCCATGCAACATTTCCAGCAGGTAACAATGCTCGACCCAGCATCGCATGAAGCGATGGGACGCGAACGGACCGGGTACGCGGCCGTCGCGCACTTGTACATCGGCGCCTACGACCAGCAGCACGGCCAGTTGTCAGACGCCATCGAACACTACAAGAAGGTGCTGAGCCTCGCCCAGTCTTTCGCTACCCAGAACGTGTACGCCAACCTTCCTCCGGTGCTGATCAAGATGAAGGCCGCGGCGTTGGGAAACATGGGAGAGGCGTATTCCGGCCTGCGGAACTACAGCGACGCCAAAGACAGCTTTGAAGCAGCGCTGGCTCTTGATCCGCGCGGCGTCCGGCTTTGGATCGGCTTGGGCCTGGCGGCACAGAAGTTGGGAGACCTTGCGGGAGCGATCGAGGCGTACTCGCGGGCCGTCAAGCTCCAGCCTTCTGACGTGGGGTATCTATTGCTGGCGCAAGCGCTGGAACAAACTGGCCGGACTGGTGAAGCCCAGGCTGCCAGCCAGCAGGCAAAGTTTGTGTCGCAGAACCTCGCCGCCGCCCAGCGCCAGGTGGATGGCTTGCTGGCGCATTAAATGCGAGGCAACTTTCGAAGAGGGTTGTGCCGGCTAGTTCGGGGTGATCTCAAAGATCACGCCGCAGGCCCCATCGCATTTGCTGGGATCGCCGGTACCGCCCCCGGCTGCCGTGCCGTACATGTTGCCATTCTTGTCGAACAGGATGCTGCTCCGCGGATATCCCCCGTCGGTGCCACCGGTAAAGTCGTGCAGCGAAGTATAGGCCCAGCCGCTGCTTCCCGGAGTCAGCTTGAAAGCCGAGCCGAAGTTATAGGCTCCGTCGCCATGGGTCGTCCCATAAAGATTACCCGCGCTGTCGAAGGCAAGATTAGCAATGGGACCAGCGGAGAACTGTCCGCTCGCCCCGGTAAAGCTGTAGAGCAGGTTGAACGCCCAGCCGCCTTGGGAGGAAGTCAACTCGAACGCCGTACCACCGTTGCCGGATCCGCCTGCGCTGGTTGCGCCATAAAGATTGCCGGCTTGGTCGAAGATAAGGCCAGCATAAGGATTGGCACCGTCCGTTCCGCCAGTAAAGCTATAGACAACAGTTTCGCTCCAGCCGGACCCGGAGGGCGTCAACTCGTAAATCGCGCCGTAGCCATGGGCGCCTCCATAGACCGTGGTGCCGTAGAGGTTGCCGGATTGGTCCAAGATGACGCCGCCCCAGGGATGCTGAGCATCGCCGCTTTGCATGAAGCTGTAAAGAACACTCTCCGTCCAGCGCCCGTTGGAAGGGGTGAGCTCATAAACCGTGCCGCAACCTCCGGCGCAGCTTCCCCCGCCACCGTTGTAGGTGGTGCCATAGATATTGCCCGCCTGGTCGAAGATGAGGTCGGCGCCGAATGGATTCGCTCCATCGTTGCCTCCAGCGAAGCGATACAGCGGAGTTTCGATCCACGGGGTCAAAGGCGTGATGGGTGGATTAGGTGTTGGTTTCATGTTGAAGACCGCGCCACAGCCGCCAGAACAGCCTTGCAGGTTCCCTCCGAACGCGGTGGTGCCGTAGAGACTGCCATCCTTGCCGAAGATCACTCTGGCATAGGGGATGGATCCGCCACTGCCTTCATAAGGAAAGAGGTAGAGGGGCATCAACACCCAACTGGAAGCCTTATGGGTCAACCGATAGACCGTGCCGGTAAGAGCGTCGCCTTCGAAGGTGGTTCCGTAAAGATTGCCTGCAGCGTCAGAAGTAACGCCGGAGGTAGGCTCCGACCCGTCGAGTCCTCCGGCGAAGTTGTGAATGACCTGGTACGTCTGCCCCTGCGCTGCGACAACAGCCAGCACAAATATGATTGCCACGGTCAGGCCTGCAACGGCGGCTCGCCTGGTATCGAACTTCCAAATCCCGTTTTGCCCGGGTCTCACCATATAATTCTCCGTCTCAAAGGGAGTCTTCTTCTTAAGTCTCGCCTGTCTTCAACTTGGGGGAAAGTTGCCAGGTAGGATGTGTTCAGTCCCTCGATTGTGCGCTGGTTCGAGGTTCTGCCGGGAAACTCCATTTTTCCCCGGCCATCTCAATCATGCCCCTGTTCAACTCGGAAAGCAAGTGGTTCTTCTTCCGCGGGAAGGGAGAGTTGAGCCTCGCCATCCGTCAATTTCGAGACTTGTTGCCATACTGCTGGACGAGGCTTTTCGCCGCCTCGACGCTCCCCTCGGCATCTGCTGCATCCCCAATCTCGCGATAGGACTCGGCCATGTTCGTGAACGACAAGTATCGCAGCAGCGTGTTGTCCGGAATGTCGTTTTGCGTAAGGATTATCACTTTCTTGTAGTGCTTAATGGCCTGCTGTAAGTCTCCGCGTTGCTGCTCACCCATGCCCATGTAGAGAAAGCCTTGGGCATCGAGGGGCTGTATCTCAGTTGCCGCCCGGAAGTGTGACATCGCATCGTCCATGCGCCCCATTTTCAAGTACGTAGCACCCAGGTCCTCCTCTGCTATCCAGTTGCCGCGCGTGACCTGCACAGCGTGCGACCACAGCGAGACATTGTCCCTCCAGTAACCGATTTGACGGTGAGCCGTCACGGTTAACACAAGCAAGACTGCTGTGCTGGCGCCAGCCAGCCAGGCGCCAGAGATATGTCTTTGCGCAGCGACATCCGCCACACCCCAGCAGACCATGATGAACAGTCCTGCAAGCGGAAGGTATGCGTAGCGATCCGCCATCGCTTGGGCCCCCACTTGCACCAGACCGATCATCGGCACCAGTGTCCCGAGAAACCAGAACCATCCCACGAGCAGATAGCGGCGGCTCCTGGCTACGATAACCAGCCCGCTAGTGACCAGCAGGAAAAGAACTGCTGCGACAATTTGCCAGGCTTTTAAGGAGCTTCCCGGATGAGGGTACAGGACCGCAAGGCGCGACGGCCAAAAGGCTTTGCCGGCGTATAGCGCATAGGAAACAATCGCATTAGTGAGCCGAACCAGAAACGGGTAGGCGTTGGTCGGGTTCATCCCGTGACCGGACCGCTGGGCTTTCATCGTAATCACCGCACTTATGGCGGAGAGGATGAACAATGGCGTCTTCTCCAGCACCAGCCAGGTAAGGCTCTTTCCCGGAACGAGCGGAGCGCGCTGCGAAGGGTCACGAGCTCCTGCGAACATACGCTGCAACGGCCAATAGTCCCAGAGCAGAAGAACAAAAGGGAAGGTAATGATCTGCGGCTTCGACATTAACCCCATTGCGTAGAGTAACGCGACCACGGCGTAGCGGCCGACTTGGGGACTGGACACATACCATCGATAAGCGCCGAGCGCGAGCAGAAAGAAAAGCATGCTGAGCAGGTTTTTGCGCTCGGCAATCCACACCACCGATTCCACATTGATGGGATGCAGAGCGAACAGCGCAGCCACCATGGCGCTGCGGCCCATGTACCCTGTGGCTTTTAGCAGGACCCAGAACAGCAGGACTGCGTTGACGGCATGCAGCAGGACGTTGGTGCGGTGGTGCTTGCCGGCATTGAGGGAATAGAGATGACAATCGAGCGCATGGGAGAGCCAGGTCAGGGGATGCCAGTTCGTGTAATCGAAGGTGGTGAACGCCCACCTGACCGTGCCCCAATCCAGGCCGTACTTCACATGCTCGTTCTCTACTACGTAGCCCGTATCATCGAAATTGCTGAACGGGTAGTGCAGAACCGGGTAATAAAGTGCGATCGCTGCGAGGGTGAGGAGCAGGCTAACGACAATTGACCATCGCAGTGGTGAAGGAGGAGGTGTCAGGGGAGGAGACTGAATCTGCTTTTCGAAGCCCAAATCAAAAACCGCCCTCCCTGGAGGGCATGATTATATCCCAGGCTTTCGACACCCTGACGTTACTCAACGCTCGTCCCTTACCGCGCCTCCACCCCGGCGGGTTGTGCGTTGCGGCGGGGACGACGATTGGCTTGCAGGATCTTCTTGCGCAACCGCAGGGAGTTCGGCGTGACTTCCACCAGCTCATCTTCGGCGATGAACTCAATCGCCTGCTCCAGGTTTAGGTTCTTGAACGGCACCAGCCGAATGGCTTCATCCGCGGTGGAGGCGCGCATGTTGGTCAGCTTCTTCTCGCGTACGACGTTTACGTCCAGGTCGTTGTCCCGAGAATTCTCGCCGATGACCATGCCTTCGTACACATCCACGCCCGGCCCCGCAAACAGCTCACCGCGCTCCTGGAGTCCCCACAGCGCATAGGCGGTGGTCAAGCCGGGTCGGTCTGCGACCAGGGCGCCGGTCGGACGATGCGGTATCTCGCCCTGCCACTCGGTGTAGCCGTCGAAGAGGGAGTTCATCACAATGGTGCCGCGAGTGTCGGTGAGCAGCTCGCTGCGCAGGCCGATCAGGCCGCGGCTAGGCACGCGAAACTCCATACGCACGCGGCCGTATCCGTGATTGTGCATCTTCTCCATCTGCGCCTTGCGCGTTCCCACCTTCTCGATGACCACGCCGACGAACGACTCCGGCACGTCAATGGTCAGCCGCTCGACCGGCTCCATCAGTTTGCCGTCGATGTGCTTGGTCACAATCTCTGGCTTGCCGACGGCCAGTTCATAGCCCTCGCGTCGCATCATCTCGATGAGGATCGCCAGTTGCAGCTCGCCGCGTCCCATTACGCGAAAGGAATCGGTGCTGTCGGTTTCCTCCACGCGCAGCGAGACGTTGGTCAGCAGCTCTTTTTCCAGGCGCTCGCGCAGGTTCCGCGACGTGACATACTGCCCTTCACGCCCGGAGAACGGCGACGTGTTCACCATGAACTGCATGGCGATGGTCGGCTCGTCGATGGTGATGACCGGCAGTGGCGCGGGATTTTCGACGTCAGTAATGGTCTCGCCGATGTTGATTCCGGTCACGCCCGCAACCGCGACGATGTCCCCCAGTTCCGTCGCTTCGATGTCGGTGCGCTTCAGCCCGGAGAAACTGAACAGCTTGGTTATCTTCACCTTTTCCAGCGAGCCGTCGCGCTTGGCGATGGCAACGTCTTCGCCGGTGCGCAGCGTACCGTTGAAGACGCGCGCAATGGCGATCCGGCCGAGGTAATCGCTGTAGTCGAGATTGGCCACCAGCACCTGCAGCGGGCCATCTGCGTCACCTTGCGGCGGGGGAATCGTGTCAACGATTGCGTCGAACAGCGGCTTCAAGTTCTCGCCGGCTTTCCCGGCGCACGACGACGCTGTCCCCAGCTTGGCATTGGTGTAGAGCACGGGAAAATCGAGCTGGTCCTCGGCCGCATCGAGATCAATGAACAGGTCGTAAACCTCGTTGAGCACCTCCTGCGGGCGGGCATCAGGCCGGTCAATCTTGTTGATCACCAGAATCGGCGGCAGCTTGGCTTCCAGCGCCTTGCTCAGCACGTAGCGTGTTTGCGGCAGCGGGCCCTCGCTGGCGTCCACCAGCAGCATTACGCCATCCACCATCTTGAGCGCGCGCTCAACCTCCCCGCCGAAATCACTGTGGCCAGGCGTGTCCACAATGTTGATCTTGATCGTCGCGGGCGCACCATCCAAGCTGGTTTTGCTTGGACGGCTGCTTTCAGGGTGATAGAAGATGGCCGTGTTCTTCGCCAGGATCGTGATGCCGCGCTCGCGCTCCAACTCGTTGGAGTCCATTACCCGCTCGACGTGGGTCTCGTTGGCGCGAAAGGTGCCGCTCTGGTTCAGCATGGCATCCACCAGCGTGGTCTTCCCGTGGTCCACGTGGGCGATGATGGCGATATTGCGGAGGCTCGTGCTCAAACTGCTTTCCTTTCCTGATGGGAGGCCGCGTGATCGGAGGGTTCAGGACGTTAGTTTCAGTTTACAATACGTCGCGATAACCTGTTCCCCTCGGCGAGACGAGACATGCCCCCGGTTCCGAGTCGCGATAGCACTTTGCACGGCCTTGTTATTGGCGACCTTATCGGTGGGGCAACAGAGTTCGAGCACCCCCGGGCAGCCGTCAAGCCCCGAGCTCGCGCAATGCTCCATGCCAGCCGCAGGGAGTCGACTGCGACCGCTCCGTTCGACACCTGCAAGTATCTTCCTGTTGGGCCCGGCCCCGCCGGGCCCGGAATCCGCTCGCCGCGCGGCTTGTCGATTGTCGATCCCAAATATACCGATGCAGCACGAAAGGCCAAGATCAATGGTAGCGTCGTAGTGGCTGTGGCCATCAACGAAGAGGGCGGCGTGGATGACGTCAAGATCGTGCGCGGGCTGGGTTACGGGCTGGATCAGAACGCCATGGACGCGGCGACGCAATCGAAATTCACACCCGCGATCAAGGATGGTAAGCCGGTACCGGTTCAGATCAACATGGCGATGACGTTTAAGCTGTATTGACGTCTCTTCCGGCGGCAAACGACAGCATAAACTGTGACGCCTGCTATGCCGCCGGTTTAGGATGGCAGTACCTTTTAGCTGATCTCAGGGGACTGAATGCGGATCTTCGCACTGCTGGTGCTTGCGCTGTCACTCACTTCCTTTTCTGCTAACCTGCTCGCGCAGAGTGGTGGCGCCGGGCCGGATGGCTCGTCCACCGTTTCCACTACGACCCCCGATCTTCCCGACGACGAAACTTTCTCCCACTTCGAGCGGGTCACACCGGGCATCAAGCCGCCCAAGGCCACGCATGCTCCTGATCCCAAGTTTCCTGATCTGCCGCCCTATTCTGAACAGCATGGGATAGTGGTCATGCTGGTTGGCCTAAACACCAAAGGGCGCGTGCAAGCGGTCCGCGTGCTGCGTAGTGACGAGAAGGCCTTCGAGCAGAGCGCGGTGGAAACCGTTAAGAAGTGGAAGTTCAAGCCCGCCGAAAAGAACGGCCAGCCAGTGCCGGTGCAGGTCACAGTGGAGATGAAGTTTCAGAGATAGTTTTTCAAATCGTCATCCCGACCGAGCCCGCCGCGGCGGGCGAGCGGAGGAAACTGCGGCTAAATCGGCGGCTAAACTCGATCCAGTTGTTCGCCGACCTATTTACTGATATCTTCTCGTGGTTTCGGCCTGCCACCCTAATACGAGGCCGGAACAGCGGGCGGATTTTACACCGGCGGAAAATTTTAGAGAGCATGTTTTTGGCCGGTTTTGCGTTATCGCAATCTGGCAGCCATTCTCGGGCGTACTACTGTATGGATCCTGTCGAAAAGAGTTCACGCTCCCGGGGCGAAGCGGCGGATGAAATGCGCCTGGTCGCACGCATCCGCTCCGGCGAGCACCAGGCGATGTCGGAACTTTACGACCGGTATTCCAAGGTGGTTTACGCAGTGGCGTTGCGCGTGCTCCAGGACGCAGCAGAAGCGGAGGACGTGCTTCAGGACGTATTCTTGCAGCTATGGCGCAACCCCAACGCATTCGATGCCAGCCGGGGAAGCCTGGCGGCGTGGCTGGCGGTAATCACCAGGCATCGCTCCATCGACCGGCTGCGCAAGCGCCGGCCGGAGACCGACATCGAAGAATGTGTCATCACCAGCGGTCCTGATCTCAGGGATGAAACCGAGCGTACGCTGGTGGTGGAGAAAGTTCGCGGCGCGCTGGCGGAGATGAATCCCGATCAGCGGGCCGCGTTGGAGATGGCTTTCTTTCAAGGGCTCACGCACTCGGAGATAGCGGAGAAGACCGGCGAGCCTCTGGGTACCATCAAGACGCGCATTCGCACCGGTCTGCAGCAGTTGCGGGCGAAATTTGCATGATGAGGACGCACGAACAATTCGCCGACGACCTGGCGCTCTACGCACTGGGCGAGCTGGCTGGCGCCGAACGTCAGGAGATGGAGGAGCACCTGGAGACCTGCGCCGCCTGCCGTCGTGAATTGCAGGCGTTGCGGGGCGACCTGGGACTGCTGGGCTTGTCGAGCAGCGGGCCGCAGCCTCCGGCGCGCGCCAAAGAGCGCCTGATGCGGTCCATCGCCGCCGAGCCGACACGCGTATCCGAGGCCGCGCCGCTTGGGCCGCGGCGCAGCTTGTGGTGGTCGTGGGCCGCAACTTTCGCGGCGGTGGCGATGTTCGTTGCCATCCTCGGCATGTGGCGCAGCAATCAACGTAGGAACGATCTGCTGGCCGAGCTGACCAATCGCAACCAGGAACAGAGCGTGCAGCTCGATCGTCTGAACGAGGAGCTCAGGCTGCTGCAATCTCCCGATGCCGTACACGTGTCGCTTAATCCCATGAAGTCGCCCCGTCAGCCCAGCGGCACGGCCATCTTCAGCCCGTCGCAGAAGCGCATGTTGTTTATGGCCAGCAATCTGCCTCAGGTGCCGGAGGGCAAAGCCTATGAGCTGTGGATTATCCCCATGAAGGGAGCGCCGATGCCCGCCGGCGTCTTCCGGCCCGACGAGCACGGCAATGCCATGATGATGGACCATCCCATGCCCGAAGGCGTTATCGCCAAGGCGTTCGCCATCACTGTGGAGAATTCAGAAGGATCCGACAAGCCAACCTCGCCGATCATGCTGATGGGGGAAGTCACCGCGGGCGGGTAGGGGCTCGCTCTTGTGGGGCATGATTTGCACAAGTTCGCACATTCTTTTCCTCAGAATTTATCCGTGGTTTCCAGATAAGCTCTAGTGGAACTGCTGCGAGTCCTGCACACTAGAACAACATGGCGAACCCCGGGGATTTTGCGTACAGCTTGAAGCAGCAAGCGGACATCGTCCGCATTGTGGGCGAGTACGTCACCCTGCGCAAAGCGGGCGCGCAGAACTTCCAGGGACTGTGCCCCTTCCACCAGGAAAAAACCCCCTCCTTCTCGGTGCACGCCTCAAGACAGTTCTTCCATTGCTTCGGCTGCGGTGCGTCCGGCGACGTCTTCGCCTTCGTGCAGAAGATTGAGAACATCACCTTCCCGGAAGCGGTGCGTCTGATCGCCGAGAAGTTGAAGATCCCCATGCCGAAGATGAGCTTCTCCTCGCCCGAGGAGGAGCGTGCCGCCAAGCTGCGCGGCGGTTTGCTCGACATCCACGAGAGCGCCTGCGGCTTCTTCCAGGAACACTTGCGCCGACCGGAGGCAGCGCACGCACGCGAATATCTGGCGGCGCGCGGAATCGCTCCTGCGACCATCGCCGAATTTCGCGTCGGCTTCGCACCCGATTCGGGCTTCCTGCTGCGCGACGCGCTCCGCGCGCAGTGGAGCGAAGAACTGCTGCGCGAGTCGGGGCTTTTTTCGTGGAAGGAGAAACAGTTGTCGGTTGTCGGTCCTCAGTTGTCAGAAAAGGTCGCGAGCGCTGACCCGTCTTCCTCTTCTCCCGGCGACCAACCCTCAGCCGGCCCACCGACAACTGACAACCGACAACTGACAACCTACTATTCCAAGTTCCGCAACCGTGTGATGTTCCCCATCTGCAATGAAATGGGGAAGGTCATCGCCTTCACTGGCCGCACGCTCTCGACCGACGAGAAGGCCGGCCCCAAGTACCTGAACTCGCCGGAGACGCCGATCTATTCGAAGTCGCGCGTGCTGTTCAATCTTGACAAGGCGAAAGAGGCCATCCGCAAGCTGGACTACGCCATCCTGGTCGAAGGCCAGATGGATTGCATCTCGGTCTACACCGCGGGATTTCGCAACGTGATCGCCAGTTCGGGCACCGCCTTCACCGAGTTGCAGGCCCGGCTGCTGGGACGATTCAGCAAGAACATTGTCGTTAACTTCGATCCCGACACCGCCGGCGCTGCTGCGGCCGAGCGCTCGCTGGCGTTGCTGGTCAGCGAAGACTTCCAGATCAAGGTCCTGACGCTCGAGGCCGGCTTCGATCCCGATCTCTACATCCGGCGCAAGGGAGCCGCAGCCTACCAAGAGGCGCTGGGGCACTCGCAGAAGTATTTCGATTACCTCATCGAACGGGCGCGGGCACAGTTTCCCGTGCGTATTCCTGAGGGCAAAGTGAAGGCGCTGAATTACCTCCTGCCTCACGTGCAGCGAGTGCCCAGCCGCATTGTGCGCGACGAACTGGCCAATGAAATCTCGCATCGCCTGGGCATCGATTCGGCAGTGCTGCGCCAGGAGTTGCGGCACGCGGCGGGTTCGCGATCTTCGTCGCAAGTAAGCGCGGCCAACTCAGCGCCCTTAGCCGATGCCGAACGCGTGCTGATCCGCGCTTTGGCCAGCCGCGAGCTGGCGCATAGTCCGGTAAGCGATCGGGAGGGCCAGGATCTCGACTTCGAGCCCGAACGCCAGGCGCATTTCGCCCTCTCTCGAGAGCGGCTGCATGAAGGGTCGGCGGCGCAGGCCTTGATCGATGCTCTTCTGCTGGCCCATGAGCAGGGGCTGGATCCGGTGTCCTTGCCGCTGGAGGAGGCCGATCGCAACTTGCTGGCAACGGTGCTGATGGATGAAAGCGAGGAGCTGACGCCGGAGTTGCTGGAGAACTCGATCCGCTCCTTGAGAAAGCGGCGCCAACATCGTGATTTGGAGCAACTCCAACGAAGGGTCAAGGAATTGGAATCCAAACCAGACTTGATGTCCAGGGCCCAGTTAGCGCAAGAGAGGCTTCGACTCAAACAGGCGATGCGCTCGTTGGGCGAGGTGGGGGCTAGGAGCGACGGGGCATCAGGATAGCGCTAATGACAGGGCGCAATTTTCCGCGCTACCCTCAATTCATGGCCAAACCAGTTCCCATCGGCACGCGCGGCGACGTCGAGAAGCGCGTCGAGTTCAAGCACACTTTGACGGCATGGCGCGAGGAGCTGCCTCCGGTGCTATCCACTCCCAACATGATTGGCTGGATGGAGGCTGCAGGCTTCGCAGCGCTGCTGCCGTTCTGCGAAGGCGACGAGGTCAGTGTTGGCACGGCGATCAACATCATTCATCGCGCCGCGACCGGCATAGGAGCGGCCGTGAAGTGCGAGGCTGTGGTGGAAGAGTTCGACGGGCGCTTCTACACGTTTCGGGTGAGTGCCCATGACGGCAGCGAGGTGATTGGTCACGGCACCATCAAGCGCGCCATCGTCAGCAAAGCGAAATTCGAGGAGAAACAGCGGAAAAAGCAGGCACAAAATACTTGATCGGATTACCCGGAGAGCTTATGAGTGAGCACCCAATTAATAACGATGAGATGCCAGCCCAGATTGACTTTAGCAAAGGCGTGCGAGGACGTCATCACATCCCGGCCTCTGCAAAAGTCTTTTTGCCCGCCGCAATTGAGCGAAGCGTGTGGGAATATTTCTCCGGCAAAGCCCAACAAAAGGGGGTTGAACTCTCCGAACTCCTGACCGATGTCCTGAAACGGGACATCGAGATTGGTAAAGCGCTAGAGTAAGTTTCAGCGATCCTCAGCTTCACCTCGGCGTCAAGCTAAACTGCACAGGGATTTTGGCGGCCTGCTCTGGGGGTTTGGCCGGAGGCGCCGCTTTCACGTTTCTCTCGAAATCCGGGAATCCTTTCTTCTTGACTTGGATGTTATAGCTGCCGGGTGGCACGGGGAACATAGCGTACACGTTCGACGAGCCTGCCTCACTTTCAATCCGGCCTTGACATTTTCCGTCAAGGAAAACGTCCGCTCCGAGCGCCGAGCGATCCGGGGACCAGACGTATAGCACGCGATATCGGGGAGTGTCCGCCGTCGAGTAGGTGGGGGAGCACTCGGGCTCCTTGCCAGGATTTTTCGGCGGCGACGGATAAGGCTGCACGCCGCCCTCCGCTTTACCTCGTTCCGCAACCACAAGATTGATCGCCGTTCCGCTGTTAACTCGGGAATTGGGCGTTGGAGACTGATTGAGAATCGTGCCCGGATCTTTGGCCGGCGCTTCCCTCATGGTCCTCAGCCCCACCACAAGGTTGAGTGACTGTAACTTCGCGGTAGCGTCGGGTAACGTCATTCCGGCCAGATCCGGGACGACCACTTGCTTCGGCATCATCATGTACACCACAACCGCCCCTATCACGGCGATAGCTGCTACCAGGAGCAGAATCAACCCCCGCAGGTTCACTTTCGCGGCAGAAGAAAACTCCACCGCCGGCTGTGGCGAGGGCGACGGAATGCGGACAGAGGCTGCCCGCTCGATTGCCGGTTGCGCGACGGCCTGGCCTTGTGCGACAGGGGCATCTTTTGCCTCGCCGACATGAGGACGCAGAGCTTTAATCAGCAGTTGCACGTCAGACCGCCAGCGCGCGCCCGTCAACTCGACACAGTTGCGGTACGCCAGGTCCTTGAGGTCGTCCGGCAATTGCTCGGCGCGTGGCATGCGCGCGCCATGTACGAGTACGGGAATGACAGGAATGTCCCGTTTCAGCGCAGAAGCGGTTTCCAGGCGAACGAAGTCAGATGCGCTGTCGAGGCGGCGCTGACCGTTCTCGTCCTTCGCATCCACCCAGTCCTTGCCGATGATGGCAAGCAGCACGCCGCAAGTGGCCACGCTCTGGTCAATTACTTTGCGAAAATCCTGGCCCGCTTCGATGGCGGCCACATCCATGAAGACGGAATTCTCGCCGTAGACGTCCACCAGATCATCGAACAACCGTCCGGCCTCGCCTTCGGCATCCTCTCTTCGATAGCTGATGAAAATGGCCCGCATTGCTGGTCCCTTTGTGGATTGGTGGAGTGATAGGAAACCTATATTGATTTCTCGCGATGGTCAAGGGAAGAGGCACGAAAAGGGTCGAGTCCTCGGGGCTTGTAGCTGCGCATCTGGCCACAAGAAAGTTCGCAATTTTTCATCAAAGTTATCCTCCAACGGAGTTATCGCTTCCCAATGAGAATTTGTCATTAAGGTGAGAGCTCCGGCACGCGCTCGTTGTACTCTGGATAGTTCGCCAATGGGCGAGCTGTTTGCGCGGAGGCACGAGTGCTGATTCGGCCATTGCCGTTGCTCAACTTCTTCGTTGTGCTGGTAATGTTGTCCATTGGTCTGCGCGTTAGGGGCGGCGAGTTGCTCGACGTTGTGCGCAACCGCGCGCTGTTTATGCGCACGCTACTGGCGAATTGCATCCTCATACCCGGCATCGGCTTCCTGCTGGTTCACCTCTTTCCGCTGACGCCCGACGTAAGTATCGGCATCCTGCTGCTGGCGGCCATCCCAGGGACGCCCATCGCTCTGCAATTCACTCGTCGGGCCAAGACGCGGCTGGCATTCGCTGCCGCGATGGTCTTCGTGCTCTCGCTGGTGAGCATCGCCATCACGCCTCTGGCGGTTGAGGTAATGCCGCAGGTAGCGCACCGCAGTCAGCGGCCGATAGCGAACCTACTCGCCAGCATCGCGCTCTACATTGCCTTGCCCCTACTCGCCGGATTGTGGTTGGCGCGGCGCATGCCGAAGATTGCCCCCAGGCTGGTGTTGCCGCTCGAGATTCTGGCGACGGTGGTGTTTGTCTTTCTAATGTGGGAGACACGCCTGGCGCGCCGCGAAGCCATTTACGCTATAGCCGGTCGCGGGACGATACTCGCGATGTTCCTGCTCCTAATTCTGTCGATGTTGATTGGGTGGCTGATTGGCGGTCCCGATCCAGAATCTCGCCGTGTGCTGGCAACCTCCACCGGCATGCGCAGCGTAATCGTGGTGCTGTACGTAGCGCGTTATTGCTTTCCGGGAACTAACGTCTATATGGTCCCTATCGCGTATCTGTCGCTGATGGTGCCCATCAACCTGCTGTTCTACCTGGCTGTAGCGGGATGGCACAAACTACGCCCAGCGGCGGCGTAGGACAGCGAAATCCTGGCAGCATAGTAGTCCCCTCTACTCGGACTTAAGTCCTCGGTCGGGATCACACCCACAAATAATTTCCTTTTGCTCCGTGACCTCCGTGTCTCCGTGGTGAACCACAACCGCTACAATCGTCTGCGATGTTCTTCCGTTTCCAGATTGAAGCTCGTGATGGCGCGGCGCGCGCCGGACGCTTCTTCACGCCGCATGGCGAAGTGCAGACGCCCGTCTTCATGCCCGTGGGAACGCTGGCAACGGTCAAGGGCGTGCCCCAGGACACGCTGGAAGAGTTGGGCGTCCAGATCCTGCTGAACAATACCTATCATCTTTATTTACGGCCCGGGCGTCGAGACGGTACGCCAGCTTGGCGGCGTGCAGAAGTTCATGGCCTGGAACCGGCCCATCCTCACCGACTCGGGCGGTTTCCAGGTCTTCAGCCTCAGCGACCTGCGCAAGGTGACGGAAGATGGTGTCGCATTTCGCTCGCACCTCGATGGCTCGTCGCATTTCTTCAGCCCAGAGAGCGCCACCGCCGCGCAGATTGGGCTCGGCGCCGACATCATCATGGCGTTCGACGAATGCACCGAGCATCCGGCGGAGTATGCGCGAACCCGCGACTCCATGGAGATGACCCTGCGCTGGGCAAGACGCAGCAAGGAGTACTTCGAGGCGCACAAGCAGGAGGTGCCGTGGTTCGCCGAGCGCGGGGAGCAAACCCAAACATTATTTGGCATCGTGCAGGGCGGCATGTTTCCTGACTTGCGGCGCGAATCGGCGCAGCGGACGGTGGAAATTGATTTTCCCGGCTACGCGATTGGAGGTCTCAGCGTAGGCGAGCCACGCGCGATGACTCACGAGATGGTGGACGCCGCAATTCGATTCCTTCCGGAGAATAAGCCGCGGTATCTGATGGGTGTCGGCACGCCGGAAGAGATCGTGCATTACGTTGCGGCCGGGGTGGACATGATGGACTGCGTACTGCCGACGCGCGCGGCACGTCATGGACTGCTATTCACCTCGGAGGGCCGCCTCACCATCAAGAACGCGCGCTTTGCCACCGACGAAGGCCCGCTCGATCCGAATTGCCGGTGCAAGGTTTGTGCCCGCTATTCACGAGCCTATCTGCGTCATCTGTATGCCTCGAATGAATTGCTGGCGCAAACGTTGAATACTATCCACAACCTGGCGTACTACATTGACACCATGCACCGGGTGCGGCAAGCTATATTGCTGGGGAATTTCGCGGAGTTTCTTTCTGGCGTCCGGCCGCCGCATTTACCAGCGCAAACCGCGCAAAGGCGGCGCGGCTTGGGGATCCCGGAAATCTGAGCGTCCCCTTAGACCCAAGCGAGCTGCGATTGGGATGCCGGAATCCGGCAAAACGCGATAATATAGTTGCAGGGCTGCGTCTCTGACCCACGCGGCTACGCCGAGAAGCGTAGCGGCCGACCGTTGGAACTCCCAGAAATACCCGCGACTGTTTTCCGGCAGACCGCAGGGGCGGACTGGCTTTTGTTATGTAATTCGGAAGTGGAAGATCATCCTGACGACGCCCCAGAAATCTTAAGAAGCGTGAAAGCTTAACTAACGATGGCCACACTGACAGGTTTGTTTGCGCAAGGCATCCCCGGCATCGGCGGTTCGGCCCCGATCCTGATGATGGTTGCGATCTTCGCAATCTTCTATTTCCTGCTGATCATGCCGCAGCAGCGTCGCCAGAAGAAGTGGCAGGCAATGCTGAAGGAAATCAAGCCGGGCGACAAGGTAGTCACCAGCGGTGGCCTGACCGGCGTTATCATGTCCGTAAAAGATGATGCGGTGGTTTTGCGTGTCCCGCCGGACAACATCAAGCTCGAGGTTTCCCGTTCCTCCATCGTCACGCTGACGACCGCGGAGGGTCCTTCTTCCAAGTCTTAGCTAGGGTTGCAGTTTTCTCATGAACAAGAATCTTCTCGCCAAGACAGTTTTGATTATCGCGGTGCTGATCGCCTTTCTGTTCGGCATCTTCGGCATTCCGAGCAGTTTGAGCGGCAAAGGTCTGCTGGCCGCGTTGCAAAGCCGCATCCACCTTGGTCTCGACTTGAAGGGCGGGACTCACCTGATTCTTCAGGTACAGGTCAACGATGCCATCAACGCCGACAGCGATCGTGCCATCGAGCGGCTCAAGGACGCTCTCAAGAGCGCCAACATCGCCTACGCGGAGATTTCCAAACCCGATCCGCAGAACCATCCGGAGCTGATCCAGATCAAGGGCGTGCCGCCGGAGTCGTCTTCGGAGCTGCGGCGCATCGTCAGCGAGAAACTCCCGGATTACGACCTGACATCCGGCGTGGAGAATTCGTGGACGCTGGCGATGAAGCCGTCGGTGGCCAACGACACCCGGAAGAAAGCGGTACAGCAGGCGATCGAAACTATTCGTAACCGCATTGACCAGCTCGGCGTCTCCGAGCCGGTGATCCAGGAGCACGGCCTGGGCGACTACCAGATCCTGGTGCAGTTGCCGGGCGTGGATGATCCGGCGCGGGTAAAGGAAATCATGCAGTCCACCGCCATGCTGGAAATTCGGCAGGCGGTCGGCGGGCCTTATCCCAGCGAGCAGGCCGCGATGCAGGCCAATGGGGGCGTGCTTCCGCCCGACACCGTGCTGATGAAGGGCAGCGCTCTCCATCCACAGGAGGGCCAGGAAAACGGCGAGGTGTACTGGCTCATCAGCCGCTCGTCAGCGGTGAGCGGAAATGATCTGCGGACGGCCGATGCCAGCCATGACGAGAACGGCCGGGCCGACGTCAATTTCAGTTTGACGGGTGACGGCGGACGCCGCTTTGCGGCATTCACCGGTTCCCATGTCGGCGACAAGCTGGCGGTGGTGCTCGACAACCGGGTGAAATCGGTGGCGACTATTCAGGAGCAGATTCACGATCAAGGCCGCATCACAGGGTCATTCAGTCCGCAGGAGACCCAGGACCTGGCCTTGACCCTGCGCTCAGGGGCGCTGCCGGCGGGAATCAAGTATCTGCAGGAAGTAACCGTGGGGCCGTCGTTGGGAGCGGATTCCATTCGCCAGGGCGTGCGGGCGGCTATCATCGGCATGGTAGCGGTGATGGTGTTCATGCTCTTCTATTACCGCGCTGCGGGCATCAACGCGGATCTGGGATTGTTTCTGAACCTGGTCATCCTACTGGGTTTCCTGGGCTTTACGGGCGCAACGCTTACCTTGCCGGGAATAGCAGGTGTCATTCTGACGGTCGGCATGGGCGTGGATTCCAACGTCCTGATCCTCGAGCGCATTCGCGAGGAGTTGCGGCACGGCAAAACGCCGCCGTCGGCAGTGGACCAGGGCTTCGCACATGCCTGGACGACAATTCTTGATACCCACGTGACGACGATTGTTTCGGCCATCATCCTGTTTCTTTTCGGGACTGGCCCGGTGCGCGGTTTCGCGGTAACCCTGAGCTTCGGTCTGGCGGCCAATCTGTTCACGTCGGTTTTCGTTTCGCGGGTCATTTTCGAGTCCATTCTCAATCGCCATCAGCGTGGCGAGGCGTTGAGCATTTAAGGAAAACCCGTTTCACCACGGAGGCACGGAGAACACGGAGTAGAAGAAAGAATTTGGAAGAGGCTTGAGGTTTCCACGCAAGTTCATGATAGGCGAGATGGACAAAACGGCAGGCAGGATTGATCTCATCGAGGCAGATTTAACTGGCGAGGTCATTGGTGCGGCCATTTCTGTGCATCAGGAGCTGGGCCCTGGCTTGCTGGAATCTGTGTATCAGGCCTGCATGTGCCGTGAACTGGGTCTCCGGCAGATTCTGTTTCGCTCTCAAGTTGAATTGCCGGTCGAGTACAAGGGTTGCCGCCTCGATTGCGGATATCGTATCGACGTAGTGGTGGATAGCCGAGTGCTTGTTGAGCTCAAATCAGTCGAACATTTATCGGCCATTCATGAATCGCAATTGCTCACTTATCTGAGGCTGAGCAGGATTCGGGTGGGATTGCTTATCAATTTCAATGTGCCCGTCCTGCGAAAGGGCATTGTAAGAAGAGTCTTATAAGAACTCTGTGCCCTCCGTGCCTCCGTGGTGAAAAAATTCTGCAAGGGGATAGTAGTGGAGTTATTTCGCAATACCAACATCGATTTTCTGGGCAAGAAGTGGTACTTCCTTGCCTTCTCACTGATCTTCAGCGTTGCCGGCCTGCTGTCCATTTTCTTCTGGCACGGCATTCCGCTGGGCGTGGAGTTCCGCGGCGGCACTTTGGTTTACGTCAAGTTTGCCCAGACTCCGAACCTCGACCAGATCCGGCATTCCATGGACCGCGCAGGACTGAAGAACCCGCGCATCCAGCGCTTTGGCCCTGCTTCCGATAATGAAGTCCTGATTGATTTGGGCATGCAGGAGACCAGCGAGGCGGCCCTCGATCGCGGCAAAAATATGATCATCCAGGCGCTGCAGACGCCGGACGCCGCCAGCGCCGGCAAGCTGGACCTGAACAACAGTGGCACGCCAACTCTCGAGCAATACCTGCTGCAGAAGGACCCGCTGCATCTCGGTACCGATGCCGCCACCCGATATCATGCGATGGCCCAGCAGATCGAGGATTTCCGCAACAAAGAGCGTGGCGGAGTTTTGAATTCGCTGGATGACCTGAGCGGGATGGTGGCGCCGGAAGTCATCAGCTCGCTGAAGGAGGGTTTTTACACCTCCGACTTCGTCGTGCGCAATGTAGAGATTGTAGGCCCGCAGGTAGGCGGTCAGCTTCGCCATCAGGCGGTCATGGCGACCCTGTACTCGCTGGCCGGAATGCTGGTTTACCTATGGTTCCGGTTCGAGATGATCTACGGCGTAGGTGCGGTGGTGGCCTGCTTCCACGACACCATCATCACCGTAGGTTTCTTCTCCCTGCTGGATAAGGAAATCAGTCTGACGGTCATTGCCGCCATCCTGACGCTGATTGGCTATTCCATGAACGACACCATCGTCGTTTTTGACCGCATTCGGGAGAACATCAAGCTGCTGCGCCGGGAACCGCTGGCCGACATCGTCAACAAGAGCATCAACCAGACACTGAGCCGGACCATCCTTACTTCCGGCTTGACGTTCCTGACGGTGCTGTCGCTGTACTTGTTCGGGGGCGAGGTGCTGCGCGGATTTTCGCTCGCATTGGTCATCGGCATATTGATTGGGACGTATTCTTCCATCGCGGTAGCGGCACCCATGCTGGTGGCTTATCAGGATTGGCGGGCGCGGCGGGCGGGAGAAGCAGTTGAGCGCCGCCTTAGCTCTCAGCGCAACAAAACGTCGCGGGTGAAGGCAAAGGTGTAAGCGGGCTGGATCGCGAGTTCCCGGTTTGAGGGTTGCGAACCCGAATTCAGGCCTGAAATAGTGTGCAATTGGGCTTGTGGGGTGTATACTTCGGTCTCGATTCGGGGGCAGTCGCGCCGGAGCTGCCAAGCATGCTTCCGCAGCCTACGCACTTGAAGCGTTAGGGTTAGGCTCTTGGGGAGCAAAAGTCGCGACTCTGGTGTCTAAATACCAAGAGCATTCGACGGAGGACAGGCCATGTTTGAAGACAGCCTGATGGAGTCGGGAGGCAAGATCAGGACGAAGCAAGGCGCAACCACCGCGCTCTCGTTTGTTCTAGAGATCATTTTTATTGGCGTCCTGGTGTTACTCCCGCTGATCTTCACGGAAGCGTTGCCGAAGCAGCAATTGATGACCTTCCTGGTTGCACCGCCACCGCCGCCGCCACCGCCGCCACCACCGGCGGCAGCTCCCGTGGTGCCGAAGAAGATCCAAACCGAGCTGGATAACGGCCAACTCCGCACCCCAACCGCGATTCCAAAGAAGATTGAGATGATTAAAGAAGATGAGCCGCCTCCGAGTACGGGCGTAGCCGGCGTAGTGGGCGGTGTGCCGGGTGGAGTTCCCGGAGGTGCCATGGGCGGAGTACTGGGCAGCGTGATCGGCAACGTGCCGGCGACGGTGCCTAAAGCCGCAACCCCGCAGCGTGTGCGCGTGTCTCAGGGTGTTTCCCAGGGATTGCTGATTCACAAGGTCCAACCGTCTTATCCTCCGCTTGCCCGCCAGGCCCGCGTGCAGGGCGTGGTTGTGCTGCAAGCTTTGATCGGCAAAGACGGCACCATTCAGAACCTGCACGTGGTGAGCGGCCATCCCATGTTGACTGGATCTGCGCTGGAAGCGGTGAAGCAGTGGCGCTACAAACCCTACTACCTGAACGGCGAGCCGGTGGAAGTGGAAACCACGGTCAATGTGAACTTCACCTTGGCAGGCGGGTAGAAGTTTTGTCTGCGTGTGACTTAGAGTGTTGACTGCGGTCTTATGGGCTGCGACCAATTTCTACGGATGAGTTCTTGATGTGGGGTCGTTCTGTTGTGTGTTTTGCAGCACGACGGGATGGAAAAATTCGAATCACAGTAGTCCGATTCGGTCTGCTTTAACCAAAGTTCTGAGGAGGAAAAGTCAAACCCATGTTCCTAGCTAACATTGCCACCTATGCTCTCAGCCACGTGCCCACGGCTGCTGCCTGGGTTTTCCAGGAAGCCACGGTAGGTTGGGACCCTGTCTCCCTCTGGAAACAGATGGGAATTCTGGCGAAGATCGTCGTCGTTATTCTGTTCATCATGTCAGGATGGTCCATTGGCGTGATGATCGACCGCGCGATGGCGTTCAGCGCCGCCCGCAAACAGTCACGTGCCTTTGCCCCCGCCGTCGCCGGCGCCCTGCGTGAAGGCAAGATCGAAGAAGCGATCAAGGTCGGCGAGCGCAACAAGAAAAGCCACCTGGCCAAGGTCGTCACTGCCGGCCTGCAGGAATTCAAGGCCCACGGCGATTCTTCCGACATTCCCGGCGAGCAGATTGAGGCCTCTAAGCGCGCGCTCGAACGTGCCGAAGCCATCACTCACGCCGAACTGAAACGCGGCCTGGGCGGCCTGGCCACCATTGGTTCCACCGCTCCCGTTCGTTGGACTGTTCGGGACCGTGGTCGGCATTCTGAATGCGTTCAAGGAAATCTCGACGCAGAAGGCCACCGGTCTAGGAGCCGTCGCCGGCGGTATTTCGGAAGCGCTGGTGACCACCGCCATTGGACTTTTCGTCGCCATCCCGGCTGTGATGATGTTCAACTACTTCACCAACAAGGTGGAAGCCTTCGACGTGGAAATGGACAACAGCTCCAGCGAGCTGATCGACTACTTCCTCAAGAAGCGGGCGGTCCGCCGGTAGCTGGAGATCGGCGCTGCCTGGTGCAGCGCTGAGGTCCGGCGAGAAGGAGGTTGAACGCAAATGGCATTAAACAAACGTGACGAAGGGAAGAAGGTCAACTCCAACATCAACGTCACTCCTATGGTGGACGTGATGCTGGTGCTGCTCATCATCTTCATGGTCATCACGCCTATGTTGCAGAAAGGCGTAAGTGTGGACATGGCCCGGGTCAATAGTCCGACGCCCATGCCTGACGCCGACAAAGAAGATTCCCTGCTTGTGGCAGTCATGCGCGACGGGCAGATCTTTTTCGGCACCGATCGCATTAAGGCCGAGGACCTGACCGCAAAAGTGAAGGACCGCCTGGCCAATAAGGTGGACAAGCGGATCTTCATTAAGGCCGACGCGCGCGCCAAGTACGGCAACGTAGTTGACGTCGTGGACAACGTCCGCGCTGCCGGAGTGGATGACGTGGGACTGTTGACCGAGCAGACGCAGACCACCACCAAGAAACCGTCGGAAACCGGTGCTACCGCTGGTGGCACCCAGTAGGGGGATTTATTTATGTCAATGGCAGTTGGAGGGTCCGGCGGCGGTTGCTTGGCCGATATCAACGTAACCCCAATGATTGACGTGTTGCTGGTGTTGCTCATCATCTTTATGGTGATCACGCCGCTGACTCCCAAGGGCCTGGACGCGCTGGTTCCTCAGCCGCCTAAGGACCAGAAGCAGCAGCCTCCCAGCGACCGGACGATTGTCGTGCAGGTCCTGAAGGGCAATGGCGACAAACCGGCGCTAAAGATCAACCAGGACGACGTCACGTGGGACAATTTGGAAGGCCGCTTGAATGACATCTTCAAGACGCGCGCGGAAAAGGTGATGTTCGTCAAAGCAGATCCCGATCTTACGTTTAATGACGTGGCACAAGTGATCGACATCGCCCATGCTGCGGGTGTCGATAAAGTCGGCCTGATCACGGCTAAGATCGAAGCCGGCGGCTAGGCTTGATGCAGCATTAAGGAATAGGGTTCGGGCTGTACTCTTCCTCCTGGACGGGCGGGACTGTCGCGTCGCGACGGTTCCGCTTCGCCGCGAAATCCGAACCATCCGAACGGAGAGTGATAGCAGACATGAAAATAAGCGGACGGGTAGTGACATTGCTTGCCGTGCTGCTGGTGCTGTTCTCGGCGACGGGTTGCAACAAGCTCAAAGCGCGCGACCAGCTCAACAAAGGCGTGCAGTCCTATAAGAACGCAAAGTTTGAAGAGGCAATCGAACATTTTAAGAACGCTGTGGCACTGGATCCCAGTCTCACCAATGCCCGCCTTTATCTGGCCACGGCGTATGCTCAGCAATATATTCCCGGCGCCGATTCCCCCGAGAACAACCGCTACGCAGAGCAGGCCATCGACGCCTTCAAACAGGTGCTCGACTTGCATCCGCCGCTCGAGCAGCAGATCCACAGCATGAAGGGTATCGCCTCCATGTACCTGCAACAGAAGAAATGGGACCAGGCGCGTGATTATTATCAGCAGATTTCCAAGCTCGATCCCAACGATCCGGAGACCTACTACTCTATCGCCTTCATTGATTGGTCGCAGACGTATCAGCGCCGCATGGATGAGCGCGCCAAACTGGGACTGAAGCCGACTGACGAACTGAAGGACAAGAAAGACTGCAACGAGCTGCTGAAGACGATTAAGGCACAGAACGAACCGCAGGTAGACGATGGGATCCAGAACCTGAAAAAGGCTCTGGAACTGCGTCCCGATTATGACGACGCCATGGCGTATATGAACCTGCTGTACCGCGAACAGGCGGACTTGCAGTGCGACGACCCCGACGCCCGGAAGGCCGATCTCAAGACTGCGGACGACTGGGTGGACAAAACCATGGCCACCAAGAAAGCCAAGGCAGAAAAGGCCGGTCCTACCGGGGTCGTAACCATGCAGTAGCAGGCGGCAAAGTTAGTGGCTTTAGCAAGCGCCCTTCCCGAAATGGAGGGGCATTTTGCTTTTAGGGCGTGCTATTTCTCGTCGGTTGTTAGCGATAGAATTGGAGCATTATGGCAACCACGACCGCGATCAGCATTGAAGAGTATCTCCACAGCAGCTATGAGCCAGACATGGAGTATATCGATGGCCGGCTCGAGGAGAGGAATGTGGGCGAGATCGAGCACTCGGCAGTAATCGCCGCCATCTTGGGATGGTTCATACAACATGCTAAGGAATGGAATATTCGGGTTCTACCAGATGTGCGCACCCAAGTATCGCCGACCCGCTTTCGTGTGCCAGACATAGTCCTTAGCGCCCGTTCCAGCAAGGACAAGCGTATCGTGCGTGAGGCGCCGCTGGTGGTCATTGAGGTCTTATCTCCGGAGGACCGAATTAATCGCTATCACCAGCGCATCGCTGATTACCGCGCTATGGGCGTCAAAGCCATCTGGGTGATCGACCCGGAAGACCGCTGCGGCTGGGACTGCTCAACCGGCAACTGGATCGAGACCACGGATTTCCGGTCCGAACCAGTACATCTGAACCTGGCCGAAATATTCGCGGAGTTGGAAGGTTAAAGCATTCACGCCCGCCGCGGTTCTTCATCACACAGCCCTGTGACGCAGCCCGTCCCCTTTTGTGACCCATGCAGTACAATCCTTTTTTCTGTCGAGGCTTGCCATGTTTAAGCGGGTCCTGATTGCCAATCGCGGCGAGATTGCAGTTCGCATTATTCGCGCCTGCCGCGAGATGGGCATCGAGTCGGTCGCCGTCTTCTCCGATGTGGATCGCAAGGCGCTGCACGTGCGCAAAGCCGATTACGCCTACCATATCGGGCCCGCCACCGCGAGCGAGTCCTACCTCAACGTTGACAAGATCCTGGACGTCGCTCGCCGCAGCGGAGCTGAGGCCATCCATCCTGGTTACGGCTTTCTGTCCGAGAACGCGCGCTTCGCCAGGGCCTGTGCGGACGCCGGTTTCACATTCATCGGCCCCACACCCGAGTCGATGGAGATGATGGGGTCCAAAACGCGTGCCCGCCAGAATATGAAACGTGCAGGCGTGCCATTTGTTCCCGGCTCTGAGCACGGCCTCGACATTGACGCTGCGGAGAGGCTGGCGGAGCAAATCGGCTATCCCGTGATGCTGAAGGCGGCGGCCGGCGGCGGCGGCAAAGGCATGCGCATGGTCGCCGCACCTGAGGAGTTGCGCTCCGCTTACGAGAACGCCAGCAGCGAGGCACAGCGCTCATTTGGCGACAATGAGGTGTACCTGGAGAAGTACATCGTCAACCCGCGCCACGTCGAGATGCAGATTTTCGGCGACGAGCACGGCAACGCCGTGTACCTCGGGGAACGCGAATGCTCGGTGCAACGCCGCCATCAGAAAGTCCTGGAAGAGTCGCCCTCGCCCATCGTGGATGAGGACATGCGGCGGCGCATGGGCGAGGTTGCCGTGCGCGTGGCCAAAGCCGCGAATTACCGCAACGCAGGCACGGTCGAGTTCCTGGTCGATCAAGACCGCAACTTTTACTTCCTCGAGATGAACACTCGCCTGCAGGTGGAGCATCCGGTGACCGAACTCGTAACCGGACTGGATTTGGTGCACCTGCAAATGCGAGTTGCCGCCGGGGAGAAACTGCCGTTTCGTCAGGAAGACATCAAGGTACGCGGACACGCCATCGAGTGTCGCGTGTACGCCGAAGATCCTGATAACAACTTCTTCCCGTCGCCGGGACAAATCACCCGGCTCATCTCGCCTTCCGGCCCGGGCATCCGGCGTGACAGCGGCATGTATGAAGGCTGGAAGGTGCCGATTGAGTACGATCCGCTGTTGGCTAAGCTGATCGGTTATGGCGAAACGCGCGACGATGCCATTGACCGGTTGCTGCGCGCTCTCTACGAGTACTTCGTCGGCGGCATCAAGACCAACATCTCACTCTTCCGCCGGATCCTGCGCGATCCGGACTTTCGCGCGGGCAAGTTGGACACCGGTTTTCTCGACCGGCTGCTGGCAAAGCCTTATCACGAAACCGACGGGCATCACCCGCTGATGGCAGCCATTGGGGCGGCGATTTTTGCGGCCACGGAGACCAAGGCGGCATTACCCGGGTTGGCGGCAGGCGCTGCTGAGAACAACGGTAACGGGCTCGCTCCTTCCCAGCCTTCGAATTGGCGCCGAATTGCGCGCGCTGAGGCGTTGAGGGAACGGTAAGGCATAACCTATGACCTACGACGTTGTGGTAGATGGCAAGACCCATCAGTTGGAGCTGACCCAGGGCGGGAGGACCTGGCGCTGCAAGATTGACGGTCAGCAGATAGAGGTGGATGCCGCTCTTACCGCGCGCGACGTGCTCTCAATTCTGGTGGGCGGCAAAGCATACGAGATCAAGCGTGAGCGCTCCCTGCAGGGCGAGCTGCACATGGTCATCGGCAGCGCTCGCTACGCCGTGGACGTCCAGGATCCGCGCTCCTTGCGTACCCGTCGAGCCGTTGCCGGCTCCGATGCTGGGCCGCAAAAGCTCAAAGCGCCGATGCCCGGCAAAATCGTTCGCATCATCGTCCGAGAGAAGGACGAAGTCAAAGCCGGACAAAGCATTCTCGTGATGGAAGCCATGAAGATGCAGAATGAGATGAAGTCTCCCAAGGACGGCCGCGTGCAGAAGATCCTCACCGCGGAAGGCTCGACCGTCAATGCCGGAGACACGCTGGCCATCATCGAGTAGCGTAGGGAGGATACAAACTTTCCTGTCTCACTTGATCGTCAGCGTAATAATTTGCGAGCCCGACACCACGTAGTCCACAGGCGCGGAAGCCTCATCCACCGCGGACTCGCCCACCACGACCATGTCCTGTGTGCCGCGCATCCCGTCCATCACGTTGATGACGGAAAGCGGCAACGTCGGCATGACCTTATCGTCCACCATGGCTTGCGGGTTGGCCTCCAGCAGCGAAACATACACCTGCGAATTACTGTGCTCCTTATTGAGGAGCGCGATAGTGGAGGAGAGGTCGAGGCGGCGGCTCATATTGGCCGGCGCGCGCCGCATCCGGTCGAGGGTTTCGCCGTCGCTGACCAGAATGCGCAGCGTGCCCTTGGGCGTGGCTGTCGGGATCTTCACGGGGATCTCCCGCACGATGCTCTCGCCGCGATAAGGGCGCAGCAGGGCTTCGATGGTGATGTCGTCGCCAGGACGCGCTTCTGTCACATCCGTGCGAGCGGTCTCGAGCCGTGCCGAGCGTCGATCAGGCACCAGATAGAAATTCAACTCGACGCCTTCAATCTTCGGGCGATTGTACGGATTATCGAAGATGCGGCTGAAGCGCTCGCCAACGGAGAGCGCAATTCCATACGCGGTCGGCGCCGTTCCATCAGCCGGCGCGTACATGTTCCGCACGCTGAGCTTGGGATAGCCGACCACCGAGATGTCGCCGACAAGCCGATAGGTCGTGTCCTCGCCGTACTCGTTCATGCCCTGGATGGCGTTGAATACCGTCGCCATCATCGCCGGTGGCGTGATCTTGGCGTTGTTGAGCACTTCATAATGAAACTGCTTGGGATGAGAGACACCGTGGAAGGTGAGAGTGACCGGGATCATGTGCGGCTCGCGGTCAAACCGTCCCATGATTCCCGCCCGCCGGTCCTGCACGAACGCGCCGACCGGCTCGGTGGTATTGATGATCTTGAACGAATTCGACGGCGAAGGCAGCGTCGCCAGCACCGTTGCCTTGGTCATCGGCATGTCAACGTTTCCCGACTGCAGCAGCGGATGCCCGCAAGCGAGCAGATGGGAGTCGTCAAGATAGGTGACCGTGCAGGTCCCGGCGATGTTCATATCGCCGCGTACCAGGATGGCGCTGACCGCCGAGCCCGGCACCAGCGGCTCAGGCTGCTTGTCATTGCTGACCGAGCCAACGCCCATGACGGGAACGATGCCCGCAGAAGTGAAATCCTTGGAGAACAGGCGCAGCGTATCTTCACTGAATCCGCTGAAGACCAGCGGAGTCTCAATCGGTTTGAGCAGGTTGGCGTAGCCGGCAGCCTCCTGCCCCAGAGCAGCCGGTTCGCCCGGCCCGGAGGTTCGGCTCGCCTCATGCTTTTCGTGCGCCGCGCTCTGTGCCAGGTCAGCTTCGGCGGCGCTATCCAAGTCGTCGATCTCGAGCATGTTGGCGGCGGGAGTGATTCCGGCGATCGGCTCCTTGGAGAATTCGCCAATACGGTAGGCGATAGCGCCTACCAGCTTGCCATCTATATAAACCGGACTGCCGCTCATGCCGGCGACCACGCCAGTGTATTCCACCTTCTTCCCGTGCAGCCGCGCGAGGATGACGTCAGACTTGGGACCGGCCATGTTACGCAAAACGCCGAGGATCTCGACCTCCATCGGCTCCGGCGTGGTCCCCTCGAAAACGGTGTACGCCACGCCGCGCATGCCGGCCTGTATCTGGCTTACTGGCAGAATTTTGACGCTTGGCTTTTCGGCAGCCGAAGCTGCGCAGGACGCGAGACAGACTAACAGAAGTGACGAAATCGCGCGGCGGAACATGTTCCTCATCCCAGTACTTAAGCCACGAGGCGGCTTTGCCTTACGCCTCCGCGCCAGCGCAGCCAATGCAGCATGCTGACGCTCGGGGCGACCAAATAACGATTGCGGCCGCTTACGCGTCTAACACCCAAGCAATTTGCACTGGCCGCAGCGAGTCAAACTAGCAGGAATTGCATTTATACTAGCAGAAAGAGTTCCGCGCGAGACATCCGAATGAGTCCTGAGAATCACCCAAACGTTGTACGATTTTCCTTTGGCACCGTCACGCTGCCTATTATCACTGTGGTGGCAGCGTTGTTAATCGCCGTCCCTGGTCGCGCCCAGTCCTCCAGCGGCAACCAGTCGGCGTCGCAATCGCAGCCAAACCAAAGCCAGCAGAACCAACCGGCGGAGGCGGGAGGGCCGGAAAGTGAGTCCAGCCCCATAGCGGTTCCCAAGAAGAATGACACGGACGAGCCGCCTCCGCCCCCGAAGCCCAAGGCCGCCGACAGCCCGGAATTCTCGCTGCATGTGAATGTTCCTGAGGTGACAGTTAATGCTCGCGTGGTGCAGAAAGATGGTCGCCCGGTGGCATTGCCGGTGGACGTTGCCAAGGAGCACTTCAAGGTTTGGGAAGATGGCGTTCCGCAGCACATTGATAGCGTCACCCTGAGCAAGGCGCCGATCACGGCGGTGCTGCTGGTGGAGTTTGCGGCCAAGAATTACAGGTTCATGTATGACGCGTTGAATGCGTCGTATGCGTTTGCTTCCAGCTTGCAGCCGCAGGACTGGGTCGCGGTGGTCGAGTTCGACATGAGGACCCATATCCTCGTGGACTTCACTCAGGACAAGCAATCTATCGTCGGCGCTCTCAACTCGCTTCGGATTCCCGGCTTCAGTGAGACCAACATCTTCGACGCCATGTATGACACGCTCGACCGCCTGGACCGCATTCCCGGGCGTAAGGAAATGGTGGTCGTAGCCAGCGGCGTGGACACCTTCAGCAAGCTTACGCTGGACAAGATCCTGAAGAAGGTAAAGAACACGCCCAACGTCACCATTTACACCATCAGCACCGGCTGGGTCTTGCGCGAGTGGATCGAGGCGCACTACGGCACGAATCCCGACGTCGGCCTGGCCATGATGGATTACCAACAGGCGGACAATCAGATGAGGACCTTCGCCAGGATGACCGGCGGGCAGAGCTATATTCCCAGGTTCGAGGCCGAGATGCCCGACATCTTCCGCCAGATTGGGAGCTCTATCCGCGACCAGTACACCATCACCTATAAGCCCACCAATACCAAGCAGGACGGCAGCTATCGCAAGCTCAAGGTGGAATTGGTCGGTCCCAATGACAAGCCTCTGGAGATCAAGGACCAGAAGAACAAAGAGGTCAAATACCAGATCATCGCCCGCGACGGTTACACCGCCAAGCACGAGGTGGAGTAGCGGCTAACGGCCGAGCGCCATTCTTCCGACGGGATGTTTCTATATGTGCGTTAGCGGAGACTTTTGCCGGGGCGTAATGAGGCAACACCCGGAAAGCTGCTGTGACTACTGCGTGGCCTTCGCCGTTTCCTGCACGGTCTTCGTGGTTGCGGCCCGGTTGACCGGTGTGGCTACATGTGACCCGCAGGCGGCGGGCGGATTCGTCATCTCTTTGGCAAAGACGTGATAATCGTACCAGCCAGGCCGCAGGGTGGACCAATAGGAGCTTCGCGTAAACAGCGGTTTGTGCTGATCAACAAGCTGCTTGGTGAGGATTTTCACACCGCATTCTAGATTATTCTTTGGCTGGAGAATGCTCCTGTCCTTACTGTTGGGCGGCAACTTCCGGTCAGCTTTCCAATCAAAGTCGCATCCGTATAGCTTTCCATCTTCATAAGAAAGTTGGAGCAAGCCCTCGCAGCGGATTGGGTCTCCTGTCACCTTGTCGATCTTCGGCACCTCGGGGTGACGCACCCGAGTCCGCGGATTCAACCCGGCCTCGGCGCCGGCCAGCGCCTGAAAGAAATACGCCCAAAAGACGCGCTTGTCGGTCTCGTTCATGGACGCATAGCGGGGGCAGAATCGCGCGACAGAATGCCCAATCGCGGGAGACAACATGTCGGGCGGAATTGCCTTTTCTACGATGGTGTCCCACTCGGGATCCCATACCTTTCCCCCCAGGTCAGCCTTCTTCGCGTCGATCGGGGTTGCAGGCACAGGCTTCGTCTCTTGCGCCATGCTTGTGGCCGCCAGGAGCACGGCGGCCACCGCTAGAGTTTGTACGGCCCCCATCACGACTTGGTCACGCATTCCCTGCTTATCAAAACTGTGGCGGATTCGTAGTTGTCGTGGTGGTTGTCTGAGATTGATTTGGCGGCTGAGTGGTCGTTGTGGTGGTTTCAGAGTGCGTTTGCGAGGCCGGGGGGTTCTGCGTCGTTGTTGTAGTGTCCGTCGTCTGGGTTTCTTTCTTGTGATGATGTTTGCTCTTCGTAACGGTGTGAGTGGTTTCGGTGCTCTGGCTCTGGGCCGCCGGCTGGTCCTGCGAAGTTGTTGTGGTCGTGCTTTGGGTCTGCGTGGCAGGCGGATTCTGGGTTGTTGTGGTCGTCTGCGAGGTCTGCGCTATGACCGGCGAGGCCAGTGCCAGCAGGAAAAACGCTGGCAGAATTACAACAAATAGTTTGCTGTTGGGGCTCATCAGATTCTCCATAAATTTGAAAATCGCCCGCGTCCATCGACTACGATGGCAATGGACCACGGGCAACACGCCGTGAGATGCCCTTTCTCTTGTCGCAGGATGCCCGGCGTAAGGCATTGAAAAGATGCGCGATTCAGTTTAATAAGTGATACGCCCCCATCGGCCCGCTTGGGTCGGCGAAGAAGTACAGGGGTCAACAAGTTGAGATGGGGAGGCGGTCGCGCTCGTTATTTCGCGGCAGGCACTCCGCCCACCAGCAGGAACCATCCGCTGCCGCCGCCGATATGAATGTCTTTGGGCGACTCCAGGATGATCTGTCCTACCGGATCGGTTCTTCCGTCGTGGACGAGCTTCATGTCCCGCAAGCCGTAAAGACCGCAGGCCGATGTGGAGAACACCCAGAGCGCCTGCACGATGCCGTTGCCATCGGTCGCAGAACAATCTCCATCGACCGCCGCTGTCAGCTTGCCCCACGGCGCCCCGCCTTCATATCGCCCCACGACGCCATCATCCGAGCCAACCAGGCCCAGCCGCCGGTTCACGGTCTCGCCGCCAACCTGCCGCATGACCCATTGGTTCGAGCTCTCGGCGTCCGTATCAGCATTGATAGGAACCTGCGCCTGGAACACGCTATTCGAGGAAGCGATGGCCCGCACGCTGAGCACCACCGGAATCGTTCTACCGTCCGCGGTCAGTTGGTCGAACGTTAACACCATTCGCGAGCCACCGCCCGGAGTTTTGCTCACTGCCACGATGTGGCCGCTAACGCGCGCTCCGGCCTTAATCTTCTCTCCTGCAGGCAGCCGAACATCCTGCATGAGGCGGGCTTCGATCTTCTGGCCGGGCTTGTCCTTCTTGGCGTCCAGCGTGGCGCCGAGCGCGACCGGCAACGCGGTACCGGCAGGGATTCCCGACGTGACCAGCATCGCCAGCGCGCTGAGCAGGCCGGTGCCGAGTTTGAGGCAAAGCATCACGATGACGGAGAGGAACTGGTGCTATGTTACGCAATCGCCTCAGCCACCACCACCGGCGCTGGATGAATATTCGGTGACAGAACAAGCTCCGAGCGGTAGAGGGCGCGCCTTCAGGCCCGCGTCCGCAAGCGGAAAACCACACCCTGTCCGCAACGGCGGCGGACAAATGCGGCGGCACCCGGCCGTCAATCAAACTTGAACGCTGCCTGCTCCTTTTGGGCCTCTGCCCTTTTTTCCGTTCCCGAAACGACGTCGAAGATCTTGTCGATGTCAGTTGCGTCACCGTGTTTCGTATATGTGTCCCTCAATGTATCGAAGTACAGCAAGCTCCACGAATCCTTTTGGAATCGCTCGCTGAACAGCGGCGATTGCATCTTCCGCTGGAAATCCGTTTGGCGCTCTTCGGGGATTACCATGACTTTCGGCGTTTCCGGCGGGAGGTTAGACCCGCGCTGCAACGCACTGGTCATCGTCGTGGTGTATTCAACCTCAAATGCAGCCACCACCACGGTACCCTTCAGCCACAACAAATCCATATTCCAAACGTCGGCCTCATTTATGACCCCGGACAATTCCGATGGGCGTGCCGTGACCAGTGAGGACAGCCTTACGTCCCCAGCTAAGCCCTCCGCTCTCGTACCCTGCTCGTTCTTGCCTATCCAAATGCCGTATCCCCTCCGCTTACCAATAAATGAGAGCAAGGCGATGATTTCGGAGTGTGACCTAATTCGCAGGCGAACCTCGTCACTGAGCATCCAATACCCTTGATTTCCGAGTTTGCGGGCATACATGTCTAAAGCTTGCTTGATGCTTGTGCTGTCCGAAGTGAGTGAGTTTGGAAACTCGCGACTAACCGCGTCCCAGACTTCGGTGAAAGTCGCCCGGCTCCGCGAATTCAGGTACCTAAACACGGTCTGCTCGACGCGTTCTGTCAAGGGGATTTGACGAAGTCGCGCGGCGAAGATTGGGTCTTTAAACCACCACAATTGTCCCTTAGCGCTTCCGATCTTTGCATCCACCAGCGTGAAGTCAATATCGACCGCCTTCTCCAGCACAGTTTTTACGTCTAGACCAGTTTCAAGAGTGCTGAAAAAACCTTGTTTGACCAACACGGGGTCCACGTAGTTCACCAGAATCGTGTATGGTGTCGGTTCTGCCCGTTCCGCAATCACCTTCTTGCATGTCTCTACAACTATCCTCCTGAATCGCTCTTCAGTGATTTCGGTCAGAGGGCGAGCCGTTCGCACCGATGGCTTCTGGAATCGTAAATAGAAATCACCCTGGGCGCTCCCGAAGGGCTGTAGCATTGACTTTGCAGAAACTTGGCCCAACGGCTGATGATGGATTTTTTGATAGTCGAATCCGGCAAAGACGGCGGTTCTCACTGTGGCGTTCCGAACCTTGAACGTTGGATTGTGGAAGGTCAACGTGAGATACCGATTTGGACGCAAGACGCGATGCATATTCGTAAAACTGTTTCTGAGCAGACCAAGGTAGACATCAAATGATTTATTTTGGCGGTCGTTGTGGATGATTTCGCGGGTAATCAGGCGTTCTGCATAACCCCGGGCATTCCCGAGCCATGCATTCCAGAGCAGAGACAACTCGCCGTATTGAACCGACTGATCATATGGCGGGTCGGTGAAGATATAGTCAACGCAAGCGTCTTGCATTTCCTGCATTAGTTCCAAACAATCGCCGGTGACTATCGCAAGCTCTGCGTCACCATCGAGAACTTTTCGCCAATCGCGCGTAACCCTGCACTTAGGAACCTCGACGTTAGATTCGTTTTTCGCGTTGAACAGTCCTTGGTTCCCCATTACCGCGCTCTCGAACTTCATCCAAACATTCTGTTCCATGTACCTCTGAGCAGACCAGTAGCTATGCTGCGTCCAACCCGGTGAACTGAAATAGGTGTAGTGGTTTGTAGGCTGTGGGTCGCCAACTGGCATCATGCGTGTGCAGAGGTGCACCATTGACGTGAACGCACCCATCAGAAACTTCCGGGAACTTACCGGTGCATCCTGGATGGCCTCATGCAGCCAAGCAACAGAGTAGTAGAGCTTCTCCGACGGGTACCAGCCCCGTATAGTTTGGGACTCAAGGTCTCTCAGCCTGGCGACATCCTCTGGCCTAGGTTCGCCCCCTTCGCACCGGTGTCCGCAATTTGGACACTTGATGTACCGCACTTCCGTGCATTCCTCTCCTTCTCTGATAATGCAGTCCGCAATGAGCAGGCGATCGCATTTCAAACACCGAACCTCATAGAGATGTTCAATTTTCTCCTTCACCGCCATGCGCACAGACTCGTATGCACGACGCAGCCGCTCAGTATCTATCCGCTTGACTGTCAGCTCGGTAATCAAGCTGGCCGCTGGATTCAGATCGCAGGCAATGACTCTCCGTCGATTCCTAAGCGCCTCCACTGCGACAACACCGCTGCCGGCAAAGGGATCAAAAAACACTTCGTTTTCCTTGCTGTACGTCCGGATGAACTCTGCGACGACATTCCAAGTCTTCCTCGACCAGTATTTATGCCACACATACATGGCGGTGTGAGGTTCTGGTGGAATTTGCCGGTCGAGATGTCTGGTGGGAAATGCTTCCGTCATCGGGTCCCCGGGCGAGAAGTTTCCGAACCTTTGCATTGTCGCAGCCTTTGCCGTCGTAATCCAAGTTCATTTGTGCGCGGCCACGTGCCTTTCGTCTAGGCGAGCTCTCCAAACAAATAGTCGCCTCGCCTCAATGAAGGCTGCAGGCCTCCCGCTGGCTTGCTCATCACATGCGAACGTGACCTGCGCACTTGTCGATTCTTGGCTCGGCGCGGTATCACCGTATTGCGAGGACGAGGAGGTTGTGTCTTCGACGGCTGCACCAAGTGTGCGGGCCGGAAAGCTCTTTGAAAACCAGTTGTCAGTGGCTGGCGGCTTAGTGGCCATTTGTCAGTCGGGCAATTCGCGGCGCGGCAAGAAGGCAGACGTAAGTCGTTATAAAGGAGTATTTTGCGATAAGTCTTTGTAAATCAAGAAGCTACGGCGAAATCTCGCGCGAATTGCCAGTAAGATGCTGATTCTAAAGAACAATGCACAAGGGAGGAGGGTGGCCCCGGCGATGACAGTTTGGTTCGCAGGCGGGAAATGACGGATAAGGTGCCAGGGTCAGGGGATAGGTAACAGCCGATGTGACTCACAGCCCGACGAAGTTGCGAACGATCTGCTCGCCTTGCTCGGTCAGCACGCTCTCGGGATGGAATTGCACTCCCTCAACGGGGAACTTGCGATGCCTCAATCCCATGATCACGCGCTGCCCATCGCGGTCATGGCAAGTGGCTGAGATCTCCAGTGCGTCAGGCAGGTCTTTCTCTTGCACGATCAGCGAGTGGTAACGCGTGGCGGTCATGGGCGAAGGAATACTGCCGAAGATGGTCTTGCCATCATGTTCGATGGAGCTGGTCTTGCCATGCATCAAGGTTCCAGCCCGAACCACTTTGCCGCCAAAGGCCTCGCCGATCGCCTGGTGACCAAGGCACACGCCCAGCAGCGGTACGCGTCCGGCAAAATGGCGGATCAGGTTGATGCTGATGCCTGCATCCTGCGGCGTGCACGGGCCGGGAGAAATCACAATGCGGTCGGGATGAAGTTCTTCAATCTCGCTGACGCTGATTTGGTCGTTGCGACGTACTACGACTTCTTCACCCAACTCGCCCAGATATTGGACCAGGTTGTAGGTGAACGAGTCGTAGTTGTCGAGGACGAAGATCATGGGCTCGAACTTCAGCGCCTATTAGTATGATGTTTACAGGCTGGATTTTCCAGTCAGCTCCGAGAACAGAACTGGAATGGCGGTATGGCAAGACGTTTTATTGCGCACTCGACGATCGCGGCCGCGTTCTTTGTGCTAGGCACCTGCGCCCTGGCGCAGGTCACACGCATCGGCGCACCCTCGGCTGCGAACGCCTCGGAGGAGCTGAACCATGCCCTCGAAGACAAGGGCTATCGCGTCCTCGACGATGGCTGGACAGCGGAATTCTGGTTTGCGAAGCAACTCAAGACGACAACAAGAGATGTCCCCGGGGCGCTTTATCCCGAACTGGCGAACGGAGAATTTGTCGGGCTGGTCAATTTTCCCAAAGGCATGACCGACTTTCGCGGGCAGGCGATTCCAGCCGGAGCGTACACGCTGCGCTATCAGCTCTTGCCACAGGACGGCAACCATTTGGGCGTTTCGCCTAATCCCGATTTTCTGCTGGCAATTCCGGCCGGCAGTGATCCCAATCCGCAGCAGGACCTTCCGTTCAAGAAGCTCGTCGCGCTCAGCACTAAGACCACGGGCACGAACCATCCGGCCGTAATCGCTCTGGAGAATGTTACTGAGCCGAACATCCTCGAAAAAAGAGCGAATGGCGTAGTGGTGTTCGATGTTCAGGTACCCACGGCCAGCGGTGGAATGGAGCAACTCGGCATTGTGGTAAAAGGCACGGCGGCGCAGTGATCTGGCACTCTCGCCGGCCAGACCCTCAGTTAGAACCGTGGCTCTCGCCGCTGCGAAAGCGCTGGGACTTTCTGGCAGTCTTGTTGCTCGTGCTGGCCTCTCTCCCGGTGCCGTGGTTCTTGCCCGGCACGCTATTCCTCAGCCCTTCCGGAATAACCCTCATCGATGAATCCTGGCACCTGGACACCAGCTTCAAAGCTTCGCGCGGGTTGTGGTTCGGCCGTGATGTCCTGTTCACCTACGGACCGCTCTTCCAATGGCTGGCCAGCGCACCGGTTCGGTTGATAAATGTCTCGATGGGCGCGATCTATGCGACCTGCATGCTGCTGCCGTTGTGGTGCATGTTTCTCGCGGGATACCTGACGGTCGCCCTCCTTTTGCCGGAGCAGCCGCCCTGGAAGCGGTTCGTGTTAGTCATGTTGCTCTGCGTCTTCTGGATGCCTTGGGAGTCACGTGCCCCGTTTGCCGTCTTCTTCTTCGCAATATTCTTCAGGGCCTGGGACGGTTTGCACCAGCGGAAGATTAGCCCCGTCCTGCTCGGAGGTGGCACTGCGCTTCTGTGCGCCATCGCTTTCCTGTATTCCGCTGACGCGGGCGCTTACGCGTTGACGGCGCTGTTGCTCACGCTGCTCGCGATGGCCTGGGAAGAGCACCGTAACCAGCACCTGCTGCGATCGTGCGCCTCGGCGTTGCTGGCATTTGCCGCGCTGTCGCTGGTGCTCGTAATTGCAGTCAACACCTTCGCGGCGAAACCCTTCGACTTTCGCTTCTGGCGGAATTCGCTGGCCATCCTCACGGGCTACCGCTGGATCGAACCGGCATCGATGAGCAAAATCGGCAAGATCCACTTGCTGGCTGTCACCGTGGCGGGCGGCGTGGTCTTCCTGATGCGAGGCGTTACCGCCCGCCATCACCGTCTTAGCATCACCTCCCGCAACGGCTTCCTATTCAGTGCATTCGTGTTTGCTCTCTTTGCCATGCAAGGCGGGCTGGTGCGATCGTACTTGTTACACATTGTCGGCGCAGTATACGTCATGGTGTTCCTCACCGGCGTGGTTTTGTTCTCCTTCTCATCTCGCGCCGGCACTGCTTTGGCGGTTCTGTTTGCGCTGTCCTGCTCGTTGTTCCTGGGCGAATCTCCGCTACTGCTGGGGCCAATTCAAAATTACGTCCACTTGGGCAATCGATTGACGGAGTGCCCACGCGGCTTCCGGGAATTCGACCGGGTTTGCTATCCGGAAGAGTTCACGAGGATACTGCAGACAACTTCGACGTACCTTCAACAGAGCAGCGGGCCTAACGATTTCATCGTGATCTTCCCCTACCAGACCATCTTCGGGATCGCCTCCCGCCGAAACGTAGCAGGCGGAGTGATGCAGACTTACCTGGTCAGCGGCGCCTATCTCTCGCAGGTGGATATTGCCGGGCTGGAGCGAGCGGCAGCGCCAGCCGGCCTGTTCTTTCCCGATGGTGACCAGAGCCGGCTCATCGATGGCGTGCCGAACTTCACCCGCAGCCCCGAGGTGTGGCTCTGGATGTTCCGGCACTACCGCGCAGAACAGGAACCGGTTCCCGGCATCTTGGGGCTGCAGAGAGACGATTCGCGAGCTCCTAGAGTTACTTCTGACTCGCGGCCACTCAATGCCGCGCTGCAGAATTATCCCGTTCGCAAACGCAGCTCAGTGCTGGATCTTGGCCAGATTGCGTGGCCAAGCGATGGCGCAGATTTCGTGAGGCTGCGCATGAAGGTCCACTACAGCCTCTGGTGGAAACTGCGCAAACCGGCGCGCCTGGTGCTCGAGATCGAACACGCTGACGGAAGTCACGATCGGAAACCGTTCCTGGTCGAGCCCAATGTCTCGTCGGAAGTCTGGTTTTATCCCTGGGATGATTCCGAGCTGGCGCCATACTTCGATTCGGAAGAAGCCCACTGGCGCACTGGTTCACGGCCCGCGGTTACTCGGCTGCGTGTGCTGGTGATGCCGTTTGATTGGGTTTCAGTCCAGCCCGACGCGGTTGAATTGCAATCGGCGGACGCGGTCAAGTTTAGCTTGTCCCGCTAAACGAGCGGCTCGCAGCTTTTCCAGCCTGAGATAGAATGGCACTCGCCTATGGAGAAGCTTGATTAAGTGGTGAGCAAAGCAAGCTCGCGCGCCACCCGGTCTGCATTATCACGGGCGCCCACATGGCTGACGAGACATTGGGATGCAGTCGTCCTGATGGTCCTTCTGCTGGCATCCATTCCTCCCGTCTGGCTCTCGCCCCGAACGTTGGTCGTTGTCCGGGATACCAGCCTGATTGACGACAACTGGCATCTCGACGAGGTCTTCAAACTCTCACGCAGCATTTGGATTGGGCGTGATGTAGCGTTCACCCACGGTCCTATCTTTCAGTGGCTCTCCAGCGTGCCGGCGCGCTCGATGGGCCTCTCCATGGGAGCCATCTACGCGACCTGGTTCACGGTCCCCGCGTGGTGCGCTTTTGTCTTCGTGTATCTGACGCTGCGATTGCTGCTCCCTCACCAGCCTTCATGGAAACGCGCGTTGCTGTTCTTTCTGGTCATTCTTTTCTGGGAGCCGTCGTTGCGGAACGCGTTTCCGGTCCTTGTATTCGCCATCTTAATGCGGGGTTGGTATGCCGTCGTCGAGGGACGAGGCTAAAGCCTACGCTCTCGGAATCTTTGCCGCGTTGCTTTTGGTAGCGGCTTTCCTCGTGGCCTCTGACACTGGCCCGTACGCCGTGGCAGCATGGCTGGTCGCCAGTATCGCTGTCCTCTTCGAAGCTCGCCGGAACAAACAAGTCGTCAGCACATGGTTGTTCGTCATACTGGCCTTCGTCCTGTCAGCTTTCGCTCTCGCGCTCGCCGTCAACGCGGTCATGGCTTCGACTTTCGACTTTCGCTTCTGGAGAGAGGGCGCGCAACAGGTGAGCGTGTATCGCTGGGCCACCCCCGCAGCCATGACAGACGCCGGAACCGTCCGCTTGCTTGGGACTTTGGTCGCCGGCACGGCAGTATTCCTTTTTCGGACCGTCACCAGGAACAAGCTCCATCCCGCAATCACGGAACGCCCGGCATTTCTACTTGGCGGTTTCGCATTCGCCTTGGCCATGATGCAAAGCGCTCTGGTGCGTTCCGACTACGGACACGTTGTGATTGCTTGCGTTGCCATGATCTTGCTGGCAGGCGCCATTCTGTTTTCATTCGACTCTCGGCCGCTTTCTCTGTCGCTCATCATCGCCGCGGTCCTAGCTTCCGCGGTGGTATCGCAGCCGGCCTTTCTGCTATCAACTCCCATTCATCTCTTTCAGCAGGTCCGCCATCCGCTCACTAAATGTCCGACGGGCTTCCAGGAATTCGATCGCGGTTGCTTTGCGCCGGAATTCACCGCCATGGTGCAGTCAGCCGCCGGTTATCTCGGCCAGCACAGTGCACCAGACGAGCGCATTGTGGTCTTCCCGTACCAAACCAAGTTCGGTATCGCCGCGCAACGCACTATCGCGGGCGGACTGATGCAGGCGTACACCGCAAGCGGACCCGAACTCTCGCGGCTGGAGATTACCGGATTGGAAAGCGCACCCGCACCGGCCGGTCTGTACCTGCCCGACCCCGACATGGCGCATCTTTCGGAGAGAGGTCTCGTCCACTGGCGTAACCTCGACCTGAGTCTTCCGGTTGGCGGTGTTTACAATTTCACCCGCACGCCGGAAGTGTGGTTCTGGATGCTGCAACATTATCGCGCCTCCGGACAGACCTCGATCGGCGTGTACGGGTTGCTGCGCGATGATTCACGCGCGTCACGAATCTCGATGACAGTGCAGACGCTCGGCCTGCCTGCTCGGATATACCCGACTCACCAACGGAGCTCGGTGGTGGATGTCGGAGTACCGGACTGGCCTCCGGGCGCGGATTTTCTGCGTCTGCGCCTGCGGGTGAACCACGGCTTCTGGTGGAAGCTGCGCAAACCAGAGCGTATGCAGTTGGAAATCAGCCGCGCCGACGGCAGCAGCGAGCTGCGCTGGTTCGTCATACAACCTAACGCTTCCATGGACGTCTGGTTTTACCCCTGGGGCCCGCCCGATCTCGTCCGCTATCTCGACGCGGACGAAAGTGAATGGCGCTCGGGTCGCCGCCCTGCAATTACTAGCCTTCGTATCCTTGCCACTCCATACGACTGGGTATCCGTTGCACCCGAGGCGGTTGTGATCGAGGCGGCCGATGCCGTGCGCATCAACCTGAATCAATAGGCGTTAGAGCCATCGCGTAGCCAATTAGCCGAGTTTCAGTTTCGGGTAGGTCAATTCTGCAGTTTGCGTCCGATGCGATTCTCAATATTGGTGTGGCAGATCGCATCAGCGCGATGCAAATTGCAACAGTGCTTCCCAAAGAGATTTGATTCGTTCTAACCTGCTGATTCTATTTATCCTAAGTTCCCCACGGTAGGCTAGCTTGTCTAACTGCACGTCTTCTCTGTTGCAAGACACAACAAATTGCGGTATTGCAAAACGCCACCCGGTTGAATGATGCGATGCGCAACACTCCTCCCAAGCTGAACATTCGTCTCTACTTATGGGTGCTGAGCGAGACGCCTTTTGTCGCCGCGACGTTTGGCAGGGAGGTTGCCTTATGTAACAGTGCCGGCCGCTAAAAGAAAGGCACGGCAAATCTCGAAGGCCTTTAAAGGGTAAGGCGGGAGGCGGTTATGACAGTTCTACTGGTTCTGGCAATGTTCGCAATTTTCCTGACGATTGATTATTTCTACGCCAAGGCAAAACATCCTGTGCTGCAAGTAGCCCCGGCGATGAGGAAGAGCGCTGCGGCTGCGCCACAAATGAAGCCCAGCCTGGTCGGCGGCTTCTCGGTTCCGGAAAATCTCCGTTATCATCCTGGGCACACTTGGGCGTTGAGCGAGAGCCCCAGCCTGGTTCGCGTCGGCATCGACGACTTCGCTTCCAAACTGACCGGCAAGATCGAACACGTCACGTTGCCGCAACGCGGGCAATGGGTCCGACAGGGGCAGAAGATATGGAGCCTGGTACGCAACGGGGCGAAGGTAGACATGGTATCGCCGATCGAAGGCACGGTTTCGGACATCAACGAATCGGTGGTCAATGATCCCTCGCTGGCTACCCAGGACCCATACGGAGAAGGCTGGATGGTTACCGTACAGTCGCCCGACGCCAAGACCAACTTCCGCAACCTGCTGAGCGGCGCGCTGGCCCGCTGGTGGACCGAAGAGTCCTCGATGCGGCTGCAGAGGCTGGCTCCCAGTGCGCTCGGCGCCCTTGCCCAGGACGGCGGCGTGGCCATCGACGATGTCGCCAGCACCATCCCCGACGAGCAATGGGTGAAGGTCACGCGCGAATTCTTCCTGACATAATCTTACTGCCTCACCCTCAACGCCCCGGAGTGTAGCCTCCAGCTCCGGGGCTTCTTCTTTTTGGCAGACATCGCGATGCGGCGAGTCACGTCACAAGCCTTTGTGCGCCGCGTCACTGAACCCCGGTGACGAACCGGACTACAAAGACATTGTGAGGCGGCGGAGTTTGCATTCTGCCATAACTGGCAGGAAATTCCCTTCGCTGTGGCAGGTGAGTTATGTTGACCTTCGCACTTTTTCCTCTCGTCCTTTTCTTCCTGGGAGCGCTGCTGGTAACCGGTCTGCCGGTTGCGATGAGCCTGCAGGCTTATTTCCGGAATCGTGGACGACAACCGGCCGTCTGTCCGGAGAACGGCGAGCCGGTCGACGTTGAGGTGGATCGCAAGTATGCGTTCTGGACGGCGTATCGCGGGCAGGAGCACACGCGGCTGCAGTCGTGCACGCGCTGGCCGGAAAAGGGCGATTGCGGACAGGAGTGCCTGGCGCAGCTCGATCCTTCGCCGGAGAACGTGGAGCGGCTGATGTTCGGCTGGCACAAAGGCAAGACGTGCAGCGTCTGCACCCGCGCCATTACGCCTTCTGATTGGCGCCGTGGGCGTCTGGCGTGGCTCGATGACGAACACAAGCTGGTTGAGTTACGGCAGGTGAACCTGCAACAACTGCAATTCGCTCTGGAAGAAATGCGTCCGCTGTGCTGGACCTGCCATCAGGAAGAGCGGGCCCGCCAAGCCGTTGTGCCGCGCAGGCTGAAGGGCGACCGTCACGTACTAAGTCCGGCGGTGACACGCTTGTCGAGCGAGGTTGAAGCTTTGTAGGTGTGGCCGGCTCTGCGCCGCCAGAGCGCCATCTCGTTGGCAAAGGGGAACGCTCTCCCGTTCCCCTTTTTTCTTCTCGCCGATCCTCGAAGTGACCTTCGCGCATTGCACGCCGCAATTCGGCATACTTCACAGTGATAACCGAAGGAACTGGTTAGCGCTTAGGAGTACAATCCTTCGCGAACGAGGAGGTGCGAGCAGTGAGATGTTTATTGCTGCTAATGACCATTGTTCTTAGCGTTGCGGCGCCCGCGCAGACTCAGCCCCAGCAAGGTCCGTCCAATCCCCCCGCGCGAAAGTCTCCACTCGCAGACTACGCCGGCACCTGGACCGGATCCTTCGAGGGAAAAACCTGGATTACCGTGAAGCTCGCGCTGCAAGGCGATCGCCTGACAGGTTCCATTCAGCATCCGCACGACCTGCAATTCGACGACAATGGTGAGCTCAAGAGCATCAGTGACGAGCAATCCACGAAGACGGTTCAGGACGCGGAGATCAATCCCAACGGCCTGCTGCTGACGACCAAAGATCCTGACACGCAGGAGACATACCGCTTCGCTATGCGGCTTACCGGCGACTCAACCGCCGAGATCAAAATGATTGCCATGAAGATGCCGCCGGGAATGCCGAAGCTTAAGCCGTGGAAGCTGACGAGGGCCTCAGGGGCTCCGCCGGCTGCTCCGCGCTAGTCCGAAAGCATTGTCCGCGGGAGACCTGCTGTTCATCGGATTTTCATTTGGTTGCCCCAAAACCTGCCTTCGCCACTGATAGCGGCGCTGTTACACTGCTAGCGATTCCGATGACCTCGCCTATCTTGCGCATCTTGGGCGCACTTGCCGGACTGGGAAGCGCCATTCTCTGCTGGTTCCTGGGCACGAGGGTGGCCATGCCGCTACGCCACGGGCCAGCGCCGATCCAAAGCGGCCCGCAATACGCCCTGCTGGCATTCCTGTTCATTCCCGCGCTCATCCTCGCGGTAGTTGCGTTATTCTGGGTCCCACCGCGCGTTTCCGGCCAAGGGCCTTTGCCGGAAGGCAGAATCTGGCGCCTGGCACTCGTCCTACTATTTGGGGCTGCCTTTATCAGCGGGCTGCTGCGCTGAGCCGATTCTCTGGGCTGCAGGTCGGCGAAAACCCGTTGGTTTCATTTTTAAAAAAATTTCATTTAATATTTTCTTTTAGAATCAGCAACTTAGGATGAGTAAACATGGAATAGTTGCAAGCATCAGATTCCAAAAGACTTATAAGACGAATCTCCCTTTCACACATATAATCATTCCCGTTGAGTCCTGCAACATTGCAGGTTATCAGGTGAGCGGTAGAAAAAGGTATAGGTTTGCATACATTTGCATACTCGATGGGAAAAGATTTACCATCTATGAGAGAGCGCCCTAGCCTGTTTTCAGCAACTTATCCAATTGGATGTGTGATTGCATTGTTGTTATTGTTATTCATGCAAAACCCCGACCCTTTCGGGTCGGGGGCTGTTAGGCAGCTATTAGCACAATGATCACCAGATCGCTGCCGATCTGAATGATCAGAACCACAACGACGGTTACGCGTCGTTTGATGGTTCACCTCCTGCCAGACAGATTGACGGACCCTCCTAAACCGTCGGTCTGGGAGCTGTAAGGATAGCTGGACGGAGAGAGTCAGATTCGAACTGACGAACCCCCGGTCGTTGCTTGCGGGCCGCGACGGGGGTTTCCCGCTTATAAGGCGGGTGCATTCAACCGCTCTGCCATCTCTCCAAATTAGGCTGTTGAAATCCTGCCTGTACAAGTTGGGGATGTCAAGAGGGAAACACTACATATTGTATTTTGCTCCGAGACGCCTTATAGTCTGAGACATGGCGGACTCACCGAAGCCGGTAGATCGCAAAGCCTTCGAGGATGTTGTTAAGAAGTTGCTGCGCCAGCAGCCGACGAAGCGGAGCGAGATACGCAAAGACGCCAAGAAACCGCGAAAGTTAATACCCCCACAAAGTTAACCAATCGTCAAGCTACTGGCAGATAACGCAGCGTAATCGACTACATCGATTCCCTGTTGATTATGAGGAACTTCGAAAGTGCAGTTTACAAAACGAACGTTTTCCAACATGAGTGGGCCTCCCGCATAGACAATATGAACGTTTACGAACGTCACGTTTTTCCATTCGATTCCATCCAATATCTGCCGAGGCCCGATTAGAGTTAGACCGTTGACAGATGGTGCCCTTAGGTTAGTAGGGTCAATGACGACCGTCAGTATGTCGGTGCCAGGAAGCGTTGCAGAATAAATCGCAGCACCGTTCGAGTACACATTAAAGCCAGTGCGAATCGGGAGGCTTTCACTCACTAGGTATGTGGCATGGTGATTTAATACCTCAGCGACACTTGCGCCTGTCGGCAACGGCTGAGTTGGTGGCAATGTTGGCTCAGGTGTAACAGAAGAACGATATTCGGCCAATGCGACCCTGGCATTGATGAGTTCATTTGAAAGTTGTGGTCGTGGGTGGGCGCGTCCGACAGCGTTCAATGTGGCTACGGAGTTCTGAAAAAATTCTGGTGAGGCGGGGCGATGCTGTTGCTTGAGTGTTGCAGTTAGGGAGACCGCCGCTCTGATCGCTTTCGCCGCAAATTTGGTATCTGTGGTACTCTTGCCTCCGATGTACGTTTCGTCAATTTCGACTACTCCAGACAGCAAACCGCCGTCACTTTCCATTGCCTTGCGAATGCGGTGCGCCAGATACCACGCGCTTTCGTAGCTCTTGAGTCCGAGATGCCGCTGCAACTGCATTGCGGACATTCCCTTTTTTGCATCAAGGATAAACGCTATCGCCATGAACCACGTCTTGACGGGAATATGGGAATCGCCGAAGATTGTACCGCGAGTCGGCGAGAATTGCTGCTTGCAGGTCTTTTCGAGACACTGGTAAACGCGGGTGCGCTTGTTCTTACTGGCGCTCTTGCGGGTGATCTTCGAGATGCGGTTACAGCCGCATGTTGGGCAGCGGATGCCGTCCGGCCAGCGCATCTGCTCTAAGAATTGGAGTGCATCATCTTCGGTCTGGAAGGTTCGGGTTACGTCTATCAGGTTCATGGCTAACCTCGACAGACAGAATTATGGCAGATTCAGGTTTCTGTGTCAAGCGGATAACCGTCCTTATAATCATCTATTTGTAAAATAAGCACCTAGAGCAAAAAAATGTACCTTGTCGAACCCATAGGACGTGCACATGTGCATAAGTTTACAAATACATCATACATTGTAAGTATGCTAAGTTAACATTACGCCCCGGCGCTCTCCTCAGAACCCCTCTCTTGTTGCCACGGCAGGAAGCCGCAGTCCTTTACAACTTGGCCTGCGGCGGCTTCTCTCGTGCGCCTTGGTTCGTGGGCAGCGCCCGGATGGGAGCAAGTCTGTGCCGTCCTCGGGGGACTCGGTTTCCTTCTCTCTGCACCTCCGCCGCTGAAGCGGTGGGCTTACTTATTTTGTCCCGCTGGGCGGGACTCGCGTGGTGGCTCCGGTGCTTGACGCGGGGACTGATGCGGGGTCGGCGCTCTGTCGCGCCTACGGAGCTGGCGGGGTGTCTTCGTCGTCGGCTACGGGATCACCGCCGTGGCGTTGCATCTCGTCGTAAATGTCCTTCATGACCTCTTCGCGGTACCCGGCGTTATGCATGCGGTCTTTCATTTCCTGCAGGGCCACGTTGAGCACGTGGTAGTGGTGTAGCTCCCGGAAACGCGAATCGCTGGTCGCCTCCTTCCACAGGCCGTGCAGCAGGTCAACATCCTCCTGGCGCATGCGTGGGGTATGCGGTCCTAACAGGTATTCGTGCTTATTGCCGTTGGCCTCGACCACTACCAGCTTCAGTCGTGGACGCGGCTCGGGTAGGCGTTCCCAGGCGTCGCCGGTGAGTTTGCCCTGCTCGTCGGCGGTAAGCTTGTTGGACAGGCCGCAGACCACGACGGAGGAGTGCAGGCGCTGCGCTGTCGCTACAATGGCCTCAAACACGTCATTGGTCGGCACTACCAGCAGCGAAACGTGTTTGCCCTCCTTCTCGGCGACGGCGACCACAGAGGTGAACAGCTCCTGTTCATACTTCTCGAAGACTTCCGAAGTGTCCATCTGTACGTTGCCGCTGAAAGAGTGCTCGCGATGATAGACGCGTGCCGTCATCACTACCGCGTCAGTTTTCGTGGTGTCAGTCTTCTTCAGCACCTCTCTCAGGTAGTAAAGGTTTCGAGGATCGCGCACGGCCACCAGAATGTTGCCGGGCCGAACTTCCATAGCTTCGGCGCTGAGCTCCGCGTTGGGCGTCACATTGAACTGGTCAAGCCCAGACTCTTCATGCGCGTGCCGCCGGGCGGTCATGTGTTCGGAGATGGAAAATATGGCGAAGAAGCCAGCACTGAAAGCAACACCGGCAATGGTCGCGAGTTCCTTGGTGAAGAGATTCACCACCGCGGTCGCAAACAGCACGAGCGAAATCAGAATGAGGCCGACGGGAATTTCCACGCCTCTGATATGGAAATTGCCCGGCACCTTCCATTCGCGGTTCTCCGGCTCGGTGTAGCGGAGCACCACGACAGCGAGCGACTTGAAGGCGAAACTCCAGATCACACCAAAGGCATACAGCGAGGCCAGCAGGTAAACGTTGCCGCGGCTGGCAAGGATGGTGAAGACCTGCAATCCGACGATGAGATTGATGATGCGATAGCTGGTGCCGAATCTAGGGTGCGGTTTGCGGAACCAGGGAGTCAGGACGCCGTCTTCGCTCATGCGGTTCAGCACTCCGTTGGCGCCTACGATAGCGGTATTCACAGCTCCCGACAGAATCAGCGCTCCCACGATCACCACGAAGGCCTGAAACACCAGCCGTAGCGCGTAGGGGCCAACAACGTTCATGGCCAGACCGCTGATGAGGTTGCCAAAATAGTCGCGTCGGACGTGGTCGGGGATGATCATCACCGCGAAAAACGACACCAGTGAAGTGAAGAGCAGGCTGTAAAGGAAGATGACAAGGCCCGTCTTCTCCAGGTTCTTCAGCTTGGGGTGCTCGATTTCACGGTTAATCTGCGCCAGCGACTCTTCGCCGCTCATGGCCAGGACGGAGTGGCCGAAACCGACCAGCAGCATGATCAAGGGGATACGCGCTGCCCATGTGCCCAACAGCCAGCCAAGCGATTCCTTGGTGCGGTGCATGGTGGCAGCAGAAGGCACTGGCGGCAGCGGGGCGGGATGCTTGAACAATGTCCAGAGACACCAGACGATGAGCACCACCACCATGACGGTCGTGATCTTCATGATCTGCAAGGCGCGCTCGCTGGACTCGTGAATCCCCTGGGTGTTCTTCCACCAGAAGTAGAGGGTCACTGCGATGGCGAACGCCGCCGCAAAGCCGTTCTCCGGGACGATGATTTTGTAGCCGAGGTGATGGAAGGTGTCGTTGAGCAGGCCCGCAGCGTAGAGGCCGGCAGACACGGCACTGATGGGTCCAGTGAGGACGTAGTCGAAAAGGAGCGCCGAGACGGACAGCTTGGCCAGCTTGCCGCCCATAGCCTCCTTGACCACGCGATAAACGCCGCCGCGGACGAACATCGAGCTGGACTCGATGTAAATGGAACGTACCGCGTAGCTGAACAGCATGACTGCCAGCACAAACCAGGGAGCGCTTTTTCCGATGACCTGCTCTGCATCGCCGCCGACGTAGTAGGCTGACGAGGCCAGATCGGAGAGCACGATGGCGGAAGCGCGCCAGAAAGAAATGAAAGTCAGCATCACCGAGGTGGCGACGAAGACTTTGATTGCAGGCCGTTGCAGAAGGGGAGCTTGTGTCGTCATTAAAGTCCCCCGGTCTTCCGAGGGGAGCATTACAGCAGCATGCGCTGGCTAAAATGTACCTGATTCCCGCTACCTTGTCAGTCCCACGGCGTTGCCGGGCAATCCGGTAGGACGTTCAGGGGGGAACCGGGTTGTGCGGCGATTGGAGCGAGGGCGCTAGTCTTGCCTGGTCAGGTAGGTTCCGCTGATGCGGTCGTGCCAGCACAGAGTGTCAATGTCCACCAAGGCCCATAGCAGTCCCATGATGAGGGAAGCGGTCGAGAGGTAGAGGCCCAGAACGCGGTTGCGCCGGCGACGCGGGGTGGTCGCGCGCCCGTCGAAGCTCCGCATGCGAAGGCCGGCCAACCGCATTCCCGCGGTCCGGCCCGCGTAAACCAGGAACAGGTACTGGAAGATCGTCCACAGCAGCACCGGCAGCAATGCTGCGGTCAGCCGCATCGGCTTGTTAAGGGTGAGATCCGGGAGCATCTTGTGTGCAATAGCGGCGAAGAGGATGGCAGCAACAAGCACCAGGGAGACATCCACCAGAGCCGCATAAATGCGATAAGGGATGCCCGCGGCGCGAAAGGGCAGCTCGACATGGTCAGCAGGAGCTGACGCCTGCGTCGCGGGTCCAAACTGCAATCCCTCGAGGAAAGGCGTGCTCGGATACGCCTCCAACTCCTCGGGGACGTCGAGGATGCGTGGCTGCTCCGGCAGGATTGGGTCGGCCAGGCGGTGAGCGTTTGCGGCTTCCGGCTGGCGAGGGAAAGCGATTACCTTGCGCTTTGGCCTGGGACGCGACCTGACAACCGGCTCTGGCTCGAGTTCGGCAGCGGTAATTGGCGGAGGAGTTCCGCCGTCCAACAATGCCTCCACCACGGCCTCGTTCGATTCTGAGGTGACATCCGGTACCGTCTCAAGAGCGCACGCTGCCGAGGTCAGCTCAGCAGGATCTTCATCGGACATAGATTTGACCGTCAACTCCGGGGAGGACGTGGCGACAACATCAATCGAGGGGGCTTGCGGGCCGGACTCGATTGCCGTCGCGGCGGCGACTTCAGCGACTGCGATGGTCAGTTCTGACGATGGCAGCGCAGCACCTATTGCTGAGGTGTTCGCGACCGGCTCCGCCGGAGGAAAGGGGAAGCGCATGGAATAGGCTCCCTCCAGCCGGCGTCCGCGACGACTGCGGAACCGTGCCAGTCGTGAATGGACTTCCCTGCGCCAAATGTCATTGTTGGGCTGGCCCGAGTCAGCAGCACCTTCGGAGTGGGAATACTGCGCTTCAGTCATAACGGAAAACGTGCCCTTCCATCTCCAGTGCGCTCCAGCAGCATGGCGCGTCCACCCGGAGTCGATAATCCTGAGAAACGAGGCCGCAGACACGCGGGCCGCTGAGCGGTCACAGGAGTGGCGCAACCAGCAGGCACGCGACGGGTTATAGGAGAAAAGTCCAGAGCAGCGCGAAACCATGGAGGCCCCTGCGATTTTGCTGGTCGCCATGCAACGTGCTAAGTTGCAGAGTTCAATCAACCAAGCGAAACCGGCGGAGGGATGCAGCCCCCAGGATGATTTCCCGCACTCGATTGATTATCACGGCGCTGCTGGCGTGTCATCTCTTTCTGCGACCGGGCCTGTTAACCAGCCAGTTGCCCCCATCTGTGATGCCCGAAGCTGCCGGCCAGACAAGTCAATCGCCCGCGCCAACCGATGCCGCGTCCGCTCCTCCGCTTCCTGCTGAAAACACGGCGGTTACCGGAACCCAGGCTACTCCCGCTTCCGCCGCGCCCAAGATCGATGTCATCACCGACAGCGGTCAGCATGACCAGAAGACGGAGCAGATCATCCAACAGGAATTGCAGGCCAGCAGCGACCAGAATTTGGGGCCGCCGAGGCCGGCCATTAATGCTTCACCGGGGCGAAACGAAGTGCTAATTCGGGCTGATGAACAGGAGAAAAGCCAAGACATCTACAAAGGTCGAGGCCATGTCGAGATTCGCTTCCGCACCTACATCCTGCACTGCGATGAGGCGACCTACGATTCCACGACGGGGCAGGTCATTGCCGTCGGACATGTGGTCTTCGACGGCGGCCCTCATAACGAGCATCTGGTTGGCACCCACGCCACTTATGACGTGAGCCGCGACACCGGAACGTTTTACGACGTGACCGGCTCGACTGGAGTTCGGATCAAGAACAACATGATGTACCTTACGTCTTCCACGCCATTCTTCTTCACCGGTAAAGTGGTGGACAAGCTGGGCCCTGATCTTTATCGCGTTCATCACGGCTATATAACGTCATGCCAGTTGCCCAAACCGAAGTGGGAGTTCAATTCAGAGACCGCGATGATCGAAATGGGCGAGGAAGCGAAGATGTATCACGCAACGTTGCGCATTCATGGCATCCCACTCTTCTACTTCCCCTTTGTTGAGCATCCCGCCGATAATTTTGGCCGGCAGAGTGGATTCCTGATTCCCGTAATTGGGCAATCTAACACACGGGGACTCATATTAGGAGACGGTTTCTATTGGGCGATCAACCGTAATTCCGATGCTGTTATTGGCGCGACACTTTACTCCAAACGCGGTTGGGCGCAGCACGGCGTGTACAGGGCAGTGGGATATAAATACCAGTTCCACGCCGAATACTTTGGCGTGGTTGACGAAAAGGGTTACCCTGGGACGGGACAAAACCAGGGTGGCGAGGAAGTGAGGGCCAATGGTTTCCTGGAATTGCCGGACCAGTTTCATGGCACGCTTTCACTCGACTATCTCAGTTCCTACGTATTCCGTTTGGCGTTCGCCCAGAGTTTTACGGAGGCCATTAACTCTGAAGTTCGAACCAGCGCATTTATCTTCCGCGACCGGAACGGCTATTCCCTGAACTACCTTGTCGCGCGTTACCAGGATTATCAGAGCGAGACTCCGGGCGACGTGATTGATATCGCCCACCTCTCCACGTTCGAATTCTCCTCACTGGAGCGGCCGTTCAACCGCTCGCGCCTGATGTATTCCTATGACCTGGCTGCCGAGGCCCTTTCCCGGCACGAGCCCGGCTTTCAGACCGCCCCAGGCGTCGGCCGTCTCGATGCCTATCCCAAGCTTTCTCTGCCGGCCTTTCTACATGGATGGACGTTCCGCCCAGAGGCCGGCGTTCGCGAGACCTATTACACGCAGCGGGCGGTGACCGAGCCCGGCTCGACAACCGTCGTCGCCGTGAACGATCCCATTAACCGCAACGTCTTTGCAGCGTCGGTGGACCTCCGGCCGCCCGCCTTCGCCAGAATCTTCGATCGCAAGGTCTTCGGTTATGTTCTGAAGCACACGGTGGAACCCAGTATCACTTATCGCTATCAGACGGGCGTCAATGACTTCAGCCAGATTATTCGCTTCGACCAGCGCGACATTCTCGTGGATACCAATGAAGTTCGCTACGGAATCATCAACCGGCTTTACGCGAAAAAATCAAAGTCCACGGGCAAATGTTATCAGAACCCGAAGTATGACTGGCTCACCTCGGCCGCCGAGAAGCAAATAGAAAATGCCATCCACGCCAACATCGTGCCGGCGAAGGACACTTGCGACGATAAGCAGGGGCCAGCTCGCGATGTCATCACCTGGGAAATCGCCCAAAAATACTACATGAACCGGACCTTTGGCGGCGCGCTGGTTCCCGGACAGGCTAACGTCTTCGATAGTACGGTGGACTTCACGGGCATTGCATTTCTCACCGAGCCACGCAATTTTTCGCCGGTCATCTCTCGTTTGCGAATACAGGATACATCCACGGACTTCGGATGGGCGCTGGATTACGATCCCGTGCTGCATCAGGTCAATGCAAGCACGGTATTCGCGGGTTACCGCTGGGGCAATTGGTACTTGAACGCCGGCCAAAGCTACCTTAATGTGCCGCCGCCCAATCCCAATATTTTCGATCAATACCGGCTGATGCTTCTCTATGGAAACGTCGCGAAGAGGGGCCTCAGCGCGGCAGCCGCCGTGGGAGTGGACAGCAGACTGCACTACATTCAGTCAGCCACTGTGCAGACAAATTACAACTGGGATTGCTGCGGCGTGACTTTCGAGTACCAGCGTTGGGCCCTTGGGGCCGTCCGCAATGAAAATGCCTACCACTTTGCCTTCAGCCTGACCAACGTTGGGACCTTCGGCAATATCAGACGCTTACAGCGTCTGTATTAGGCGCTATTTGTTCTAGTGATGAAGATGGTGCAGAACGGCGCAGCTCAGGTGGCCAACAACAAACCAGAACGCAGGTTCCAGCACCCCCTTGACTCTTGGCGTCATCAAACGATAATGCCACACGCGACCAGTGGGACAACCGGAAGTGCCTCAAGCTCGCCTCCCACCATTAGGAATTACAATAAGTTGATGTCTGCCTTTCCCTCTCAGCCCGCTGCCGACGCGCAAAATCTCGAAGGCAAATCGCGTCTCTTGCGAGCACACCTCCGTTCGCTTGGCCGCGTGCTGGTGGCTTACTCGGGCGGAGTGGATTCCGGGTTCCTGGCGTGGGTGGCACATCAGGAGCTAGGCAGCGGCATGTTGGCGGTGCTGGCCGATTCTGCCAGCCTGGCACGGTCTCAGCTGCGCGACGGCGTGGCTTTTGCGGAGGAACAAAACATCCCTATGGCGATCCTTAACACCGGTGAAATGGAGCGGCCGGAATACCTGCGCAACGACGCCGCTCGCTGCTTTCACTGTAAAGATGAGCTTTTCAGCACCATGGAAGCGTATCGCCAACGCTGCGGGTTTGATGCTATCGCCTACGGCGTCAACGTGGACGATCAGGGAGACTTTCGCCCCGGACAACAGGCTGCTCGCTTGCACTCGGTAGCTGCGCCTCTATTGCAGGCGGGTCTGGGGAAGGAAGATATCCGGCGATTGGCTTCTGAGGCCGGATTGCGCATCTGGAACAAGCCAGCGTCAGCCTGTCTTTCCTCGCGTATCGCATACGGCCGGCCAGTGACGCGCGAAGCGCTTGCCGCGGTGGAACAAGGTGAAGACGCGCTACGGGAGTTGGGATTTCGCCAGGTACGGGTACGGCATCACGGCGATATTGCGCGCATCGAAATTGCCCGCGAAGAATTGCCCCGGGCCATGACTCTCGAGATGGCAGCCGAATTCACCCGCATTTTCAAGGCGTTCGGATTTTCCTATGTGACGCTGGATCTGGAAGGCTTCCGCTCCGGCTCGATGAACGCCGTACTTCCTGCGCACTCTATTGCACGAACTAAGCCGAAGGGTTGACGGCGTGGGCCGTAAACCGTCCAAGATGTATGGATGCTTGCCGCGGTCGCCTTGCCTTTAGGCGATCGCATGGCGCTGCCGTGTCATTCTCCGTGAGATAATCAATATTCCATGTTGATTCTTCAAAGGTGGTTAGTTGCTGTGCTAAGACGCTTGACTGTCTTTTCCTTATTGCTGTGCCTGGGATGTTCGGCGCAGTCGAAACCGCAACCCGCAGCGTTGGACTTGGACCAGCGCATCGAGCGCCAAGTCCATGCCTACTACAGTGTTCCTGCCGACGTGAACGTAAAGGTTGGGGCGCACACCCCCAGTGAATTTCCAAACTACGATACAGTGCCGGTCACGATGAGTCGCGGCGACAAGACCCAGACCATGGAGTTCCTGGTCTCTAAAGATGGCAAGACCCTCATTCGCATGACCAAGATTGACCTGACGGAAGATCCCTACGCCGCCACCATGAAGAAAATTGACGTCGCGGGACGTCCGGTGCGGGGGAATCCTAACGCGAAGGTTACAATCATCAACTATGACGATTTCGAGTGTCCCTTCTGCGCCCGCATGCACAGCACTCTGATGACCGAAATCCTGCCGCAATATGGCGACAAGATCAAGATCATTTACAAGGACTATCCGCTTTCCATGCATCCCTGGGCGAAACATGCCGCCAACAACGCCAATTGCCTCGCCAAAGAGAGCGGGCCGGCCTATTGGGAGTTCGCCGATTACGTACACGCCAATCAGCGCGCCATCAGCGGAAACCAGAAGGATGTGCAGAACGCGTTCAACGAGTTGGACCACCTAACCCTTGACATCGGAAAAAAGAATGGAGCGGACGCGACCCGGCTGCAGGCATGCGTCAAGGCCCAGTCTGACGATGTCATGAAAGCCTCGGTTGCGGAAGGTGACTCGATTGGAGTGAATGCAACACCAACCGTCTTCGTCAACGGAGAACGGCTGGAGGGCGCGGTGGATACCGAGGAAGTAAAGGCGGCGTTGAACCAGCGGCTATTGGAGGCGGGTGTGCAGCCGCCACCGTCGGCTGCTCCCTCCCAGGCATCGACAAATAAATAGCCATGGGAGCATGCTACGCGTTCAGTTTCAGCGTCACAGGAAATCGACCTGCCCACCTGACCCTCATAAAGCCGGGTCACCAAGCGCCCTCTGAGGAGCAAGATTGAAAGCAACCCGCAAGCCTGAAGCCAGCCTCACCGTCGCGGCCAGTTTATTGCTGGCTTTTCTCCTGCTGCTAACCGGATCGGGCTGCACCCAAAAGCAGGCTGGCGCTGACGTGATGGCGACCGTAAACGGCCGCAAGATCACTCGTACCGAAGTTGAGAAGTACTACAACAATCAGACGGCCGACGCACCGCAGAAACCCAGCCAGGAACAGGCCGATAGCCTGCGGCTCAGCATTCTGCGCGAGCTGATTGACAATGAAATCCTGATGCAGCGCGCCGAAAAGATGGGCCTGCTGGCAACCGACGAAGAAATCAATAGCAAGCTGGCAGAGATCAAGGCCCCTTACACGCAGGAGGAGTTTGATAAGCGGCTGAAGGAACGCAATCTCACGCTCGACGACTTCAAGCGTGACCTGCGACGTTCCATCACCATCGAAAAAGTGCTGAATAAGGAAATCACGTCGAAAATCAACATCTCCGATGACGACATAACCGCTTATTACAATCAACACAAGGCTGAGTTCAACCTGATTGAGCCGCAGTACCACCTGGCGCAGATATTGGTCACCACCCAGCCCAATCCGCAAGTGAGGAATGTGAAAGCGCAGAATGAGGCGGATGCACGCAAGAAAATCCAGATGATCGAAAACCGCCTTGATAGCGGTGAGGACTTCGCCACCATCGCCATGAATTTCTCCGAACAACCGGAGACGTCGCAGAACGGTGGCGACCTGGGGTTCGTTCCTGAATCCTCGCTCAAGTCCGACCGAACTGCCTATGAAGCCGTCAACAAACTGAAGCCGGGTCAGTACACTGCCGTGCTGGTGGTTGCCGATCCCAACACCCACCAGGTTTATGGCTTCCGTGTGGTGAAGCTGCTTAGCAAGCAAGCCGCCGGTCAGCGGGATTTGAAGGATCCCCACGTGCAGCAGACGATTCGAGAGCAGCTTCGTGACCGGCGCGAGCAGTTGCTGAAGGCAGCCTATTACGAAACCATTCGCGACAAGGCTTCCGTGCAAAACTACTTCGCGGAAGAGATTCTGGCCCGAGCCGCCACGATGAAGTAGTAGATCAGTCGCAGTTTCCGCCGATTGACACTACCGGCGAAGCTGCTTACTCTAAACACTGGGTTTCTGCTTCCCTTCCGGGCCGAGAAACATCAAATTGCTATGCGCAGATTGCTCCGTCATTTGCGATTTCTAGCGGCCGTCCAGCTCCTTCCGGCTTTGGAGAGCGGGGAAGAGACTACCCTTGTCGGCGGCCAGGCTGTGCTGGAAGGCGTGATGATGCGCTCGCCGCACGCATGGGGCATCTGTGTCCGCCGTCCCGATGGCAGCCTGGCGACCCACTCGGAGCCGCTGGATCGTCCCTCAGAGGAGCATAAGTGGATGGGATGGCCGATCATCCGCGGCTGCATGACGCTGGGCCATGCGATGGCGCTGGGCTTTCGCGCCCTGCGCTACTCGGCCAACGTGGCCATGGACGGGCTCACCACCGAAGAGGAAAAAAAGATCGAGGTGCCGGGCTGGGTTTTGGCGCTGAATGTCGTATTTTCACTCGGGTTCTTCATCTTCCTGTACAAGTTCGTACCGCTGTTTGCGGCCACCAAGTTGAAGAATTCCTATCCGGCTTTCGGCAATCAGATCGCGTTTAATATCGTGGATGGCGTCATCCGCATCGCGCTTTTCCTGCTGTTCATCTGGGGCATCTCGCTATGGCCTGACATTCGCCGCGTCTTTCAGTATCACGGCGCAGAGCACAAGACGGTGTTCGCCTTTGAGGCGCACGATCCGCTGACCGTTCCGAACGCGCAGTCCTATTCGACTTTCCATCCGCGCTGCGGCACCAGCTTCCTCATGACGGTGATGCTCATCGCAATGCTGGTTTACATGCTGATACCGGCGACCACGTTCTGGGCGCGATTTGCCTTCCGTATCGCGTTGCTGCCCGTTATAGCCGGGGTGTCCTACGAGCTGATCCGTTTCGCCGCCAAGCACGGATCGTCGCTGTTTGCAGTGCTTACCAAGCCCGGCCTGTGGCTGCAGCGAATCACCACGCAGCCGCCCAGCGACGATCAGGTCGAAACTGCCATTACCGCCCTGAACGAAGCCATGGAACTGGAAAAGCAGCACGGCGGCGAACTGGTGATTGCCTAGCGGCCCCCGCCGCGAAGAACTGTACTTCCCATTTTCCAACCAGAGTAGAGCCGGCCATTTGGCAGCACTTTTGCGCGGCCTTTCTCTTTCGGGCCTTCAGGCCCGTACAATAAGGTTGACATCCATGTTTGAACGTTTGGAACAAATCGAATCGAAATATGAAGAGCTGAACCGCGCTCTGGCCTCGCTGGAGATCATCTCCGACTCAGCGCGCTACCAGAAGACCGCCAAGGCGCACAGCGAGTTGGCTTCTATAGTCGAGAAGTATCGGGAATACAAGGACCTGGCCCGCGGCATCGAGGAAAGCAAAACGATGCTGGCCGAGGAGAGCGATGCGGACATGCGGGCTTATGCGCAGGAAGAGCTGACGCAGCTCGAGGAGCGCCTGCAACGTACTGAAGAGGAGCTCAAGGTCCTGCTGCTGCCGAAAGACCCCAATGATGAGAAGAATGTAATCCTGGAAATCCGCGCCGGCACCGGGGGTGACGAAGCGACGCTGTTTGCGGCGGAGATTTTTCGCATGTACACGCGCTACGCCGAATCCGCAGCGTTGGAAGGTGGAGGTGCTCTCGACTTCGGAATCAGGCGTCGGCGGCCTGAAGGAAGTGATCGCTATTATCGAAGGTCAGGGTGTGTACTCGCGTCTCAAGTACGAGAGCGGCGTGCATCGTGTGCAGCGGGTGCCGCAAACGGAAACCCAGGGCCGCGTGCACACCTCGGCAGTTACGGTTGCGGTGTTGCCCGAAGCCGAAGATGTGGATGTCAAGATCGAGCCTAAGGACATTCGCATTGATACCTTCTGCTCCTCCGGTCCGGGCGGACAATCGGTGAACACGACTTATTCCGCCGTGCGCATCACCCACCTACCGACCAACACGGTGGTGAGTTGCCAGGACGAGAAGTCGCAGATCAAGAACCGCGAGAAAGGAATGCGCGTGCTGCGCGCCCGTCTCTACGAGATGGAGCAGCAGAAGCAGCAGGAGGCGCTGGCCAAGGAGCGCAAAGCCATGGTCGGCAGCGGTGACCGCAGCGAAAAGATCCGCACCTACAACTTCCCGCAGAACCGCGTCACCGACCACCGCATCGGACTCACCATGCACCAGCTTCCAGAATTCATGGATGGTCGCATCCAGCCCATGATTGACACGCTTATCACGCATTTCCAGTCAGAGAAGCTGAAGCAGGAGTCGGAGGTCGTGGCCTGATACCGTGCAACTGAAGCAAGCGCTGGCGTCGGCGGTGGAACGTCTGGAAGCCGTCGATGTTGGCTCGCCGCGCATGAACGCTGAGACGCTGCTCATGTTCATACTCGGCGTCAATCGTGCCTATCTTTACGCTCATCCCGAGCGTGAGCTCACTTCGGAAGAAGAGACTCGTTATGACGAAGCGCTCGCCCAGCGCGCGAGTGGCATGCCGTCGCAATACATTACCGGCCACCAGGAATTTTGGGGCCTCGATTTCGTGGTCTCGCCGGCAGTGCTGATTCCGCGCCCTGAAACCGAGCATGTGGTTGAAACCGTACTCGAGCTGGCGCGTGGCGTGCCGCATCCCAGGATTGTTGATGTGGGCACAGGCTCAGGATGTATCGCACTAGCGCTGGCGCACGAACTGAAAAACGCAGAAATCTACGCCGTCGATCTTTCCGCTGATGCGTTGGAAATCGCACGGGCCAATGCGGCGCGACTGCAACTTGATGGGCGGGTGCGATGCCTACAGTGCGACGTTCTCACGCCGATCGGCGATGGTCCAACGTTGTGTCATCCTGAGCGAAGTGAGGTCGCCGTGGCGACCGAACGCAGCCGAGGGATCCCTCTGTCTGCAATAGAGTTTCGAGACTTCGACTTCGTCGTCAGCAACCCGCCTTACGTCGGTTTTGGCGAGGCTGACAAGGTACAGAAATCAGTGTTCGAGTTTGAGCCGAGGATGGCTGTTTTCGCAGGGGAAAATGGCTTGGATGTGATTCGTCCTCTGATCGAGCAAGCGCATGATGCACTGAAAATAGGCGGCTGGCTGGCGCTCGAAATGGGCTACTCAATGCGTGATGCCGTCGTCGATCTTCTCAGTCCCGCGGAGTGGGAGGAAATTCGCGTCGTGCCCGACTTGCAAGGCATCCCCCGTGTGGTGATGGCGAGGAAGCGGTAGCCTAGTGATCTTTCAATGCCGGAAGTGCCGCACTCCCGTAAACACCATGGCCAACCCCAGCTTGTTGGCCGTGTCGATCACCTCCTGATCGCGCACCGAGCCGCCCGGCTGAATGATGGCTGTGGCTCCCGCCTTGGCGATTTCCTCAACACCGTCGGGGAACGGGAAGAACGCGTCCGAGGCGGCAACCGACCCTTTGATTCCGAGCACCGACTTCATGGCTCCGATCTTCGCCGAGTCCACGCGGCTCATCTGCCCTGCGCCAACGCCGGTGGTCTGGCCGTTCCGCGCGTAGAGGATGGCATTCGACTTCACGTGCTTGCACACCTTCCAGGCGAACCGCAAGTCGCGCATCTCTTGCACGCTCGGCTGGCGTTGGGTCACAACCTTCAGGTCGACTCCGGTCAGCGGGCGCACATCGTTGTCCTGCAGAAGCACGCCGCCGGAGACGTTCTTCAGCACCCATTTCTGTTCCATGGGAGCCACCTCCAGCAAGCGGAGGTTCTTCTTCGCAGCAAAAATCTCGCGCGCACCTGGGTCAAAACTCGAAGCGGCAATGGCTTCGACGAACAACTTGGCCATCTCGGTCGCTGTCTCGCGGTCGACCGGCCGATTTACTCCAATTACGCCACCGAACGCCGACACTGGGTCGCACTCCAATGCGCGTTTATATGCTTCCGCCAAACTGGCGCCCACCGCCGTTCCGCACGGATTGGTGTGTTTGATGATGGCGCACACCGGCTCCTCGAATTCCTGCGCCAGCTCCCACGCTGCCTGCAGGTCAACAATGTTGTTGTAGCTGAGTTCCTTCCCCTGGAGTTGCTTTCCGTTCGCAATCCCCTCGCCGGACCCATCGGAATACAGCGCCGCCTTCTGATGGGGATTCTCGCCATAGCGCAGGTCGAACGCTTTTTTTAAACTTAGCCGCAGCGTTGCAGGAAAGCCTTCCGCTTTACCAAGCTCGAACTCTGCATCCTGGTTTTCGGGCGCATCGATTTGTTCCAGTGTTGATGCAATTGCCGAGTCGTAGGCGGCCGTGGTCGCGAATGCCTTTTGCGCCAGGTGCCACTTGGTCTTCAGCGACAGCTCGCCTCCGAACGATTCCATCTCCTGCACGACTGCGTCGTAATCCGACGGCGAGGTCACGATCGCGACGTCCTGGAAGTTCTTGGCCGCGGAGCGCACCATCGACGGACCGCCGATGTCGATGTTCTCGATGATGTCTTCGAACTTCACGCCCGGCTTGGCCACTGTCTTTTCGAAGGCATAGAGATTCACGACCACCATATCTATCGGCTCAATTCCATGCTCAGCGACGGCGGCCCGGTGCTTTTCGTTTCGGCGGACGTGCAGAATTCCGCCATGCACCTTGGGGTGAAGAGTTTTTACGCGGCCATCCAGCATTTCGGGAAATCCGGTAAGGTCCACGATGTCTCTGACCGCGATGCCCGACTCCCGGATTAGCTTGGCTGTTCCTCCGGTCGAGATGAGCTCAACTCCCAACATCGACAGCCTACGCGCAAACTCCACCAATCCGGTTTTGTCGGTGACGCTAAGAATCGCCCGCTGAATCCTGCTCATGGATGCCTCTGTAGCGATGATCTCGCCTGCCAAGGTGGTGGAATGAGACTATTGGCAGAAAGCGGAATATAGCACAGCAACGCTCGGGGGTCAGTGACCAGCTTGATTGGTCGCTGGCGCCAGACATCGCAGATTGAATTGCGGTTTGCCAGCCAGGATCGGCGTCTTACTTGCCCGCTCCGGCCGCCATCTTCTTTACCATCGCGACCACCAGTTTGCGGTCGCTTTCGTTCAGGCTGGGCGAATAGCGGCGGATTTGGGTAAGGAATCGTACCTCGTCCTCGCTCAAGTGAGGTGGGGCCTTGCTTCCGTTCTGCTGAGTGCCGCCGAAAAACTGCGCCAGCGGCATTTCCATGGCCGTGGCAATCTTCGCCAGCGTATCGAGGGAAGGAATGGTGTGCCCGTTCTCAACCCGCGAGAGATAACAGCGCAAAAGACCAGTGCGCTTTTCGATGTCGCCTTGCGACATACCTTTTTGCAGACGATAGTTGCGGATGGTTTCGCCTATCTTCATGGGAGCTTTTGCGTCCTGAGGAGGAGTGGCCATAAGGGGTGACTGCATAGTAATCACAGTGCGCCACACTGGCAAGAGAAATGTTGCGCACCATTCGCGATGCTAGGCCAAATGCCCTTCAGACAGTGCAATTATAGGGTTACTCTCAAGTTACTAAGGTGTGCCTATGGATAGCTAAAAAGTGCCTTCCGCCACGAGGGTTGTTTCAAGAAGAACGGCGCGAACCTCAATCCTGACTACCGGCTTCGACACGGCGTAACGGCAATTCCATATACACCAACCCCTCCACTGGCTCAATCGGCCCCGGCTCCACTACCTGGAACCCGAACTTACGGTACATCGCAACCGCCGCTTGCATGGTCGGAGGATGGGTGTCGAGCCGAAGATGCGAATAACCCAAATCGCGCGCTTCTTGAATGACTCGCTCCACAAGTTCCTTGCCGACTCTTCCACCGCGAAAGGTTGGACGCACGTAGAGGTGCTTCATTTCACAAGCGCACTCCCGCGGAAACGGTCGCAACCCAACGCAACCGACCGGCTGTCCCGTCACCGTAGCCAGCAGCAGCTTGCCTTTCGGCGGTGCATAAACCCGGGGGAGCTTCGCGAGCTCGGCTTCCAGCGATCGCGCACGATATTGCGGCACCAACTCGGCCTGGTATTCGCGAAAGAGATTGCGCACGTGCTCAACTTGCCGCTTGCTCACCGCTTCCGCAATTTCAGTCAAGCTTCACCGTTGATCTCAAAGCTCGTCAACCCATCAGGATGCCACCGTTAACCTTGAGGACTTCACCCGTGATGTAACCCGCCTCCTCGGAGGCCAGGAACCTCACCGCATGCGCCACGTCGAGGTCGGTGCCGGCGCGACCTAGCGGGATATTCTTGATCATCCCATCCTTTAATTCCGCCGGCAGTGCAGCTGTCATGGCGGTCTCGATCAAACCCGGCGCAACTGCGTTAACCGTGATGTTGCGCGAGCCCACCTCGCGCGCGACCGCCATCGTCAAGCCGATCAAGCCCGCTTTCGAGGAGGAGTAGTTCGCCTGACCCACCTGGCCGATCTGTCCAAAGATGCTGGTGATATTGATGATCCGGCCCCAGCGCTGCTTGAGCATGGAACCGACCACGGCCTGAATCAGCAGGAACGGAGCGGTGAGGTTGGTGTTGATCACCTCGTCCCAATCGGCGCGCTTCATGCGCATGACGAGCTGATCGCGAGTCACACCGGCATTGTTCACCAGGATGTCAATCTTACCGAAGCGCGCGATCACGGCTTTGACGCTTCCCTTGATCTCGTCCTCGCTACCGACATCCATCTTGAACGCCGCCGCCTCACCACCTTTGCTATTGATTTCTGCGGCCAATTGCTCCAGCTTCTCCTGATTGCGGGCGCACAGCGCGACCTTGGCGCCGACTTCGGCAAGCACCAGCGCGCAAGCGCGACCTATCCCCTGCGATGCTCCGGTTACCAGCGCGATACGGCCTTCAACTCCTGCCATGAAGCCCCCTGTTTGCAAATCAGGATTATAAATATCGGAGTTTCGAATGATTGTTTAACCGCGGATTTCATCGATCAACCCCGATTTTTCTTGTCAAGAAGCCCACGAGAATCCGTGTTCATCTGTGGTTTTAAGCTCCACTCTTACGGCAGGCGCTCCGGCGCCCAGAATAGAACCTTCATCTCGCGTGCAAAATGAGCGATCTCCGGCTGTGCCGGAAGCGAGATCCCGGCCGGTTGCGCCATGGAGTTTTCCGCCAGTTCAACCTCAGCTTCCTGCAGTTCCCATGGAAGATGATGAATTTCGCCGCGGTAAAGGCGCTTGCGAGTGGCAGCGTACAGACAATATCGCTCGGTGAGGAAATGAGCAAGAGAACCGGGGCGTGCCCGAAACGCTGAGGAACTCGGCCCGTAAGCGCAACGCAGCTCGGCCGGCTTGGGTCCGTGCTGCCGCTTCGAGACGTAATCGATCTTGAGGCCGCCCCTTCCCTTGACCTTCATCGCCGCCTGCCAGTAAGGAAGCCGGTAAAACATTCGCGCGCCCCATATTGCCGATAAGTTGCTGGCATCCAGACTGAAGAAATAAACGCCCGGCTTGCCGTCAAGGGTGACGTAGGTGCGGACATTGACTTCCGCAAAATGCGAAAACCATGGCAACGGTGGAACTCCGGGCGGCCGCAGATGGCTGATCCAAAACGGAGTGACCGAGACCCACGCCCGCTGCTGGTAGGTATCGAGGGTAAGTTCGCGCGGTACCAGCGGCCTTAGCGCCTCTGGCGGAAGCGCGTAGTGCAAGAACAGCAGGTCGTTCCAACGCTGGGTCATGATCCAGGGCGCCATGGGTGCTGGCCACGGTCGGTGTGCCGTGGCAAACAGAATTGAATCCGCGCCCACCCAGCGGGTACGGCAGCCTTCCGGCTCAAGGAGTTTCGCTATTTCAGTTTGAGGAGGAAGATGAGTCACCGGCTGCTTCCGATTCCCAAATAGATCGACTCGGGAATTGTAAGACCCTCCTATTCCTGTGCGCTGTGACATATGACCATCAGCATCGTGAGTTCTTTGCAGTTTCCCACAGGCCCGACGGTTGCCCGCTGTTCCCGCAGCGCATATCATTCACCGCAATGTCATCCACTTCCAAACCCGACATTCGTCCTTCTGTCGTGCATGCCGGCCACAAACCCAGCACCGAGGTTTACGCTGTTCATGGCGCCGATCCCGAAGTCCAGGCTTACGGCATGGCCAAGTACTCACGTTCTGCGCTTTCCATGCGCGAGTCGCTGGCCGAGATCAATGAACAAAAGGCCGAGAAATTCCTCAACACCTTTTATTTCCAGTATGGCCATCGCAGTATTGCTGACTTAGCGCACATCGCGTTCGCCATTGAACGATTGTCGATCCTCGCCGCTACTGTGGTGGTGGATGAACCACGCTGGGATGGACAGGAGCGCTCTACGCGCTATCAGGATTTCCACAAGAGCGGGTATTACGTTCCCGACTTTGGCGATGACGTTGAAGCGCGCGCCTTGTATCGCGAAACTATCGAGCTGCTGTTCGCCGAATATCGCAACCTTTCCGAGGAGATGTTCGTCTATCTGCGCGACCGCACGCCCCGGCCGCCGGAGATGAAGCAGGATTCATACGAGCGCACGCTGCGAGCACGGGCCTTTGATGTCTCGCGCTACCTGCTGCCGCTGGCAACGAACACCTCGCTGGGCCAGATCGTCAGCGCCCGCACTTTGGAGTCGCAGGTCTCGCGCCTGCTGTCGCACCCTCATGCCGAGGTACGGCGCCTGGGCGAGTTGCTGAAGCAGGCCGCACTTGAGCCATCTTACGATGTGGGACATGCCGCCGTCTCCACGCTTGTACAAGAAATACAACGTGAATTTCCCTTGCTGGGAGAGCGCGCGCAAGAGATTCTGCTCCGGGACGTCCGCGTTGCGCCGACTCTGATGAAGTATGCCGAAGCGAGTCCGTACGAGATTGAGACTCGACGTGAACTGACGGCCGCGGCCACAGAGCTGCTGGATGGGATAGCCATCCGGCCTGCGCCTCTGGTTGACCTGCTCGACGACGATCCGCTGGAAGTCGAACTGGCCACAACGCTGCTTTACCAGCACTCGCACCATCCTTATCGTCAGATACGCGAGGTGGTGGAAGCTCTGCCAGAAGCACGCTGCCGCGAGATCATCGATCTCGGCCTACGCCGTCGAGGACGCTACGACGAAGTTTCGCGTCCCTTCTGCGCGGGCCAACACTTCCGTTTCGATATCCTGATGGACATTGGCGGCTTCCGCGATATGCATCGCCACCGCCGCTGCGTCCAGATCGTCCAGGATTACACTGCCGCACACGGGTACGAAATGCCGATGGAAATACACGGCGCCGGCCTCGGCATCCGCTACGACTCAGTAATGGATGTCGCACATGCCGCTGTCGCGAAACTTGCCGCTCGTCAGGCAGACGAAGCCGAAGAGCAATCGCAGTACACCATTCCGCTGGCCTTCCGCAAGCGCACGCTGTTTAAGATGGATTTGTCGGAGGCCATCTACATCAGCGAGTTGCGCACCGGCACCGCCGGCCACTTCTCCTATCGCAACGTGGCTTACGCCATGTACGACGCGGTGGCGCAGCGTTATCCCGCGCTGGCAAAATACTTCCGCGTCACCGATGTGCGCGAGCCGATGGACCTGCTGAAGCGTTAGGTTTCTGGTGTTCCACACTCCCTGGGCTTGTAAAGGTAGTTCTCTCCCAGCGGGTTTGGGTATAGCATGTTCGCGACCGATGAAATCGCGGCTATTGTGGAGGAGACCCCATGAGTCCTGTCCCGGTGCGAGAAAAAGAAAAGGGAGCAGCAGCGAAACCACATCCAGTTGAGACTGCGGTAGCCGAAACCGCGGAGGCCAGTGGCGCCAGCGTTGACAAAATACGCGACATCCTCTTCGGCTCTCAGATCAAGAACTACGAGAGTCGTTTTGGCCGGCTGGAAGAAGCCCTGGCGCGAGAGACAGCCGAAATCAAGGACACCATGCGGCGGCGGCTGGACTCCCTCGAAGCTTTCTTCAAGAGCGAAACCGAGTCACTGGCGGCGCGCCTCAAAACCGAGCGCGATGAACGCGAGGAGACGCTAAACAACATTTCGCGCGAGCTGAAAACGTCCTCCGCCCAACTCTCCAAGAAGATCCTTGACCTCGACAACAAGGCCGCCCAGGATCGTAGCGCCGCGCGCCAGGAGTTGATGGCCGAATCACGCAAGCTGCTCGACGAAATCCGCCAGCGCAACGATTCCCTCAGCACTCTGCTGGAAAGCCGGGTGCAGGAGTTGCGCAACGCCAAGACCGATCGTTCTGCGCTGGCCGCGCTTTTTGTCGAACTGGCGGTGCGCCTGAAAGACGACAGCGATAATGGTAAGGGCAAAGCCAAACCGATCCGGAGTGCTACCGAGGCATGAGGATCCTATGGGTTCAACGCCCGCTGGCCTGAAGAGCGACACCGAGTACAACCCGGAGCGTGACGAACTGGCCGAGCTTCGTGCCTTGCTGCTCGGGCAGCAGATTGTCGAGTTGCAAGCCTTGCAACAGCGGCTCGACGACCCCAACCTTCGCGCTGAAGAGATCAGCCAAATACTCGGCAAGGCGGTTGCGCTTTCTTTGAAGCGTGACGGCAGCCTGCAGCGCTCGTTCTATCCCGTGGTCGAGCAGGCACTGAAGATCTCCATTAAGGAGAACCCCGGCATTCTTGCCACCTCACTCGCTCCCATCATCGGTGAAACGGTCCGCAAAGCCGTTGCTAACGCCTTCCGCACAATGGCTGAATCCATCAACTTCATGCTCGAGCGCAGCCTGTCGTGGGAGAGCATGAAATGGCGCTTCGAGGCCATGCGCACCGGCAAGTCGTTCGGCGAGATTGCTCTGCTGCGCAGCCTGCGCTACAAGGTGCAGCAGGCCTTCCTCATCCAGCGCCAGACCGGACTGGTCCTGCAATACGTCGCGGCCCCGGGCGAAGGCATCAGCGAGGCGGAGCTGGCTTCCAGCATGTTGACGGCGATTGGGGACTTCGTCAGCGATGCCTTCACCGGAAAAGAATCGCAAGAGCTTGGAGTGGTGCAGACGGATGACTTCACTCTTTGGGTCCTTCATGGTCCGCAGGCCTCGCTGGCGGCCACGATTCTCGGCACGCCTCCGCCTGAGCTAAAGAATGTCTTCGCGCACGAGAACGAACTTATTCACAAGGAGTTCGCCGGCACCTTCGCCAGCTTCAACGGCGACTCAAGCCTGTTCGATGGCGCGCGCCCTCATCTACAAAATTGTCTGCTCGGCCAAAGCGCACGCCCTCAGAAGCAGGCCCGATGGTGGCTCCTCGCGCTAGCTGTGGTGCTGATTGCAGTTGTGGCTGTGGGATTCTTCGTGCAGCGCCGAAACAGCCGATGGAGTCACTATCTCGCCCGGCTTCAGAATGAGCCCGGCGTGGTGGTGACAGGCTGGAAAAAGCATTGGGGCCAGTACGACATCAGTGGATTGCGTGATCCGCTCGCCATCGATCCCGTGAAGCTGGCCGCTGACTTTGGAATCGACCCCGCGCGCGTGAATGGGCACTTCGAGCCGTATCAGTCGCTGGACCAGCACTTCGCGGTGCAACGCGAGTTCGAGGCCGAGAAACAAGCCCTCGAGCAGTTGCTGATACGCTTTCCAGTTAACTCCAGCGCATTGCCGGCCGATCAGGCGCTCCGCATGGATGCGCTGGAGCAACACCTTGATAAGTTGCAACAGGCTGCCAACGCGCTGGGCCGAAGGATCCATGTGACACTCTATGGCCGGGCCGACCAGACCGGCGCTGAGAGCAAAAACGCCGCGCTCAGCAGGGAACGGGCAGAGCGCGTGCTCAGCGCGCTCCGCGAGCGAGGCGTCGCGCCCGATCTGATTTCCGTGGCAGCACTAGGCAATAGCGATCCCATCCGCCGCGGATCGGAGGCCTATCAGTTGGAGATCAACCGCAGTGTTTTGCTGAAGGTGCAATCGCAACCGCAGGGAGACCAGCAATGATCCAGAAGAAGATCTGCATGCTCGGTTCGTTCGGAGTTGGAAAAACGAGTCTGGTTGCGCGCTTTGTAGAAGGCATTTTTTTCGGCAAGTATCTCAGCACCGTCGGCGTGAAGATTGACAAAAAGCAAGTGAGGGTTGGCGATGATGACGTACTGCTGTTGCTGTGGGACCTGGCGGGCGAGGATTCGCGCACACAAGTTCAGACCTCCTATCTTCGCGGCGCAGCCGGATATTTCCTGGTGGTGGACGGCACCTTTGCCGAATCCCTGGCCACTGCGAAGAACATCCACAAGCGAGCCGTCGAGACCGTCGGCGAAATCCCGGTCATGCTGATCGTAAACAAGTCCGATCTGTGGGGCCGCTGGCAGATCACCATGCCTGAGCTGGAAAAGATGACAGCCGAAGGCTGGAATATCCAAGTCACCAGCGCCAAGACCGGCGAAGGCGTGGAAAAGATGTTCCTGACCATGACCGAGCACGTCCTGAAAAACAACGCGCCGAGCGAAGAAGACGATACCGCCCCGTGACCAAGGCCAATATTCAATTCGCGGTATGTAGGCGTTTTTGTTTAACCTGAACAGCAGATTGCGCGAAAGGCGCGCATAATCTCCTAAGAAAAATCCGCGAAGATCGGCTTAATCCGTGGTTGAGACACCCTACATGTAGAACAGGCTCAACCGCGGCAGGCCGTATTGATCCAGGATTCTCTTGTGAACGTATTGCTTGTGAAGTTGCTCGATCTGTGCTGCCGTCATCTTGCTGCGATAAGGCGCCAGGTCGCGATCGGCCTCGGCGCGCACCTGCAGCAGGGCTTCATCCGGAGTGGCGGCAAGCAGGGCAGCGAAAAGTTTCTCCTCCGCGACCGTCAGCCGTCGCTCAAGGTCTTCCATCTGCACCGGAGTTCCCAATGACAACGATTCCGCCAGACTGTGCAAAGTCGCGGCTGTTTCCTTGGCCAACGTTTGCGCTGAGCCGGGCAGTTGCGCGCTTTCCAATTGCCCGGCGTTGCGACCCAGGAACTCGATTACGGCAGCATGGTCCAGGCCAGTGTCGCGCTGCTCGCGGCGGGGCGTGCCGACTGCCGCATCTTTCATCTCTTCCACCGATGCCAGCACTTCCTGGGAGCAATAGGCGAGCCCGTTAACCTTGCGGGTTTTTCTGGGGCGGCGCTCCCACTTTTCGAAGGTCGAGTCGATGCCTCGCAGGACTGCCTCCAGCGGAACGCCGGCGTCCTTCCAGGTCTCCATCAGGGCCCAGTCCAGCGGGGACAGGAGCAGCAGAGTGCCGCGACGGCGCTGGAAATGCTCCTCGATTTCCGTGAAGTAGTTGAAGTAGGCTTCCACTAGGGCATTTTTTCAGACTGTGTGTTCGGGTAGAGCGGGCCTTCGGGGTTTGTGTGAAAACCTGTGCCGCCCCTACGGGGCTCGGGTCTCAATTTTGCCTTACCCAGCATTCCGCCTTCGGCTCCATGCTGGGCTGTCATGAGTCCGCGCCTGCGGCGCTCAGTCTTGCGGCTTTGTTCCACCGATGCAACAATCAACCGAGCGTCGCCGCTTTGCGGCCGTTTTCATCGCCGATTCCGGTGTTTTGTTCCGCCAACCAATTCTCAACTGCAGTTTCGTAACTGCCTCTGAAGCGCCGCACTACCCGAGCCTTGCGATGCAGTAATTCCGCAACGGCTCTAATTGCGCTTTGACGCGGCGCTCACCGGCTCACGCGCGGCGGCCGACGGAGCAGCGTCATCATTGGCAGCGCCATGTTCTCCACGCCGACGCGTGTGGTTCAGGTTGCGCTCGTAGATGATCCTCAGGCCCTCCAGAGTCAGCAGGTCATCTACTTCGCGAATGTACTTCGAGCCTCCGCCCATCAATGCCGCAAGACCGCCGGTGGCGACGACTTTGACCTTGCTGCCTAGCTCGGCCATCAGGCGCTCGAGAATGCCGTCAATCAGTCCGAGATAACCGTAGTACAGACCCGATTGCACACTGCCGACGGTGTTGGTCGCCAGCACGCGGGCCGGCTTGCGAATGTCCACGCGCGGCAGGCGCGCCGTGTGCTCGAAGAGCGCGTCCGCCGAAATGCCGATGCCGGGAGTAATGACGCCGCCAAGATACTCGCCTTTCACCGAGACTACATCGAAGGTAGTTGCGGTGCCGAAGTCCACAACGATGCAGGGACCGCCAAATTTTTCGAAAGCAGCGACGCTGTTGACGATGCGGTCGGCGCCGACCTCCGCAGGATTGTCGTAGTGCACCGGCATGCCGGTCTTGACACCCGGCTCAACGAACAACGGCCGGGAGTGGAAGTATCGCTCGCACACCTCGCTCAGGGTGGAATCGAGCGGGGGCACCACCGAAGAGATGACGATGCCCTGCACCGAGCCAACTTCCAGCCCATTCATCGCAAAAAGATTGCGGAAGAGAACACCGTATTCATCGACGGTTTGGGTCTTAATGGTAGCCACGCGCCAGTGGGCGATGAGGCGCCCGCCAGGCTTGGCTTCGAAGACGCCGAGGACCGTGTTGGTATTGCCTACGTCAAGGACCAGAAGCATGGATCACTTTCCGTCGAGCGCACGCACGCTGCCTGAAAACACAGTGCGCATGCCCGATTCAGTGCGCACCCGCAGGAAACCGCGCTCGTCGAGGCCTTCGGTAAAGCCTTCGTAGCCGCCGTTCTCCCCAACCAACACATGGCGCGAACGGGCAAAGGAGGAGCGCTCTTCAAATTGCCGCAACATTGCGGCACGAATTGAGGCGTCGCCTGTGGCGAGCTTGCTGTACTCGCTGTCGAGCGATTTTAGCAGAGCAGCGGCCAGCTCGACGCGCGACCAATCGCGGCCGGTCTCGAGGCGCAGCGACGTCGCGATAGCTTCCAGTTCGCCGGAGAACGACACCTGATTCACATTGATTCCGACACCCACTACGACGTAGCGTACGCGCGTTGGCTCGGCATTCATCTCGGTAAGGATGCCGCAGAACTTGCGGCCGTTCAGCAGGACGTCATTCGGCCAGCGTAAATCAGGGTGCAGCCCGGTCGTCTGTTCGACCGCCTCGGCGACCGCGATGCCGGCCATCAACGAAAGGAGCAACGCGTCTGCCGGAGTCAGAGCGGGACGCAGGACAACGGAAGCATAAATTCCCAGCGATCGCGCCGACTCCCATGTGTGGCCAGCCCGGCCCTGGCCGGCGGTCTGCTGCTCGGCGAGGAATACTGCCCCTTCCGGCTCTCCGGCGGCGGCGGCCTGCATGGCGACTACATTGGTCGAGCCAACCCGGAAGTAATGGTGAATGCGCGAGGCGAACATCAAGCCCTTGACCAGTGGCCCCAGGATTTCAGGGAGGAGGAGGTCAGGAAAAGAATTTAACTGATAGCCGGTGGCAGGATGTCCAGTGATCTGCACGCCCAATTCGCGCAGATGCTCCACCGCGCGCCACACTTCGGAACGGCTGGTGCCTAATTCTTCGGCGATGCGCGTGCCACTGACCACCACGGTGGCGTTGTCACTGAGCAGCCGAACTATGCGACCCAGGCGAGCGTCGGTGGAACCAGTAGCCGGTTGCCAGTTGTCAGTTGTCAGTTTCAACTCCGTTCCGTCTCGTTCCCGAGGACGTACGTTGCGCTTCGCAAATGAAGCTTATTCCACTGAACTGACTACCGGCTACTGGCTACCGACCACTGCCTCCTACCACGCATGTCGCCGGGGCACGCGCTTCGAGAGGTTGCACAGCGTCTCGTACACCACGGTGTCGGCCCAGCGTGCGTGGTCCCAGGCGGTAATCTCCTGCTCAGCGCTGCGGCCAATCAGCACAACTTCATCGCCGATGGCTGCGCCGGCCACACGTGTGACATCCACTAGCGTCAGGTCCATGGAGATACGGCCTACGATGGGCGCTCGCTGACCGCGCAGCAGCACCTGGCCGTGACCGATCGCGGTTTCCGGTGCACTGCCCGAGGCGATCGAAATTTTCCGTGCCAGTCCGTCGCCGTAGCCAACTGAAACCATCGCGATGCGCGCGGGCGCGGGCGTGACGTAAGCACCGCCGTATCCGAGCGCCTGACCAGCCGGCACGTCACGCAAGCCGAGCACGTGCGTCTTCCAGGCCAGGGCAGGCTTCAACGGCAGGGGCGAAACTTCGGTCACTGGCGAGCCATCGCGGTGCCACGTGGGCTGCTCGTATCCGTAGAGCGCCAGGCCGGGCCGCACAAAATTGTGCCATGTTTCCGGACGCGCGCTGACAGCTCCGCTGTTGGCGAGATGCCGCAGCCGCGGGTACAAACCGTGCGCCTCAAGCGTGCGCAGGGCGACCTCGAATCGCTCGATTTGCCGGCGGGTCCCTTCGTCGTCAAGCACCTCTGACGATGCCAGATGACTAAAGACGCCTTCCACTTCGACTTGGGGAACGTCCTTCACGCCTCGAGCAAAATATTCGATTTCAGCGAAAGGAAGTCCCAGACGCGCCATCCCAGTGTCAATCTTCAGGTGTACCGGGACAGGGCCCGCAAGTTTCAGACGCGTAGCCGCCCGCGCGACATTTCGCGCGTCTTCCAGACGAAATACCGCAGGTGTAAGCTGATGGCGAAGCGCGTCCTCCTCTTCGCCCGGGTACAGGCCGCACAGCACCAGAATACGAGCTGTAACTCCTACCTCGCGCAGCAGCACGCCTTCATCAGTAGAGGTCACGCCAAACCATTGCGCTCCGGCCTGTTCGAGCGCGGGAGCACACTCCTCGACGCCATGGCCGTAAGCGTTGCATTTCACTACCGCGCAGATGGTGACGTCAGGGCCCACGTGTTTCTGCACGATGCGAAAGTTGTGACGCAGAGCAGCGAGGGAAACTTCCGCCCAGTTGGGGCGAGTTTCGATACGTGAGGATGTAAAGGTTGTGGCCAACATTCGATGATACAGGCAGCTATCGGGGCGTCGCCAGTGACGACGTTTAGTCTCTAGACTTCGGTCTATTTAGCCCCGCAAATCACACTTGCGCGGTTCTGTCAACCTTCGTGCTAGTAACCATATAGTAATAAAGCGAAAGGGCTATTCCAAAATGCCCTTCCGTGGTATAAACCTGAACCAAGCGTTAAAGCCTGTGGTTCGGGTGAGGGAATTTCGGTCCTCTGGATTCTCGTGGCCGAATTATGCCGTCACGGCTGGCGAGACCACCGGAACCAAAAAAGCGAGTCGAGCCCATGATCAACGTCATAATCGCCGATCACCAAGCGATCTTCCGTGCCGGCATTGCGAAAGTGCTTGCCGTCGAAGAAGACATGCGGATTGTTGGACAGCCGCAGTCGGCTGAACAGTTGCTGAATGCCCTGGAAAAGCTGCGCTCGCGCGTCCTGATCTTCGCCAGCAGCTTTATGCCCCTATTGGCGGAGATACAACAGATTGCGACTGCTCGCAACATCGCCCTGCTGATGCTGGTGGAAAACACCGAGGCGGCCGCCGATTTCATGCGCATGGGGGTGCAAGGAGTGATCTACCGCAGCGCAGGCGGCAACGTGGTGGTGGAAGCAGTGCGTCGGCTGTCGCGGGGGGAGCCGTTCTTGCAGGGCCCCACTACAGGCGACGGCGAAGTCAGCGAAGATTTAGTTGGCGCGCGCGTGCGAGACCGTCTTTCAGATCGGGAGCTGCGCATTATTTCCGCGGTCGTTCAGGGCTATAAGAACCGCGACATCGCCTTACAGCTCTATACCAGCGAACAGATGGTCAAGAACGCCTTGCGTAACATCTTCGACAAAATCGGGGTTTCCGACCGATTGGAGCTGGCCTTATTCACGATCCATCACCGAATCCTGGCGCAGGCTACGGCGTCAGTGCGGACCATGCCGTCGCAGCGGCGAAACGCTCAAAATGGAGACACGCGGGCGATGGCGGCGACGTCCCCGCCAGCCGCGATCAATTGAAGGTACAGGCATTTAGCATTTAGCATTTAGCATTTAGCATTTAGCATTTAGTGCTGGGGGCCGGCTTTCCGCCATGCGATTGCATCACGACTCGCCTCTCGATGTGTACGTTCGCTCACTGAACCCAGTTGCTAAATGCTAATTGCTAAGTGCAGCCTTCTTCATTTGCTGCGCTGCAGCTCGCGGTAGGCTTGACTTTTGGACAGACCGAACTCCTTTGCCGCCTGTTTGAGCGCGGCTTTTTCCTCGAGCTGCTCGAACCGCATCAACTCCTTCACGCGCTTCGCCACTTCTTGCGGCGACGAAAGCTCTGTAGGTATCTCTTCGGCCTTGCCAATCAGCAGCGTGATTTCGCCCCGTGTTTCACCCCGCTGCTTGATTTGCTCCAGCACGGAGTCTGCGCGCCCGCGCAGGAACTCTTCATGCAGCTTGGTCACCTCACGCGCAATTACCAAATGGCGCTCAGGACCCAGAATTGCCACGACGTCGCGCAGCGTTTCCGTGATGCGATGCGGAGCCTCGTAGAAGATTTGGGTCAACGGCGAGTCCAGGATGGCCTCTAACGCTGTACGCCGCGCGCCAGCTTTTGCGGGAAGGAAGCCGCTGAAACGAAAAGAATCCGTGGGCAGCCCGCTCGCCACCAGAGCAGACAGAAAAGCTGACGGACCTGGAATTGGCACCACCGCAATGTGGTGCCGAACCGCCAGCGCGACCAACCGGTAGCCAGGATCGCTGACGCCGGGTGTGCCGGCATCCGTGACCAGGGCGATGCTGTCTCCACTCTCGAGGTGGACCACGAGTTCCGCCGCTCGCGTCAGCTCATTGTGCTCATGGTAACTGATGGTCGGCTTCACAATGCCGTAGTGGTTCAGCAGCTTGAGCGTTTGCCGGGTGTCCTCGCACGCAATTAAGTCCACCGCCTTCAGCGTCTTTACGGCGCGCAGCGTGATGTCTTCCAGGTTCCCGATTGGAGTGCCCACGAGGAACAAAGTGCCGCTCCCGGCAGTGTCACCAGGGGTGCTTCGGGCACCGTCGCCTCGACTCTGGGTCCTGCTTGCCATGAAGCGCCAGTGTAGCACCGTACGAGGGCCAGTGGTTGAGATCAAACCCCTAGCGCGATTCCACAGTGGCTGTATCCGCTTTGAAAGGGCACGCCTTCAGGCGTGCCGAAAACATAGCGGGAAGTGACCGGCTTTAGCCGCTGAGGGGCGTACCTCAGGGCCTAAAGGCCGAGTTGTTGGTATAGCGCGGATCGGCGCGGCTGAAGCCGCGCCCTTTCAAGGCGGTTACAGCAACTCAGAAGTTTGCGGGAAATGGCTCTGATCAGCTATGATTGATGTTTATCCAGCCAGTTTGGCAATCTTCTGGAGTTAATCGATGGCACAAGTATGTGAAATCTGCGGCAAAGGGCCGCGTTCGGGCAATAACATCAGTCACGCGCACAATGTGACCAAGCGGCGTTGGAACGTCAACCTGCGACCGGTACGCGCGAAAACCGCAAGCGGCAATCGCCGGATGCGCGTGTGCACCTCCTGCCTGCGCAGCGGCAAAGTCGTTAAGGCCTAGTGGTTCGGGATCTTTGGCGTTTTTCAGCCCTCCTTCGGGAGGACTTTACTTTGCGCAGCCAACGGAGAAGCGAATACCAAGCCCACCACAATCCCTATCGCCGCTCCTGCCACGACATCACTAGCGTAGTGGTAGCCGTCGTACACGGCTCCAAAGCACATCAGAAGATTTGATAGAAGTACCCACGGCGCAACTCGCGGCAGAAAACGGTATACGAACACCAGCACCACGAAAGCCAGCATGATGTGCGAGCTGGGAAAGGCGTTGCCGTGTACGCCCCCGCGGTTCTGAATGAGGTGGACCATAGTCTGGAATGGCCCACCGTGCGCGCTGGCAATCTGCTGCACTCCCAGAAGGTTTGCCGGACTCTGCGTCGGAAAGAGTAAGTACATTCCGTAGCCGAGGACGTAACCGATGCTGAGCGCATCGGTCAGGCGGCGAAACGCGCCTGCGAAACGCGGTCTCCGGCGCCAGGCCCAGAACATTCCTCCGAAGACCGGATACAGGGGATAGAACACGAAGTAGCCGAGGTCGAGGAGCTCGACCATCCACCACGACACATGCTCGTGCATCCATAAGGTGGGCGGCACCGCGAACAGCAGTGACTCGAAGGCGATGAGATGCCCGTTCTGCCACTCGCCGCGAAGCGAGAGCGACAGATATGAGACTTCCTCGAATACCGTGAGAAACAAAATCGCCGGCAGCCAATCGTGCGCGAACTCCCAACCCAGGCCATCGCGCTGCTTGCGAGCCAGCAGGAAAATCAAGGTGATCGCAACCAGGTTCCACACCACATACCCTGGCCAATGCTCCAGGCTGTGGTAGCGCGCGCAGACCAGGATGGTTAGCGCGACGTGAACGCCGACGTAGATGCGATCGGTAAGGTTCATCCGCGACTACGCTAACGCAATCATGTCGATCTCGACCAGCACATCTTTGGGCAGCCGCGCGACCTCGACCGTGGAGCGGGCGGGTGGCGCTTGTGTGAAGTAGCGGCCATAGACTTCGTTCATCGCTGCGAAATCTGACATATTCTTCAGGAAGACGGTGGTCTTTACCACCTGCGAGAGCGAACTTCCCGCGACTTTGAGGATGCCAGAGAGGTTTTGGAGCACGCGCTCGGTCTGTACAGCAACATCGCCGGAGATGAGCTGCTGGGTCGCCGGATCGAGGGCGACCTGCCCGGAGAGGAACACGAATCCGTTCGCCTTGATGGCCTGCGAGTAGGGCCCAATCGCCTTGGGTCCGTCACTGGTCGCGATCACTTCGCGCATGAATCCCTCCTGAGCTTTGCAGATGGAACGAGCTTGATTCTCGCACACGATACGGCCGGAGATTTCTCTCCGGCCGCACTATCCACTAGCCACTATTCACTGGCCACTACTTTGTGATCTTCTCTCCAATCGACTTGGCCTGAGTGAACAGCAGCAGGTAATCGGGGCCGCCGGCCTTGGAGTCGGTGCCCGACATGTTGAAGCCGCCGAAAGGATGCGCACCAACCATGGCCCCGGTGCACTTGCGATTGATGTACAGGTTGCCGACGTGGAACTGCTCTTTCGCCACCGCGATCTTGTCGTCTGAGGTGGTATAAACCGCGCCGGTCAAACCGAACTCCGTGTTGTTGGCAATGGCCAGCCCGTCTTCGAAGCCATGTGACTTGATCACGGCCAGCACCGGACCGAAAATCTCCTGCTGCGAGATGGTGGCCATGGGATCGACGTCGGCGATCACCGTTGGCTGGATGAAGTAGCCATCGCCAGCCTCCGTGACCCGCCCTCCGCCGGTGATCAGTCTTCCGCCCTCCGCGACGCCCTTCTCGATGTAGCCAAGGATTGACTTCATAGACTTCTCGTTCACTACCGGCCCCATGCCCGGATTCTGCGTCGGATCGCCCACGGTGATCTTCTCCACGCGCTCGCGCAGCCTCTCCACGAAGAGGTCGTAGATTCGTTCATCCACAATGGCCCGTGAACACGCAGAACACTTCTGCCCGCTGAAGCCGAAGGCCGAGACGGCGACGCCCTCGACTGCGGCGTCGAAATCAGCGTCGGCATCGACCACAATCGAGTCTTTGCCGCCCATCTCCAGCACGGTGCGCTTGATCCAGATCTGGCCGGGCTGCTGGGTCGCCGCACGCTGGTTAATGTGCAGCCCCACTTCCTTGGAGCCGGTGAAAGCGATGTAGCGCGTCTTGGGATGTTCGACCACGGCATTGCCGAAGCTGCCTCCCTTGCCGGGGCAGAAGTTCGCTACCCCGTCGGGCAGGCCAGCCTCCTCCAGGATCTCGAAGAACTTCGCCGCGATGGTCGGCGAATCACTCGAGGGCTTCAGGATGACGGTGTTGCCGCACACGATGGATGCCAGCGTCATGCCGCCCATGATGGCGCCGGGAAAGTTCCACGGCGGAATCACCACGCCGACGCCGAGCGGGATGTAGCGCAGCCAGTCGCGTTCGCCGGGCAACTGCACCGGCGGCTCGGCCTTCGACAGGCGTATCGCTTCCAGGGCGTAGAAGTCGCAGAAGTCGATCAGTTCGGCGATGTCGCCGTCGGCCTCGGCCCAGTTCTTGCCGACCTCGAAGACCATCCACGCCATCAGCTCGAACTTACGCTCGCGCATCAGGTGGCTGGTGCGGAACAGCAGCCCGGTGCGCTCTTCCAGCGAGGCGTACTTCCAGGTCTCGAACGCCTTCAGCGCCGCCTGCATTGCAGGCTCGACCTCGGCTGCGCCTGCTGCCTGATGAATGCCGACAATCTCCGACGGTTTGGCGGGATTCAGCGAAGAGATCTTCTCGGCCGTCTTGACGCGGCGTCCGCCGATGACCAGGTCGTACTCGCGGCCCAGTTCGGAGCGGACCTTCTCGATGGCGGCGCGCATGCGGCGCGCGTTCTCGGGATTGCTGAAGTCAACCGTGGGTTCATTCTTAAATTGCGTTGGAATGCTTGTGTCTTTCAAGCCTTCGCGGACGGGAGCAAGCGTAGTAGCCATAAGGGCGTTCCTTTCAGAAAGGTGGTTCTCAGTAGATGCCGTACGATCCGGCGAGATGCGGGAGCTGTGCTGACTCGCCATTTTAGCACCGGCCAGACGTCACCCGCGCCCGCCTTAAGGCGACCGTCATAATGTAACTTGTTGATTCTACGTGTTCGCCTTGGCTACCTTCACGGCAGAGCGTCCCATTTCGGGAAGCTTTACAAAATTTTACAGAGAAATCCTGTGACGCTTTTTGGCTGAATTGCGTTTCTTATTGTGGCCCGGTTATAGGCATCAGCCACGGGCTGTTAGCTGAGCAGCAGCGCTAATTGCTGGTTGCTAGTTGCTAATTCCTAACTCACCGCCTTATTCCGAAACTGCCGCAATCCTGCGGTCAGCAGCAGCGCGTCGAAGATGGCCAATCCTACAAGCACGGCAATCAACGACAGATGCGGAAACTGCGGAACCAGAACGGCGCGCAGTCCCTCGCTGGCGTAAACCAGCGGATTCACCAGCACCACCTTCTGCAGAATCGGAAAGCTCTTCAGTGCGCTCCACGGATAGTAAGTGCAGCCGAAGAAGATCATGGGCGTCAGCACCATGCTGAACATCAGTCCGATGTGTTGCTGGTTGACGCTGCAGCCCAGCGCAAGGCCACCGCAGGCAGCGAACAGCGCCACCAGCAGCGTGATTACAGCGAAGCTGAGCGGTGAGCGCAGGTTGAGATCGACGCCGGGCCGCAGAATCAGCCATGCCGCAGGAATCACGATCAGCCCGGAGATGAGCGCCTGGATCGTCCCCGCCAGCACCTTCTCGATAGCGACCCAGGAAATTTCCATGGGTGCTAACAGGCGGTCTTCGATCTCGCGCGTGAACTGGAACTCCGCGATCAGCGGCATTGCCACCGCCCAAACGCCGGTGAACACCATGCTGATGGCCATGATTCCCGGCAGCAGCAGGCTCTTGTAGGCAGGCGGCATATAGCCACTGCGCACCATCACGCGCCCGAAGATGAAGACGAACATCAGCGGCTGCAGGAAGGTCTGCAACAGGATAACCATGGTGTTGCGACGCGCCACATGGGCATCGCGCTGCAGCATGGCGAAGAATGTCTTCCAGTTCAAATGTGTCCTCTCGACGAATTCTTAGTCATGAGCTCTACGTTCAGAGATCCCTCGCTGCGCTCGGGATTTCGCCTGCAGGCTCCCGGTCGGCTTCGCCTCCCTCACGCCTGCAAAGCGCCGCAAGTTCATTCCCGCAAGCTCCTTCCGGTGTGGTGCAGAAACAGGTTCTCCAGGCTCGGCTCCGAGATGTTCACATCGCGAAGTTCAACATTCGCCGCCAAAGCCGCGCTGGCAACTTCCGGCACCAGTGAGCCGCCGCGGTCAGCATAGAGGTCGGCGCCGTTGCCATCACTGGCCCGCACCTCGCGCACGCCTGCCAGAGATTGCAGCCGCTGCAGCAGCTCCGGAGAGTTGCTGCCGAAGCGCAGGCGCAGCAAATATCCGCCCGGTACTGAAGCCTTCAACTCGCCGGGTGTGCCCAGCGCGATCATGCGCCCGTGATCGATGATGGCCAGCCGATGCGACAGCGCATCCGCCTCTTCCATGTTGTGCGTCGTCAGCAGGATGGTCTTGCCGCTCTGGTTGTATTCGCGGATGATCTCCCACAGGAGCAAGCGCGTCTGCGGGTCGAGGCCGGCGCTGGGCTCGTCGAGGAAGAGCACCTGCGGATCGTGCATCATGGCGCGCGCGATGGACAGCCGCTGCATCATGCCGCCGGAGAATCCGCGGACCATCTGATCGCCGCGGTCGGTCAGCTTGAACCGCTCCAGCAGCGCGTCGGCGCGTCGGGTACGCTCGGCGGAATCGAGCCCGAAGTAGGCGCCGTGGAAAAGCAGAATCTCGCGCGCGGTGAGCGTGAAGTCGAGGTTGGGACGCTGCGCGACTACGCCGATCAGGCGCTTGACCGGGACCTGTTCCTGCCAGACGTCGTGCTCGCCAATCCACGCTTGGCCGCTGGTTGGCCGCACGCGCGTGGTCAGGATTCCAACGGTCGTGGACTTTCCTGCGCCGTTCGGCCCCAGCAGGCCGAAGACTTCACCCGCTGCAATGTCGAGCGAAAGCCCATCGAGCGCAACGATCTGCGGCTTCGGCTGCTTCTTCTTCCGCTTGGCGCCAAGGGTCGGCGGGGCGAATCCGCTCGCGGCCGCAGCAAACGGCGGCGCAGACGTGTAAACCTTGCATAGCTCGCGAGTGCGAATGCCAATCATGCCGGAGTTCCCGAAGTGAAGCCGTGTTCAGGCGGTGTTCGTTACCGTCCGCCAGCATCGTGAGGTTGCTTGGGATATTTCCAGAGGACGGGCGCGAATGTCAACCAGCGGACAGTCGCGACCTACAGGCCCATGTATTCGGGCCTGTAATCCTTCCAGATGCCGGTCGCAGGAGAGATCTGGCGCACAGGCACGTCTTCGGCGTGCTTGGCGGTGCGCACCCATTCCCACGCGTGCAGGATTTCGGACGTCGTCGAAGTAGCGCGTCTCGGACTGGAGCACGGCCGCGCCCGCGGTAAGGATGGCCATGATCTCTTCCCACTTGCCGGCGCCAACCACGGCCATGCGCGCGATGTGATCGGTGTGCTTCTGCAAGAAAGCGCATCTCGTCCCAGCGTGCCGCCAGCTCGGCGCCGTGCATTGCTGAAAGATCGGCGAGAATGCCGATGGGCTTGTGCTTGCGCTCGGCGAGAAGGTAGCCGATTTGCTGCTCGAAGCCTGTGATGTCCTCGGCGGTCATCTTGCCCGTGACCTTGAAGCCGATGACGCCTCCCGAGCTCTCCTTGAGTCGTTCGATCATGCAGTGTGCGCTCCTGACAGCGAAACGGCAGTATATCCCACGGGCCGACCTCAACCTTGGTGCTTGACCTGACGGGAAACCGCGGTGTGCATCTCGCTTAGCTTCTCCAGTGCAGCGTTACCGGGCCGCTCATGGGATGGCGCATGGGAGTGCCGGTCGCCTGCGACTCCAGGCGCGCCTGCTTGAGCTCGAAATACCACTTGGCCGGCCGGTCAGCGTCGTCAATCAGCATGAGGCTGGGATTGTACTTCAGTCCCTCGGCTTGCTGGATCATCGTCAACTGGTCCTGTCGGACGAAGCGTCGCCCGAAGAACTTGGCGATCGATGTGAGGAACGGTAGGTTGCGGAAGATATTCCACGCGCCGCAAACATCAATGCGGCAGTTGTTCTCGGTGGTCGGAGTAACCGTTGTCAGGCTGGCGAACCACTTGTCGCCGCACCGGATGATCTCGTAGCGGCGGTTGGGCAGCACGAAGTCAATGGTGGTCGTTATCGGCTGTCCATAGACGCCCAGCAGCTTGTAGGGCGCGCTGTTGGCTGACGGCTGATGCGCGGTCATGCGAAAGCCGTTCTCGATGGGCTCGAACTGCTTGGTCTTCTCGTGAATACTGTGTCGCCCGCGCCACCACCACGCGTTGTGCACAAATGGGCCATGGGCCGGGTCCATCAGCCCGATGATGCCGTGGTCCACATTGCACGGCAGGTCTGCCCAAAGATGCGCAGTGCGATAACGCTGGCTGAACTTCGGGACCTCGGGGATCTCCGGCAATGTTGTCTCTTCCGGCCGGAGCCTGCCACGGCCCGGCTGCGGAACGTAGACCCAGACGTGACCGTCGCGCTCTTCGCAGGGGAATGCCGCGGCATAAATGCGCGATGGGTCAAGCGAATCCTGGCTGGTGAGCGATGGGATATCTCGGCACTGGCCTGATACCGGCTCGAAGGCCCAGCCGTGATACTTGCATGTCACCTGCTGGCCATCGAACCATCCGTAGGAGAGCGGAATGCCGCGATGCGGACAGGCATCGCGTATGGCGAAGTATTTTCCGGCCGCGGTCCGCCCCAGGACCAGCGGAATGCCCAGCAGCATGGCCTTGGCCATGCGCTTGCCGCCGATTGCGGACGCGCGCAGCGCCGGATACCAGTCGTCGTAGAGCAGCGTGGCCGCCGGCCCGGCCGCCGTAACCTGTGCGCGCGTGACTTCGCCAATCATGTTGGTGAAGTCCATACTATCGCCGAAGGCGAGGCGCGACCAGTTGGGTTGGCGAGAACTCAGGCGCCGGCAGAAGCGGATCAGGCGGGTCTGCGCTTCGAAGCCAATCAGGTTTCCCCGAACGAAACCCCACTCTTTGGCCAGGCCAAAGGGTGGGGTTGTTGGGGCTTCTCTTATATCCAGCAGGTCGTTCACGTCCGGCGGACTGCCCGTCGTGACGGCTGCCGGGGTTACGGCACAGCGTTAGGAGCACCGCTTTCCAAGTTTACATCCTTCGTGCTCCAATTCGTCCAATCGTACGTAAGCAACTCATGGACGTGATCATCCGTACTGATGTAGTGCACCATCACCGTACCAGCCACCAGATTAACCACGCTGGCCAGCGGGCTACCGACGGTGGCATTGGGCGCCCCGGCGGAACCGGAAGGATCCTCACTGTTCCATACTCCATTCCACGAGAGCTCCTGGACGGTCTGGTCGTTGGCAATGTAGTACAGCTCCACAGTGTTGTTGTAGATGTTTACCTCAGAGGCGAGCGATGAACCTGTCGCGGCAATTGGAGCCCCGATAGCGGCAACGGTCAGGTCGTTTGCACTCCACCCGGCTCCGTTCCATGACAATTGATGGATGTGCTGGTCCGTGCTTAGGTAATCCACCTGCACGGTGTTGGAGTTGGGATCGTACAAACTTGCCAGAGCGCTGCCGGTGGCGGCATTGGGCGCGCCCGCCACAGCAGTTGGGTCACTGCTATGCCAGCCAGTGGCGGAGGCGGCCCACGACAGTGCGCGGACGTGACGGTCGATACCGAGGAAATAGATTTCAACACCTTTCGTCAATGGATCGACCTCCATGGCGAGCGAGCTGTTAGCGGCGGCAGCCGGGGCACCGCTGGAAGCCGTCAGATCGGCGGTGAACCATGACGACCCATTCAAGGAATACAGCGTATTGATGTGCCCGGACGAGTCGAGGTAGGCCGCCTGTGTGGACTTCGAATAGGGGTTGACCACGCTGCCCAGCGGAGTGCCAGGCGCGGCAAGCGGAGCCCCGGAAAGGGCCGTCACATCGGCCTGCTGCCATGTGTTAGTCGCCGCGTACTGGTATAGCTCGTGCACGTGTTGAGCGTTGTCCACATAAAAAGCCTCCAGGCGGGCAGGCGTTACCCCCCGGTCGATCTGAGAAGCAATGGCCGTGCTGGGCGAGGCGGTCGGCGCACCTGCTGCAGCCGTAAGGTCAAGATAATGCCAGATGCCATCCCACCATAGCTCATAGAGATGCCCGTTGAACCCAAGATAAAACTCATCCACTTCTTCCTCCGGTGTTGCCAGGGTGTTCATTACCGCGCTAAGCGGTCCGGTGAGCGGTGATGCCACGTTGAAGAGGATGAGGTCCGAACCCTGGCCGTTCGTGCAAAGGTTGTTGTTGCTCAGCGCCAATTGAATCGTCGCAACATTTTGCAGGCCCTCAAGCTGCACCACTCCGCCCTGGCCGCTGTTGGGATCGGCCTTGATGTCATGCACGGAGAAGTCCTCCGAGAGGCCATCCGCGTTTCGAGACCGAATGGTGGGGCTGGTAGAGAAATACCCCAACGTCCCTGGAGCGTTGCTCTGGTACTCCGCAAGGAATTTCCAATTGTCGAACACATCGATTGGCTTGTTGTTGAAGTCCCAGGCAGACAGGGTGTATTGAAAACAGTTGTGGATATTGCCGATTAACATCTGACCTCCCGAGCCCCAGTTGTAGCCGTTGGAAAACGTGAAGGTAACCGAATCGCTTCCCGCCGCCGAGAACTCATCGGTGAAGAGGTTGCCGGGAGTGATGGCGTACGGCACTCCCCACATACCGGGATCGTCCCAGATGGAGCCCGTTCCCGTGATAGTTCCGGCGGTACTTGTGCTTAGGTATACGCATGTAGAACCGCTGCACGTGGCACTCCAGTCGTGATAGTCCTGGGAGCTGGCCATGGCCGAGGTGGTGGCCAGCGCAAGGACAAGCCCCACGGCAATTGCCCATAGTGCGTTAAGGAATGTTCCGCTGTTTGTTTGATGTTTGCTTATGTGCGTATTCATATCGACCTCCTTGTGGTCATAGGTTGTGGCGCTGTTGGGCTTTCGGAGCGGCGCCGGGTTGTGGTTATGGGCATCCCGGAGAGAGGTCGGAGAGAACGGGTGACACTGGACGGACCATGCACCCGTTCGGGCTCCGCCTCAAGCCATTTCAGTTGTTCCCAATGCCATCCGAGGCGGAGCAACTTACGCAAGGAGTCTTGGCTGGCGCTACAAGCGTAGAAAAGGACCCGTTCCCGCCGCCCGCGGGGTACGAGCCGGAGCTGACTACACTGAAATCAAGGTCAAAGCTATTGGTCGCCCAAGTCCAAGTAGAGTTGTTACCCTTGGGATCGGTGTTTGTGGAGGAGATAACAAGCCACGTTGCTACAGGCTTGCTGTAGTAATATGCTGTGCAGGGTGAGAGGGTGGCTGTATATCCAAGGACCCCGGTAGAAGTGTTCGCATACCAAACCCCGTTACACCAAACCCCAGTAATGTCTACTGTCAGGTTGTGTATGCCTCCCGAATCAAATTGAGCCGAAGAGTTCAAGTCCATTTGAAGTACGTCTCCAAGCGGCGACAGAGACATCGACTTTGTTATGGTCCATGGCGTGCCTGCGATGGAGCCGGTGGACAACACAAGCCACGTCTGAGTTGCCGGATCGAACGTTCCGGTCGCAGTGAGAGTAATCGCTTGCCCTAGATAGGTCGACCCGGGGGCAAGAGCGAGTGCGAACCCCTGTCCCGAAGCATTAATGGAGGTGGCATACTGCAACGAAGACTTGGGGTCGACCCCGAATCTTGCCGCTATGAAAGCCGCATCATCCCCTTGGGTCTGCATCATGACCTGCGCCGCCGATGCAACGGGATTGAAGGGCCCAGCCGCATGGGCGGTTTGTGACAGAGCCGCAAACAGGATGGCGATCGCCAAGACAAACGGGTGGATTGGATTGCCTTTCACACGATTCTGGTTTTGGCTAGTGGTTCTGGGTTGGGGGCTGACAACTTGCGTGTTTACTCCGATAGCTTGCGTTTTCATGGTGACCTCCTCGTGGTCATAAGGTTGTGGCGCTGTTGGGCTTTCGGAGCGGCGCCGGGTTGTGGTTATGGGGCCTTGCCTCGCGTACCGGAGGCGGGATGGTAGTCCCGCCCCCGGTTTGCATTCCCCCGATGGAGAGCCAGTGACCGTGGTTTGCTCGAATCGCCGCTCCCATGAGCGCACAATAGGCGGGACCGCCTGGTGCATCAATGCACCAGCGGTCATTTGTGAATCACCCAGCTATTACCTGGCTTTTACTTGCAAGTAATCGCGCGATGATTGTTTGCTGTCTTGTGGATAAGTTCGGTGGGTGCTCGATAACTTGCAGATTCTAAAGGGGCTGCGCAGGAAGAGGCAGCCCCTGAACCGGCGGCGTAGTGGTCGCCGGCGGAAGAAATTCCACGGTCACGGCGGGCAAGAGGAGCCATTTGCCCGAGCCGGGCTACGCGCTCAACCGTTTTTTCGCCTTGATCTCATCCAAGAGCATGTTGATTTTCTCTTCCTGCTCCAGTGCGTGCAGCCGGCCATCCACGTCGTCGCCCAGCAGCTCGCCTTTTGCCCGGCCTAGAGCTTCTTCGTGCGCCACTTTCGTGCGGATGCGTTCGAAGGTGCGGTTCTCGCCTGTGGAAGTGGTTTGGGCGTCAGCGGCGCGGCTCACCGCCCGCGAGCGCCGATGCTGCGCGATCAGCAGGTCGACCTTGGCGCGCGCCTCGGAAAGCTTCTGCTCCAGCTTCTTCAGCGCACCCTTCAGCGCCTCGACCTGCGTTTCCTGGTCCCCGATCTGCTGCTCGAAGCTCTCGGTAAGCTGCTGGAAGCTCAAGGCACGCTCCAGTGCCGCCCGCGCCAGCGCGTCGTCCTTCTTGTCCACGGCACGCTCGGCGGCGAGCATGTAGAAGAGGTGCTTATCGGCGTTCTCCTTTTTCTTCTTCTCCAGTACACGCAGGTCGGCCAGCGCGATCGCGACTTGCGTCTTCACCTGGATGAACTGGTTCTCCATGTCCAGGATGACCTGCTTCAACATCTTCTCCGGGTTTTCGGCGCGGTCCACCAAGTCGTTCAGGTTGGCCCGTACCAGGGTTGCTACACGATCGAGTAATGCCATAACCAACTCCCCTGCTCGCATTGCGGCGAGCGCGTCTAGATTTGCTCGCCGCGGACCGCAGCCAACAGGAAGGCGACGAGCAAGCCTCCCACAGCTCCAAACAGAACCGCTGCTTCACGATGTGTGATGACGCTGGCCAGAACTCCCAGTAAGGTGCCTACTAATACAAAGTGCGTACCGTCATCATCGGAGTACATATTTCATCCTCATAACTCAAGCTTGGGTGCCCCATCCTTGTCCCCTGGTTTTGGGGATAGGGTGGGGCTACACATCCATCACTTTCCCGCTCTCGCTGCTTTGCCTTCACCGTCGTTGTCCGGCTTCGGCGACTTGTCGCCGAGAGTCCTGACCTTCCCCAGCAGATCCGACATCTTCATGCCGGAGAGCGCCTCGAACAGCGCCGGCACTTGCGCAGCCATCTGCGCAATGTCGCCGGTGATCTTGTGCATGCCGGCGGAGTTGCCGTCGCCGGTGGAGACTACGGTAATGCGATCGACATTAGCCAGTGGGCTGGCCAGCGCCTTCACCACCTCCGGCATATTGGTGAAGAGCTTGTCCACCACCGCAGCCTGGTTGTACTGCTGGTAAGCTTCGGCCTTCACGTTCATTGCCCGCGCCTCGGCATCACCCTTCTTGAAGATGATCTCCGCTTCGGCTTCGCCCTGCGCCCGGATGGCGTTGGCGTGGCCTTCAGCTTCGACGGTCAGCCGCTGCCGTTCGGCGTCGGCCAGGGTCTGGATCCGCTGCCGCTCGATTTCGGCGGCCTTCAACACCGTCGCGATCAGCTCTTTCTCGCGGCGCAGAATCTCGGCCTCCTGCACCTTGACCTGCTGCTCCTTCTCGACTTGTTGAATCTTGACCGCCTCGGCCGTCACCTGCTGCTGCATGACGTTGGTCTGGATCTCGTACGCTTTGTCGGCCTGCGCCTGCTGGCGCTTCACCATCTCGGTGTAGGTCGCCCGCTTGACTTCGAGATCGCGTGTCGCCTCGGCTTGCCGCGCCTGGGAGGCGGTTTCGGCCGCCACGCGTTCCTGATCGGCTTGCGCCTTGGCGATGGCCGATTCGCGCAGCGCAATGGCCCGCCTGATCGCGGTGTCGCGCTCGGCTTCGGCAGTGGCAACATCGGCATCGCGCTTGATGCGGGCAATGTCGGGGCGCCCCATGTTGGAGATGTATTCGTTCTTGTCGCGCACCTCCTTGATGGTGAACGAGATCACCTCCAGCCCCATCTTGTTCATGTCGTCGGCGCAGGTGGAGCGCATGCGGTCGGCCACCATCTCCGGCTGCTTCACGATCTCTTCCACCGTGAGCTGCCCGATGATGCCGCGCAAATGCCCTTCCATCACCAGCCGGATCAGCGCCTCACGATCGGGCTGCGGTTTGGTCAGGAACTGCTCGGAAGCCGTCAGGATGGATTCCGGATCGGACTTCACCTTGATCTGCGCCACGGCCTCAACTGTGACGGCCACGCCCTGCTTGGTGTAAAGGTCCTGCTGGGGCGCGACGTCGAAGGACATCAGCTCCAGCGAGAGTTCGCGGCAGTTCTCCACCATGGGCAGGATGACCGTGCCGTGTCCCTTCACCACACGGGTGCCGCGAAATCCGTACACTACCAGGGCTTCGTTTGGCCCAGCCTTGCGGTAGAGCCTGGCGAAGATGGCCGTCAACAGCACTACTGCCGCCACCGCGGTCCAGGCGATAATTAACGCTTCTGTTGGTATGTGCAGTCCCATAAAAACCTCCAATTAGCGACTAGCAATTAGCACTTAGCAATTAGCACTTGGCGTTTAGTGCCCAACCCTTGACCCCAGACACTAAGCACCGCTCACTAAGTGCTAATTGCCAACTGCCTCTTCTTCCGCCATCTCTTCCCATCTCCTCACATAGGCAATCCCGTGTTCGTACCGCGTAATGATGACCTCTGTGCCACGCGCCAGGGCCTCACCGTTTTCACTGCGAGCGCCGCACGTGTGCCGCGTGCCTTCCTGCGAGAAGATCATTTCTCCTGTGCCGCCGGCACGAATCGGGCTGCTGATGCGGCCCAGCACGCCCACCCGTTCGTAGTCCGCGGGATCGAGTTCGACATCATGCTTGAGCAGGATCTTCGCGACAAACCAGAAGACGATGGTCGAACCAGCCAGCCCGGCAATGACCGCCAGAGTTAATACTCCCGCCACCACCAGCGAGGAATAGCGCGTCAGCAGGTAGCCCGTCCCTCCAAACCATGCCAGAAACGCCGCGATGGTTCCGAAGTTCAGGAACGGCACCTGCGCAGTGCCCCCTGCGGCGTGCGCTCCGCCCGTGAGATGCGCGCCTCCGTGCGGCACATGAAGGTGCACGTACGGCAGGTGGAAGCTTCCGCCCACGAATGACAACACGCTCAGCGTCACTCCAATCAGAAAGCACACGAGATAGAACATGGCCCAAGTCATACGTTCGCTCCCGCTAACTTCTTGCGCCGTCCACCGCGGTGCGGCGCCTCACCAAGACTCGGCTTCAAAACTTCGGTCAGCCGCTCTACCAGTTCCGGCGCCTCCAGGATCGCGCCCAGCAGCACCAGGCACTTGCGCGAGTCCTTATACTTGGCCACCTGCAACAGCGCCTGGCTCAGTTCAGGATCGCGCGCGAACTGTTCCGCTCCGTTGATTAGCCACAGATCTAGCCGGTCCTCCATCGCACGCAGGTCGCTGGTCAGCTCTGTGTGATAGCCCTCGGGATCGTCCACCAGGTAGCCCGGATGCACCTTGAAGAAGCGCGCCAGCAACATGCGCGATGCATTGGTCAGGTGCGGCCTTGCTCCGCTCTCGATCTGCGACAGATACGACTGGCTCAGTCCGCTGCCCATTTCCTTCTTCAGGGCGACGACCAGGTCCTGCTGTGTCATCTCGCGGCCGATGCCGCGGAGGGTGCCTTCGACCAGCCTCAGGTAGCGAATTTTCTCGCCCAGTTTCATATTACAGATTGCAATTATAACATTGCAATTTGCAATGTCAAGAACTGGATTTGGTTTGGGATCAAGGGCTTGGCAATAATTGCTCTGAGAAGGCAATCCGGGGAGTCCCGAAAATCCCACCTCAAAACTCGAACCAGTTTTGAACATTTATACTTCCCATGGAGTGTCCATGTCCCTGTCGGCCATCATTGTGGATGACGAGCAGCTTGCCCGCGACGAGCTTGCCTACCTGCTGCGCGATCTTGATGTCGATGTCGTGGCGCAGGGCAAGAACGGTATGGAAGCCGTTAACCTCGTCAAGGAGCTTTCGCCCAGCCTCGTCTTTCTGGACGTGCAGATGCCCGGGCTAGACGGATTCGGCGTCATTAAGAAACTGCTCGACAAGAAAATCCCGTTGCCCCAGATCGTTTTTGCAACTGCCTACGACCAGTACGCGGTAAAGGCCTTCGAAGTTAATGCGGTTGACTACCTGTTGAAGCCATTCGACAAAAAGCGGGTCGCAAAGGCGGTGGAGAAGGCACGGCAAAAGCTGGAGAGCGCCGGATCCCCGAGCGGGCAGATCGGCACCATCGTCAAGATGCTGGAGCAGCAGCAGCGCCCGCCCGCGGCCAAGGTGCTGCTGAAGTCTGCGGGACGCTTGTTTCTGGTGGACCAGAAGGACATCTGCTACGCCTCGATCGAAGACGGCGTTATCACCGTGGTAGCGACCGGCATGGAGGGCCAGTCGAACTGCCGTACGCTGGAGGAGCTGCTCGACTCGCTCGATCCCAACACGTTCTGGCGCGCGCACCGCTCGTATCTGGTCAACATCAACCGCATCAAGGAAGTCGTGCCCTGGTTTAAGAGCTCGTATCAGATCCGCATGGAAGACCGGAAGCAGACCGAAGTTCCTGTGAGCCGCGCGCAAACCAAACGGCTGAGAGAGTTGTTTGGACTGTAGTAGCACTTGGCACTTGGCACTTGGCACTTGGCATTTAGCATTTGGCACTTAGCTTTCTGGATTTCCCGGATTGCGGGTTGCAACTGCTTATCTCACGACCAACCGCTAGTGCCTAGCTTCCATGCTTCAATCCACTAACACGATTCGCTGCATCGGTTGCGCCGCGCTAGTGCCGGATATCGCCGGACCAACGCATCGCTACATGGAATCATCCCCCGGTTGTTGGGATATCTACGGCGAGGTGCTGGCGCGCGAGTATTCCAATCCCGCATACGGAATCATGCATCGGCTGACGGTGGATGCCTACGCCGTACAGCATCCCGGCAAGCCGTCGTCGCAGAGTATTCAGTCAGTCGCAATTCACCTCCTCCGGCTCTATCTGATTCTCGAACGCGGTTACACAGACGCTTCGGCAGCGAAGGCGATGCCCATCCTTGCACGACACAAGGGCTCGTTTCACTGGATGGACCCGCCTCCGTCGCTTGGCGACGAGACTGTGCTGCATGTGCGGAGCGCTAAAGACCCTACTGCTTACGAGCAAGCTGTTTGGGAGTGGGCGCGCTCGGCCTGGCAGGCGTGGGCGCCACATCATGAGCAGATACGGCTGTGGTTGCCAAATGGCTTGTGAGATTGCATCCGTGCTGCTGAGTGCTAACCCTACTTCTTCCTCTCCTGAATTTTCCTCACCACCCTCGTCACCATCGTCCGCGGAGACAGCCGCAGCATCGCTACGCCCAGCCGGTTCTTCCAGCCGGGGATGACCACACGCTTGCCTTGCTTCATTCCTTCGTAGCCGATGCGCGCCACCTCACGTACGTCCACCAGCAGCGGGCTGTGCAGCAGGCGAGTCTCGCCGATGTGGGCGCGCTTTTGGAAGTTCGTGCGCACTGGCCCGGGACACAAACAGGTAACGATCACGCGGCTCCCATCGAGCTCCTCCGCCAGCGCCTCGGTGAAGTGCAGCACGTAAGCCTTGCTGGCGTAGTACACATTCATGAATGGTCCCGGCTGAAACGCGGCGGTGCTGGCCACGTTGAGCACCTTGCCTTCACGGGCGCGAATCTGTGGCAGGAACAGCTTGGTGAGGTGGGTGAGAGCGACGATGTTCACCTGCATCATCTCGGCTTCGCTGTTCCAGTCGGTGTCGAGGAAGGCGCCGCCAACCCCGAAACCGGCATTGTTCACCAGCACGTCGAGGACAATGCCCGCCTCTTGCAGTTCGGCAAGGAGCTCGTTCGGCGAGGCCGGGTGGGCGAGATCCTTGGGTGAGATTCGCACCGGGATGTGATAGCGCGACTGAAGGTCGTCGCCAAGTTCACGCAGTGCGCCGCGACTGCGCGCGACCAGCACCAGCCGGTAACCATCGCGCGCGAACAGGTGCGCCAGTTCGAGCCCAATGCCGCTGGAGGCTCCGGTGATCAGGGCTGTCCGTGGAGCATAGAAGGGATTGCTTGCGCTCACCATTCAGTTATAGCGGATTTTGTGGCTGGCTTGCAGTAACGAGGAATAACGAAACCACAGAGATACAGAAGCACAGAGAAATCAGGTGGAAGCAAACCGCGGCAAAGACACAGCCAAAGTGCTCGCAGCAACCATCGATTGCTTGAGTTTCCGATTCCACTGTGCCTCTGTGTCTCTGTGTCTCTGCGGTGGACACTACTTCGCCGTCGTCTTGCTCTGCAAAAAAGTCACAATCTGCCAGCGCTGTGCTTTGGGCAAGTTGGACCATGACGGCATACCGCTGCTTACCTTTCCAGTGCTGATGAACCAGAACAGTTCGCCCGGCTTGGCGGTCTTCACCTCAGAGCTGTCGAGCGCTGGGGCAGGACCGATGCCCTGAAGATTTGCCCCGTGGCATTGGGCGCAATTCTGCCCGTACAACTTCTTGCCGGATGCCGCGGCGTCGGACTTTCCCTGGTAAGGATTGGCCATGGCCGCAGCCGATGCAGGTGCCTCCTGGAAGTGGGCTTCATGGGCTGCAACGTAGGGCACGGTGCAAAGAGTAGCTGCCGTGGTCACTAAAACTAGCCAACTGCGCATCACAGCGGATCGTGCTCTCAATTTCTTTATCTCCTCGCGCCTATTTTACAGGGAGATTAATAGGTCTGCGGCTGCGCAGTATTTCCCAATTTCAAGAACCAAATCTCTAGAAAAAGAATTTCACGCCCAATTGCATGAGCCGCGGCGGATCGGCATTGACGACCTGGCCGAAGGTGGGACTACTGATACTGCCGTCAACAGTTTGCGGGCCGAAGAACTGAGCGTGATTGAACACGTTGAACACTTCGAGCCGCAGCTGCAGGGACTTCGATTCGCTCAAGCCTACGCTCTTCAGAAGGGCCATATCGTAGTTGTCCAGGCCAGGTCCGGAGAAGAAGCGCCGCTTGGCAGTGCCCGGAGTACCCAGGGCGTTCTCGCTGAACTGGGAGATATTGAAATAGGGCAGTCCGTTGCGCGGGTTGTGATTCAGGTCGAGAGGCCCACCCGTGTAGTCCGGTTCATCAATCCCGTAGTTGTTGATGCCATTCGGTTCGGCGCCGAGCAGAGAATTGTCACCGTAGTTGACCAGGGTCACAGGAAGGCCCGTACTGAAATGGGTGATCCCGGAGACCTGCCATCCTTGTGTCCAGCCGTTAGAGCCGTGGAAAAGCGTCTCAAAGGGAATTCGGTAGGTATAGCTCACTACGAAGTTGTGCCGGATGTCGAAAGAAGACAGCGCATAGCTCAAGGATGGATCGATTGGATTGACTTCTTCCCCCAAATTGGAGGAATCGTCCAGTGACTTACCGTAGGTGTATCCGGCCAGCAGGTCCAGTCGTCCGCCGGTATGCCGCAGGCTGATTTGAAGAGCGTTGTAATTCGATTTTCCAATCGTCGCCTGATTGGTGTCGCTGCCAAAGTTGGGACCGAGGGGCCCGCGGGTCCCGTTAATCGCCTGGCCCGAGGCCGTCGTGAACACATTACTTTCCCCAAAAGGACCGCACGTGGGGGAACCCGGCGCCACTTGCTGGGGTTGGCTCAGGCTCAGGCAAAGTGCGGGATCGCCGGGATTGGCCTCCACCATCACGAGAAGCCGGTGTCCCTGCGCACCCACGTAGCTCGCGCTCAACACCGTGTTCCGTCCAAGCTGGCGCTGCAGCGACAACATGTACTCCTCGACATACGGAATGCGGTTGGTTGCGGCATATCCGGGGATGCCGCTAATCGGTTCGTACTGCGACCAGTTGATGTTCGGGTTCGGATTGTTACTGGATGCATTTCCTGTCGCGAGCGCCACGGGAAATGGCTGGCCTTGGTTCTGCCCAGTTGAGGCGGTGATGAAGGGCGTAGCGAACAGCGGCGGGGCCGGGCTCGAATAGGTGATTCCGTAGGGCGCGTTCCCGGCCAGGATCCCAATGGTCAGCGCCTCGATCGCGGTGTAGTACATGCCGAAACCGGCCCGTATGCTTGTCTTGCCGGGGCCACCGAGAATTTTGCCGAGAAAAGTGCCTTCCCTGGCCTCCGGCGAATAGGCCAAACCGATGCGGGGCGCGAAGTCGAGGTTTCCAGGAGGCGCGAGCGTGCGGGGTACACCGGGATCGGTGGGAAAGAGTATGCCGGGAGGCGCACCGGGAAACACAACCGATGCTTTCCCGGGTTCAAACGTCGAGATCCCGTTGTTTTTTTCGTACCAGGGCTCGATGCGATCCCAGCGCAGTCCGTAGTTCAGCGTCAGGTTGGAACGCACACGCCAGCTGTCCTGCCCGTACAGGCCCCAGTATTTATTGCGTCCGTAAAACGGTTGCAGTTGACTCTGGTTGTATTGGCTGGGAATTCCGAGCAGGAAATCGGCAAAGTCGGACCCTGTCTCGCTCCCTGTGAATAGGAAATTGCCATTGAATTGCGCAATCGCGTTGGCATTGACCTGGTCGTAGTGGAATTCCACGCCAAATTTCATGGTGTGCCGGCCCACTACCTTCGAGAAATTATCGATCCATTGGAAAGTATTGTTGACCTGCGTCAGTTGGTTTGCATTCGTGCCAATGGAAAAGGCATTGAATACAATGTTCTCGACCCCTTCGCCTTGCGGGTTCAGCGGCACGATGCCGGGTGTGCCCGCCCCGGTCACAAATCCTTGCGATGCCAGGCTGACGCCGAGCCCGCCCACAGGCTTCCCCAGGTCATTGCGGGCGCGCATGTAGCTGAAGTGAAACTCGTTGACCGCGTCTGTTCCCAGGGTCTTAGTGTCGCCCAGGCTGAGTAACTGTGCCCGGCCAAAATAGAGCGCGTTGAAGCCCGGAACACTGGCCCCACTCTGGGCCACCGGATATGGATTGTTGAGGGTGTAGTCATCCAGGAAATAGTAAGCAGAGAACAGGCCCCAATGGCTGTTGTAATCTAGCCGATACGCTCCTTTGTCATCCCGCAAAGTTTCGTTGTAGGCCGAAGTCGCGAAGGTATTGGCGCCCACGTTCGGTTGGGGAATGTATTGCAGCAGATGCTGGGCGGGCACGGACCAGGCTGAAATTGGAACGACAGCATTGGGCAGAACACACTGGGAGGAATTCGTGCATCCGGGGGTATAGTAGGGTTCACCGGGAGAAACGGAATATCCCAATTTCTGCGAAAGCAGGTTTGCCCAGGATTGGCCGGTGACGGTCCCGGTCAGCGAGCCTGCCAGATCGAGCAAATCACCCGACCGGTCCTGTAGGGAAGGAACCGGAATCTGGCCGGTGTCAACTCCCTGCGTCAATCGAGTCCCCTGATAATCCGCGAAGAAAAAAATCTTGTTCCTTCGGATCGGGCCGCCGATGGTGCCGCCAAACTGGGTTTGGTCAAATGTGCCGCGGGTGGGAGAAAAATAGTTGCGGGCATCAAGGTTCGTGTTGCGCAGGAACTCGAACGCGTCGCCATGAAATTCGTTCGTGCCCGACTTCGTAATGACGTTGATCTGGCCTCCGCTGTGTCCTCCGTATTCCGCATCGAAATTGCTGGTAAGAATACGGAACTCGGCGATGGAGTCGAGATTGGGAATGATTGCCGTCCCCGAGTTCACGTCTTCCTCGGTGTCGCTGCCGTTCACAATGAACGCATTCGAGAACTCCCGTTGGCCGTTGATCGAAATTGTTCCGGCGTTCAGATTGCCGGAGGGCGAAAGCGCGCTGACGCCGACGTCCTGTTGGGTATTGGAGGTGAGTGAAGTCGCCGGAACGACTCCTGGCTGGAGGGCAAGCAGATCGGTATAGCTGCGGCCATTCAACGGTACAGCGGCCATTTTCGCGCCGCTAATAACCTCGCCCATCTGCGTGTCGGCGGTTTCCACCCGAACGGCGCTCTCGTTCACCGTAACCGCCTCCACTTGTTGGCCAACTTGCAACTCGGCGTCAACAGTTACCACGCTATTGGCGTCGATACGAATGTTGGTCCGCCGGTAGGGCTTGAAGCCCGCCTTTTCGGTGGCAATGCTGTAACGCCCGATGGGGAGATCAGAGAAGGAGTAGAATCCCTGGCCATTGGTCAGAACCTGACGCTCGAGTCCGGTGTCAATGTTGGTTGCCTTCACGGTTGCGTTCGGAACCACGGCGTTACTGACATCCTTCACCGTGCCGGAAATGGCCCCGCCGACCCCGGCAAACGCGTTGCCGGCGAAGAGCATGAAGAATGCAAAGAAAAGAAATAACGTGACGCGCCCCAGACTTCTTAAGGCCGGGGAAGGAACAGCGAAAACCCGGCTCTGCAGGATACCGGGCAATTCAGGACAGGACCGTAACCCCACTCCAACCAGCAGCGGGGCCACGGCTGACCTGTACCAAAGATAGACGAATTCTCGAATGATCCCCACATACCCTCTCGGGTTTCCAACCTCGCGCCAAACGCGCGGCGACGGACACTCGCACTGAGCACTGAAGCCCGCACCGGGGGAAGACTTGCGCTTCCGGCTCTGGTGTATAATGGCCTCGGCGTTTACAGATGCAACTCAGTTGCAACTAATGCTTCTAACTTTAGTTGCAAGTCGGTTGCAAAAAGCAATAGCATTTCTTATTAGGCAATAGCCCCGATAACGGGTCAAGTAGTTGAGTAAGATTTGATTGCAACTCGATTGCAACCTATGGCAACACAAGTGAGGCAATAATTATGCCGATGCCAGAGACCGAAGCGCCCGGAGCACTGCAAACCGCGCTGCTAAGCCGTGGGATCCGCATGACCCGGCAACGCCGCATCATTCTGGGAATCATTGAGACCGCCAAGCAGCACCTCGACGCCGCACAAATTCTGCGTAAAGCCGCAAGGATCGATCCGGAAATCAATCGCGTGACCGTGTATCGGACACTGGCACTAATGAAGCGCCAGGGCCTGGTGGATGAGCTTGACTTGATGCATTTCAAAGGGGATGGCCACTTCTATGAACGGCGGCCGCAGCGCGATCACATGCACATGACCTGTTTGCGCTGCGGTAAGGTGCAGGAGTTCGAGAGTGACCTGTTCGACCGCATCAAGGGGCAGGTAGAACGCGACTGCCAGTTCCACATCCTCGTCGCGCGATTTGAGATCGGCGGTTATTGCGCAGGTTGCAGGAAATAGTCACTCACCACAGAGACATAGAGGCACAGTGAAAGGAGAGCAAGGGACATACAATCAGCTCTTGCTCTTCCGTTCGTTCTCCGCGATGCGTGCCCTCACCAGTTTCCTCACCAGCGGGGCCGGCAGGGGCTTGTCCACGGGAAATTGAATCGTGCCCTTGGAGGTGGGATATCGATCGAGTTCGTCCTTGAACTTCTCCGGCAAGGCACCCGGGAACAAACTGCAGTGGTTCGAAAATGCGGCGAAGCCCATCAGCATTCCTTTGTACTTGAACATCGGAATGCGATAGCTGATGACCTCCTCCGACTCAGGAGGTGCAACGGAGCGAATCACTGCACGGATTTTTTTCAGCGTACTGCGCGCCGGTTCCGGCACGCACGCGAGATAGTCCTCCACGTTCTTGGGTGCAGCGCCGCGTTTCGCAGCTGAGCTCCGATGACCCGATGTCGCCTTTTTCATCTCACGACCTGATCGAGTTCTATCTCGCCCCCACCGCCTCCTGCACCTCGTAGATGCTGTACCACGGCGTCGCGGCCTTCAGCGCATTGTTCACGTTCTCGATGTTCTTCACACCCTGATCTTCCAGCCACGCGCGGAAGGCGGCTGCGCCCTTCTCGGCGAAGATGGGAATGCCATCTTTCCAGGTCGCTCGTCCGCAGAGCACACCGTTGAACTTCACACCCGATTCGGCGGCGAACTCCAGGTCCTCGATGAACTCCGGATTGCTCACGCCCCCCGACAGATAGATGAATGGCTTGTTGGTCGCACCCGCCGCCGCGCGATAGTGATCTAGCGCTTCTTTCTTTGTGTAAACCGCAGTGCCCTTGAACGACCGCGCGCCTTCAACGAACTGCATGTTGATCGGAATTTCCACCTTCAGCACATCCACGCCGTAGCGGTCCTTGGAAAACTCCTCCATAGATTTGGCCACCACTTCGGGCTTCAGCTTGGCGTACTCTCCGCCCTTCTCGTCCAGGCCCTCTTTGTAGCCGATTAGCTCGAGGAAGAACGGAATGTCGTTGGCCTTGCACTCGTCGCCGATGCGCTCCACCCAGGCGTGTTTGTGGTCGTTGATCTTCTGGTCGTCGTAGATGGTGTAGTAGAGCAGGATCTTGACGCAGTCGGCGCCAGCTTCTTTCAGGCGCTTGGCCGACCAGACATCGAGCAGATCAGGCAGTCGGCCGGGCAATTGCTTGTCGTACCCTGTCTTCTCATACGCCAGCAATAGGCCCGAACCCTTGGCGCGGCGGCGCGCCGCCGGCAAGCCCCACTCGGGATCAAGCAGGATGGCGCTGGCGTGCTTGGTCAGCACCTCGGCAACATTAATCTTGAATTCCTCCAGACCAGCGTCGGTGGCGCGCGTGCCCAGCGCCTTCTTCAGCGACCCGCGCTGGTCCATAGCGGCAGCGGCGATGACCCCGTGCTGGTTCGAAACAGCTTTAATGCCTGCAAGTTTTCCAGGAGTTATTTTCACAGCAGACCTCCTCAGGCGCGACGCGCCCGGTAAGAATGGATTTGTGCTCGGTCCTGCAAAATAGCGGCTGGGCCCGCAGTGGCAATTCTAAACGAACAACGCCCGTGGCGACAGTGCCGGGGAACAGTTACTGTCTTAGTGGCAATCCCGTCAGCAGCGCCTGCTGGCGTGCGATGAGCCCCTCGATGCCTTTGCGGGCCACCGCCATCATCTTCGCCAGTTGCGCGTCATCAAACGGACGGCGCTCGGCGGTGGCCTGCACCTCCACCAACTTCTTGCTGCCGGTGATGACCAGGTTCATGTCCACGTCGGCGCGAGAATCTTCTTCATAGCTGAGATCGAGCATGACCTCGCCATCCACAATGCCGACGCTGGTGGCGGCGATGTAGTCGCGGATCGGCGCGACGGTCAGCGCGCCCGACTCGATCATGCGCAACATTGCTAGTCCCATGGCGATGAATGCGCCTGTGATGGAGGCAGTGCGCGTGCCGCCGTCGGCCTGGATGACGTCGCAGTCGAGGAACAACGTGCGCTCGCCCAGCTTCTGCAGGTCGGTGACGGCGCGCAGCGAACGGCCAATGAGCCTCTGGATTTCGTGCGTGCGCCCGCCTGCGCGCCCCTTGGTGACCTCGCGCGGGCTGCGCGTCAGGGTGGAGCGCGGCAACATGCCGTATTCGCTGGTGACCCAGCCTTTGCCGCTGTTGCGAAGGAATTGCGGCACCGTGTCCTCAATGGTTGCAGTGCAGATGACGCGCGTGTTGCCCAGCTCGATCAGGCACGAGCCTTCGGCGGTGGAGATGAAGTCGGGAACGATGTTGACCGGCCTCATCTGTTCGGGAGAACGGTTGTCGGAGCGATAGACCATACGCGGCGATTGTACTAGGGTCCGCTGTTCGCTTTTGCTCTTCGCTCTTCGCAAGTCAGCTTCGAGCTTGCTTAGCGGAGAGTGTACGCACTTTGCTTTTCTTAAGCGAAAAGCGAAAGGCGTAGAGCGAAAAGCGGCTTCTCTCACCCGCCCAAATCCACATGTTCGACGTTATCCACCTCCCGTCCGAGGAAACGCGCAGCCAGGCATTTGAACTTCTCCACCGAATCGGTGACGTAGAAACGGAAGGTAGGATGGTCGGCGGGAGACGTTCCTTCCCCAATAGAGGTCCTTCGACTCCGTTCGGTCGCCGCCAGCGGCGACCTCACTTCGCTCAGGATGACACCATCTTGGCCATCAATCATCTTCCGCACAACTCGCGCAGTTGATTCCGCCGAATCCACGATCTGCATCCCCGCCGGAACCACGCGCCGCAGCAGCGGCGCCAGCAGCGGATAGTGCGTGCAGGCAAGCACCAATACGTCGGCATGGTTCGGCGCCTGTGCCATTGCCTCGCCCAGATAGAGGCGCGCGACCTGCTCGGTCACCGGATGCTCAATCCATCCCTCTTCCACCAGAGGAACAAACAATGGGCAGGCTTTTTCGTACGCCTCGAGCCCGTGCTGTTGCAGCGCGTCGCGATAGGCGTGGCTACTGACGGTAGCTTCCGTGGCAATGACGATCGCCGCCCGCTGTTTACTGATCTCAGCCGCCATCGCTGCTCCCGGCTCAACCACGCCGACAACAGGCACATGTGCGGCGTCTTTGATCTGAGGCAGCGCCAGCGCCGTGGCCGTGTTGCAGGCAATCACCAGCAGGTCAATGTTCTGAGCTTCCAGAAATCGCGCTGCGCCGATGGCATAGCGCGCTACGGTCTCCACCGACTTCGTGCCGTAGGGCAGGCGCGCCGTGTCTCCAAAATAGAAATAGTGCGCGGGAATCTGCTCCGCCATGGCCTTCAGAACGGTCAGGCCGCCGACGCCCGAGTCGAATACGCCGATCCGTGGCAGGGTCACTGCGTGTCCTTCATCACCTGGCCGATATTGCTGGCCAGATAAAATCGCTGCAAATCGGCATGGCCGGCCAGAGTCTCGCGCTCGTGGCCGTTGACCAGAATCTTCACCCGTTGGATTTTGCTGTCGTCCGCGTTGAGCGTGGCAACGATGGATGCGACCGTAAGCTCCTCGGCGAGCACGCCAGAAGGATGCGCATCGGCGAAAGCGGAGTTCGTGTCCACCACGGCCGTGTCGTCCCCCAGCAGATAAACGTCGCGCACATCCGCGCCGGCTCCGATAGGGTGGGGCGATGCTGGCTGCAAATATACGCCAAATAGGGCGCGCAGCACTGCCCTCGCGCGCTCCGACCTCTCAGGTGGCAGGGCAACGCTCACTTGTGACTTGCGCAGGGTGGCGTCGCTATCGGAGGCAACATACAGCGTCACGGCCGTTGGCGGGCCATTGCCTGCCGGGGCCATCGCTAACTGCTGCTGAGCGGCAAGCTGCGCATCGCGTGCTACTTTGCGCTTGAGATGCCATGCATAGACGCCGAGCCCCAGCGCGATCAGCACCAGCACCGCGAACATCACCAGCAGTCGCCGGGTCACGGGCGCACCTCAGGGAGCTTAGAGCGGACGGCTGCAATTCCCGCAGCAATCGATTGCGCCACCTGCTCCTGGTAGGCGGCGCTGGCGATCTCTTCCACGTTCTCCGACGGAGGCGCAATCTCTACCGCGACCGCCGGCGCAGCAATGCTGTTCATGGGACGCAACGGCGCGAACAGCGTGGCATTGGGCAATTTGCGATTTTCCAGCTCTGCCGCCACTGATCCTGCGACCGTGCCGCTGAGGTCGAGGAAAGCGGCTTGTGCGGTGTCCCAGGGCAGGAAGCTCTGTGGCGAGGCATTGGCGGCAGGCAGCAACTCGGTGAACACGTGCACGCCGCGGCCGGTGTTGGCGGCGTGCAGCGCAACATACAGCGCCGGACGGGCGGCATTGGCTGACACCGCGCGCTGGTCGAGAGCAATCGCGACATCGGAGTTGCGTAGCAATCCAGCCGCGATGCCGCGACTGTTCAACTCCCGTTGCACGCGCCGCGCCAGCGCCAGCACCACGTCCTTTTCCGGCAAGGACGGTGTGATGGCAGCTCCAATGTCTGCGCCACCATGGGCAGGGTCGATGAGTACGAGAAAGCGTGGTGCCGCTGGTTGCCGGGGCTGAGGTGCAGCAGCTGGTGTTCCGGGAAGGGCTGGTTGCGGCGCAGGTGCTTGCTCTGCCACCGGCGGGGGTGGGGCCGGAGCGCCGGTCACGATGATGGTCTTACCGCCATCGGCAAAATTTGCCATTAATGCGGCCGTGCCGGTAATGTCGAGTTCCGCGATGCCGTCGTGCTCGGAGAAGCTGGCGCCGGTGATCGGCGGATCGGTGTACGTCACCTTGTCGGGCCCTGCCGCGACCACGGGCTCGCGGCGGAAGGTGAGGCGGACCCGCCCGGGCTCGGTGTCAATCGTTGGATTTACCGGGGAAGAGAAGCCTACCAGCAATCGCGAAGGATTACCCGGCCGCATCTCCAGCGTAAACCGGTCGGGAGAAACGCCAACGAACAGGCGCCGTCCCGCCGGATGAAACTCGACCTGAGTGGAAAGCAGCTTCGCCAGCAAACTTGAGGTCGCAGACAGCGGGACATAACCGCGGCCATTTTGTAACACGAAGTTTGCCGGCAGTTTGTAGCCCTCTCCCCGTACCTTGCCCTTGTCCTTTCCGTCGGTGAATTGCGACTCTTCCGGACGACCGCCCGGCGGCGTGAAGCGCAACTTGTATTTCCTGCCATCGGGCTTGGCATCCAACTGGCCGAGCGGCTCCAGCACCTCGACCAATCCGATGTAGGGCTGGCCCTTCACGTCCAGCAAGGAAACGGAATATGAGGTCTGCGGCGAATAGATGGTGATCTGCGCAGGCGCGGTCTGGGCCTGGACGGGCGCGTTGCGCAGCGACAGAACAACGAGCAGCAAAAATGCAGAGAAGCAGAGTGCAAGCCAGAGGCACAGGTTGCGGTCAAACCGCGGCAAACTGGTGCCCTCCCACAGCCGAGCTTTGCGACGCCTTCTCCAGTGAATAGGCAACCAGCCCACTCAGCAGTTTGGGGTAGAAGTCAGTGGACTTCTGCGGCAGCACTTCGCCACCGAAGGCAACATCGCGGACCTGCTCCATTCGCACCGGATTCATGAGAAAGGCAACGTTCGCGCCTTGGCGAACCTGGTCAATAGCCTCACCTGCGTCTCGCACATAACGCAGGTGCTTCTGATCGCGAATGTCCTCCTCTGACAGCCCAAGCGCGCCTTCCAGAACCAGCTTGTGCAATTTCACCACATCGAGAGCGCGTTGTTTCTCCGAGAGAGCTGCGGCGCCATCCCACTGAATGTCCCGCCGTGAGCGCAGCAGAAAACCGCCATGCGCCGTTACCGCCAGCAGCGCTGTGCCTTCTTTGCCGGCGTCGCGCAGCCTCGCTGATGCGGCTTCGACATCCGTCAGCGGCCCGATGTCCTCCACTTCGAAGTTGGCCTGTAGCTTCGCCACCATGTCAAAGATGGAGAAGTTGTCCAGGCCGAAGACCACCCGATGCGTGGGCAGGATGACGAGCCCGGGCGCATCCATGTTGACGAAGGTCATCATCACGCGGTCGTAAGGGCCATCCAGATCGCCGCCGGCCAGTTTGCGCCTCTCATTGCGATAATTCAGCGCCGTCTCGTAGCGATGATGACCGTCGGCGATGATCAGCTTCTTGTCAGCCATCATCCTCTGCACCTTATGCACGACCTCCGGCTCCCAGATCTTCCACATGCGATGCAGCACGTCATATTCATCACATACTTCGGCCGTCGGCGGGACGTTGGTCGTGGCGAGCCCCAAAGTGTTCTCGATTTCGGCCGCCGGATCGGTGTACAGCATAAAGATCTGGCCGAAATGGGTCTGCGTGGCACGCAACAGATTCAGCCGGTCAGCCTTGGGCTTGCTCAGTGTCTGCTCGTGCCGGAAGACGACCTGCTGGTCATAGTCCTCCACTTGACCCAGCGCGATAAAGCCGTGGCGCTCCAGGGTCGCGCCGGTGCTGTCACCCGGAACGCGAAAGGCCTGCGTATAGAGGTAAATGGATGGTTCGGCATCGGCTGCCAGGGCGCCGTCGGCGATCCATTTTTCCTCGTAACCTGCTGCGCGGGTGTACACGCTCTGCTGTTCGTTGTCGCCGGGTTGCGGCTTGCCCAGGATGATTCGCACCAGGTTATAAGGGCTGGCGGCATAATAGCCGTCCTGCATCTGAGGCGTGATTTTGTCGTAGGGCTGGGTTACCACATCGCCCAGTTTGACTTTGGCCGGATTGTAGCGCAGGCCACGAAAGGGAAAGATTCTTGCCATTAGGATTGCCTCCACTATGAAAGTTGGGCGCTCAGGTATTCCGGGAAGACACTCTGATTTTAGCAGCTAAGAAACACAACCCTTACGTTCGGAACATCATCCATAGCAGGAGCGGAGACCAATCATACGGCGGCTGCGGAGTGTGGTAACATCAAGCCACACCTGCTGAGGGACCTATGGCCCGCGGTTGCAGTTGGGAGATCGGGTCAAAGAACTCGAGGATTCCTTTTCTCTTTCCTGTCTGGCAGACGGGACGTAAGATTGGTCTGTCCGTCCAACCTCCAGTGCATTTCCGTAGCTTCTTTCTGTCGCTGCTCACCGCCCTTTGTGTCGCCGTTCTGCTGACGGTTTTCAGCTACGCTCAGAACGACGACATCCACGTGGTGCCGCGGGAGACCAAGAAGGCCGAAGCCTCGGTGCCGCCGCCGCCCAATGTCGATCCCAGCCTGAAGACTTACACCAAGCCGCTGCGCAAGGACGTTGACCTGGTGCTGGTTCCGGTAACTGTCACCGATCCCATGAACCGGCTGGTGACGGGTTTGGAGAAGCAGAACTTCGCGCTCACCGACAGCGGCCAGCCGCAGGAGATCCGCCACTTCTCAAGTGAGGACGCACCCATATCCCTGGGGGTTATCTTTGACATCAGCGGTTCTATGGCCGACAAAATTGACAAGTCGCGCCAGGCGGTGGTCGAGTTCTTTCGTACCGCCAATCCGCAGGACGAATTCTTCGTGATCACCTTCAGCGAGAAGCCTGAACTGCTGGTCGACTACACCTCCTCGGTTGAGGACATCCAGGACAAGCTGGTGTATGCCATTCCCAAAGGCCGCACGGCTCTGCTGGACGCGGTTTATCTGGGCATGAGCCGCATGCGCAAAGCGCATTATGAGCGCAAGGCGCTGCTTATCATCTCTGATGGAGGCGACAATCACAGCCGTTACACGGAGAGTGAAATCAAGTCCATGGTGCGCGAGGCCGACGTGCAGATCTACGGCATCGGCCTGTTCGACTCTTACTTCAAAACCCCGGAGGAACGGGAAGGCCCGGCCTTGCTTACCGATATCACCGAGGTCACCGGCGGACGCACGTTTACCATCAACTCGCCCAACGAGCTGGCCGACGTTGCCACAAAAATTGGTATCGAATTACGCAACCAATACGTGCTCGGCTACCGTCCAACTAACCCGGGAAGGGACGGCAAATGGCGAAAGATCAAAGTGAAACTCAATCCTCCTAAGGGTCTCCCCCCGCTGCACGTGTACGCCAAGACGGGATACTATGCACCCTCGGAATAATCGAATTGGTCTCCTGCTGCTGATGGTGATGGTCGTGCTGCTGGGGACGTGGCTCGTCGCCCAGAACTCGCCTGCACAGAATCCTGCCGGTAATACCACTGCAGCACCACAGAATGCGCCCCCTCCGGCGGCCGCGCAGAATCCGGCGCCGCAGGAGGGGGAGGCTCCTGCCGAAACCACCAAAGAAAAAGGGGCGGACGTTTACGTCTTCAAGAAGCAGGTTGACGAAGTTGTGCTGCACGCCACGGTGGTGGACGAGCACAACCGCCTGGTCACCAATCTGCAACGCAATGACTTTACCGTCTTTGAGGATGGAAAGCAGCAGAAGATTAATTCCTTCCACCGCGAAGATATTCCGGTGGCCATTGGCATCGTCATTGATAACTCAGGTTCAATGCGCGAAAAGCGGCCTGCGGTAAACGCCGCTGCCATCAATCTGGTGCAGGCCAGCAATCCGCAGGACAAGGTCTTTATTGTCAACTTCAACGAAGAATATTTCCTTGACCAGGACTACACCGCCAACATCCCCAAGCTGAAGGATGCGCTGGAGCGCATCGAAGCGCGAGGCGGAACGGCGCTGTATGACGCGACGGTGGCCTCGGCCGACCATCTGAAGAAGAGTGGGGAGCTGGAGAAGAAGGTGCTACTGGTGGTGACTGACGGCGAAGACAATGCCAGCCGCGAGTCGTTGGAGCAGGCGGTGCGGCGTCTGCAGGTGGAAAATGGACCGACGGTTTACACCATCGGGCTGCTGCAGGAAGAACACTCCAAGCGGGCGAAACGCGCGCTGCGCGAGATGGCTGAGGAAACCGGAGGCGTGGCTTTCTTTCCCAAGGACCTGAGCGAGGTCAATGCCATCACTTCCCAAATCGCCCATGACATTCGCAACCAGTACACCATCGGATACAAGCCCGATAGGCCGCAGAGCGCGGGTGGCTATCGCACGGTGAAGGTCGCGGCCCAGGCTAAAGGCTACAAGAAGCTGACGGTGCGCACGCGCAGTGGGTATTATGCAGGTCAGGAAGGGGCCGTGGCGACTGCGCAAGGAAGCAAGTAGCGAGCAGCTCTTAGCAATTAGCATTTTAGCAACTACCCATCGGCCTTCACCGGCGTCTTGCGTGCCAAGTGGCGGGAAGATACATGAGGGCCAGAGATATTGCCAACTGAGTTGCTAAATGTTAAGTGCTAGTTGCTGTTCATGAAATTCATCAAGTACAAAAAGTACGTTCCTGAGCCTGCCTCCGAGATGAGCATGGAGGACCTGCTCAACGCGCTCTCCGACTACCTGCTGCAGAGCGGTTTCCAGCAGCAATACCTGGATTTCTACGACCTCAAGAACATGGAGCAGTCGCTCGACGACCTGCGCCAGGCCATCGCCGAAGCGTTGCTCAACAGCGACATGCTCGACGACGCAATGCGCGAGCAGATCGAGAACATGACGCCCGAGCAGATGGAGCAACTAATCCAGCAGCTCATCGACCGCATGGAGCAGGAAAACTACATCACGGTGGACCAGCCGCACGATCCGGCGCGGCAGTCGAGCGTCGGTGGCCAGGTGGGCGAGCCGCAGTCGCAGTCGCGCTTCGAGGTTACGGACAAGAGTCTCGACTTCCTAGGATACCGCGCCCTGCGCGATCTGATGGGTTCGCTGGGTAAGTCCAGCTTCGGGCGTCACGATACTCGCGACCTGGCCACCGGTATTGAGGCCAGCGGGGCCTCCAAGACCTACGAGTTCGGCGATACGCTGAACCTTGACATCACGGCTACCCTCTCCAGCGCCATCCAGCGCGAAGGCCTTCGCCTGCCGCTCAACATCGAGTACAGCGACTTGCAGGTGCGGCAGTGCGAATACCAGTCGTCATGCGCGACCGTGCTCATGCTCGACTGCTCACATTCCATGATCCTCTACGGCGAGGACCGCTTCACCCCAGCCAAGAAAGTGGCCATGGCGCTCTCCCATCTCATCCGCACACAGTATCCCGGCGACTCGCTCTCGCTGGTGCTCTTCCACGACTCGGCCGAGGAGTTGCCGCTCTCTCACCTCGCGCGGGTCAAGGTTGGGCCGTACTACACCAACACCCGCGAAGGCCTGCGCATGGCGCAGCGCATTCTGCAACGTCAGCGCAAGGACATGAAGCAGATTGTGATGATCACCGACGGCAAGCCTTCAGCGCTGACCCTGGAAGACGGCCGCATCTACAAGAACGCCTTCGGCCTCGATCCGCTGGTCGTCAGTGAAACGCTAAAGGAAGTTTCCAAGTGCAAGCGCGCCGGCATTCTCATCAACACCTTCATGCTCGCCTCCGAGTATGGCCTGGTGCAGTTTGTCCAGAAGGTCACTGAGATGTGCCGCGGCAAAGCCTACTTCACCACGCCTTACACCCTCGGCCAATACCTGCTAATGGACTACATGTCGCGGAAGACCAAGACGGTGCACTGAAGCGGCCAGTTGTCAGGGGCGAGTCACATCGACGGCATAACAGCGGCGGGGAAACAGGTACGACAGGGCCACATGAAGAAACGCAATTCGGCCAAACAGCGTCACAGGATTTTTCAGAAATATTTTCGAAAATTCCCAAAATGGAACCGTTTTCGTTGGGAGACACCGCAGCCTCTACGTAGAATCAACAACTTAGCTTGGGCTGGCCTCCTGCCAAGAATGGCCCAACCTCGTCCACAAAACGCAAAATCTTTCGATCCTTGTCGGAAATTCCTTTCCTTTGGCGCCGTTCGGTGGCACAACCCCGCCAATCCGGGGTGCTCAAACGGTGGCCGCGCCTTCTTTTTCAAGGCACCGCAGGCAGGCCAAGATCAACCACAAGTTGGCGGAATTCCGGGTCCGTGTGCAGCCAGCGAAACTGCGGAGCGAGTTCCACGTCGGTGAGCGAAGAGTCGTGGCGCTGGCCCGCTATTTCGAGGAACTTCATCGTCCCATCGCGCTGGCGCAGGTAACCGTAGGCGGATGCAACATTGAACGGCGATCCATTTTCATGTTCATACGCCCGGAGGGCCGTGGTCAGTCGGTGCTGAAACAGACCCTGTGCCCCGCCGGCTTGCAGAGCCGCCTGCTGCGCCGTAACATCCTTCACCACCTTCTCTTCTCCGCGCAATGACGCCGCCTTGCTGAATTCCTCCAACGCGTCCTCATAGTTGCCTTCGTCCCAGTAGATCACTCCAAGGTACGCGTGCGGAGACCGGAAATTGGGATCGGACGCCTCCATCTGCTGGAGCAACGCGAGCGCTTCTTCCCGGCGTCCCGCCCGCATCAACAGCACACCCTTGTCCGCCAGAATGGCCTTGGATGAAGGATCCAATTGACGCGCTCGTTCAATTTCCGCCAGCGCCTCCTCCGGCCGCAGGACTTGGATTAAGAACGTGGCGTACCAGTGGTGAGCGCGGGCTAGATTCGGATCCAGTTCGATGGCACGCCGGAACTCGCGGTCGGCATCGGCCGCATCCAGAAATCCCCAGAACTCCGCGAATGCCAGCGAAGTATGCGCCTCGGCCAGGTTCGGGTCCAGTTCCACTGCTTTTTGGGCGGCTGCGCGGGCGCGCTGCTCCGCCTCCAGCGCTGGCATCGTGCTGAATTCCCGCAAGAGGCTGTAAGAATCGGCAAGCCCCACGTATGCCTGCGCGTAGCCTGGATCACGGACGATCGCTTCGGTGAATTCGTCCACCGCCGTGTTCAGATCGCCGGGCGTTCGTTTCTCGAAATAAAACCTGCCCTTTAAGTAAAAATCCTGGGCCACTGAGTCCGGCGGACGGTGCGCTGCCTGAGCTTTACCGAAATGAATCGGGGAACGCCCCGTGGATGAATAAACCAAAAATCCGACCACCACCAGGACCGGTAACATCCACAACCGGGACCGTATCCCGGAAACCCGTGTCCGGGAAAGAGGCACGGCGCCGGGTACAGGCTCGGGCACGTCACGAATTTCCCCCGCAGCTTTCGCGGCCCCGGCGGGCGAAGCTCCATTACCGCCCGGCGCCAGCTCGCCTGCAGGGGTCGCGGCGATCATACTCGGACCAGAGTCATTCGCCGCTCCCGCCAGCCAGCGTTCCAGTTCCTCATTGTAGGCAAAGACTGATCCTTTGGTTGCGCCCGGAAGCCGATGTACCGGCAGGCCTCGCTCCTTCTCCCAGCGTTTGACCGTCCGCTCGTCCTTGCCGAAGAAGGCTGCTATCGCCTTCCAGGAATCGAGACGCGTGTTCTTGGGGAGTGCGATGTACGAGGCCGTCACGAAATGCCCTGAGATGTCATGGGTTGCCGCTTGCCGCATAAATACGCCAGCCCACATAGTATATCTGGCTTGAGCGGTCCCCCAACGAAGGTGCCCCCCCCCAGCAGTCCCGTTCCACTAAGAAACATCTTGGTTCTTAGCCAACGACTGTCCTCGGAGGTTCGCGGGTTTGACAGTCCATGCGGGAACTGTACCCTCGATGATCGCAATCACAAAGGAGAAGTAAAGGTGGAAAATTCTGTGCAAACACTTAAGACGTCGCTCAGTTACGCCCTGCTCCAGGGCAAGAATGCAATTCTTTGCACAGCCATCGCGCTTGCCGCCCTTTTCGCGGCAATGCCAATCCGGGCGCAGGCCCAGACCCTATCCACAATCTATGATTTCGTGGGCAGCAGCAACTCCCAGAATCCGCAAGGGGTTATCGCGCAAGGGAGGGATGGCAACTACTACGGCATGACCACAGGACCCGAACCTGGAACGATTTACAACGTCTCAAGATCCGGGGCTTTCACGCTGCTGCACTCGATGGTATATGCCGATGGCCAGCTCTGCAATGGCATGGTGCTGGGAACCGACGGAAATTTCTACGGTACTTGTTTTAACGGCGGTAACAACGGGAACTCGACCGGAACCTTCTTCCAGGTGACGCCGGCGGGGGCGCTCACCGTTCTGCACTATTTCGATGGACTGTCCTCGGGCACATCTGACGGCTGCAACCCGGAGGGCGTGCCGATGCAAGCGGCGGACGGAAATTTCTACGGCACGGCCAAAGTTTGCGGGTTGTACAACGGTGGCATGGCGTACAAGATAACGACAGCCGGAGCATTTACGCCAATCCACGCCTTTGCCGGGGGAGCTACCGATGCTCAGAATCCGCAAGGGGCGCTGATTCAAGGCGGCGACGGCAACCTGTGGGGGACCTCCTATGCCGGCGGCCCAACCGGCTCCGGTACCGTGTTCAAGATGACCTTGGCGGGCAACGTCACGGTCGTCTATCAGTTTGAGGAATGCGGCTTGGGGACTACCGGCTGCAATCCGGCGGCGGGGCTGGTGCAGGGCACGGACGGAAACTTCTACGGGACGGCGCTAAGTGGCGGAATCAACAACCAAGGCGTCGTTTTCAAGGTGACACCGGGCGGGGCCTATACGGTGCTTCATAACTTCAATGAAACCGTAGACAATGGAGGCTATCCGCAGTTGCCGCTTACGCTGGGGACCGACGGAACCTTCTATGGAATAGCGACCGGCTGCTTTGGAGGTGGATGCAGCAATGCGGACATTTTCAAAATCACCAGCGAGGGCGTGTTCACCGACCTCTATAACTTTCCCAACCTCGGTGGGAACAACAACAGCATTCCTGAAACGCCGCTGTTGCTGGGGACCGATGGCGCCTTCTACAGCACCACGTATGAAGGCACCGACAGTGCTGGGAGCGTTTTCAGCCTGTCGGTGGGGCTAGGCCCGTTCGTGGAAACGCAGCCGACGTCCGGCATGGTCGCAGCGCCTGTCGTAATCCTCGGTACGAATCTGACGGGCTCGACCAGCGTCACTTTCAACGGCACGGCGGCGGCGTTCAACATCGTCTCGCCTTCTCAAATCACAACCAACGTACCCTCTGGTGCTACCACCGGACTGGTCCAGGTGACAGGCACACCCAACGGAACACTGACCAGCAACGCGCCCTTCATAGTCACCGCGCCGGTTCAGTTTGTTCCGGTGACGCCGTGCCGTCTGGTGGACACGCGAAAGCAGGACGGAGGTGGTGGCCCGATTCAAGGCGGTACCTTTGTAACGTTCAACCTTGCACAGATAGCTCCAGGGAAGGGTTGCGCGGACCTTTCTACCGCCGCTGCCTACTCCCTGAATGTGACGGTAGTGCCGCAAGGCTCCCTGGGATACCTGACTGTCTGGCCAGCAGGCGAGATCCAGCCCAATGTCTCCACCCTCAACTCGGTGGATGGCCGCGTCAAGGCCAACGCTGCGATTGTACCTTCCGGCGGCAATGCGGTTAATGTCTATGCCAGTAACACCACCGACGTGGTGATAGACATTGACGGCTACTTCGTGCAGGCCAACCCGTCTACGCTAGCGTTCTATACCCTTCCGCCATGCCGGGTGGCCGACACGCGCCAAAGCAGCTTCCCGTCAGGACTGGGCATGCCGCATCTTGCGGGTGGAGTGGCCCGTAACTTTCCTGTGCTGAACGCAACCACGTGCAACATTCCCGATACAGCCCTAGCGTACTCGTTGAACTTTACGGCTGTGCCCTATCCGAGCCGGGGCTATACGCTGGGTTATCTGGAGGTGTGGCCGACGGGAAACAAGCCGCAGAATCCGGTATCCACGCTGAATAACCCGACGGGGACGGTGGTGGCCAATGCTGCGATTGTGCCGGCCGGAACGGGCGGCGACATAACGGTGTATGCCAGCAACAACACCGACTTGGTGATTGACATCAACGGCTACTTCGCGGCGCCGGGAGGACAGAACGCGCTGTCGCTGTATCCTGCGGTGCCCTGCCGGCTGCTGGACACCCGCAAGGGCAGCGGCGCCTTCTCGGGCAAGATGGCAGTGGATGTGGTGGACAGCGTGTGCGCACCGCCGAGCACGGCGCAGGCGTATGTGTTCAATGCGACGGTGGTGCCGTCGGTCCCGCTGGGCTATCTGACGCTGTGGCCGGACGGCAGTCAGCAGCCGGGTGTCTCGACGCTGAACGCGGTGGATGGATTCGTCACGTCGAACATGGCGATTGTGCCCACCAACAACGGCTCCATCGATGCCTTCGCCTCGAATCTGACGCAGTTGATTCTGGACATCTCCAGCTATTTTGCGCCGTGACGGGTAGAGCGAGCCTTCAGGCCCGTTCGCAGTCGGTATAGCGGCGGAAGCGGCTTTTTTGCCGCCGCGACGCGGCGCTGAAAGCGCCGCTCTACCCGACCGCGGACACAGCAGCTGTGAAACTTCTTTAGTCACCTCTAGGCGCAAAGGTCACTTGGCGGCGTATGGGCGCCAGCGAGGGAGGCCATACCCATTCTGGAGCAGTAATCAGTCTTTTCCCGACGCTGCGACGACGCGGTCGTGATTGTGGTATTTCAGCCGGATCTCGCGCAGCTTGTCCACGTGCTGATCGCTGAGCGTTTGCTGCTTGCCCAGCAGATGCGTGACCAGGGCTATCTTGGCGAAGTGCTCAACCGTCTCCATGTTCATGTAGGCGTTCAGCAGATCAGCGCCGCAGGTCACAACACCGTGGTTCGCCATGAGGATGGCATCGTGCTCGGCGACCAGCGGCGCCAGCGCCTCAGCCAGCTCCGGGGTTCCCGGAGTCTCATAGTTGGCAAGCGGGACCGAGCCGAGGGTAACGATGATTTCCGAGCACAGCGCGCGGTCGAGCGCAATGCCGGCGGCGGCGTAACCGGTTGCTGTGGGCGGATGGGCATGCACGACAGCGTTGATATCGGGACGCCGGCTGTAAATGAGCAGGTGCATTGCAATCTCGCTGGAAACTTCGCGCGTGCCGCTCACCTTCTTCCCCTGCTGATCGACGACCACCAGGTCATCGGGAGCCATAAGACCTTTGCTCATCAGCGTCGGCGTGCAAAGGATGCGGGCGTTGTCCATCCGCACCGAGAGATTGCCGTCAGTGGCGGCGATCAGCCTGTTCTGGTGCAGTAACTTCCCAAAGTGGACAATTTCATCCCGATACTGCTGTTCCGTTTTCACGCAGTGAATGGCCGCCCCCTGCAAGACCCTCTGTGTATCCTACCGCAGGTTGCTGTCGCCGCAAAGAACTACGTTACTAAAGTGTGACGACCGCCGGTCGGGCATAATCGGAGGGTGCTGGTCTCCGAGTTTGACTATCATCTTCCCCCGGAATTGATCGCCCAGGAGCCGCTGGCCGACCGGGCCGCCTCGCGCCTGCTGCACCTCGATCGCAGACAGGAGCTGCTGGAAGACCGTATGTTCCGCGACTTCCCCGACCTGCTGCGTCGGGACGATTTGCTCGTCTTTAACAACACCAAAGTCGTGCCTGCCCGGCTCTTCGGACATCGCAGCGGCTCTCGGGCACAGCCGGTCTTAGCCCAGAATCCGGCGGCGCGGGATTTTCTTCGCGGACGGGTCGAGGTCCTGCTGACCAAGCAGCTTTCGGCCGAACCCGTGGAATGGGAAGCGCTGGTGCATCCCGGGCGCAAGCTTGGCATAGGCGAACGGATTTACTTCGGAGCCGGGGCGAACGAGGACTCGCACGAACTTGCCGCGGAGATCACCTGGCGCGGCACGTTCGGCGAGCGCCATGTGCGCTTCGATCCGGTCGACGACTTCTTCGGAGTTCTACTGCGCATTGGGCACGTGCCGTTACCGCCCTACATCGATCGCCCTGACACGCCGGCCGATCGCGAGCAATATCAGACGGTGTACGCCAAGCCGCTGGGCTCGGTTGCGGCGCCCACCGCCGGCTTGCACTTCACGCAGGAAATCCTCGACCGGATTCACCAGCGCAGGATCGAAACTGCCGAGATCACGCTGCACGTCGGGCTAGGCACGTTTCAGCCGGTGCGCGAGGAAGTGGTGGAGGAACACAAGCTTCACAGCGAGTGGTATCAGATATCAGAAGAGGCGGCGCAACGGATTCAGAGCGCGCGAGACGCCGGGCGGCGTATCGTCGCTGTGGGAACGACGACCGTGCGTACGCTTGAATTTGCCGCGCGACAAGACAAAGACGGCCGCATCACGCCGCAGAGCGGCGAAGCCGACATCTTCATATATCCCGGGTTCGAGTTCCGCGTCGTCGGCGCCATGCTGACGAACTTTCCCCTGCCGAAGTCCACGCTGCTGATGCTGGTCGCGGCCTTCGCCGGGCGCGAGCGAATCCTGCGAGCGTACGAACATGCCGTCCGGGAGCGCTACCGGTTCTACTCATATGGGGACTGCATGTTTGTGGAATAGGAACGCCTGCATGCGGCCAGCATCAGCGGCTTTTGGAGTAGTGGTGTAATGTGCTGTTATCGTCAACAATCGTGGAAGTTGCCAGCGATTGGGCGTAAAGTGCTGGCCGGAGCGAGATATGGAAGCTAGCTTGATGCTGTTGTTCATGGGATTACAACTCACGCTAGGGCTTGCGTTTCTGATTTGGCTTTGGGTCGTTAGAATCCGCAATACGCGGCGGCACCCAGCTAGCAAGGGAGAACGCAGCTTGTTCTCGGCTGTTGTCTTTTTCACCGCCGCTGTAGCTGGGAATTTCTACTTCATGTTCGCGCCTCGCATCACCCACCACAAATGGCTGGCGTTTCTCATCTTCGGGCTGGCTTGTTTATCGGTTGTGTTCTCGCTTTTCGGAAAGGGAAAGGGAAGGGTTCTCACCACAGTTGCGGCGTGTGGATTGGCATTATCTTGGCTCCCGTTCATCCTTTCGTGACTTGCCGTGGCGAATGGCTGGCGATAAATCGCCATCTCACAACCTTCAGCAGGCATGAATTAGCAAGCCGTCTGGCAGTGCTCACGGTGACTTGTTAGAATTTTCTCTTGCCCTCCACGCGCAAAACCGCCAAATCCGCGACTGTCTCCAGCGCAGCTAAGCCGGTGAACGCTGCGAAAAACACGTCTGCCAAACCCGCTGTGACTGGGCCTCCTGAGCCGGCCGGCTCCAAGGGCCGCATCTATTTGATCGACGCGATGTCGTTCATCTTCCGCGCCTATCACGCGATGCAGCGGCAGCGTCCGATGTCCACCAAGACGGGCATTCCGACCAGCGCGACCTTCGTCTTTGTCAACATGCTACGCAAACTGCGAGCCGACTTTGCGCCGCAATACCTGGCGGCCGTGTTCGATGTGGCGGCGCCGACCTTCCGCGATGAGCAGGCGAAGGCCATCACCAGCCTGCGCAAGTTCGACAGCAAGACGCAAACTTACGTTGACACGGCCTACGGCGGTTACAAGGCCAATCGCGCCCAAATGCCGGAGGACCTGGCGCAGCAGATACCGTACATCCGGCGCGCGCTCGATGCCTACCGTATTCCGATCCTGGAGCTGCCCGGCTTCGAGGCCGATGACGTCATTGGCACGCTGGCACACAGGGCGGCGGGCGAAGGCTACTCGGTCTTCGTCGTCTCCAGCGACAAGGACATGATGCAGTTGGTCAACGACCGTATCTTCGTGCTCAATCCGCCGAAGGACAACCTCATCAGCGACGCGGCCAAAGTGGAGGAGATTCTGGGCGTGCCGCCGGAGCGCGTGGTGGACGTGATGGCCTTGCGCGGCGACTCAATCGACAACATTCCCGGCGCACCTGGCATCGGCGACAAAGGTTCAGTGGAGTTGATCCAGCGCTTCGGCAGCGTGGAGAGCGCGCTGGACCACGCCGCGGAGGTCGAGCGCAAGACCTATCGCGAGTCGCTGCAGAACAATCGCGATGCGGTGTTAGTAAGCAAGGATCTGGTCACGATCAGGACAGAACTTCCGGTGGACTTCGAGCCGGGGAAGATGCAGGCACAGGAGCCTGATGCGGCGGCGGCGCGCGCGCTGTTTACCGAGCTGGAATTCACCACGCTGGTGCAGGACTTCCTGACAGAAAGCGTCGAACTGGGCGAAACCGACTATCGCGAGGCCGAAAGCACCGCTGATGTTGCGGCGCTAATTGCGAAGGCAAGAAAGCCCGGGGGCGTGCTGGCGATTGCGCTGGAATCTTCTGCTTCTCTGCCGTCCGCCGCCGAGGAAGAAGAGAGCGCAGACGAAGAGGACAGCAAGCAGCTTTCGCTGTCGGAGACTCCGCAGGCATCACCTGCACCGGCGGCTTTGCGGGTGGCGATCTCATCGGAAGCAGGCAAGGCGCTGTCGCTCGCGCTTGATGACTCAAAGATTGCAGGTCCGCTCAAGCGCGCGCTGGCAGACGAATCGATTCCAAAGACCATTCACGATTACAAATCGGCGATGCATGTCTTTGCCCAACACGACGTGACGCTCGTGGATGTGCAGGATGATCCGCTGCTCTACGGATACCTGTTGGACCCCACGTACTCGACCTACGGGTTGCGCGAGACAGCATTGCGCAAGTTCAATTTGAAGCTCGGGCCATCGTCGGCGGAAGCCGCCGACATTACTCTGCGACTGACTGAGAAATTGGTCGATGAAGTAAACAAGGCTGGGCTGCGCAAGGTTTACGACGAGATCGATCTCCCGCTGGTTCCCGTGTTGGCGCGCATGGAAGATGCCGGCGTCAAGCTCGACTGCGAAGTGCTGGCCGAGATGTCGCAGCGGCTGGAGCGCGAGTGCCAGGCGAAGGCGCGAGAGATTTACGAGAAGTGCAGTTTCGAGTTCAACATCAATTCGCCGAAGCAGCTTGGCGATGTGCTCTTCAACCGGCTGAACCTGCCCAAGCCGGTGAAGTACGGCAAGGGCAGGACCATCTCGACCGCGGTCGACGTGCTGGAAGGATTGGCGGTCGAGCATGAAGTCCCGCGGCTGGTGCTCGACTACCGCCAGCTTTCCAAGTTGAAGTCAACCTACGTGGATGCGCTGCCGGCGCTGCTCAACTCATGTACCAAGCGTCTGCACACTACCTTCAACATGGCAGGTTCGGCGACCGGGCGTCTGTCGTCGGTCAATCCTAACCTGCAGAACATTCCCATCCGCACTGAACTGGGGCGCGAGATCCGCGCGGCGTTCATCGCGGAGCCGGGGCACGTGCTGCTTGCCGCCGATTACTCGCAGATCGAGCTGCGCCTGCTGGCGCACTTCTCTGGCGACAAGCTGCTGGTCGAGGCTTATCGAGCGGGGGAGGACATCCACACGCTGACCGCGTCGCAGGTGTTTGGCGTGCCGCCGCTGATGGTCAATGCCGAGCATCGCCGTCGCGCCAAGGCGGTGAACTTCGGCATTGTGTATGGATTGTCGGCGTTCGGGCTCTCGCAGCAGCTCGGCATCGACACCAAAGAGGCCAAGCACTTCATTGACGCTTATTTTGAGAAGTACAGCGGCGTGCGCGAGTTCATCGATCGCACGTTGGAGGAGGCGCGCCGCGACCAGAAGGTAATGACGCTATTTGGGCGGGTGCGGCCGATACCTGACATCCACAGCAAGAATTTCAACCTGCGCGGTTTCGCCGAGCGCACTGCGGTCAACACTCCGTTGCAAGGCACAGCCGCCGACTTAATCAAGATCGCAATGATTCGCATTGACGCCGACCTGCGCGAGCGCGGGCTACGCTCGCGGATGCTGCTGCAAGTGCACGACGAACTCGTCTTCGAAGCGCCCGAGGACGAAGTGGACGCCATGAAGCCGCTGGTCACTGAGCGAATGGAGAACGTGCATGCGCTCAAAGTGCCGCTGAAGGTGGAAGTGGGAGTGGGGAAGAATTGGAGGGATTTGGAGTAGCCGCTCTTCGCTTCTCGCCAACACTGGGCTGGATTTGCGAAACCCTACGGCGATTTCAGCGTTTCTCTGTGTCTCTGTGTCTCTGTGGTGTTTCAGATTCCAATCGTCCGCTGTATCGCATTCGCGATGGCATCGGTGTGATGGCGCATAATTCTTTCCGACTCCGCCTCGATCATCACCCGCGCTAGCTTTTCGGTACCCGAATAGCGAACCACGACCCGGCCGTTGCCCTCGAGCTCGCGTTCGGCGGCGCGTATGGCCTCCATAACGGCCGGTAGCTGTTCGACCGGTGGTTTCTCCCGTACCTTCACGTTCTTGATCTCCTGTGGGAAGACCTTCATGTCGGCGACTAGTTCGGCAAGCGGCAGGCGGGCGCGCGCAACCACCTCCATCACGCGCAGCGCAGTGAGGAGGCCGTCGCCGGTGGTGACATCCATGTCACGGAAAATGATGTGGCCGGACTGCTCGCCGCCCAGCGTCGCGCCCGTCTTCAGCATTTCCTCCAGCACATATTTGTCGCCCACCGGTGCGCGCAGCATGAGGATGCCACTGCGCTTGAGGGCGGCTTCCAGCCCCATGTTCGACATCGTGGTGGCAACCACTGTGTCGTTGTGCAGGCGAACATGGGTCTTCATGTCCCGCGCCATCAGCAGCAGCACGCCATCGCCGTTCACCACACAGCCAGCAGCATCGGAGAACAAGGCGCGATCAGCATCGCCATCGAAGGTGATACCCAGATCGTATTTCCCGTTCGCGGCAATGATTGCCTGCGCAACCCTTTCCGGATAGAGAGCCCCACAATCTACGTTGATGTTACGTCCATCCGGCGCGATGTTAACGAAGTCGGCGGCGATCCCGCAGTCGCGAAACACCAGCGGAGCAATTGAGCTGGCGGCGCCGTTAGCGCAATCCACCAGCACGCGAAGGCGGTCCAGTCCCTCACCGCCAGCCAGCACACTCAGCCACCCAGCGTATTGCTCGCGCAGATTCTGTTCACCAGGCAACATGGCTGAGTCAGATGCCGCGGCATCGGATGCCCCTGCGGAGAGCTGTTCGATGTGGGCGAAAATGTCGGTTTCGATCTCGTGCTCGAGCTGATCGGAGAGCTTGTAGCCGTCGGCGCCGAAGATCTTGATGCCATTGTCCTGCCAGGGATTGTGGGAGGCGGAAATCACAATGCCCGCCGCGAATTGATTGGCACGCGTCAGGTAGGCCACGCCAGGTGTCGTGATGACACCGGCGCTCACAACAGGTACGGCCGAGGCTTCCAGACCCGCAGCGAGGACCGAACTGATCCAGGCGCTGGACTGGCGCGTGTCCTGACCAATTATCGCCCGGGCGGTACCTTCACGGACGGCCAGGCGCTGTCCGAGTGCTCGGCCAATGGCATATACGGTGCGCCGGTCGAGCGGATACTCGCCCGCGACTCCCCGAATTCCGTCAGTCCCAAATAGTTGTCGCATCACTTTCGCTTGGAAGACTTTTCCGTTGTCACGGTCACGTAGATCGGCCCTGGAGTCTGGACCCGCACCAGTGGATCGGCGACGTAGGCGTGAGTGGTGAAGGTGGCGCTGCCCACCACTCCGGTCGCATCCACCGGATCGGTCATGGCGGCGACAACAGTATCCACACGCCTCTCGGGACCAACAATCGTTACCTGCGGCGGAACGGCCACAGGCTCTTTCATTCCATATCCACTCAACAAAGTCCCAATGACCCGCGGCTGAACGGCAACCATCCGGGTCGCCCTTGGATCGAAGTTAATGCGGATTTGTGCCGGCACGACCTGCACCACCTTGACGTCGTGGGGCACTTGCACCTGAGCTGAGCTCAGGTCGAAGGTCCGCTCCCCTGTTTTGGCGCCTTCAAGATCCAGAAGTGCGTGCACTTGTGATGGGCGCACCTCTTGCAGCATATGCGCCGGTCCTCTGAGCGTAACCTGCGCCTGGAAAGGATAATCGGAGGTTATCTCCAGGTTGCTGGGTGGATGCAGGAATTCCAGGGGCACGGTCATCGGGATCTCAATGGTGGAGTCGCGCCCAACCGCCATCCACAACATGACGGCGATAGCCAGAGAAACCAGCTTGAACGGTAAGTTCTGCAACACGTATTTGCGCACGAAATTGGAGAGGTACTGGGGCATGGTTCAGCGGTCCCTTCCCTCAGCCAGGTCTTTTTCGTGACTAAATCCGTGCATTCCGTGCTCCTCCCCCAACAGACCCCGATCGGGCAAAGTGGTGGGCAACGATGTCGCAGGTACATAGCGCCGCAGGACTTCGGACAAGCGCTCGCGGAGATACTCGACTGTGATATCACGCTCGATGGCCCCTGCGACCGCCAGGCTGATTGCGCCCGACTCTTCGGAAACCACTACCGAGACAGCGTCAGTTTCTTCCGTGATGCCGATGGCCGCCCGATGACGTGTGCCGAACTGCGTCGAAAGGACAGGGTTCATCGAGAGCGGCAGGAAACAGGCAGCCGCGGCAATGCGTCCCTTCTGCACGATGACCGCGCCGTCGTGCAAAGGAGCGCTGGGACGGAAGATGGTAACCAGCAGGTCATACGAAAGGTTGGCATCCAGCGGCACACCGCTCTCGATGAAGGTTCGCAGGCCGATCTCGCGCTCGATAACGATCAGGGCGCCGGTCACGGTCTGGGAAAAATGGTTGGCCGCGAGCACGATGTCCTCGTAACTGTCGGTGCCATCAAAGACCCCGCCGCGACGCGACGACAAACGTCGTCCCAGTCGCGCCAGGGCGTGCCGGATTTCCGCGCCAAAGACCACAATCAACGCGAAGATCGCGTAGGGCAGAATGTTGGTGATGATCCAGTCAACGGTCTTAAGTTCTTCCAGGTGCGCAACCCAGAAGGCTGCAGCCAGAATGACGACCGCGATGAGCATAGGAATTGCGCGCGTGCCCTTGATGAGCTTGAGGAACTCGTAGATGACAAACGCCACAATCAGAATGTCGATGATGGAGAGTACCGACACATGCGGCATGTGGCTGAAGATCTGAGGCATCCCGGTTCCTTGGGTGGCGAAAGTACGGCGCCATGCGTATCCATTCTAAATCAGTGGATAGTGGCTAGTGGATAGTTGGCAGGTCCAGTTTCTCTTCAGGAGGTGCTCAATGCGGGCATTGTTTGCGTCGGAGCTGAAGCTTGAAACTATCCACTATCCACTATCCACTGCCCACTATCCACTTTATTTCACTTTCTCTACTCTCGCGGTGAACTCGCCTTCTCCCAGTTGAGTGCGGACCACGTCGCCACTTGTGAGCTGCGACGCTTGTTTGACTAGACGTCCCTCGCCGTCGAATACCAGCGCGTAGCCGCGCGCCAGAATCGCCTTGGGAGAAAGGGCCAGCAGGTTACTGTGCAGCCGCTCCCAGGCTGAGCGCCTGCGCAGGAAAACAGTTCCGCATGAGCCAGCCACAGCTACCGTGAGCCGATCGAGTTGGCCCCGCCGGCCGAGCAGCAGCAGGGAGAAAGCCGACCCCAGTTTTACGGTGTCAGAGGCGAGCCGACGCCGCATCTCCCCGGTGCGCACCCGAAGGTCATGACGACGGAGTTGCGCTTCGTATCCCTCCACCCTGCGGCCGAGGTTGGTAAGAAGCCGTGAGTGCGCCTGCATAAGGCGGCCGGCCACGTCGTCCACCCTTTGCTGACGGCGCCCGATCGAATCCGGCATGCGAACGAAGACGGAATGCTGTGTCAGTCGCGAAAGTCGGTTGTGCCCGCGCAGCAGATTGTAGTTGATGCTCTGCGCCATCCGCTTGCGCAAGGCGGAGAGGTTGTCAGCCAGCTCTTGCTTGGAACGAATCACCAGTTCGGCTGCAGCAGAAGGTGTCGGAGCCCGCAGGTCGGCAACGAAGTCGCAGATGGTGAAATCGATCTCATGCCCGACAGCGGAGATGACTGGAATTTCGGAGGCGGCGATCACCCGGGCCAAGCCCTCGTCGCTGAACGGGAAGAGGTCCTCGAAGGAGCCACCTCCGCGCGCGACGACGATCACATCTACTTGGCTATGCCGGTTGAAGTAGCGAATACCTGCGCTGACCTCGGGGACAGCCTCGTCACCCTGGACCTGCGCCGGGTAGATGAGAACACTCACCGATTCGTGCCGGCGGCGCAGCACGTTCAGCATGTCCTGAATGGCAGCCCCGCGAGGAGAAGTCACGACGCCAATTCGGCGTGGCAGCGCAGGTATTGGTTTCTTGCGGTCGGAATTGAAGAGACCTTCCGCTGCCAGCTTGGCCTTCAACTGTTCGAAGGCAATCTGAAGCGCTCCGGCGCCCTTGGGCTCCAGATACTCGGCCTGGAACTGCAGGTCGCCGCGCTCGTCGTAAATGGTTACCCGTCCGCGGGCGATGACTTGCAGACCGTTGTCGCACTTGAAGCGTAGCAGCCGCGCTTGTGTGCGCCACATTACCACGCGCAACTGCGCCGAGCCGTCCTTCAGTGTGAAATACAGATGTCCGGAGCCGGCAGGTCGGCAATTCGAGATCTCACCTTCCACATAAACGTCGGTGAAAGTGCGCTCTACTTGGGTGCGCACGGCGGCCACCAACTCGCCAACGGGATAAACCTTGCGTGTCGGTGCCTGGAAGATAAGCCCGAGTTGTTCCGCGCCGGACATAAGTTGATGCGAGTGTAACGCAGGGAAGCTGTAAGCTATTAGCCGTCAGCTATTAGCAGACCGAAAAAACACGGCTGATTGCTAAAAGCTAATTGCTGAGAACTTCTACCGACGCATCCGATTCACCACATACAACACCAGCGACAAGATCACGCTCAGCAGAATGGAGGTCATCAGCGGAAAGTAGAAGGTGGTGTTCTTGCCGCGATACACGATATCTCCGGGCAGACGACCGATAGGCAAATTCACCTTCCCGGAGAGAATAAGGACCAGCCCAAAGACCAGCAGGAGCCCACCAACGAAAACTAGAATGCGGCCGAGATCGCCCATGGCATTAGCTTATAGCAGGGCCCGGTCAAATGGCTGAGCATCGACCAAGGTAACGATGCAGACTGACGGAGGCTTTTCTATGACGCCCGTTCGACCTGAGCGAAGAGTTCGCTCAGCACCAAACGGATGGGAGTGTTGGGGACAGCCAGCACGCCATGTTCTGGCTCCTGGAATGCCGTTGGGCTGCAGACGTACGCGCGCCGGCTCGCGGGATCAACGATCCAAACGTACCGCACGCCAAAGTTCAAGTAATCATCAACCCGTTCTCGCATGCTCCGCAGGGTATCGTCCTTCGAAAGGACCTCGATGAGAATCAGGGGAGGCTCGGTAATGATGGGCTCGCGGGGTTGATCGGAACGCAGCACCGTTACGTCGGGAATTCGAAAACGAGTTGGCGCAATTTGGAGCCGCTGCTCGGGCAGCGGTAAGACGTTCCATTCCTCTCTTCTTATCCAGAACCAGGCGAAGATCGCGCCTTGCAAAAGACTGTGTTCTAGCTCCCCCCAAGTTCCTCTCCTGCAGCTCGCCGTCAATAAAGTCGCGGTCTGGGCGGTAACTTGTAGAGAAATACTCTTGCACCGAAACTAGCGTCGCGCTCGACATCGTCGCTTTCCTGCCAGTATTATGCTCTCCTTCGGCTGAGACGCCAAATCGCGCAGAGGCCCAAGACCGGAACTATTGCGTGATCGCCCCACACGCGATGCGGTCGCCGGAATTGCCGGACGGATCGGTCTTCATGTCGTCAGCCTTGGCGTGAATTATGATGGACGTTCCGCCATTGGCAAACAGCGAGTTGGGCTGGCTGCCGTTGCCTAGTACGACGTCGTCGTCCTTCACCGTGGCCTTCGCCGTTCCGTTGGGCTTCACGGTAAAGTTAGGCATATCTCCCGCGTGGTGTCCGTTTGGGTTGTCGAAGCCGTGCTGTTTGCCGGTGGGATTGAAGTGTCCGCCTGCTGACTTGAAATCCGGCGGATCGCACTTGGCGTTCTGATGGAAATGGACCGCGTGTTCACCGGGCGGGAGGTCTTTAAGGTCCAACTTCACCTCCACGCCTTTCCCTTTGGAGACGATGGTAGCAGTCCCTACGCTATTGCCCTTCGCGTCTTTCAGTTCGACCGTCTTCTTGGTGATGGGCTTTGCCTGGGCTGAACCGGTGACAGCGCAAAAGCTGGTCACGACGGCGATGGCGAGTGCGCGAATTGCGACTGTGTATTTCATAGCGTCAGAGTTGTATCACGAAACGAGGTCCAGAGCACATTTCGGGATGAAATTAACAAAAGCCCAATGGTCAATCCCTGCAGAACCCTACCGGCGTATCGTCCTCCTTCTGGTATGCTTTCTGGTTTGTGCGACCGGGAGAGTACATTCCGAAATAAGGGCGAGGATTTGGCCGTAGATCCTGTAATGCTGGTCCACGGTGGAGCCTGGGCGATTCCCAATCGCGAGGTTGAGGCGCACCTGCGCGGCGTGGATGCGGCGTCCGCTCTAGGTTGGCAAGTTCTGCAGGGCGGCGGGAGTTGTCTCGACGCCGTGGAGGCGGCCGTGGTAGCCATGGAAGAGGACGAAACCTTCGACGCTGGGCGCGGCTCGTTTCTCAACATGGACGGCCGAGTGCAACTGGACGCGCTAATGATGGATGGCGCCACGCTGCGCGCCGGCGGCGTGGGATGCGTGGAGCACCTTCGCAACCCCATTCGTGCCGCCAAGAAAATACTCACTGAAAGTCCACACTTGTACTTCGTAGGCAAGGGCGCCGAGCGCTTCGCCCAGGAGCATGGCATTGAGCTATGTTCCAACGACGACCTAATCACGGAGCGCGAGGTCCAGCGCCTGCGCGAAGCGAAGAAGCAAAGCTATCTGAAGATGCCGGATGAGTTTGGCCCCATGCGTTCCAGCGACACAGTCGGAGCGGTGGCGCTGGATTCCCACGGCAATGTCGCCGCAGCTACTTCCACCGGCGGCACGCTTAATAAGGCACCAGGGCGGGTGGGTGACTCGTCGCTGATCGGGTGCGGGTGCTACGCCGACAATCGCAGCGCGGCGGTGTCCACCACCGGATGGGGAGAGCCCATGATGAAGCTGGTCCTCAGCAAGTGGGCCGCTGACAGGGTGGAGGACGGACTTGCTCCGCAAGAGGCGGCACAGCGGGCGCTTTACTACCTGAAGGCCCGCCTGAAAGGCCACGGCGGCATCATTATCGTCGATGCCCGGGGAAGGATTGGCCTGACCCACAATACGCCCCGCATGGCGTGGTCTTTGACAACGAAGAGTGGCGTGTCCTCTGGGATCGAGGTGAAGGTCACGGGTTCTTGAATCTGCCGCTCCCCATGAATAAGCCACCAGACCAACGCGCTGACGCCACCCGCTGCGTGCACGCGGGCGAAGAGCGTCACGGTCAGGCCGGGCCGCTGGCCACGCCTATTGCGCAGTCATCGGTGTTCGTCGTCCCCAATGTGGATGGCCTGCGACGCTACGCGGAGGGCGACCGCGATCTGTACCTCTACTCGCGCTACGGCAATCCCACGGTCGCCGCCGTCGAGCAGAAGATGGCGGAACTGGAAGGCGCTGAGGCTGCGGTCGTCACCTCCAGCGGCATGGCGGCCGAAACTATCGTGGCACTGCTTACGTGCCAGACCGGCGATGAGATTGTCTCCATGCTCGACATCTATGGAGGCACGGTCAAGCTGTTCGAGCAAGTGCTGTTGCCCTGCGGTATTAAGACGCGATTCATCCCCTATCATGACATCGCCAATGCTGCCCGCTATTTCAGCCCTAAGACCAAGATGCTGTTTCTCGAGACCCCTACCAACCCAACATTGCGCTGTGTGGATCTGGTGGCGCTCGCCCAGCTCGGCCACGAGCACAATGTGTGTGTGGTAGTGGACAACACCTTCGCGACTCCTCTGCTGCAGAAGCCGCTGGCTCTGGGTGCTGACATCGTGATGCATTCCGCCACCAAATATCTTGGCGGTCACAACGACCTCACAGCAGGCGTGCTCACCGGTTCTAGACAGCGGATGGAGGACGCGCGCCAGATGATGATCCTCACCGGCGGATGCCTCGACCCGGGCTGTGCCTACCTGTTGCTGCGTGGACTGAAGACGCTGCACCTGCGCGTCGAGCGGGCTTGCCACAACGCGGCGCGGATTGCTCAGGCCTTGAATGGTCATCCCAAGGTCGGGCATGTGTACTACCCCGGATCGCCGGACCACGAAGCCCACGATTTGGCGCGCCGGCAGATGAAGGACTTCGGAATGATGGTGTCGTTCGACATTCGCGGCGGCGAGCGGGTGGCCGAGCGCTTCATCGACAGCTTGAAGCTCTGGTATCTCGCAACCAGCCTGGGCGGCGTGGAGTCCACCGTGTCGTATCCGGTGCTCTCGTCCCATATTGGGCTGACGGCGAAACAGTTGGAGTTGCTGGGCGTGTCGCCTGCGACGATACGGTTGTCGGTGGGCATCGAAGATGCCGGGGACTTGATCGCTGACCTGGAACAGGCGCTGCAACAGACTTGAATCCGACTGCTCAGGTCTCGAACGGTAAAGTACTTGAGATCACAGGGGTTATTTGCAGCTCGTCCCGGTTTCGTTGACCCTGAAATTCGCCGCGTAGTAACATCGCAGCGGTATGGCTGTAGAGAACTCGAGAGGGCTGCTTCTCGTAGGATGACGTTTCCTGATCGCTCCATTTTCGTGGGGGCCCTCACAGCTATGCTGCTGGCTGCGGGATGCCAGACCACCCATCCCACACAGACCGCTCTCCTGGCGGCGCGCGGAGTATCCCCTACCCTAACCGAAAGCTCCACCCCGACGCCCGACCCGCCCGCCAAGGCTCCGGATATCACCGTTCCCAAACCCGACCCGACAGAAACGCTGATTGCCCAGGCCGAGAAGGAATACGCCGCTGGGCAGGCGAATTACAAGGCTGGCCACCTGGAGGCGGCCAAGGCCGACTTCGATAAGGCGTTCAACATACTGCTGTCCAGCGATCTCGACCTGCGCAATGATGAACGGCTGGAAGGTGAATTCGACAAGCTCGTCGAGGCCGTACATGAGCTTGAACTGGCTGCTCTGAAGCAGGGCGACGGATTTTCCGAGCCGCGCTCTGAGCCAGCGCCCATCGACGAAGCCAACGACATCACTTTCCCGGTCGATCCCAACATCAAGGCCCAGGCCGCAGCCGAAATCAAAACTACCAAGTCCGACTTGCCGCTGGTGCTCAACGATCAGGTCGCAATGTTCATCAACTACTTCTCCAGCCCGCGCGGGCGCGCCACCCTGGAGCATGCCTGGGCGCGGTCGGGCCGATATCGCGACATGATCTCCCGCATCCTCCAGCAGGAAGGCGTTCCTCAGGACTTGATTTATCTCGCACAGGCGGAGTCGGGATTTCAGCCGCTGGCTTTGTCGCGGGCCGGAGCGCGCGGGATGTGGCAGTTCATGGCCCAGTCGGGCGCACTCTACGGCCTGGAGCGGAGCTGGTGGGTGGATGAACGCCAGGACCCGGAAAAGGCCACCCTCGCCGCCGCACGTCACCTGAAGGACCTCTACAAGCAGTTCGGCGATTGGTATCTGGCCATGGCGGCCTACAACTCCGGCGCGAGCACAGTGCAGCATGCCGTCGAACGCACGGGCTACGCCGACTTTTGGGAGCTTTATCGTCGCGGAGTATTGCCGCAAGAGACCCGGAACTACGTTCCCATCATCCTCGCCGAAACCATCATGTTGAAGAACCCGGAGACCTACGGGCTGGGACACGTTGCCGCCGAGCCGCCGCAGCAAATGGACCAGGTCACAATTACTTATCCGGTGGATCTACGCTTGGTGGCTGAGTGCGTTGACACCTCGGTGGACAAGTTGCAGGAGCTCAACCCAAGCTTGCTGCGGATGACCACCCCCAAGGACCAGGGCTTCACCCTGAATTTGCCCGCAGGAACGCGGGAGCGGTACGAGACGGCCATCGCCGCCATTCCCATTGATATGCGAACCTGGTGGCGCTATCACCAGGTGGAATATGGCGACTCGCTGGCATCCATTAGCCGCAAATACCATACCTCCCCCTCCTCGATTGCTGAAGCCAACAATCTGGCTGGTGAGGAAGTGAAGGTCGGAGCGAAGCTTATCATCCCCATCGCTCCCGGCAAGGTGAGCGGGGAGACCATCTCCTATTCACGCCATGCCACGCATTACAAAGTCCGCAAAGGTGACACCTTGTATTCGGTCGCCGACGACTTCGAGGTGCCGGCAGAAAAGCTGCGGAAATGGAATCACTTGCGCGGAGATACCCTCGTTCCGGGTCACGTTCTCCTCGTCTACAAGCCGGCTGGTTCGGGTGGCCCGGAAAGCGCCTCCTCCGGCCACGGTGATCCTTCCGCCAGAGCCAAAGGAAGCCACAAAGCTGCCACTGCTACGGCCGATAAGACCACTACGACGACCGCAAAGTTTGCTGAGTACCACAAAGTGAAGAGGGGTGAGACCCTCAGCAGCATTGCCGAGTCCTACAACACCTCGGTGGCAGCCCTGAAGCGGGACAACCCGAAGCTGGCCGCCAGCCTGCGTGCCGGCGACGTTATCGTCATTCACAAATGAGCCGTCAGCTTGGCGCCTGCCGGTAATTCGTCACTCGTTCATGGTTCCACTCTTCCCTTCCACCAGAACTTCTGTTACAACAAGCGCGTTGCGTTATTTCTTGCTGACGTCTGGTTACAGCGCGTGCCATCATGCCGCGTGCTATAATCGCGCGCCTGTTGCGGTTGCTTTTGTTTTGGCATTAATCTGAATTGAGCCTTGCGAGCTGCCTCCGTTCAACGCGGAGTCCGGCAACATCAGGAGGACACAAGATATGACATTCGATGAAACCCTCTACGGTCGTCACGATGACGAAATGGATGACTACGGAGACGGTTCCTATGGCGAATCCCTCGAGGACGAAGAGTACGAGGAAGAAGAGGAAGAAGACGAGGAGCCCGAATCCGCCGCTATCGTAGTTGAAGAACTTGAAGAAGGCGAACCGGAAGTTACGACGGAAAGTCGCGCGCCGGTCTCGCCACCACCACCGCCGAAGAAAGCTCCGATCAAACGAGCTGCCAAGAAAGCAGCGAAGAAAGCTCCCATCAAGAAGGCTGCAAAGAAAGCGGCAGCGAAGAAAACCGCGCCTAAGAAGAAGGCCGTTATGAGGAAGGCTGCTGCCAAGAAGCCGGCAAAGAAGGCGGCCAAGACTAAGAAAAAACCTGCCGGAAAGAAAATGGGTCATCGTCGCTAAGCGACGGTGTCATACGTATAGCCGCGGCGTGCCGCGGCTTTTTAATTGCAGAACAAATTATCGATCGCGGCGCGCTCAAGTAGCGATAATCCGTCAGATACTTACCGGCTTGCGAACGAGCTCTACCGAGCACTTGGCATGACGAGCGACAAACTCCGCTACACTGCCAAGCAAGAGACGCCGGATACCTCCCTGTCCTCGCGAACCAACGACGACCAGATCGGCCTGCCACTCTGCTGCGGAATCGATGATGGTTTCTCGGATGTCGCCCACCTCGACGGCAGTGTTTACTTTAAACCCGGCGGTACGCAACTGCTTTGCAATTCGCTCGACCAACTCACGGGCTGGCTTCTGCTGAATTTCCAACTCAGGAGCGTAACCCGGCGCCATTTGCGGGGGAGCCGGTGCGATGGGCTGCAACACATGCAGGACACGGACCTCTGTATTCTCAATCCGGAACTGCGCGACAATCGCCCGCGCCACGTCTTCGGAGAACTGCGAATCGTCAATTCCCACTAAGATTTTCATAAGTCCTCCTCAAGATCAGGGCCGGATGATCGAGGCAGGCGAGTCAACGCTAGTGGCCGGATGCAGAGGGTGACGGCCGATAGCTAAGCGCTAACGGCTAACCGCCAACTGCTCGTTCTACTTCCCTTCGCCCGCTTCGCTTTCCTTGTACATGTACTTGATGCTGGGCTTGTAGATGAGCAGGTTGGAGCCGCCGGCACGGTTCAGCTTCAGGCAATATTTGTCGTACCACTCGATGATGCCGTGGATTTCCTCGCCGTCGTGCAGCACCAGCACCATGGGTGTGCGGGCCTGCATCTGCTTCTGGTAGTAGAAGTTTTCAGCATGCGTCTGCTCCGGCGGTGGCGGCTTTTTGCCTCCGTTGCGTTCGAAGCGCTCGCGGTGGTTATGGTCGCCGTCGCGCCGGTGGTCGCCATCGTGGCGCGGATGATCATTGCGGTTAAAGGCCGGACGGATGAGCTTGCGATTAGCAAAGGTTTCGGGGTCAATGGCGCGACCCACACCTGTGGAGTCCATGGAGTCTTTCATGGTGGTGCTCCTGTGGTCGGTCTGCACACCAGCTTCGGGCGCGCCAACTCAAGCGTAAAAGACGAACTTGGCGGTGTGACGCATAACTACCTGCTTGAATCGCCCAGGGCTGTTCGAAGGTGTGAACTTGGGCATTACCCTAACATAGGGCAGCCGGCAAAACAATCCTCAGTGGACTGCTACTTTAGTGTTAGGGGTGCGAAATTACCGCTCCAGAGAAGTAGCGAAGGTGTCGAGCGACAGCGACCGCAGCAGGTTCCGGCGCATGCCGCTTTCCACTTCGCCCAGCCGCTGCGTTGCGGTCGTAATCCAGGCGAAATCGACTTCCTCAGCCATGCGCTCCAACTGCGGCTGGATGTCATGGTTGCGAACCAACTCCGGCGTTCCTGACTTCAGGAACAACATGTCTTCCAACAGCGAATATAGCGTGCGGACGAGCTGCTCGGTCTTGGCCTTCCCCTCCGCGCCTGAGCGGTAGGTGTCGGTGACACGGAACAGCGCGCTATGGTCTTGACTGCCCATCGCCGGGGCTAGCAGCGTAAGTGCATCCTGGCGAGCGACGAGATAGGCAGCCAGGTCAAAGCTACACGCGCGGCCGAGACCGCCTCCACAGACGCGCGCTACCAGCGCCCGCTCGCGTGGCTTCCACTCCGGACGCACCTGTGCGAGATATCGCTCGACTCCGTCCGCCGGAACCGGCGCCAGCCGCAGAATCATGCAGCGCGAACGAATCGTGGGCAGCAGCGCCGAAGCATTGTCAGTGAGCAGGAACAGGGTGGCGAACTCCGGTGGCTCCTCCAGCACCTTGAGCAGCGAATTGGCGGCTTCCTTCATGAAGCTGGCGTCGCTGAAGATGTAAACGCGCTCCCGGCCTTCGGCGGGCTTGTAGTAGATCTCGCGAATAACATGACGCACCTGGTCTACTTTCACCAGCATCTGCGGCGGGTCCGGAGGAATGATGAGCACGTCGGGATGCGTCTGCACCAGGATGCGAGTTTCGCGCTTGTCGGCATCGCGCAAGTTCTCGCGCGCCTCAACCGCTTCTGCAAAGCGCTCCTCCAGCGTGTCGGCTTGGGCGATGCGAACGCAGTTCGCGCAATGGCCGCAGAAATCGGGCAGGCCATCCGTCACCGGACGCTCCAGACAGTTCATAGTCTTTGCAACCATGTGGGCAAGGGTGAACTTGCCCGCGCCTTGCGGGCCGGAGAGGATGACGGCGTGGGGAAAGTGCTCGCGCGCCAGCATCTCGCGCAGCGTGCGTACCACGTCGACGTTGCCGTGAAAATCAGAGAAGGGCATCAGGCAATCCTCAGGCGCTCCCACACGATTCGCACAATCTCCGGATGGACAACGTCCAACGACGGCCGCGCGTCCACCACCGCGACGCGCTGCGGCTCGCGGTGAGCGATCTCCAGGTATGCATTACGCACGCGCGTGAAAAAGGCGTGGCTCTCCTGCTCAAAGCGATTCTCATTGGGCTGCAGACCATCCTGCGCAGAATTCGTCCCAAATGAAGGCGCCGAGATCACCGCAGCCTTGTTGCGACGCCGCGCCCGGGCCACGGTGGCGGTTACGTCGGTATCCATCAGGATAGTGAGGTCGGGCCACAGTCCGCCACACAGCGCCCGGTGACAACTCAGCACGGCCTCGCTTCCGAGCTTGCGGCCTCCGCCCTGATAGGCCTCGGTGGAGTCGGTGAAGCGGTCACAGAGCAGCCACTGCCCAGCTTCCAACGCCGGCAGGATGACCTGCGCGGTCTGCTGCGCGCGCGAGGCGAACATGAGCGCCATCTCGGCATGAGCGTCCAGTCCGGCGGTTCGTGAATCGAGCAGCACAGCGCGAATTCGCTCGCCGATCTCCGTACCTCCCGGTTCGCGCGTGGTCACCACCTCGATGCCCCAGCCGCGCAGCTCGCCCGCGAGCTTCTCCAGTTGCGTCGTCTTGCCGCAGCCGTCGAGCCCTTCGAAAGTGATGAACCGGCCGCGCGATGAGCGTTTCGCCACGGGGCCATCATAGCAAGTCGCCAGTTCTCGATTGCCGGTTGTCAGTCCGGCCGAGGAGACCGCAGTGCAGGTTTGGACCGCAGCCTTCTCCGGCCGGTTTGTGATTGCCTGGATCGCTAGGCGACCTTGATCACGGTCAGCTTCGGCCTGGCAGGTTCTCCAGGCTTGATGAAGCCGATGGGCTTTTCGGGCTTGGGAATATGCTTGTCGCTATAGACAGTGCACTCGCAAACTCCGAACTTCAGTTCGCGCGGCCCGCCTCCGTAGCTGCAGAAGGTGAGCACCTCGCCCTTGAAGCCCTTGTTGGTCACTTCGTAGGCACACGAAGTGCACAGGGCCTCGCGGCTCTTTACGTTGGCCAAAATGTTCAAGGTCAGCATGGCTCACCTCACAACCGCAGAAGCATATCTTTCAGCCGCCATCATCAGCAGAACGAATCCGTTCCCTGATTTTGCAGACAAAGACCGTTAATATCGTTCTGCTTTGTATCAGGCACGACTTCAGTCGTGCCGAACGACTTTTTCTCTTCATTGGGGCTTTAGCCCATGCATCCCCTAAAACACGCTTTGTCAGGCGCTAAAGCCCAAGCTCCTGGCCGGGCCGAGTTGCGGCACGGCTGAAGCCGTGCCCTGATACAAAGCGACTCAGGGACTATGCCTAGATTGGTGATGGGTCGGCGGACGCCAGGAGGTTAATTGAAAAGGACAGGCCACGCCCGGCAGCCATCGAGCACCATATCCGGCGCCGATTGCCCACGCGTCCAGTTGTGCGCATTCTTGATCATCGGGCGTTTCTCCTGACGGAGCTTGTACGTTGCCACAACTCGGTTGTGAATTGCAAGTAGAAAATCGCGCTGTCGCGCATTATTGCGAAGGTTTAACTCAAAGCTGCACTTGAATGGATGGACACAGGTGATACACTGCGCCGGATAATCTCTGGAGGTAAGGCTTGAAAGCGTCTCTATTTTATCGAATCGCGTCTGTTCTTCTGGTGCTTTTTGCCTTCGGACATACACTTGGGTTTCGCAAGATCGATCCTAAATGGGGAGTAGACTCACTTACTGGCTCAATGCAGTCAATTCATTTCGACGTACAAGGGTTTAGCCGGACTTATTGGGACTTCTATGTTGGCTTCGGTCTTTTTGTCTCGGTGTTTCTTCTATTCGCGGCGGTACTAGCGTGGCAGCTGGGCGGCCTTCCGGCGGAGACTTTGGCGCGGATGCGCGGTACTGCGTGGGCGCTCGCCCTTTGCTTTGCCGCCGTCACGGTTTTGAGTTGGACGTACTTCTTCATCATCCCTGTCGTTTTCTCAATCGTGCTTACGGTGTGTTTGGTTGCTGCGGCATGGCGCTCATCGAAGCCGGTCTGAAGCCCTCTTAAGAACCGGCGTATCATTGGAGTTCTCACGCACCGGCTCCTCGCCACGTCGCGGAGGTGACCATGGCCGACACCCCAAGCTTCGAGCCCTATCTGGAACCTTGGCTGACCGCGCGCGTTCCGTGCGTGGCCGATTACAGCCAGCAGCTTGCCGACTTCCGCTATTGGGTTTACACGGAGGTAGACGTGCAGGCTAACTACACCGACCGTTACGCGCCTCCCGCGCTGGAAACCTACGACCGCGACGGCGAAGTGGTGAACCGCATCGTGCTCAACCGCTGGTATGACGAGCAGCATCAGGAGCTCTATCGTCGCGGCATCATCGGACTGCCTTACGCGGAAAAGTCGCCGCACCTGCTCACCTTTGCGATGGGGTACCTGCTTGCGCAGGCCGACATCAGTTTGCACTGTCCGGTCACGCTCACAGTGCGGTTGCCTACGTGCTGAGCGCGCATGCGCCGCAGTCAGTGCGGCAGCGGTTTCTGCATGACATCGTGCGTATGGACGGATTCGCCAAGAGCGGCGGCACGGCTGGACTGGGTCTCTATCTGGTGCCAAGCCATCTCGAGAACGGAAGGCCGAACCACTATCGCATCCGCAAGCTGAAAGACAAGCTGGGCACGAAAGGCTTGCCAACCGGAGAGATCGATTTGTTAGGCGCCGAGGCGGTAGAGATTGCTCCTCCGCCTGATGGATTCAAGATGATGATGGAGGCGCTGGAGTACAGCCGCGTGCACAACGCTGTTGGATCGGCTGGAATACAGCGCAGAGCGCTGCGCGAAGCCCTGGCCTGGGCACGCACAAGGCACGCCTTCGGCCACGTGCTGTCCGAGTATCCCATGGTGCAGGATGAACTGTTGCGCATGCGTGTGCAATTCGAGGCTGGGGCGCTGCTGGCGTTCGAGGCGGCCATCGCGTTCGATGAGACCCAGCAGAATTCCGAGCGCCGCAACTGGTTGCGGCTGGTTACGGCGCTGGCAAAGTGTCTGACAGCGGAGTACGCGATCGCGGCCGCTCGCGCGGCACTGGAGCTGATCGGTGGCAACGGCTATACCAGCGACTATCCCGTGGCGCGGCCGCTGCGCGAGGCGCAGGTGCTCACCGTCTGGGAAGGCCCGGCAAACATTCAGTCGCTGGAGTTGCTGCGTTTGCTGGCCCCGCGCTATCCCGGTTGGGAGCAATACCACACGCGGGTGCAGGGAATTTTCTCAACAAGCTGCCGGAAGGGCTGGGCAACCTGCGTAAGGCGCTGCTGGCAAGGCTGCAGGAAGACGCGAGGCGCTGGCCATCACCATGCGCGACGAAAGCTCGCAGCGCTATGCCAGGAAACTGCTGCATCGCATGACCAGAGCCTTGCGTTTGCTTTGCTGTGCGAAGTTGCGAGTGAGGCGCATCGGCACGGCAATATGTTGCCTGCGCACAGCGCCTGCCGATTCTACGAGGACATCGAGCCGCCGGCAATCGGTGCGGAGAACGACGCCGTCAGCCGCGGCGTGCTGGAGTTGCTGGAAGAAGAATCCATGGCGACCGCCGTAAGTGGTTAGAGTAATTTGCAGTTGCTTTATGCGGTGGAAGCACCGGGCTAACTGCCCTAATCGCTCGCGCTGGGCACGGGCATTGCCCGTTCGCGTGCGGCCATGATTTCGTCCCATCGCACCCAGGCGATGTAGAGAACAACCAGAATGTTTATCCCCAGGATGGCCCAGTGGAATTCGTTGGGCCGGCGCACGACTTTGTAAACCTCGAATGGGATGTAGATGCATCCCGAGATGATGGCCAGCCACTCCGCCCAGGTACGCTGCCGCCACAAGCCGTACCCTTCCGCAAAACGCAGCGTGGCGTAAGCGATGGCTATCGCCGCTATCATCGCAATGCTGGTGCTGGAAATTTTGTCGGCCGCATGCAGAAGTTCGCGTGACCAGCGGTGCGTGGGACTGATGTGCAAGGAAAACAGCACGTGTTCGGCAGCGTATTCGAAATCCACGTCGCGACGGATCCAGTGAATCAGGAAGTAGGCGCTGACCAGGGCCAGCGCTCCCTTCAACGCCTCAAGCACCGCAACCATGCGCAGCCCGCCCTTGTGGGAATGCGCGTGCGAGCTAGGCGGAAGATGATTTCGGGTGTTGATGCGGTTCATACCCTGAGTGGCGTTGCTGCGGTCTGTGCGAACGTAGCTTATCAATGGTCAGTTAGATGCTATCACCGTGGCCCGGCGTTCCGTCCCCAGCGGCGTGTGCAGCTTCCAGCATGGCGGCTACGCCGCTGAATTTTTCCCGGCAGCGCCCCTCGCCCGCGCGCACCAGTTCAGCCGCGTCGATGCGGCGCCAGGCAGCGTAGTCCACCCAGCGGACTCCTCTCTGTTCGAGTAGTTGGCGCGGCCCCGATCCACCGGGCCGATTGGGGTCACCGATCTCCTGCGCCATTTTCTGCGCCACCTGCTGCGCTTCGCTGCGATTGGTAGGAATGGTTCCTGAGGGTCCGCGCTTCGCCCAGCCCACCACGTATAGCCTTTCATTGACTTTGCCGTTGTCGTTGGGAAACACGCCGTTCGCAGGACTTGCCTCGCCGCAGGCAATGGCTTCGTATCCAATGCACGTGACGGCGAGCTGCGACTGCAATTCAGTGATGATGCCGCTGCGCGAGTGGAATTGTACCGCGCGAAGCCGCTCGTCGCCGACAAACGCGGCCGGCGTCAGGTTGAAGTGAAAGTTGATCGTGACCGGAACTGCGCGACCTTCTTCGGCCGCAAAGCGGCGCAGCGTCTGGACTACAGTACTATCTCCGACGGCGCCCGCAGGCTCAATCACAACCGGCCGTGCTCGCTGCAGGGTTCCAAGTTCGGCGAGTTCGTGCTCGGTGAACTTGGCGTCGGGGGCGCCCCGGCGGCCGACGATGTGAATGCTGTCAATCGGCTGCGCCGCCAGCCACGCCGTCACCTCGGGCGGGAGATCAGAGCCTGCCATCTCCGCTGGACTTTTAGCCAGCACCCGGACCACATCAATCGCCACATTGCCGTTGCCGATGACTACCGCGGAGCGTACCCCCTGCACCGCTGGCGGCCGAGACTCGGGATGACTGTTGTACCAGCCGGTAAATGCGCTTGAGCCAACCACACCAGGAACGTTCTCGCCGGGAATTCCCAGCTTTCGATCACGCGTCGCTCCGGTCGCCAGCACAACCGCGTCATAAAGCGACATCAGTTCTTCGAGCTGAATGTCACGGCCAGCCTCGACGTTTCCGAAGAAACTGACGCGCTCGCGCGAGAGAACACGATCGAGTACGCGCGCGATCGCCTTCGTCCCCTGATGGTCGGGCGCAACGCCGTAGCGGATCAGGCCGAATGGCACAGGCAGGCGTTCCAAAATGTCGATGGATGCGTCGGGAAGAAGCCTGAGCAGTTGATCCGCCAAATAACAACCTGCCGGCCCGCTGCCGACGATGGCGATGTGTCGCATCAGTGCAGCCGTACGTATTCGTAATCCACCGGGTTGTTGTTGATGCCCCGGTCCGGAGGCGCGATCCAAGCTGCCATCTTGCCCGGCTCATGTACGCCGTGCATGAGGCTCAGGATGTAGGCTCGGTCGCTCTCGCTCGGTAGCCAATCGCCAATACGCACGTCGAACTCCGCCTGGGCAATCGGCCGGCCCGTGGTGTCCGTCGGAACGCCCGCCCAGTTTCCGATGTTACGGCGAAAGCGTGTGCTGGGAAGCGATAAGCGGTAAGAATAGCCCGCCTTTTCGATCAGACGGTTCCAGCGCTTAACCCCCAGCTCGCAATCGTTGACGTACGAATTGCGTGTGACCTCGTTCATAGCGTTGCGCATCGGGATCTGCTCTTGCTTCACGCCGCTCTGACCGTCGGGCAAGTCCAACTCATAGGTCTGATCGGTCGCAATATGATTTTCGTATCGCGTCTCATCGGGACGGCCCTTTAGGCCGTTCGCGAAATAGGACGCAGCGTTCGACGAAGTCTCAGAGCCGAACAGATCGAGCGAGGAGCTAAACCAGAAGTTGAGATACTTCTGCACCGTCGGCAGATCAATCGCGCCCGCATTGCGGATGGCGACAGGATCTTCGGTGCCCAGCTCCTTCATCACCTCCAGCGAGCGCCGCACTACGCGGTTGATGCCAGTGTCGCCCACGAACATGTGGTGGGCCTCTTCCGTCAGCATGAACGAGCAGGTGCGGGCCAGCGGATCGAAACTTGACTCGGCCAGCGACTTTAACTGGAACTTGCCATCGCGATCCGTGAAATAGGTGAACATGAAGAAGCTGAGCCAGTCGCGAATAGGCTCATTAAAGGTGCCAAGAATGCGCGGCTTGTTGGCGTCGCCGGAGTGGCGTTCGAGCAACTCTTCTGCCTCTTCGCGTCCATCGCGCCCGAAGTAGGCGTGCAGCAGATACACCATCGCCCAGAGATGCCGGCCCTCCTCGACGTTCACCTGAAACAGATTGCGAAGGTCATAGAGTGACGGCGCAGTATGGCCCAGCATTCGTTGCTGTTCGACTGACGCCGGTTCGGTGTCTCCCTGGGTAACGATCAGGCGGCGCAAGATGGAGCGATACTCGCCGGGAATCTGTTGCCAGACCTCCTGACCGTAGAAGTCTCCGAAGCCAATCTTGCGCTCGGGATCGCGGTCGGCGAGAAAGATGCCCCAGCGATAGTCGGGCATGCGCACGAAACCATAAGTAGCCCAGCCCTTGGCGTCCACTGACGTCGCAGTGCGCAGGTATACGTCGGCAACCTGGAAGTCGCGCGGACCAAGCTCCTGCCACCAGTTGAGGAACTCCGGCTGCCAGTGCTCCAGAGCGCGCTGCAGAGTGCGATTGGAACCGAGGTCAACGTTGTTAGGAATGCGGTCCTGATAATTAATCGACATTAAGCGAACTCCCCGAAATCAATTCTGTCATCCTGAACGGTGGTTCGCCCCTTTGCGGGCGAACCGGAGTCGAAGGCCCCCTATATCCGAAGGATCCCCGGCGACCAATCCGATCTACACCCTTTCCCAACTAAACCGCGCCTTCGATCCCGTGCCGAACAGCTTCAGTGCGCCGTGCTCGCCGGTCGAGTTCGGCCGAATGAATACCCAGTTCTGCCACGCCGACAACCGGCCGAAAATCTTCGTTTCCATAGTTTCGTCACCGGGGAAGCGCAGGCTGGCTTCCATGCCAGTCAGCGCGTCTGGCGACAGCGCGGCCCGCTCTTCGATAGCCACGCGAATTTCGTCTTCCCAGTCGAGATCGTCGGGCGCAACCGTGATCAACCCAAGCTGCAAAGCTTCCTCCGGCCCCAGCAGCTCACCTTTGGATTCGAGCGCGCCAGCCATGGCCCGAGCATTGCCGTAGAAACGAGTCTCCAGCCGGTCGCGGTGATTCACCGCTGGCAGCACGCCGAAATTCATTTCGTCCACCGCAATCCTCGGGGAGTCGCCCTCCTCTTCCGGAAGGGCGAGCATGTAGCTGCGATCGGCGGCGAGCGCCAGTTCATATAGCAGTCCAGCGAAACATGAGCCCGGCTCAATGATGGCGTACATGCTGCGCGATGAGACGTCAAGCCTCGCCAAGGTACGGCGCAGCAGGCCGATGGTCTCACTGACCAGCCAATTATTACGATGTTCAAGCATGACTGCATCGCTAGCGAGCACTGCCTCGGCACTGCCGGCGGTCTTCAGCAGCCAAAGTCCAAGTTCCAGCTCGTTGATGCGCAGCATCAGGATCGCGTCGTCCAACTCGCGCGCCATGGCCAGCGGCCACCATTGATCGCCCATGGCGTGAATCGCCTCTGGCGTTCCCGGCTGATCGCCCTCCGGCGCGCGCACGGTCAGCGTCGCGGTTCGCGCTGTGCGATCAAACGCTACGTCAACATATCTGTAGTGATAGCCGTCATCGTCAATCCGGCGGCGCAGCGGGGTCAGTTCGATTCCTTTCGCGTTGGCGGGACGCGTCGAATCATTCACTAACGCCAGCGCGCGCGCCCGCGCCAACTCCTGAAACGTTGCCGGCACCGCTGTGTCATCCACCAGGCCCCATTCCTTGGCACGCTCCGCCTTAACGCCATCGGGATTGGTGCAGAAGGTGTCGGCGAGGTCGCGACGGACTTTGCGCTTATCCACGACGCGGGTGAGGCCGCCGGTACCGGGCAGCACGCCGAGTAACGGAACTTCAGGGAGGCTGATGGCACTGGAGCGGTCGTCAATCAGCAGAATCTCGTCGCAGGCCAGCGCCAGCTCGTAGCCGCCGCCCGCGCAAGTGCCGTTAATCGCCGCCAGAAACTTCAAACCGTCGTACCGGCTGGAGTCCTCCATGCCGTTGCGCGTCTCGTTGGTGAACTTGCAGAAGTTCACCTTCCACGCGTGCGACGAAGTTCCCAGCATGTAAATGTTTGCTCCAGCGCAGAACATGCGCTCGCGCGCGCTGGTCAGCACCACGCACGCCACTTCGGGATGCTCGAAACGAATGCGCTGCAGGATGTCATGGAGCTCGATGTCAACTCCCAGATCGTAGGAGTTGAGCTTGAGCTTGTAGCCGGGCCTCAAGCTGGCCTCTTCGTTCACGTTCATGGCCAGCGTCGCTACGCGGCCCTCAATCGTCAACCGCCAATGGCGATACTCTCCCGGCGTCACATCGAACGTGACCAGTTCCTTTTCGTTTACGGTCGGCATGTCGTGCGAAGTCTCCTCAAGATGGCGCCAGGCGGATGGGCGCAAATCCCCACGCAGATATATACATTATAGTTGGCGAGTGAGGAGAAAGGCATGGGGCTCGACATCACGATCCTGGTTGGAACCATGACCGGGACCGCCGAGATGGTGGCGCAGGAGGTGCAAACGGCACTGGAAGCGGCTGGCCACCAGGCGACGATTCGCGTGATGGACGGCCTCGACGCTGCCCTCTTTCAGGGCGGTGGCACGTTCCTCATCTGCACTTCCACCTACGGACAGGGCGACGTGCCCGACAACGCGCAGGCGCTCTACAACAGCCTCGAAGCAGAAAAGCCGAACCTTACAGGCGTAACCTACGGCGTGATCGCGCTCGGCGACCGCACGTACAAAGATACCTACTGCCACGGCGGCATTCGCTTCGACAAGCTGCTCACCGAGCTCGGCGCCCGGCGCGCCGGAGACATTCTCCAGCATGACGCCAGCTCCGGCACGCTGCCGGAGGAGTTGGCGGCGCAGTGGATCGTGCCTTGGGTGGAGCAGGTAGCGTCGTTGCCGGAGCAGCAAAGAAGTGGATAGTGTATAGAACCTGATACAGCGCTGGGGTTGAAGCATTGTTCATTGCCGACCTGTCGTTGACGCCCAAGGTGAAGGATCCAGTCCCGCAGGGACGGAATGAATTTAGCCCAGGGCGTGAGCCCTGGGTAGGCGATTATTAGGAACCGCAGAGCCCCAGGGGCGACACAGAAAACGTCCCCGACTCCGTATGACGGAGGTGGACTTACCTTGCACCGGCACCTGCATCAACAACTCGGCGGGGTTGTAGTCGATGGCAAGCGGCTGGAGACGCTGTGGATCAATCCGCAGGAAACGGACCGCCCCACGATTGTCATGCTGCATGAGGGACTGGGCTCAGTCGCGCTGTGGAAGGATTTCCCGCAGAAGCTGGCGGCACGCTCGGGTAGCCGTGTGCTTGCTTACTCGCGCTATGGGCACGGCAGCTCTGACAAGCTGATGGAAAGGCGGCCGGTTACATTCATGCACCATGAAGGCGAAGTCGTGCTGCCGGAGCTGCTCGACAAGCTCGAGATCGCGCGGCCCATCCTCCTCGGCCACAGCGACGGCGGCTCCATCTCGCTCATCTTCGCGGGAAAATACCCGGAGCGCTCGCGCGCCATGATTCTCGAAGCGCCACACGTGTTCGTCGAGGACCTCAGCGTCGCCAGCATCACGCAGGCGAAAGCGAACTACCTGACGACGGATCTGCCACATAAACTAGGCCGCCATCACGCCCACCCGGACGCGACCTTCTGGGGATGGAATGACATCTGGCTCAATCCGGAATTTCGCTCGTGGAATATCGAGGAGTATCTGCCGGCCATCCGCTGCCCTATCCTGTGCATTCAGGGCAAAGAGGACGAGTACGGAACCATCGCGCAGGTGAAGGCCGTACAAGCCCGCGTGCCGGGAACGGAAATTGTGATGCTGCCAAACTGCAGACACTCACCCCATCGCGACCAGCCCGAAGCCACGCTGGAGAAGACGGCAGAGTTTGTCGCGCGAGTGCAGGAGGAAGCAGGCAGCAAGCAGGGATTAAGCTTCAAGGAAACGGGATAACATAGGATGGCGCGAGGGGGTTGGTCATGCCTGTGATTCGAACCTGCGAGAATTGTGGCCGGCAAAACCGTGTACCGGCGAAACACCTGGCTGACAACGGCAAGTGCGGCGCCTGCAAAGCGGCCCTGCCGGCCGTCAATGAGCCGCTGGAGGTCGATGCCGAGTCGTTCGACGAAATTGTTCGCGAAGCCAGGGTTCCAGTGCTGGCCGACTTCTGGGCGGCATGGTGCGGGCCATGCCGCATGGCTGCTCCCGAAGTAGAGCGGGCAGCCGCGGAAATGGCTGGGCGGGCCATCGTCGTGAAGGTTGACACCGAGCGCTATCCCGACCTGGCTGCGCGCTTCAAGATACAGAGCATTCCGAATTTCATCGTCTTTTCGGGGGGCGCGCCGTTGAATCAGCAGGCCGGCCTGGTAGGTCACGAGAAACTAGAGAGCTGGCTGCGATCGGCTGGGCAGCAGGTCGCATAGTGGGTTGGCCGGGCACAAGATGCGGTTGCGGCCAATCTGAGGCCAAGAGCTAAGGGCGAACAGCGAAAGGCGGCTTATGTCCGACTGGGTGCATACCTTCAAAGGTGCGGTGCTGGCTTCGGAGTACGACTTCGCCAGCCATATGAACTCGCGCATGTACGTGTCGTGCTTCGACCAGGCGACATGGTTTCTGCTGCACGCCATCGGCGTCACGCCCGCCTCCATGAAGCAGAAAAGCCTGCGCGTGGCCATTGTGCGCCAGAACTACCAGTTCCTGGAGGAGCTGCGCGGCGGCGAGCTGGTGGAGATCAAGAGCGGCTTCCTCACCGTAGGCGAAAAGTATTTCCGCTTCCTGCACCAGATGTACAACGACGAGACTGGCAACCTGGTCGCGACCTGCGACAGCGTCGCCGTGCAGGCCAGCCTTGAAACCGGCAAGAGCGTTCCCCTCACCAAAGCGCTGCAGGAGAAAGCGAAACAGCATCTGGTGACGGCCAATGTGCCGCTGGAAGAGAGCATGGGATGAGCTTGGTTGTCCCTGCTTGACGATGTGCCACGAATCGCGTCACGATAACCCCATGCTTTCCGTGAACATTCGTCAACTCCGCCAGACCCGCCGCCTGAAGGCCTGGTTGAAGGCGGGAAAGACGGTTGAGCTGCGCGAGCGAGACCGCGTAATTGGCCATATTGCTCCCCAAAAACCTCCGGAACAACCCAAGGAATGGCCCGATTTTGCGGCGCGTGCCAGGAAGATTCTCGGCAGCCGGAGGTTACCAAATCTCGTCATCGAAGAACGGGAGCGGTCACGCTATGGACCTTCGACGTACCGCAAGCGGCACTGGCGCGGGCCGAAGGGCTGAGGATCTCGTGAACTGCTAACCTCTGCCTCATGCCAGATCGAACTTTAATTCGCCCAGTTTTTCCAAACTACAGGCGATCTTGTCGCCCGCTTTCAGCCAAACCTGCTTGTCCTTGGGCATGCCCCAGATCACCCCTTCAGGGGTGCCGGTGAAGATGATGTCTCCCGGCCAGAGGGAAATTCGGGCCGAGGTATAGCTGATGATCTGGCGGCAGTTGTAGATCATGTCGCTGGTGTTGGACGACTGCCGGGTATCGCCATTGACCCGGCATTCCAATTTCAGATTGTCGGGATCGACCTCCTCAGCCGTGACGAAATAAGGACCGAGCGGAGCAAAGCTGTCTGGAGTCTTGCCCACCATCCACTGGCCGCCGGTATCGAATTGCAGGTCGCGGGCCGTGAAGTCGTTGCCGGTGGCGTAGCCCGCCACATAGGACAGCGCATCCGCTTCAGGGACGCTTCTTGCTTCCTTGCCCATCACGATCACCAGTTCGATCTCATAGTCGAATCTGGTAGCCACCGCCGAGGGTAACTTAATGGTGCCGCCATGAGCCAGCAGCGAGTTGTTGTACTTATTGAATAAAACCGGCTGCTTGGGGATGGGCATCTTGACTTCCTGCGCGTGCCGCTTGTAATTCAAGCCTACGCAGAGGATCTTCTCCGGACGCATGACCAGCGGTCCATACTCGATGCTCTCTTCCTTGAGGAACAGCTTCTGCGCGGCATTCGATTTCACGGCCGCTTCCACCACTGCCTGAACGCTGGCGCCTTCCTCGTGCTGCAGCATGTCATCGAGCGTGCCGGGAGAATACAGATTCAGCACAGCGGCTGCTTCCTTAACGTCGAGAATGCCCTTGCTGGTCTTGGCGCCCAGACGGTATTCGCCGTTGCGGCGCATGGTCAGCAGGATCAAACCGCGCGCCATGCCTTGCTTCCGCTGGCCTGTCGTCTTGGCCTCGGCGCTCGCCGTGTTCAACCCACCCAGAGCTGCCATGGCGCCGATCGTGCCTGCCCCTTTTACAAAATTCCTTCGGCTCGATTTCATAATCCTGCTCCTTTGTCGCTAACCCGGAGATTTCCTTTTTGAACTCCAAGCGGTCGGATTTTACACCTAGTGATTACACAGTCGAAGGTTGGGGCGCCCGCCAACATTGTCCCGTATCGCGAGAGTCTCGTATCATGGCGGGCATGAGAACTCCACAAAGCGGGATATTCGCTCTGGGAACCGCATCGCACGCTTACCTGGAGTTCGATCTCTCGCCCGGGCGGAAGGCTGAAGAGCTGGTGGGAACGATCTCCTCACTGCATGAGCCGAGAACGACGATGGGTGGCGTTAATCTGGTGGCAGGATTCCGGCCCGAGCTGTGGAGCAAAGCTGCCCCTGAGGATGCGCCTGCCGGGATAGAAGGATTCAACAAGCAGATAATAGGCGTTGACGGCTTCGTGATCCCGGCCACGCAGCATGACGCTGTGCTGTGGCTCTCGGGAAGCTCGTACGACGTAATCTTCGACGTGTCCCGCCAGGTGATCGCCCAGCTTGAGGGACTGGCTTCGGTGGCCGAAGAGACTTCCAGTTGGCCATACCAGCATGATCGCGACCTCACCGGTTTCATCGACGGAACCGAGAACCCGACTCTGGTCGACGCCCCGGAGGCAGCGCTCATCGCGGAGGGAAGTGCCGGCGCTTTCGGGACCATCCTGCTGCTGCAGAAGTGGGCCCACGATGCGACCGCGTGGGAGGGGCTTCCGGTAGCTGACCAGGAGCGTGTCATCGGGCGGAGGAAGCTGGACAGCGTCGAGTTCGAAAACAAAGCACCGGACTCGCATGTCGCCAGCACCGATCAAGACCGCTTCGGGAAGATCTTCCGGCGGAACATGCCCTACGGCACCGTGACTAGCCACGGCACCATGTTCGTAGGCTTCAGCGCCGACCAGAAGCGATTGTCGGGGATGCTCGAGAGCATGGCAGGTCTGACTACCGGTGTCCGCGATGCGCTCACGCACTACACCCGCCCGCTTACCGGCGCCTACTACTTCGTGCCTTCAACCGAAAGCCTGCGTCGCGCGCAACTTGATTCTGACGAGTGAGCTTTTGCAATGAAAATCCGATTCCTCCCACTTTCGGTGCTCGCATTGCTGTCGGTTGCGCAAGTCGCGCCACATCCTGACTCCGGGCGGAGTCCGAATGTGAGTCCGGCGGTCGTGCTGGGTCTGGGCAAGACTACCGCAACCTGCATCGATAAAGATGGCGACGGCTATGGATTGGGACCCGGGTGCGCCAACGGACCCGACGCGGATGACAACGATCCCACCGTCCGGACGGCTGCCGACGTTCTCGCGAAGTACGGCTCGATGAGGGCTTTCCTGAACCACCACATCCAGGAGACCCTGGGAAATCCAAACTTTACTGTACGAAAAGTTTTCTACCTCGACGCAGAAGGTAAGGGTGGCAAAGGGAAAGCTGACGAGGAGGGCCGCTCTCACCGTTTCTACAAAGACATTGCGCAGTCCCTCAGGGCTGGGGACGTCGTGCTCTTTCGCGCCGGCGACTATCCCCGCATGAGTCCAAAGGGAGGCAAGCCGGGAAATCCCATCGTTTACATGGCCTACCCCGGCGAAGTCGTCCGGGTCGATTCTTCCTCGTACGAAGCCTTCGTCCTGAGCAACGTCAGCGGCCTGATTCTCGACGGTTTTCTGATTTATAGCTCTTACCCCAGAGGCGGCTCGCAGTGCGTGAGTGGCGGAAGCTCCTCGCAGACAACCGGCCCGCCGTTGTTCCACGACGTCATCATTCAAAATTTTGACTGCGCGAACGCGGGACGCGGAATGCTTATCCAGAACGGACTGCTCAACCTGGTCATCCAGGACAGTCTGTTCCACGACCTCCCATACGGTACCGCTTCCCATCCCCTATACCTCGGATCAAATGGCGCCCCGAGCCAAAACGTCATTGTCCGCCGGAACCTGATCTTCAACTCGGGAATTGAAGGCAATGGATTTCAGTTCAACGGCCGGGTGACGAACCTGGTGGTGGATAGCAACATTATCTACAACAGCAGCGGCGCCGGAATCTCGCTCCTGGAGGGCGTCTCCAATTCGTTCATCACCAATAACCTGATCTTCAATCACACCAACGGTGGGATCAAGATCATGAACTATAACAGCGGCGTTCCCTATATCTTGCCCTACGACCAGACCGGCAACGTGATCGAAAACAATACCATCTGGCAGGGAACCAAGGACTGGCACGATGGCGAGGACATCTCCTCGTCCCCGATCTATGTGTTCCATTCGAACACCAAAACCGGCAACCTGGGCGGCAACATATTTCGCAACAACATCCTCGTGACCGCGCTCGGTGCCGAGACCCCGGCCATCGATTTTCGCGATGCGAATCGTCCTGATGAACTGCAGACCAGCACCTTCCAGAACAACATCGTGTGGTCGGCTACGGGAACGAAGATCGTGGCCGTGAACGGTCCCAGGAAATACAACTGCGCGCAGCTCATCGCGGCGACTACGAATTCGAGCACCTGCATTAATTCCGACCCGCTTTTCGTCGACATCAGCGCGAGCTACTACCACCAGCCGCAGAAATTCAATTTCATGCTTCGCCCCGGCTCGCCAGCGATCGCAGCCGGGGACCCTTCCGGAGCGCCGAAGACCGATCTGAAGGGAGTGGCTCGCCCCAATCCGCCGAGTATTGGGGCCTACGAATATCCCCGATAGGCTACAACTCATCTCATAAATCGCTTTGTATCAGGGCACGACGTCCAGTCGTGCCGAACGGAGCAAAGTAAGATGTCCGGGCTTTAGCCCCTGCAAAATCGGCTCGCTCAGGGGCTGAAGCCCAAGTCCTTTGGGATCGACTCGCGGCACGGCTAAAGCCATGCCCTGATACAAACCCTTTCAATTTTGTCGTCCCGAGCGAGGACTTCAGTCCGAGTCGAGGGACCTGCTTTTTGTGTGCTCCGCCACTGCAGCCAGAGCCGTCCACAATGTCCGATAACTAGCCCTCCCCACCGATTCTTTAGAATCACGGTGTTACGGAGAATCTATCCGCATCTTCTTGAGTCCCAATGGGTTATCTAGAAGTCCAATTATTGCAATGGTTAGGGCGACTTTCGGCTACCCAACGTCGGACCCGGACAGAGCGGCATGCCCACCCCCTCCCCTTACCATTGTTCTTTAGAATGAGAGGATTGGCCGGATTTTCGCGGCAACTTATTGAGCCACAATAAGTTATGGTTTGACCTTGAGCGATAAGGACTTAGTCAATCCGCGTCGAAGCGCAATCGCCACGCGCACCCTGGTCGGCGGGCAGGCTCAGATTGTCAAAGAGCGAACGCACCCCGGTCCCGCTCTGCGGGACGGGTGAGGACACATCTCCCGGCAGCCGCCGAGGCGGCCCACTCTCCAAAATAGCGCAGTGCGGGGTTTTGTCAAGATTACGAAAGTACAGGTCGGGTAACTGTACTTTCGTAACTTTTGGAGGGGAGGGTAACCACCTAGTTCGGGCTGCATCTTTGCCAGGACAGCCTTCCGACACTCGACTGAACCCCCTCAAACAGCGGGTATGCATGCGGCGGTTGCTTAACGCCGACTCCCCAAAGCGCCATTATTCCATCAGCAGAGCGCCTTAAGTCGTAGGAGATTGGCTGACACTCGCGGTCGCCTCGTTCGCCTTCGCAGTAGACGATGGTCTTGCCGAACGCAGCTTCTTTGGATTGCCACACCCGCTCTAAGAGGGAGCTGTCATCCCACTCCCAGTCCGTTCTTGCGCTACCGAAGATGCGAGCCAAGGTGAATCCGCCGCCGAGCATCCGATGCCAGAGTGAAAGCTGGCACTTCCACAACCCCAGCTCCCGGAGCCTGAGGAGCATAGTCGCTGGGCTTACTAAGAATTGCTCTGCCAGCGTTTCAAGTGATTCCAGACAGACGGGTAACTGCTTGGCTTGTCTCGCTACTGCAGCAGACGGTAGCAAGAGAACCGCAGCTCCATAGTTACAGAGCCGTTCTTCCGCAGCGTCAGTATCGTGGAGCGTGAACTTCATCTCGGGTGCGAGTTCGTAGAAAAACGTGTGACAGACTTCGTGAGCGATCGTAAACCGAACCCGGGACTCCGAAGCTTCTTTCTTTAGCCGCATTCTAAACCCAGCTTCGAAGCTCATACCCATCGGCTCGATGAGTCCGTCGCAGCCTAGGTCTGGCACAACCTCTAAGGAAGCGATCTTTCTATCTTTCAGAAAGTATTGTAGCTGGGTGTGTCTGTTTCTCGCGCGCTTCCGTCGAACTCGTTCCACAAGCGCGCTAATCACTTCCTCGGCCGAACTGGTAGCTGGATCGAGCCCAGAGCGCTCAACCAACCGCCTTACAAGGGGAGATGTTGACCTAGAGGAGGTTGCGTTGGTTCGCACTCACTTGCTCCTTCCGACTGATCTTGAGGAACTGACGATATCGCTTATCCCAGTCGGACGCCTTCATCACGTATGTTGGTTTGCGAAACGAGGCAGAACTCCGTTGCTCTCGGCGGTCGACGCCATACTCGTGACGCCATTGGTCGCGCATATCCAACGCAATTGCGGGTTCTATCCCTTGTCCACGCATTTTCTCAATCCATGAACGCCATGATGCGTGACTCTCAATCCAGACGGGGTCACTTTCCTCAGCCTCCCCCAGGAGGTATGCCACTGACTCGCCAAGCCGCCAAGCCATCCGCCCTAGTAGCCGGGCACTTGGATTGGACACCAGAAAAGGTTCCTCCATTAATTTGTGGAGATATCCCAGACTGATTCCGAGGTCTTCCGCAAACTGCTCGTAATCGCCGCTGCGGGCGTCAATCAACTTACGCAGACGACTGCCGAATGCATCACCGTTCAGCCCCCTGTACAGTGCATGGTGCCTGAAGAAGAGGTGCCGAACTTCTGTCAACGCTTCGCGCAACTTGCCCCTGTCGAAACTCACCTGCGAATCTAGGTCCCCGAGATAGGTTATATCTCTCGTCCTGACGAAAGAACCGAGCATCATTCGCGAAAGCCCACTTGGCACGAGTCGGATAGCCGGAACGCCGGCTTGCGTTGCTATTTCGTTTTCTTGGCCAACACCATAGCTTTGTCGACCGCAGAAGATAACGACGAAGTCATGCGTGGAGGCGCGAGAGCGATCCGTCACGTAAACCTGGCTTGCGGAGATCTCTGCGTTGTTAGTGGGATGCGTGTGGTCGCCCGGCCAATAGATTTCGAAGGGCGGCGAGTTGGGCTCCCTTTCAGATTCCTCACGTGCGATAAGCCTCACTTGCTCGACGACTTTTCTCACCTCAGCTTCGGCCTTCGCGGAAAGGCCAGTTAGCGGCGTTGCAAGGTATCCGAGAATTTCGTTGGCGATGTGGTCAGATTCATGGAGGATGTCTGCTAGCTTGAGGCCGAGCGCTTGAAATAGCTTGCGCAGGACATCCTCGCTCGGCTGGTAATTCTCCCCAGAGTTCTCCTGAGCACTATTCAGGATTTTAGAAATTGTAGACTGATTTACGTCTGACAACGACGCTAACTGGGTTTGCTTAACATCTCGAAACTGAACTAGGCGTACCAAGCGCCCAACTGCATACTCCACTTGCTCTTTCGTCAGCTCTTTCATTCACCACCTCAAGCCAGAGACTACCGCGTGGGACCCGAATCTTCAAGGAATGGTAGTGGAATAGTATTGTCTGTCCATTACTCTAGCAACAACCGGATTAACGGCCTTTTTATGCGGGTTCTATTCCTTCTCGGCGCATCGCTGGCGGGGTAGATTTGAAGTGAGAGGATGTACCCGTGATTAGGTTCAGGCTAGGACGGATCGGGAAGTTTGACATCACAAAGCCGACGATTCTGGAGATCGCTGGCCTCGCGATGGTACTGTGCTTTTTCGTACTACTGCTGGCGCTTTGGCGGTGAGGTGAATAACCTCACCCAGCTGAAACGCCGGGTGCTCCACACGCGAGCGCTTCTTGAATGTGCGGGAAGATGGCCAGCGAATCCCTCTGCCGCAACTTAATCCTTCGCCGATACGGACTTCGCTCCAGCATCTGGCGACTTCAGGTCCTTCAGCAGCCGATCGAACCCGTTCTGATACGAATCGTGGTCCTTCCAGTTGGCAAAATCCGGGATGAAGTATTCGGCTATCTCCCGCGCCAAATCCTTGCCCGTTTTGGCATCGAAGCACTTCCAGTCATACAGAGTTTCGAAGGGCACGAGCCGAACCGGAAACAGCTTCCTCTTCTTTTCCGCAACCTCACGCTCTCGGGCGTTGAAAATTTCCGTCTTCACCCACTCGCTGTTCATGCTGTGCTCCGACAAGATCAGGAGCAGCTTGTCATGCAGGCGGATGGCCGCGTCAATCTGCTCGTGGAGCTTCTCGCCGGCTTTAACGTCGTGAGGCGCAAACCAGCAGCGCACGCCCTTATTCTGTAAGCCTTCGTACAGACGGTCAGCGAACTCCTGGTCCTTGCCCGAATAGCTGATGAAGCAGGAGTAGAACTGAATCGGGCGGCCGACCAAGGAACCGATGTAGGCGATGAACTCGTCGGGCAGGCCCGCGCCGCGCAGGAAGACCTCCGGGATTTTGCCTTGGGAGTCGATAGATCGTATCTACGCCGATGGTGGAGGGTCCACGATGGTCGACGGTCTCCAGTCCCTTGGCCGTGCTCAGATCGACATCGGCAAGACAGGGTCGAACCGAGGAGGGCTTCGCTGAAGTCGGTCCCCTTGAGGATCGCCTCGCTGAGGTTCGCCCCGGGGAGGTGCGCCCCGACGAGATTCGCCTCGCTGAGGTTTGCCCCGCTGAGGTCCGCCCCGCTGAGGTTCGCCCCGCTGAGGTTCGCCCGGGTGAGTTCCGCCCCATGGAGGCTCGCCCGGGCGAGGTCCGCCCCGCTGAGGTTTGCACCGTCGAGGTCCGCCCCGACGAGATCCGCGTCAATGAGGTTCGCCTCGTCGAGGTCCACCCCGATGAGGTCCGCCCCGTCGAGGTGCGCCCCGATGAGCCGCTCCCTGTAGAGGTTCGCCACGCTGAGGTCCGGTCCGATGTCCGGATGCTGCGCTCTCCACTCATTCCAGGCAGCAACTCCCTTTTTCAGGATTGCCAGATGCTCTTCATTCGCCATCGTCTGTCACCCGCCGCACCGCATGAATTACCGCGCCACATTAGTTGAGAGCTGGAGGGAATGCAACAGCTTTGGCCGCTAGCAGGGTGCCGCACTCATTCCTGACGTTGGAATGAGTGGGAGTGAATTGTCGTACGACCAGTTTCAGCGAGATCGCCTCCACCTGATTCATGGTCGCCCACACATTCGAAGCCCACGAATGTGTGGGGCGCCCGGCTCTCGATGAAAACTCGTTTCACAGTGTCGCGAACAGGCGAGACGGGTGTACTATGGTGCCGTTCTCGAGGCCAAAAAGGAAATTCCGGGTATTCTGGCGAAAGCCGTCAGAGTTCAGGAGAGCCAGATGAACGATAGTCGAGCGCTCAGATGTCTGTGCTTCGCGGTCACTTTGATTATGGTCCTGCCCGGGCTTCTAGCCGCCCAGAATCAGCCCACCCGCGGAACGTTTGATGTCCCGTTCGATTTCTATATCTCGGGGGAGAAGTTGCCGGCGGGCCAGTACACGCTCGACCGAATCGTCGCCACTTATGTGATGTTGCGCAGCAAAGATGGCAAGGTAGAACAGGATTTGTACTTTCTCCAGACAGCTGCGCCGGTCAAGAATCCTCCGTTGAAGGTCATCTTTGTGCTGCGCGACGGAAAGTACTACTTTTCCGAAGTCTGGAGCTGGTATGGCAAGTCCCAGTTGACCTCCTTCACGCCCAGTGCCAGCGACCAGGCAAAGGATGTTCCGCTGAAGGCCGCTGAATAAAGATGTGGCCAAACCCGCACTGGTTGTTCCACACGAAAGAGATCAACACCTTTCCCATTTCGGGAAGCTTTACAAAACTTTACACAAAAGTCCTGTGACGCATTTCCACCCAATTGCGTTTATTCGTGTGGCCCGGTCGTAGCTACTCCACTGCCACCATCATCTCGTCAATGCGAATCGTGGGTGAGGCGATGGCGGCAGCCCCATCACGCCAAGTCTGGCTGTCCTGTGGCTGTCACCACCTGCGCCCATTCCTGGCTGGAGAGGCGCTTGCGCTCTTTGCTGGCCATCGGCATTGGCACATGGATAAAGACTCCATGCATCAGGCCGATGATCATGTCGGTCTTGCCTGCCATCGCAGCATGGACGGCATGGCGCGCAAAGGAATCGCAGAGTACGGAATCGACGGTGGAGGCGGGCACGCTGCGAATGTAGTAGCTGGGATCGAAGTAGCGAATCACCACCGGCAGCCGCTGGGCCGCGAAGTGACAGCGAATCTTGTCGCGCAGGAAAAGCCCAATGTCACGATGCAACAGATTGCCTGAGGCATCGCGCTCCTCCGCCGGCGGCAGCAAATGCTGACCTGCTCCCTCGGCCACCACGATGACAGCATGACGCCGCTCCAGCAGGCGGCGATGCAGCGCGGCCAGCAGGCCATTGTCACCTTCCAGCTTGAACGGCACCTCCGGCACCAGCGTGAAGTTCACTTCCTGGCTGGCCAAGGTAGCGCCGGCAGCGATGAAGCCCGAATCGCGTCCCATCACCTTCACGATGCTGATGCCGTTGTGCACGCAGATTGCCTCCACGTGCGCCGAGTCGATGACTTCCTTGGCCTTCTGGATGGCGGTGAAGTAGCCGAAGGAACGGTTCACGTATTGCACATCGTCGTCGATGGTTTTGGGGATGCCGATGACCGCAATCTTCAGATTGCGGCGCTGGACTTCATCGGCGATCGCGTGCGCGCCGCGCTGCGTGCCGTCACCGCCGATGGCGAGGAGAACGTTGATGCCGCGCTGCTCCAGGAAGTCCACGATGATATCGGGCGCGACCGGGCCTCGGGACGATCCCAACAGTGTGCCGCCACGTTGATGAATGTTGTCAACCATCTCTGCATTCAGCCAGACCGGCGCGCTACCTTCGGCCGAGAATCCCGAGTAACCATAGCGGATGCCCAGCACTGCAGGCACTCCGTAGTGGTAGTGCAGTTGGAGGTACAGAGAGCGAATGACGTTGTTCATGCCGGGGCAAAGTCCGCCGCAGGTGACGACGGCGACCTTGGTCTTGGCCGGGTCGAAGTAAAGCATGGCGCGAGGCCCAGCCCTCTCGAAAAGCTGGACCGAGTCTTCCGATTCCAAGTGGTGGGGATCGCGATAGTAGCTTTCATCGTGAAGAAACGTGCTCTCGATGAAGCCGTGAGAATCGATTCGCAAGGGCGATGGAACATTGCAGGGACCTAGAGATGAGATGGCGATTTTTTCACTCATGGAGATATGCGCGGCCGCTGGTATTAGGAACGGCTAATTATCGAAAACACTTTAAGTTGGGCGCTGGGCTGCTACTACGATAAATGACTCAGGCTAATAAAGCTTCCGGTTTTGCTATGCGCTTTGAGACGGTATCGCCGTCGAGCTGCGCAAGGGGCTACTTAATCTGTCCGACCCCTTCCAGTCCACACTCTTGAGGTCGAGTTGCTTCTGCAGCCGGGCAATGTGGTTGTGCCACGATCCACGCATGCCTAAAGTTCCGTCTCCCAAGCATCAAAGGTATTCGCTTATAATACATTGTATGGGTACCTCAAACATTCTCACGCTAAGAATTGACAGCGGGCTCAAGAAGAAGCTCGATAAGCTGGCCAAGTCCACCCAGCGCAGCCGGTCCTTTCTGGCGGCCGAAGCCATTCGGGAATACGTTGCCCTCAATGAGTGGCAGATTGAAGAAATCAAGAAGGCGATTCAGCAGGCCGACGCGGGAGATTTTGCGACCGACGAGGAAGTAGAGGCGATGTTCATGACATGGGCGAAGCGTGCGCGTTAGGTGGCTACGAGCGGCGCTGGTCGACCTAAGTGAACAATTCGAATACATTGCGCAAGATAACCCGGCCGCTGCGTTCAAGACCGTCCTAAGGATCCGGCGCACCGTCGATCTGCTTGCAGCGCACGCCGGGGTTGGGCGCCCCGGCCGGGTACCAGGAACGCGCGAACTCGTCATTTCTGGAACGCCCTATATCGTGCCTTATCGTGTGCGCGCTGACGAAATCGAAGTGCTGAGGGTTTTTCACGCTGCTCGAAGATGGCCCACCGATCTATAGTCCAGCCATTATTCATTCTTCCCCGCCAACCCCAACTCTCCCGCAATTCCTCGCATGGCCTCGATGCAGAAAGCAATGTGCTCGTCGAGGTCAACGCCAAGCTCGGCTGCGCCCTTGATGATGTCTTCTCGGCTGACGGCCCGCGCGAAGGCTTTGTCCTTCATCCGCTTGCGCACGGACTTCGCGTCCACCTCGGCCAGCGACTTGTTGGGCTTCACCAATGCGGTCGCGGTGATGAAGCCCGCCAGTTCATCGCAGGCGAAGAGCGCCTTCTCCAGGTTCGAGTTGCGGGTCACGCCGGTGTAGTCGGCGTGCGACATGATGGCACGGCGAATGTCCTCAGCAATCCCACGCTCGGCCAGGATTGCGTTGCCCTTGTAAGGATGATCGTCGAGGCTGGGATATTTTTCGTAATCGAAGTCGTGAATGAGTCCGACGATGCCCCAGCGCTCGTCGTCATCACCGAATTTGCGGGCGTAAGCGCGCATGCAGGCTTCGACGGCAAGAGCATGTTTCCGGAGACTTTCTGACTGTGTGTACTCAGTTAGTAAACACCAGGCTTCGGAACGTGTCATTCGTGGTTCTCCCCTGTTTTAGCGGCTTTTTGCCGCCGATTGCGCGCACTTGCATGGCCTTTTCCGGTTTTCAGCTCACAATGCTCTTGACTCCACCACAGAAATGCCGCACAGTACGCGTAAGTAGTTGGTGCCCGCTCTGGCATCCCGCACTCTCGATGGCCACGACTCTCGCGCCGGTTGACTCCCGCGAAGTGGTGAGATGCGACTATTGTCATCTTACCCAATTTAGGACCACTAACAATCTTTGCCGCCGCTGCCGCACGTCGCTGGAAGAGGACGAGCCAGAGCCAATCCTCGCGCCGTGTTTGCCCATGGCGGAAGTGGAAACTTCCGACCGCTCCGAAGTGCAGGTCGCGATGGCAATTCGCAATCTGCGGCTGCGCGCCGGCTTAAGCCAGCGGCAACTGGCCCTGCGCATGGGCGTGCCGCGGACCTACGTCTCGAAGATCGAGAACGAGAAGGCCACGCCAACTTTGTCGTCGTTGGCGCGGCTGGCGACGGCGCTGGAGGTCAGTGTGCCCGACCTGCTGTGTGCCTGCGGGCCTGCGCGCGAAGAGCAGATCAACGAGGCGCTGGCAGATCCGTTCGTTGCTGAGTTGGCTGAGTTCAGCTCGAAGCTGAATGCCATGCAGTTGGCGAACGTGCTCGCGCAGGTCCGCGACATGGTTGAGCATCCGCGCCGCTACACGCAGAACTAGCGCGAAGTGCCCAAGCCGTTTTGTCGAGCTCCAACCTGCGCGGTCATCCGTACTGAGGGCTTGCGCTCGCCGCGGGCAAACGTGAGCCGATAGCCGGAATCCGCGTGAACCTAAGCCGACCGGAAGGTGCCGAGGCCATGCCTCGGCACTTTCTTGTGTGGACCGCAGCCTATATCGGCTTTCCCAAGGCAAGTGAAATCAGCGTCTTCTGCTCCAACTCGTGGGCCTTGGTCGAGCCGGTTGCCGGGGTGGAGTTCTCGGCGCGTTTGATGGAGCGGACCTTGGAACCGAATATCCGCTTTAAGCGCGGCATCACGAACGACAGTGCACCCATGTTGGCCGGCTCTTCTTGCACCCAGATGAACTGGGTTGCGTTCTTGTAACGGCCGAGGACCTGGCGGACATCGTCTTCCGGGAAAGGATACATCTGTTCGAGAGAAACAATCGCCGGTAGCGTGAGCTTGAGTCTCTTCCGTTCCATTCGCAGCTCGTGCGCGATCTTGCCGGTGCACAGCAGCACGCGCTTAGCGTCGAGCGCACTTTCGTCGGGAATAATGGTTTGGAAGCGTGGCCGTTCCAGTTCGGACAGCGGAGACAGCGCCTCGGGATGACGCAGCATGCTCTTCGGCGTGAAGCAGATGAGCGGCTTGCGCCATTTGCGCAATGCCTGGCGTCGCAGCACATGGAAGTATTGGCCCGCGGTTGAGGGCTGCACCACCTGCATGTTGTCGCGGGCGCAAAGTTGCAGATAGCGCTCGATGCGGGCGCTGGAGTGCTCCGGTCCCTGCCCTTCGTGGCCGTGTGGCAACAGCAGAACCAGTCCGGTGAGCAGGTCCCACTTGTCCTCACCAGCCACAATGAACTGGTCAATGATGATTTGGGCTCCGTTGGCGAAGTCGCCGAACTGCGCCTCCCACATTACCAGCGCTTCGGGGTAGTCGCGCGCATAACCGTACTCGAATCCCAGCACGGCTGCTTCGGACAGCTCAGAGTTGTAGATGTCAACCCGCGCCTGTCCGGGCGCCAGGTGGCATAAGGGAACGTATTCCTTCTCGTCCTGAATATCGATCAGCACAGAATGTCGCTGATTGAAGGTGCCGCGGCGGCTGTCCTGGCCGCTTAAACGAATTGGAGTGCCTTGCACAGCCAAAGAGCCGAAGGCCAGCGCCTCGGCCATGCCGAAGTCAAGGGGACGTTTGCCATAACCCATTTCGCGCCGCTGCTCCAGCAGCTTTTGCACCTTGGGATGGATGTGGAAGTCCACGGGGTAACTCACCAGTCCGTCGGTGATCTCGTGTAATTTCTCGGCGGGTAAGCCCGTGTCCACTTCGTCGGCAGGATTGTAAGGACCGCCATGGTACGGCGCCCAGTAGCTGGGCAACTGGCGCATGGGCGGCTTCTTGACCATGCTCTTGCCGGCGCTCTCGGCGGCGTCAAGCTCGGCCTGGAACTTTTCCACATACCGCTGGGCGTCGAGACCGACATTCCGGGCGTAGATCTGGTAGAGCATGGGATGGTCTTTGATCTTGCGATACAGAATCGGCTGGGTGATGGTCGGGTCGTCGACCTCCGAGTGACCATGCCGCCGGAAGCCGATGAGGTCCACCACCGCGTCACTGCCAAACTGGTAACGATATTCGAGCGCCATGCGACCGGCCCGCACGACCGCGTCGACGTCTTCGCCATTGACGTGGAAGATCGGAATCGGCAGGCGCTTGGCAAGATCGGAGGAGAACCGTCCCGAATAAGCGTCCGCGGGGTTGGTCGTGAATCCGATGAGGTTGTTGACGATGATGTGCACCGTGCCACCGACCGTAAATCCGCGCAGGTTGGCTAGGTTCAGGGTCTCGGCGGTGATACCTTGCCCGGCGAACGCAGAATCGCCGTGCATCATGACGGGCAGCACTTTGACCTTCCCGTCGCGGCCGATGCGTGTCTGCTTGGCGCGCGCGCGGCCCAAAGCCACAGGATCAACCGCCTCCAGATGACTGGGATTCGAGACCAGGTGAATCCGTACCTGTCTGCCACTCGCGCCGGTGAACATGCCGGTCGCGCCGATGTGATATTTCACATCACCGCCGCCCAGCACGCTGCGTGGATCGACATCCTCGAATCCGGCGAAGATCTCCGCCGCCGGACGGCTCACAATGTTGATGATGACGTTCAGCCGCCCGCGATGGCTCATGGCGAGCACGGCCTGGTCAGCGCCATTGTCTGACGCCGAGTTCAGGATTTCGTCCAGCAACGGAATGAGCGCCGTGTTGCCTTCCAGTGAGTAACGCTTCGTGCCAATGTAGCGCGAATGGATGGTCTGCTCGAAGATGTCGGCGTGAACCAGTTGGTCGAGCACGCGCGTGCGGTCGATTGGGTATTCGTCTGCCGACTCCATGCGCTCCTGGATCCATTCGCGCCGCTCGGGATCAGGGATGTGCATGAATTCGACGCCGATGCTTCCCGAGTAGATGCGGCGCGCGGCGTCGGCGTCGGCGCCAGACAGGTCCAGCTCGGGATGGTGGTATGGGGCGAAATGTCCGAGAGGGT